>CAJYPV010000028.1 GCA_913776825.1 Burkholderiaceae bacterium
ACGAGGAGCGGCCGCATCTGTCGCTCAAAATGCAAACGCCCGATGCGGTGCACCGGGCGCTTTTGGTTGGCTAACGCCGACTTTTACAACCGTCCGAGAGTGTCAACGCAGTTCAGGACGGGTCACCGGGCCCGGGCCCGGGCCTGGACCCGGACCCGCCACGGATCACTCGTCGCCGTGGGTCAGCAGCGGGATCGATCCGCCGGAGTGCGCGCCGAGCAGACCGGTGCGGCTGTACACGCCCAGCTTCTCGCGGGTGTCGGCGATGTCCAGGTTGCGCATGGTCAGCTGGCCGATGCGGTCCGCGGGGGTGAAGGCGGCGTCCTCGACCTTCTCCATCGACAGGCGCTCCGGCGCATAGGTCAGGTTGGGGCTGACCGTGTCCAGCAACGTGTAGTCGTTGCCGCGGCGCAGCTCCAGCGTCACTTCGCCGGTGATGGCGCGGGCCACCCAGCGCTGGGCGGTTTCGCGCAGCATCAGGCATTGCGGGTCGAACCAGCGGCCCTGATAGAGCAGACGGCCGAGCTTCATGCCGTTCATGCGGTACTGCTCGATCGTGTCCTCGTTGTGGATGCCGGTGACCAGGCGCTCATAGGCGATGTGCAGCAGCGCCATGCCGGGGGCTTCATAGATGCCGCGGCTCTTGGCCTCGATGATGCGGTTCTCGATCTGATCGCACATGCCCAGGCCATGGCGGCCGCCGATGCGGTTGGCTTCCATGAACAGCTCGACCGGATTGGCGAATTCCTGGCCGTTCAGGGCGACCGGCACGCCGTCCTCGAAGCGCACCGACACGGTTTCCGCCTTGATCACAACGTCGTCCTTCCAGAAGGCCACGCCCATGATCGGATTGACGATGTTCATGCCCTGGTTCAGGAACTCCAGGTCCTTCGCCTCGTGGGTGGCGCCCAGCATGTTGGAGTCGGTCGAATAGGCCTTCTCCACGCTCATCTTGTAGTCGAAGCCGTTGGCGATGAGGTATTCGCTCATCTCCTTGCGGCCGCCGAGCTCGTCGATGAAGGTCTGGTCCAGCCAGGGCTTGTAGATCTTCAGCGCCGGATTGGCCAGCAGGCCGTAGCGGTAGAAGCGCTCGATGTCGTTGCCCTTGTAGGTCGAGCCATCGCCCCAGATGTTCACGCCGTCGTCGCGCATCGCCACCACCAGGGCGGTGCCGGTCACGGCACGGCCCAGCGGCGTCGTGTTGAAGTAGGTCGCGCCGCCGGACTTGATGTGGAAGGCGCCGCACTGGATGGCGGCGATGCCTTCGGCCACGAGTTGCGCGCGGCAGTCGATCAGGCGGGCGATGTCCGCGCCGTAGGCTTTCGCCTTGCGGGGGATTTCCTCGTAATCGCTCTCATCGGGCTGACCGAGGTTGGCGGTGTAGGCGCAGGGAATGGCGCCCTTGGCGCGCATCCAGTGCACCGCGGCGCTGGTGTCCAGGCCGCCGGAGAAGGCGATGCCGACGCGCTCGCCGGCGGGAATCTTTTGGAGGATGGTGGCCACGGGCAGGTCTCGCGCGGTAGTGGGGGGAGAGTGGGAAGAAACAGCCGGCGATTCTAGGCCGCGCCGCTGCCTGAGGCTTCGCAGATGGGCGAGCCGCTCGCCTGGCCGACCGGCGCTCTGGTCGACCGTCGCCCGAAGCACCGTCCGGCGGGCTGGACCTGCTCGGCGGGCCGTGGGCTCAGTCGAGCGCCGGGAGGTCGTGGTCGCTGAGCCAGCCGATGCGGCCCTGGCCGGCTTCGTTGAGTCGTTGGATGAAATCGGCGGCGGCGGATTCCGGCAATTGGAGGGTGATGTCGACCAGCGCGCCGTGCTGGGTGTGGAGCAGTTCGGCGCCGGCGGCAGCGGCCTCGCGGCGCAGCAGGCCTTCCTGGGCATAGGGCAGGGTGCAGCGCAGGATCCGCAGGCGCACGCGGGGGACCTTTTGGGCCTGCAGCAGGGCTTGGGCGATGGCGTCGGTGTAGGCGCGCACCAGGCCACCGGCGCCGAGCTTCACCCCGCCGAAGTAGCGCACCACGGTGGCGAGGACGCCATCGAGGTCCTGATGCCGAAGCACTTCGAGCATCGGCCGTCCGGCGGTGCCGCCGGGTTCGCCGTCGTCATTCGCGGCGGACTGGCCACCGGCCATCAGCGCCCAGCACACGTGGGCCGCGCCGGGATGTGCCGCCCGCAGTTGCTCGACCCGCGCCAGCGCCGCCGCCCGATCCGGCACGTTTTCCACACAACCGATGAACCGGCTTTTCTTGATGACGAGCTCGGCATGAACCGGCCCCACGAGACTCGAAGGCATCCCCGATTATCCCGACCGCCCCGCCCGCCCGCCGGCCCGCCCACCCGTCCGGCCGGCCGGCGCAGCCTGTCCCCGTCCAGCCGCCCCGCGGATCCGGCTTTGCCGGGCCGCTGGGGAGCGCCCCTTGGGGGCAGGAGCGGGAGCGACTGGGGGGCCCACCCTCCTTCGGCTTTGCCGGTCCGTCGGGGAGCGCCCCCTGGGGGCAGGAGCGGAAGCGACTGGGGGGCGAGATAATCCAGCCATGCTGAAGTTCGAACTGCTCAAGACCGAGGGCCGCGCACGTCGTGGCGTCATGACGCTCAATCACGGCGTCGTGCAGACCCCCATCTTCATGCCGGTGGGCACCTACGGCACGGTGAAGGGCGTGATGCCGCGCTCGCTCGACGACATGGGCGCCCAGATCATTCTGGGCAACACCTTCCACCTGTGGATGCGTCCGGGCCTGGACATCATGAAGCAGTTCGGCGGGCTGCACCGCTTCGAGAGCTGGGACAAGCCGATCCTGACCGACTCGGGCGGTTTCCAGGTGTGGTCGTTGGGCGAGATGCGCAAGATCAGCGAGGAAGGCGTGAAGTTCGCGTCGCCGGTGAATGGGGACAAGCTGTTCCTCACGCCCGAGATCTCGATGCAGATCCAGACCATCCTCAACAGCGACATCGTCATGCAATTCGACGAATGCACGCCGTATGAGTCCAAGGGCCAGCTCACCACGGAGCGCGAGGCGCGTCTGTCGATGGAAATGAGCCTGCGCTGGGCCAAGCGCTGCCAGGACGAGTTCGCCCGTCTGGAGAATCCCAACGCGCTGTTCGGCATCGTGCAGGGCGGCATGTTCGAGCATCTGCGCGACGAGTCGCTGGCCGGGCTGAAGGCGCTGGACCTGCCGGGCTACGCGATCGGTGGGCTGTCGGTGGGGGAGCCCAAGGCGGACATGCTGCGGGTGCTGGACCACATCGCGCATCAATTGCCGGACCACAAGCCGCGCTACCTGATGGGTGTCGGCACGCCGGAGGATCTGGTGGAAGGCGTGCGCCAGGGCGTCGACATGTTCGACTGCGTCATGCCCACCCGCAATGCCCGCAACGGTCATCTGTTCACCCGCTTCGGTGATCTGCGGCTGCGCAATGCGCGCTACAAGGCGGATGAGCGCCCGGTCGACGAGACCTGCACCTGCTACTGCTGCCAGAACTTCAGCCGCGCCTATCTGCATCACCTGGATCGCTGCGGCGAGATGCTGGGCCCGATGCTGACCAGCGTGCACAACCTGCATTACTACCTGAACCTGATGAAGGAAGTCAGGGAGTCCCTGGATGCCGGGGACTTCGAGGGCTTCCGTCAGCGCTTCGCGGCGGATCGGGCGCGAGGGGTTTGACGGTTGATGGGCGTAAAAAAGCCTCGCTGCTGCGAGGCTTTTCTACCGCTGACGCGATCAACTTAACCAACCCTGGTGCGCCCCCTTGCGGGACCCTTCGGCCTCTCAACCGAAGAAGGCGTGGCGGCGTTGTTGGGCGAAAGTGTAGCGAGCTTTGCCTCAGGAGAGTGCCTGTCCGGCGAATCGGCTCGAACGACAAGCACCGCCCGCATGCAGCTTCACTCGCCCCCGCCGACGAGCGTATGCAGGCGGCGTCAGAGGCCCGCCGCCCGAACGGGCTGTGCGCAGTGCCATGATCCCCGCATGCTCAAGCTGATCATTGCCCCTGTCCGCTGGCTCCTGCGCGTCATCCTGGCGCTGGTCATCCTCTTCGAGGAGTGGGGTTGGGAGCCGTTGCAGCGCGCCATGGCGGCGCTGGGGCGGCTGCCGGTCTTTCGGCATCTCGAAGCCCTGCTTCGGCGGTTGCCCCCGTATGCGGCGCTGGCGGTGTTCTGCCTGCCCTATCTGGCGCTGCTGCCCGTCAAGCTGCTGGCGCTGTGGCTGATCGGCATCGGCCGCGCAGGTCTCGGCGTGGCGGTGATCGTGCTGGCCAAGCTGATCGGGACCGCCATCCTCGCCCGGCTGTTCGCGCTCACACAGCCGGCCTTGATGCGGCTGGCCTGGTTTGCCCGCTGGTACGGACGTTGGACCGTCTGGAAGCAAGCGCTGCTGCATTGGGTCCGCACCAGTGCGGTCTGGCGCACCGCGCGGGCGTGGAAGTGGCGGTTGCGGCGGTTGTTCCGCCGCGGGGAGACGGCCGGGCCGGACGAAAAATCACCCTGAAGCATTCGGGATACCTTTGCCCCGAACGCCTTGCCCGGGGTGGTCAGGTCGATCGTGTCGCGGCGCCGGATCCAGACAGCGCGACCACCTGGGCGCGCAGGGTTTCCACATCGACCGACGCATTCAGTGGTGCGCCCACATTCACGTCCAGACGCCGACCCGGACGCAAGCTGGCCAGACGGGCCCCCACCGACTTGCCATTTCGGGCAAATGCCGTCTCCCACAGGCCCGACAAGCCGATGGGGATGACCGGGACTGGCGTGGTATCCAGCATGCGACGAATGCCAGGTTTGAATTCGGCGACCTGACCGTCTCGCGTGAGAGCGCCTTCGGGGAAGACACACACCAACTCGCCTTGGCGCAGCGCTTCCTCGACAGCAGCCAGCGCCTTCTCCAGCGTCGCCGGCTCCTTCTTCGCCGACGCAATCGGAATCGCATTCACCTGCCGGAACAGCCACGACAGCACCGGCACGCGGAAGATGCTCGCGTCCATCACAAAACGGATCGGCCGCGGGCACAGCGCGCTCAGCACCAGCGCATCGACATAGGACACATGATTCGGCGCCAGGATCGCCGCGCCTTCTTCAGGAATGTGCGCCTTGCCGGTGGCGCGCAGCCGGTAGATCGCATGCACGACGAACCAGCTCAGGAAGCGCCACAGGAACTCCGGCACCGTGCGGTAGATGTAGAGCGCCACCACCGCGTTCAAGGTCGCGCAGACCAGGATCAGGCCGGTCACCGACAGCCCCGCCGCGAGCAGCCCGCCCGACAGGCCCGCCGCCACGACCATGAACAGCGCATTCAGGATGTTGTTGGCGCTGATGATGCGGGACTGCCGCTGCGGCGACGTCCACAGCTGCACGAAGGCATACAGCGGCACGATGAACAAGCCGCCGAACACCCCCACCAGAGCGATGTCGCCCAGCACCCGCCAGCTGCCGCTCAGCGCCAGGAAATGCGTCCAGTCGAGCGGCGCCTGAGCCGCACCGGACTGCATCAGCGCGGTGAAGCGCTCGGCGAAACGATCCGCCGAGAACGCCAGATCAGCCGTGAACACCGACAGGCCGATCGATCCCACCGGCACCAGACCGATCTCCACCTTGTGGCCCGACAACCGCTCACACAGCAGCGATCCCGCCGCGATGCCGATCGAGAAGGTGGCCAGCAGCAGCGTCACCACCGTGGTGTCGCCATGCAGCAGCTCCTTGCCCAGTGCAGGGATCTGCGACAGCACCACCGCGCCGATGAACCAGAACCAGGAGATCGCCAGCAAGCTGTTCCAGACGCCCTTGCCCTCGTGCTTGCCCATCTTCACCGTGGCGATGGTCTCGCTCACCACGCTGAAATGCAGCTTCAGATCCGGCGCGGCTTCGCCGGTGGCCGGAATGAACCAGCTCGAGACCAGCCCCAGCACCGCGAAGCCCAGCAAGGCGAGCGACAGCCACAACGGATTGGTCGTCATCGCCGCCAGCACGCCTGCCACCAGCGTGCCCAGCAGGATGCTGAGGAAGGTCCCCATCTCCAGCAGCCCGTTGCCGCCGGTGAGCTCTTCCTTCATCAGCACCCGCGGCAGCAGCGAGTACTTGACCGGCCCGAAGAAGGCCGAGTGACAGCCCATCGCGAAGATCGACACCAGCAGCACCGGCAGGCTCTTCAGGAAGAAGCCGACGCTGGCCACCGCCATGATGACGACCTCCGCCATCTTCACCAGCCGGATCACGCGGGCCTTGTCGAAACGATCGGCCAGTTGACCGGCATAGGCCGAGAACAGCACGAACGGCAGGATGAACAGGCCCGCCGCCGCATTGGCCACCAGTCCCGGCGACAGCGTGGTGTAGTCGGTCGAGTGGAAGGTGACCAGCAGGATCACCAGCTGCTTCAGGAATGAATCGTTGAAAGCGCCCGCCAATTGCGTGGCGAAGAACGGCCCGAAGCGGCGCTGCGTCAGCAATCGAAATTGCGAGGCGGTCGGTGCCGGCGTGGCCGGTGCGGCAGAGGAAGCGTGAGGCACGGAAGGGTGGCTGCTCATGGCGGGGATTGGAAAGGGTGGGGCGGCGAAGCGTGGGGGTGGGACTCGGCCCGAGGTCAGCCCGAAGCGGTCCGCAACAACATGACGGCCCTGGACGTCGTGAGTGTCACGCGGGGCGCGCAGAGGGCGGGCCTCACGGAGGCGGCTCCTGAATGAACTGCGGCGAGCCGCCCAGTTGGGCGCGCTTCAGCCAGCTGAAGACGGTGTCGGCGGTGGTGGTCTCGATGTGGCCGGAGAAACGACGGGCGCTGGGATGGTCATCGAAGGCGACATTGGCCATGCCGATGCGCGCGCCCAGGCGGGTGGCGGTCGACAGCCGCAGATCGCTCGGCTGATAGCCCTGCCGCCGCAGCCAGTCCTGGGCCTGCGTGCGGTTGAAGACTTCCTTCGGCGCGGCCGCGGCGGCCAGGGTCTCGGTGGCCCACTGGTTGCTCTGCTGGTACTGCAGCGACCACGGATACGCCACCATGCTGTAAGGCGCCGAGAACATGGACGCGACGCGCGCGTTGTCCCGCAGCACGGGCAGCAGCGCGCGCTGCAGCTCGGGCTCCAGCACCACATAGGCCGCCTCATAGCGATGCGGCCGATCCATGAAGAACTCGCCCAGCCCTTGGCGATAAAGGTCCGAGCTCGCGGTGCCGCACTGGTTCAGCTTGTGCATCACGCGCCAGACCGGGCGGCCCTCCGTCCCGGTCTCCCGATAAGCGAAACCGACATGCGACCAGCGCAACCCGTATTGCGTCAGATCCTGACCCGCGCGGGCCAGCAGCACCACGTCGGCGCCGCTGGCATCCAGCGCCTGCGCGGTCGCTTGCGCCAGGTTCATGCCACGGCGCAACTGCTGGGTGGTCAGCGGCTTCTCCTCGCAGGGTCGGCCGGCCTGCGCGGCGGCGGCCGTCAGCGCCAGCGCGACGCCGACCGCGATGCCAACCGGGCGCACACGGCCGGTGCGCGGTCCGCGCGCACCGATCGTCGGCCCGACGGCCTGGTCTGGCGCGCGGCGGCTCATCGCGTCACGCGTTGGGGTCCGGTGACGCGCTCGTTGTGCAGCAGCGAGGCGCCGATCTCGTTGGGAATGAAGGCGATCGCCTCACCCAGCGCCGACAGCACATAGCCGGTGCCGATGACCGACACGGTGACGGCGGTCCCGGCCGACGCCGCCGCGCTGGACACCGCACCGGCGGAGAACTCGACGCTGACCTTCACGCCGTCCGAGGCCCGCTGCAGCACCCAGACCGTGCCCTTGGCGGGCGTT
Organism: Burkholderiaceae bacterium; assembly: GCA_913776825.1. Lineage (GTDB taxonomy): Bacteria > Pseudomonadota > Gammaproteobacteria > Burkholderiales > Burkholderiaceae_C > Roseateles. The sequence goes on from CAJYPV010000028.1 coordinate 7,766, forward strand.
TCCACCGCCAGGACGACGAAGCTGGCGCCAGCGGACAGCACCGCCACCGGCGCGACCACCGAGATCGCCACCGGCAGCATCGAGATCGCCGCGCTGGCCTGGCTCGGGTTCGCCGCGGCGAACGAGGGCTGGGCCAGGGCCAGGCCCAGCGCCAGAGCGGTCATCGCGGTCCCGATCCGCAGCGAGCCGAGGAAGCCCGCGGCCACGGTCGCCGGCCGGTCGGCGGAAGATGCGGCCGAAGCCACGGCGGAGGAGCGAAGCGTGAACATGAACAGTCCTTGCGGTGAAGCGGAACCCGGGCCGATCGGCCGTCGTGGGTCAGTGCGAGTGATACGGTGAAAAGCAGGCAGATGGGCAGAAGCGGAGAGGTCCATCGCGGTGCGCCGGGATGGCGCCACGGCGCTCAGGGCAGTGGGCCATCGGAGTCGCCGGGTCGTCCATCCCTCTTCAGGCGGTCTGACCGTGACCGGCCTCACGACGACCTTGCAGGCGGGCGTCCATCAGGTCGGCGTCGTGGGCGTCGCGCAGCATTTTGGCCAGCGTGAACACATTCGAGATCAGGTAGCACCAGCTGACCAGCAAATACGCTTTCCAGACCGGCTGGATGTCCATGCGCCACAAGCCCCAGGCCGTCAGCGACATCGCCAGCGCGAAACCGCTCCACACCACCAGGCCCCACATCGGGGTGTCGGACTTGCCGGTCTGCTTGTCGCGGATGAACTTGGACAAGGCGAAGGCGGTGGAGAGGCAGAAGACATAACCCATCACCATGAACGCGCGATCCAGGTCCGCACCCGGCAGCCAGGCGAGTCCGACGCCGCACAGCGTGACGCTGATGCCGAAGGAGATCCAGACCTGATAGCGCCAGGCGGAGGTGTCGCGGGAAGTGCGGGTCATGATGAAAGTGCTCCTGAGATCGTTGAAATCGTCCCCGCTCGGATCGCCGGTCGGCGAAGGCGCCGGGGCGGTGGTGGGGATCGATGGGTGTGATCTTCGGGGTCGATGCGCGCTCCGGCCTCAGGAATGCGCGGCAGTATCGCCCGGCGCCCGGCCGGGTAGCGAGCGGTGCTACCCCCGATCCGGCGTGAAGAAATGCCGCGCCGTGGCAAACACCGACGGGTGGAAGCGCTGATCGCGCCATCGCACCCGGCGCTTGAGCGCCAGATCGAAGAGCAGCGGATGATGCTGGCGCAGCGCCGCGAGCGGCGCCTGATCGGCCGCATCCAGCACGCCCGCGCGCACCAGGCCGTCCAGCCTCACCAGCGGCATCACGCCCGGCAAGGGATAGTCGGACCCATGCAGCAGCCGGTCGTGCCAGTCCTGGCGAGACAGCAATTGCTGCCAGACCTCCGGCCGGCGGTTGAACTGGAACACCGCCGAGACATCGCCCAGCAGCCGCTCGCGGCCATCCGACTCCGCCATCAGCCGGGCGAACAGGTCGAAGGCCTGCACCGGTCGGGGCCGCGGCCGGTCCAGGTCCATCCCCATGCCCAGCGAGGCGCAGTGCGCGGCGATCACCCGCACGCCATGGCGCAAGGGCTCGCGCAGCAGCAAGGGATTGCCCAAGGCCTGCTGTCCTGCGCCGGGGACGGCATGTTCCTCCCCCACATGCACGATCAGCGGCAACCGGCTGGCGGCGAGCCGGTCATAGAAGGGGCGCAGGCGCGCATCACGAAGATCGATGCCCATGCTGCTCGGCAGCCACTTCAGCGCCAGCGCGCCATCGGCGAGCGCGCGCTCCAGCCGCTCCAGCGCATCCGCCCGATACGGATGGATCGAGGCCACCCAGCCAAACCGGTCCGGTCGCGCCGCCGCCACGTCGCGGGCATAGGCATCGGGCACATGGAAGGTGGTCCAGTCCGGTCGACGCTGTCCGTGCGCGTCGAGTGCTTCGTCGAAGGCAAACAACAGCCATCGCGCCCCGACCGGAAATGCATCGGCCAACTGCGTCAGCCGCTGCACATACGCCCGGTCGACCGCCGCCGAATCCGTCGGCACGCAGGCGCCGTTCAGGATCGCCTGCCGCCGCAGATGCTCGACCGGATGCCACCACTGCGACAGCTTGGGATCGACCCAGCAACCGGAGCCGGAATCGCCGGTGCCCAGCAGATGGGTGTGCACATCCCACAGCTGGTCGGGACGCAAGCCCTCCCAGATCGACGCCAGCCAATCGGGCGGCACGTCCGCGAGTCGGGCGGGCGCAGGATCGCCGCAGGGATTGACCACCGGTCCGACCTGATGGGCCAGCGCGCTGAACAGGCCGGCGCCGGCGAGGGCGCCGCAGCAGAGAAAGGGACGTCGACGAAGCATCGAAGCAGGCGGTCGGGCGACCGTGGAGCAGCACAAGGCCGCGATGCTCGGCGTCGGTGGGCGCGGGACGGCGCTCTGTCGGCGACGGTAGCGCGAGATGACCTGCACGGGCGCGAATTGCGCTACCGTTGCGCGCCATGGCCAGCACACAGACCCTGATCGACCTCATCAAGGCGGAGCTCAAAACCGCCGGACTCAGCTATGCGCAACTGGCGCGGGAACTGGATCTCTCCGAATCCAGCGTGAAGCGCATGTTCACCGGCGGTGAGATGCCGCTGTCGCGCATCGATGAAATCTGCCGGGTGCTGAAAACCGATTTCGCCGACCTGTCGCAGCGCCTGGCCCAGCACCAGTCCTTGCGCCGCGAGCTGACGCTGCAACAGGAACGCGAAGTGGTGGCCGATGAAAAGCTGCTGCTGATGGCGATCTGCTGCCTGAGCCAGTGGAGCTTCGAGCAGGTCATCGCGACCTATCGGCTGACCGAGGCCGAAGTCACGCGCGCGCTGGCGCAGCTGGATCGACTCGGCATCATCGAGCTGCGACCGCTCAACCGCTATCGGCTGCAGGTGGCCAAGACCTTCCGCTGGCGGCCGCAGGGACCGGTGATGCAGTTCTTCCGCGAGAACGTCATGCAGGACTTCTTCGACGGCGGTTTCGATGGCGACGGCGAACTGCTGATGCTGGTGCATGGCCAGCTCAGCCCCGGCATGGCGCGGGAACTGCGCGACCGTCTGCAGCGGGTCGCCGAGGACTTCGCTCGCCAGCATCTGCTGGATCAGAAGCTGCCCGACGCCGAGCGGCGCCAGTTCACGCTCGTGATGGGCATGCGGGGCTGGCTGTTCGAACGCTTCCGCCATCTGCAGCGGCCGGCCGGCGTGATCAAGGCGCTCAAGAGCGGGGCGACGGCGCCCGCCAAGGACTGATCGCCAAGCCGGCCGCTCCTCGCGCCAAGGGATCAGCGCGGCAACGGCCCATCGTCGATCACCAGAATTCCCATCGACCGGACATCACCACCCAGATGCCGAGCACCCCGTTGGTCACCGCGTGGGCGATCACGGCGCACCAGAGCTTGCCGGTGCGCAGGTACAGCAGCGCGTAGGCCAGACCCGCGACGATCGCGGCCAGCCACAGCGTGTGCGCGAGCATGAAGACGAAGGTCGAGATCACCACCGCGCGCAGGCCCGCCCGGCGCGGATCGACCGACTCGAAGCGCGGGTTGGCCACCCAGCGCATCAGGAAGCTGCGCCAGAACAGCTCTTCCATCACCGGCACCAACAGCGCCGCGCCCAGCCAGCGCACGACGATCAGCGGCCAGTCCAGCCCGCCAGCGGCCGTCTTCGGGATGAAGCCCGCCGTCGGCTCGCCCAGTTGCATCCAGGGCGCGTCCAGGTGAATCCAAAGGCCAAACACGGCCAGCCCGACCAGCACGCTCAGCCCCGCCTCGGCGGCGCTCGGCCGGTTCTGGCGGTCGAATTCGCCGTAGCTGCGCCAATACCAGGCCAGCGCGCCGCCGACCACGATCAGGTTGAGACCGTACAGCCAGCGGGCATCGATGCCCCAGGCATTGGGCTCCGGCACGGCGCCCCGCAGCGCCAGCAGCAGCATGAAGAGAGCGAAGGGGACGATGCGGGCCCAGGCAGCTTGATTCAGTGGCATGGGCCGATTGTGGCCGTGACTTGGCTGTGACCTGGCTGTGACTTGGCTGTGACCGGCGACGGTCAATCCTGCCGCGCCGGCAGGCCGCCCGATCCGCCGGAAAACGCGCCGCGCAGCGCCTCGATGGCATGTCTCACCTTCGCGGGCTGCGCATCGCGTTGCGGCGTCATCACATACACCGGCAAGGTGGGGAGCGACCAGCCCTGCAGCAGCGGCAGCAGCCGGCCCTGCGCCAGCGATTCATCGACATCGTCCGGACTCAGCATCGCCAGCCCCAGACCGGCCTCGCACATCTGCTGCAGGCTGAGCTGGTTGTTGCTGCTGACGCGCGGCGTCATCCGCAGCTCATCCTCCTGACCCTCGGGGCCGCGCAACAGCAGGCTGCGCAGCGACCCGTTGTCGGCGCGCAGGGCCAGCCAGTCATGCTGGCGCAGGTCCGCCATGGCGGTCGGCACGCCGCGTCGGGCCAGGTAGGCGGGCGCGGCATACAGACCAATGGTCTTCTGACCGATGCGCTGCGCCACCCAGGTGCTGTCGGGCAATCGGCCGAAGCGCAGGGCCAGATCGATGCGGTGGGCGACCAGGTCGGTGAAGCGATCGTCCACCTCCAGCGACAGGCTCAATCCCGGATGCGCCGCCAGCAGGGGCGCGAGCGCCGGTCCGATCTGCCGGGCGGACCCGACGGGTGCGCTCAGGCGCAGCTCGCCTTCGGGCGCGTCGCGCAGATGCTGCAGCTGGGTCTGGGCCTCGCGCGCGGCGGCCAGCATGGCCTGGCAGCCCTGGACGAATCGCTCGCCTGCGGGCGTCAAGCCGATCCGGCGCGTGGAGCGATGCAGCAGGGTGACGCCCATGTCGCGCTCCAGCGCCCGAAGCTGCTGGCTGACGGCGGAGGTGGTGGTTTGCAGCTGCCGGGCCGCCGCGACCAGGCTGCCCTGCTCGACCACCGTGGCCAGCACGGCCATGCGTCGCAATTGATCCAGCATCGGATTGTGAAGATGAACTAAAGAACGGAGGTGGATTCTGAGGACTTCTGGGTTGATTGTGAAGTTTCTACAGTTCATCCATCGCTGCTTCTCCACGAAGCGCCGCTCCCCACCCGTCTCCCTTGACCCGACGCGAGCTGCTCGCCGCCGGTCGTTCTCAGAAAGGATTCCCCATGAAAGTCGCCCTCATCGGACCCACTGGCTTTGTCGGCACCCAGGTGCTCCAGGAACTGCTCGCCCGTGGGCATCAGGTGGTCGCCCTGGCGCGTGATCCCGCCAAGCTGCCGGCCCAAGCGGGGCTGACCGTGCGTCAGGCCGATGTGCGCCATGCCGACCAGGTCGCGGCCGCCGTGGAAGGCGTGGACGCGGTGGTCAGCGCCTACAACCCCGGCTGGTCGGTGCCCAACCTGTATGACGAGTTCCTGACCGGCACCCGCGCCACCTATGACGGCGTCAAGCGCGCGGGCGTGAAGCGCTTGCTGGTGGTCGGCGGCGCCGGCAGCCTGTTCGCGGCGCCTGGCGTTCAGTTGGTCGACACGCCGGAGTTTCCGGCGCAGTGGAAGACCGGCGCGCTGGCCGCGCGCGAGGCGCTGAACCTGATCCGGCTGGAAAGCTCGCTCGATTGGACCTTCCTGTCGCCGGCCGTGCATCTGGAGCCCGGTGAGCGCCGCGGTCGCTATCGCGTCAGCCTGGACACGCCGGTGATGGATGCCAACGGCCCGGCGCATGTGTCCAGCGCGGACCTGGCGGTGGCGATCGTCGACGAGCTGGAGCAGCCTCAGCACATCCGCCGCCGGTTCACCGTCGGCTACTGATCCGCTCGCGGCCGCGTCGGCCCACCGCGCCGAACCGGTCACTCTGGCCGATCGGTGCCCCCAAACAAAACGCGCGCCCGTTGGCGCGCGTTGTTGTTGGCGATGGGCCAGCCGCCGCCTTAGGCGACCTGCTGTTCCAGCAGGTAATTGGCCTCGTCGTACTGGCCCAGCGTGTCGACCAGCGTCGGCAGGCATTCGGCCAGCTTGTCGTGCAGCACGAAGGGCGGATTCACCACGAACATGCCGCTGCCCATCATGCCGAAGCCGCGTTCATCGGCCTGGGCCACGGTCAGCCGCACATGCAGCCAGCCCTTTTTCGCGACCGGTTCGGTGGCGGCCTTCAGGCGCTGCACCAGTTGTGCCGATTCCAGGATCTGCAGCTGCGGATACCAGATCAGGAAGGTGCCGTCGGCGAAGCGCTGCAGCGACTCGCGCAACGCGGCGATGACCTTGCCGTAGTCGGCCTTGATCTCATAGGGCGGATCGATCAGCACCACGCCGCGGCGCGACGGAGGCGGCAGCTCACCCTTGAGCGAGCCAAAGCCGTCCTGCAAGTGCACCTGCGTGTTGGGGCGCTCGTCCAGGTAGCTGGCCAGGATGCGCTGATCGGTCGGATGCAGCTCGAAGCAGCGCAGCCGGTCTTGCTCGCGCATCATCAGATAGGCGATGGCGGGAGAGCCGGGATACTGCTTCAGCGGGCCGTTCTGGTTGAACTCGCGCACCAGTTCGACGTAGTCGTGCAGCGGCTTGGGCAGGTCCTTGCGGCTGTAGAGCGCGGCGATGCCGCCCAGATGCTCGGCATTCTTCTGGGCATAGCGGCCGTCCAGCGCATAACCGCCGGCGCCTGCATGGGTGTCCACCAGCGTGTAGGCCTTGTCCTTTTCCGCCATGTAGCGGAGCACCTCGGCCAGCACCAGGTGTTTGAGCACGTCAGCATGGTTGCCGGCGTGGAAAGCGTGTCGATAAGCGAGCATGGTCGGCACTGTACCTGCGATCGGTTCGGCACCACCAGCCGTGAGGCCGCCAGGCCTCAGACCTGGAACGCGCCGGGGCTGTAAGGCGTCTGCGGCGGCACGTCCATGAGCCCGCAGGGATGCTGGTACTGCCGCGTCGGCCGCAGGGCGATGCCGTCCACCCGACCGGGCTCCACCGCGCGGCCTCGCAGCGGCGAATCGGCTCTCAGCCGGGCATCCAGCGACTTCCCGTCCACGAAATGATCCAGCCCCACGAAGTGGTTGTGGTGCTGCTCCCAGCCGGCGCCCGGCGGCAGCGACCGTTGGCCGGCCAGCAGGTTGTTGATCAGCCGCACCCGCTGCGCGCCCGGGGCCGCGCGCAGATAGACGCCGCCCGGCTGGCGCAGGTCGATCAGCGTGTTGTTGATCAGATGCAGCTCGTGGCGGGGCCCGGACAGGCCTTCGTTGCCGTAGGCGATCAGGTGGAAGTTGTCGGTGCGCGGACTTTGCTGGATCAGGTTGCCCACCACCAGCGCCAGCCCGCCGTTCGGGAATTCCAGTTCGAAGCTGGCGCGGCCGGTCTCATCGCTGAAGCGGTTGTAGAAGACGTGGTGGACGGCCGCCCGCGACTTCAACAGATGGCCGCTGTGCCCATGATGGAAATAGCTGCCGGTGACGCTCAACCGCGCGATGGCGCCGACATAGCAGTTGTGCGTCCGGCCTTCTCCGGGGGCGATCGCGCCGAAGTCGCAGCCGTCGATGTCCAGCGTGATCGACGGATCGTTGGCGCTGAGCAGGCCGTTCTCGTTGTCGTGGAAGCGGCAATCCTTGAGGCTCAGCGACCCGCGCTCCAGCCGAATCCCGGCGCCGTTGCGGTCCGGCACCCGCGCGCCGATGAAGTCGAAGCCTTCGATGCGCTGGCGCTCGCCGGTGCAGACGAACAACCCCTTGCCCTGCGCATGCGCGCCGTTGGCGATCACCCGCACGCGGCCACCGATCGCGCGCAGGGTCAGGTCGTGTTGCGGCCAGACGGCCACGTCGCCGGGGTAGTCCCCGGCCTGCACCTCCACCACCGTGCCCGGCGCGGCCTGCGCAGCGGCGGCCGCGAGGGTGCGAATCGCTTCCTGCGGCCCAACCTTCAAACGCGCGGGCGGCGCACCGGGTTCGGGTCGGGTGGTCAGGGCCTGGACCGGCGCGCTGGCCCAGAGCGGCAGCATGCCGATCAGGCCCAGCCGGGCGCAGAGCTGTCGTCGATCGGCGTCGGCGGCGTCGAGCGCCCGCGCGGTAGAAGGCAACCAGCAACCAGGCATGACGCTTCCATGAAGATGAGAGGAGCCCGTTCGGCGATCGCCAGCGCGGGGGAGTGGCGCCTCAGGGCGAGGACGCCCCGAGGGGCCGGGCGGTCACGCGGCGAGTGTAGCCATGCGACCTCGCCGCGCCAGGACGTGGCCGCAAGTCCCCACCCCGGCGCCGGGCTGTCGCCGAGGTTCAACACCTGGCGGGCAGTGTGGGTAAGCTTTCCGCCATCCCGTTTTCAATCTTCCATCCCAATCAACGCCATGCCCAATCTCTTCGATCCCGTTCAATTCGGTGCCGTGTCCCTGGCCAATCGCATCGTGATGGCGCCGCTCACCCGCAACCGCTCCCGTGGCCTGGTGCCGGGGCCGTTGGCGGTCGAGTACTACCGCCAGCGCGCCACCGCCGGCCTGATCATCAGCGAGGGCGCCCAGATCGCGCCCGAGGGCCAGGGTTATCTGGACACCCCCGGGATCTATTCGCCTGAGCAGATCGCCGCCTGGAAGCAGGTCACCGACGCCGTCCATCAAGCCGGCGGCAAGATCGCGGTGCAGCTCTGGCATGTGGGTCGCATCTCTCATGCGGACTTCCAGCCCGGCGGCGGGAAGCCACTGTCCTCCACCGACAAGCCGGCGCAAAGCAAGACCTTCACCAAGGACGGCTTCGTCGACGTGGCCGCGCCGCGCGCCTTGAAGCTGGATGAACTGCCGAGCATCGTGCAGGCCTTCGCACATGCGGCGAAGGCGGCCATGGCCGCCGGCTTCGATGCGGTGGAAGTGCATGGCGCCAATGGCTATCTGCTGGATCAGTTCCTGCGCGACAGCATCAACGACCGCACCGATGCCTACGGCGGTTCGATCGAGAACCGCGCCCGGCTGCTGCTGGAAGTGATGCAGGCGATTGCGGCGGCCATTGGCGCCGACCGCACCGGCTTGCGGCTGTCGCCGGTCACGCCGGTCAATGACGCCGGCCAGGACAGCGATGCCCAGGCGCTCTTCAACCATGTGGCCGAGCAACTGGCGCCGCTGAAGCTGGCCTTCCTGCATGTGATCGAAGGCCAGACCGGCGGCCCGCGCGATGTGGCGCCGTTCGATTACGACGCGCTGCGCACCCGCTTCAAGGGCCCGTACATCGCCAACAACGGCTACACCCGCGACATGGCGCTGGCGGCGGTGGCGGAAGGGCGTGCCGATGCGGTCGCCTTCGGCCGCAGCTTCATCTCCAATCCGGATCTGGTGCGTCGCCTCAAGCTCAATGCGCCGCTGGAGAAGGCGCACTCCGCCACGATGTACGGCGGCGGCGCCGAGGGCTACACCGACTATCCGACGCTGTCGGACTGAGCGCCGGCCGGATCGCTCAGGTCTTCTTGGCCTTGGCCCGGAAGACCTCGGCGATGGTGACCTCGCGCGGGCCGGGGCGCAGCTCGAAAGTCTGTCCGGCCGCGAGCGTGCCGGGCTGGCGCACCGCCAGGTAGAAGCCGCACCAGCCGCTCTGCACCATCATCTTGGACGCCTGGTTGAAGCCCATCACCGCATTGAACTTGTTGCAGGGATAACGCGGCTCGCTGATGGCCAGCTCGCAGTCGGGGAACACCAGCACGTCGCCGATCCAGGCCTGGCTTTCCAGCAGGCCCTCGATGCTGAGGTTCTCGCCCATCGCGCCCCATGGCAGCGGGCCGCCCCAATCCGCCAGTTGCGCCTGGGCGCGCACCGTCTGCCAGAACGGATAGTGCTCGCTGGGATAGGCATAGACGGCCTTGGCCTGACCGCCGTGATAGCGCGGATCGGCTTGCTGGTCGCCCTGCAGGCCGAGCGGCGCGACCGCCACATCGCCCCGGACCGGACGTTTGCGGATGGCGCTGCGTTGGGACTTGCCCCCCACGATCAGGGTTTCGATCGGCGCGACATTGAGGCTGATGACTTGCATGCGGCGATTCTCCGGGATGTTGATCGCCGCGACCGCGTGGGGGCTTCCCGCAGCGCCGCGCGCTTGACCGCCAACGCCGCAGACGCCGCGAACGACGGCAACGTCTCTAACGCCGCCAACGTCGCCAACCCGCGTGAAATCCTCAGGGCTTGCGCGTGCCGCGAGTGTTCCGGCCGCCTTGCTTGATCGTCAACGCGGGGGCGGGCGCGTCGTCCGCCGGGCTGGGGTCGAAGCGGATCTCCAGCGGCGTGACCTTGGCGAAGAACTCGCGCGGGCCTTTGGCGAACAGCTCGAAGGGCTGCTGGCCGGTGGCGCGCGCGAACAGTCGGCCCTCCTGAATCCGGACTTCCAACGTCATCGCGGGCGACAGCACATAGTGGCCCACCAGCGGCTTCAGCGATTCGGGCGGCAGCGTGATGCTGGGCTGCTCGGTCAGCGAGAGATCGCTCGGCGGGATCATCGGCTCCAGCAGATGCAGGCCCAGATCGGCCACGCCGATGGCCGCGTTGGACAGCACGGCGGCGGCGCGGCCATGGGTCGGATCGAGCCACAGCGTGGTGCTGAAGCCGAAGGTGGCGCCATCGTGGTTGAAGGCGATGCGGCCCGGCAGCGGCGCGCCCACCCACGCCAGACCGATGCCGGAACCGGGCTGGTCGCGCTCACCGTGCTTTCGCAAACAGAGCTTGAAGGCGTCCTTGAGCGGATGGTCGAACTGTCCCATCGCGGCCTGCGCGAACCGGGCCAGGCCGCGGGTCGTGCCCAGCAGCGCGCCAGCAGGAGCGATCGCGGGGCGGAAGGTCCAGTGCTCGACGGGGCGGCCGTCACGGTCGTGACCGTCCAGGAAGCGTCGGCCGGCGGGCGGTGCCAGGAACATGTCGTTGGTCAGGCCCAGCGGCTCCAGGATGCGTTCGCGGAGCAGGGTGGCGTAGTCCTTCTTCTGCAGGAAGCCCAGCGACTGGCCCAACAGGCCGACGCCGAGGTTGGAGTATTCGAACGCCGTGTTGCGCGGCTTGCTGGGTTTCCAGCTGCCGAGGAAGGCCGCCATCTGCGGCCAGTCGTAGCTCGCGTAGGGGTTCTTCGGCGTGGCCTGGAGATCCAGGTTCGCCGGCAGCCGGGGCAGTCCGGAGCGATGCGTGGCCAGGTCGACCCAGCGGATCGGCTGGTCCTCGCTGTCGCGCAGTCGCAGGCGATCGGGCAGCACGGCTTCCACCGGATCGTCCAGCTGGATCAGTCCGCGGGTGACCGCATCGGCCAACAGCAGCGCGGTGAAGGTCTTGGTGATGGAGCCGAGCTCGAACAGCGTCTGCTCATCCGGCAACGCGCCCTGCACGGTGGCGGCGCTGAAGGTGGTCGCGCCGTCCCGGATGCGCATCGATGCGAGCGCCACGCCCTGGAACTTGAGCCGGTTGGCCAGCAGCGCGCCGTCGGGCCCGCTGTGCCGAGGGTCGGGCCTTGCCCCCGCGCTGCCCGCGCTGGCGGCCGACGCCGGCGCGTCCGCAGCGCCCGGGGCCTGCGCCCAACTGCGCCACGGAGCGCTCAAGCTGAGGGCGGTCAACGCCGCGGTGGCGCGCAGACTGGTGCGCCGGCTGATCTGGGTCATGACGGGGGCTCCCTGCCGCCAACTGAAGGGCCGAGGTTCGGCATCCGTGATGGCGTGCTGGGGTCGCAGTGTAGGGCGGCGCGGGAGCGAGTGAGCGACTTCGCCAGCCATGACTTTCCGATGGATGTCGTGCACCGTGTTGACCGGCGCTTCGTGCTCAAGCGGGCCGCCGCACCCCTCGCATCGCCCGAATCCGCCTCGGCGCCGTCGGCTCGGCCGCGATCATCGATTGGGTGCGCTCCGCCGCCTCGGCGATCAGGGGTTCGATCAGCGCGGCCTCGGGCAGGTTGGCCCAGTAGCGACGCGGCATTTCCTTTTCCATCATCGCGATCTTGAGGCGCGCCGGATTGAAGATGCTGCGGTAGTAGGTGAGCCACAGCGACGCACCCGCATCCGGCGTGGGCGCCTGATCGCGACGGGCGCCCGGACCCCAGTGCAACTGCCGACCGTCCCACGACACCGAGCAGCGCGGCGACAAAATGGCCCAGCGCATGTTGGCGAAGCGGCGCGCGAAGAAGGGCGAGGCGGCTTCCACGATGTGATGCACCGGCTCAAACCACGCCACATGCCGCTCGCCATCGTCGTCCTGCACCGGCACGAATCGCACGAAGGCATGCATCTTGTGGATCTCATGGCGCACCTCCCGCGCCCATTGCTCCGCCCGGCGACGCTCCGGATCCAGCGGATCCCAACGCCCGCCGTCCTGCTGCAGACGCCACAGCAGCCGGTACAACAGATCGAAGCGTTGCGGATCCTGATGCAGCAAAGTGGCCTGGCACAGACGTAGAAAATCCGCCGGCACCCGCAGCGTCGCGGGCACGTCGTCCGGCGGATTCGCGTCCAAGAGAGACGGCTCGACATCGGAGACTTCGTCCACCACATCCCACAGCGTGGGCGCTTCCTCGCCGGTGCGCCAGCTGACTTCGTCGGGTCTCGCGCCCAGCGCCAGCAAGCGGCGGGCGGCGCGCCGAAAGCCCTCGAAATCGATCGGGCCGTTCAATCGGATGCGGTGCATCAGAACAGCCCCATCTGAACCGGCGCCGGTGCCATCGATGCGACAGCACTCGCGATGCGGGAGGGTCCCGCCGCCTGCCCGGCCGCGGTCGGCGCGACAGCGCTGAACGGCAGCGCGCCGCTGGGCCGATGGCCGTCCGTCACCACGAACGGCAGCACCTTGCGGGTGGGCACCTTCAGTTGCGACAGATCCTCCGCCCGGATGCGGCGCAGGCCGCGTGCGGCCAGCAGTTTGTCGACCGATCCCACGCCCAGGCCCGGGACCCGCAGCAGCAACTCGCGCGGGGCGGTGTTGAGGTCCACCGGAAAACGCTCCGGATGCGCCAGCGCCCAGGCCATCTTGGGATCGACATCCAGACGCAGCAAGCCGGTGCCGTCGTCCACGATCTCCTGATGATCGAAGCCATAGAAACGCATCAGCCAGTCGGCCTGATAGAGCCGATGCTCGCGCACCAGCGGCGGTGCCTGCAGCGGCAAGGCGCGCGAGGCATCGGGGATCGGACTGAAGGCCGAGTAGTACACGCGCCGCATGCGAAAGCGCTGATAGAGCGTCGCGCTGCTTTGCAGGATGCTGCGATCGTCGCTGCCATCGGCGCCGACGATCATCTGGGTGCTTTGACCCGCGGGCGCGAAACGCGGCGGACGGGCGGGCCGCGCCGACGCGCCCGGCAACACCCGGATCGGCACGGCGGCCGCGGCCTTGCGCTGCGCCTTGGCATCGTCGATGTGCAGCCGCAGTCGACCCATCGAGCGATGGATCGCGGTGGTGTCTTTCTCGGGTGCGAGCTGTTTCAGGCCGGTGTCGGTGGGCAGCTCCACATTGATGCTGAGCCGGTCCGCATACAGACCGGCGCGTCGCAGCAGGTCTTCGCCCGCATCGGGGATGGTCTTGAGATGGATATAGCCGCGGAAGTCGTGGTCCTCGCGCAGCTGACGCGCGACTTCGACCAACAGCTCCATCGTGAAGTCCGGACTCTTGACGATGCCGCTGCTCAGGAACAGGCCTTCAATGCAATTGCGGCGGTAGAAGTCGAGCGTCAGGTTGACCACTTCCTCCACGCTGAACTTGGCGCGCGGCACATTGCTGGACGAGCGATTCACGCAGTAGAGACAGTCGTACTGGCAATGGTTGGTCAGCAGGATCTTCAGCAGCGAGATGCAGCGCCCATCCGGCGTGTAGCTGTGGCAGATGCCCATGCCACCGGACGACCCCATGCCCGTGCCGCTGCGGGAGTCCCGCTTGTCGGTGCCGCTCGACGCACACGAGGCGTCGTACTTGGCCGCATCGGCCAGGATGGCGAGCTTGCGCTGGAGGTCCATGAGGGCGAGAGAAGACTGCTGATGACTGTATGAATATACAGGCCTGATGGCTTTTTGTTGTCAGCAGACGGCCTCGAAACCGGGGTTTGAGGCGGATTCCATGGGCTTTGGTGCGCGGGAACGGCGTCAATGGCGCGTCACGGCATGTCGCTGGACGCGGACCTCACCAGATGGGCGTGTCTGGATCCGAGACGGGTGGTGCGGGCGTTGACGCAACGGTCTTGACCGCCGCTTTGTCCTCAAGCACCAACGCGACTCCCAAGATGTTGAGCAGATTCAACAGTCTGCCCAAACTGGCGGTTTCTGGCGCACGCTCAAGCGCGGAATAGGTCTGTTGAGTGACGCCCATCCGGAGCGCCACCTCGCGCTGCGTGTAGCCGGCCTGTTTGCGGAAGCCCACCAACAGAGGGGCCAAATGAGCGGGGATGCGAACGGGAAATTGATGCATGCCGGGGGGGACGATCGAGCCAGTCGAAGTCCGGCAAGCTACAGCTCAAAGGCTGTAAAAGCAAAAAACAAATCAAAGGCTGTATGACGGTGGGATCGCATCAGCGGCCGTGCGGGATGCGCGATGGGCTCAGGCTCAGTCCGACCCTCGCGCCCTTGCCCGCGACCGCATCCCCCATTCCCACAGCCGCTCGCTCGGCAGCGGCAGCACCATGAACCAGTGCTCCAGCAGCGCCAGGCTCAGCAGCATGGCCACGAAGCTGCAGGCGGTGATGTCGAACGCGTCGACCCGCACCGCGACAGCACCGTGCCAGGCGGCGGCGGTGAGGCCGGTCACCGCCATCACGCTGATCGGGAACAGCCGGTTGCCGGAGCGCTGCCGGAAATAGGTGTGCATGTAGCGCAGATGCTCCGGCAGAAACTGCTCGTTGAGATTGCGCACGCCCAGGAACACATTCAGCTTGGCCGACAGCCGCATCAGCCACAGCACGCCGAACGTCCAGGTCGCGACCTGATTCGGCCGACCCCAGGTCAGCGCCAGCACCGCCAGCCCGAGCACCAGCAGCGCCAGCTCGTGATAGAGGATCGCCATCACCGCATGCCCGGCGCGACGCCAGCCGGTGGCCCCCGCAGGACAGGCGCGCCGGCGCGGCCCCGTCACATAGCCCAGCAGAAAGCCGATCTCCTGCCAGGCCCAGACCGTGAGCGCGGCGGTGAACGCCAGATAGGCGCCGGTGACGCGCGTGTCCGTCGCGGTCACCGCCACACCAGCCAGGGCGATGCCCAGCAGCACCGTCGCCGCGCCCATCGTCCAGGGATGGGTGGCGCGTGGCAGGCCGTTCAGATACAGGATCACACCCGTGCTGAACCACCACAGCAGCAAGGTGTAGAGGGCAGGCCAGCCGTGTTGCATGGCGAGGAGGGATCGGTGGCGATCGGTGGTGATCAGAGCGGAGGCGAGGGCGTGAGGCGACGTGGCCGACGGCTCACCAGCTCGGCGCCACCCGCATCTCACGCGGCAGCTCATGCGTCTTCACCGGCAGCAGGTACAGCCGTGCGAAGCAGGCCGTGGCCTGCAGCGCGCACCAGCCCTGGCGCAGCTTGCCCAGCACGCCACCGCGCGCCTTGGCCCGATCGTTGGCGGCGGCGATGGTGCACAGCCGCGTCATGCCGGCGCGGAAGGCCGGGCGGTCGGTGTCCAGGCTCAGCGGAAAGACCTGGCGGGCGATCTCGGTGGTGATGTCGAAGACGCGGTAGTCGTAGTCGGTCGGGTCCATGCCGAGCGCCTCGCTGAGCCACGGCCGGGTGTGGTCCCGCACATACATCGTGGCGTAGACCGCCAGCAGGAAGAAGCGGATCCAGAGCGTGTTGGCGCCGCGCAGCAGATGCGGCTGCGCCCGCATCATCAGCGCGAAGGATTCCCCGTGGCGGAACTCGTCGTTGCACCAGCGTTCGAACCAGCGAAAGATCGGATGGAAGCGCCGCTCCTGATGCTGCTCCAGTTGCCGGTAGATGCTGATGTAGCGCGCATAGCCGATCTTCTCGGACAGGTAGGTCGCATAGAAGATGTACTTGGGCTTGAAGTAGGTGTAGGCCTTGGTGCGCTTGAGATTCACCAGATCCACCTGCAGCCCGAAGTCCTTGAGCGACTGGTTGATGAAGTTGGCGTGGCGCGATTCATCGCGGGTTAGATAGCGCATCAGCTGCTTGATGTCGGGATTGCTGACGTTCTTCGCGATCTCGTTGTAGAGCACGCAGCCGGAGTATTCGCTCGTCAGCGAGCTGACCAGAAAGTCCTGGAAATCGCGCCGCAATTGGGGCGACCAACTGGCCGACAGCGCCGCCGCCTCGGCACTGAATTCCGGTGTCCGCACGAAGTGATCGTGGTTGTTGTCGCCCTCGTACTCGGCCATCATCGCGTCCCACTCGGCGCGGATCGGGCTCATGTCCAGCCGGTCCATCGCCGCATAGTCGGTCTTGTAGAAGCGCGGCGTGAGCATGCTCTCCGCCTTGGCCAGGCGGGCGGCGTCCTCGGGGGTCTGCAGTTCAGCGTTGAGCGACATGATCGGCTCCTCGTGAGGTGACGGGCAGCAGGCGGACGAACACTTCCGCATTGCTGGGTCCGAAGGCTTCGAGATCGATGCGCCGGCCGGTGCCGGGATCGACCAGGGTCAAACGGCCGTCCGCGCGGCCCAGCAATTCAAACGGCTGCTCCGGTCCCAGGCCCTGGCGCTTGCGTTCGCGCACCAGGCCGCGCATGGCGCTGCGAAGGAAGCCGTTGGTGCCCGGCGCGATGGTGCTCAGCAGGGCGCCGCTGTCGGCATCGCGCACCGCGATGCTGCCGTCGCGGCCATCCTCGAAACGCAACAGACGACTGGCCACGGTGCGCGCATCGGCCTGCTGCTGGGCGCTGACACCCGCCAGCCGCACCGCGCCGACGCCCAGCACGCTGACCAGCACCAGCGCGCCCAGCGCCGCCAGCGGCAGCGCGGGAAGTTTGCTCACCAGCGGGGCGCTCATGATTCAGGCCGCCTGAGGCACGGCACGACCGGCCGCCGCAGCGGTCGCGGTCGCCACGGCGCGTTGCGGCAGACCGTGCTGCGCGGCCTGGGCCTCGCGCAGCGCCTGGGCCAGCACAGCGGCCACGGCCGGCGCATCGGCCAGCGCGCGCAGCATCGGCTGGGTGCGGCGCAGATGCCAGGGCCGCACATGCGGCCACAGATGCAGATAGGCGATCCGCGTGCTGCCCGCCAGGCTCAGCACGATGTCGCCACCGCGTCCGTGCGCCCGCCAGCCAGCCGACTCGATCTGCGAGAACGGCAGATTGAAACTGATGCTCAGCACGATGCCGACCCGCATCACCACGCGTCGATCGGTGATCGTGTAGACGGTGGTGCGCGCCATCAGCCAGGCCATGCCGACCAGCAGCCCGCTGGCCAGCAGGATCATCGGCATCATGCCGGCGCAGCCCACGAGGATCTCGCGGAGCGACTGCCCGTCCGACCAGCCGCTCACCGCGCGCCAGCCCAGCAGCAGCAGGAAGTAGCCGATCACCAGGTCCAGATGGACCGCCTGACGCGCCAGCAGCCGCGCATCGGGACGACCCTGCCAGAGCAACTGCTCATCGACCGGCAAGGCCTGCGGCAGGCCGGGCGAGGCCTCGAACTCATGCTCGTGCGTGGGCGCCAGCACATTCACCAGATTGACGGCCTTCACAGCAGCGGCTCCTGGCGCTGCGGCGTGGCGTACAAGGTGCCGGCGCCGTAATAGGCCATGATCTTTTCTTCTTCGAGCAGCGTGACCTGCTCCGCATGGCGCGTGCCGGGCACCCGCGCGAATTGCCCGCCGAGGATCGACCGCACCGCGATGCGGTGATCCAGCACCCGCGCGAAATTCATCGGCAACAGCACTCGGCGCGACGGCGATCCGGCCGCCGCCGGGACGTCCAGCTCCAGGTAGCGGAACAGCATCTCCGAGCGGTCCACCCACAGGTCCACCACCCGGCCGCCCTCCAGCCCATCGGCGCCCCACACCGGCAGGCCGCGCGGGTCCACATCCTGCGGCGCCACGCCGAAGTCCGCGGTCACCCGCAGCGGCACGATGCGGGGCAGGCCTTCATAGGTCATGTCGGGCACATCGGCGCGGTTGGCCCAGGCGCCGGGCCCGACGCCCGCCAGCAGCAGATCGCCCTCAGGCTGCAGCGGCGAGCCGCGATAGGCGCCCTCATGCACCGGCGGTTGCGCATCGCGACGGGCATTCGGGGCCTGGACCGTCCCGCCGTGGGCGAGCTGATAGGTCTTGGGGCGCGGCACCGACGGCCAGCCCTGCACCGAGATCGCCCGCGAGCGATCGGATTTCAGCGGATAGCCCTCGCGCTTGTTCTCGCGATGCAGGTAGTAGATGAGACCCGCGAAGAAGACCCAGAACGCGTAGAGCACGAGCTGGGCCACATCGATGTAGCCCGTGATGGCACCGGTTTGCATGGAGGCCTCCTAGCCTGGGAACTCCGCCAGTCCGATGGGCTGGCGTGATGACGACGACGCGCCGCGGCGGCGCACCAACGGACCGATGGCGATCAGGGTGCCGAACAGCAACGCGATCTCCAGGTGATAGACGACGCTGTAGGCGACTTGCGGCTCGGACATCGCCGTCCCCAGCCAGCCCCGCGCCGCCAGCGCTTCGAACCCATCCCGCAGGGTGCCGCCCAGCGCCACCGCCAGACCGCCCGCGGTGGCCTGCATCGCGCCCCAGGCGCCCAGCGCCAGCCCCGCGCCGCCGCTGCGCTCCAGGCCCATGGCCACGACGAGGGTGCTGACGCCAAACAGGCCGGCGCCCAGCCCGATCAGCCCATTGCCGATGCGGAACAGCCAGCCCGACGCCAACGGCGCCGCGAAGATCACGGCCGAGAACGCGACGATGCCCACCAGCAGGCCCATCGCCGCCAACCGATACGCATCGACGCCGCGCGCCAGCCAGCGCGCCGCGAGGGCGAAGGCCAGCATCGAGCCCAGCGCCATGCCGGCGGTCAGCAGACTGGTGGCGGCCACCGGCAGCTTCAGGATCGCGCCGCCATACGGCTCCAGCACGATGTCCTGCATGTTGAAGGCCGCGGTGCCCAGCGCCACCGCCACCAGAAAACGGCGCGTCTGCGGTTGGGACGCAAAGTGCCGCCAGACCGCCCGGAAAGGCGGCACCGGCTCGCCCGGCGCCGGCCGCTTCACCGTGCCGCGCGCTTCCTGCTTCCACAGCGCGAGGATGTTCAGCACCAGCGTCGCCAGCGCCGCGCCCTGCACCACGGCGACCAGCCGCGTGGGCGTGAACGACTGCAGCATCAGGCTGAAGCAGAGGCTCGCCAGCACCATGCCCGCGAGCAACATCACATACATCAGCGCGACCACGCGAGGCCGCGTGTCCGGCCGCGCCTGATCGGTCGCCAGCGCCAGGCCGGCCGTCTGCGTGGTCTGCATGCCGGCGCCCACCATCAGGAAGGCCAGCGCCGCCGCCACCCGGCCGACCATCACGCCGCCGGGCTGGGCGCTGGCTTCCGCGCCGGGCTGCAGCAGCACCAGCGCGAACGGCATGATCGACAGCCCGCCGAACTGCAGCAGCGAGCCGAACCAGAGATACGGCACCCGCCGCCAGCCCAGCGCGCTCAAATGGGTGTCCGATCGATGTCCCACCAGCGCGCGAAACGGCGCGGCCAACAACGGCAGCGCCACCATCAGCGACACCGCCCAGGCGGACACGCCCAGCTCCACGATCATCACCCGGTTCAAGGTGCCCACCAGCAGCGCATAGGCCATGCCCACCGAGACCTGGAACAGCGCCAGCCGCATCAGGCGGCGCAGCGGCAGCTCGGTGGTGGCCACATCGGCGAAG
Organism: Burkholderiaceae bacterium; assembly: GCA_913776825.1. GTDB lineage: Bacteria > Pseudomonadota > Gammaproteobacteria > Burkholderiales > Burkholderiaceae_C > Roseateles. The sequence continues at coordinate 27,465 of CAJYPV010000028.1, forward strand.
GGCAGCAGCGACGGACTCAGCCGCGCCCAGCGCAGCGCCAGGCGCTGGTTGAGCGAACGGGTGGACGAGGGGGTCATGACCGCACCAGCTCCAGCGCCTGCGAGGTGTAGAAGCCGCTGTAGATGCGCTCGCTGCGCTGCGCGTCCCAGGCCAGCAGGCGCGGATGATGGCCGATGAGCCGCTGCAAGCGCTGCTCGCTCACCGGCACGATGGCCGGCGACCGATTGCCGCGCGGGAACAGCCGACCCGCGGCCTTCATCAGCTGCAGCGCCGGATTGCTCGGCGCGAAGGTAAACAGCACCGACCGCCGGGTGCGCTGCGCCAGATCGGCCAGCACCGCCACCGCATCGTCGGGCTCATAGTGAATCAGCGAGTCCATGCCGACCACATGGTCGAACTGACCGAGCGAGGGATCGAGCATGTCCCCGGCGCGGAAGTCGATGCAGCCGCCGCTGTCGAAGCGCGGCTGCCGCGTGCGGGCCAGCTCCACCAGCGTCGGCGACAGATCGATCGCCACCACCTGCGCGCCCCGCCGCGCCGCTTCCACCGCCAGCGCGCCGGTGCCGCAACCCGCATCCAGCACGCGACGACCGCGCAGGTCGGCGGGCAGCCAGGACAGCAAGGTGCCGCGCATCCGGTCGCGCCCGGCGCGCACGCTGGCGCGCACCCGGCCGACCGGCGCGTCGGAGGTCAGTCGGGCCCAGGCATCCGCCGCGGTGCGATCGAAGTAGGCCTCGATCTGCGCGCGTCGATCTTGATAAGCGCTCATGCAGTCACCTTCCCGATTCGGTCTCAATCGAAGCCCAGCAGGTCGAACAGGTCGCGGTCCTTCATCGGCACCGCCTCATAGGACGCGCCACCGGTCCACAGCGCGGCGGCCAGGCGCAGGTATTCCTGCTGCACCCGCGCGAGCTCGGGCGAGTCCTCCATCTCGAACAGCGTCGACTTCTTCAGCCGGCTGCGGCGGATCACATCCAGGTCCGGGAAATGGGCCGACAGCTTCAGGCCGATGCGCTCGGTGTAGCGGTCGATCTGATCGGTGGCCGCGCTGCGGTTGGCGATCACGCCGCCCAGCCGGACCTTGTAGTTCTTGGCCTTGGCACCGATCGCCTGCACGATGCGGTTCATCGCGAAGATCGAATCAAAGTCGTTGGCGGTGACGATCAGCGCGCGGTCCGCATGCTGCAGCGGGGCGGCAAACCCGCCGCACACCACATCGCCCAGCACATCGAAGATCACCACATCGGTGTCCTCCAGCAGGTGATGCTCCTTGAGCAGCTTCACCGCCTGCCCGACCACATAACCGCCGCAGCCCGTGCCCGCCGGCGGGCCGCCGGCCTCCACGCACATCACGCCGTTGTAGCCCTCGTAGACGAAGTCCTCGACCCGCAACTCTTCCGCGTGGAAGTTCACCGTCTCCAGCACATCGATGACGGTGGGCAGCATGCGCTTGGTCAGGGTGAAGGTCGAGTCATGCTTGGGGTCGCAGCCGATCTGCAGCACCCGCTTGCCGAGCTTCGAGAACGCGGCCGACAGATTGCTCGACGTGGTGCTCTTGCCGATGCCGCCCTTGCCGTAGATCGCGAAGCACTTGGCGGTGCCGATCTGCACGCTCGGGTCCATCTGCACCTGCACGCTGCCGGCGCCGTCGGGTCGACGATGTCCGATCTCATGCAGGGGAACGGCGGTGGTGGTGGTCATGCAGCGGCCTTTTCAATGACGCCTTCCAGGCGGTCTTCCAGCTCGTCACCCGCCTGGCGCAGCGCCTGCAGGGTGGCGGCATCGGGTTGCCAGTAGTCGCGATCCACGGCTTCCAGCAGGCGATGGGCGACGCGCGTGGAGGCCGTCGGATTGAGTTGGGCCAGGCGCTCGCGCATGGCCGGATCCAGGATGAAGGTGGCGCTCAGCTGCTCATACACCCAGGGCGCGACCTGGCCGGTGGTGGCCGACCAGCCCAGCGTGTTGGTGACATGCACCTCGATCTGCCGCACGCCTTCATAGCCGTGCTGCAGCATCGCCTCGAACCATTTCGGATTGAGCATGCGGGTGCGCGTCTCCAGCGCCACCTGCTCGCTCAGCGTGCGCACCATGCCGCCGCCGAGCCCGTCGCGCGTCTGGTCGCCGATGTAGACCGGCGTCATCGCCGCCTGCGCGCCATCGCGGCTGACCTTGGCCCGCCGGATCGCGCAGCTCACGCCGCCCAGCGTGTCGAAATAGGTGTCGACGGTGGTGACGCCCAGCTCGACCGAATCCAGGTTCTGATAGGCCAGTTGCACCTCGGCCAGCACGCTCTGCAGCAGCGCCGCCTGTTGCACCGGCCGACCCGCGCGGCCGTAGGCGAAGCCCTTGCGGCGGCTGTAGGTCTCGGCGAGTTCATCGCCATCCTGCCAGCGGCTGTTGTCGATCAGGCTGTTGATGTTGGCGCCATACGCGCCCTCGGCATTACCGAACACCCGCAGCGAGGCCGCTTCCAGATCGCCGCCGTGCGTCGCCTGATAGGCCAGCGCATGCTTGCGGATGAAGTTGCGGTCGACCGCCTCATCGGCGCTGGCCGCCAGATAGGCCGCTTCCGCCAGCAAGCGGATCTGCAGCGGCAGCAGATCGCGGAAGATGCCCGACAGGGTGATCACCACGTCGATGCGCGGACGGCCCAGCGTCTCCAGCGGGATCAGCTCCGCGCCGGCCAGCCGGCCGTAGCTGTCCTGGCGTGGCCGGGCGCCCATCAGCGCGAGCGCTTGCGCGATCGGGCCGCCCTCGCTCTTCAGGTTGTCGGTGCCCCAGAGCACCATCGCGATCGATTCCGGCAGCGGATGGCCGCCTTCCTGATGCCGATCCAGCAGGCGCTGCGCCTGTCGCGCGCCATCCTTGACCGCATAGGCGCTGGGCAGACGGAACGGATCGAAGCCATGCAGGTTGCGGCCGGTCGGCAGGATGGCCGGTGTGCGCAGCAGGTCGCCGCCCGGCGCGGGCCGCAGGAAGCGGCCATCGAGCGCCTGCAGGATGCCGTCGATCTCGCGATCCTCCGCCATCAGCCGGTCCATCTCGGCCAGGCGTTGCAGCAGGGCCAGGTCTTGTCCCTGCGCCCAGCCCGACACCGATCCGTCCGCCATGAGCGCCGGCAGGCCCTGCGCCACCAAGGCTTCAACGACCGCCCGATCCGGCCGCAGGCCTTCGGACGCGTCGGCGCAGGACATCAGCAGGTCCACGCGTTCCGCCGCGCTGGGCGCGCGGCCCACCACATGCAGGCCATGCGGGATCAGCGTGTATTCCAGTTCCAGCAGCGCATCGCCCAACCGAGCGATGGCTGAAGGCGCTGCCTCGCCCCAGGCGGGCTCCACCGGCGCGAGGTCGAGCGTGGCGGCCTGGGCCTGGATCATGGTGGCCAGCTCGTCGTGCTCGGTGCGGGCGTCGGGCTCCAGGCCGCGGTAGCGTTCCAGCAGTTCCTTCAGCTCGACCAGGCCTTTGTAGAGCCCCGCCTGGGCCACTGGCGGCGTCATGTAGCTGATCAGTGTCGCGGCCGCGCGGCGCTTGGCGATGCTGCCCTCCGACGGATTGTTGGCCGCATAGAGATAGAGATTGGGCAGGTCGCCGATGAGCCGATCCGGCCAGCAACGGGCCGACAGGCCGGCCTGCTTGCCGGGCATGAATTCCAGCGCGCCATGGGTGCCGAAGTGCAGCACCGCATGCGCGGCGAAGTCCTCGCGCAGCCAGCGATAGAAAGCGGAGAACGCATGCGTGGGCGCAAAGCCGTGCTCGAACAGCAGCCGCATCGGATCGCCCTCATAGCCGAACGCGGGCTGGATGCCGACGAACACATTGCCGAAACGCTCGCCGAGGATCTGCAGATGGCTGCCATCGGTCTGCTGCTTGCCGGGGCAGGGACCCCATTGCGCCTCGATCTCCTTCAGATGCTTCTCGCGGCGCAGATGCTCGTTGGCCGGAATGCGGTGATGCACATTCGCGAGCGCGCCGTAGCGATCGGCATTGCCGTGGATCAGTCGATCGCGCAGCTCGTCCACGCTGGCGGGCAGCTCCACCGTGTAGCCCGCCTTCGCCATCGCGACCAGCGTGTTGTAGAGCGACTCGAACACCGACAGGAACGCGGCGGTGCCGGTCGCGCCGGCATTGGGCGGGAAGTTGAAGATCACCGCCGCGACCCGCCGCTGCGCGCGCTCGCTGCGGCGCAGGTCCACCAGCTTGCCGACGCGCGCCGCGAGCGCATCGGCCCGCTCGATGCAGCTGTGCATGTCGTGCGCATCGATGGTGTTCTCGAAGCGGCAGGCATGGCTGCAGCCGGTGCAGGCGATGTGCGTGCCGTTGGCCCGGCCGCCAAACACCATGCCGCCGGTCGCGCCGTCCAGCTCGGGAATCGCGACCATGATGGTCGACTCCACCGGCAGCAGCCCGCGCGACGAGGCGCCCCACTGGTCCAGCGTCTGGAACTCGACCGGATGCACCGCCAGATAGGGCACATCCAGCGCGGCGAGGATGTCCTCGGCGGCTTTCGCATCGTTGTAGGCGGGGCCGCCGACCAGCGAGAAGCCGGTCAACGAGACCAGCGCGTCGATGCGCGGCCGGCCGGCGCTGTCCTGGAAGTAGGCGCTGATCGCGGGGCGCTGATCCAGCCCGGTCGCGAAGGCCGGGATCACCCGCAGGCCGCGCGCTTCCAGAGCGGTGATGACGCCGTGATAGTGATCGGCATTGCCGGCCAGCAGATAGGACCGCATCAGCAGCAGGCCCACCGTGCCGCGCGCGCCGGTCGTCGCGACCCGGGGCAGGGCGTCCAGCGTGGTGGCCATCGACCCGACGGCCTCGGGATGCGACATCTGCGGGTGATAGAGGCCGACCTCGGGATAGGCGATCGGCTGCTGCGGCCGTGCGCTGGCGCGCAGCGCCTGGCGCGGTCCCTGCGCGTAGCGTTCCACCAGCAGCTTCACCAGGTTGACGATGTTGTCCTGCGAGCCCGCGAGCCAGTACTGCAGCGTCAGGAAATAGGCGCGCACATCCTGCGCGGTGCCGGGAATGAAGCGCAGGATTTTGGGCAGCATCCGCAGCACCTTCATCTGCTGCGCGCCGGCGCTGGCCGGACGTCCGCCCTGGCCGGCCGGCTTGCCGCGCAGCCGCTTGAGCAGCGCCAGCGCGCCATTCGCCGGGGCGCTCATGTCGAAGCCGCCCATGCGGGTCAGGCGGGTCACTTCCGCCGCCGACATGGCGCAGACCATCGCATCGCAATGCGGACGCCGCGCCTGCAGATCCGCCAGCACCGGCATGAAGTGGTCTTCCAGGAACAGCATCGACGCGATCACGATGTGCGCCGACGCGATGTCGGCCCGGCAGCGCGCCAGCGCCTGCGGTTGATCGCCCCATTCGGCCGCGGCATGCACGGTGAGCCGCAGGCCGGGCAGCTGCCGCGCCAGCACGCCATGGGCGCGTTCGGCCGCGCTGGCCAGATGCGAATCCATGGTCACGATGACCACGTTCATCGCTTCGGCGGCGGGCTTATCGGCTGAAGTGCGCTTTGGCGTCATAGAGCGTCTCCAGCGTGATGAGCGGCAGGCTGCGGATCCGGGCATAGGCCTCGGTGTTGCGGCGTGCCTTGGCCCGGACGAAGAACGGGATCTTGCGCAGCTCCTGCTCGGCCTCGGCCGCCCAGGGCGTGACCGCAGGGGCGGGGGCGATGGTCTCGGCAGCCGCGATGGCGCCATCGACGACGGGGCCGACAGGCCCGATGGCATCGATGGCGACGGGCACTGCGGGCGAGGGTGTCGCGGATGGCGTTGCAGCGGCAGACATCGTCTCCACCACGCCGACCTTCGCGGGCGCGGCATGTCCCAGGTGCGACGGCGGGGCGGCCTCATGGAATTCGAAGTCGCCGCGAAACATGCCGAGCAGATGCTGCTCCAGGCCCATCATCAACGGATGGACCCAGGTGTCGAACAGCGCATTCGCGCCTTCGAATCCCATCTGCGGCGAATGCCGCGCCGGGAAGTCCTGCACATGCACCGGCGCCGAGATCACGGCGCAGGGCAGACCCAGTCGCTTGGCCATGTGCCGTTCCATCTGGGTTCCCAGCACCAGGTCGGGCGCGGCGGCGGCCATGGCGGCTTCGACTTCCAGGTAGTCGTCGGTGATCAGCGCCTCGAGACCCATCTCCTGCGCGGCGGCGCGCAGCTCGCGGCCGAATTCGCGGCTGTAGCTGCCCAGGCCGACCACCTCGAAGCCGAACTCATGCGCCGCCACGCGCGCCGCAGCGATCGCGTGTGTCGCGTCGCCGAAGATGAACACCCGCTTGCCGGTCAGATAGTTCGCATCCACCGAGCCCGCATACCAGGGCGAGCGCGACTCGGCCTGCGCCAGCGCCAGGTCCGGCTCGATGCCGGCGAGTGCGGCCACCTCGGCGATGAAGGCGCGCGTCGCCCGCACGCCGATAGGCACGGTGCGGGTGGCCGGCTGCTTGAACTGGCGGCTGAGCCAGGCGGCCGCCGTCTGCGCGACTTCGGGATAGAGCACCACATTGAAATCCGCATCCGCGAGACGGGCCAGATCCGCCGGCGTGGCCTGCCACGGCGCGACGACATTGATCTCGATGCCCAGCTGCGTGATCAATTGGGTGATCTCGCGCAGGTCGTCGCGGTGGCGGAAACCGAGCGCGGTGGGGCCGAGCAGATTGCAGCGCGGAGCCGCGCCGCGCGACGGTGGCGGCGTGCGCGGCGTGACGGGCGCGACGGCCAGGGTGCGCACGAGCTGATAGAAGGTCTCGGCCGCGCCCCAGTTCTCCTTGCGCTGATAAGCCGGCAGCTCCAGCGGGATCACCGGCACCGGCAGGCCCAGCGCAGCGGCCAGTCCGCCGGGATCATCCTGGATCAGCTCTGCGGTGCAGGAGGCCCCGACCAGCAGCGCCTGCGGCTGAAAGCGCGCATAGGCGTCGCGGGCGGCGTCCTTGAACAGTTGCGCGGTGTCGCTGCCGAGATCCCGCGCCTGGAAAGTCGTGTAGGTGACCGGCGGCCGCTCGCCGCGCCGCTCGATCATGGTGAACAGCAGGTCGGCATAGGTGTCGCCCTGGGGCGCATGCAGCACATAGTGCACGCCGCGCATCGCCGTCGCCACCCGCATCGCGCCGACATGCGGCGGTCCTTCATAGGTCCAGAGGGTGAGCTGCATGGCGGTCTCGTGTCAGGCCGCCAGCAACTGCCGGCGATGGAGCGGACGGGTGAACAGCGCCGCCAGATCGCCGGCCTGCTCGAAGCCCTGGATCGGCGTGAAGACCAGCTCGATCGACCATTTGGTGGTCATCCCTTCGGCCTCCAGCGGATTGGCCAGGCCCAGACCGCAGACCACCAGGTCCGGACGCTCGGCACGGCAGCGGTCCAGCTGGCGCTCCACATCCTGGCCTTCCGACAGGCGCGTGCCCGCCGGCAGCAGCGCCAGCTCCGCCGCCAGATGCTGGCGATGCAGATGCGGCGTGCCGACTTCGGTCAACTGCATGCCCAGTTCGCGCGACAGGAAGCGCGCCAGCGGAATCTCCAGCTGCGAATCGGGGAAGAAGAACACCCGCCGGCCCGACAGCCGCGCCCGGTGCGCGGCCAGGGCCTGCTCGGCGCGTGCCCGCGCGGGGGCGATCACCGGCGCGGCCCGATCGGCGGGGATGCCCATCGCTTCGGCGGCGGCCATCAGCCAGGCGGCCGTGCCTTCGGCGCCGAGCGGGAAGGGCGCTGCGACGCGTTGCGCGCCGCGGGCTTCCAGCGCCCGCGCGGTGTCGGCCAGGAACGGCTGCGCGAGCAGCAATCGGGTGTGCGGGCCCACCTCGGGCTGGCAAGCCGAGCTGCGCGACGGGAAGAACGACACGCGCTTCAGCCCCATCGCTTCGAACAGGCGCTGGAACTGGTCCTCCACCACATCGGCCAGCGCGCCGACCACCATGAGCGCGGGCGCCTGCGCCTCGTCGGACACCGGTGGCGCCGGCAGCGTCGGCACCAGGGCGGCCAGGCAGGCGTCCTCGCCTTGGGTGAAGGTGGTTTCGATGCCGCTGCCGGAATAGTTGAGCACCCGGACCTGCGGATTGAAGCGCGCATTCAGCCGGCTCGCGGCGCGCGACAGGTCCAGCTTGATCACCTCGGACGGGCAGGAGCCGACCAGGAACAGCAGCCGGATGTCCGGGCGACGTGCCAGCAGCCGCTGCACCACGCGGTCCAGTTCGTCCTGGGCATCGGCCAAACCGGCCAGGTCGCGTTCATCGAGGATGGCGGTGGCGAAGCGGGGCTCCGCGAAGATCATCACGCCGGCCGCCGACTGGATCAGATGCGCGCAGGTGCGCGAGCCCACCACCAGGAAGAAGGCGTCCTGCATCTTGCGGTGCAGCCAGATGATCCCGGTCAGGCCGCAGAACACCTCGCGCTGGCCGCGTTCGCGCAGCACCGGCGCGTCCTGGCAGCCCGTGTCCAGCTGGATGGGAATGACCGGGCTCATGACCGCACCTCTTTCGCAGCGGCGGGGCCGCTGAAGGCGGCGCCGTCCGCCGTGGCGGTGCGTGCATTGACGCCCTGCAACCGGGCCGCCCGCAGCTTCAGCAGGAACTGGGTCGCGTTGATCGCATAAGCGGCGTAGGCCGCCAGGGCCAGCAGCATCTGGCTGCGGCTGTCCATCCAGCCGCTGAACCACGCCATCAGATACGCGGTGTGCAGCGCCAGCACCGCCATGCTGAACACGTCTTCCCAAAAGAAGGCCGGGGCGAACAGCCAGCGATCGAAGACCACCTTCTCCCACACGCAGCCGGTCAGCATGATGGTGTAGAGCGTCAGCGTCTTGATCAGCACCGAGACCGCCGCCGCCTGCTCGCCGGCGCCGGTCCAGAGGAACCGCAGCACCAGCACGAGACTCACCAGAAACACCAGGAACTGCAGCGGCGCGAGCACGCCCTGGACCAACGTCCACCGCGTCGCATCGCGGCGGGCGCGCTCCTGCGGCGTGTACAGCGCTTTCCCCACCGACGCCTGAGGCCGCCGAGGCAAGGATGCGATCGAGGCCGACGAAGCCGTCGAGGCGGTGGAAGCGAGGGGGTGCGACATGGGGCCGAATCTAGGCCTGGCGTCTGGCGATGTCAATTCAAGTTGACGTAATAAAAGATGGACACTCGGGTCGACCCTAGGAAATTCAGCTTGACGTCAGAGTTCACGGGGTGGACATTGCATTCGGGTTGTTTGCCGAGCTGTCTGGCGGACAAGTCGATGAAGACCTATAAAAAATTTCGGACCAGACCTACCCAACCTGTTTGCAGTGGCGATTTCTGACGCTGCCTAGCGCCGAGGGCGGAGCCGATGTTCTCCAGCCCCTCACAAGGAACCCAAGCTGCCGATCCACCCCTGAGGAGACCTGTGGTGGCTGGATGGACGACCAATCGGCAGGCCAAAAGGCCGCCGCAGCGCCGGCGTGCGTCACTGGATGCGCCGCTGGCCGGCACCGTCGAGTGCAGCTCGACCGAAGCGCTCACCCTGGACGCCATGTTGGCGGCTCGCTGTGATCTCACGGATGACCCGCCCTCGGCCTCATCGCCCTACACGGCGCCGCCGGAGCAACTGACCCGGCTCGTCGAGGCGGAGATCATTCCGCGCCTGATGCTGTTGCACCGCGCGTCGCCACGGGCCTGCCCGGCCGCGCCGCTGTTCGAGCCCCACCTGACGCATGTGATGGCGCTGAGCCAGCTCGCGGTGCACGGGGAGGCGCAGGCCACGGTGGACTATGTCCGGGGCCTGGTGCAGCAAGGGGCCACCCATGAGCAGGTCCTGCTGGATCTGCTCGCCGCCAGCGCCCGTTACCTGGGCCGGCTGTGGGAGGAAGACCGCTGCAGCTTTTCCGAAGTGACCATCGGCCTGTGGCGGCTGCAACGGGTGCTGCATGACTACGCGCACCTGGATCTGCCGACCGGCCGCCTGCCGCCGCCGGATGCCGGTCGCTGCCTGCTGGCGGCGGTGCCGGGATCGCAGCACACCTTCGGGCTGTCCATCGTCGGCGAATTCTTCAGTCGCGGCGGCTGGGAGGTGGACTGCCATCCCCAGGCCACCTGGCCCGCGATCCAGGCCCATCTGGCCCGCGAACATGTGGACGTTTTCGGGCTGTCGGTCTCCTCGGAAGTGGGCCTTGACGAGGTGCTGTCTGCTATTCTTGACACTCGCAAAACGGCGGCCAATCCCCGCCTGTTTGTGATGGTCGGAGGACCCATGGCGGCGCTGATGCCGGACCTCGCGAAACGCTGCGGGGCCGACGCGATGGCCAGCGATGCCCCCACGGCCGTGGCCCTGGCCGATGCCAGCCTGCTGGCACGGTCGCAGCGGTCGCGCAGGCGGCCGGGGGCGTGACGGCTCATCCCGGACCGAAGGGGTTCGCGATGGGCCGGGGTCTGTGACGGTTCCGGTGCCCGTGCGGTGCGGATCCGGTGGGATGTCGACGATCGTTCTTGGACAGCCTGGCGGTCCGGCTTTGCCTGACCGCCGCTTGATCACACAGGGAACCTGATGCAGACCCACGGTACCGCGGCCCACCCACAGCGATTTGAGGCGCCCGAGCGCCACTTCGCCGGGCTGAACGCCGACCTCCTGGCCCGAATCGTCGCGGCGGCGTCCGATGTGGCGCTGGTCGTGGATGCGCAAGGGGTCATTCGCGACGTCTCGCTGGGCGCTTCCGCCGCGGCCGAGCTCGCCGAACTGCGTCAATGGGTCGGCCGCCGCTGGGCCGAAACCGTCACCATCGAAAACCGCGCCAAGGTGCAGTCCATGCTGACGATCGGCGCTCCCGCCGCCGGCCAGCCGATGCCGCCGGAGCGCCAGGTCACCCATGCGCTGTCCGGCGGGGTGGACCTGCCCATCAGCTACAGCATCGTGCCGCTGGACGGCCAGGGCGCCGTGCTGGCGCTGGGCCGCGATCTGCGCGAGGTCGCCACCGTGCAGCAACGGCTGGTCGACGCGCAGCAGTCGATGGAGCGCGATTACCTGCGTCTGCGCCACACCGAGGCGCGTTACCGGCTGCTCTTCGAAGCGGTCGATGAAGCGGTGCTGGTGCTGGATGCCAGCTCGCTGGTGGTCTTCGAGCAGAACGCCGCCGCCGGTCGCCTGCTCGGCGACGCCGGCAAGCGCATGGTTGGCCGCAGCCTTCTGGACACGCTGGCGCCCGCCAGCCATGCCGAGGTCCAGGCCGGTCTCGCCCAGGCCCGCACCGGCGGCCGCTGCGACGAGCTGACGATCCACCTGAGCGGCAGCGACACCGCGCTGATGCTGTCGGCCTCCGCCTTCCGTCAGGACAGCATGACCCTGCTGCTGGTCCGCCTGGCGCCGCTGGCCGGCGCGCTGACCACGGCGTCGGGCACCTCGTCCGGGTTGGTGACGGCGGGCGGGCATGAGGGCAACGGCACCGCCGCTCCGTCGCTGCTGGACGTGGTCAACACCTTGCCCGACGCCTTCGTCCTGACCGACATGCAGGGCCGCATCCTGGCCGCCAACCAGGCGTTCAGCGACATGCTGCAACTGCCGCCCGGCGAGCTGGTGCAAGGCCAGCCGCTCGATCGCTGGCTGGGCCGCACGTCGGTCGATCTGAATGTGCTGATCACCAACCTGCGCCAGCACGGGGTGCTGCGCCTGTTCCAGACGACGATGCGCAGCGGCCTCGGGGAGGTCAACCCGGTCGAGATCTCCGCCGTCGCGGTGCCGGATGGCCATCAGGCCTGCCTCGGCTTCGCGATTCGCGACGTGGCGCGGCGCCTGCCCGCCGACACCCGTCCCGCGCGCCAGCTGCCGCGCTCGGTCGATCAGCTCACCGGCCTGGTCGGCCGCATCCCGCTCAAGGACATTGTGGGCGAGACGACCGACCTGATCGAGCGCCTCTGCATCGAAGCAGCGCTGGAGCTGACCCGCGATCACCGCGCGTCTGCGGCGGAGATGCTCGGCCTTTCCCGCCAGAGCCTCTACGTGAAGCTGCGCCGCTACGGCATCCTCGGCGACGGCGCACCGGAAGAGCCTGGCTCATCGCATTGACACCGAAAGGTGTAAACACAACTTGACAACCGGTGGCGTCGGCTCAGAATGGGCCGCATGCAGCGCCCCGCCTTGTCGGCCATCGCCGAACTGCTCAAGCCCATCACCTGGTTTCCGCCCATGTGGGCGTTCGCTTGTGGGGTGGTCGCGTCGGGGCTGGCGCTGGAAGGCCGCTGGCCGGTCATCGTCGCCGGCGTGCTGCTGGCCGGGCCGTTTGTCTGCGCGACCAGCCAGGCCGTGAACGACTGGTTCGACCGGGAGGTCGATGCCATCAACGAGCCCCACCGTCCTATTCCGTCCGGTCGCATGCCGGGTCACTGGGGGCTTTACATCGCCTGCCTGTGGACCGCGCTGTCGCTGCTGCTGGCGTGGCAGATCGGCGTGGTCGGTTTCCTGGCGGCGGTGCTGGGCCTGCTGCTGGCCTGGGCCTACAGCGCGCCGCCGCTGCGGCTCAAGCGCAATGGCTGGTGGGGCAATGCGGCCTGCGGGCTTTGTTATGAGGGCCTGGCCTGGATCACCGGCGCGGCGGTGATGGCGATGGGCCAATGGCCGGATGGCCGCTCGCTTGCGCTGGCGCTGCTCTACAGCCTCGGCGCGCACGGGATCATGACCCTCAATGATTTCAAGTCCATCGCCGGAGATCGGCAGATGGGCATCCGCTCGCTGCCGGTGATGCTGGGCGCGCTCGGCGCCGCACGCACGGCCTGCGTGGTGATGGCGCTGCCGCAGGCGGTCGTCATCGGCCTGTTGATCGCCTGGGGCCAGCCGGCGCATGCCGCTGCGGTGGCCGTGCTGCTGGTGGCGCAGGCCGGCCTGATGCGGCGCTTCATTGCCGACCCGCTGCCGCGTGCGCGCTGGTACAGCGGCGTCGGTGTGCCGCTGTATGTGAGCGGGATGCTGATCAGCGCCTTCGCGCTGCGAGGAGTGGTGTCATGACGCCGTCCATGGGTTGGTGGGGCGTGCTGCGCCTGGGCCTGGTGCAATCGGCGCTCGGCGCGATCGTGGTGCTGACCACCTCCACCCTGAACCGGGTGATGGTGGTGGAGATGGCCCTGCCCGCCTTGCTGCCGGGCGTGCTGCTGGCCTGGCATTACCTGGTCCAGATCGCACGGCCCCGCATGGGCCATGGCGCCGACCAGGGCCGCCGCTGCACCCCGTGGATCCTCGGCGGCATGGTCACGCTCGCGCTCGGTGGCTGGCTCGCCGCCTGGGCGACGGTGCTGATGGCGCAGCAGCTCGCGGCCGGCGTGGCGCTCGCGCTGGTCGCTTATGGCCTGATCGGCCTGGGCGTCGCGGCCAGTGGCACCTCGCTGCTGACCCTGCTGGCCAAGCGGGTGGCGCCGGAGCGCCGCGCCGCCGCCGCGACCACGGTGTGGATCCTCATGATCGCCGGCTTCGTGGTCACCGCCGGCGTGGCCGGTCGATTGCTCGATCCCTTCACCCCGCAGCGATTGCTGATGGTGGCCGGCGGCGTGGCCGTCGCTGCGGTCGCACTGGCGGCGCTCGCGCTGTTCCGGCTGGAGGGCCGCGCCGAGCCGCTCGCCCCGGCCGATCGCGCGGCGGGCGAGGGCGCCGCCGCGCGAGCGCAGGTCTCGTTCTCGCAAGCGTTGCGCGAGGTCTGGGCCGATGCGCGGGCGCGCCGCTTCACCGTGTTCGTCTTCCTGTCGATGCTGGCTTACAGCATGCAGGACCTGATCCTCGAGCCCTTCGCCGGTCTGGTGTTCGGGCTGACACCGGGCGGCACCACGCAGTTGTCCGGCACGCAGCACGGCGGTGCCCTGCTGGGCATGCTGCTGGCGGCGGGCGCGGGCAGCCGGTGGGCGGGCGGCCGCTGGGGCAGCCTGCGAGATTGGACCGTCTGGGGTTGCGTCGCCGCCGGACTGGCGCTGGCAGGCCTGGTGATGGCCGGCTTGATGGGACCCGGCTGGCCGCTGTCGGCCAATGTCTTCGTGCTGGGTCTGTGCACCGGAGCGTTCTCGATCGCGGCCATCGGCGCCATGATGGGCCTGGCCGGCGCGGATGGGCCGGGTCGGGAAGGCGTGCGCATGGGCGTGTGGGGCGCGGCGCAGGCGCAGGCCTTCGCGCTCGGCGGCCTGGTGGGCACGGCGGCGAGCGACCTGGCGCGCTGGTTGATTCAAGCCTCGGGCCCCGCCTATGCGCTGGTGTTCCTGGCCAATGCGGCGCTGTTCCTGGTCGCAGCCTGGCTGGCGGCGCGCATCGAGCCGCGCCCTGCATCGCCCACGCCGATGGTCTTCGGCCAGCTGAAGAGGGCGCCATGACCCCGACCGATCACGCGCTGCTCGATGCCGTCGTGATCGGCGGCGGGCCTGCCGGTGCGACGGCTGCGGATGATCTCGCCCGCCAGGGCTATCAGGTGCTGCTGCTGGACCGCGCGGGCCGGATCAAACCTTGCGGCGGCGCGATCCCGCCGCGGCTGATCGAGGACTTCTCCATCCCGTCCGAACTGCTGGTGGCGCGCGCCACCGCCGCGCGCATGGTGTCGCCGAAGGCGGTGCAGGTGGACATCCCGATCGACGGCGGCTTTGTCGGCATGGTCGACCGGGAGCGCTTCGACGAGTTTCTGCGCGCCCGGGCGGCGACGCACGGCGCACGTCGCCAGATCGGCGACTTCGAGCGCTTGAGCCTGGATGAAGACGGCGTGCGGGTCGTGCATTTCCAGACCGAGGACGGCCCCGCGCAAGTCCGCACCCGGGCCGTCATCGGCGCGGACGGCGCGCGTTCGCGGGTGGCGCAGCAGGCGGTGCCCGGCGCGGACCAAGGCCGCTTCGTGTTCGCGTATCACGAGATCCTGGCCGTGCCGGACACGCCGCCGCCCGGTTATGCGCCGAGCCGCTGCGAGGTGCATTACCGCGGCAGTCTCTCGCCCGACTTCTACGGCTGGGTGTTTCCGCACGGGGCCAGTGTCAGCGTCGGCACCGGCAGCGCGGACAAAGGTTTTTCACTGCGTCGCGGTGTGCTGCAACTGCGCGAGGAGGCCGGGCTGGCCCATGCCCGCACGCTGCGGCGGGAAGGCGCGCCCATCCCGATGAAGCCGCTGCCGCGCTGGGACAACGGCCGGGATGTGGTGCTGGCCGGCGATGCGGCCGGCGTGGTGGCGCCGGCTTCGGGCGAGGGCATCTACTACGCGATGCTGGGCGGCCGGCTGGCGGCCGAGGCCGTGTCCCAACTGCTGCAGACCGGCCGCGCCGGTGCGCTGGCCAGCGCGCGTCGCCGCTTCATGCGCGAGCACGGCCGCGTGTTCTGGGTGCTGGGCTGGATGCAGCGGGTCTGGTATCGCAATGACCGGCGACGGGAGCGCTTCGTCAGCATCTGCCGCGACCGCGATGTGCAGCAGCTGACCTTCGACGCCTACATGCACAAGCGCCTGGTGCGGTCGCGCCCGCTGGCGCATCTGCGCATCTTCTTCAAGGACATGGCCCATCTGCTGGGCCTGGCGAGGTCCTCATGAGCGACCAGGACTGGCTGCTGCGCATGAGTGAAGCGGTGCTGGTGGTCAGCCTGATCGAACTGGTCTGGCTGATGACCCGGCGCCCATCAGGGCCATCCGGCCTGCTGCCCAATTTGATGGCCGGCATCAGCCTGGTCCTGGCCTTGCGCCTGGGCCTGGGCGGCGCCAGCCCGCTCTGGATCGGCGCCTGTCTGGCGTCGGCCGGGATCTGTCATCTGGTCGACCTTCGGGCCCGCTGGCGCCGTTCGGTCGTGTCGTTTCCCCTTCGTCGCCAGCAGCCATGAAAGGCTTCCCCCATGAACAGCCGTCGCCAGTTCATTCGCCTCGTTCCCCTGGCCGGTGCCGGCCTGCTCGTCGGTCCCGTCTGGTCTCAGACGATGGTCGACGAGAAGGACCCCACCGCCAGCTCGCTGGGCTATCACGCCGATGCGAGCAAGGTCGACAAGGCCAAGCAGCCGAAATATGTCGCCGGCTCGGCCTGCGGCAATTGCGCGCTCTACCAGGGCAAGGCCGGCGCGGCCGCCGGCCCCTGTCCGATCTTTGCCGGCAAGCAGGTCTCCGCGAAGGCCTGGTGTTCGGCCTATGTGAAGAAGGCCTGATCCGCCGCAGTCCGCTGGCCGGGTCCCACGTCTCGGCCGGTCGACCGACAGTACCGCCCTCGGCACGATCACTTCGCCGGGGCGCGCCTTCACAGCCTGAAGCGGGCGGTCGGCCATGAGGCTGCTGCCTGCGGATCTGCCCGAGCGCGCGGCGCTCGCGATGGAGATCCACGCCCGGCCGTCCGAGCCGCTCAGCGCGCCGGGCCGGGCCAGTTACGTCGCCGTGCTGGTGGATCCGGATGAGCGCGAGCGCGAACTCGCGCATCTGGCGCGCCTGTGTCGCCAGCATGGCCAGCTCACGCCCGCAGCGGATGCGGTGCACTGGAGCGGCACCATCGGTCCGCTGCGCCTGAAGTGGGAGCGCCACGGCGAGTTCTCCAGCTACACCCTGCTGATGGCGTCCGCCGGCGGCGAGCCCTTCGCCGAGTCCGCCGCGCAGCAGTTGCCCGAGGGCTGGCTCGCCAGCGTGCCGGGATCGACCGTGTATGCCGGCCATGCCGAGCTGCTGTCCCCCACCGAAGGTCTCGCGCTGGGCGACCTGCTGCAGCAATGCTTCGGCGGTCGCACCGTGGTGGGCAGCGCGCTGGGCGACGGCGTGGGCCTGGCCTACTCCGACTTCCTGGTGCATGGCGATGGCTTCGGTCGTCTGCTGCTGATCGACCAGGGCTTCACCCCGTTGGTGGCGGGCCGCATGCTGCAGCGCCTTTTCGAGATCGAGGCCTATCGCATGATGGCGCTGCTCGCGTTTCCCCTGGCGCGCCGGCTGACGCCGCGGCTGCTGGTGATCGAACGATCGCTCGCCGCCCTGGCCGACAGCATCGCCGCCGGCAACGCCCGCGAGACCGGGCGCGACGAAAACCTGCTGCAGGAACTGACCCGGCTTGCCGCCGAGATCGAAAGCGGTCTGGCCGCGAGCCAGTACCGATTCGCAGCCTGTCGGGCCTATGCCGACCTGGTCCGCACACGCATCGACGAACTGCGGGAGCGGCGCCTCTCCGGCCTGCAGACGCTGGATGAATTCATGTCGCGCCGGTTCACCCCGGCGGTGGCCACCTGCACGACGGTGTCGCGGCGCATGCACGATCTGTCGGAACGGGTGGCGCAAGCCAGCCATCTGCTGTCGACGCGGGTGGACATCGTGCGCGAGCAGCAGAACCTGGCGCTGCTCGCGTCGATGGACCGCCGCGCGAAGCTGCAGCTGCGCTTGCAGCAGACGGTGGAAGGGCTGTCGATCGCGGCGATCGTCTATTACATGGCCGGCGTGGTCGGCTATCTGGCCAAGGGCAGCCGGTCGCTGGGCCTGAAGCTGGATGTGGACCTGTTCGTCGGCCTGAGCGTGCCGGTGCTGGCGCTGCTGGCCTTCCAGGCCACGCGACGGGCACGACGACGGGCCAGCGAGTCCGAAACCCCGCGGGGGCATTGAACGCGTCGTCGCACCCATCGCTCCCACCTACCGCCGACCCCCACCAACCGCCGCCACCGCCCACCATGCACACCAACCCGCTCGCGGACATCCAGCGCATCGAGCCGCGTGGGCAGCGCGGGCGGCGCGCGCAGATCCGGCACCTCCAGCCGTTCACGCACAGGCATTCAGATCGGGCATCGAGATGAGCACCCCCTATCCCTTCTCCGCGCTGGTCGGCCAGGACGAGATGAAGCGCGCCATCCTCATCGCCGCCGTGGAGCCCGCCATCGGCGGTCTGCTGGTGCTGGGCGATCGGGGCACCGGCAAGTCCACGGCGGTGCGCGGTCTGGCCGCGCTGCTGCCCCGGATGCGTGCCGTGTCCGGCTGTCGCTATCACTGCGACCCGGACCAGCCCGTGACCGACGCCAGCGCCGTCGCCTGCGAGGACTGCGCCCGCCTGCGATCGGGCCCGTCGCGGCTGAAGGTCGATCTGCTGCCGGTGCCGGTGGTGGACCTGCCGCTCGGTGCGAGCGAGGACCGCGTCCTGGGCGCGCTGGATCTGGAGCGGGCGCTGTCGCAAGGCGTGAAGGTGTTCGAGCCCGGCCTGCTGGCCAAGGCGCATCGCGGCTTTCTCTACATCGACGAGGTGAATCTGCTGGAGGACCACCTGGTGGATCTGCTCATCGATGTCGCCGCCTCGGGCGAGAACCTGATCGAGCGCGACGGCCTCAGCCTGCGCCATCCCGCGCGCTTCGTGCTGATCGGCAGCGGCAATCCGGAGGAAGGCGAGCTGCGTCCGCAGTTGCAGGACCGCTTCGGCCTGTCGGTGGAGGTGCGCACGCCCACCGAAATCAGCGAGCGGGTGGAGGTCGTGCGGCGACGCGATGCCTATGAGCGCGACCCGGCCGCCTTCAGCTCGCAATGGGCCAAGGCCGATGCCAAGGTGCAGCGGCAGATCCTGCGGGCGCGGGAGCGGCTGGCGGATCTGGTGGTCGGGGACGAGGTGCTGCGCCGCGCGGCCGAGCTGTGTGTCGCGGTGGGCAGCGATGGCCTGCGCGGCGAGCTGACGCTGATGCGGGCGGCGCGCGCGCTGGCCGCGCTGGAGGGCGATGCCACGGTCACGCTGGCGCATCTGCGCGAGGTGGCCGTGCCCGCGCTGCGCCATCGTCTGCGGCGCAATCCGCTGGACGACACGGCTTCCGGCGAGCGCATCGAGCGGGCGGTGGCGGAGCTATGGCACTGAGCGACTGGCCGCCCGCCTGGCAGGCGATATGGCTGCTGGCGGTCGACCCGATCGGTCTGGGCGGCCTGTGCCTGCGCGGCGCGGCCGGCCCGACGCGCGATGCGTGGCTGGCCGACTGCCGGCGAGCCTGGCCCGCCCACACCCCGTGGCGCCGCGTGCCCCTGCAGGTCGACGATGAACGCCTGCTGGGCGGCCTCGACCTGGGACTGAGCCTCGCGGCCGGTCGTCCCGTCCATCAAGCCGGCTTGCTGGCCGAAGCGGCCGGGGGCGTGGTGATCCTGCCCATGGCGGAGCGCGCCGACGCCGCCCTCGCGGGCCGACTGGTGGCGCGCTTCGATGCAGGGCCCGGCTTCTGCCTGCTCGCGCTGGATGAAGGCCTGTCGGAGGAGGAGCGTCCCCCCGCCGCCTTGACCGAACGGCTCGGCCTGCTGGTCACGCTCACGGGCGACGACGCCGGGCCCGCCACCACGGCATTCGCGTCGCGCGCTGCACAGGACCACAAGACGCTACCAGCGCCGATCCATCGGACCGATGGGACCGATGGGTCCGATCGGACCGATCGGACCGCTGCGATCGCTCGGTGGGCTGAATCGTCCCGCCCGTTGCCCGATCTCGACGCCGCCCGCGCCCGCTGGCGCGATGTGCCGTATGACGCGGCGACCGTCCAGGCGTTGTGCGCGACGGCGGTCGCACTGGGCATCGGCTCCATGCGCACCGTTTGGCACGCCTGGTGCGCCGCACGCGCGGCGGCGGCGCTGGAGGGGCGCACCCAGGTGGTCCAGGCCGATGCCGAATGGGCCGCCCGGTACGTCCTCGCACCGCGCGCCCGATCGCTGCCGCAGCGGGAAGCGTCGGCGGATCAAACCGAGGCTGACGCCGGCGACGACGCCGACACCACACAATCCCCCGACGACGGCAGCGCAGAGGCACGCGAACCTCCGCCGATGCCGACCGCCGATCCATCGCCGCCCGACCAGGACGCTCAGGCGCGCACGGAGCCGCCTCACCCCGCACCGGACCGTTCGGCCGACGCGCCCCACCCCGCGCACCCGCCGGACTCGCCGATGGGCACGCTGGAAGACCAGACCCTGGCCGCTGCGCGGGCGGCCATTCCGGCCGGCTTGCTGGACAGCCTGACGGGCGGCCTGCCGCGCGCGGGCGGTGGCGGCGGTCGCAAAGGCGCCGCCGCGCGGCCGGCGCAGAGCGGGCGGCCGTTGGCCTCACGGCGGGGCGCGTGGCGGCGGGGCAGCCGGATCGATCTGCTCGCCACGCTGCGGGCGGCCATTCCCTTTCAGCGGCTGCGCGAGCAGGAGCGCACCCAACGCGGTCTCGGGCCTGCGCCCACCGCCTGGCTGCTGCGGCGCGAAGACCTGCATCTCCGACGCTTTCGTCGCCCGCAGGAGACGACCACCGTCTTCGTGGTCGATGCGTCCGGCTCTCAGGCGATGAGCCGCCTGGCGGAGGCCAAGGGCGCCGTCGAACTGCTGCTGGCCGATTGCTATGTGCGCCGCGATCGGGTCGCGCTGCTCGCCTTTCGAGGCAGCGGCGCCGAGCTGCTGTTGCCGCCCACGCGATCACTGGCGCGGGCGCGACGGGCGCTGAGCAGCCTGCCGGGCGGCGGCGGCACGCCGTTGGCGGCGGGCATCGAGGCCGCCTGGCTGCTCGCCCATCGGGCGCAGGCGCAGGCCGGTGCGCGGGTGGTGCTGGTCTTCCTGACCGATGCGCGCGCCAACATTGCCCGCGATGGGCGCGGCGGCCGCGCCCAGGCGGCGCAGGACGCGCTCAGCGCCGCCCAGCGGGTGCGGGCCGAGGGCCTGCAGAGCCTGTTGATCGACACCTCGTCCCGCCCCGAGCCCGCCGCGATGCAGCTCGCGCAGACCCTGGGCGCGCGGTATGTCGCCTTGCCGCATGGTCAGGCGGCGCAGGTCTATGCGGCGGTCTCGGCGGCCGTCGCATCGCCGGGCGCGTCGCCGGGTCCCTCCGTGGCGACCTGATCGAGCAGCGACAGCAGCAGCGTGGAGATCGCTTCGGGCGACTCCTCATGCGCCAGATGACCCAGTCCCGGCAGCCCCACGAAGCGACCCTGCGGCAGACGCCGCGACAGCTCCAGCGAGCGTACCGGCGCGGTGGTGCGGTCGGCCAGGCCGGCGACCAGCCAGAACGGCAGGCGCAACGACGGCAGCCGCGCCTGCAGGTCCTCCAGTCGCCAGTGCGCCAGCATGTCCAGCACGCCGCGCACATGGGTGGGCTGGCTCAGCAAGGATTGGTAATGGGCCACGCCCGCCGCGTCCAGGCGCGAGCCGGTCGATGCGATCAGGTGGTCCAGCGCGCGCGGCTGCGACGCATGCCGGGTGACCCAGCCGGGCAGTCGGTCACTGTGCGCGGCCCAGCGGGCCATGGCCGGCGCCACCCAACCCATCAGGCCGGGCAAGGGATCCAGCGCGCCATTGACCGCCAACAGTCCGCGCAAGGACGGCAGTCGGTCATCCAGGGCCAACTGCGCCGCCACGGCGGCCCCGGCGGAGTGCCCGCCGACCAGCCGCGGCGCTTCCCCCATTGCGTGCATCAGCTCGGCCACCGCATCGGCCATGCGCGGCAGATTGGCCTGCCGATCGGCGAAGGCGGCGGTGTCGCCATGGCCGGGCAGGTCCGGCACGATCACGCGGCAGCGGGCGGTCAGCGCCGGCAGGCAGCCGCGCCACGAGGCCCACGACGAGCCCGTGCCATGCAGCAGCAACAGCGTTGGCGCCGGGGCACCTGTCGGGAGATCCGCCGGACCCGCGCGCCACATCCGCCAGCGCAAGCCGGCAGCGGACACCTCTTCAACGGCGTCGGGCGGTCTGGGATCAGGTGACATGCTGGTTGTAAACCAAAGTGGACAGGAATACGATAAATGAATGTTGACAGAAAGCCCAGGCGCGTCCACTGCCTCAGCCGTTTCCCGTGACGGCGTGACCAGCGCTGATCCGGCCGCGCCGCAGGCGATCGTCATCGGCAGCGGCTTCGGCGGGCTGGCGGCGGCGGTGCGACTGGGCGCTCGCGGCTATCGGGTGACGGTGCTGGAACAACTGGATGCGCCGGGCGGGCGCGGATATGTGCATCGTCAGGACGGTTTCACCTTCGACGCCGGTCCGACCGTCATCACCGCACCGTTCCTGTTCGAAGAGCTCTGGGCCTTGTGTGGCAAACGGCTCGCCGACGAGATCGACCTGCGTCCCGTCAGCCCGTTCTATCGGGTGCGCTTTCATGACGGCACCCATTTCGACTACAGCGGCGACCCGCAGGCGATGCGGGCCGAGGTGGCCCGGCTCGCGCCCGACGATGTGGCGGGCTATGAACGCTTCCTGCAGGCCAGCGAGGCGATCTACCGCGTCGGCTTCGAGCAGCTCGGCCATGTGCCCTTCGATCACTGCACCGACATGGCCCGGGTGCTGCCGGCGCTGATGAAGCTGCAGGGCTGGCGCACCGTCTGGGGCCTGGCCAGCCAGCATGTGAAAAACGAGAAGCTGCGGGTGGTGCTGACGTTTCAGTCGCTGCTGGTGGGCGGCAATCCGTTCTCGACCACCTCGGTGTATTGCCTGATCGCCTTCCTCGAACGCCGCTTCGGCGTGCATTTCGCGATGGGCGGCACCGGCGCGCTGGTGCGTGGCCTGGTCGGCCTGATCGAGGGCCAGGGCGGCCAGGTGCGCTGCCAGGCGGCGGTGCAGGAAATCCTGGTGGAGCAGGGCGCGGCCTGCGGCGTGCAACTGGTCAACGGCGAACGCCTGCGGGCGGACGTGGTGGTCTCGAATGCGGATTCGGCCTGGACCTACCGCCATCTGCTGCCCGCGCGTCATCGCCGGCACTGGACCGATCGCCGCATCGAGCGGGCCCGCTATTCGATGAGCCTGTTCGTCTGGTACTTCGGCACCTCCCGCCAGTATCCGGACGTCGCGCATCACACGATCTCGCTGGGTCCGCGCTATCGCGGTCTGCTGGACGACATCTTCCGGCGTCAGCATCTGGCGGACGACTTCAGCCTGTATCTGCATCGGCCCACCGCGACCGATCCCAGCCTGGCGCCACCGGGTTGCGACACCTTCTATGTGCTGTCGCCGGTGCCGCACCTGGACGCGGGCGTGGACTGGCAAGCGCGCGCCGAACCCTACCGCGCGGCGATCGAGCGCCGGTTGTCGGAGACGCTGCTGCCGGGGCTGGCCGAATCGGTGGTCAGCTCGCTGATGCTCACGCCGCAGGGCTTCGAGGACCGCCTGAGCGCCTACAAGGGCGCGGCCTTCTCGCTCGAACCGGTGCTGACCCAAAGCGCCTGGTTCCGGCCCCACAACCGCAGCGAGGAGGTGGATCGGCTCTACCTCGTCGGTGCCGGCACCCATCCGGGCGCGGGGCTGCCGGGCGTGCTGTCGTCGGCCCGGGTGCTGGACACGATCGTGCCGCATGGGCGGGATCTGGTCCGTGCCTTCGGTTCATCCCGCTCAGCCGATCCGGCCGATGCGGCCGATGCGGCCGTGGCGTTCGTTTCGGCCTCAGCCCACGGACAAGCCGCTCATCCCGACGATCTTCAGCCGCAGGAAGGACCCGCTCATGCCAGCGCCCCACGCCCTCGACGCGACCCACGTCCCGCCTGACCGGCTGCCGCGGCTGATGCCGTCGGCCCCAACGCCGCGCTTGTCGGAGGCCGACCTCGCGGTCTGCCGCGCCAGCCTGGCGCATCACTCCAAGACCTTCCACGCCGCTTCGCTGCTGCTGCCGCCGTCGGTCCGCGCACCGGCCACGGTGCTCTATGGCTTCTGCCGCCTGGCCGATGACACGGTGGATGTTGAAGGCGGACGGCGTCTGGCGTTGACCCAGTTGCGACGTCGGCTGGACGGCGTGTTTGACGGACGACCGCAGCCCGTGCCGGCCGACCGGGCACTGGCGGCGGTGGTCGCGCAATTCGGCATTCCGCGCCGGTTGCTGGACCTGCTGCTCGAGGGCCTGGCCTGGGATGTGGACGGCCGACGCTACGACAGCCTGGACGATCTGCAGGCCTATGCCGCGCGCGTGGCCGGCAGCGTCGGCGCCATGATGAGCGTGCTGATGGGCGCCCGCGATCCGGCCGCGCTGGCGCGGGCCTGTGATCTGGGCGTGGCCATGCAGTTGTCCAACATCGCTCGCGATGTGGGCGAGGACGCCCGCATGGGGCGGCTCTACCTGCCGCAGGACTGGCTGCGCGAGGCGGGCCTGGACCCGGACGCCTGGCTGGCCGATCCGCAACACAGCCCCGCGCTGGCGAGCGTCGTCCAGCGCCTGTTGCGGGCTGCGGCGCCGCTGTATGCGCGCGCTGGTGCCGGCATCACCCGATTGCCGATGGCCTGTCGGCCCGGCATCAATGCGGCCCGTCGGCTGTATGCGGCGGTGGGCCGGGAAGTCGAACGCGCCGGGTTCGATGCGGTGCAGCGTCGCGCCGTGGTGCCCGGGCGGCGCAAGCTGGCGTGGCTGGCGCTGGCGGCCGTGGAGCTGTGGCCGTCCAGTCGACAGTTGACGGCGCCGCCGCTGCCGGCGTGCGAGCCGCTGCTGGCGGCCATCGCCGAGCTGCCGTGGCCGGCGCGGCGCACGCGGGCGGAGTCGGTCATCGATCTGTTCAGCCGGCTGGAGCGCGAGGATCGCCAGGGCCGCCACGGCGCGCCCGGGCATCCGGACCGCGACGCCGCCTGGCACCGGAGCGCCGCATGACGGTGCTCGCACTCGGTTTGAACCACGGCAGCGCGCCGCTGGATGTGCGGGGTCGCTTCGCGATCCCGGCGGCGTCGCTGGGCCCGAGCCTGCAGGGCCTGCGTGATCACCTGTCCCAGGCGCGGGCGGAGGTGGCGATCCTGTCCACCTGCAACCGCACCGAGGTCTATGTGGGACTGCCGGCCAACGGCTGTCCCCGGCATGCACTCGCGCTGATGGAGCCGGCATTGGACTGGCTGGCGCGGCAGGGCGACACGCCGCCCGGCGAGCTGCGCGATCACCTCTATTGCCGCGAAGGCGCGGAAGCGGCCCGGCATGCGTTCCGGGTCGCGGCGGGCCTGGATTCGATGGTGCTGGGCGAGCCGCAGATCCTCGGCCAGATGAAGGTGGCGGTGCGCGAAGCCAGCACGGCGGGCGCATTGGGCACGACGCTGCATCAGATGTTCCAGCGCAGCTTCGCGGTGGCCAAGGAAGTGCGCAGCCGCACCGAGATCGGCAGCCATGCGGTCAGCCTGGCGGCGGCGGCGGTGCGCCTGGCCCAGCAGCTGTTCGATGACCTGCCGAAGCGCCGCGTGCTGTTCATCGGCGCGGGCGAGATGATCGATCTGGTCGCCACCCACTTCGCCGCCCAGAAGCCGCTGCAGATGACGGTGGCCAATCGCAGCGTCGAGCGCGGCGCCGCGCTGGCGCGGCGTCTCGGCGCCTCGCAGCGGCCGCTGGCCGGCTTGGACGAGGTGTTGGCAGACTTCGACATCATCATCAGCTGCACCGCCAGCAGCCTGCCCTTGATCGGCCTGGGCGCGGTGGAGCGCGCGATCAGGCAGCGCAAGCGCCATCCGATGCTGATGCTGGATCTGGCGGTCCCGCGCGACATCGAGCCGGAGGTCGGGCGGCTGGAGGATGTCTACCTCTATTCGGTCGACGATCTGGCCCGGCAGGTGCAGGTCAACGGCGCACGCCGGCAGGCCGCGGTGGCGCAGGCGGAAGCGATCGTCAGCGCTGGGGTGGAGAGCTTCTCCCAATGGCTGGAGCAGCGCGCCGCCGTGCCGGTGATCCAGGCCTTGCAGCGGCAGATCGAGGACTGGCGGCAGGCCGAGCTGCTCAAGGCCCGCCGCGCATTGGCGCGCGGCCAGACGGTGGAGTCGGTGATGGATTCGCTGTCCGCCGCGCTCACGCGCAAGATGCTGCATGGCGCGCTCAGCGAGCTGCATGGCAGCGCCGGCGAAGCCCATCGGCAGTCGCTGAATTCGGTGCAGCGGCTGTTCCTGCGCACCGGCTCATGATCGAGGACACCCACTTCGGCCTGATCGAACTGCTGCTGGTGTTCGGGCTGGTGCTGGGCTGGGCCGGTTGGCAATGGTGGGGCTGGTGGCGCTGGCGGCGCGAGCAGCTCAAAACACGGCGTGATCCCCACGATCCGGCAGCGTCGCCTCTCCCCGCGCCAGCGCCGCATAAAACTCCCCCAGCGTCTGACGACCCACCGACGGCGTGAGCGCCTCGCTCGGCCGCCCGGTGTGCGGGTCCATCACCAGCATCGATTCCGTCGCGTAATAGCGCCCGATGCGCGCCAGCTCGGCCTTGTCGGCGGCGGCCGGCCATAGCGGGCCCAGCAGGTCGAGCGTGCCGATGATCGCGCTCATCAGCCCCACCGGTACCTGCCGGAATCGAGGCGCCAGGCCCAGCGCCTGAAAGAGCCGCTCCCCTTGATCGCGCGGCGTCAGCGCCGGGCCCGGGCCGCCGATCGGCAGCACCTGATCCAGCCGCTCCGGATGCCCCACGCAGTCGGCGAGGTACTCGGCCAGGTCTTCATCCGCGATCGGCTTGCAGGCGGTCAGCCGGCCATCGCCGAACAGCAGATAGGGCTGACCCCGCCGCACCCGGTCGACCTGGCCACACAAGGACTTGAAGAAGGCGGTGGGCCGCACGATGGTCCAGTGCAGGCCCGATGCCATCAGGGCGTGCTCGAAGGCCAGCTTCGCATGCTGGAAGGCCAGGCGCGGCTTCTGCAGGCACAGCGCCGACAGCAGCACGACCTGCCGCACACCGGCCTCGCGGGCGCAGCTCAGCGCGTGTTGATGGGCGTCGTGATCCACCGCCCAGGCATCCCGCGGCCGCCCGGTGCGGGAGGCGAGGCAGGAGACCAGCACGTCGAAGCGGTCGCCGCACCAGCCGTCGGTGCGCTGCGACGCCAGGTCGGTGGCCTCGCCGACGCGCCAGGTGGTGCCGGGCAACTGCCGGCGCAGGTCGGACAGCGTGCTCAGGCCGCCGACCCCGGCGCGGGGTCGCACCAGACAGACCACCTCATGGCCGCGCCGCTGCAGCGCGCGCACGGTGGCCTGACCGATGGTGCCGGTCGCGCCGAGCATGAAGATGCGGGCCATCAGCGTGGGCCCCGTCCGGTGGCGCGGCGCGGCATGCGGAAGGGCAGCAGCGCCTGCACCCATGCCTGGTCGAAGCGGTCCAGCGACAGGCTCTCATGCACCGCGACGGCATCGAGGCCGGTGCCGGTCTGCGCGCCGCTGTCCCGGTCCAGCAGCAGCGAGCGGCAATAGAACGGACCGCTTTCCAGCGTGGCCAGCAACTGCGGTGCTTGATCGCCCCGGCTGTGACGGGCCAGTCGCCAGGCGGTGTCGGGCAGCGGCTGCGGACGTTTGAGCGGCAGGACATTGATCTGCCCCTCGGCATCGATCGCCAGGGACAGGCTCTGCGGCGCACCGCCGCGCGTCTGCACTTCATACAGCACGCGGGTGCTGCCGTCCGGTTCGCGGTTGCGTTGCCACTGCCAACTCTGGAAGTCGCGGGACAGCGGCCGGCTGCCGTGATTGGCGTCGAGGTAGGCATGGCCGCTCCAGCGGCGTCTGGGGGCCTCGAAGTCCACCGTCACCCGCGCGCCGGGGCTGATCGGTTGCCATTGGTGCCGGTCGTGCGCATCCAGCGCGAAGGCCTGCGCGGGCAGGGCGACCGGCTGCAGCACGACCTGACCCCGCAGCCGGCGCGGCCAGGGCGCGGTCCATTCGTCGATGTCGATCTGCAGGGCGCCGTCGTCGCGCCAGTTCAGTTGGCTGGGGCCGATCTGCAGCCGGCTTGCGGTGGGATGGAGATCCCGTGCGCCCCGTTCGGTCATGGCCCAGTGCCGCGAGAAACCGGTCGCGCCTGGCGCGCGGCGATACAGCGACAGGTTGAGCGCGCAGTGGGCGTCGGCGGCGGCGCCGGCGTCGCCGTGACGGCGGCGCGCCCAGGCGTAATAAGGCGAGAACACGCTGCCGATGAAGGCGATCAGCGTCAGCGCGTGAACGCTGCCATCGGGCTGCGGATCGCTCACCGCATCGACATACCACCAGGCATAGCCACCGGGTGGGACCGCCAGGTCGAAGCCAGGTCCTCGAGCAGCTGATCGGCGGCCAGCTGGCCCGACAAGGCCGCCATCGGCACGCCCGGCCCCGGATGCACCGAGCCGCCCGCCAGGAACAGGCCCGGCAGCGAGGTCCGGCCCGCCGGGCGGGCCTGGAAGCTCGCCCGCCAGCCCCGGCTGGACGGGCCATACAACGCGCCCTGACTGGCCGGGAAGCGCTGGGCGAAGTCCTGCGGCCGGGTCAGCAACGGCGGGCTGATCAACTGCACCTGCAGCCCCGCGTCGCGCAGCCGACGCCACATCTGTTGTTCGCATCGGGCGATCTCCTCGGCGGTGAGGCCGCGCCCGGAGGCATCGGCGGGGGCATTGACCAGACACATCAAGCGTTCGGGCCGGCGCTGGCCGGCGATCAGGCCGGGTCGTCGTCGATGGGCCTGGCCGCTGCGGTCCTGCGCACACACATACACGGTCGGGCACTCGGGCAATCGCCCGGCGGCAATCGCCTGAAACTCAGCGCGATACCCCTGCGGCGGGCCGAAAAACACGTTGTGATGCGAGAGATCGAAGCCGCCGGTCAGCGCCTCCGCATGCCAGGTCAACGCCGAGAGCGACGGGCTGCCATGGCCGAGGCCCTGCGGCGCGTCGGGGCCGAGCAGGCCTTCGGTCAGCGCCCGCGCATCGCCGTTGAAGATCACGGCCTCCGCCGGCAACTGCTCGCCGTTGGCCAGTTGCACGCCGCTCACCCGGCCATCGGTCACCAGCAGCCGTTGCACCTCCGCCTGACAGCGCAGGCGCACGCCCAGTTGCTGGCCACAACGGGCCAGCGCCAGCGCGAGGTGCGCCATGCCGCCCTCGACCTGCCACACGGCTTCGCGCTCGACATGCGCCACCAGCATCAGCGTCGCGGGCGCGTCGAACGGCGAGGTGCCGCAATAGGTGGCGTAGCGGCCGAAGAGCTGATGCAGCCGAGGATCTCGAAAGAACCGGCCCAGGGCGCGCCACAGCGGCGTGAACGGCGCGATGCCCATCAGCCGTGGCCAGCCCGCCAGCCCATGCTGGCGCAGCACCCGCCAGGTGAGCGACAGCGGCGAGGGCCGACTGGCGCGAATGAAGCTGGCATCCAGCGTGGCGAAGACCTGCGCAGCGCGCTGGCAGAAAGCCCGGTAGCGCAGCGCCTCGGCCGGACTGCTGAAGCGGGCGATGGCCTCGACGCTTTCCTCCAGATCGGCCAGCAGATCGAGCGACTCGCTGCCGCTCCAGGCGTGTCGCGCCAGCACTTCGCTGCGGTGCAGATGCACCTGCTGATCGAGCGACAGGCCGAGGCGATCGAACAGCGCCTCGAAGACCCAGCGCATCGTCAGCACCGTCGGGCCGCCATCGAGCCGGAGCGCGCCCAGCTCCACCGGCCGCATCTTGCCGCCGGGCGCCTCGGCGCGTTCGAGCAACTGGACATCCAGACCCTGCTTGGCCAGCAACGCCGCCGCGGCCAGCCCGCCCATGCCCGCGCCAATGACCACCACACGCGGGGGTGCCAGCGGAGCCAGGGATCGAACCGGGTTCATTGACGCCATCCTGTGATGTGTCTATTCTGATTGACGCAATGTAATGTAATTTCGCATGTACATGCGGACGATCCTGAAGAAAGGCCGCCATGTCCCCACACGATCGGATCGAACGTGCCCTGCGGGCCAGCCTGACCCCGGTGCTGCAGCCGGGACATCCGCCCCAACTGGCCGCCGCCATGCTGCATGCCGTCTTTCCTGGGGGCGCCCGCATCCGGCCCAAACTGACGCTGGCGGTGGCGCAGGCCTGCGGTGAGGACGACCCGGCGCTGACTGATGCCGCAGCCGCCGCGATCGAGCTCCTGCATTGCGCGTCGCTGGTCCATGACGACCTGCCGTGTTTCGATGATGCGGAGACGCGCCGCGGGCGGGCATCGGTGCATCGCGCCTTCGGTGAGCGTCTGGCGGTGCTGGCGGGCGATGCGCTGATCGTCGCCGCCTTCGATGCGCTGGGGCCGGCTGCGCGTCGACATCTGTCCCGATTGCCGGTGCTGCTGCGGGCCATCACCCGGGGCGTGGGCATGCCGGGCGGCATCGTTGCCGGCCAGGCCTGGGAATGCGAATCGCAGCTGTCGCTGCAGCAGTACCAGCAGGCCAAGACCGGCGCGCTGTTCGCGGCCGCCACGATGGCCGGCGCGCAGGCCGCTGGCGCCGATGGCGAACCCTGGCGGGCGCTCGGTGAGCGTCTGGGCCAGACCTATCAGGTGGCTGACGACATCCGCGATGTGATGCTGGATGCGCAGGTGCTGGGCAAACCCGGCGGCCAGGATGTGGCGCGGGATCGTCCCAGCTATGCGCGGGCGCTGGGGCTGGAAGGCGCGATGGCGGAATTCCAGCGGCTGGTGCAGGCCACGCTGCTCAGCGTGCCGGCCTGTCCCGGCGCGACGCCGTTGCGTCAGCTGATTCGGCGGGAGGCCGATCGGCTGGTGCCGCAGCAATTGAGCGACCGCATCGCGGCCGCGGCGTGAGCGCGCCGCCATGGCGCGCGCCGACCTCTCGCCGGGCGCTGCCGAGCCGGTGAGCCATTGGAGCGATGGCCCACTGGCCTGGCGGGATCGTCTGCTGGCGAGCGCGACCTTCCGGCGTTGGGCGCAGGCCTTTCCGCTGACGCGCTGGATCGCGCGTCGCCGCGCGGCGGCGGTCTTCGATCTGGTGGCGGGATTCGTCTATTCGCAGGTGCTGTCGGCCTGTGTGCAACTGCGGTTGTTCGAGCTGCTGTTGGCAGACGGTCCGCAGACCGCGGCCGCGCTGGCCGCGCGCTGTCAACTCCCCTTGAGCGCTACTGAGCGGCTGCTGCGCGCCGCCGTGGCGCTCCAATTGCTGCAGCACCGACCGCACGACCGCTACGGCCTCGGACCGCTCGGCGCGCCGCTGGCCGGTGATGCGGGCCTGGCCGCGATGGTGACGCACCACGCCGCGCTGTACCGCGATCTCGCGGAGCCGCTGGCGCTGTTGCGCGGCAGCGCGCGCGAGGCCGCGCTGGCCGCCTACTGGCCGTATGCCGGCACCGATGCGCCGCAGGCCTTGCCGCCGGAGCGGCTGCAGGCGTATTCCGCGCTGATGGCGGCGTCCCAGCCGCTGGTGGCCGATCAGGTGCTTCAGGCCTATCCGCTGGATCGGCATCGCCGGCTGCTCGATGTGGGCGGTGGCAACGGCGCTTTCGCCCAGCGCGCGGCGCAGTCGGCGCCCCATCTGCAGGTGCAGGTGTTCGATCTGCCGGGCGTGGCCGACGCCGCTCGCCAGCGATTCGACGAGGCCGGCCTGAGCCCGCGTTGCCGCGCCATCGGCGGCGACTTCTTTCAAGATCCGCTGCCCCCGGGCGCGGATCTGATCACGCTGTTGCGTGTGGTCCATGACCATGACGATGCCCGCGTGCTGCGCCTGCTGCGCGCGATCCGACAGGCGCTGGTGCCGGGCGGCTGCCTGTTGCTGGCCGAGCCGCTGGCCGAGACGCCCGGTGCGGCGCGAATGGGCGATGCGTATTTCGGGTTCTACCTGCTGGCCATGGGGCGGGGCGAGCCGCGCAGTGAACGCCGCTTGCGCGAACTGCTGCGGGAAGCCGGCTTCGAACGGGTGCAGCGCCTGAGCACCACGCTGCCGTTGCAGGCCAGTGCGCTGCTGGCGCGGTCCCCGGTTCAAGGGTCTGACCAGGAAAGCTGACATCCCCCGCATCGATTCAATGTAAATCTAGATTGACGTTTGACGGTGTAAGCGTAGGATGACTCGCATGGACACCCCGTCTTCCCTGCATTCCCTCCCTGAACGGGACCGCGCATGAACACCTTGGCCGTCGTGATCGAGCAGCCGCAGCGCCTCAGTCTGGCGTCGCTGCGCCTGCCGGCCCTGCAGGACGGCGATGTGGTGGTGGAGGTGGAGTACAGCGGCATCAGCACCGGCACCGAGCGCCTGATCTGGGACGGCACGATGCCGATGTTCCCGGGCATGGGCTATCCGCTGGTGCCTGGTTATGAAGCGGTGGGGCGGGTGATCGCGGTGAGCCACGGCAGTCCGCACTGGGTGGGCCAGCGGGTGTTCGTGCCGGGCGCGCGTTGCTTCGGCGAGGTGCGCGGTCTGTTCGGCGCCTCGGCCTCGCGGCTGGTCGTGCCGGGCGCGAAGCTGGTCCCGGTCGATGACAAGTGGGGCGAGCAGGCGGTGCTGCTGGCGCTGGCCGCCACCGCGTATCACAGCGTCTCGGGCGGCGGGCAGGCGCAACCGCACACGCCGCCGGATCTGATCGTCGGTCACGGGGTGTTGGGTCGCTTGCTGGCGCGCATGAATGTGGCCGCGGGGCTGACCGACTTCACCGTCTGGGAGACCGATCCGCTGCGGCAGGACGGCGCCGTCGGTTATCGGGTGATGCATCCGCAGGACGACCCCCGGCGCGACTACCGCGCCATCTATGACGTCAGCGGCGATGCGCGTCTGCTCGACAGCCTGATCGGCCGCCTGGGCTTCGGCGGCGAAGTGGTGCTGGCCGGCTTCTATGCGCAGCCGCTGTCCCTGAACTTCGCGCCGGCCTTCATGCGGGAGGCGCGCATCCGCGTCGCCGCCGAATGGAAGCGGCCGGACATGCTCGCGGTCACCGCGCTGCTGCATGCGGGTCGGCTGTCGCTCGATGGCCTGCTGACCCACGCCCTGCCCGCCGAGCAGGCCGAGTCCGCCTACACCCAGGCGTTCGGCGATGCCCGCTGTTTGAAGATGGTCCTGGACTGGAGACACCACGCATGAGCTGCCTCGCCTTCTTCCACGCGGGCCGTCGCGTGCGTCCAGCCGCTGCGGTGCGCCGTCTCGCGGCACCTTCGGTCCGGTCCCTCACTGCCGGGAGCGCGACATGAGCACCTCGACCTTGCCGGCCGAAGCGCCGCTGCATTTCCAGCCCCGCACCCAGGCGCTGCGCGCCGAAGCGGCGATCGAGCCCGATGCGCCCGCCAGCGGCCCGGTCACCAAGACCACGCAGATCATCGCCATCTACGGCAAGGGCGGGATCGGCAAGAGCTTCACCCTGGCCAACCTCAGCTACATGATGGCCCAGCAGGGCAAGAAGGTGCTGCTGATCGGCTGCGATCCCAAGAGCGACACCACCAGCCTGCTGTTCGGCGGCAAGGCGTGCCCGACCATCATCGAGACCAGCAGCCGCAAGAAGCTGGCCGGCGAGACCGTGGCCATCGGCGATGTCTGCTTCAAGCGCGATGGCGTGTATGCGATGGAGCTGGGCGGGCCGGAGGTCGGCCGCGGCTGCGGCGGGCGCGGGATCATCCACGGCTTCGAAACCCTGGAGAAGCTCGGCTTCCACGACTGGGGCTTCGACTATGTGCTGCTGGACTTCCTCGGCGACGTGGTGTGCGGCGGCTTCGGCCTGCCGATCGCGCGGGACATGTGCCAGAAGGTGATCGTCGTCGGTAGCAACGATTTGCAGAGCCTGTACGTGGCCAACAACGTCTGCAGCGCGGTGGAGTACTTCCGCAAGCTGGGCGGCAATGTCGGCGTGGCCGGCATGGTGATCAACAAGGACGACGGCACCGGCCAGGCCGAGGCCTTCGCCCAGCGCGCCGGCATTCCGGTGCTGGCGGCGATTCCGGCGCATGACGACATCCGCCGCAAGAGCGCCAGCTACGACATCATCGGCAAGCCCGACGGCGAGTGGGGCCCGCTGTTCGCCACGCTCGCGGCCAATGTCGCCGACGCGCCGCCGGTGCGACCCCGGCCGCAGACGCAGGATGAGCTGCTGAGCCTGTTCTCCGCCGATGTCACCGGCCGCGACTTCAAGATGGAGCCCGCCACGCTGTTCGACATGGTGGGACGGACCGAGCTGACCAAGCCGTCGCTCGAAGTCGTCTACGACGCCGCCTGACCGGAACGACGACCATGAGCTCCTGTCACGCCACCGTGGAACGGGCCCAGGCCGAGAGCGCCGCCACGCGCGAGACGCTGGCGCGTTATGCGGCGGACTATCCGACCGATCACACCGGCCCGCACGATCAGCCGCAGAGCATGTGTCCGGCATTCGGCGCGCTGCGGGTGGGCCTGCGCATGCGGCGCACCGCCACGATCCTGAGCGGCTCGGCCTGCTGCGTGTATGGGCTGACCTTCACCTCGCATTTCTACGGCGCCAAGCGCAGCGTCGGCTATGTGCCGTTCAACAGCGAAAGCCTGGTGACCGGGAAGCTGTTCGAGGACATCCGCGATGCGGTGCATGCCCAGGCCGACCCCGCGCAACTGGACGCGCTGGTGGTCATCAACCTGTGCGTGCCGACCGCCAGCGGCGTGCCGCTGCAGCTGCTGCCCAAGGTGATCAACGGCGTGCGCATCATCGGGATCGACGTGCCCGGCTTCGGCGTGCCCACCCATGCCGAGGCGAAGGACGTGCTGGCCGGCGCGATGCTGCAGCGCGCGCGCGCCGAAGCGGAAGCGGGCCCTGTGTCCGCGCCCAAGGGCTGGCGGGAGCAGGGCCTGGATGCGGCGCGCACGGTGAGCCTGCTCGGCGAGCTGTTCCCCGCGGACCCGATGGTGATCGGCGCGATGCTGGCGCCGATGGGCCTGAAGGTCGGACCGACCGTGCCCACGCGCGAATGGCGCGAGCTGTATGCGGCGCTGGATTGCTCGGTGGTGGCGGCCACGCATCCGTTCTACACCGCCTGCGTGCGCGAGCTGCAGGCGGCCGGTCGGCCGGTCGTGCCCTCCGCGCCGGTCGGGGCCGAGGGCACCGAGGCCTGGCTGCGCGCCGTGGGCGACGCGGCGGAGGTACCAGCGGATCTGATCGAGGCCGCCGTCGCGGCGGTGCTGCCGGCCATCCGCGGCGCTCTGGCGCGGGCACGCACCACGGCCAAGGTCACCGTCAGCGGCTATGAAGGCTCGGAGCTGCTGGTGGCGCGGCTGCTGATCGAGAGTGGCGCGACGGTGCCGTATGTCGGCACGGCCTGTCCGCGCACGCCATGGTCGGAGCCGGATCGGGTCTGGCTGGAAGCCCATGGCTGCGAGGTGCAGTACCGCGCCTCGCTGGAGCAGGATCTCGCGGCGGTGCAACGCCATCAGCCGCAACTGGCCATCGGCACCACGCCCCTGGTGCAGGCCTGCAAGCAGCGCGGATTGCCCGCGCTGTACTTCACCAACCTGATCTCGGCGCGACCCTTGATGGGACCGGCGGGCGCGGGCTCGCTGGCCCAGGTCATCAATGGCGCGATCGCCAACCAGCCGCGCTTCGATGCGATGCGCGACTTCTTCGGCGACACCGGCGCGGGCGACCAGGCCGGCATCTGGACGGAACAGCCGGTGCTGCATCCGGAGTTCCGCAGCGAAACCCGTCGGCAGGTCATCAAGCTGATGAAGCGCCGGTCCTCGGAGCAGATGCTGTGAGTTTCGTGATCGACCACGACCGGGCCGGCGGCTATTGGGGCGCGGTCTATGTGTTCACTGCGATCAAGGGTCTGCAGGTGATCATCGATGGCCCGGTCGGCTGCGAGAACCTGCCGGTGACCTCGGTGCTGCACTACACCGATGCCTTGCCGCCGCATGAGCTGCCGATCGTGGTCACCG
This sequence comes from Burkholderiaceae bacterium, assembly GCA_913776825.1. Lineage (GTDB taxonomy): Bacteria > Pseudomonadota > Gammaproteobacteria > Burkholderiales > Burkholderiaceae_C > Roseateles. The sequence continues at coordinate 62,860 of CAJYPV010000028.1, forward strand.
GACTGGCCGAGGAACAACTGGGCCGGGAAGGCACCGAGGGCAGCATGCGGCGCGCCCATGCGTCGCTGGATCCGGACCTGCCCAGCGTCGTGGTCACCGGCTCGATCGCCGAGATGATCGGCGGCGGCGTGACGCCCGAGGGCACGACGATCGCCCGCTTCCTGCCCCGCACCATCGATGAAGACCAATGGCAATGCGCCAACCGGGCGATGTTCTGGCTGTGGTCCGAGCATGGTCCGAAGCGGGTGCCGGCGCGCACGCCGATGGCGCAACGGCCGCCGGGTGAGAAGCCACGGGTGAACCTGATCGGCCCCTGCTATGGGCAGTTCAACAGCGCCAGCGATCTGCATGAGATCCAGCGCCTGGTGCAGGGCCTGGGGGCGGAGATCAACCTGACCTTCCCGCTCGGCAGCCATCTGGCCGATGTGCCTCGGCTGGCGGACGCGGACGTGAACATCTGCCTCTACCGCGAGTTCGGCCAGCTGCTGTGCGAGACGCTGGATCGGCCGTGGCTGCAGGCGCCCATCGGGATGCACAGCACCACGGCCTTCCTGCGCGAGCTCGGTCGCTTGCTGGGGCTGGATCCGGAGCCCTTCATCGAGCGCGAGAAGCACACCACGCTCAAGCCAGTGTGGGATCTGTGGCGCTCGGTGACGCAGGACTTCTTCGCGACGGCCAGCTTCGGCATCGTCGCCAGCGAGACCTATGCGCGCGGCGTGCGTCACTTCCTGGAAGACGAGCTGGGACTGCCCTGCCAATTCGCCGTCGCGCGCAAGCCCGGCCAGAAGACCGACAACGCTGCCATCCGCGCGCTGGTGCGGGACAAGCCGCCGCTGGTGCTCTACGGCAGCTTCAACGAGCGCATGTACCTGGCGGAGGCCGCCACGGCGGGGCCGATGAAGCCGACCTTCATTGCGGCGTCCTTCCCCGGCGCGATCGTGCGACGCGCCACCGGCACGCCGTTCATGGGCTATGCGGGCGCGACCTATCTGGTGCAGGAGTTCTGCAACGCGCTGTTCGATGCGCTGTTTCACATCCTGCCGCTGGGCACGGAGATGGACCGGGTCGATCCCACGCCGGCCCGCGCGCTTGCCGAGCTGCCCTGGAGCGATGCCGCCCGCGCGGCGCTGGACGAGCTGCTGGAAGCCCAGCCGCTGCTGGTGCGGATCTCCGCAGCCAAGCGGCTGCGCGACCAGGCGGAAGCCACCGCCCGCGCGCGTCAGGCCTCGGAAGTGACCGTGGACGACCTGGAAGGGCAGGCGCGCCAGCTCGCGGCGGCCGCGATGGGAGCGCTCGCATGAACACAAGCCTTGCCGAGGGCCTGCGGCCCTGGAAGTCCCTGCCGCGCGGGAGCTGCGCGGTGCTGGGGCCGCAAGGAGCCGCCAACGACGGGCTGCCCGCCTGTCGGGCATCGGCTCCCCAAGGCCGTTTCAAGGAGTGATGGATATGGCTGAAAACAGATCCGGCTCATTGTCCGGGCTGACCGAAGGGGAGGCCCGGGAGTTCCACGGCATCTTCATGACCAGCTTCATTGGCTACACGGCAGTCGCCATCGTGGCCCATGTGCTGGTGTGGATGTGGCGCCCCTGGCTCTGAGCCAGTGATGAACCTGCATTGAAAGAGAGGTCCGCCATGGCCCAGATCACGACCCTCCCGAGTGTGCCGACGGTGCCGAGCGTCAGCCCGGACACGCCGGTTCCGCGGGACGCATGGGCTGACGAGGCATTGTTCCTCGTGAGCTTTGTCTTCGTGTTCCTGATCGCGCTCGCCGCGCAGATGCTGTTCCTTGACTGGCGCGCGTGGTGGCCTGGGGCGGAAGGTGAGAAATCACTGATCAAAGGGGTGCGCTCGGGGGTCTACACCTTCATGTCGCATCTGAACTAGGAGATTCAAGCATGTGGAAGATCTGGTTGTTATTCGACCCGCGCCGAGCGCTGGTCGCGTTGTTCGCGTTCCTGTTCGTGCTGGCACTGGTGATTCACTTCGTGCTGCTCAGTACCAACAAGTACAACTGGCTCGACGGGCCGAACACGCGACCGGTGGTGCAGAACTCGGCCATGCCGGCACCAGCGCCGGCACCGAAGTAGGACATCCGCTGGCACAACACACGGTGCGGGGCTCCGGCCTCGCACCGTGCCGGGACGGCTCGGGGACCTGCCTCGCGCAGGCCACCCTCCACCAGAGGTGGCAAACATGGCCATGCTGAACTTCGAACGGAAGTACCGCGTACGCGGCGGAACCCTGCTGGGAGGCGACCTGTTCGACTTCTGGGTCGGTCCGTTCTATGTCGGATTCTTTGGGGTGACGACAGCGTTCTTCTCGCTGGTCGGCATCCTGTTGATCGTGTGGGGCGCGTCCCAGGGCGGCACCTGGAACCTCTGGCGCATCAACATCGCGCCGCCCGATCTGAAATACGGGCTGGGCATGGCGCCGCTGATGGCCGGCGGGCTGTGGCAGCTGATCACCGTGTGTGCGACGGGCGCGTTCGTGTCCTGGGCGCTGCGGGAGGTGGAGATCTGCCGCAAGCTGGGCATGGGCTATCACGTGCCCGCGGCCTTCGGCGTGGCCATCCTGGCGTATGTGACGCTGGTGGTGATCCGGCCGGTGCTGATGGGCGCGTGGGGACACGGCTTCCCCTACGGGATCATCAGCCACCTGGACTGGGTCTCCAACACCGGCTATCAGTACCTGCACTTCCACTACAACCCGGCGCACATGCTGGCGGTGAGCTTCTTCTTCGCCACCACCTTCGCGCTGAGTCTGCATGGCGCGCTGGTGCTGTCGGCGACCAATCCGGCGCCCGGCGAGGTGGTCAAGACCGCCGAGCATGAAAACACCTTCTTCCGCGATGCGATCGGCTATTCGATCGGCACGCTGGGCATCCACCGGCTGGGCCTGTTCCTGGCGCTGTCGGCCGGTTTCTGGAGCGCGGTGTGCATCGTCATCAGCGGCCCGTTCTGGACGCGCGGCTGGCCGGAGTGGTGGAGCTGGTGGCTCAACCTGCCGGTCTGGAAGTGACGCGGCGGCCGATCGACACGTCAGGGCCCATCCCGCGCCGGTCGCGGGTCGCCAAGGAGCAGCATCGTGGCTGAATATCAGAACCTCTTCACCAGCGTGCAGGTCACGGCGCCGTCCTATCCCGGCATTCCGCTGGGCCGCGACGAGTACCAGCGCAGCGGACGCCCCGCCCATGTGCATCTGCTGGGACGCATCGGCGATGCGCAACTGGGGCCGATCTACCTCGGCTGGCTGGGCGTGCTGTCGCTGTTCTGCGGCTTCATCGCGATCGAGATCATCGGGCTCAACATGTGGGCGTCGGTGGGCTGGGATCCGGTGCAGTTCGTGCGGCAGTTGCCCTGGCTGGCGCTGGAGCCGCCGCCGCCCGGCTACGGGCTGCATCTGCCGCCGCTCAAGCAGGGCGGCTGGTGGTTGATGGCGGGCTTCTTCCTGACGTCGTCCATCCTGCTGTGGTGGGTGCGGATGTACCGCCGCGCGCGCAAGCTGGGCATGGGCACGCATGTGGCCTGGGCCTTTGCATCGGCGATCTGGCTGTATCTGGTGCTGGGCTTCATCCGGCCGCTGCTGATGGGCAGCTGGGGCGAGGCGGTGCCGTTCGGGATCTTTCCGCATCTGGACTGGACGGCCGCGTTCTCGCTGCGCTACGGCAACCTGTTCTACAACCCGTTCCACATGCTCAGCATCGCGTTCCTGTATGGCAGCACGCTGCTGTTCGCGATGCACGGCGCCACCATCCTGGCGGTGAGCCGCTTTGGCGGCGAGCGCGAGATCGAGCAGATCACCGACCGCGGCACCGCCAGCGAGCGGGCGGCGCTGTTCTGGCGCTGGACGATGGGCTTCAACGCCACGATGGAATCGATCCACCGCTGGGCCTGGTGGTTCGCGGTGCTGTGTCCGCTGACCGGCGGCATCGGCATCCTGCTGACCGGCACCGTGGTGGACAACTGGTACCTGTGGGGCGTGAAGCACGGCATCGCACCGCTGTATCCGGCGGTGTTCCCGCCGGTCGCGGACCCGTCGCTGATCGTGCCGGGGAGCCAGCCATGAGCCGCCTCCGCCAGTCCCGCGCGCCGGATGAAGCCGGCCGGCGGCGCACCTTCGGATCGACACCACGATCGTCCTCGCGCATCGGCTCGCGGGCCATGGCTTGGCCGCACCTGTGGACGCAGGTCGGGCAACGGTTGTGGACCGGGTTGAGCGAAGCGGGCGCCTATCTCGCCATGGAATACGGCATGGCCGCGAGCCTGCCTCCGCCGGCGGTGCGCCGCGCGGCCCACCGACCGGGGGAGTCAGCATGAAGCAGATCCAAGCGATTCGGTCGGCCAGCGCGCTGACAGTGGCCCTGGTGCTGGGGCTGTTGGCGGGCTGCGAGCGACCGCCGGTCGACACGGTGCAGCGCGGCTACCGCGGCACCGGCATGGAGCAGGTCTACAACCCGCGCCTGCTGGCGGAACAGGCGGCGGCCAATGAAGCGCCGGCGCCGCTGGAGGCCGCGTCGCCGGACGGGCCGAAGGCGGGGCAGGTCTATCAGAACGTGAAGGTGCTGGGCCACCTGAGCGTGGGCGAGTTCAACCGCACGATGGCGGCGATGACGGCCTGGGTCGCGCCCAAGCAGGGCTGCGTGCATTGCCACAACGTGCAGAACTTCGCCGACGACTCGCTCTATCCGAAGCTGGTGGCGCGCCGCATGCTGACGATGACCCAGACCATCAACACCGACTGGCAGCGGCATGTCGGCAAGACCGGCGTGACCTGCTACACCTGCCATCGCGGCGAGCCGGTGCCCAAGGAAGTGTGGTTCCAGCCGCTGATGCCCAAGAGCGCGAACGGCCTGGCCGGCGAGCGCGCGGGTCAGAACGCGCCCGCGCCGAGCGTGGGGCTGGCGGCGCTGCCGAATGATCCGTTCACTGCCTTCCTGCTGGACGGCGAGAACATCCGCGTGGCCGGCACCGAGGCGCTGCCGTCGGGCAATCGGCAATCGATCAAGCAGGCGGAATGGACCTACGGGCTGATGATGCACATGTCCAAATCCCTGGGCGTGAACTGCACCCAGTGCCACAACACCCGCTCGCTGGGGTCGTGGGAGAACAGCTCGCCGCCACGGGTGACGGCCTGGCACGGCATCCGCATGACGCGGGCGCTGAACCTGGAGTTCCTGGTGCCGCTGACGCAGACCTTCCCCGCCAACCGGCTCGGCCCGATGGGCGATGTGGCCAAGGTCAACTGCGCCACCTGCCATCAGGGCGCGCACAAGCCGCTGTATGGCGCGGAGATGGCGAAATTCCATCCGGAGCTGATGATGAAGTCGCCGTCGCTGATGGCGCCGCCGGCCGCCGCGTCGGACCCGGCGGTGGTGTCCAGCGAGGATCTGAATCTGCTGCGAGGCTTGACCTCGGAACCCGCGAAGACCGCCGCGCCGGGCTGATCGTCGACGAGTCGCCCGCGCGTCGATGAGGTCCACACCCGCGCCACCCTGACGATGGCGGACGAGAGCCGGATCGGCCCGTCCGCAGGCGCTGAGAGATCGCACCGGGTCTGAGCTTGGGCTGGGCTGGTGCGCGCAAGGTCCTGAAGGAGAGGGCGGGGACGCCGGGCCCGAGGGGCCGGGCCGACCCGTGCGTTGCGCATCCTGGATCGCAACGGGGGCCGAGGCGGCGTGGGCCGCCGCCGGCATGTCATCCCATCGATCGGGAGCCGCGACGATGTCCACGCCCCCCGAACCCGACCTGAGCGCGCTCGCGTCGCTGGCGCATGAGCTGGCCATCACCATGGCGCGGGTGGTGGGTGACATCGCGCTCGTGGTGGACGCGCAGGGTGTCATCACCGAAGTGGCCGACGGCGCGTCCGGGCCGATCGCGGGATGCGATCAATGGGTCGGCCGTCGCTGGGTCGACACGGTGAGCCCGGACAGTCAGGCCAAGGTGTTGTCGCTGCTGGCGGAGGTGGCGCCGTGCGCGCAGACCGCGCTCGGGCGCGAGCTGCTGCATCCGTTGCCGGGGCAGGGCGTGCTGCCGCTGGCGTGGTCGGCGATTCGGCTGGGGCCGCATGGGCCGGTGCTGGCGGTCGGGCGGGACCTGCGCGCGGTGACGGCGCTGCAGCAGCGTTTCGTCGAAGTGCAGCAGGAGATGGAGCGCCACTACTGGCGCTATCGCCTGGTGCAGAGCCGATCGCAGCGGCTCTATCAGGTCGCGCACGATGCGGTGATGGTGCTGGATGCCGCGAGTCTGGTGGTCCTGCAGGCGAATGCGGCGAGCGTGCAGTGGCTGCAGCGACCGCTGTCGATGCTGTTGCATCAGCCGCTGACCGACAGCCTGCCCAGCGGCTGGCTCAGCCCGGTGCTGGAAGTGCTCGTGGCCAGCCGCAGCAGCGGTCGGGCGAGCCATCGCCGCGGCGTGGAGGCGGGCGCGTCTGGCCGGCTCGAACTGGTGGCCGCGCCGCTCACCGGCGAGGGCCGTCGGCACTTGATCCTTCGGGTGCGCCAGGAATCATTGAGCGCCAGCGCCGGTCCGTCGGAATCCCAGACGGGTGTGGACGAAGCGCTGGCGCTCTCGCGCATGGCGGAGATCGTCGAGACCCTGCCCGATGCGCTGCTCATCACCGATGCCGATGGCGGCGTGCTGATGGCCAATCCCGCGTTCCTGACGCTGAGCGGCGTGGCCGATGAGGCGCTGCTGCGGCGGCAACCGCTGCCGGCGCTGGTGGGCGATCCGCAGGGCGCCTGGGCCGCGCTGGTGGCGCAGGTGCGCCGGGTGGGCCTGGTCAGCGGCGCAGTGCTGACGGCGGAGCGCAGCGGTCTGCCCGCGCCGCTGCGTTGGCGGGTCGATGCCGCGCTGCTGGCGGAAGGGGAGCCGGTCTGCATCGGATGGGTGATGGCCCGCGTGCAGGAGGAGCACGCCGTTGGCGAGGGCGACACGGGCTGAAGCGCGGGCCCTGCGGTGGCGAGAAGTGATGCAGAGCCTCTCCAGCAGGCCTCGTCAGATTGCTTCGAGCGCGGCCTTGCGCCAGTCACGCGGCGACTGCCCGGTCTGCGCCCGGAAGGCCCGCGAGAGCGCGGCCTCGCTGCCGTAGCCGACCTCATCCGCGAGGGTCTTCAGCGCGCGGCCGGCGCGCAGGCCCTTCTGCGCGAGGCCGATGCGCCAGGCCTGCAGATACGCGCCGGGCGTGCAGCCCACCACGTCACGGAAGCTGGTGGCGAAGCTGGTGCGCGACATGCCGGCGACGTCGGCCAGGGATTCGAGCGACCAGTCCTTCGCCGGCGCTTCATGCAGCGCCACCAGCGCGGTCTGCAGCTTGGGATGGGCCATGCCGGCGAGCATGCCGGACTGCAGCTGGCCGGCGCCCATCAGCTCGCGCAGCACCCAGATCATGAGCACCTCGAACAGACGGTTGAGCATCAACTGACGGCCGCAATGGGTGGCCTCGGCTTCGGCGAAGAGCTGGGCCAGCACCGGCGCGCAGTTGGGCACGGTGCGCAGCGGCAGGCAGATCCAGTCCGGCAGGGCCGCGACGATCGGATGGCTGGCGCCGCCCTCGAACACCATGTGCGCGCAGAGGAACTGGGCGCCGGTGTCCGCATCGGTCACGATGCGGCGCGGTCGGGGGCGGGGATACAGCAGCAGGCTGGGTTCGGTGATGCGCAGCGGCTCGGCGGTGCCGTGATGCACCTCGGCCGATCCCGAGCGGATCAGATGCAGCTTGCCTCGTCCCGCCTCCGGTTCCAGGCTGTTCACGCCGCACAGCGGACCGTTTTGGAAGGTCTCCGCCCGGATGCTGAAGTGGTGGAACAGCGCCGCCAGTCGATCGGCCATCTTTGAACTCCCTGCAAAGTTTTGCGAACTTTAAGGCATCTGCAGTTCGGCTTCCAGGCGCAAAGTTCATCCCGTCGCTTCACCAAACTCGCGACGAACAGCAACCCGAAGGAGCCCACCATGAACCGCCCGACCCGTGTGAATCGTCTGAACCGTGCCCTGCTGCTGAGCGCCGCCTTGCTGGCCACGAGTGCCGTGGCCCAGGCCGCCCCGGCTGCGCCTGCCGCTGCCAAGGCCGTGATCCAGAGCCCGTATGTGGCCGCCAACGACGGCACGCCGCTGTACGTCAAGGACTGGGGTCCGAAGGATGGTCCGGTGGTGGTGTTCAGCCACGGCTGGCCGCTGAACTCGGACAGCTGGGAATCGCAGATGCAATTCCTGGCCGAGCGCGGTTTCCGTGTCATTGCCCATGACCGCCGCGGTCATGGCCGTTCCGGCCAGCCGTGGGCCAACAACACGATGGACCAATATGCCGACGATCTGGACGCGGTGCTGCGTGCCAAGAACGTGAAGGGCGCGACGCTGATCGGCTTCTCCACCGGCGGTGGCGAGGTGGCCCGCTACATCGGTCGTCATGGCACGGCGCGGGTGGCGAAGGTCGCGTTCATCAGCGCGGTGACGCCGATCATGGGCCAGTCGCCGACGAATCCGAATGGCGTGCCGGAGGCGGTGTTCGACGGTCTGCGCAAGGCCTCGCTGGACAACCGGTCGCAGCTCTATAAGGACATCGCCAGCGGCCCGTTCTTCGGCTTCAATCGTCCGGGCGCCAAGCCGTCGCAGGGTCTGATCGACAGCTTCTATGTCCAGGGCCTGCAGGCCGGATCGAAGGCGACCTACGACAGCATCGAGGCCTTCTTCCATTCCGACTTCCGCGAGGACCTGAAGAAGGTCAATGTGCCGACGCTGGTGATCCACGGCGCTGACGACCAGATCGTGCCCATCGAGACCACCGGTCGCGCGACCGCGAAGTTGGTCAAGGGTGCGCGTCTGATCGAGTACGCGGACGGACCGCACGGCATCACCGATACGCACAAGGATCGGCTGAATCAGGACCTGCTGGACTTCGTGCGGCAGTGAGGGAAGGGTCGCCCGGTGGGGCGACCGGAGATGGGCTGGCGGGGGGAAGGACCGCGCTGGCTCGTCGACTAGGCTGTCGATCTCATCGCCGCTCAGCGTCCGCTGTGGCAACGTGCTGAAGAGGCGTCGATCTCTCAGGGTTGGGCGGACACGCGCGGGCTCTGCGCGATGGCGGCCTGCATGGGGGCCGGCGCCGCGCGGGATTGCATCACGGGGGGGCGATGGCGGGGGACCGGTGGAAGACTCCGCTGATCAAGCGAATCGACTGCGGTGCGCGAGGCCGGCCAAGGAACGCCCGGCGGAGAGTCATTTTGCGTTCAAGGTCCGCAAAGAAAGCTGGCCACTCCCAAGTAGCTTGCACCCTTGTGGGTCACCTGATACCCGGCGACGATGCGGTACTTGCCGTTCCCTCCATCGCCGATGGTCAACATGAATCCGTCGTGTCGATCCGAGCCGAACACCATATCGAAGCCTCCGGCGAAGATCGTGCCGTCGCCGGGGATGCCGCGGAGCGATTCGGTGGCGACAGTTGCCTGGCGGGCACCTGCTGTGGCGGTCACTGCGATCCCCAAAAACGGCATGCCGTTCGAGAAGGACAAGGTCGCCTTGCCTGATGCGGTGCCGAATGCGTCGCCAGTGCCAGCGTCCACGACATTGGGTGCGGTGAACGTGCCACTGTCGCAAGTGAAGTTGCCGGTGGCGGGATAGGGCTTGGGAGCCGAGTAGACGACGTAGTGAATGGCGTCATTGCGCGCGGCGCCCAGGACGGAACTCTTTCCCGAAACCAGCGCATTACCCTTGGCCCATCGACCTTGGGCCCACGAAGAATTGCCGGCCAAGTTGAGCACCGACCGATCGCTCCCGGTGAGCAGATTGCCATTGAGCGAGACGACGCTTCCGTCTGGAAGTTGCTCCAAGGTGGCGATCGATCCGATGACCTGCAACTTGGTGCTGACCATCACGTAGCGAAGCGCGGCACCCTTGAGCAATGCGGCGTCCACCTTGCCGACCGTGGTCTCCGTCGTGTTACCGGTTGTTCCCGTCACCGAGCCTGGCGTGCTGGTGGTGCCGTGGCCGCCGCCCGAGGAACTGCCGCCACCCAAACCGCCGCTGCCCGAGCTGGTGTCGACAGTTCCGACGCTTTCCTTGTCATCCCCTCCACCGCAGGCCACGAGCGCGGCAATCAACGGCAGGGTCGCCAAGGACCTCTTGGTTGCAAACTTCATGACTCTCTCCCTCAATCTCTGTCTGTTGTTCTGACGGCCTCTGGGCCATCAGTTTGTCTGTGCGAGCAGCATCTCCGCTGCGTCATCGATCGATTTCAAAAGGCTCGGCTCCGCGCGCATGCGGGACTCGACCTCAGCGACGAGTTCGTCCAGTGCTTCGGGATCTCTGTCGAAGTTCTCAGAATCCTGAACTCGGCGTGCATGGGAATTCAATGAGTTTCAGCATCTCGGCTCCGACGATTCTGGACGGCCTGCTCGCTGGGTTCTGAACATTTCGGGTTTGCGTTCATCGAGTTCTGAACTTTCCTTGACCGTCCGGGCTGACCGTTCAAGGTGCTCCGGAAGGTCGCTCAGGACCAACTGATAAAGCAGCTCGGCACGGCATCGGCAAGCCAGAACGTGAAGTTGGCTTGGTAGAAGACGACGCCCTCGGCATAAGCGCGCTTCGCGTCGACCTCCAGGAGGCAAGCGGGGCCATGCCTACCCCCCACCGACATGGCCAACTGGCGGTCGGTGGTGAGATGGACGTACTGGCGCTTCATGGGCAGCAGCCCCGTGTCACGGATCTGGCTGAGCGCGTCGCGGGCAGTGCCATGAAAGAGCACGGCCGGAGGCTCCGCCGGCACCAACTCGATCCGATCCGCCAAGGAGTGACCGTAGTTGGCACGCACCGCATCCCCGTGGATGGCATACCGTTGCTTCTGCGGCTCGACGAGCGCCACGACGGCCTTGACGGTATCTGGCGTTACCGCCGGGATGGACTGCCGAAGTGCATGGACCAGCTCATCCAGTGAAACGTAGCCCTCCGGGTCGAGCTGCAAGGCGCCTCGCTCTGGCGCATGGCGAAGCAGGTAGGCCATCTGCTTGCTGACTTGCTTGAGCAGCTTCTCGTTGGTCATGTGGACGTCTTCCATGCATTGCCGTGATCTTGCAGTGCGGCGCGCAGATGCCCAGCGGGCGTGGACTTGGCGAGGCCGCGCAGGTGGAAGCAGTGATATCGCAGCACCGGCAGCTCAGGCAGCGCGATGGCAACGACACCAGCGGGCAGGCGGCAGCAGGCATTGACGACGGCGACGCCAGCGCTCATGGCCACGAAGCTGAGCATCAACTCCCAACCATTGGCCTCCAGTGCGACCTCCCAAGACACGTCTGCTGACCGCAGCAGTGCGGCAAGCATCTCGCGGTGCGGGCGACCTCGCGGCGGCACAACCAGACGCTCCCCGGCAAGGTCCGTCAGCTTGACCCGGGTCCTTCCCGCCAGGCGATGCGATTCCGGCACTACCAGCACCTGCCCGACCGTGGTGAGCACCGTCGACTGGAGCTGATCAGGGACATCGTCCAGCGGCGCGACGCCTAGCTGCGCCTGGCCGCCGAGCACCGCAGCCAGAGCCTCCTCGCGATTGAGCGTGAGCAGACGAAGCGGCGCTGGCGCACTGTTCTGGAACGCCGTGATACCTGCACGCAGGAGGTAGAGGTATGCGCCCTCACCGGCGGCCAGCGTCACCGGTCGCTCTGTCAGCCCATGCAACTGAGCGAGCAAGTCGGCAGTGCCGTCGCGGAGCTGACGTCCATACCGGGCGATCAGCTCGCCATGCTCCGTCAACTCCAAGGAGCGCCCGACACGGCGATAGAGCGGGCGGTCCAGCCGCTCGCTGAGCTTTCGTACCTTGACGTGCAAGGCGGGCTGCGAGATGTGCAGCCCTCGAGCGGCTTCACTGAAATTCAGCGAATCGGCAAAGGCGGCGAACGCCATCACGGCGTCCAGGTCGAGGTTGGAGGGCAGCGGCATGTATATCGCTGGACTATAGGCACTTTGCTATCAGTAGTTCCTGAATAGTCATTGCCTTCCTAGCATGGCCTCCATCAACAACACCTGACTCAGGGAGTTCCCATGCAGAAGCTAGGCATCGACATCGGCCGCGTCCTCATCGCGCCAGACGCACCCAACGGGCGCGCTGACACTTCATTCATCGCCGGCACGCTCGCCGACGCGCTGGCGACTCCGCCGTATCCCGGCATGTTCGATGTGGTCCCGTCACTTGTCCAACGGTTCGAAGGGCGCGTCTGGCTGGTCTCGAAAGCCGGCCCCCGGGTTCAGGAGAAGACGCGGCACTGGCTGCGCCACCACCGCTTCTTCGAGCGAACGGGTATCCCATCTGACAACCTGCGCTTTTGCCTGGAACGGGCGCAGAAGGCCGGACACTGCGCCTCGCTAGGCATCACCCATTTCATCGATGACCGGCCCGATGTGCTGGATCACCTGGAGGGTGTGGTGCCGCATCGCTTCCTCTTTGGTCCGCAACGCAAGCCTGTCGGTGCCCGCGGGGCGGTGGCGGTCATCGACTGGCAAGCGGCAGGCAAGGCAGTCATGGCAAGCCTCGGCAGCCCCGTCACGGCATGACCGTGACCTGCCAACCGTCTTGGGTCTTCTCCGCCTGGATGCCCACCGGCAAGAACTTCTGGATCGTCTCGAAGTTCGTGGTCGCGTGGTCCGGCAGCTCGGTGGCCGTGTAGCTCAGAGGTCCATAAGCGCGGGGGCGAATCAACCCGTCACACCAATCTACGCATCAATCCATTCCCCAAACGCATAACCCCCCTCATCCGTGCCAGTTACGGCATGATTACATCGCTCGTTCCCGGTCTCAGGTGTTCCTCCGGATGCGCGGCATTGGGTCAGCTTCATGGATTTCCTCATGAAATCAGGCGGTTAGCCGTTTTCATGGGCGTCCCACGGCGCTGACCCAATACCGCTTTCATATCCTTAGATTGGAAACCACCATGAACCGACCCGTGATGGAGGGGCTGCGTCTGAACGTGCCCGCGTATGTCAAACACCAGCGCCTCGTGGCCTGGGTGGCGGAGATCGCCGCGCTCACCGAGGCGCGCGACGTCTACTGGTGCGACGGCAGCCAGGACGAGTACGACCGGCTCTGCCAGCAGCTCGTCGACGCCGGCACCTTCCGCAAGCTGAACCCCGCCAAGCGCCCAAACAGCTATCTGGCCTGGAGCGATCCGACCGACGTGGCCCGGGTGGAAGACCGCACCTTCATCTGCACGCCCGACAAGGCCGACGCCGGCCCCACCAACAACTGGATGGACCCGGCCGAGATGCGCGAGCTGCTGCAGACCGGTGACAAGGCGCTGTTCAAAGGCAGCATGCGCGGTCGCACGCTCTATGTCGTGCCGTTCTCGATGGGACCGATCGGCTCGCCGATCGCGCACATCGGCGTGGAACTGTCGGACAGCCCCTATGTCGCAGTGAACATGCGCATCATGACCCGCATGGGTCGCGCGGTGCTGGATGTGCTGGGCGATGACGGCGAGTTCGTGCCCTGCGTGCACACCGTCGGCGCGCCGCTGGAAGCGGGTCAGGCCGACGTGTCCTGGCCGTGCAACAAGATCAAATACATCGTCCATTACCCGCAGACCCGCGAAATCTGGTCCTACGGCTCCGGCTATGGCGGCAACGCGCTGCTGGGCAAGAAGTGCTTCGCCCTGCGCATCGCCTCGACCATGGGTCGCGACCAGGGCTGGCTGGCCGAGCACATGCTGATCCTGGGCGTGACCTCGCCGGAAGGCAAGAAGCATCACGTCGCGGCCGCCTTCCCCAGCGCCTGCGGCAAGACCAACTTCGCCATGCTGATCCCGCCGCAAGGCTTCGACGGCTGGAAGGTGACCACCATCGGCGATGACATCGCCTGGATCAAGCCGGCCAAGGACGGCCGCCTGTACGCGATCAATCCGGAAGCCGGTTACTTCGGCGTGGCGCCGGGCACCAATGCCCAGACCAATCCGAATTGCATGGCCAGCCTGAATCGGGACGTCATCTTCACCAACGTCGCGCTGACCGACGATGGCGATGTCTGGTGGGAAGGCATGACCGACACCGGCCCCAGCCACCTGATCGACTGGCAAGGTCAGGACTGGACGCCCGAGATCGCCAAGTCGACCGGCGCGAAGGCCGCGCATCCGAACGCCCGCTTCACCGTCGCCGCGACCAACAACCCCGCGCTGGACGCCGAGTGGGACAACCCCGCCGGCGTGCCGATCGATGCGTTCATCTTCGGCGGCCGCCGCTCCACGACCGTCCCGCTGGTGACCGAAGCCCGTGACTGGGTGGAAGGCGTCTACATGGCCGCGACCATGGGGTCGGAGACCACCGCCGCCGCCGCCGGCCAGCAAGGCGTGGTGCGTCGCGACCCGTTCGCGATGCTGCCGTTCATGGGCTACAACATGAGCGACTACTTCCAGCACTGGCTGGCGCTCGGCGCCAAGCTGGCGGAAAGCGGCGCCAGCCTGCCCAAGATCTTCTGCGTCAACTGGTTCCGCAAGGGTGCGGACGGCAAGTTCGTCTGGCCGGGCTATGGCGAGAACATGCGCGTCCTGAAGTGGATGCTGGAACGGGTGGAAGGGCAGGGCCAGGGCGTCGATCACGCATTCGGCACCAGCCCGCGTTATGAAGACCTGAACTGGCAAGGCCTGGCCTTCACGCCGGAGCAGTTCCACACCGTGACCCACATCTCTCACGAGGATTGGGCCGCCGAGCTGAAGCTGCATGACGACCTGTTCAGCCAGCTCGCCCACAAGCTGCCGGCCGAACTGCGCGACACCAAGGCGAAGATCGAAAGCCGTCTGGCCAAGGCGGGCTGAAGTCACGCACTGCGCGGACCGGTCGTCTGACCGGTAGCGTCGCCAACACCATCAAGCCCGGCGTCGTGCCGGGCTTTTTACTGGGCGACCGACTCGCGCGACGGGTCAATCCACCCCACCTTCAGCCTGCCCCTGCCCGAAAGCACGCCCCAGAAAAGACAAAGCCCACCAAGGGTGGGCTGTTGTTGCGTCAGCGATCTGGCGTAAGCCAGTAGTGACATCACCGAGCCGGGACGGCGCTCGGTACCGGCTGACACCAGCCGGCGACAGGCTGTTCTCAGCCGTTGCGACGGGCGTTGGCGGCACGCAGTTCGGCGGCGAAGGAGGGCATGCTCTCTTCGTACTGCGCGGCCAGGGCCAGCAGTTCGCGCTCAGCGCGGGCCATGCGGGAGGCTTCCAGATGAGCCTTGATGTTGCTGATGGTGCGGGCCCAGACGCGGGCACCGATGGTGGCGAACGTGCCGCCGCGACGCACCGTGCGGCTCAGCGGAAGACCGAAGGTTTGAGTAGCGACGCTCATGGCGATTTCCTTTGTTTTGACTGTGGTGTGGTTCTTGTAGAACCGACGGAACGAAGTTTAGGGTTAACCCTAGACATGACGCCAATGAAAAGCCGGAATCAGATGTATAAGCGGCGTGAATATCGTTGCGCGATGTTCGTTCCGGGCGTGATGCGCCTCACGATCCGCCGGCAGGACCGCGACTTACCGCACGACTGAAGGCGCCGGACGACCTCGCCAAGCGATGTGCATCCGGGCCGCCGCCGTGACAAACCGCACACGCTGACCTCGCCATGAGCTTCCGGAATCTCGATCTGAACCTGTTGAAGGTGTTCGACGCGGTCATGGCCGAGCGCAGTCTCACCCGCGCCGCCGAACGATTGGCGATGACCCAGCCGGCGGTCAGCCACGCGCTCAAGCGGCTGCGCGAAGCCCTGGGCGAGGACCTCTTTGTGCGCCAGGCTTTCGGCATGAAGCCGACCTCCCGCGCGGAAGGGTTGTGGCCCGACGTGCGGGCCGCGCTCACGCGCCTGCGGGTGGCGCTCGATCCCGGCGACTACCAACCCGAGTCGGAGGAATTCACCTTCCGCCTCGCCATGGCCGATGCCACCGCCGCGCTCATCCTGCCGCCGCTGATGCAGGGCCTGGAGCGGATGCGAGCGCTGGCCAACATCCATGTGCTGCCGCTGACCACCCGAGATCCGAGAGCGCTGCTGGAACAGGGCGAAGCGGATTTCGCGCTGGGCTACTTTCCGATGGCGGTCGCCGCGCTGAAGGGCCAGGGGCAGATGGCGGCCATCCGTCAGCAGCGGCTGTATGACTCGCACTATGTCTGCGTGATGCGGCGCGGGCATCCACTGGCGGACCAGGAGCTGACGCTCGACGCGTTCTGCCAGGCGCATCACCTGCTGGTCAGCTTCTCCGGCCGGCCGCATGGCTTCGTCGATGAAGCGTTGACGGCGCTCAAGCGCAGCCGTCGCATCGTCCTGACGGTCAACCAGTTCTTCACCGCGGGTCGGGTAGTGGCCCATTCCGATCTGCTCACCGTGTTGCCGCAGTCCTTCATCACCGCGACCGGCTATCAGGCTGCGCTGATCTACCGGCCGCTGCCGCTGAACCTCGCGCCCGTACATGTGGATCTGCTGTGGCACCTGCGCAATGAAGACCGCAGCGCCCAGCGCTGGATGCGGGAACAGCTGATCGGGTCGGTCGTGCCGCCCGTCCCGCCGAGCGCCGAGGCCGCGCCCCACCCCATCGCCGACGCGAACGGCGACAATCGCGCCCCATGAGCATTGCCCACGACCTTTCCGACGCCGAGTTCGACGAACTCGACGACCTCCTCGCCGCCACGCCCGAGCCGCTGCAAGCGCTGGATGCCTCCATGCTGGATGGCTACCTCTGCGGCGTGCTGGTGCAGCCGCGCCTGATCCCGATCGAGGACTGGCTGCCCCCGGTGTTCGATTACGAAGGCCGACCGCTGCCCGACAATGTCGACCCCGCCTGGCTGGCCCGTGTGCGCGGCCTCGTCGAACGCCGATATGCGTCGTTGAACCAGAGCATGCTGGAACAGGGATGGTTCTATCCGCTGGTTCTGGACCTGGACGCCGAAGCCGAGGCGGAAGCCGAAACGGCCGGCGACGACGCCAGCGCGGCGCCGACCGATGGCGCCGACGCCTCGGACAATGCGCCCGCCGCGTCCGAGCCTTCTGCGCAAGCCGATGCCGAATCGCCCGAGCTCGAGGTGCCGACCGATCCCATCACCCGCGCGCTGCTGCCGTGGGTGGGCGGTTTCGAATACGCGGCCGTGACCTTCCCCGATCTGCACGAACAGGCCGACGACAACATCAACAGCCTGCTCGCCCGCCTGTACCGCCACCTGCCGGTGGAGACGCCGGAGGAACAGGAAATTGTGGATCTGATGAATCGCGAGCACCCGCTCAAGAACATCGACGACGCCATCGAAGACCTGGTGCTGACGGTCGTCGACCTGCAGGCAGCGACGGAATCGCAGCGCTTCCATGTCGAGCAGGTGCGTCGGGAGACGCCCAAGCTGGGCCGCAACGACCCGTGCCATTGCGGCTCCGGCAAGAAGTTCAAGCAGTGCCACGGCGCGGCTTGAGCGCCGACGCGTTCCAGCGGCGCGGCCTCTGAATCGGCGGAGCGGCGGGCGGGACGCTCGTCGCTCGGCCGGGCCGGATCAGATCTCGATGACGAGTTCCGGCCGGAAATCTTCCTGCTCGCCCTTTTTCTCATAGCCCAGCGGGTTGGCCACGACGCGGCAGCGGTGCACCGCGCCATCGCCGCGCTCCGGGCGGGGCGTCTCGACGACGTAATCGTTCAGGCAGTGCAGATGGCCATGCATCCAGACATCGGCCAGCGGCAGCATCTCGTCCAGCGCATTGCAGAAGCCGGCGGTGCCGGGCGTCAGGCCGTAGCGCGGATCCGCGCTGCGCAGGCTGGGCGCGAAATGGGTGACGACCGCGGTCTTGCCGTTGAAGGGCGTCTCCAGCGTCTCGCGCAGCCATTGCTGGCAGTCGAGCGCCATCGCGCGCAGGTCCTCGGCCAGCATCGGTTGGCCGTCCCGCAGCGTTGAATACTTGCGCAGGTAGTAGTTGGCGGCGCGAAACGCCTTCTCGCGCGCCGCGAGTTGCTGGGTGACGGTGGGCAGCCCCACGGCCAGCGCATCGAAGTCGCTCCACAAGGTGGTGCCGACGAAGCGCACCCCGTCGATCACGATGACCTCGCGGTCCAGCCACTCGATGCCCAAGGATTCGCAGGTGCGACGCAGGCGTTCGTAGGTGGGCGCGTATTCCAGGCCGTCGAATTCATGATTGCCCGGCACGTACAGCACGCGGGACCACGGCGATCCGTCACGCTGCGGCGAAAACTGCCCCAGCCCGAAATCGTCGGTCAGCAGACGCGAGCCCGGCTGATAGGAACCGACGTCGCCGGCCAGCACCAACAGGTCGACACCGGGCACGGCGGTGGCAGTGAAATGGGTCTGGCGTTCCAGGTGGAGATCGGACAGCAGCTGCAGGCGCACGGTGGCAGAGGGACGAAAAGGGACAAACACTCGGCGGCCAGGACGGCACGCACGGCCGAGGCGGCGGCAAGACGGCCATTGTCACCGCCCGCCGGATGGCACCTGGCGAGTGGGGCAGGGCGGAGGCCCGCTCGCGCGAATCCCGGCATGGCAGGGCGAAGGCGCTGGCGGGCGATGGAGCGCGATGGCGCGGTAGCGGTCGGGGCTGCGCTCGGTCTTCGATGTGGCATTCACGGCGCGCCGGCAGGGCATTCGTCAAGCGGCTGCGAATCGGGTCGAGCCCGCTCGCTTTTGCGCGGAAGGGCTGTGCCACACTCGTCCGAGCCGATTCCGGCACAAGCTCATGTCACTGGAGGAATCCTCGATGAAGATCCTGGTTGCAGTCGATGGCAGCGTCTACAGCAAGCGCATGCTGGCCTACCTGGCCGCGCACGACGAGTGGCTGGGCGGCGCCCATGAGTACACCATCGCCCACATCGTCTCGGCCATCCCGCCTCGCGCGGCGGCGGTGCTCGACAAGGCCGTGGTGGCGGATTACTACGCCGAAGAGGCCGAGAAAGTGCTCAAGCCGATTCGCACCTTCATGGAGAAGCGCGGCATCGTCGCGAAGTACGTTGTCAAGACCGGCCATGCCTCGGAGGCCCTGAGCGCGCTCGCCCAGAAGGGCCGTTTCGATCTGCTGATGATGGGCTCGCATGGCCACACCGCGCTGGGCAAGCTGGTGCTGGGATCGGTCGCCACCAAGGTGATGGCGCATTGCGATGTGCCGGTGCTGCTGATCCGTTGATCGGCTGAACCAGCGGCGCGGCGATCTCGCCGTCGGGTGTCCGCGCCGTCGCGAGTCCTTCCGGCGGGGCGGACAGCTGGTGGCTCAGCTCAGCGCCAGGCGGGAAGAGGACATCACCGCCGCGATGCTCAGCTGCGTCGCGCAGCCATCCAGGACAGCGGTGAATCGCCCGGCGTGTGCGGGCTGGATTGCGATTCCAGACCGTAGTCGCTGCGACGGAAGTCTTCGTATTCGCTGGCGTCGCCAAAGCTGGCTTCCATGCCGAAGGCGGTGCCCATGTCAGCGGGCTCCGGCTCATGGACCTCAGAGCTGGTGCGGCGGAACAGGCGCAGGGCAGTGGCGAATCGCATGGTGGACCTCGTCGGAAAAGCACGGGGCGTTGAAGGACGATCCGCAGGGCGATGGATGCGAAACGTGCTATGCCACAGTGTGAGCCAACCTGTCTTCAGGCGAATCCCCAAATTGGGTGGACCTGAAAAACCCGTATACAAATACACACAGATTGGTGCACGGCCACAACGGGTGCGGCCAAATAACCACTTTTCCCACTTTGGGAGGGTGCCCCCCGCATTTGAGGGTGACTATGCTCACGGCCTTCCGAAGCGTTAGAAGAAGTAACCGCCCATGTCCCCGCTGGTTCACAAATCGCTGACCTGGAGCATCGTCGGCACCGTGGTGCTGATCTCCGCCTGGTTGGCCGACAACGTTCAGACCGCTCATCACCGGGGACAGTTCCGTCCCGGATTCGCTTTGAAACACACCGCGCTTGACGCCGCGCAGCCGACCACGATGGCCGCGCCGCTGCCGCAAGTCCGCGAGGCGACAGTCCAGGTCGCCTCCAAGCGCTGATCGCCCGCCGGCTGGACGCCCGTCCGGCTGCCTCATGGCGCCTCAGGGTGCCGATGTCACGGCTGCAGCGCAGCTCGTGCGCCCTCCGCGAGGGCCTGACCAATCTGATCCAGCAGCGCGGGCGGCTCGCCGCCACTGGCGCCCGCTTCGGATTCCGCGCCCAGCTTCCATTGGTGCCAATAGAGCGCCACCTCCACCTGCACCTCGGGCCGCACGGCCACCAGCGCGCCGCTGGCCAGGTGGGCCCGGACCTGCAGCTCCGGCGCAACCCCCACGCCCCAGCCCATCCGCACCGCGTGCACATAAGCCTCGCTGGACGGCACATACCGCGCGTTCAGCCGCGCCGCCCGCAGCCCGAGGGCCTGCCGCACCCACTGCTGCTGGGTGTCATCCTTCCGATTGAAGACCACGAACGGCAACTGCGAGACATCGGTCGCCCGCAGCCCGTGCGGCAGCGCCTGCGCAATGAACGCCGGGCTGGCCACCGCCAGATAGCGCATCACGCCCAGCGGCTGGGCGACGCAGCCGCGCAAGGCCTGCTTCACCGTGGTCACGCAACCCAGCACCTCGCCCTGGCGCAGCCAGTCGTGGGTGAAGTCCTGGTCATCCACCACCAGCTCCAGGCCGAAGCCCTCTTGCAGGCCGCGCTGCACCAGCGGATCCAGCGCCGGCAGCACCCAGGTCGCCAGGCTGTCTGCATTCACCGCGATCGGCAGCCGCTCCGCGCTGGTGCCGCGCACGCCGAGTTCTCTCACCACCTCTGCCCGCAGCGCATGCAACTGACGGGCGAAGCGCAGCAGGCGCTTGCCCGGCTCGGTCAGCCGCAGCGGCCGGGACCGCACCACCAGCAGCTGCCCGACCTGCGCTTCCAGGCTGCGCAACCGCTGAGACACCGCGCTCTGGGTGATCGCCAGCGTCTCGGCGGCGCGCTCGAAGCTGCGCTCGTCCGCCAGTGCCGCCAGGCAGTCCAGGCCGGCCGCGTCGAGGTCTTTCATCAGGTGCTCCGGATAGGGCGAATCAGGTCTTCAGGCGCTGACACGACGGCGCGACAGGGGTGATGGTGCATGTCGACACGCACGAGGCGAGAGACATCGTGAGCGGTGTGAATCGCGGGCTGACGCGCAACCTGGATTTCATAAGCATCGCTAATGTAGGCGCTGAGATATTAATCTCACTTCATCAGGACGCTGTCCGTCATCACAATCCGCCCCTGGTGTGAGGCCGACGAGCTCGGCATGGATCGTCTCGCGCCAACGTCGACCGGCCCTGCGCCGGGGTCCACGCGCCGATCCGCCAGCAGCCCTCGCCCCATGACCTTCTCCAGCGCCGCATTGATGCAAGGCTGGCTCACCGGAGCCGGCCTGATCGTTGCCATCGGCGCCCAGAACGCGCTGGTGTTGCGTCAAGGCTTGATGCGTCAGCATGTGGCGCCGGTCGTGGCCGTGTGCGCCCTCTCCGACATGCTGTTGATCGCGTTGGGTGTGTTCGGGCTGGGCCGGCTGATTGCCGCCAGTCCGATGCTGATGGAGGTCTTCCGCTGGGGCGGCGCTGCGTTTTTGCTGGGCTATGCGCTCATGGCTGCGCGTCGCGCGCTGTGGCCCAAGGCCGGCCTGCAGGCGCAGGCGGGCAGTGCCTCGTTGACGACGGTGCTCGGCAGCACCCTGGCCATGACCTACCTGAACCCGCATGTGTATCTGGACACGGTGGTGCTGCTCGGCACCCTCGGCGCCCAGCAGCCGGCGCAGGGACAGGCGGCCTTCGCAGCGGGCGCCTCGCTGGCGTCCCTCATGTGGTTTTCGCTGCTGGGCTTCGGCGCAGCGGCGGTGGCGGTGCCGTTGCGCCGTCCGGCGGTCTGGCGCAGCATCGACGCCGTGATCGCCCTGGTGATGGCCTGGCTGGGCCTGCAGTTGCTGTTGCGCCCGCTGGGCTGAGGAGTTCGTATGAAAGTGATCGTCCTGGGCGCCGGCATCATCGGCATCCACACCGCCTGGTATCTGCTGGATCAGGGCCATGACGTGGTCGTGGTCGACCGCCAGCCCGATGCCGCGCTGGAAACCAGCTTCGCCAACGGCGCGCAGATTTCGGTCTGCTTCTGCGAACCCTGGGCCAACGCCGGCGCGCCGTTCAAGGTCGCCAAATGGCTGCTCCGCGACGACGCCCCGCTGCTGTTCCGTCCGCGACTGGACCCCGCCCAATGGCGCTGGGGCCTGTCGTTCCTGGGCCAGTGCACGACGGCGGCCTTCGAGCGCAATGTCGGCCAGCTGGTCCGACTCGGCCGCTACAGCCATGAATCGCTGCGCGCGCTGGTGGACCAGACCGGCATCGACTACAACCGCATCGAGCGCGGCATCCTGCATTTCTTCGGCAGCGAGGCCGACTTCCAGGCCGGCGCCGAGGGCGCCGAGATCATGCGCCGCCAGGGCGTGGACCGCCGCGTGTTGTCGCGCGAGGAGGTGCTCGCGATCGAGCCCGCGCTGCGTTCCGGCGAGCGTTATGTGTACGGCGGCACCTACACGCCCAGCGATGAATCGGGCGACGCGCGCGTCTTCACCCAGGCGCTGGCGCGACTGGCCGAGGCCCGCGGCGCGCAGTTCCTGTGGAACCACGACATCGAATCCCTGCCCACCCAGGGCGGCGCGCAGGGCACCGAAGTCGCCGGCGTGCAGATCCGCTCCCGCGAGACCGGCCAGAGCCAGCGCCTCACTGGCGACGCATATGTCGTCGCGCTGGCGTCGTATGCGCCGGGGCTGCTCAAGCCCTTGGGCGAGCATCTGAACATCTATCCGGCCAAGGGCTATTCGGCTACGCTGCGGCTCAAGAAGCCGGAGGCGGCCAGCACCATCAGCCTGCTGGACGATGCGCGCAAGATCGCGATCTCCCGGCTGGGCGACCATGTGCGCATCGCCGGCACCGCCGAGCTGGTGGGCCTGGACACCAGCCTCGACAGCCCGACCTCCAAGGTGCGCTGCGAATCGCTGGTGCGGCGCTATGAAGAGCTGTTCCCCGGCGTGGCCGACCTGTCCGAGCCCAACTACTGGACCGGCCTGCGCCCCAGCACACCGACCAACGTGCCCTACATCGGCCGCAGCGAGAAGGCCACCAACCTGTGGCTCAACGCCGGTCACGGCACGCTGGGCTGGACGCACGGCGCCGGCTCCGGTCGCGCGCTGGCCGAGCTCATCAGCGGCCAGCGGCCCGATCTGGACTTCGCTTTCTACGGCGATGTGCGCACCACCAGCGCCGCCCGTCGACTGCAGACGGCCTGATCGGGCGGTCCCCGTCATTCCTTCACGGCCGCGTCACCCCCGGACGACGGCAGCCCAAAAGGGGCGCGGCTAGAATCCGCGCCCTTTTTCCATTTCCTGGATCGGCGTTCGCGCACCGGTCCCGCACGCACCATGGCATCGGTTTCCTCCTCCTCCGGCTTGCCTCGCGATTTCTGCGCGATCGACTTCGGCACCTCCAACTCCGCCGTCGCCGTTCCGGATCCCCAGCAGCCCGGCGCGATGCGCCTGGTCCCGCTGGAAGGCGCGCACACCACCATGCCCACGGCGGTCTTCTATTTCGCCGAAGGTCGCCATGACGCCGACGGCCCGCCCCGCGCCTTCGGTCGCGCGGCCGTGGCCGCGTATGAAGAAGGCATCGACGGCCGCCTGATGCGCTCGATGAAAAGCATCCTCGGCTCCAGCCTGATCGATCAGGTCACCGATGCCGGTGGCGGCCGCGGCGTGAAATACATCGACATGCTGTCCGGCTACCTCAAGCGCCTGCGCCGGCAGGCCGCGATGGGCGGTGATGAGCCGCGCCGCGTGGTGCTCGGTCGTCCGGTCTATTTCGTCGACGAGGACCCGGCCCGTGACGCCGCCGCTGAGCAGTCACTGATGACGGCCGCCCGCGCGGTGGGCTTCGAGGACATCCAATTCCAGTTCGAGCCGATCGCGGCGGCGTTCGACTACGAACAGCAGGCCCAGCGCGAGCAATTGGTGCTGGTGGCCGACATCGGCGGCGGCACATCCGACTTCTCGGTGGTGCGGGTGGGCCCGGACCGGATCGCGCGACTCGACCGTCGCGAGGACATCCTCGCCAGCCACGGCGTGCACATCGCCGGCACCGACTTCGACCGCCACATCGAGCTGACCGGCATCCTGCGTGAATTCGGCTACCGCGCCATGGGCCCGGCCCGCGCTGGCCAGACGCCGCGCGAAGTGCCGAGCGGCGTCTATTTCGATCTGGCCACCTGGCATCTGATCAACACCTGCTACAGCCCGCAGCGGGTGCTGGAACTGCGCAACATGAAGGCCTTCTATGGCGATCCGCGCCATCACCAGCGCCTGATGACGGTGCTGGAAGAACGACTCGGCCATGAGCTGGCCCACCGCGCCGAAGACGCCAAGATCGCGGTGTCCGGCGGCGGCGACTGCCACATCGATCTGGGGCTGATCGAATCGGGACTCGCCGTCGAGCTCACCGAGCGCGCCGCTGTGCAGGCCCTGGAAGCGGACATCGAACGCATCGCCGCCGCCGGCCGCGAGACCGTGGCCCGCGCCGGCCTGACGCCCGCCGACATCGATGCCCTCTACCTCACCGGCGGCTCCACCGGCCTGCGCCTGCTGGCAGATCGGATCGCGGCGGACTATCCGTCGGCGACATTGGGTCGGGGCGATCGGTTTGCGTCGGTGGCCACCGGTCTGGGGTTGCATGCGGCACGCGTGTTCGCGCAGTGACACAAACTCGGGTACATCCCGAGTCCTGACGACCGGCGCCAGGAATGGGCGCTGCTAGATTGCCCGGTTTCCTCGCTCGGGAGACCCCGCCATCATGCAGACGCCTCGCCCCCTGGCCTTGAGCCTCGCGTTGTCCGCCGCCCTCGGCACCTTCGGCGCGCTGGCCGCGCCCACCCTCGCGAATGCCGCCGGCGAGTCCTCTGCGGCGCCGGCCACGCCCGGCGCCAGCACGCCGGGTGACACCACGCCGCTGTATCGCCAACCCTCGGAAGCGATGCGCGCGGTGCTCGATGCCAAGGGCCTGCCGGTCTTCCAGGTGTCGCCGGATCAGCGTCTGCTGGCCATCGTCCAGCCGCGCAAATACCGCAGCATCGCCGAGCTGGCGCGCCCGGTGCTGCGCCAGGCCGGGATGCGTTATGACCCCGCCACCGACAGCCCGCAGCTGCTGACCGCCATCGAAGCGCTCACGCTGCGTGACCTGTCCGACGGCCGCGATCGCACGGTCGCGCTGCCCGCCGGAGGCGCCTTCCATCAGTTGCGCTTCTCGCCGGACGGCAAGCGCTTCCTGCTGAATCGCCGCACCGAGGCTGCCGTCGAGCTGTGGGTCGGCGATGTGGCGACCGGCCGCATCAAGGCAGTGCCCAAGCTCAAGCTGCACACGATGCTGGAGGACGACGTCGTCTGGCTGAACGACCATGAGCTGATCGCGCTGTCGGTCCCTGCCAGCCGCGGCCCGGCGCCGACCTTTGCCGCGCCGACCGGCCCGACCATCCAGGAATCGCTGGGTCGCAATTCGCCGGAGCGCACCCAGCAGGATCTGCTGACCAATCCGCAGGAGGCGGCGGTGTTCGCGCATCACGCCACCTCGCAGCTGGTGCGGGTGGATGTGGCCAGCGGCGCGCTGCGCACGATCGGCGAGCCGGCGTTGTTCAGCCGTCTGGAAGCGCTGGGCACGCGCGGTCAATGGCTGACGATGCGCCTGGCGCAGCCGTTCAGCTATCAGGTGGGCTGGGATGATTTCGGCTCGGTGGCCGAGGTGCGCGATGTCAGCGGCAAGGTCACGCCGATCGGTCAGGTCAAGCTGCGCGAAGGCGTGCCGGTGGAGGGTGTGATCACCGGGCCGCGGCGCTTCTTCGCGTCGCCGGGCGCGGACGCGTCGGTGTATTGGGTCGAGGCGCTGGACGGCGGCGACAACCGCAACCAGGTTCCGCACCGTGATCGCCTGATGCGTCTGGATGCGCCCTACACCGGCGCCGCGCGCGAAGTGGCGCGCGTGGCGCAGCGTCTGTCGCGACTGGAATTCCTTGAAGGCGGCCAGCAGGCATTGGTCAGCGATTTCGATCTGTCCAAAATGCGGACTGCCACCGAGCTGGTCACGCTGGACGGCAGCGCGCCGAGCCGGCGCCTGACCGAGCGCTCGCTGCGCGACCGTTATCGCGATCCCGGCATGCCGGTCACGCGCCAGCAGGCCAGCGGTCGCCGCGTCGTGCGGGTGGACGACGGCGCGATCTGGTTCCTGGGCGCTGGCGCCAGCCCGGAAGGCGACAAGCCCTTCATCGATCGCCTGAACCTGGCGGACAACCGAGCCACGCGCGTGTTCCAGTCCGGTCGCAACGGCGATGCGGCCCATTACGAGCGGCCGCTCGCGGTGCTGGATGCCGCCGGCACGCGGGTGCTGACGGTGCGCGAGAGCGTCAATGAACCCGGCAATGTGGTGCTGCGCAGCGGCGCGTCGCTGGCCGAGATGAAGCCGATCACTCAGGTGAGCGATCCCACGCCGCAGCTGCGCGGCATCCAGCGCGAGTTCGTGCGCTTCAAGCGGGCCGACGGCGTGGAGCTGTCGTTCTGGCTGTACCTGCCGCCCGGCCATCAAGCCGGCGAGCGCCGCCCGACCTTCGTCTGGGCCTATCCGCTGGAATACACCGATGCCTCCACGGCCGGGCAGGTCAGCGGCTCCAGCAACCGATTCAACACTTTTGCGGGCATGTCACCGCTGATGCTGTTGCTCGATGGTTATGTGGTGCTGATGGATGCCACGATGCCGGTGGTCGGCGACCCGAAGACGGTGAACGACAGCTTCATCGCGCAGATCACCGCGAATGCGCAGGCCATCATCGACAAGGCGGTGGACCTGGGCGTGAGCGATCGGTCGCGGATGGTGGTGGGCGGCCACAGCTACGGCGCCTTCATGACGGCCAACCTGCTGGCCCACACCGACCTGTTCAAGGCCGGCATCGCCCGCAGCGGCGCCTACAACCGCAGCCTGACGCCGTTCGGCTTCCAGAGCGAGCGCCGCACCTATTGGGAAGCGCAGGACGTCTATCAGAAGCTCTCGCCCTTCAATTTCGCCGACAAGCTGAAGGAGCCGCTGCTGCTCATCCACGGCGAGGCGGACAACAACTCCGGCACCTTCCCGATCCAGAGCGCGCGCCTTTACCAGGCGCTGGCCGGCACGGGCGGCACGGTGCGGTATGTCTCGCTGCCTTTCGAGTCGCACGGCTACACCGCGCGCGAATCGCTGGGTCACACGCTGTGGGAAATGAGCGATTGGATGAAGCGCCAGGTCGGCCCCGGCGTGGCGACGACGGCGGTGGCGGCGACGCCGGGTGCGGAGAGCGCGGGGAAGTGAGCGGCGTCGTCGGCGGTTGATGCGGGAACTCGCGCTCATCGGAGCGCGAGTTCCGTGCCGGGAAGAAGGTCAGCGGTCGCCGGCGAGATGGTTCCGCATCGTGGAGAGCAGCGAACCCACCGAGGCCGCGAGGTAGTCCAGATAACCCGCTTGATCCAGTGTCCGGGCGCGGGTGGCTGAATCGATGAAGCGGCTCATCTGCGCCTGGAAGGCTTTGTGATGAACGACGTCCGAGAGGCCGCGGATCGATTCGTCCAACATGGCCTCATAACCGGTCAGCCCGTAATCGCCGAGCTTCGCGACGACCAGCTCAGGCTGGAGCGTCGCGCCTTGCTGAGACAACCAGGCCAGGTCCCAAATGTCGCGGTGTCTGATCTTGAGCGCATCAGGCCCGACCGGCCGTCCCTGTTGATCGCGCATCGACGTGGGGAACGCGACGACCTTGTCGGCCATGATTTCGGACAGCGATTCCGTATTGACGAGCACCGGCGCCATGGCCCTCACCGACTCGTAGTTGGCGATCAGCGGCCTCAGCTCGCGGGTGTGCGCCGGCACGTTGGCGATCTCCAGCTTGATTTTCTGGCGAGGCATCGCGGGATTCTCTGGCGCTGTCTCGATCGAGATCCACCACTTGTCGACCTTGACCTGATGCGACGCGGCGTCCGACAGGGGCGCCGGCTTGCTCCTGACCGAGACCTTCAGCCCGAATCGCGCGCCGATGTGTTGCTCGACGCAGGCTTGAATCCGGTCCATCTGATGACTGGAAAAATCGACGCCCCCCGCGAAATTCAGATCCTCGCTGTAACGGGGGGAGCCACGGCACAGGCGCAGTGACGTGCCTCCCTGAAAGACCAGGTCCTTCAGCAGGCCCTCACCATTGAGCGCCTGGAAGATTTCGTAGTGAAGGAGCTCCTTCTCGACGACCTGGCGCATGGTGGACAAGCCGGGATTGGCCATCGCCAGATCCACCAGCCGGTCGAAGTCTTGTTTCTCGGTGGGCCGATCTTTCATTGGAACGCTCCCTCGTCGAGATCCGGATCCTCGCCGTCATCCACGATCAGATTCGTATTGCGACCGACCCGGCGGAGGTCACGAGCGGCAGTGGCTCGCGTGGCGATCCGAAGGGGACGACCCGGTTGAGCCAGGGTGGCCTCGATGATCTCGGACCGGGGGCGGCTGGTGTGGGTGAACTCGATGGTTCCGAACGGCGTGGCATGCACACCGCGCCGGCCCGTGGTCATCACCGTCAGTCGGTCTACCGGGATCTGTGAGATCGCGCCGTACTCGGACAGCATGGACTCGAGGCTGACATAGCAGAGGGCGTCGGGCCTGAGCGCTCGCGCGATTTCTTCCGCGATCCAGCGATTGCGGGTCGACGCGGCGGGGTTCACATAGAGGCCGCGTGCGGCGCGAGTCAGCACACCTTCGGCCACCATGCGCTGCAGCGATTTCTCCATCGCCTTGTCTCTCTCGTCGGGAAAGAGCTTCTCGATGTCCTGGCGAGTCAGGACATAAATGCTCATCCGATCGAGCTCGCCCAGCCGGCGATGGAAGTCAGTTTTCAACATATGTGGACGCGAACCCTAACAAAATGTAGGGTTCGTGTCCACATAAGGGGCAAGATCGATGGGTTTCGAGCCCGCCTGTCGTCAGGCGGAGCCCTGCCCGTCAACGCCGACCGCCCGACCCGCCGCGCCGCGGCCCGCCCTGCGGTCCCCGAGCGGGACGGGGCTCGCTGCGCGGCTGCGACACATCGGCCAGCAGCAGGCTGGCGCGGACCAGCGATTCGACAGCGTCGTCCAAGGTATCCGGCGGCTCCAGGCTCTCGATCTCTTCCAGCAGCGCGTCCGCATCCTCCAGATCCTCCGGATCCAGGTGCATGTAGAGCTGCGCCAGCGGCTCGGTGATCTGCGATTCATCGAGGTTCATCAGCCCCGGCATGACGTCGGCGGCGAGCGAGAAACCCGCGACCCAGGGCAGCACGGTCTCCGAGGGCGAGGCCTCTTCGTCCAGTTCGAAGACCCACGGGTCGAACCACTGCCGATCCGCAATCGCCCGGGCCAGTTCGCGGTGGCGGCGCTGCACCAGCGTCAGCAGCGGCTGGCCGTCATAACGCGCCGGCGCCTCACGGCCTTCGCTGTCCAGCACCCACGGCCACCAGGTCGACAGCGGCACCGGTCGCGGCTGCAACACGACCGCGACCAGGAAACCATCCAGCATCGAGACATCCAGCGGCTCCAGCGGCGCAGGCACCGCATCGAGCAAGGACTCCAGGCTTTCCAGATCCCGATCGCTCCATTCGGCCGGCGGCGCAGGCGGTGCGTGGTGGGCGGGAGCGCGCGGCGCGGTCATGCGCGGCTCATCGCTGCCCGCGCGTGCGGCGGGACGAGACGTGGGGTGCTGCGCAGGACTTGGTGCGGAGCGCGGGCCCGCGCCGGCAGGACGCGCCGCGCCGCGAGGGCCGGGCGCGCGCGAGGGGGAAGCGCTCGATGACGGCGAGGATCGGCCGCCGGCTTGGGCCGGGCGGGAAGGCTTCGAAGGGGGCTTGGGCGCGCTCATCGCGGCATTATCCGAGAGCCGTTCCGCGACAGCGTCGTGTGGTTCTCCACGCACCGGATGACAACCTCTCGCTTACACCTGCTGACGATTTTTCGCAAGGCTCCCACCTACTGGGGATGTGATTGGCCGAGGGTTCGCCCTAGAGTTGGTTTCAAGCGATGCCACGGCATCGCACCGATCCCAACGACGTCCTTTCTGAGGACTTGCAACGCCCGGTCAGCTCGCTGGCTGGGCGTCCTTTTTTGTGGATCGTGTGACCGCCCGCCCGCCCGCCCGGCATTCGGCAGCCAGGCCGCGGCGCCGTCAGAACCCGTCGCCCATCGATGCCCGCAGATGCTCGATCAGCAAGCGCACGCCCTGCGGCGTGTGACTGCTCCACGGATGCACGGCATAGATCGCATCGCCGAAGAAGCCGACCGCGCGCCACCCGGGCAGCACCTCCATCAGCCGCCCCTCACGAACCGACGCACTGGCGCTGAAATCCGGCAGCAAGGCCAGCCCCAGGCCGGCGAGCGCCGCCTCCCGCAGCACCTCGCTGTTGCCCGCTCGCAGAACGCCTTGCACCGGCACGCGCAGGCGCTCGGCCGGCACGCCTTCGCGTCGCTCGAAAAACCAGTGCGCGGGCCCGGGCCGCAGATACGCGAGGCAGCGGTGTTGCACCAGTTCGGCGGGATGCTGCGGATGCCCGGCGCGCGCCAGGTAGTCGGGGCTCGCCAACAGGAGCGCGCGCGACGCGCAGAGCTTGAAGGCGACATGCGTGTCCGGCGGCTGGCTGGTGTGGCGGATCGCCAGATCGAAGCCCTCCTGCGCCAGCGGCACCAGCCGATCGGACAGGTCCAGCTCGATGCGCAGCGCGGGATAGCGCTCGAAAAACGGCACCAGCAGCGGCGCCACCTGCTGACGACCCAACGCCACCGGCGCGGTGACCCGCAGCAGGCCGCGCGGCGCCCCGGCCGCATCACGGGCTTCGGTCAGGCTGCGGCTGAGCAGCGCCAGGCCCGGCTCGGCCTGGTCGACCAGCCGCTGGCCGGCCTCGGTCAGACGGACCGAGCGGGTGGTGCGCTGCACCAGTTGCTGGTCCAGGTGCCGTTCCAGGTCGGCCACCCGCTGGCTCACCGCCGCCTTCGACAGCGACAGACGCTGCGCCGCCTGGGTGAAGCTGCCCAGCTGGGCCACGGCGATCAGCGCCTGCAGTTGCGACCACAACAGCTCTTCTCGAATCGCGGGGCGAAGCGCTGCCATCGACGAGTCGTCGCCTGATGGATCGGGCGTGCAGCGCTCATCGGGGGCCTGGATCGAGGCGGTCGCCGATGACGACGTCGGACGGGAGAAAGGCTTCACCATGATTGTTCAGTTTATCGAACAGTCTGGCCGGTGCATTGGCCTAGGCAGGTCGCCGCGTGCTGCCTAGACTGCATCGCATGCCTCCCAGGAGGCGCCCACACCGGAGACCGCCGTGACCGCATCCCCCGTCCCCTACAGCGACAGCGCCGACCTGACCCACTTCATCGGCGGCCGGCGCGTGCCCGCCACCTCCGGCCGCACCCAGGCGGTCTACAACCCGGCCACCGGCGCGGTCGCCCGTCAGTTGCAACTGGGCAGCGTGGCGGATGTGGAAACGGCCGTGGCGGCGGCTCAGGCGGCTTTCCCGGCCTGGGCGGATGCACCGCCGCTGCGCCGGGCGCGGGTGATGTTCAAGTTCCTGGAGCTGCTCAACCAGCACCGCGACCGGCTGGCCGCGATGATCACGGCGGAGCACGGCAAGGTGTTCACCGATGCGCAGGGTGAGGTCAGTCGGGGCATCGATGTCGTCGAATTCGCCTGCGGCGTGCCGCAATTGCTCAAGGGCGATTACACCGAGCAGGTCTCCACCGGCATCGACAACTGGACGATGCGCCAGCCGCTCGGCGTGGTCGCCGGCATCACCCCCTTCAACTTCCCGTTCATGGTGCCGATGTGGATGGCGCCGCTGGCGATCGCCACCGGCAATGCCTTCATCCTCAAGCCCAGTGAACGCGATCCCTCGCCCAGCCTGCTGGTCGGCGAGTTGTGGCGCGAGGCCGGTCTGCCGGATGGCATCTTCAATGTGGTCCAGGGCGACAAGCAGGTCGTGGACGCGCTGGTGCAGCATCCGGATGTGAAGGCGCTGAGCTTCGTCGGCTCCACCCCGATCGCCCAAAGCCTGTATGAGGCCGGCGCGCGCCACGGCAAGCGGGTGCAGGCCCTGGGCGGCGCGAAGAATCACATGGTGGTGATGCCGGATGCCGATCTGGACCAAGCCGTCGATGCGCTGATCGGCGCGGCTTATGGCTCGGCGGGCGAGCGCTGCATGGCGATCTCGGTGGCGGTGCTGGTGGGCGAGGTGGGCGACCGGCTGGTGCCGCGTCTGGCCGAACGCGCCCGGCAGCTCAAGATCCGCAACGGCATGGATCTGGCGGCGGAGATGGGACCGATCGTCACCCGCGAGGCGCGTGACCGCATCGAGACCGCCATCGCGCGCGGCGTCGAGGAAGGCGCCACGCTGATGGTGGATGGCCGCGGGCATCAGGTCGACGGTCATCCGGAGGGCTTCTTCACCGGCGGCACGCTGTTCGACCATGTCCAGCCGCACATGCGGCTCTACAAGGAGGAGATCTTCGGCCCGGTGCTGGCCTGCGTCCGGGTGCGCGACTTCGCCGAGGCGCTGGCGCTGGTCAACGACCATGAGTTCGGCAACGGCGTGGCCTGCTTCACCAGCGACGGCAACGTGGCCCGCGAATTCGCGCGACGGGTGCAGGTGGGCATGGTCGGCATCAATGTGCCGATTCCGGTGCCGATGGCCTGGCAAGGCTTCGGCGGCTGGAAGAAGAGCCTGTTCGGCGACATGCATGCCTACGGCGAAGAGGGCGTGCGCTTCTACACCAAGCAAAAGAGCGTGATGCAGCGCTGGCCCGCCAGCATCGGCAAGGGTGCCGAGTTCACGATGCCGACCAGCTCCTGACGGGACCTCGTTCGCCGGAACGGGCCTCGGCCGCTCGTGCGGCGCGGTCCGGTGCGGTCCGGCGCGCGCGCGTGGCGTCGTGGTTGGGGCCGCCATCGACGGCCATCGTCTCCCGGCGCCCCGCATCAGCACGGAAGCCGGGGCGCGTCGATCTTTTTCCGGCCGATCGGTGCGGATGAGGCCGCCATGCGACAGCGCCGCAAGAAGCGCCGTTACATCGGCTAACCTCTCTGGATGTCTGAACACCAGCTTCATGAATCTCCGGAGGACCTGCCGCTGGCCGTGCTGCTGGAGCGCGCCCGCGATGCCCAGCAACAGGTTCGACTGGCCGAGGGCCTGGCTCTGGCCGAGCTGATCTGGCGCCGCGCGGGGGCCGACGGTTTCGTGAACGAGCAGGCCGAAGCCGGCAAGCTCCGCAGCTTTTTTCTGCTGCGCCAGGGCCACCTGCGCGCGATGCTCGAAGCGGGTCAGCAGGCGCTGGCCTTGCTCCGCCCGCTGGGACCGAGCCGCTCGATTTGCGAGCTGCTGCGCTGGATGAGCCTCGCCGCCTGCGAGCTGGGCGACTATGAACTGGGCCTGGCCTGCGCGCATGAAGCGGTGCAGCAGGCGGCGGAACTCGGCGATGTGCGCATGCGGGCGGTCGCGCTCAACGGCATGGGCGCCTGCTTCGAGCGCATGGGCGACCCCTGGCAGGCCGAGCGCCTCATGGGCGAAGCCGCCGGCATGGTGCGCAGCGAGGCCACACCGTATGAGCGGGTGGTGACGCTCACCAATCTCTGCACCGTGGCGCTGGGGGCTTATCACCTGCAGCGCGATGGCGCCGCGCCGGAACAGGCGGCGCGCACGCTGGAACGAGCGCTGGAGCTGGCGCGCGAAGCCCGTCCGTTCTCTCAGCAGCTCGGCGATCGTTATGCGATTGCGCTGACCGCCAGCAACTTCGGCGAGGTGCTGCTGTTGATGGGGCGCCTCGACGAAGCCGAACCGCTGCTGCTCGAAGCCCAAGGTGAAAGCGCCCGTGTCGGCTTCCGGCTGCTGGATTGGCGACTGCGCTGCACCCTCGCCGAATTGCTGCTGGCCCGTGGCGATGCGCGCGGCGCCTGGCAGAAGCTGCAGACGCTCGAAGCCGACATCGATCAGGCGGCCCGCAGCGGCATCGCTGGGGTCACTGGGCTCGACGGGATCGCTTCGTCGCCGGTCGCCGACGCGAGCCCGGCCGAAGATCCGGTCCCGCCGTTCATCCGGCTGCGGCTGCATCAGACGGCCTATCGCGCCGCCAAAGCGCTGGCGCTGCTGGGACCGGCGCTGCTGCATCTGGAACGTGCCCGCACGGTGGAGCGCCGGCGCGGGGTGATGCAGCTGATGGCGCAGTCGCAGTACTTCGTCTCGCGATTGGAAGCGGAATTCGGCGGCGAGGGCGGCGCCTGTGCCGACCGCGATCCGTCCACGCATCGCGATCCGCTGACCGGACTCGGCAACCGCCGCTGCCTGGAAGCGCGCCTGCCGCCGATGCTGCGCGCGGCCGAGCAGGACGGCCGTCCGCTGACCGTCGCCCTCATCGATGCCGACGGCCTGCGCAACATCAACGAGCGCCATGGCCATGACATCGGCGATCGGGTGCTGCAGGAGCTGGCCCAGCTGCTGCGCGAGAACACCCGCGCGTCCGACCTCGCGCTGCGTTGGAGCGGCGAGGAATTCCTGGTCGTGTTCCCCGACACCATCGCCGACCGCGGCTTCGAGGTGTGCGAGCGCATCCGCGCCAGCGTGTCCTTCCATCCCTGGCATCGGCTCGCGCCGGGCCTGGACGTGACCCTGAGCATGGGCCTGGCCAGCGCGCCGCCCTATGCCACCGACCCGCTCATCGCCCGAGCCCAGGCCGCCGTTGCGCGTGCCAAGCATCTGGGGCGCAACCGCGTGGCGCTCGCTTGACGCGGTTGTAGACGGAGGGCGCTGTTCAGCCTGCGCAAGGGCGCGGCGGCGATCGATGGCCGTGGCGCCGGAGGCCGTCCGACAGTCCCGCCGCGCTGCTGCACGCCTGAGCGGCCGGCCTGAGCGTCAGGCCGACGACGGCGGAAACTCCAGCTCCACCGCCTGCACCACATTGCGACCTTGTCGCTTGGCGCGGTAGAGCGCCTGATCGGCGCGTCGCAGCACCTCGGCGGCGCTGGGGTCGTCGGGCGAGGACTCGGCAATGCCGAAGCTCGCGGTCAACGCCCATGACTGGCCGTTCCAGGCGAAGGATTGCGCCGCCAGAAGCACCCGCATCCGCTCGGCCACCAGCGCGGCGCCGGCGATGTCGGTGTCGGGCAGCAAGGCGCAGAACTCCTCGCCACCGAGCCGCCCCAGCAGGTCGACCTCGCGCAGGCAGGGCTGTACCACGCTCACCAAGGTCTTCAGCGCCGCATCGCCGGCCGCATGGCCCAGCGTGTCGTTGAGCTGCTTGAAGCGGTCCATGTCCAGCAGCACCAGGCCATAACGGCGGCCGCGCTGCTGACGGGCGTGCTCGGCATCCATCGCCTCCGACAGCGCGCGGCGGTTCATTGCATCGGTCAGCGGATCGCGCTGCGTCAGCCGCTGGATTTCCAGCATGAGCTTGAGCAGCAGCAGGAACGCGAGCGTGCCGTTGAGGGCCAGGGCGATGACCAGCGCCGACCACAGCCAGACGATGTTGAAGCGGCTGGCCTCATACAGGTCGCCGGTCTGTCCTGGCGCGATGAAGGCTTCCAGCGGACGTGCCAGCAGCAGCAGGCCCAGCACCAGCAGCGGCGTCACCAGCAGCAGCGAGAGCCGGGCCCGCAGCCCGCGGGCGCGCAGCAGCAGGAAGGCATCGTGGCCGGCCAGCAGGCTCATCACGCCCATGGTCCCGTACAGCAAGGCCTTCTGGCCGACCGAGATCCCGCCATCGGCCCACTGCGTGGCCAGCGCGCTGACCACCACCGCCGCGAGCGCCGCCAGCCGCCACGGCGGACGACGCTCCGCCACCAGCGGCACGGCGATGCGCACCAGCACGAAGGCGCCCAGGGCCAGGCTGTCCGACCACCAGGCCTGCAGCGCGCTGCCGCCCAGGCCGCCGACTTCCTGCAGCACGAAGGAGCCGCCCAACAGCGCATTCGCACCGCTCAGGCACAGGCAGGCCCACGGCGATTCGCGCAAGCCGCCGGCCACCAGCAGCCAGACGACGGCCGCCACGCCGAACACCGTCACCAGCGCGGCGATCATCGACAGCGGATCGGTGGCCGGCATCATTCGGCGCTCACTTCACTGGTGCTGCGCAGCACCCGGTTGCGACCGCGGGCCTTGGCCGCATACATCGCCGCGTCGGCACGCGCCAGGGCATGCTGGCCGTGCACATCGCCCGGCTCCATGGCGGCCACGCCGAAGCTCGCGCTCATCGGCCACGACTTGTCGCCCCAGATCAGCGGCCGTTCCTGCAACAGCTGGCGCAGGCGTTCTGCCACCAGCGCGGCGCCGTCGAGGTCGGTGTCGGGCATCAGGACCGCGAATTCCTCGCCACCCAATCGGCCGAAGAGGTCGGTGTCGCGCAGGCCGGTCGCGAGCTCGCGCGACAGATGCTGCAAGGCGGCGTCGCCGCCGGCATGGCCGAGCTCGTCATTGATGCGCTTGAAATGGTCGATGTCCATCGCCAGGACCGAATGGCCGCGGCCGCGCTCCACCTGGGCCTGCAGGCGGATCAGGCTTTCCTCGACCGCGCGGCGATTGAGCAGCCCGGTCAGCGCATCCCGTCGGGTCAGATGCCGCACCCGCGCGATCATGCGCTGCAGCACCAGCGCGATCAGTCCGGTGGTGATCAGCAAATTGATGAACAGCCGGACCAGCGCGAGCGGTGCGTTGGTGGCCATGCCGGCCAATTCGAAGCCCTCCGGCGTCCAGCCCAGCAGGTCGAGCGCACGCCAGACCGAGCCCGCCGCCAGCACGCCATACGGCATCACCAGCAGCGCGGTCATGACCCGCTGGAAGCCGGCCCCGATCAGGATGTCCCGGGCGACCATCAGCGACAGCACCGCGCCGAAGAGATTGGAGACCAGCCGCGCGTGGTTCAGGTCCGGATACACGGCGGCATGCGCCACCAGACCGATGACGACCACCGCGATCACATCGCGGGCGCCCTCACGCAGTCGCATCAGGCTGCGGACGCCGGTGTTCAGCAGGCCGGCCGCCACCAGCGTGAGCGGCAAGGCCAGCGCAGTTTCCAGGCCGGGCGGCAGGTTCGGCCACCCGAGCAGCGCCAGCAGGCCGTGATAGGCGGCGATGCGCCGCGCCGCGCGCGGGGCGATGCGCAAGACATGACCCATCAGCAGCCACACCACGCAGGCGAAGGCGTCGACGACGGCCATCACCATGAGCAAGGTTGCGGCGTCCAGAGGCGGCATGCGGAAGATCATCGCAGGCGCTCCGTGCTCAGACAATCCGCCGATTCAGGGCGGGTGCGCACAAGTCCGCACCGCCGTGTCCCGCAGATCGGCGGCGCGGATGGCGCGAGCGGTGCGGGCGACGACAGGCGATAGACCGACGGGACCAAGGCCCGGTCGGGATTCCGACGGCGGTGCGGCATCGGTGGGCGGGCGCGCTCAGCGCCGTTCCACCAGCACCGGCGTCAAGGCCATGGCCAGCCGCACCCGTTCGGCGGCGGCGCGCGCGTCTTCTCGGGTCGAGAACGGGCCGGCCTGCAAGCGGTGCAGGCTCTTGTCCTTGAAGATCGCCAGCATCGGCGCCATCCAGTCCAGCTCGCGATTGAACTGCTCGCGCAGGTTCTCGGCGCCTTCCAGACGGGAGAACGCGCCCAGTTGCAGCCAGAAGCCGGACGCCGCGGCCAGTTGCAGACGCGGCACGGGCGTGCTGTCCGCCACCGGACGCGACGGATTCGCGGCCGTGGCTGACGCTGGATTGGCGCCGCCGCCGGACACCGCCGAGGCGCCCGGCAGTTCGGACGCGGGCGTGTCCAGGTCCGTGCCGGCGGGCAGCGCGGTCACCGGCAGCGGCACCATGCCGGAGCCGGCGCTCGCCACCGCAGGCGCGGCCGAGGCGACTGAGGTCCCGCCCACGCCGGCGACGACGGCCGGGCCGAGCCCGGCGGTCGGCGCAGGCGCGGGTGAGGGGGCCGCCTTGCCGGGCCGCGCGCTGGCCGTGGCCGCGCCTCGCGGCGGCGTGGCGGCAGCGGGGGGCAGGTCTTGCAGGTCGCGGACGGGCGGGCGCGCGTCGCTGGTTGTCGGCAGCGCGGGTGCGCCGCTCGGCGAGGCGGCGGCATAGACCGGCTGATCCGGCACCGCCGGACTGGCGGGCAGATCGCGGCCCTTGGTCCATGCGCCGGTGCGGATGTCCTCGTAGGTGATGCGTTCGATTTCGACCTGGCCCACCCCGCGCAGCAGATCGAGCTTGAGCGCGGCGGTGTAGCTCAGGTCCACGATGCGGCCGGGATGGAAGGGGCCGCGGTCGTTGATGCGGACGATGACCTCCCGCCCATTCTTCGGATTGCGCACCCGGGCGTAGCTCGGGATGGGCATGGTCGCGTGGGCCGCGGTCATCGCATACATGTTGTAGATCTCGCCGCTGGAGGTCGGCCGGCCGTGGAACTTGCGTCCGTACCAGGAGGCCAGGCCGCGCTCGACCAGCGGCTGGTCATCCACGATCGGCTGGTAGCGCTGGCCGCCGACCGCATACGGCTTGTTCGGCCCGCCCTTGCGGATGGGCTCGAGCCGGGGCAGGGCGTCGGGGATCTTGTCCAGGTCGGCGGGCGCCTGGGCTTCGGGGCCGTCCTTGTCGGGCCACTGGCTGACCTTGGGGCCATTCGAGGGGCTGGTGGAGGGACGGCTGGGGGCGGGACCGCGGCTGGCGCAGGCGGCCAGGAACAGGGCACACGTCAGGACGGCCAGGCGCTGGCCGGCGGGGCGGGCTTCAAACATGGGCGCAACCCTAGCAACCTGAGCCGCTTTTGCCAAGGTTATGCTGCACGCCTGCCGACGGTCGAACGAGTGGTTGCATGGTTTGGGCCGTCGCGTCGAGCCTGAACCTTGCCCACATTCCGCCATGAGCACTTACATCTTCCCCCCAGCGCCCCAGGCCGCCGTGGCCGTGCGCGGCACCGACGCGCGCTATGCGGTCAGCCGCATCTTCTGCGTCGGCCGCAACTATGCGGCCCATGCCCGTGAGATGGGCAGCGACCCGACCCGCGAGCCGCCGTTCTATTTCACCAAGCCGGCCAGCGCGCTGGCGCCGTCGGGCGGCACCATCCCCTACGCGCCGGGAACGAAGAACCTGCATTACGAGATGGAGCTGGTCATCGCGATCGGCCAGCCGGTGTTCAAGGCCACGCCGGAACAGGCGGGCGCGGCCGTCTGGGGCTATGCGGCCGGTCTGGACATGACCCGTCGCGACCTGCAGAACGAAGCGAAGGCCATCGGCCGTCCCTGGGACCTGGGCAAGGGCTTCGAGCATTCGGCGGTCATCACCGAGCTGGTGCCGCGCGCTGAAATCGGCGACCTGACCCGCGGCGCGATCACGCTGTCGGTCAATGGCACCGAGAAGCAGCGCGGCGATCTGTCCGACATGATCTGGAGCGTGCCGGAACTGGTGGCCAACCTGTCCCAGTTCTATCACCTGCAGCCGGGCGATCTGATCTACACCGGCACGCCCGAAGGCGTGGGTCCGGTGCAGCCGGGCGACCAGATCGTCGGCGTGATCGAAGGCTTCGGCGAACTGCACATCACCATCGGCGCCGCCGAGTGATGTTCGATCACAACGAGACCCTGGACGAGGCCCGCGCGCGCAACATCCGCGAGGCCTTGTTCGAGGACATCGGCCGCTGCGACTGGACCGCGCAGCTGGTGCCCGCCGGGCGTCGCGTGGCGGCCCATGTGCGGGTGCGCGAGGCGGCGGTGCTGTGTGGCCGCGACTGGTTCAGCGGCGTGTTCGCCGCGCTGGATGCGAGCGCGCGCATCGACTGGCAGTACGACGAGGGCGCCGACATGGCCCCCGACACCGTGGTCTGCCGGATCGAGGCGGACGGCCGCTCGCTGCTGTCGGCCGAGCGTCCCGCGCTGAACTTCCTGCAACTGCTGTCGGGCACCGCCACCATCACCCGCGCCCATGCGCGGGCGATCGAGGGCGCCAGTCCGAATGCCCGCGGCTGCGTGGTGCTCGACACCCGCAAGACGCTGCCCGGCCTGCGCCTGGCGCAGAAATATGCGGTGCGGATCGGCGGTGGCGCGAATCAGCGGCTGGCCCTGTATGACGGCATCCTGATCAAGGAAAACCACATCGCTGCGGCGGGTGGCGTCACCCAGGCGCTGGCGCAAGCTCAGGCCTTGCAGGCCGGCGTGACCATCCAGGTCGAGGTCGAAACCCTGGACCAACTGCGCGAGGCCCTGGCGGCCGGCGCGGTCAGCGTGCTGCTGGACAACTTCAGCGAGCCGATGATGCGCGAGGCGGTGGCCATCACCGCCGGCCGGGCCTTGCTGGAAGTCTCCGGCGGCGTGGCGCTGGATGAGCTGCGCTGGATCGCGGCCACCGGCGTGGACCGGATCTCGGTCGGTCGGCTGACCAAGGATGTCCGGGCGATCGATTACTCGATGCGGGTGGACAGCTGAGCGCTTGAACGAGGCCGCGCTCGGCGGCCGAGACCGCTCACGGTCTCGACGCGCGATCGGCGGCCCGCTGTCCCGATGCTCACCAGGCGCCCTGCGAGGCGCCTTTTTCATGACCGTCACGCGGTGAGGGGCGCGGCACTGGGATAGTGCGCGCGACGCCCCATCGACGCGCTCTCGGCGCTTCCGTCCCATCCGCAGGGGCGCTTGCCGGTGCGCCCGGTGCGGACAGCGCGCCGCGTGTGGCGCAGCCGGCGCCGGCCGTGCGCTCCGGCGTTGGCACGGATGCTGCAAAGGACCAGGCACCTTCCCGCCGTCCTCCAGGAGCCTTGTGATGTCGTCGTCCCGCTCGCCTTTCCGATCGTCCTTCCGCAGGTCCTTCCGCTCGCTCGATCACTCGTCCATCGACGCAGCGCTTCACGCCGTCCCGTCAGGGACCGATGCCGCAGAGGGTGCGAGGTCCGACGCGGCCGTTGGCGGGTCACGCCGCTGGCTGCTGGCGGCCGGTCTCAGCCTGCTCGCGATGGGCGCGCAGGCGCAGACGGCGCTGGAGGCGATCACCAAGTCCAGGACCATCAAGATCGCGATCCCGACCGATTACCCGCCGTATGGGTTCGTCGGTCCGGACATGAAGCCGCAGGGCCTGGACGTGGCGATGGCCGAGCTGATCGCCGCCAAGCTGGGCGTGAAGGCCGAGCTGGTGCCGGTGACCAGCGCCAACCGGATTCCGTATCTGCAGACCCGCAAGGCGGATCTGGTGATTTCCACGCTGGGCAAGAACCCGGAGCGTGAGAAGGTGATCAACTTCAGCGCCGCGTATGCGCCGTTCTTCCAGGCGGTGTTCGCCGCCAAGAACGTGACGATCAAGAGCTTCGCCGACCTGGCCGGCAAGACGGTGGCGGTGACGCGCGGCGCGATGGAGGATCAGGAGCTGGCGAAGGTCGCGCCGGCCTCGCTCGACTACAAGCGCTTCGAGGACAACAACGCCACCATCGCGGCGTTCTCGGCCGGCCAGACGCAGGTGTTGGCCACCAGCGCCGCCGTGGCCGGCAACCTGATGCAGCGCCAACCGGGCCTAAACCTCGAATACAAGCTGCTGCTCAAGGACAGCCCGTGCTTTGTGGGCGTCGCCAAGGGCGAGGACGCCTTGCTGGCCAAGGTGAACAGCATCATCGCCAGCGCGAAGCAGGCCGGCGAACTGGAGGCGCTGTCGAAGAAATGGCTGGGCCGGGGCACCGGCGAACTGCCGCTGTGATGAGCTTCGACTTCGGCGCGGTCCTGGCGGAATGGCCGCTGCTGCTGCGCGGCCTGGCCTGGACGGTGGGTCTGACGCTGGTGGCCGTGCCGTCGGGTCTGCTGATCGCCACCTTGGGCGCGTGGGCCCGCGCTTGCGGCCCGACGGCGCTGCGTCGGCTGGTCGGCGGGTATGTCGAGCTGCTGCGCAACACGCCGTTCATCGTGCAGCTGTTCTTCATCTTTTTCGGTCTGCCGTCGATGGGTGTGAAGCTGTCGCCGGAGGCCGCTTCGCTGATCGCGATGACGCTCAACCTCGGCGCGTACGGCACCGAGATCCTGCGCGCCGGCATTCAGGCCACGCCCCGAGGCCAATGGGAAGCGGCCTACAGCCTGGCGCTGGGACCGGTGCAGACC
Organism: Burkholderiaceae bacterium; assembly: GCA_913776825.1. Taxonomy (GTDB): domain Bacteria; phylum Pseudomonadota; class Gammaproteobacteria; order Burkholderiales; family Burkholderiaceae_C; genus Roseateles. The sequence goes on from CAJYPV010000028.1 coordinate 104,957, forward strand.
TTCACCCGCGTGGTGCTGCCGCCGGCGTTTCGTCGGGTGTGGCCGGCGATGACCGGGCAGATCATCATCGTGATGCTGGGATCGGCGGTGTGCGGGCAGATCGCCACCGAGGAACTGAGCCAGGCGGCCAACTTCATCCAGAGCCGCAATTTCCGCGCATTCGAAGCCTTCATCGTCGCCACCGCGATCTATCTCGCGCTGGCGGTGCTGATGCGCCATCTGCTGCGCTGGGTCGGCTCGCGCTGGCTGTTCGGCGCGTCGCCGGTGACGGCCCGGAGCGGGAGCGCGCATGGTTGAGTTCACGCTCTGGGACATCGTGCGCAACCTGCTGCTGGCCTTGCGCTGGACGGTCGCGCTGTCGCTGATCGCCTTCATCGGCGGCGGGCTGATGGGCGCGCTGCTGCTCTGCTTGCGGCTGGCCGGCGGGCGGCGCACGCCATGGGCGATCGCTCTGTATGTGCAGCTGTTTCAGGGCACGCCGCTGCTGATGCAGTTGTTCCTCGCCTATTTCGGATTGGCCTTGCTGGGCCTCGAGGTGTCGGCCTGGACCGCGGCCGCGCTGGCGCTGACGCTCTACACCAGCGCTTATCTGGTGGAGATCTGGCGCGGTTGCGTCGAGTCGGTCCCGCGCGGCCAGTGGGAGGCGGCGCGCAGCCTGGCCATGAGCTTCGGCGAACAGCTGCGGCATGTGATCCTGCCGCAGGCAATGACGATGGCGATCGCGCCGACCGTCGGCTTTCTGGTGCAGGTCATCAAGGGCACGGCGCTGGCGTCGGTGATCGGCTTCGTGGAGCTGACCAAGGCCGGCAGCATGATCGCCAATGCGAGTTTCCAGCCCTTCCTGGTGTTTGGCTGCGTGGCGATGTTCTATTTCGTCCTGTGCTTCCCGGTGAGCCTGGTCGCCCAACGTCTTGAAAGGAAGTCCCATGGCCGTGCTGCCTGAACTTCAGGTGGCGCCGACCGCCGCCGCGCCCGCTCCGCCGCCGGTGCCGATCGTCCGCATCACGGCGCTGCGCAAGTCCTACGGGACAAACGAGGTGCTCAAGGGCATCGACCTGGACGTGATGCGCGGCGAGGTGATCGCGCTGATCGGCAAGAGCGGCTCCGGCAAGAGCACTTTGCTCCGCTGCATCAATGGCCTGGAGCGCTTCCAGGACGGCGCCCTGACGGTCGCCGGCAAACCGCTGCTGCATGAGAGCGCGATGGCGATGCGCCAGTTGCGCCAGCAGGTCGGCATGATCTTCCAGAGCTTCAACCTGTTCCCGCACCTGAGCGTCGGCCGCAATGTGATGCTGGCGCCCACGCTGGTGAAGAAGACCGCCAGCGCCGATGCCGCGCAGCACGCCCGCGCGCTGCTGGCGCGGGTCGGCCTGGGGGAGAAATTCGATGCCTTGCCGGAGCAGCTCTCCGGCGGTCAGCAGCAGCGGGTGGCGATCGCGCGGGCGCTGGCCATGTCACCGCAGGTGCTGCTGTGCGATGAGATCACCTCGGCGCTTGATCCGGAGCTGGTCGGCGAGGTGCTGCGGGTGGTGGAGTCGCTGGCCGAGGAAGGCATGACGCTGCTGATGGTCACCCATGAGATGAGCTTCGCCCGCAAGGTGGCGGACCGGGTGATCTTCATGCACGAGGGTCGGGTGCATGAGATCGGCCCGCCGGCGCAAATCTTCGGCGAGCCGAAGACGCCGGAACTCCGTCAGTTCCTGTCGTCGCTGACGGAATGATGGACTGACGGGCCGACGCCATGCCGGGCCGACGCGGGGTCAGCGGGGCGGACGCTCCGCCGCGAACCAGGCGTCGTCGGGCAGTTGCTCGAAGACGCGCTTCAGGCCGCCGCCCCAGCCCTGGCTGACCGTCTTGAAATACGGATCGTCGCGGGTGATGCGGTGCGGCTGGGCGGGCGCGAAGCTGTTGGTCCGATACAGCAGCATGTCGATCGGCAGACCGACCGACAAGTTGCTGCGGATGGTCGAATCGAACGAGATCAGCGCGCACTTGGTGGCTTCGGCCAGCGAGCTGTCGAAGTCGATGACGCGATCGATGATCGGCTTGCCGTACTTGGATTCGCCGATCTGCAGGTAGGGCGTGTCTTCCGTGGCCTCGATGAAGTTGCCTTGCGGATAGACGTGGAAGATGCGCGGCTCTTCGCCGCGGATCTGGCCGCCGACGATGAAGTTGGCGCCGAAGTCCACGCCCTGGCTGTGCTGGCCATGGCCTTCGCTGTCGCGCGAGACGACCTCGCGCAGCGTGCGGCCCACCAGCTCCGCGACGTCATACATCGACGACAGATTCATCAGATGCGCGCCATTGCCCGCCGCCCGCTGGCGCAGCAGGCTGATCACGCTTTGGGTGGTGGCCAGGTTACCGGCGGTGAGCAGCGTCACCAGCCGTTCGCCCGGCGCTTCGAACACGGTCATCTTCCGGAAGGTGGCGATGTGATCCACCCCCGCATTGGTGCGGGAATCCGAGGCGAACAGGAGGCCGGCTCGCAGCCTCATGGCAACACAGTAGGTCATGGCCGAAAGGTTAGCGCATCACTTCCGGCCGGTGTGCGCTGCGTCGCCGCTCATTGCTGCTGTCCCGTGCCGGGTTTCACGAGCACCTCGGCCCGCATCGTTTCCAGACCGCCGCCGGTCCGCACGCCGCGCACCGGACACGCATCCAGATAGTCCGCGCCGATGGCGAGCTTCACATGGCGCGCATCCGCCAGACATTGGTTGCTGACGTCATAGCCCAGCCAGCCGCCGCCCGGCGCCTCCGGAAAGCTGGAGCCGCCGGCCGGCAGCCGGATTTCCGCCCAGGCGTGGCTGGCGACATGGGCCGCGTCGGTGGCGAGATAACCGGACACGTACCGCGCCGGCAGCCCCAACAGCCGCGCGCAGCAGGCGAAGACCTGCGCATGGTCCTGACAGACGCCATGGCCGGTGGCGAACGCCTGTGCGGCCGGCGTCGCGGCATCCGTGTAGCCCTGCACATACGGCATGCGCTCGCCGACCGCCCGCATCAGCGCCATCAGCGCGGCATGGGCGTCCTGCGCGGCAGCGGCCTCGAAGCCGGCAGCGAATTGGCGCAGCGCGTCGTCCGCCCGGGTCAGCGGGGTGTCGCGCAGGAAGAGCGGCGCCGGCAGCTCATCGGTGGGATCGGGCCGGGGCGGCCGGTCGTCGGTGATCACCTCGCCTGCGGCGCGCAGGTGGATCTCCGCCCGCGGGCCGTCCAGGCTGAGCACATGCAGCGTGTTGCCGAAGGCGTCCTGGCCCGGCGTCGCGGGGGCGGGCAGATCCAGCTGCCAATGCAGCACCTGCACGCCGGGCGCGGCGCGGGGCGTGAGCCGCAGGTACTGGGTACTGCGGTCCAGCGGGGCGTCGTAGCGGTAGACGGTGTCGTGGGAGATGTGCAGGTGCATGGTCGGCGGCGAACAGGGGAGGGCGGCGTCGATCAGTGCGCTTCGAAATAGGCGCGCTGGATCGACAGGCTCAGCAGCGCCGAATCCTCCAGGAAGGCGGTCAGCCAGGCATGCAGGCCGGTGTCCAGGATCTCGTCGACGACGCCGTATTCCAGCCGCAGGGCAAGCTGACCGGCCCGCAGCTTGGCGCCCCGGCCGGCATCTTCGGCGCCGATGCGGGCTTCGATCTGCGGCAGGATGGCACGGATCTCGTCGCAGCAGGCCCGCAGGGAGCGCGGCACGTCGGGGCGCAGGATCAGCAGCTCGGTCACGCGGCGGCCGTTCAGGCTGTCGCGGTAGGCGGCGTGATAGGCCTCGAAGGCCGACAGGGAGCGCAGCAGCGCATTCCAGGCATAGAAGTCGGGCGCGCTTTCGCTGGGCACATCGACCGGCGCCAGCGTGTCGACGGCCGGCGCGATCAGTTGAGACTTCACATCCAGCAGCCGCGCCGTGTTGTCGGCGCGCTCGACGAAGGTGCCCAGCCGGATGAACCAGTACGCATCATTGCGCTGCAGCGTGCCGTAGGTGGCGCCGCGGAAGAGGTGCGACCGCTCCTTCACCCAATCGAAGAAGGAGGAGGGATCGGTGACGCCGTGGCGCGCCAGTTCGCGGGCCTCGAGCCAGCTGGCGTTGATCGCTTCCCACATCTCGGCGGTGATCTGGCCGCGCACCGCATGGGCGTTCTCCCGCGCCTGGCGGATGCACGACACCACCGAGGCCGGGTTGTCCAGTTCCACGCCCATGAAGCGGAACAGTTGCTCCGCGCTCAGGCGGGCATGGCGTGCCTGATAGGCCTCCAGCGTGCCGGTGACGGCCAACGGCGCCGCCAGCTCGGTCGCCGCGCCGCGCGACTGCGGCAACAGCGACAGCGAATGGGTCACATCCAGCATGCGGACCAGGTTCTCGGCGCGTTCCAGGTAGCGGCTCATCCAGTAGAGCTGGGAAGCGGTTCTCGACAGCATGCATCACTCCGTGTTCTCGGTCGCCTCGGGGCGACCTGGTTCTGATCGGCGCGCCGGCGCCATGGGCGAGGGCGCGCGGCGGGCTCACGCCTCCAGGATCCAGGTGTCCTTGGTCCCGCCGCCTTGCGAGGAATTCACCACCAGCGAGCCCGCCTTCAGCGCCACCCGGGTCAGGCCGCCGGCCACCATGTTGACCTCGCGGCCGGACAGCACGAACGGCCGCAGGTCGATGTGGCGCGGCGCAATGCCGCGCTCGACGAAGGTGGGGCAACTGGACAGGCACAGCGTGGGCTGCGCGATGTAGTTGCTCGGGTTGGCCTTGACCCGCTCCTTGAAGTCGGCGATCTCGGCGGCGCTGGCGGCCGGGCCGACCAACATGCCGTAGCCGCCCGCGCCGTGCACTTCCTTCACCACCAGATCGGCCATGTGCTGCAGGACATGGTCCAGATCCGCCGGCTTGCGGCATTGCCAGGTCGGCACGTTGTGCAGGATCGGTTCTTCGCCCAGGTAGAAGCGGATCATGTCCGGCACGTAGGGATAGATGGATTTGTCGTCCGCCACGCCGGTGCCGATCGCATTGGCCAGCACCACCTGTCCCTGCTTGTAGACCGACAGCAGCCCCGGCACGCCCAGCATCGAATCGGCGCGGAAGGCGAGCGGATCCAGGAAGGCATCGTCGATGCGGCGATAGATCACATCGACCCGCTTCGGACCGACGGTGGTGCGCATGAAGACGAAGCCATCCTTGACGAACAGATCCTGGCCTTCCACCAGTTCCACGCCCATCTGCTGTGCCAGGAAGGCATGCTCGAAATAGGCGGAATTGAAGGGCCCGGGCGTGAGCACGACGACCGTCGGGTTGTCCGCCAGGCTGGCCTGTCGCAGCGTGTTGAGCAGCAGCGCCGGGTAATGGGCCACTGGCGCGATCGCATATTTGGCGAACAGCTCCGGGAACAGCCGCATCATCATCTTGCGGTTTTCCAGCATGTAGCTGACGCCTGAGGGCACCCGCAGGTTGTCCTCCAGCACGTAATAGCCGCCGTCGGCATGGCGGATCAGGTCCACGCCGGTGATGTGGGCGTAGATGCCGAGCGGCAGGTCCAGCCCCTGCATCGCGGGCTGGTACTGGGCATTGGCGAAGACCTGTTCGGCGGGAATCAGGCCGGCCTTGACGATCTCATGGTCGTGATAGATGTCCCACAGGAAGCGGTTGAGGGCGGTCACCCGCTGTCGCAGACCGCGTTCCAGCATCCGCCAGTCGTCGGCGGGAACGATGCGGGGCACGGTATCGAACGGGATCAGGCGCTCGGCGCCGGCTTCGTCGCCATAGACGGCGAAGGTGATGCCGACCTTGTGGAACAGCAGGCTGGCTTCGGCGCGCTTCTTGGCCAGCGCGTCCGGCGTCTGGGCATGCAGCCACTCGGCGAAGGCCTGGTAGCTGGTCCGGATGGCGCCGCTGGACAGCAGCATTTCGTCGTAATGGCCGGAAGGTGGAAGGGTCAGGGCATGCATGGGGGCTCCAACGAGGGGCCGCCACGGGGCGACCCGTGGGCGCGGTTGCAAGCGGCGTGCCCAGGTCGGGCGCGTGGGTGGGCGTCAGCATGATCGGTTTTGGTGCGATTGGCGATCCTGGCCATCGGGGGCACGCTGGCGGTGCGCGAGGCTGGCGCGCGTCGGCGGGGCCGGCGCTGGGCTGCTGAAGGCGCCGAGGCTGTTGAATCGTGGACAGGCGAGCCGCTTTTGGGGGCCGTTCCCGGCGCTTTTCCGCGTTGCGCCCCAGAGCGCGTGAGGCTACAAATGCCTCCAATGGATCACGATGCCCAAGTTTCGCCCTCGGCTGCGGCGGCCGCTGCTGCCGCCGCGCCCGTTGTCGCTTCCCCGACCTTCCTTCCCCCGCGCGGCTCCAAGGCGTCGCTGGGCCGCTGGCTCACCGTCATGGTGCTGGCGGTCGTGGCGCTGGCGCTGCTCAGCTCCGCGCTGCTGATCGAGAACTTCGCCCGCGCCCATGCGGAGCGCCGCGCGGTGGAAGCGCTGCGTCAGGTGGCTGTCGATTTCCGCGATGCGCTGGATCGCGGCATGGCGCAGCAGTTCAAGGAGATCCGGGTGCTGTCGCAGCTCGAGCCGTTCCGTCGTTTCGACGATCCGGTCAGCATGCGCCGGGCGCTGGACCAGGTCCAGATCGGCTTCGACCATTTCGCCTGGATGGGCGTGACCGATGCCGATGGGCGTGTGCTGGCGGCGGCGGGCGGCCTGCTCAACGGGATGGATGTGTCCAAGCGGCCGTGGTGGCAGGGGGCGCAGAAGGCGCCGTTCGTCGGCGATGTGCATGCGGCGGTGATGCTGGAGAAATTGCTGCCGCGCCAGAGCGATCCCTGGCGCTTCGTGGATTTCGCGGTGCCCCTGCTGGACGGCAATGGCCAGCGCATCGGCGTGTTTGGCGCGCATCTGAGCTGGAGCTGGGCCCGTCAGATCAAGAACGAGCTGATCGACGCCACCATGGCGCAGCATCAGGCGGATGCGCTGGTGCTGGGTCGGGATGGCTCGGTCATCCTGGGACCGTCGGCGCTGGAAGGCCGGCCCTTGGCCGAGGCCATGGGCGAGCCGGGGCTGGCGGTGCGGCAGCGCACGGCGGAAGGCCAGGAGTATTTCGCGGTCAATGTGCAGAGCCAGGGTTATGGCGCCTATCCTGGCCTGGGCTGGACGGTGCTGGTGCGCCAGCCGGTGAGCGTGGCGCTCGCGGATTACGAGGTGCTGCGCCAGCAGATCATCCTCAGCGCGGTGCTGCTGCTGGCCCTGGCGGTGCCGATGTGCTGGTGGCTGGCGCGTCGCATGTCGCAGCCCTTGAACCAGCTGACCCAGGCGCTGGGTCGCCGGCAGCGGCTGGGTTCGGGCGAGCAATTGCCCGAAGTGGGCGGCTACCGGGAGGCGGCGGTGCTGTCGCATGCGCTGTCGGAGCTGACGCGCCGCCAGTCGGAGCAGGACCGGTCGCTGGCGCAGCTGAATCAATCGCTGGAGCTGCGGGTGCAGGAGCGCACCGTCGAGCTGCAGGCGGCGATGTCGCGCCAGGAGGCCAGCGAGCGTCGGCTGCGCACCATCGCGGACAACCTGCCAGTGCTGATCTCCTACATCGATGCGGACCAGCGCCTGCGCTTCCTGAACGCCACCTTCCGCACCTGGATGGGTACCGAGCCGGAGGCGGCGCTGGGTCGGACGATGAAGGACATCTTCGGCCTGGTGATCTATGAGCAGCGGCAGTCGGCGGTCAAGGGCGCCCTGGCCGGCGTGCGGCAGCGCTTCGAGACCCGATCCGAAGCCAATGGGGTGCAGCGCGATCTGCTGACCGAATACATCCCCGATGTGCAAGCCGACGGCACCGTCGCCGGCTTCTACACCCTGGCCACCGACATCACCGCCTTCAAACAGGTGGAGCGCGAGCTGGACCAGCTCAGCCGCATCGATTCGCTGACCGGCCTGCCGAACCGGCGCCAGTTCGATCAACGGCTGGCCGAGGCCTTGGCGCGGGCGCGTCGCAGCGGTCTGCCGATGGCCTTGATGTTCCTGGACATCGACCATTTCAAGCAGATCAATGACAGCCTGGGCCATGCCGCGGGCGACATGGTGCTGAAGGTGTTTGCCGAGCGCGTCCGCAGTTGCGTGCGGGAGACCGACCTGGTCTGCCGCCTGGCCGGCGATGAATTCGTGCTGATCCTGGAAGGCCTGACGCAGATGGAGGAAGCCACCACCATCGCGCAAAAGGTGCTGGAGGCCGTCAGCGCGCCGCTGACGCTGGCCGGCACCGAGGTGGCGCTCTCCACCAGCATTGGCGTGGCCTGTGGTCGTGGCGAGGGCGACAGCGATGCGGCCTTGCTGGACCGCGCCGATGACGCGCTCTATGCCGCCAAGGCGGCGGGTCGCGGCGGCTGGCGGTTGGCGGAGTGACCCGGCGGTCGGCGTCAGGTCAGCCCATGGCCCGCACTTCTCCGCATGACGACGCGGCATCCGCGCCGGTGCTGAAGCTGCGTCTTCGCCTGACGGTGGGCGAGCTGATCGCGGTCGGTCCCGGCAAGATCGATTTGCTGGAAGCGCTGGACGCGACCGGCTCCATCACGGCGGCGGCCAAGTCCCTGGGCATGTCCTACCGGCGTGCCTGGCTGCTGATCGACGAGCTGAACCGCTCCCTGCGCACGCCCGCCGTAGCGACCGCGGCCGGTGGCGCGCAAGGCGGCGGCAGTGTGCTGACCGACGACGGCCGTCGATTGGTGCAGCTCTATCGGCAGATCGAGGCGACGGCGCAGAAGGCCGCAGCGGTGGAGATTGAGGCGTTGAAGGGGATGTTGGCGCCGTGAGGCGTCGTCGCGGCGAGGCCGTTGAGCGTTGGCGGACGGCGCGCAGGTCGGTGATCCATGCCCGCTTGCCATGCAGCCCGTCGTCAATCGCGGAATTCGCCGGATACTGCCGCGCATGGCGCGAAACGAATCTCCACTGGTTGAGCCCGGCCGCGTGCTTCGGACTTTCAGCCGTTCAGAGGCGGCCGAGCTGACTGCCGCCTGGCTGGCGGTGTACCGGCCTCACCGGGAGGGCATCAACGTGAACCGCTATCTGTGGCACGTCTTCGGCGGTCTGGGCGACACCTTTGCCTGCCTCTCCGGAGCGGAGGCGGTCGCGGCGTACCGTCAGCGTGAGGCGCCCGAGTACTGGGTGCTGTCGAATGATCGCCGGCTCGCCTTTGCGACCGACTGTCGGCCCGAGCGCGTGGGTCTGTCCGATAGCCTCGTCTTCCCACCGAATTTCGCCTGGACGATGGCGTTCACGCACGAGGACGGCTGGCTGGGGCCGTTCTTCGCCACGCACCCCGACGTGGCGCGACTCGATGCGGAGAATCTGATGAAGATTCGCAAGCGGCGAGAGGTGGAAGAGGCGAAGGCCAAAGGCTGGATCTGAGCGGCGAGGGCCTCACTCGTCCAGAAACTTCCAGCTCTGCGCGCCATCGAATCGGCGCACCCGCACCGAAGCGATCAGCGACGGATCGAAGTTGCCCAGATGCACCCCGTGCCGCTCGCCCAACTGTCCCGAAATCGGCTCCCAATGCGTGACGCAGCCGCAATGCCGGCAGCGAATGGTGCGCAGCGTGCGATCGCCCTGGACATAGGACTCGGTCGATTCGGGGTGGCCCTCGATCGTCACCGTGCCGAATTCAAAGTAGACCCACGGCCCACCCAGCCGGCGGCACAGCGAGCAATTGCAGGACGTGGCCACCTCCGGCGTCGACGGCAATGTGAGACGGACTGCGCCGCAATGACAGGCACCTTGATGGCTCATGAGTCGCTCCCAGGGGTTGAACGCGGTACAAAGCCTACTCCCGGCGGGGTGAGGGTGGTGTCTGGGAATGGCAGGAGTGGTGCGCCACGCCAGCGGAAAGGCTCCGAGGGATCCAGTATTCTGTTGATTCAATGAAAAGGCACTGTCCGATGAATGGAGAGAGTGCCGAAGTCATGGAATGCAAACAGGGAAATATGAAGCTGCTTATTCAGATATCGCTCGTCCTGGCAATGATTGGCGTGACGGGGTGTATGTCTCAAAAACCAAGCCAAGACATGCAGACTGAAGCAGGGCGGAGCGGAGCGGCCAATTGGCTCGAACGGCAATTCGCCGATTTGCATCGCTGCACCCCCAGCAGTCTCTATTTTGATCCTGAGACCAAGGCGTCGAATGACAGGTTTCTCGAACGGATAGGTTATCAAGCCAAACTTGTGAATGACACCTTTGCAAAGTTTGACATCGCGGACGATTTTTATGGCGTGCGGGCCGTCCAATTGGCGATTCCATCCGGGACCAATTCGATTTATGAAATCCGCGTCAACGCCAACGCGAGTCGTCTGGCGGACGCGATTCAAAAAAGAACCGGCACACGCCTGGACATCTATCGATCGACCTTCAAGGCGACGTCCGCTGTGGCCTACATCATTCCTGACGGAGACGATGGGGCCCGCTTCGTGTGTGCCACCTTCGTTGGGGAGTAGGACTGGGGTTGGGCGACGCGCCGCGATTGCCCGCTCCCCCACCCGGGTCTTTCACATGCAACTACGATAGTTGCATGAAACAGAACAGCCAGCTCTCCGATGTCCTGCACATCCTGCTGCACCTGGCGCAGGCCGACGGGCCGATCACGTCGGAAGTCCTGTCCGCTGCGATCCAGACTCATCCGGTCGCGCTGCGCCGGTTGATGGGCGGCCTGCGGGAGGCCGGCTTCGTGCTCTCGGAGAAGGGCCATGGCGGCGGCTGGGTGATGGGCGCCTCCATGGACACCATCACGCTGCGGGACGTCCACAGCGCGCTCGGCGCGCCCGCGCTGGTGTCGCTCGGCTTTCGGGAAGACCACCCCCATTGCCTGGTGTCGCAAGTGGTCAACGACTCGCTGCGGACCTCGATGGCGCAAGCCGAAGCGCTGCTGCTGGAGCGCCTGGGCGACATCACGCTGGCCGCGCTCGCCGAGGAATTCAGCCAGCGTCTCAGGCACCTGGGACCGCATCAGCCGCCCCGTCCCCATCGTCTGGAAGACCACCATGAGCCACTCTGAATTCGTCGTCATTGGCGCGAGCTATGCCGGCCTGTCCGCCGCGCTGCAACTGGCCCGCGCGCGTCGCCAGGTGACGGTGGTCGATGCCGGCCAGCGCCGCAACCGTTTCGTCGATCAAGCCGACGGCCACTCCCACGGCTTCCTGTCGCGCGACGGCATGGCCCCCGGCGAAATCGCCCGGCTCGCGCGCGAGCAGCTGATGCGCTATGCCACCGTGCAATGGTGGGACGGTCTGGCGGAAGACGCGCATCGAACGGACGACGGCCGGTTCGTGTTCCGCGTCGGCGATCGCGAACTCACCGCCTCGCGTGTCGTGCTGGCGACCGGCGTTCGCGATGAACTGCCGCCCGTGCCCGGCCTCGCCGAGCGCTGGGGCCGCAGCGTGTTCCATTGCCCGTATTGCCACGGCTATGAATTGGATGCCGGCGCCATCGGCATCATCGCGGCCTCGGAACTGGCTCGACACCATGCGCTGATGCTGCCGGACTGGGGCTCGCCCACGTTGTTCCTCAATGGCGCTTATCAGCCGACGGATGACGACCTCGACGCCTTCGCCCGCCGTGGCACCCGCGTGGAGCCGGTGCCCATCGAGCGCATCGATGGCGAGGCCGACGTGGTGCTGGTGGATGGGCGCGTGCTGCCGATGCAAGGCCTGTTCACCCAGCCCCGCACGCACCTGGCCAGTCCCATCGCGACCCAGCTCGGCTGCGCGCTGACCGATGGCCCGATGGGCGCCTTCATCCAGGTGGACGCGATGCAGCAGACCTCGGTGCCGAATGTGTTCGCTTGCGGCGACGCGGCGCGAGCCGCCGGCAACGTGGCCCTGGCCGTGGCGGACGGCGCGATGGCGGGTGTGTCGGCGCACCGCTCCACCCTGATGTGAGGTCGCGCTGGCGGCGCCGCTTCATCCGCCGCGATGAGGCAGCGCCTGCGTCATCCGACCACCCACCGTCATATCCTGCGATATATTGCGCCACCGTCGCCGTGTGCGACTCAGCCGCTTTCGCCGGGGAAGTCATGCCGATCCAACGCCCGTTGTCCTGGAGCCGTCGTCTTGGTCTGATGGCCGCCGTCGGGCTGTCGCTGGGGTGGATGGCGGCGGCGCAAGCGGCGGAAGTGACGGTCTCCGCGGCAGCCAGCCTGACGAATGCGTTCCGCGAGTTGGCGCCGGCCTTCGAGGCCGCCCATCCCGGCACGCGCTTGCAGTTCAACTTCGCGGCATCGGATGCGCTGCTGGCCCAGATCAGCAAAGGCGCGCCGGTGGATGTGTTCGCCTCGGCCGACCAGGACACCATGGACCGCGCCCAGCAGCAGAAGCTGCTCATCGACGGCACGCGCGTGAACTTCGTCCGCAACGCGTTGGTGGTGATCACGCCCGTCGATGGCGGTCAGGCGATGACGCAGCTGTCGGATTTGCAGCAAGCGCGCGTCAAGCGTGTGGCGCTCGGCAAGCCGGAGGGTGTGCCGGCCGGACGCTATGCGAGGAGCGCGCTGGAAGCCGCGCGTCTGTGGACGGTGGTCGAGCCCAAGGCGGTCTATGCACAGAATGTGCGCCAGGCCCTGGACTATGTCGCCCGTGGCGAGGTCGATGCCGGCTTCGTCTACGCGACCGATGCGCTGGTGATGCGCGACAAGGTGCGCGTCCTCTTCACCGTGCCCACGGACACGCCCATCACCTACCCGATGGCCGCCGTCACCGGCGGCCCGAACGCGGCCGGCGCGAGGCAATTCATCGAGTTCGTGCGCTCACCTGCCGCGCAGGCGGTGCTCGCTCGTCATGGCTTTGCCAAGCCGTGAGCGCGGCCGCTCGCTGCTGACGCGCAAGGCCTGACCCCGCATGGAATCGGCCTGGATCGCGCTGGCGCTGTCGCTCAAAGTGGCGGGATGGGCCACGGCGCTCAACCTGGTGCTGGGCGTGGGCGCTGGTTTCGCGCTGGCGCGCTGGCGACTTCCCGGCCGTGAGCTGCTGGATGCGCTGCTGACCTTGCCCATGGTCTTGCCGCCTACGGTGCTCGGCTACTACCTGCTGGTGGTGATCGGCAAGCGCGGCTGGCTGGGCGCGTGGTTGTGGGAAAACCTGGGCATCAACCTGATCTTCACCTGGCAGGGCGCCGTGATCGCCGCGACGCTGGTCGCCTTTCCGCTGGTGATGAAGTCCGCGCGCGCGGCCTTTGAAGGCGTCGATCCCCAACTGGAACGGGCCGCGCGGGTGCTGGGCCTGGGCGAGTGGGCGCTGTTTTTCCGCGTCACCTTGCCGATGGCCTGGCGCGGCGTGCTGGCGGGCGTGCTGCTGGCGTTTGCCCGCGCCCTGGGCGAATTCGGCGCGACCTTGATGGTGGCCGGCAGCATCCCGGGCAAGACGCAGACGCTGTCGGTGGCGGTCTATGAAGCGGTGCAGGCGGGCCAGGACGACACCGCGAATCTCCTGGTCCTGATCACCTCGGTGACCTGCGTCGTGGTGTTGCTGATCGCCGGACGACTGGGCGGTGCGAAGGTGCATCCATGAGCTTCGATGTCCGCATCCGCAAGCAGGTCAGCGGCGGCGATCGTCGGTTTTCGCTGTTGGTCGAATTCCAGACCGACGCCCGCCGAACCGTGATCTACGGGCCGTCCGGTGCCGGCAAGACGCTGACGCTGCAGGCCATCGCCGGTCTTCTCCAGCCGGACGATGGCGTGATCTCGGTCGATGGCCAGCCGGTCTTCGACCGTGCTGCTGGCGTCGACGTCCCGGCGCGTGCGCGGCGCTTGGGTTATCTCTTTCAGGACTACGCGCTGTTCCCTCGCCTGACGGTGAGACAGAACATCGCCTTCGGCCTGCAACGCGGCTGGTGGAATCCCACGCGACACGGCGGCGGCGAAGCCGTCGATCGCTGGCTTCAGGCCTTCGAGCTGGGGCCGGTGGCTCACCAGCGGCCGCATCAGCTGTCCGGCGGCCAGCGGCAGCGCACGGCGCTCGCGCGCGCCTTGGTCAACGGTCCGCGCGCCTTGCTGCTGGATGAGCCGTTCTCTGCGCTGGACCCGGCGCTGCGCGGTCGAATGCGCGGCGAGCTGGAATCGTTGCTGGACCGCATCGGCATTCCGATGCTGATGATCACGCATGACCCCGAGGATCTGGCGCGGTTTGGGGATCGGCGGATCTTGTTGGAGGACGGGGTGGTGCGGGCGGGGTTGAGCGCGGAGGGCTGAGTGAGGCCCGCGCTGACTGCGGCGTTGCTGCAGGCAATTGCCAGCGCCATCTGAACGAATCAGATCTGCATCCGTCGGCCTCTGAGCAGGCGGCGCAGCCACCTGAGTCATTTTTCAGGCAGACGCAAAAAAGCCCACCGACAGGTGGGCTTTCCGTTCATCCCGCTCAAGGCCTTGGCGGGAGGGAGGACCAGCGGGTGATCACCACCCATCAAGGTCCGAAGATTCTGGTGCGACCGGCAAGAATCGAACTTGCGACTAAGCCTTCGGAGGGCCCAATGATATCCACTTCACCACGGTCGCCGCGGCTCGCATTCTAACGTTGTTCTGCAGCGCGCCAGGAAAGCCTGGCCTGATGCGCGGATCCGGTGTCCGTAAAACACATCGTCGGTGCGCGGAGGTCGCGTTCAAGAGGGTCGCTTCTTGACGAAAGCCCCAGGGTGGGGCGCAACCCCGCTGGCTATACTTTGCCGGTTTTGCGGTGGGAGCGGCTTACACAAGGGATTGGCTTCCCCACCACGCAGACTGTCGCGCTGTCTCCTTCGATCTCCCTGCCCGATTTCAACGAGGACTTCATGAGCGGAACCCAGGACCACGATCACGCCCAGGACACGCATGCCGCCGCACAGACCCACGACGCGCATGAAGGGCCGATCAAGACGCCCAAGCAATTGGTCGTCGCGGTGTTCTTTGCCTTCGTCATTCCCATCGCCGTGCTGGTGCTGGCCGCCAACTTCGTGTCGAGCGACGTCAAACCCGCCGCCGGCAGCACCGGCCTGGAAGAACAAGCCACCGCCGCGCGCATCCAGCCGATCGGCGCGGTCAAGCTGACCGACGCCTCCGGCCCCGCCGTGCTGCGTACGGGCGAGCAGGTCTACCAGGGCCAGTGCGCGGCCTGCCATGCCACCGGCGCCGCCGGCGCGCCCAAGTTCGGCGATGCCGATGCCTGGGGCCCTCGCGTGAAGACCGGCCTGGATGCGCTGGTGCATTCCGCGCTGGCTGGCAAGAACGCGATGCCACCCCAGAGCGGCGGCGAGTTCTCCGACTTCGAAATCTCCCGCGCGGTCGTCTACATGGCCAACCACGGCGGCGCGAAGTTCGACGAACCCAAACCGCCCGCAGCGGCCGCCTCGGGCGCCTCCGCGCCGGACGGCGCTGCATCGCAATAAGCGCTCGCCGATCAGTCCGGCGCCGCGCTGGGCAAGTCCTGACCCTCGGTCATCATCGACGGGTCGCGACGAAGAAAAGCCGACCTCGGGTCGGCTTTTTCACGTCTGGGGCGTCTGGGGCGTCCTAGGTCGAGGCGGTCGGCGCGCCGGCAGGCGGTTGCGGATCGAGCTGCACCCCGTGCGTCGCCAACAGCGCCGCATGGGTGGTGGACTGCATCGTCCACTGGCCGGATTCGATCGCGTCCGAGGCTTGCGCCATGTCCTGGCTGTGCACCAGCCCCAGGCCCAGATCGGTCACCAGAAACAGGCGGTCGGCCTCGTCCAGCCAGACGCTGTCGACACGGGCTTCCTGCCCCGTGTGGCTGAGCACCCGCCCATCCGGCTGCAATCGCCACACCCAGGGTGCCGCTTCGAGCTGCACATAGACCCGCTGCGGCCCGTTCTGGAAGAACCAGGCGCCGTGGGCATCGCTGGCGTAATTGCGGGCGATGAAACCCAGCAGCTTGTCGTGGGTGATGCGGCTGCCCTTCACCTGCGGGAACGGGCCGGCGTGCTGGATGCGCTCGTCCCGCATGTACCAGTCGCCGCGCGCATCCAGCGCCAGCCAGCCGTAGCAGTGCGGCACATTCGGCCATTTCTTCAACGCGGCTTCGACGATGGGATCCATGCTTCGGCTTTCAATGCGCCCGATGAAGGACGCGATCAGAGGGCCTGAGCCAACCAGTCGCTCACTCGCTGCGGCATGGTCCTCACATGACCCGGCGGGCGCCCGGACGGGAAGCCGACATGGCCGCCCTCACGCGGTTGCCACAGGGTGACGAACGCGCCCACATGGCTCTTGGTCGGCAAGCTGTGTGCCGGCACGAACGGATCATTGCGGGCGTTGAGCACCAGCGCCGGCACGCGGATGCGCGCCAGATGGGGCTTGGCCGACGCCCGCAACCAGTAATCGTCGGTATCCCGGAAACCGTGCAGCGGCGCGGTGAACAGGTTGTCGAACTCATAGAGATCGCGCACCCGGCGCAGGCGTTCGCCATCGAAGAGCCCGGGATGCTGCTGCAGCTTGCGCAGCGCCTTGGGCATCATCGTGCGCAGGAACATGCGGGTGTAGACCAGCCGGTTGAAGCCCTTGCCGATGGCATGGCCGGCGGCCGTCAGGTCCAGCGGCGAGCAGATCGAGCACACGGCGCGCACCGTGTCGCGTGCGGCGTCGCCCGCCTCCTGTGCCCAGCGCAGCAGCGCATTGCCGCCCAGCGAGACGCCCGCCGCCACGATCGGGCCGCGATGATGCGCCCGCAGCTGGGTCAGGATCCAGCCGATCTCTTCATAGTCGCCGGAGTGATAGGCGCGCGGCGCCAGGTTGAGCTCACCCGAGCAGCCACGGAAATACGGCATCGCAAACGCCCAGCCGCGCTGCGCCGCGACCGCCGCAAAGGCCTGCACATACTGGCTGTCCAATCCGCCTTCCAGGCCGTGGAACAGGACCAGCATCGGGCGCTCGGCTGTCGGCGCCGCCGAAGCCGATGTCGATGTCGATGTCGATGTCGATTGGATCGGCGCGGCGCCGGTCGACGTGGCCGGCTCCGTGGGATCGATCAGGAATTCGACATCGATGAAGTCGCCATCCGGCGTGTCCCAGCGCACCCGACGGAACTGCGGCGCGGCGCCGGTGTAGCGCTTCGCGAAAAGCACCGGCCAGATGGTCTGGGCATGGCCGCCCGGGAGCCAGGGAGGAGCCTGATACTGCATCGGACCCGGGATCAATGCAGCGTCGTCGGCGTGCCGGACGAGGAGAGCACCGAAGGCTCCTGCTTCACATCCTGCGAGGTGCCCGGGCTGGCATGGTGGGCGACCATGCGCCATCCCAGCGCGGTCTTCACGAAGACATTCGTGGCCACCACCCAGGCGCTCTGCACGCCGGCTTCGGTGACGATCTCCACCCGCTCCAGCACATGGTGGATGGCGGTGTCGCCGACCACCAGCCGGCGCTGGCATTCGGGATGAACCGGCACCGCGCCGCGGGTGAAGATGCTTTCAAAACTGGCGCGGATCGCGGCCTGTCCGACCACGCGCGGGCCGCCGGGATGGACGCAGCAGACCTCGTCCTCATCGCCCCAGACGGCCATCAGCCGTTCCAGGTCGCCGGCTTGCAGGGCGTCGTAGAACTGCGCTTCGGTGTCCTCCGGAGAGGCCAGCAACAGAGCGGACTGAGCCTTGCGCACCATGGGGATCCCCTGCGATGTGATCGGTTGTGTGGCGTCAGCGGACGGCGAGCGGCCGCTGCAGGCGCCGGGTCAGTGACCGGCCGGCAGGGTTTCGCCGGCCTTGAGCTGGTAGACGGTGCCGCAGTAGGCGCACTGGCCCTGGCCGCCGTGGCTCAGGTCGATGAAGACGCGCGGATGGTTGCTCCACAGCGGCATCTTCGGATTCGGGCAGAACACCACGCCGGGGCCTTGCAGGTCCTTGGCGGTGACTTCGACGATGGATTTCGGGTTGGTGCTCATGATCGGATTCTCGGGGCTGGCAGCGCAGTGGCTGGCGTGGAAAGTCGTGGGGCGCTGGCTCAGACCGGGGTCAGCCAGTGAGCATAGGCCGGGTTGCGGCCATGCACGATGTCGAAGAAGGCGGCCTGGATCTTTTCGGTGATCGGGCCGCGGCTGCCAATGCCGATCTCGATGCGGTCGAGCTCGCGGATCGGCGTCACTTCCGCAGCGGTGCCGGTGAAGAAGGCTTCATCGGCGATGTAGACCTCATCGCGGGTGATGCGCTTTTCCACCAGCTTCAGGCCGAGGTCCTGGCAGATGGCGAAGATGGTGTTGCGGGTGATGCCGTTGAGCGCACCGGCCGACAGATCGGGCGTGTAGACCACGCCGTTCTTGATGATGAAGAGGTTCTCGCCCGCGCCTTCGGAAACGAAGCCCGACGCATCCAGCAGCAGCGCCTCGTCGTAGCCGTCGTCGGTCGCTTCCATGTTGGCCAGGATCGAGTTGGTGTAGTTGGACACCGCCTTCGCCTGGGTCATGGTGATGTTGACGTGGTGGCGGGTGTAGCTGCTGGTCTTGACGCGGATGCCGCGCTTGAGGCCTTCCTCGCCCAGGTAGGCGCCCCAGGCCCAGGCCGCGACCATCAGATGGACCTTGTTGCCCTTGGGGCTGACGCCCAGCTTCTCGGAGCCGATCCAGGTCAGCGGACGCAAATAGCCGCTGCTCAATTGGTTCTCGCGCACGACGGCCTTCTGGGCCTCTTCCACCTGTTCGACGGTGAAGGGCAGCTTCATGCGCAGGATCTTGGCGCTGTTGAAGAGGCGCTCGGTGTGCTCGCGCAGCCGGAAGATCGCGGTGCCGCGGTCGGTCTGATAGGCCCGCACGCCTTCGAAGGCGCCGCAGCCGTAGTGCAGGGTGTGGGTCAGCACATGGATCTTGGCGTCGCGCCAGTCCACCAGCTCGCCGTCCATCCAGATCTTGCCGTCGCGGTCGTCCAGTGACATGGGATTTCCTTCTGCCTCGTGCTGCAAAAACCGGGATTTTATGCGGCGCGACGCCGCCCGGCGCGGCCCGTCAGCGCCGGTTTGCCGCTCAACGCGCGGGGGTGAGGGGCTCGGCCTCGACGGTGGTGGCGGCGGGCACGGGCGCCACGTCTGCCGCCGTGTCGCCGTCCGCTGCGGGCGGCGTGCCGTTGCGCAGCAAGGTCCAGCTGACCACGAGGCTGCGCGCCATCACCACATCGACCGCATCGCCGCCTGCATCCGTCCAGCGGTAGGTCTCCGGGGCGACCTTCTCGCCCAGCGAGCGGGTCAGCTTGATCAGGTCGACCAGCTTCATGCCGGCATGCAGACGGGACTGCAGCATGACCGCGCTGGAGACATGGCCCAGCGGCGATTCATTGGCGGTGCGCATCACCTTCATCAACTGCGTGAACTGCAGCAGCAGGTAGAAGACCACGCCGGACAGCGCCACGATCGCGCCCTTCCAGCCGAAGAATGCGGTGCCGGCCACGAAGGCGGCGAGGGTCAGGACGATGCCGAAATACTTGTTCATGGATGAGGTGCCGCCACGGCGGGCATGGGATCTCGGAAGGTGATCGTCGCAACCGCCGAGCGGCTGCAGGCGCTGGGTCGATCGACCATCGGCCTGTCGTCAAGCCGATCGGTGAGCCGCTGCGACCGGTATTGTCACGGCAGCGCGCGAACGTGGCATGTGGGTATTGCGCAGGCGCCGACGCCGGACGAGCGAGACAGGCCGGCCCCGTCCCCGCGCCGGCCGTCCCATGGGCGCCGGCTCACATGCCGCGCAGGATCTCGATCGCGTCCTCGATCCGCGCCACCGAGTGCACCGTCAGTCCGGGGATCGGTTTCTTGGGCGCATTCGCCTGCGGCACCACGGCCACCGAGAAGCCCAGCTTGGCCGCTTCCTTCAGCCGCTCCTGACCCCGTGGCGCAGGCCGGACCTCGCCCGCCAGGCCGACTTCGCCGAATGCGATGAAGCCCTTGGGCAGCGGCTTGCCGCGCAGCGAGCTCTGGATGGCCAGCAGCACGGCCAGGTCGGCCGCGGGCTCACTGATGCGCACGCCGCCGACC
The DNA here is from genome assembly GCA_913776825.1 of Burkholderiaceae bacterium. Classification (GTDB taxonomy): domain Bacteria; phylum Pseudomonadota; class Gammaproteobacteria; order Burkholderiales; family Burkholderiaceae_C; genus Roseateles. The sequence continues at coordinate 124,866 of CAJYPV010000028.1, forward strand.
GCGTTCACGAAGACGTCCTGATCCATCGTCGCCACGCCGGCATGGCGGTGCAGCACCGCCAGCAGCATCGCCAGACGATCGCGCTCCAGGCCGACCGACAGCCGCCGCGGGCTCGGCCCGCCGCTGTCCACCAGCGCCTGCAGCTCCACCAGCAACGGACGGGTGCCTTCCAGCGTGACCAGCACGCAGGAACCGGGCACCGGCTCGCCGTGGGTGGACAGGAAAATCGCGCTTGGATTGGTGACGCCCTTCAGCCCCTTCTCGGTCATCGCGAAGACGCCGATCTCATTGACCGCGCCGAAGCGGTTCTTGATCGCCCGGACCAGGCGATAACTGCTGTGGGTGTCGCCCTCGAAATACAGCACCGTGTCGACGATGTGTTCCAGCACCCGCGGCCCGGCCAGCGCGCCTTCCTTGGTGACATGGCCGACCAGCACGATGGCGCAGCCGCTGGCTTTGGCGGTGCGGGTCAGCTGCGCGGCGCACTCGCGCACCTGGGCGACCGAGCCCGGCGCGGAACTGAGCTGCTCGGAGTAAAGCGTCTGGATGGAGTCGATCACGCAGAAGCGGGGCTGCTCGACTTCAATGGTGGCGAGGATCTTCTCCAGGCCGATTTCGGCCAGCACGCGCACCTGACTGCCGTCCAGGCTGAGCCGGCGAGCGCGCATCGCGACTTGGGCGCCGGACTCTTCCCCGGTGACATACAGCACCTTCATCTGGCGCGAGAGCGCGTCCACCGCCTGCAGCAGCAGCGTCGACTTGCCGATGCCCGGATCGCCGCCGATCAGCACCACGCCGCCGCTGACGATTCCGCCGCCCAGCACCCGGTCCAGTTCTTCCAGCGAGGTGGGCGTGCGGTCCACATCGCGGGCCTCGATCTCGGACAAGGTGGCCACCGGCTGGCTCTTCGCCAGCGCCTGGTAGCGGTTCTTGCCACCGGCGGGCGCCTCGGCGACGGTCTCGCTCAAGGTGTTCCAGGCGCCGCAGGCGGGGCAGCGGCCCAGCCATTTGGCGCTCGTGGCGCCGCATTCAGAACAGACGTAATGGGTTTTGGGAGAGGCCATGGGCGGGATTGTCGCCGCCCGGTCACTTGATCCGGATCAGGTGCCAGGCATGCGGCAAGGAGTCGGCCGCTGGAATCCAGTGGTCGATCGCTGCGCCCAGCAGCACGCCGACCACGAACAGCCCGAGCGCGCCGGCCCAGGTGTGGCGAATCGCGCAGCGCCACCAGCCTTCCTCGCTCAGGCGGCGCCAGGCCAGGCCGCCCGCGACGCCGGCCAGTGCCACCTCGACCGCGACCGCCAGCAGCACCTCCACCCCGAACAGCGCGAACACGCCGGCGCTCAAGGCCAGCACGATGCCCACGATCACCAGCAGCGGCACCGCCACGATCGCGCCTTCGTCCATCGCGCCCAGCGCCTCGCCGGCCGCGCCCATCGTCTTGCCCGCCGCACCGGCGGTCTCGGCGACGTCCGACAGCGTCACCCCATCCGCCAGCGCCGGGCCGGAGAACTCCCCACTGGCGCCGCCGCCACCGAAGTTACCGCCGCCACCCGCTCGCAGCGGCGGGATCCGGCTGATGCGGCTCAGATGGCCCGCGCCGTCGGCCAGCATCTCGGCGGCGTCCACGGCATCCAGCGCATCGGGAAGGTCCGGCGCATCGCGGCGTAGCAAGGTGCCGGCCCACAGCCGCAGCACGGCCAGATAAAGCAGATAGCCCGCCGGCAGCAGCACCGCATAGCGCCAGGCGAGGGACTCCAAGCCCAGCGCGCGCAAGCCCGCGCCGCCCAGCATCAGCACCCCCAGCCAGATCAGCGCGATCAGGAAGACATGCAGCCGCAGCCAGCGGGTGCGGCGCAGTCGCGTCCGGAGCGCATCGATGGACTCGCGCCGCCAGCGCTCTCGCAGCAGTGGCGACAGCGGTCGCTGGCCAGTTCGGGATGCTCGGGAAGGGGAGGCGGACGGGCGGTTCATGGCCCGGCAGCATAGAGGCGCGACCGCCGTTGCGGCAGGCTTTCCCCGTCGATTCCCCCATCAGAAGGAGCCGTTCGCGCCCGGAGTTCTCACTCGGGCCCGGGATGGGATCGTTCGCGCATCGCCCCGCTGTGGTGCGGCCGCATCCGATTGCAACGAATCGTCCCAGGCGTCGAGGATGACCTTCGCTGCCGACGAGGCCGCGTGCTACAACGCCTGCTCCTGAAGGAGTGGAATCATGGAGTTTTCAGTCTGGCTGCAGTTTTTCGCGGCCTCCTGGGCCATCAGCCTGTCACCAGGCGCGGGCGCCATCGCCGCCATGAGCGCCGGACTGAATCACGGCTTCAAGCGCGGCTACTTCATGACCTTCGGGCTGATCCTGGGCATCCTCACCCAGATCGTGCTGGTCGGCGCCGGCCTGGGCGCCGTGATCGCCGCCTCGGAGCAGGCCTATCTGGTGGTGAAGTGGGCCGGCGTGGCCTACCTCGTCTACCTGGGCATCCAGCAATGGCGCGCGCCCGGCAAGCCGCTGGTGGCGCAACAGGCCGAAGGCGTGCAGGTCAGCCGACGCCAGATGGTGCTGCGCGGCTGGGGCATCAATGCGGTCAATCCCAAGGGCACGGTCTTCCTGCTGGCGGTGGTGCCGCAGTTCCTGGATCTGCAGCATGGCCTCGCGCCTCAATACGGCGTGATTGCCGCCACCCTGGCCTTCACCGATGCCGTCGTGATGGCGGGTTACACCGCGCTGGCGGCCCGAGTGCTGTCCGCGCTGCGTTCCGAAGCCCATCTGAAGGCGATCAACCGGGTGTTCGGATCGCTGTTCGTGGCGGCGGGCGCCTTGCTGGCGACCTTCAAGCGCAGCGTCTGAGCGACGCGGGCAACTCGGGCGGTGCGGGTCACGCCGGCGCAGAAGACGCCGGCCCGCGCAACGCGACCTCGCTCATCCCCACCTGATTCGATGAGGCCGCCCGCGGGCGGCCTCGGTGTTCCTTCCCTGTCCTCCTTCTGACGCGACGCCCACGGCGCCGCGCCTCGACGATGTCCAAAGTTTCCGACCGCTGGCTGTTCTGGGGCCCGACGCTGATCTGGGCCAGCACCTGGCATGTGATCCTCTATCAGCTCGCCTCCGGCGTGCCGGTGCTGAATTCGGTGGGCTGGCGGTTCGCCCTCGCCGCAGCGCTGTTGGCCGGACTGGCGCGCTGGCAGGGCGAATCCTTGAAGCTGCCGTGGTCGGCGCATGGCCTGATGCTGGCGACCGGCATCGTGCAATACAGCGGCAACTACTACTCCGTCTATGAAGCGGAGCGCCACATCCCGACCGGACTGGTGGCGGTGCTGTTCTGCCTGATGGTGTTCGGCAATGCGCTGTCGGGCCGGGTGTTCTTCGGCCAGCGCGTGTCGGCGCGGTTCCTCGGCGCGTCGGCCGGCGGCGTGCTGGGCGTGGTGATGATCTTCTGGCCGGAGATCGCCGCCACCGGCGCTCGCCCGACGGCGGCTTACGGCCTGATGCTCGGTCTGGCGGCGGTGCTGGCGGCCTGCATCGGCAATGTGCTGACGCTCACCCTGACCCGCCGCGGCCTCGCCCTGGTGCCAGTGCTGGCCTGGAGCATGGGCTACGGCGCGGTGTTCCTGCTGCTGATGTCGGTGGTCACCGGCCAGGGCCTGCATTTCGCCTGGCAGCCGAGCTACATCGCCAGCCTGCTTTACCTGTCGGTGTTCGGCTCGGTGGTGGCCTTCGTCCTGTACTTCAAGCTGGCTCAGCGCCAGGGCACGGCGCGCGCCGCGCTGACGGGCGTCGTGATTCCGGTCATCGCGCTGGCGATCTCGGCGATGCTGGAAGGCTGGCAGCCGACCGCGCTCTCGCTGGCCGGCATGGCGCTCTGTCTGGGCAGCATCTACCTGGCGACGCGTCAGCGCTGATCGGCGGCGAGGTAGGTGGGCTGCGCCGCTGGCGTCGGGAAGACGCGAGCGGCCCGGAGGCCCGGCCGGCGGATGCGGCTATCGGTGCTTGGTCCAGCCAATCTCGCTGGCGGTCAGTGCGCCGATGACGGTCTCCTTCATCCCGTTCGGGATGCGCGAGGTGGCCGGTTTGGTCGGCACCCGGCCGGCCATCAGCTCCGCCTTGTCCTGCGGCAGCAGCGGCGATTGATAGGGCTCGGCATAGCCGTCCGGCGCGATCGGCTGCAGCGTGAACGGGTCGTACTTGTCGCTGGCGCCGAAGGTGTGCAGGGTTTCATGGGCGACGACCACCTGATTCGGCCCCTGCTGCGCCTTGTGGGCAAACAGATGCACCAGTCCCAGCCGTCCTTTTTCCAGTCCGATGGAATGGGGCAGGGCGCCGCTGTAGGTGGGCGGGTGATACATCAGGAACATCTTCACATCCGGAATCGGTGAGCTGGCCGGCGTGTGCCGCCAGGCCCAACAGCGCATGCGCAGGCTCCAGACGATCGCGCTGGCGATGCCGCGGTCGCGCGGCACGGCCGGCGGCAGCGCCTGCACGCGACCGCCCAGCACGATGCGGATCGGCTGGTCCAGGCCCAGCTGATAACGCGCGGCCTGCTGACGGAAGTAGGGCTCCAGCTCGGCGAACGCGCTGGCGTCCAGGCGCTGGAGGTAATCCTCGGTCACCGCGTCGCCGGCGGCATTGATCGGATAGAGCGTGACCACCTGCGTCCGGTGCCAGGATTGCGATTGCCAGCGGTTGTAGAGCGTGGTGCCCGCGACCGTCGCGAGAATCGCCAGCAGGATCAGGATGCGGATCGCCTTGAACATGGTTACTTCTTCCTCGAACTCGGCCGCACGGTAGCGCAGGCGATCTCGAGGGATCCGTTCACCGGATGTCAGTCTTGTGTCCAGACCTTGCACCGGCCTGGACGGTGCCATCGCGGCGTGATACTTCTCACGAATCGGACCCGTCCACAGGGTGTCGCGGCGCGGTCGCCCCCTTCAAGCAAGGGGGGCGCGAATTCAACCTCCGCGCCACACCGTGGGCTACAGATCGCGCACCTTGCCGCGTCCGGCCTTGATGTCGCCGCGCAGGCTCTTGCCCGCCAGACGGCGCTGCTGCGAGCCGTGGGTCGGCCGGGTCGGGCGACGGACCTTGGGCGTGTGGGCCACGCTCTGGGCCAGCGCGATCAGGCGGGCGATCGCATCGGCCCGGTTCTGTTCCTGGCTGCGCGACTCCTGGGCCTTGATGACGACCACGCCCTCGGCGGTGATGCGCTGGTCGGACAGCGCCAGCAAGCGCTCCTTGATGACGGCCGGCAGGGTCGAGCGCCGGATGTCGAAGCGCAGATGCACCGCGCTGCTGACCTTGTTGACGTTCTGCCCGCCCGGTCCGCTGGCGCGGATGGCGCTGACCTCGATTTCCCAGTCTGCGGGCGACCAGTTCAACAGCATGGCGGGCGCTCAGGACAGCGGGTGCCGCAGCGCCGCCGGGCGCGCCCGGTGCGGCGCCCGCGCACGGACAGGGGCCGAGACCCGCCGATGATCAGCCCAGCGTCTCGACATGCACCGGCACCCGGCGGGCGAGGGCGCACATCAGCTCATAGCCGATGGTGCCGGCGGCGCGGGCGACTTCATCGATCGGCAGGACGCTGCCATTCGGACCCTGGCCCCAGAGCGTGACCTCGCTGCCCACGCCCGCCTGCGGCAGGGCGCTGAGGTCGACCGCCAGCATGTCCATCGAGACCCGGCCGACCGTGGTCGTGCGCTGGCCGCTGACCAGCACCGGCGAGCCATGACCGGCATGGCGGGGATAGCCGTCGGCATAACCGCAGGCCACGGTGCCGATGCGCATCTCTCGATCAGCGACGAAGGTGCTGCCGTAGCCCACGCTCTCGCCGGCGCGCAGCGGCTGCACCGCCAGCACCTTGGAGCGCAGCGTCATGGTGGGCTGCAGGTCCCAATGGTGGATGTCGTGTTCGGGGAAATCCGGCGCGCTGCCGTAGGCCATGATGCCCGGGCGCAGCCAGTCCGCGCGCACGGACGCCTCCTGCGCATGACGTAGCACCGCGGCGCTGTTGCTGAGCGAGCGCTCACCCGGCAGGTCTTCCGTGGCTTCCTTGAAGACCGCCATCTGATGGGCGATGCCGCGCGGACCGTCGGCGTCCGAGAAATGCGTCATCAGCGTGATCTCGTCCACCTGCGGCAAGGCATTCAGGCGGGTCCAGGCGGCGCGGAACGCGGTGGGCGTGAAGCCCAGCCGGTTCATGCCGCTGTTGAGCTTGAGGAACACCCGGTGCGGCTCATGGGTCTTGTGCATGGCCAGCCAGTCGATCTGCTGCTCATGGTGCACCGCATGCCAGAGCTTGAGCCGGGAGCACAGCTCCAGATCGCGGGTCTCGAAACAGCCTTCGAGCAGCAGGATCGGACCGCGCCAGCCCAGGCTGCGCACGCGCTGGGCTTCGTCCAGATCCAGCAGGGCGAAGCCGTCGGCGCCGCGCATCGCCTCGTAGACGTGCTCGATGCCATGGCCGTAGGCATTGGCCTTGACGATCGCGAAGACCTGGGCGTCAGGCGCGCAGGCGCGGACGCGGCGAATGTTGTGAGCCAGCGCGGGCTGGTGGATGAGCGCTTCAATCGGACGGGGCATGGGCACAGATTGTGCCCTTGTCGAAGTCCCTGCACCCACCCGGGGGAGCCGACGTCCCGACACCCCCCCATCACAGCACCGATGGCAGGACGGTTTCCACCGAGAATCATTGGGCAATTCACACGGTCAACAGGTCTGGACAAGGTCTGTTACCAAAACAAGCGCGTGCTATAAACCCGCCGCAATGCTGCCGACCTCCAAGGACCCAGCAGCACTTTCATCGCAGTTCCAGGTTTGTTGGGTCCATGAAAAAAGGCTTCTACACCATCATGTCAGCGCAGTTCTTCAGCTCGCTGGCTGATAACGCGCTGTTCGTGGCCGCCGTGGAAATGCTCCGCACCAACGGCTCGGCCGAATGGCAGCGTGCCGCCCTGGTGCCCATGTTCGCGTTGTTCTATGTGGTGCTGGCGCCGTTTGTCGGCGCCTTCGCCGACGCGGTGCCCAAAGGCAAGGTCATGTTCATCTCCAACACCATCAAGGTGGTGGGATGTCTGAGCATGCTGGTGGGCGTGCATCCGCTGATCGCCTACGCCATCGTGGGTCTGGGCGCCGCCGCCTACTCGCCGGCCAAGTACGGCATCCTGACCGAGCTGCTGCCCCCCTCCCAACTGGTCAAGGCCAACGGCTGGATCGAAGGCCTGACCATCGCCTCCATCATCCTGGGCGCGGTGTTCGGCGGGCAGTTGCTGGGCGAGCGGGCCTCGTCCGTGCTGCTGGCCTTCGACATGCCGTTCATCGACACCGGCATCGACACCGCACCCGAGGCCGCCATCGCCTTCATGGTGGTGCTCTATTTCATTGCGGCGCTCTTCAATCTGCGCATTCCGCGCACCGATTCGCCGCTGCAGCCCATCTCCCACAACGCCGTCGACCTGGTGCGCGAATTCGCCTCCTGCAATTCCCGGCTGTGGAATGACAAGCTGGGCCAGATCTCGCTGGGCATGACGACGCTGTTCTGGGGCGTGTCCGGCAACATGCGCTACATCGTCTTCGCCTGGGCCGCTGCGGCGCTGGGCTACGGCACGACGCAGGCGTCGGCGCTGGCCGGCGTGGTGGCGATCGGGACCGCGGTCGGCGCGGTGGTGGCCTCGATGGCGGTGCGGCTGGACCGCGCCACCGGCGTGATTCCGCTGGGCATCGCCATGGGCCTGCTGATGCTGGTGCTGAATTTCATCCACGACCTGTGGCTGGCCGTGCCGTTCCTGATCCTGCTGGGCGGGGTGGGCGGCTATCTGGTGGTGCCGATGAATGCGCTGCTGCAGCATCGTGGGCACAACCTGATGGGCGCGGGCCGGTCGATCGCGGTGCAGAACTTCAACGAGCAGGCCTGCATCCTCGGCCTGGGTGCGCTCTACACCGTGCTGACCCGCTTCGGCGTCTCGGCCTTCGGCTCGATCACGATCTTCGGTCTGCTGATCGCCGGCACCATGTGGGTGATCGGACGCTGGCACAAAAGCAACCTCGTCCAGCATCCGCAAGAGCTGGAGCGGTTGCTGTCGATCGCGCGCAGCGACAAGCACTGATCCGTGATGGGCGCGGCCCGCCGCGAGTGACGCTCGCGGCCGGGCCCTCACGCCCAGCACGCAGCGGCGCGTCGCTCAGAGCGCGCGCTTGGTCGAATGGGTCTGCGCCGGCTCCCGCGCCCGGTGAGATGGCCGATTCGACGCGTGTTTCAACGCGTGTTTCAACGCGCGTCTCAGCGCTTCGCGCAGCGCGCCTGACCGAACGCGCTGGATGGCACAGCCTGCCCGGCGCGCCAGCCTCAACGGCGGCGTTCGCGGCCCTTGTTCGGCGTGTCCACGATCAAGCCACCGGTGGTCAGCACCTGCTCGATGTGCTCGGACCAGGCGCGGCCGATCTTGAAGCAGCCGCTGTGGTTGAGGTGGATCTCGTTGTGCCAGTCGCCGCTGATGCCGCTGGCACCGGGCGCCGCCGGCGCGAGCGGCACGGCGGTGGAGTCGAAGACGAACAGGCCAGGGAAGTGCTCCTTGTCGGCCATCAGCGACTTCAGGCACTGCGCCAGGTGCATCACCATCAGGCGGCTGACGGCTGCCCAATCCGCCGAGGGAATCGAATAAGCCTTCAGCGCCGGATACAGCCACGGGCCGTGACCGGCGTCCTCGGCGCCCGCCGGGCGCGGCACCGGCACCGCATAGCAGTGCATGAACACCGGCTTGCCCGCCGAGGGGCCCTGGTCACGCAGGGTGAGCAGATGCCGCAGGTTGGCCTTCAGATACTCGGCATAGGTGGCCCAGCCGGGTTCCGAAAAATAGCGGCCCACGCCCGCCGACGGCGGACCCCATTCCGTCTGGCGGCGCAGCAGGCGCAGGTGCAGCGGGATGTCCTCGCCGTCGATCTGGCCGGGGGTTTGGGCGGCCTTGATCAGGTCGTTGCCGCCCACCGAGAGCAGCACCCCGTCCCAGACCGGCGCGTCGGGGCCGGTGAGCAGATCGACGAAGTCGGGCGCGGATTCCAGCTCGACCAGCCGGGCCAGGCTTTCGCTCTGGCCAGCGCAGTTCACCGCAGCGGCGGGCTTGGACAGCACCAGTTCCTGCAGCAGGTTGGCATGCGCGCTGAGCTTGGCCTGTGCGGTGGAAAACCAGGAATCGCCCTGGGCCAGCAGACGCCAGTGATAGGCCTGCAGGTCGGGCGCCTGGGCGGACCGCAAATCTTCCGGGGCGAAACAGGCCAGGTGATCCAAGAGATGCTCCCTAGTTGCGGCCGGACGGGTGTCCAGCCTGCCTGACCCAGGTCAGGCGATGTGCGATGTCGATCTACGGCGACGATATCCGACGATCAGCGGGCAGGCCAGGGAATCTCTGCATCACATCCCTCAAACTGCCGACGGGCGTGATGCGGCGCTCCCCCGGAACCGCCCGCATGACCAGCGCGCGGCGCCCCGATTGGAGGTCAGGGTCAGGCCTTGCGCCATGCTATAAACCCTCGCCATTGTTGAGCGGGTTCGACCCGGCTTCCAAGCGTCTGACGCTCGATTGCCTCGGTAAAACCAACGCCCACTCGGCTGGCCGGGCCATCGATTGTTGCGCGGCGGCCACCGCGGCAGAACCGTCCGCGTGACCGGTTGTGTCGCCGCTTGATGTGGCATGCCCGCCATGGCCGACCATCCGGACCGTCTCGTCGGTCAGGTGCTGCCGGTCATTCGGTTGCCGCCTGCTGCTGGCGATGCCTCACTCGGTGGCTCAACCCGGTCGAGGCGCTGCCCGGCCGATCCATCATCCGCGCCCCCGCCCGGACGAGTGCGTCCCGTGGTGGCTCGTCCGTCGCCGGATCTTCGAGCCCTCATCGCCTCGGCCGCCTCCGGTCGGCGCGTTGTTTTTGTTGTGATCGCTGTTCATGCCCATTGCCTGTCTGATGTTCAACGCCCTCGTCTGGGGGCTGTCCTGGTGGCCGTTCCGGCAATTCGAGGCGGCAGGGCTGCATCCGCTGTGGACCACGGTGATCCTCTATTCCCTGTCCTGGGTGGTGGTGATGGTCAGTCAGCGCGGCGCGGCGCGCGAGCTGCTGCGCTCGCCCGGGCTGTGGCTGGTGCTGCTGGCCGCAGGCACCACCAACACCGCCTTCAACTGGGGCGTGGCCACCGGCGATGTGGTGCGGGTGGTGCTGTTGTTCTATCTGATGCCGCTGTGGGCGGTGCTGCTGGCCCGGCTGATCCTGGGTGAGCCGCTGACGGCGCTGGCCGGCTTGCGCATCCTGCTGGCGCTGGGCGGAGCGCTGGCGGTGCTGGCGCCCGCGCAGGGCGGCTGGCCGCTGCCGTCCTCGCTGGCCGACGGACTGGGCTTGCTCGGCGGCCTGACCTTCGCCTTCAACAACGTGATGCTGCGCCGGGAAGCCGCCCGCAGTCCGGGCGCGCGGGCGCTGGCGATGTTCACCGGCGGCGTGCTGGTGGCGGGCCTCTCGGCGCTGGTGATGGCGTGGAAGGGCCTGGCGGCCTGGCCGTCGCTGCCGGGGCCGATCTGGCTGATTCCCCTGGTGGCGATGGCGCTGTTGTTTTTTGCGTCCAATCTGTCCTTGCAGTACGGCGCGACGCGTTTGCCGGCCAATGTGACGGCGGTCGTCATGTTGACCGAGGTGCCGGTGGCGGCGTTGTCGGCGCTCTGGCTGGGCGGCGGCGAGCTGGATGCCAAGACCGCGCTGGGCGGCCTGGCGATCGTGGCGGCCGCGATGCTGGCGGCGCTGGAGCGACGGCGCGGCTGACATCGCGCGCTCGAAGCGGCGCGACTGTGCCTTGTGACACATTGACGCGAAGGGTTCCCCAGGTCGGCCCAGGCATCGCGCTAGGATGCGCCGACATCTCAAAGGAGGAGTCTCATGAGCCAAACCGCTTTCGACTTCGATGCCGTGAGCATCAATGGCGAACCGGTGTCGCTGTCGCAATACCGGGGCCGGGTGCTGCTGGTGGTGAACACGGCCAGTGAATGTGGGTTCACGCCCCAGTTCAAGGGACTGGAGGAGCTGTGGCGCGATTACCAGGCCCGCGGTCTGATGATCGTCGGCTTCCCGAGCAATGAATTCGGCGGCCAGGATCCGGGCTCGAACGACGAGATTGCCTCGTTCTGCCAGCTGAATTACGGCGTGAGCTTCCCGATGATGGGCAAGATCAAGGTCAATGGCGCCGAGGCCCATCCGCTGTGGAAGTGGCTGAAGGGCGAGAAGCCCGGCATCCTCGGCACCCAGGCCATCAAGTGGAACTTCACCAAGTTCCTGGTGGGTCGCGACGGCCAGGTGCTGCGCCGCTATGCACCGAATGACGCACCGGCATCGATCCGGGCCGACATCGAAGCCGCGTTGGCCAACTGATTCCGCCGCGGGACGAGTGGCCATGACCGATGAGCCTCAGGACCGTGACGCCCTGTTGTCGACGCTGGCCCAGCGCTTCTCCCGTTTCGCGGAGATCGACGGTCGCGACGACCCGCTCTATGCCGCGCTGGCCACCGCCATCGCGGCCGACCCGGCGCTGACCGCGCTGCTGGCGGAGGCGCCTGCCACGCAGCACCTCCCGGTGACCTTGCTGGCGGCGCTGCATGAGCGCGTGCTGGCCGGCACCGACCATCCGCTGGCCGCGTATTACGCCAGCGTCGGCGGCACGCGGGCGCCGGATGCCGCGCTGCCCGGCGCGCTGAAGGATTTCGTCGCCCAGCAGTCCGGCGCGCTGGTGCAACTGCTGCGCAGCCGCACCACCCAGACCAACGAGATCGGACGCTGCGCCGTGTTGCGGCCCGCGTTGCAGGCGCTGGCGCTGCGCCTCGGCGGCACGCCGGCGGCGCCGCGTCGGTTGGCGCTGTTCGACTTCGGTTGCAGCGCCGGTCTGAACCTGCAGGTCGACCGTTATGCCTATGACGATGGCCTCGCCCCCGTGGCCGGCGAGACCGAGGCCGATGGGGCCCCGCCCGTCGTCCGCAGCGAATGGCGCAGTGCGCCGCCGCTCGCGCTGATCGGGCCGAGGGCCTGGACGGTCGCGGACCGCCACGGCGTGGACCTGCATCCCATCGATCCCGCCGACGAGGGCGCCACCCGCTGGCTGCGCGCCTGTCTCTGGCCCGGTGATGCGGCCCGCCGGGACCGGTTGCAGGCCGCGCTCGCCGTGGCGCGGCGCCATCCCGCCACGCTGGAGCGCAGTGCGGATGGCCTGACGGTGCTGGAGCGATGGCTCGATCGTCTGCCGTCCGACGTCCAGCCCGTGATCTTCAATGTCTGGGTGCTGGCGTATTTCGATCCCGCCGGCTGGCGCGCGTACCTCGATCGCATCGAGGGGCTGGTCCGCACCCGCGGTCTGGCCTGGATCAGCGGCGAGATGGGCAAGCTGTCGCCCCTGCCCACGCTGCCGCCCAGCCCGGCGGGCGAATCGGCGCACAGCGCGACCTTGTGGACGCTGCAATGGCGGTCGCCGCAGGGCGTGCGCGCCGAGGCGCTGGCGTGGTCGCATCCGCACGGGCGATGGATTCAGTGGGTGGACGAGACCGTCTCCTGACACGCGCGGCCTCGAGACGATCCCCACGCCGCCCGCACGGATCGAACGGCTCAGCGGCGTCGGCCCGGGCCGTCCGCGACCGTCGCGGGCGGGTTCTCAGCCGATCGGCGTCAGCTTGACCAGCTTCGGTGGCCCGACCATCAGCGTGTCGACCTGCGCGGCGAAGGCCTGGAAGTACGCCGACGCGAAATGCGCGTCGAGCGCGGCCTGGTCGGCGAAGCTTTCGCGCATGTAGAAGGTGCCCGGTTCCTCGGTCAGCTCGAACAGGCGGTAGTCCAGGCAGCCGGGTTCGGCATGGGTGGGGTCGATCAGGGCGGTGAGGGCCTGACGCAGCGCGTCACGCTGTCCGGGGCGGGCCACCAGCACGGCGATCATGGTGATGGCGGAGGCCGGCGGTGCGGCGGGAATTCGAGAGCTCATGTCGAAGGCTTTCAGGGTGGACGAGATATCGGACCATCGACGCCGCCCGGGACGGGCCGCGGTCGTGCGGAGGCTGGAAGGGCGGCGCGGCCCTGCTCAAGTGCCGCTCTGGATGCTACGGACCGAGCGCGCCTGGATACACCCCGCCACGCGAGAAACTCTTTCAAGCGGCGACCGGACCCGGGATCGCCGATAGGATCAGCCACCCTTCGCTCTCGCGCCTCGTGGCGCCCCGACGACCATGGACCGTTCGACGATGCCATCGCCCCTGGGACTCTGGCGCACCGCGCACCCGCCGCTCAACCGGCTGACCGGGCGGACGGCTCGCTGGATGCGCCGGGCCTGTCGGCCCGCAGCGCTGGCGGTGGCGTGGATGGCGAGCGCGAGCCTGGCCCCGGCCGCCGCGCAGACGCTGCCGCAATGGCAGGCCATCGCCGCCCGCGAGCAGCCGGCACTGCTCAAGACATTGCAGCAGCTGGTGGAAATCGAATCCGGCAGTTCCGACCGCGAAGGCCTGGAGCGCATCGCGGCCGTGGTGGCGCAGCGGCTGCGGGACGCCGGCGGACAGGTCGAGCTGATCGAGCCTGGCGCTGATCTGTACCGGATGTTCGATACCCCGGCCCGCGTGGGCCCGATGGTGAAGGCGCGCTTCCAGGGCACCGGCGGCCGACGCGTCCTGCTGATCGCGCACATGGACACGGTCTATCCGCGCGGCATGCTGGCCCAGCAGCCATTCCGCATCGAGGGCACGCGGGCTTATGGCCTGGGCATCGCCGACGACAAGCAGGGCGTGGCGATGATCCTGCATCTGATGGCAATGCTGAAGGCCGCCAACGTCCGCGACTATGGCGAGATCACCGTGTTGATCAATGGCGATGAGGAAATCAGCTCGCCCGCCTCGCGCCAGCTGCTCACCCAGCTGGGCGCGCAACATGATGCGGTGCTGTCCTTCGAAGGCGGCGGCGGTCCGGCCGGTCCGGACACGCTGCGCCTGGCCACCAGCGGCATCGCGGCCGCGAACCTGTCGGTCAAGGGACGGGCCTCGCATGCGGGCGCCGCGCCGGAGAAGGGCGTCAATGCGCTCTATGAGCTGTCGCATCAGCTGCTGCAGGCGCGGGATCTGTCCGATCCGCCGAACGGCAAGCAACTGCATTGGACGATTGCCAAGGCCGGCACCGTGCGCAACGTGATCCCGGCGCTGGCGGAGGCGTCGGCCGATGTGCGGGTCGACCGGGTGTCCGACTTCGATGGACTCGAAGCCGCGCTGCGCCAGCGCATCCAGAACAAGCTGCTGCCCGAATCGGAGGTGTCGCTGAGCTTCGAACGCCGCCGTCCGCCGTTGCAGGCCGGCGAGGCGGCGCGGGCGCTCGCCGCGCGGGCCCAGGCCCTGGCGGCCGAGCAGGGCATGACGCTGGAGGTGCGCGATCAGCCGACCGGCGGCGGCACCGATGCCGCCTTCGCCGCGCTCGCCACCCAGGCGCCGGTGCTGGAAGGGCTGGGCACGCGCGGCTACGGCGCGCACAGCAACAACGCCGAGTTCATTCAGATCGATGCCATCGCGCCCAAGCTGCTGCTCGCGACCCGTTTGGTCATGGCCATCGGCAGCGGGCAGGCGCTGCCGGCCGCGAAGCCCTGACGGGCGCGGGCCGGCGCAGGCTCATGCCGGGGCGGCGCGGGGCCGGGCCGTCGGCCCGACCGTCCGACCCTCCGACCTCAGGCGGCCTTGGGATACAGAATCATCTGCGTGCAGCGGAACAGCGCGATCGTCTTGCCGTTGTGGGTGACGACCGCGTCCCAGACCTGCGTGGTGCGGCCCAGATGGACGGCGGTGGCGCGGCATTCGATGACGCCATCCCGCGCGGTGCCGAGGTGGTTGGACTTCAGCTCGACGGTGGTGAAGTTCTGCGCGCCCTCCGGCAGGCTGGCGATGCAGCCGTAGCCGCAGCAGGTGTCGGCCAGGGTGACGACGCTGCCCGCATGCAGGAAGCCGTTGGGCGCCATCACTTCCTGGCGCACCGGCAGCCGTGCGAACACCTGGCCCTTGGCCACCTCCACGATCTCGATGCCCATGTGGCCGGGCAGGCAGGCGGCGCCGCGTGCGTTGAATTCGTCGTTGCTGAGCATGAAATCCTCTGGGTCCTTCGTGGATGCGGGTGTCTCGTGGACGGAGGAACCTGACCCCGCGCCGCAGCGTCGGACGGACCAGGTCCCGATGACGAGCCGAAGCGGATCGCGCGGACGTTGATCTTGTGGATCCCACACCCGCGGCATCGATGCGTGGTGCGCATGGACTTCGGCCGAGGCGGCATTCTCGTCGCAGTGCCCGCGGTCGGCGGCGCTGGGGATAATGAGCGCGGCCTTTTGTGAGTTCCGGAGAATCCCCATGTTCCAACACGTCGATGCCTATCCTGGCGATCCCATCCTGAGCCTGAACGAAGCCTTCCAGAAGGACCCGCGCAGCGCCAAGATCAATCTGTCGATCGGCATCTACTTCGATGACGAGGGCCGCATCCCGATGCTGGATTCGGTCCGTCGCGCCGAATTGGCGGTGGTGGAACAGGCCGGCGCGCGCCCCTATCTGCCGATGGAAGGTGCTGCCAACTTCCGCACTGAAGTCCAGAAGCTGCTGTTCGGCGCGGACAGCGAGGTCCTGCGCGCCAACCGGGTGGCCACCATCCAGGGCGTGGGCTCGTCGGGCGGCCTGAAGGTCGGCGCGGACTTCATCAAGCGCTATTTCCCGGACAGCGCGCTCTATCTGTCCGATCCCACCTGGGACAACCATCGTGCCGTCTTCGAGGGCTCCGGCCTGGAATGCCGCACCTATCCGTATTACGACGCCGCCACCGGCGGTCTGCGTTTCGACGCCATGCTGCAGGCGCTCAGCGAGGCTCCGGCTCGCAGCGTGGTGCTGCTGCATGCCTGCTGCCACAACCCGACCGGCGTGGACCTGACCCAGCTGCAGTGGGATGCGCTGATCCCGGTGCTGCGCGATCGCGAACTGATCCCCTTCCTGGACCTGGCCTACCAGGGCTATGGCGACGGCCTCGAAGCCGACACCTTCGCCATCCGCGCGCTGGCCCAGGCCGGGCTGAGCTTCTTCGTCGCCAACAGCTTCTCGAAGAACATGAGCCTGTATGGCGAGCGCTGCGGCGCGCTGTCGGTGGTCTGCCCGGATGCGGCGCAGGCGGCCCATGTGCTGGGCCAGCTCAAGTTCACCATCCGCCGCAACTATTCCAATCCGCCGATGCATGGCGGCCAGGTCGTGGCCCGTGTCCTGGGCGACCCGACCTTGCGCACGCTGTGGGAAGGTGAGGTCGAGGAAATGCGCGAACGCATCCTGGCGATGCGCAATGCCTTGTTCGAGGTGCTGAGCGCCAAGCTGCCGGGCCGCAACTTCGATTACTTCCTCACCCAGCGCGGCATGTTCAGCTACACCGGCCTGACGCCGGCGCAGGTGGATCGACTGCGCGAGGAATTCGGCGTGTACGTGCTGCGCAGCGGCCGGATGTGCGTGGCGGGCCTGAACACCCGCAATGTCGAAGCCACCGCGAATGCGATGGCGGCGGTGCTGGGCTGACCGGTCAGACGGCCTGCGCAGCCGCGTAGGCCGACGCCCAGGCCCACTGGAAGTTGAAGCCGCCCAGGTGCCCGCTCACGTCGAGCACCTCGCCGATGAAATACAGCCCGGGCGACTTCATCGATTCCATTGTCTTGGAGGACACCTCCCGGGTGTCCACCCCGCCCAGCGTCACCTCGGCGGTGCGGTAGCCCTCGGTGCCGGCGGGCACGACCTGCCAGTCGCTCAGCCGCGCCGCGATCGTTTCCAGCTCGGCGTGGGTGAGCTGCTTCATCGGTTTGGAGACGAACCATTCATCCGCGATCAGCGTCGCCATCTTCTTGGTGAACAGCTCGCCCAGCAGCGTCTTCAATTCCGCATTGGGCCGGTCGTTGCGCTGCTGCGCCAGCCACTGCGGCAGATCCAGATCGGGCAGCAGGTTGATGTGGACCGTCTGGCCCGGCAGCCAGTACGACGAGATCTGCAGGATCGCCGGCCCGCTCAGCCCGCGATGGGTGAACAGGATGTTCTCGCGGAATTGCTTGCCATTGCAGCTCACCAGGCAGTCCACCGACGTGCCGGACAACTCGGTGCACATCGCCTTGAGCTGATCGGTGATGGTGAACGGCACCAGCCCGGCGCGGGTCGGCAGCACCTCATGGCCGAACTGCCGGGCCACCTGATAGCCGAAGCCGGTGGCGCCCATGGTCGGGATCGACAGCCCGCCGGTGGCGATCACCAGCGAGCGGGTCCGCACCGGCCCGGCGCTGGTCTGCAGCAGGTACTCGCAGGCGGGTCTGGCCGCCGCGCTGGCCTCGTCCTTGGCGCGTCCCTTCCTGGATCCGCTCTTCTTGCCGCCCTTGCCGCGCTCATCGGCCTGCGGCTCGCCGGCTGCGCCGTCGCTTTGAGCCGCGCTGACGGTCGCGTCGTCGGCGCGGTCCAGCGCGATCCGGGTCGTGGCGGAACCGGCGATCGGCTCAGCGCGCGAGGCATCGGCCGAGGCGGCAGCGGCGGGGGCGGTCAGCGTCGCCGACGCTGGCGACGCGGCTTCTGCGACGTCGGCATCTTGGGCGCCGGGCAGGTCGATCCGCTCGATCTGCTCGATGCGGGTGTTGAGCATCAGCCGGGCGCCGGCCGTCTCGCATTCCTTGAGCAGCAGGTTGAGGATGTCCACCGACTTGTTGTCGCAGAACAGCTGCCCCAGCTTTTTCTCGTGGTACTTCACGCCGTGTTTGTTGACCAGCGCAATGAAGTCCCATTGGGTGTAGCGGGCGAGCGCGGATTTGCAGAAGTGCGGGTTCTGCGACAGGAAATTCGCCGGCTCGGTATAGAGATTCGTGAAGTTGCAGTGGCCGCCGCCGGACATCAGGATCTTCTTGCCGGCCTTGTTGGCATGGTCGAGGATCAGCACGCGGCGCCCCCGACCCGCCGCCTGCAGCGCGCACATCAATCCGGCGGCACCAGCGCCCAGCACCACCACATCCCACGCCTGCGGCGCCACCGACTCGTCCATCATTCCGTCCATCGTTCTCTCCACGCTCAAGCCAGCGGGCGCGGCAGCTTAACGCACGGGCGCGGTTCGGACGGCGCTGCCCGTCGCTGGCGGGTTCGCTGGAGGGGGCGCCAAAGGATTCGCTGGAGTTATGGGAGCCGCCCGCCGTTTCATTGGCCGCTGCCGGCCGGAGTGCTTACGCTGCCGGGCAGTCGAGCAATGTGCCGTGGGATGAAACAGCTTGTCGTGATCGGTGGGGGCGTGATTGGCGTCACCACTGCGTGGGCCTTGGCGGAGGCCGGCCATCGGGTGACCTTGGTCGAGCGCGAGCCTGCCCTGGCCGAAGGCGCCAGCCGGGCCAATGGCGGCCAGCTCAGCTATCGCTATGTGTCGCCACTGGCTGACGCCGGCGTGCCGATGAAGGCGCTGCGCTGGTTGATGGACCCGGACGGCCCGCTGCGCTTCAAGCCCGATGGCAGCTGGGCGCAATGGCGCTGGCTGGCCGCCTTCCTGGCGCATTGCCGCGCCGAGGTGAACCGCCAGACGACCGAACGCCTGCTCGCGCTCGGCGCCTACAGCCAGCGCTGTTTCGGTGAACTGCATCAGCGTGCCGAGCTGGATGCGGTGGCGCTGCGCACGCCCGGCAAGCTCGTGGTGTACCGGCGCCCTGGCGAATTCGAATCGGTGGCCCGACGCACGTTGACGGGCGGACCGGAGCAGGCCTTGTCGCAGGCGGAGTGTCTGGCGCTGGAGCCGTCGCTTGCCGATGGCCGTGGCGGCGACTGGCTGGCCGGCGGCATCTTCACCGCCGGTGAGGCGGTGGCGGACTGCCACGCGCTGTGTCTGCAACTGGGCGATCGGCTGCGGGACCATCCCAATTTCGAGGGCTGGGTGCATGCCACGGCGCTGGACTTCGTCTGCGACGGCGACCGCGTCACCGCGCTGCGCACCTCGCGCGGTGAACTGGGCGCGGCGGGCTTCGTTCTGGCCGCCGGGTTGCAGAGCGCCGCACTCGCCGCGCCGCTGGGGCTGCGTCTGCCGCTGTATCCGCTGAAGGGCTACAGCCTGTCGGCGCCGATCGAGGCGCGCCACCGTCCGCCGCAGGTCAGCGTGACCGACTTCGAGCGCAAGACGCTGTACGCCCGCATCGGTGAACAGCTGCGGGTGGCGGCGATGGTGGATCTCGTCGGCGAAGACACCCGCCTGGATCCTCGCCGGCTGGCCGCCTTGCACCGCACCGTGCGCGCCACCTTTCCGAATGCCGCGGACTACGACCGCGCGCTGCCCTGGGCCGGATTGCGCCCGGCCACGCCCAGCGGCGCGCCCATGCTCGGCGCCACCCCGCTGCGCGGCCTGTGGCTGAATGTGGGCCACGGCGCCCTGGGTTTCACCTTCTCCTTCGGGTCCGCCCGCATCCTGGCCGAGCTGATCTCCGACCGCGCCAGCCCGATCGATTTGACGGGCCTGCAACTGCGCGCGGCCTGAGGGCGCAGCGATGATGCGGGCTCGGCCGTGTCGGGCAGCGGCGCGATCGCCCGTCCCGTCCGGCGGGCAGCCCGCGCGACCCATGCCCCTCCACGTGCCTGGCGTTCGACTCCATCCGTGCCGCTGGCACGGTCCGAGCCGCGCCGTGCTGATCCGACCGCTCTTCTGCTGAAGGCCCGCTCGATGACCGATCTTCCATTCCTGATGCCGCCCCTGCCCGAACACGCCTGCCTCGGCGTGATCGCTCCGGCGGGTCCGCCGCGTGAGGGCACCCTGGCGGCGGTGATGCCGATGATGGCGCGGCTGGGATTTCGGACCCGGCTGTTGCCCGGCTGCCAGGGGCCGGCGGCTTTGGGCCATCTGGCGGCCGATGACGCGCAGCGGCTGGCGGATCTGCAGGCGGCGTTCACCGATCCCGAGCTGGACGCGGTCATCGCGCTGCGCGGCGGCTACGGCTGCATGCGGCTGCTGGACCGGATCGATCCCGACTTCTGGCGCGCCACCGACAAACCGCTGATCGGCTACAGCGACCTGACCGCGCTGCATCTGCAGCGTCAGGCCGTGGGCCGGGCGGGCTGGCATGCGCCGATGCCGGCCTCCGACTGGCATCGCGCCGAGGCCGGTTGGGCGGATGCGCTGGCGCTGGCCGAGCGTCTGCGGGCCGGACTGCGGGTGGGCGAGGCGCTGGGGCCGGCGCTGGCGCCGCATCCGCTGAATCGGGGCACGCAGACGGTCGAGGGCCGGCTGACCGGCGGCAACCTCGCGGTGCTGGTCGCGCTGATGGGCACGCCCTTCATGCCCGATCTGCGAGGCGCGATCCTGTTCCTGGAGGATGTGGGCGAGGATCCCTACAAGATCGACCGGCTGCTGTGCCAGTTGCGGCTGGGCGGTCAGTTGAGCGAATTGGCCGGCGTGCTGCTCGGCAGCTTCAGCGACGCCGAAGCGCCCGATGCGGTGCTGGCGGATTACCTCGACCCGCTCGGCGTGCCGGTGCTGGCCGGATGGCCCAGCGGCCATGCCACGCCGAACCGGCCGCTGCCGCTGGGGCTGCGGGTCCGGATGGACCCGCTGAGCCGTCAGCTGTGGGCGGTGGGCTGACGGCGGGCGCCTCCCGGCGTCCGTTGCCCATGGTCGCGGCCCACACGCGCCGCGGCGCGGCGGCGGGTGCGGCGGGTGCGGCGCTTACTTGAACTCGTACTTGACCGAGACCGCGAGCGTCCGACCGAACGGATCGGCCACCCGCGGATCCCAGCCCGCGCCGGCGACATCGTCCACGTCATGGTGGGTGAACGGCGGCTCGCGGTCGAACAGGTTGCGCACGCCCACGGTGATCGTGGTGTTCTTGAAGCCGCTGTAGCTGCCGAACAGGTCGAAGGTGGTGAGGCTGGCCACCCGGGTGTTGGCGGTGGCCGGCAGCACGCCCTTGGCGCTCATGTCCTGGTCCTGATAGCCGGCCTTGTAGACCGTGCTGAAGGTGGCGCTCCACGCATCGCGCGACCAGGTCAGGTCGGCATTGAGCTTGTCGCGCAGGAACAGCGTGCGGGTGTTGAATTTCCCGACCAGGTCCACCTGCGGCTGACCGTAGAAGGCGCGTTCCTTCGCATTGAGCATGTGGGTGCCGTTGACCGTCGCCAGCCAGGTGCCGGTGCTGTGCTTGAACTGCACGCTGCCGCCCCAGTCGATGCCGCTGGTGCTGCTGTCGGCGGCATTGATCCAGCCCGCCTGCACCACGCTGGCATTGCCATTGGCGTCGCGCACGATGCGATCGGAGAACAGCGCGTAGTTGTTCAGCACGTCGGAGACGGTCAGCTTGCGGATGCGCTGATCGAGGTCGACGCGCCAGTAGTCGGCATAGAGGTTGGTGTTGGCGGTCGGCGAGACCACCACGCCAAAGGTGCCCTGCTTGGACTTCTCCGGCTTCAGGTTGGGATTGCCGCTGTCGGTGTAGTCCAGGCCGACGATCGAGCACTGGGTCGGATCGACCGGGCAGCGCACCGGATCGCTCCAGGTGGCGGTGTAGTCGCGCGGCGCGGTGTTGGGGCTGAGCTGCTGGAAGCTCGGCGCCTTGAAGCCGGTGTTGTAGGAGCCGCGGAACAGGATCATCTGCGCCGGCTGCCAGCGGAAGCCGATCTTCGGATTGGTCGTGCCGCCGATCTTGCTGTACTGGTCATGCCGCAGCGCCAGCTGCAGGTCGAAGCCCTGGAACACCGGCACCGCCAGCTCGCCATACACCGCGCCGATGTTGCGCGCCACGCGCGGCACGGCGGTGTTGCCGGGGCACAGCAGCACATCGGTGGCGCCGGTCGTCAGGCCGGAGATGCAGTTGAATCCCGCCGCATTGGGCGCGAATTCATAGGTCTCGCGACGCAGATCGAAGCCGGCGGCGAACTGCAGCATGCCGGCCGGCAGCTTGAACAGATCGCCGCTGATCGAGCCGTCGACCTGCTGCAGCGTGGTTTCGCCGCCTTGCAGACGGCCGCGGGCCTTCATCGATTCGATCAGCGCCTGCGCTTCCGGCGTCTGGGTCTGGCCAGGCGCCACCCAGGGATTGATCAGGCCCTTGCTCAGCGCATCCACCAGCGGTCGGGTGTAGGCATAGCCGTCGATCAGGTTGGAATAGCCCTTCGCACCGGCGATCGAGGCGCCGACCTTGTAGCTGTAGGCGCCGAGCTCGCCCTCCAGACCGACCAGCAGCCGGGAGTTTTCATCGACGTTCTCGATCACCCGGTTGCCGAAATCCTGCATGCGCCAGCGGTAGGCGATCGGCTTGGTCGGATCGAAGTCCGTCACGCCGTAGTTCTTCAGGTTCAGGTAGTACGGGCCGTTGACCGGATACAGCGTGCCGGAGGCCGCCGTGGTGCTGAACTGGCCGGGCGTGAGCTCCGATTTCACCCGGTTGCGCGACGCGGTGATCTCGAGGAAGGCTTCATGCTCGGGCGCCAGGCGGAAGGTGCTGCGGGCGACCAGGTTCTCGGCCTTCTTCGGCGCGGCCAGCATGAACTGGCTGCCGTAGTCGGTGTTGCACAGGTAGCGGCCGCTGGCGAGGTTGGCGGCCTTGGTGGCGGGCGTGGCGCTCGCGGGGGTCCACAGGCCGGGCTGGAACTGCACGCCGTAGGGCACGCTGTCGCAGGCGCCCTGCAGGCTCAGCAGGTTGATGCGGGTGTACTTGATCGCATCGCCGCTGCCGGCCACCGCCGATCCCGCGCCCAGCGCGGTGCCGGTGCCCGAAATGATGTTGGCGAACGGGCTGCTCGAGGAGTTGGGCGACAACCCCAGCGCGGGCTGGAAGCCCTTGGCCCAGTCGCGGTCGCTGCCGCGCAGGATGTCGTTGTCGGTCAGGCTCAGGCTGACCATCATGTTGTAGCCGTCGCGCTCCAGCGAGCCCCAGCCTCCCGTGATCGAGGCCTTGCGCTGGGTGCCGCCGCCGGATTCGAACGGCGTCGAGTAGTCCATGCTCAGCGCGGCGCCCTGGTAATCCTTCTTCAGGATGAAGTTGATGACGCCGCCGATCGCATCGGTGCCGTAGATGGCCGAGGCGCCGTCCTTGAGGATTTCCACCCGCTGGATCGCCGCCATCGGAATGCTGTTGAGGTCGACCGCGCCGCCGCTCATGCCGGAGGTGGACACCCGTCGGCCATTGAGCAGCACCAGCGTGCTGCCGGGGCCGAGGCCGCGCAGGTTGGCATTGGCGGTGCCGCCGGTCAGGCGGTCGGTGTCGGCGCCGAAGACGTTGTTGTTGGAGATCGCGTTGTCCGCGCCGGTGCCGTTCACGCCCAGTTGGCGCAGCATCTGTTCGGCGCTGGTGATGCCCTTGCGGCTGAGCTCGCTGGCGGTGATGACCTGCACCGGCAGCGCGCCTTCGTCCTTGAGCCGCTTGATGCTGGACCCGGTGATTTCCACCCGCTCCATCTTCCGGACTTCTTCCTGTGCCCAGACGGCGGCATGCGCGCCCAGACCGACGACGATCAGACCGCGAGCGAGTTGATTGAGTTTCAAGACTTTCTCCTTGAGAACAGACCAGCGCCCTGGATGCGCCGCCAACGACAGGATGGAGCGGCCCGACGCCGCCACCCGGTGATCCATGGGCCACCTCGGATCGGATGATCAAGCACGGCCACGCCGAGCTGTCATAGGACCGTCACGAGTTTGTTGCGCCGGTCCCGATGAATGCTTGTCGCGTGCGTATAACCGGACGGAATGTGAATGGGACGGGCCGGTACAGTGAGCCCATGCGATTGTCTCTGCCGTTCCGTCGTCTCTCCGGTCTCCCTGGTCTCCACGGCGCACCCGCGTCGCGCAGTCGCGGTCAGGCGCAGCCGCGTCCCACCCTGGCACCTGGCGCTGGCGCAGGCGCTGCGCGCGCATGGTGCTGGCTCGCGGCTGCTGCGTGGTTGAGCGGCTGCGCGACGCTGAGTTCGGACCTGCCGCCCCCGATGGATGCCGCCCTGCGCACCGCCGAGGTGCCGCACAGCGCGCTGTCGGTCGTGGCCTTTCCCATCGACGCGCCGCAGCGCGGCCTGCGGCTGAATGCGGACCGGCCGATGCCGCCGGCGTCGACGATGAAGCTGGTCACCGCCGCGGTCGCGCTGGACCGGCTGGGGCCGAACAGCCGAGGCAAGACCGAGCTGTTGGTGGCGCCCGATCCGGACAGTCCCGCCAGCCCGGATAGCCCTGAGAGCCCTGATCGCGTGAGCGGCCGCATCGGTGGCATTGGCACGTCGGTCGAGGCGCGCCTGAGCGGCCCGCTGTATCTCAAGGGCGGCGCCGATCTGGACCTCGACAGCGCGGCGCTGTGGCAGATGCTGCGGGAGCTGCGCGAACGCCACGGCGTGCGGGATCTGGACGGCGGCATCGTCGTCGACCGCAGCTTGTTCCAGCCGGCGCGGCCGGACCTCGGGCTCGACCCCTTCGACGAGCAGCCGGAGTTCCCCTACAACGTCGTGCCGGACGCCTTGAACCTGGACGGCAGTCTGCTGGAGCTGACCTTGTGGTCGGACGATCGATCGGTGCAGGCCCGCGCGTTCCCCGCCATCGACGGCCTGGAGATCGACACCCGCGAGCTGGGCCTGAACGACAGCAGCTGCGCCGACTGGGACCGCGACTGGCGCACACCGCGTCAGACGCCGCGTGCCGAGGGCGGCCCGAGGGTGGTGTTGCAAGGCAGCTTTCCGCGCGGCTGCCAGGTGCGGCAACGGCTTCAACTGGTCGACCGCCAGCAGTTGACCGCGCAATCGCTGCGACAGCTGTGGACCCGCCTGGGCGGGACGATCGGCGGCGAGATCCGTGAGGGCCGCACGCCGCCAACCGCGCGGACGCTGGTCCAGCATCAGGATCGGCCTCTCGCCGAAGCGCTGCGGCAGGTGTTGAAGCGTTCGGACAATCCCGGCTCGCGGCTGATCTTCGATCGGCTGGGGGCGGCGGTCGCGACCGAGGGCGAATCGACGCGCGCCGCCGCCGAGCGTCAGGTGCGTGGCTGGCTGACGGCGCAGGGTCTGTCCACCGACGGCCTCGTGCTGGAGAACGGCTCAGGCCTGTCGCGCACCGAGCGGATGACCGCCACGCAGTTGAGCGGTGTGCTGGCGGCCGCGCAGCGCGGCGCGCACGGTCCGGAACTGCTGGCCCTCCTGCCGGTGGCGGGTGTGGATGGCACCTTGTCCCGACGCTTCAAGGGCACCGCGGCGCAAGGCCGCGCCCGCATGAAGACCGGCACGCTGCGGGATGTGGTGGCCCTCGCCGGTTATGTGCCGGACGCCAGTGGTCGGCTGTGGGTGGTGGTGGCGATGGTTCAGGACGACCAGGCCTCACGCGCGCGACCGGCGATCGATGCGCTGGTCGACTGGGTGGCGGCGCACTGACGCCGGACGCGCCGACGCCGGCGGGCGTCGTGCGGCCCGATGCGCCATCAGCCGGCGACCGTGGCATGGAGCGCGAATGAACGCGCCCAGCTCACACCTGGCTGATCTGACGGCTGCCCGAGCGGGGCGGTGAGTCGGAGGTCGCCTCCTCGCCAGCCCTGGCTCCCGGGGCGAAGGTGACCGACTTGCTCATGGCCGATCGCTTGGGCGATGAGGCGGCTTGCATCTCCCGGTGGATCAAGCCGTCGAGTTGGCGCAGCAGATGCGCGCCCTCCTGGCTGTCACCGCACAGGTCCAGTTGCGCCATCAGCTCGTTGAATGGCTGAGCGCCTGGCCGCCGCGCAAAGGCGGCAAATTCACCGCTGTCTTGTCGGAGCTGCAGCGCATTGCGGCGCTCGAGGAATTGGGTCGGCCCGGCCGAGTGTCGCGCCGCTTCCTGCAGCAGACGTCGGTGGCCGTGCCGGATCGCCTCCATGCCGTCGATGGCACGTTTCGCCGCTTCCAGGTCGCCGTGTTGCGCCTGACGTGCGGCGGCCACGGCGCGCGACTTCAGGCGGTGATACCACCCGCAGGCTGCGGTGCAGAACGGCTGTCCGAATTGGCCGATGAAGCTCGTCCGGGCCAGCGTCAGATGGCTGGTCCAGACCGCAACCCACCCATCGGCGCGGTGGGAGGTGTCGACGCGCTCATTGCCGGTCGGCGCCATGGAGGGCAGGGTGGAGCCCTGCGGCGCCGCGATCGGGTGATAGGGCTGGGAGAGCGGGCCCGTGGTCTCACGGGGAACGTGGGGATACATATGGCCGGTCCTTCGAAGTGATGGAACGGTCTCTGTGGCGCGAGCGGGTGGCTTGATTCGAGCCGTGGTTCCGGGTGCCCGAGCGTCGTCGCTGGCCCGTGGTCCGACGGCGCCCATCCTCGCCGAAGCCGCTCGTGCGCGCGCACGGCACGGCCCGCGGGCGCGACGCGGCCATCAGTCCAGCTGGACGTCCGCCAGCGCATCCATCATGTCCTTCAAGCCGTTGTTCAAGGGTTGGGGCGAATGCCACCGGCCTGCCGCCATGGCCCGGTGGCAGGTGCGATGGCGACCCAGTGCGGCATTGCGATGGAGCGAATCCAGCTCGCCCAGATGCTGCAGGCCTTCATCGATGTCGGCACAGATGTCCAGCCGGAATCGCACGTCACGAAAGCGATCGACGAACGGCTGGTGGTGGATGCAGTCGTTGTCCTGATCGTCGCCACGCCGATGGAAGGCATTGCGCTGCCGCAGGAAGGTCGTCGCCTCGGCAGGCCGGCTCTTGCCTTGGTTGATGATCGCCCGGTTGCCGTCGTAGATCGCGTCCAGACCCTCGAAGATCTCGCGCAGATACACCGGTTGGTCCGCTTCGAAGCGACGAGCCTCGCCCATCGTGATTCGAAGCAGGCGCGCATACCAGAGCCCCAATTCCTGGGCGAATTCCTGCCCATGGGTCTTGGCGAACACCGTGCGACACAGCCGCCCGCCATTCATCCACTGGGAATTGAACTTCGCGAACTGGCTCAGCGCATCGTCGACCTCATGGGCCGACATCTTCGCCTGGGTGCGCGGCCGGCATGACGCGACGATGGGGGTCTCGTCCGGTTGGTCGTAGATCGACAGGGCGCGCGAAGTCAGGGTGATGACGGTGGCGGGCATGGCGGGGTCTCCTCATCGAAGGAAACCCGCTCTGTGCGACGCCGAACCAGTTGCATCCGAAAACCGGCGGCGGGCGCGCGCTCAGCTCACGGCGGCGCTCAGCAGCCGGACCGTGCCCGCCAGCGCATCCATTTCGGCGGGCTGGCCCACCGGCACGGTGAACTTGCGGCGGATGTGGCCGATCATCGCGCCGCGATACACCGGCACCTTCAGCGGCAGGAAGTAGTCGTCGAAGACTTCGTCCAGGGTCAGCGTGCCGAAGTTGCCATCGCCCGGGCCGCAATTGGTGAACTTGCCCAGCACCACGCCGGCCAGACGGTCCAGCGCGCCGGACAGGCGCAGCGTGGAGAGCATCCGGTCCACGCGATAGATGTATTCATTGACCTCTTCCAGGAAGAGGATCGCGCCGCGGCAGTCCGGGAAATATGGCGTGCCCACCAGCGAGCTCAGCACCGCCAGATTGCCGCCCACCAACGGCCCACGCGCCAGGCCGCCGCGCAGGGTGCTGATGCGGTCCTGCGTGGTCACCAGGTTGCCGGTGCGCTCCTGCGGATTGCTCAGCAGGTCGGGCTCCGCCGCCATCACCACCGCCTTGAAGTGCTGCACCGAGAAATCGTTCCATTCCGAGCCCGCCACCGGGCAATGGAAAGTGATCAGGCCGGTCTGCCGGTGGATCGCGTTGACCAGGCTGGTCAGGTCGGAGAAGCCGCCGAAGAACTTGGGCTTGCGTCGGATCAGCGCGTAATTGAGTTTGTCGACGATGCGATTGCAGCCGGATCCGCCGGTGACCGCCAGGATGCCCGCCACCGAGACGTCGGCGAAGGCGTCGTTGATGTCGGCGGCGCGCTGCGCGTCGGTCCCGCCGAACTGGCCATAACGGCCCTTCACATGCGCGCCGAGCCGGACCTTGAAACCCAGCGCCTGAACCGCCTCGACCGCGATCTCCAGCGGCTCGCGCTCATAGGTGGCATTCGCCGGGCTGACCAGCGCCAGGGTGTCGCCAGGGCTCAGCCGTCTGGCACGCAGCAGCGGCAGTCCGTTCGGCGCGGTGAGGGGCGGCGTGGCATCGGACGCGTCGGTCGCCGTCGCGGGACCCGCCAGTGCTGCGCGCGCCGGCCCGGCCAGTGCGGTGCCGGCGGTCAGCGCGCCAGCGGTCAGGAGCTGTCGACGGGTGGGGGGCATGGCGTCTCCTGCGAGGAAAGGGGGGAGGTCGTCGATCCGGCCGGCGATCGGCCGGGGTTCAGAGCACCAGCGGCAGCGTTTGCCGAACCTGGTCCCGATCGCCGAAATCGAAATGCCACCACTCGGTGCTGATGGTCTGAAATCCCGCGTGGCGCATGGCGGCCCGCAACCAGCCGCGATGCTGCAACTGCGGCGCGGTGAGACCTCCCAGCGCCAGTTGCTCGGCCTCGAATTCGGGATGGGAGGCGGGCGTCATCTCATCGAAGCCGGTGCCCATGTCGAGCTCACGCCCGTCGGCATCCCGCAGCGTCACATCGACCGCCATGCCGAAGGAATGGATCGAATGCCGCGCCGGATGGGCCAGGTAACGGGTCAGCGGTGTGCCTTCCAGTTCCTTCCACAGCGCTTCCTGCACCCGTTGCGGCCGCAACGCATCCAGCACCACCAGGCTGAGGCCGGGTTGGTGGCGCGACAGCCAATCGGCGGCGACCAGCAGTGCGTCGGCGGCTTCCTGGCGCAGATAGGCGCAATCCAGCCCGCCGTAGACATTGCGGCCGACGAAGTTGTCGGGCGTCGCATAGCGCAGGTCGACGGCGATGCCGGGCAGGCTGAGCAGCGGTCGGAACGCCGGATGGGCGGCGATCTCTTCGCAAGGAATGGCGGGTTCGGATCGGCTCATGGTCGTCGGGGAGAAGGGCGGTCGGGGCGTCAGGCCAGGCTGTCGAGATTGCTGCGGGCGGCATCGCGCAGGTAGGTGACCAGGCGCCGCGCGGCCTGCGCGAGCGGCGCGCTGGCGGAGGTCAGCAGCACCAGCTGCACGTTCATCACGGGCTGCAGCGGCCGGACCCGCACGCGGCTGCGGTCGGCGGAGGCGGCGGTGAACGGGTCCACCACGGTCATGCCGACGCCCGCTTCCACGAGCGCGCGGGCGAGCTGGTAGGTCTGCACCGTGATCCGGCTGTCGAGGTGGCGGCCTTCGGCCTCGCCGGCGTGATGGAGCATCTGGCCGAGCGGATCGTCCTCGGCCATGGCGATCAGCTCGGACTGGATGTCTTCCAGCGGCAGCGGCCCTTGGCCCTGCGCTTCCGGGCTGTTCAACGGGCACAGCGCCATCAGGCTGCCGGTGGCCAGCACTTCGGTCTTGATGCCGGGATGGCGCGGATCGTGCAGGCTCAGCGCCAGATCGGCTTCTCCCAGCAGCAGCGAGGAGACCAGCTCGCGCGTGTGATGGGTGCTGAGCTGGATGCGGCTGCGCGGGAAGGCCTGCGTCCAGTGGGTCATGGCGGCCGGGATGACCGAGGCACCGAGCGTGGGCGTGGCCATCAGCCGCAGCAGTTCCGATTCGCCTGCGCGCAGATTCGCCGCCAGGCGACGGATCGAGACCAGGTCCCGGTTCAGCTTGTCGATCTCGACGAACAGCCGCTGGGCTTCCGGCGTGGGATAGAGCTTGCCGCGGACCCGGTCGAACAGCGGCATGCCCAGTTGCAGCTCACAGTGCTGCAGCACCTTGGTCACGGCCGGCTGCGAGATGTGCAGCAGTTGGGCGGCGCCGCTGATGGTGCCGGCCTGCATGACGGCATGGAAGACTTCGATGTGCCGAAGGCGCATGGTCACTCGCGGTAGACGTTCTCAAAGA
Source organism: Burkholderiaceae bacterium (assembly GCA_913776825.1). GTDB lineage: Bacteria > Pseudomonadota > Gammaproteobacteria > Burkholderiales > Burkholderiaceae_C > Roseateles. The sequence continues at coordinate 154,721 of CAJYPV010000028.1, forward strand.
TCACCCCGCCGTTGGGCTGCATCCGGAATCCGCGCAGGTCCTGGCTGGTGGGGATGTAGACCGTCGAGTGTGCCATCGTGATCCACGGCCGCTCGCGCTTGAAGATCACCTGCGCCTGCTCATAGAGCGCCTGGCGCGCGGCCGGATCGGGATTCGCCCGGGCGGCGTCGATCAATCGCTCGAACTCGCGATGGCAGAACTTCACGCCGGTCTTGTTGGTGGCGCAGCTGAGGTTGGGGGTGAGGAAGTCGTCGGCATCACCGTTCTCGCCGGCCCAGCCGCTCATGTAGACCGAGTGCTCGCCCGCGTTGGCGCGCTTGAGGTACTCGCCCCATTCATAGGTGCGGATCTGCGCGCGCACGCCGATGCGTGCCCAGTCCTGCTGGATCAACTGGGCCATCAGCTGGCCGTTGGGATTGGTCGGGCGGGTGACGGGCAGCGCCCAGAGATCGATGTCCAGCCCGTTGGCAAAGCCGGCCTGTTGCAGCAGCGCCTTGGCGCGTTCGGGGTTGTATTCATTGCGCAGGCTGCGGTTGTAGCCGGGGATGGCGGGCGGGAACGGATTGACCGCCTGCATCGCGTCGCCGCGCGGGAACAGCGCGCGGAAGATGGCATCGCGGTCGATGGCGATGTCCAGCGCCTCTCGCACCAGACGGTTGTCGGTGGGCGGCTTGCGCAGGTTGAAGGCGAGGTAGGAAATGTTGAGCGCCTGGATCTTCTCCAGCCGGATGCGGCCGGGATGGCGATCCAGCGCGGCGACGTCGATGTCGCGCAGCGGCGAGGTGATCTGGCATTCACCCGCCAGCAGCTTCTGCACCCGCACCGGCGCCTCGCGACTGATGGTGAAGATCAGCTTGCGGGTGCGTTGGGGGGCGCCCCAGTAGCCGGGGTGGGCATCCATCCGCACCACGTCGTCCTTCGCATAGCTGCGGAAGGCGAAGGGGCCGGTGCCGATCGGCAAGCGGTTGATCTGGCTGGCCTTGCCGTCGCGCAGCAGCTGGGCGCCGTATTCCGCCGACTGGATGCCGGCGAAGGCCATCGCGAACCAGGTGACGAAGGTGACGTTGGGTTGATGCAGCGTGAACCGGACCGTCATGTCGTCCAGCTTCTCCATGCGCGCGACGGCCTTGGCCAGGCCCAGGCTTTGCGGATAGATGAAGTTGGCGGGGAAGGCCTGGTTGAACGGGTGGTCGCGATTCAGAAAGCGGCCGAAGGTGAAGAGGACGTCGTCCGCATTGAGCGGTCGGGTCGGGGTGAACCACGGACGGGTGTGGAAGTTCACGCCGGGCCGCAGCTCGAAGACGAAGCTGCGCGCATCGGGACTGATGGTCCAGCGGGTCGCCAGGCTGGGCTGCAGCGCGGTGCCGCCGCGCTCGAAGCGCACCAGGCCCTGGAACATCTGGTTGTTGACGTTGTTGGTGCTGGCCGAATCCCACAGGCCGGGGTCGAAGCCCTCCGGGCTGGCATCGGTGCAATAGACCAGGGGTTTGGCCGCTGCGGGCGTCGCGCCAGAAGCGGCCCGCGCCGCCGATGCGGGCACCGCCGCGTCAACGTTGACGACGTCCATGGTGTGCACGGCGGCAAAGCAGGCGACCAACAGGGTGATCAGGGACAGGCGCATCGGAGGGGAAGGGGGCCGCTGCATTGTCGAAACGACAGCGCGCGCGTCACAACTGAAATGGGCGGTTCGGACCATAACACCGGGTTATGTGCATGGGGACTCGGGCCTCGCCGCGCATTCCACCGCCCGGCCTCCACGTCATGGATCGAGGGCTGGGAGTCGATCCGTTTGGCTTTCGTCAGTGTTCCGCTGCAGCGCTGGGCCGAGTTTGCAGCTGAGCTCGAAGATCATTCGGACTCGCACTTCTCACGACGCCAAGTCCTATCCAGGCGCCACAAACGACGCTACATGGTGACCACGTTCTGCGCGGGAGAAGCCCATGACCATGACCATCAAGTCCACCGAATTGCGATCACGTGTCGAACCTGATTTGAAGGATTCCGCCGCCGAGGTATTGGCCCAGTGCGGCCTGACGCTGAGCGATGCCATTCGCCTCTTTCTGCGGCAGGTCGTCTTGCAAAACGGGCTCCCTTTCGAGGTGAAGGTGCCGACTGCGGAGACGCGCGCGGCCATGGAGGAAGCCCGATCGATCACACGCGCTCGATTCCACGACGGGAAGGCGTTGATCGATGATCTTGAAACGAAAACCCGCCCGAGAAAAGCGCGCTAGGCCGCCGCGCGCGGCGGAGCGCCCTATGTTCACACCACATCACACGCCACCCGCCGCCCGTCCACCTCCCGCAGCTCCGGCCGCACTTGCGCGCAGCGCGGCACCGCCCGAGGACAGCGTTGATGGAACGCGCAGCCGCTGGGCGGATTCAACGGGCTGGGCAGTTCGCCATGGATGCGGATGCGGGTGCGCCGATCAGCCGGACGCAGCGCAGGCGTGGCGCTGATCAGCGCCTCGGTATAGGGATGCAGCGGCTGCGCGAAGACACGGCGCTTGTCGCCGTGCTCCACCACCCGGCCCAGGTACATCACCATCACCTCATCGGCCACATGCTCGACCACCGCCAGGTTGTGAGAGATGAACACATAGCCGGTGCCGAATTCTTCCTGCAGGTCCATGAACAGATTCAGGATCTGCGCCTGGATCGACAGGTCCAGCGCCGAGGTCGGCTCATCCGCCACGACCAGGCCCGGCTGCAGCACCATCGCTCGCGCAATCGCGATCCGCTGGCGCTGCCCGCCCGAGAACATGTGCGGATAACGCTGCAGATGCTCACGGCGCAAGCCGACCTTCTCGGCCAGCCGCTCGATGTGGGCCTGCCGCTCCGCGCGGCTCAGCCGGGTGTTGATGACCAGCGGCTCCGCCAGCGTCGCGGCGATCGTCTTGCGCGGGTTCAGCGCCGCATAGGGGTTCTGGAACACCATCTGCACCTGGCGCCGCAAGCCCGCATGGGTGCGTGGATCGGTGGCGTCCTGACCGTGGATGCGCAGCGCGCCGGCGGTCGGCCGTTCGATCAGGGTCAGCGCCCGCGCGAGCGTCGATTTGCCGCAACCCGATTCGCCCACCACCGCCAGCGTGCGTCCCGCCTGCAGATCGAAGCTGACCCCGTCCAGCGCCCGCACCTGCGCCGGCGGCGACCACCAGCCGCGCTTGACGCGATAGTGCTGCGCCAGATCGCGCGCCTGCAGCAGCGGCGCGTCGCCGGATGCCAGACCCTCAGCGGCGCTCATGCGGGGTGCTCCTCGTTCAGCGGATGGAAGCAGCGCACGCCGGAGGCGATGCTCGGCCGCTCCGTCCGGCAATTCGGCTGCACGCGAGCGCAGCGCGGTGAGAACAGGCATCCCACGGGGCGATCCAGCGCCCCCGGCACGATGCCTGGCAGCGCCTGCAGCCGGCGAGCGCCGCGGTTGTGCTCCGGAATCGCCGCCAGCAGCGCGGCGGTGTAGGGATGCTGCGGCGTCTCGAAGACGGCGGGCAGGGATCCGGTCTCCACCACCTGGCCGGCATACATCACCGCGACCCGCTGAGCCATTTCGGAGACCACCGCCAGGTCGTGGCTGATCATCACCAGCGCCATGCCGCGCTCGCGTTGCAGTCGCAGCAACAGGTCGATGATCTGGGCCTGGATGGTCACATCGAGCGCGGTGGTCGGCTCGTCGGCAATCAGCAGCTTGGGCGAGCAGGCAATCGCCAGCGCGATCATCACCCGCTGGTTCATCCCGCCCGACAGTTCATGCGGATAGGCCTTCAAGCGTTGCGGCGCATCCGGGATCTCCACCTGTTCCAGCAGCTCCAGCGCGCGGCGCCGGGCGGCATCGCCGCGCAGGCCGAGGTGCGTGCGCAGCACCTCGCCCAACTGATGGCCGACGGTGTAGCTCGGATTGAGGCTGGCCAGCGCATCCTGGAACACCATCGCCACCTCGCGGCCGATCACGCGTCGGCGCTCGCGGGCGGACATGTTCATCAGGTCGCGGCCATCGAAGGCCAAGGTCTGCGCGGACACCACGCCCGGCGGATCGATCAGGCCCATCACCGCCATCATGCTGACCGACTTGCCGGATCCGGATTCCCCCACGATGCCCAGCACCTCGCCGGGTGCGACGTCCAGATCCACGCCCTCCACCGCCGCCATCGCGCCGAAGCGCACCCGCAGGTCTCGCAAGGTCAGCAGCATCACGACACCCGCTTCAAACGGGGATCGAGCGCATCCCGCAGTCCGTCGCCCATCAGGTTGACGCTGAGCACCGACACCAGGATGCACAGCCCCGGCAGCGTCACCACCCACGGCGCGCGCACGATGTAATCCCGCGCCGACGACAGCATCGAACCCCATTCGGGCGTCGGCGCCTGCACGCCGAGCCCCAGAAAGCCCAGTCCCGCCGCTTCCAGAATGGCCGCGGAAAAGCTCAGCGAGGCATTCACGATCAACGGCGCGGTGCAGTTGGGCAGCACCGCGGAAAACATCAGTCGCCAGGTCGAGGCGCCGGCCACGCGGCTGGCGGTTACATAGTCCTTGCCCAGTTCGGCCAGCGCGGCGGCGCGGGTCAGGCGCACATATTCCGGCAGGCTGCCGATGGCGATGGCGATCACCGTGTTGAACAGGCCCGGTCCCAGCACCGTGATCACGCAGATGGCCAGCAGCAGCCCCGGCAGCGCCAGCATCACATCCATCACCCGCATCACCACGGGCGACAGCCAGCGCGGATGAAAGGCCGTCAGCAGGCCCAGCAGCACGCCCGGAATCAGCGAGAGCCCCACCGACGCCAGCCCGATGCCCAGCGACACGCGGGCGCCATGCAGCAGTCGCGACAGCAGATCGCGGCCCAGCTCATCGGTGCCGAGCAGGAAGCGCGCATCGCCGCCGTCCATCCAGATTGGCGGCATCAACATCTGCAGCCGGTATTGCTGGATCGGGTCATGCGGCGCGATCCAGGGCGCCAGCAGCGCGGCCAGCGCCATCAGCGTGAACACGCACAGGGCTACGAGCGCGCCGCGGTTGGTCGAGAAGCCAAGCCAGAACTCGCGCAGTGGCCCCGGCGGCGGAGGCGTTGTCGGCACGGCATCGGCCGGGGAAGGAAGCGGGTCAGGCAGCGCGCGCATGGTCGGAGAAGGAAAGCTGGCGTCGATCGTGGGGCTGGGCGGCGAGCATGGGCAAAGACGGGGCGCAAGGCGCGGGTCACGCCTCGCGGCGGATGCGCGGATTGACGATGCCATACAGCAGGTCGACCACCAGATTGACGGCGATGAAGGTGCAGGCGGAAATCAGGATGCCGGCCTGCACCACCGGATAGTCCCGGCGCGCGATCGCATCGATCAGCCATTTGCCGATGCCGGGCCAGGAGAAGATGGTTTCGGTCAGCACCGCGCCGGCCAGCAGGCTGCCGACCTTCAGCCCGATCACGGTGATGACCGGGATCAGCGCATTGCGCAGCCCGTGCACCACCACCACCCGCATCGGCGACAGGCCGCGGGCGCGGGCGCTGCGCAGGTAGTCCTCTCGCAGCACCTCCAGCAGGCTGGAGCGGGTCATGCGGGCGATCACTGCCGTGGTGCTGGTGCCCAGCACCAGCGCGGGCAGCAGCAGATGGCGCAACGCGGACAGCCAGGCGCCAGGCTCGTCATGCAGCGCCGCGTCGATCAGCATGAAGCCGGTGAGACGCGGGATGTCGTATTCCACCGCGACGCGGCCGGACACGGGCGTCCAGCCCAGCCCCACCGAGAAGGTCATGATCAGGATCAGGCCCCACCAGAACACCGGCATCGAATAGCCGACGGTGGCCACGCCCATCACGCCCTGATCCAGCAGCGAGCCGCGCTTGAGCGCCGCGCCGGTGCCCAGCGCCAGCCCGAGCACGATCGCCATCAGCAGCGCGGTCAGCGCCAGCTCGGCCGTCGCCGGAAACAGCGCCGCGAACTCATGGGCGACGGGTTCGCGAGACACCAGGGACCGCCCCAGATTGCCGTGCAGCAGGCCGCCGAGATAGTCCAGGTATTGGCGCCACAGCGGCTGGTCCAGGCCCATCTCATGCATCAGGCGCGCATGGGTGGCGTCGTCCAGCGCGCGCTCGCCCATCATGATGGCGATCGGATCTCCCGGCACCAGCCGGATCAGACCGAAGGCGACCACGGTGACGCCCAGCAGCGTGGGCAGCAAGGTGGCCAGTCGTCGAAGCAGGAAGTTCAGCAAGGCCGTGGATCCGGGCGAGACGAGGAGGCGCGGCGACGGCGCCATGCGGATCGCGCCGCACCGCCGCCGCGCCGACTCGGGACGCCAGCGGACGGATGAGCACGCGCCGACTGCCGCATCAGTAAGGCGACCGCTGCGCCGCAGCCGCGGGCGTCGGCGCGAAGGTGATCATGCCACCGGGCGTGGTGGCGACGTCCAGCAGGGCGGCGGTCTGCGCATCCGGCTCGCCCTGGATGTCGGTGGGCCGGTACTTCATCTGGAAGGTGCTCAGCACTTCGCGGGTGGCGACATCCAGCACACCGGTCTGCGGCGTCTGATAGCCGATGCGGGCCAGGCGTTCCTGGAACCAGAGCAGGTCCGGCGGCGGAGCGATCTGATAGATGGCCTGCTTGATCTCCACCTGCGCCGGATCGGGCCAGGGAATCAGGCCGGCATCGGCGAGCTGCTTCCACGGGAAGGCGGGACCCGGATCCTGCTTGCGGCCGGGCGCGATGTCGTTGTGGCCGAGGATGCGGTCGGGCCGGATGTTGTGGCGGGCGACGATGTCCTTGGTCAGGGCGATGACCTCGTCGATCTGCGGCTGCGGGAAGGGCGCATACAGGCGACCGGCAGGCGTGTCGGTGAAGCCGGCATTGACGATCTCGATGCCGATGGACGCCGAATTCAGATTCGTCGCGCCACCCCAGTAGCTAACGCCGGCGTGCCAGGCGCGGCGGTTCTCATCCACCAGCTGATAGGTCTGCGCGGGCGTGTCCCGCACCAGGTAGTGGGCCGAGACCTTGCCGCCCGTGGTCAACACCTTCAGCGAGCGCTCGAAGTCGATCACGGTGTAGTGCAGGATCAGGTACTGCACCCGGCTGTCCTGATTCTGGGACACATGGCTGCGGTCGATCTGACGCAACGGCGTGCCGCAGGCGGCCAGCAACAGGGCGGAGGCAAGGGCGAGAAGCGGGGTCTTCATGGGCGGGCGTCTGGTGAAGCGTCGAATGAATGGACGAATGACTGAGCGAATGACTGAGCGAATGTCGGGCGTATGGATCGGCGAGTGATCGGCGGCTGAGACAACGGATCACGCGCCGAAGCAACCGCCGATGACACGCCCGCCGACATGGTGGCGCCACGCCGGGCGTCTGTTCGGGTCGGTCGTGGCCTTCCGTTCACCGATCGCCACCGACCGCGCGGACTGCCGCCGCCAGCGCAGTATCGGGCTGTTGCACGCTCAGGGGCAGGTCTTGCGGCAGGGCGGCCCGCAGTCCGGCCTCGATCGCCGGATGCAATTGCAGCACACGTCCCGCCGCGATGACCGGTTTCGGCCCGAGCCGGTGGACCAAGGCCAGCGCCAGGCGGGCCAGCTCGGTGCCGGCGCGGTGCAGCAGGCCGCGCGCGTCGTCGTCCCCTTCCTGGGCTGCGCGGGCCACGGCCAAGGCGAGTTGACCGATGCTGCCGCGCCGGGCAGCGGACTCCCCGCCATACAGGAAGGCGCGGCTGATCGCCCAGTCCGCGCCGCCAAGTTCGTCGAACAACTGCCGCGCCAGCGCGGAGCGCGACCAGGCGCCCGGCTCGGCATCCTCGCGCCGCCAGACCAGCGCCAGCGCTTCACGTGCGATCCACTGTCCGCCGCCCTCGTCGCCGATCAGCGGACCTCGGCCGCCGGCTCGGTGCAGGTGGCCGTCCGCATCGATGAAGGCGGCGATGGCGCCGGTGCCGGCATAGACCAGATGGCCCTCGCCGGGCCGAAACACCGCATGCCAGGCGGCGGCGATGTCGCTGTCGCACACGACCTGCGCGGGCGACAGCCCGAGATGCTGCGCCAGCAGCGCCTGCAACTGGCGGCCGATGGGACCGTCGGGTTCGCCCAGTCCGGTGATGCCGGCCTGCAGGCCGGCCAGTCGTCCGGGACCCGCGGCCTGGACCACCTCGGCGGCCAGGGATTGCAGGGTCTGCGCGAGCATCACCCGTCCGGCACTGGCATGGAGCAGCAGCGCGGTGAAGCCCGCCACCTGGCCGCGCGCCACGCAGCGGCCCTGCGCATCGGCCAATGCCCAACGGGTCCGCGTGCCGCCAGCGTCCAGTCCGAGGCCAAGCATCGACGCGCGAGCGCGCGCCGCCGCTGAAGGCGCTGAAGGCGCTGAAGGCGCTGATGGCGCTGATGGCGCTGATGGCGCTGGCGCGACGGTCATCCGGGCATCGGGCGTCACGACAGACGGAACCTCGGCAGCAGTCAGCGGGCGCATGGCAGGCGGGTGGCGGCGATCATCGAGGCGGCGAGCGGATGAGGTGCGGCTCAGCTTACGGCGGCGCCGGCGTGGCGGCCAGTGTCAATGCGCGGGCAGGGTATGACTCCGCCTCATGGCCGGCGCCTGTCGACGGGCGAAAAAAAACCGCGCCGGAAGACCGGCGCGGTGGGGGGCGTCTCAGGCGACCGAAGTCGCCGGTGAGGCTGCTCGCTTTAGAAATCGGCGCTCAGGCTGATCGAAGCGAAGCGCGGGGCGCCCAGGTAGTAGAACGAGTTGCTGGCGGCGTAGGTGTAGGCCTGGCCGTTGGGCAGCGTCGTCGAGTACGCCGCGGCGTTCGTCACCGAGCCGGAGCTCGGGGTGCGGAACGACGCGTTGCCGATGTTGCTCACGTTCAAGCGCAGCTGCACGTTGTTGGCCCAGCTCACGTTGCCGAAGTTGTAGCCCGCGTCGAAGTCGGCGGACCAGTAGGCCGGGGCCTGCTCGTCGTTCAGCAGCGACGCGTATTGCGTGCCGGTGCGCTTGATCTTCAGACGGCCGTAGAAGCCACCCACCGTGTACTGCACCGAGCCCGCGTAGATCTGACGCGGCGTCAGCGCGAATTCCTTGCCGGTCAGCGGCAGGTACACGTCATAGGTCTTGGTCGGATCGGTGGTGGACTTCACGCGGGCGATCATCAGGTCGTCCTTGATTTCGCTCTTTTGCAGCGTCATCGAGGCATAGGCGCTGAAGCCCTTGAAGGTGCCGGTGCCGGCTTCCAGTTCCAGACCACGGGTGTTGACCTTGCCCGCGTTCATGTAGGTGCTCTTGTCGACGATCGGGTCGTAGGCGTTGGCCTGGCGATCCTTGAAGTCGGAGTTGAACACCGTGGCCGACAGCGACAGGTCCTTGCTCTGGAAGCGATAGCCCAGGTCGGTCATCACCGAGGTTTCGGCCTTGGCTTCACGCACCAGCGAGGCGACGCCGTTGGTGATCGTCACGTTGCTGCCGGTGAAGGCGAAGTTCGGCGGTGCGCGGAAGTTCTTCGAAACGTTGATGAAGACTTGCTGCGACTTGTCCAGGCTGAAGCGCAGGCCGGCTTGCGGCAGCACGTCGTCGTAGGTCTTCTTGAAGTTGTAGTTGACCACCGCCGCTTCGTTGGCGTAGTTGTTCACGTCACGCTGCACATGCGGCGTGCGCACGCCCACGGTCAGCAGGCCGCGATCGCCGGCGAACGTCCAGTTGTCGCTCACATAAGCCTGGTAGGCGGTGCTGACGGTTTCCCAGTCACGGTTCTGATAGAGCGAGCCATCGGCGCGGGTGATGCGGCCCTTGTCCAGCCAGATCGACGTCGGGTTGCCGGCGAAGTCCACCGAGACCATCGGCTGGGTTTGACGGTGGTTGGCGCGCTCGTACCAGACGCCCACGCGCAGGTTGTGGTCACCCAGCGTGGTGTTGATTTCGGTGGTGATGCCGGGGCGCGAGGTGCGGGTGACGCTGGCGCGGGCCATGGTCACGGTGTCGAGCGTGTCGCCGTCGCCGTTCAGGTCCTTGGCGCCGTCGATCTTGCCGGTGGCCTTGTTCAGCAGGAAGCCGGATTCCTTGACGGACATCTGGGTCCAGCCGCCGTTGCCGAAGCCGTACCAGAGGTAAGGCTGCACCTTCAGATAGGTGGCTTCCGCCAGCTTGAAGGAGCCGGAGACCGACACCACCGCGTTCTCGAACGGGTTGTTGGCCAGACGGTAGTAGTTGGGCGACTGCGACGGATCGACGTCCGCCTTGCCGTTGGTCGGCGTGACACGGCCGATGAAGGTCGGCGAATAGTCGTAGTTGTAGCCGCGGGTCTTCAGCTGGGTCAGGTTCAGGTTGCCGATGGCGTTGTTGACCGCGCGGTTGTAGAGCACCGAACCGAGGATGGTGTTGCCTTCGTTGATGTCCCAACGGAAGGCCGCATCGATGTGGTCCTTCTTGGCCGAGCCCTCGCCCTTCCACTTGTCGGCTTCGGTGTGCGAGTAGCTCACGAACACCTTGGCCGAGTCATTGAAGAAGCGGCCGGTGTCGTAACGCAGGAAGGTGCGGGTGTAGTTCAGGTCGCCCAGGCCCTGGGTCACGCGCACGCGGCGCTTGTCTTCCGGGTCGCAGCTGGTGATGGACACATTGCCGCCGGTGGCGCCGGCGTGCGGGGAGTCGGAATCCGGGCTGCCTTGCGACAGCGACTGGGTGCAAAGGTTTTCCTGGTCCGCATATTCCTGCGGATAGACGGCGAAGTTGCCGGAGTCATTGACCGGCACGCCGTTGACGGTGAAGCCCATCTGGTCGGCGCCGAAGCCCCGCACCGTCAGGCCGCCGCCGAACAGACCGGTGGCGTCGTAGTTGTAGGTGTTCACGCCCGGCAGCAGCGCCAGGGCCTGGAACGGGTTGCCGGACGCGCGATCCTTGTCGATCGCGTCACGGGTCACGGTGCTGCGCGACTTGACCGCGTCTTCGTTCAGCATCTGACCGGTGCCGAGCTTGTTGCCGCTGCCCACGATCGTGATCGTGCCCAGACGGACCGCATCTTCCTTCGCGCGCGGAGCGCCTTCTTCCGCCTTTTCAGCATCCGCCTTCTTGGCGTCCTGCGCCATCGCGGGCAGGGCCACCGCCATGGCAGCCGCGGCGGCCAAAGCCGTCATGCCGAATCCCGACCAACTGTTGTTCTGACTCATTTTCTTGCGCTCCTGTGCGACGAACCGAATTGAAAAGAAACCACCGAATCCGCGGCTGCAAATGGAAGGCATCCCACCCCTCCGCTGGCACGAGACGGTCTGCACGTTCCGGGTTTTCCCACCCCGCAAACGTTTTGCGCCGCCTTTGGCAGCCCGGAACTCACGGACTGCCGGCCTCATCGAATCAGCCACCTCTTACCGACAAAGAGGCCGTCTGCGCGGCCTCTTTTCTGATCTCAAGCAAAAAGCCTACCAGTCGGCACAAACAGCAGCAATGCGGATGGAACCGCCGCGCTGGGATTTGTGTCCCTCCGGCAAGGTGCTTCGGCGAGACGGCCCGCGGTCGCCCGCGAGCCGCCTCAGCGATTCACGGGCCGGAGTCTCCAGCCGGCATGTTGTAGGTTTGTGACAAGGAATGACAGGGCTGGGCCCACATTCATGTCATCCGGCCGAGAGCCGTCATCGTCGTCGCCAACGCGCCGCTCAGAGGGCGCCGAAGGCCGTCGCCATGGCCTTCGACACGGGTTTCCACGGGGGTTGAGGACCGCCCCTAGATACAGGGAGACGTTGCGCGGAATCGACAGTTTGTGACGGCCCACCGGCCGCCACGCATTCAGCTTCCGTTCATCTTTCGGGGCGTCCGGGTCAGAGCAGAAACACCGCGCGCGGGCCTTCCTGCTGCAGCGTGTTGAGCGCGGACGCCACCACCTGGTCGCCGGCCTGCACCTGCGTCAACACGCCGTCCGGACCGACGCTGCGGAAGCGCCACGACGCCTCGCCGCGGTGCGGGCTGCGCTGCCAGAGGGCATAAGCGCGCGGCGCTGCGCCATCCTGGGTCGTCAGCTTCACGCTGCCGTCGGGCGCGCGCAGCAGATGCACCGCGCCGCAGCCGGGGGCGCTCAGCCAGGGCGTGAGCGGCGGCAGCGCAGCTTGGGCATAGACGCCCTCCCGCAGCCGGTCGGCCAGACCGCGCCGGTTCTGCTGCAGCGCCACCATGCTGAAGTGCAGGTGACCGCCGGTGCTTGGCGCGACGCGGGTCAGCTCGATCTGCGCCGCGATTTCATCCGCCGGCCAGCCGTCCGACTCATTGCCGGCCTTGCTGGTGAACAGCCCGGGCCAGATGTGGCGCTGCTGCGGATTGAGCCCCTGCCAGGCCCGCATCAGCGGCTCGAACGCCTGGCCGGCAGGCGCCCGCGGCCAATAGAGCTGAGGCGCCAGGTAGTCCAGCCAGCCCATCGCCAGCCAGCGTTCGACATTGGCGTAGAGCTTGTCGAACTGCGAGAACCCGACGATGCCCGCCGGCCGCAGGTCCGGTCGTGGCAGACCGAACGGACTGATGCCCAGCCGCGCCGTCGGTCGCACCTCGCGCACCAGCGCATGCAGCCGCTCGACCAGCCGATCGACGTTGTCGCGCCGCCAGTTCGCCCGGTCCAGCGTGCCGCCTTGCGCCAGATAGCGCTGCCAGCTGGGCTCGTCCGGGAAGTCCAGTTCCTGTGGCCGCGCCGCGGGATCGGGCACCGGATAGGGATAGAAGTAGTCGTCGATGTGCAGGCCGTCGAGCGCATAGCGGCTCAGCAGATCGCGGCAGACGGCCAGCGTGTGGGCGGCGGCGTCGGGCTCGCCGGGATCGATCCACAGCTGATCGCCGTAGCGCTTGACCCAGTCCGGCCGGGTGCGGCTCAGATGGTTGGCCGCCGCGGGCGACTTGCCGCCGCTTTGCCGCGCCCGGTAGGGATTGATCCAGGCATGCAGCTCCAGGCCGCGCGCCTGCGCTTCCGACAGCCAGACCGCGAGCGGGTCGTAGCCCGGACCCTGACCCTGCACGCCGCTGAGGTACTCGCTCCAGGGCTCCAGCGACGACCGATACAGCGCATCCGCGCTGGTGCGGACCTGCAGCACGATCGCATTCAGACGCAGCGCCTGGGCGCTGTCGAGCAGCGCGCGGATCTCGGCGATCTGCTGCGCATCGCTCAAGCCCTTGCGGCTGGGCCAGTCGATGTTGGCCACGGTCGCCACCCAGGCGGCGCGGAACTCCCGCGGCGGCGGCGGTGGCAAGTCCGGTGTGCCGGCCGGGCCCGGCAGCGCCGCGGCGGATGCGGGCGCCACTTCGCGCCAGGAAGAACAGCCCGGCAGGCCCAGGCCCAGCACCGGCGCGGCCAGGGCCGCGGTCATCAGCAGTCGTCGTTGCATCGAACGGGTCGCTTGTTCACGCCCGAGGGGCGCAGAGGGAAGGCAAGAGAGGGTGCAGCCGACTCAGCGGTCCCGCCGCTGAAGGCGTCGCCAGTCTGACAGATCGCCCCTCACAGTTTGACGAACCAGCCACGCCGAAACATCAGCCAGGCGATGAGGTACATCACCCCCACGAAGCCGATCGCAAACAGCAGCGAGGCCAGGCGCGGGTCCAGCGGCCAGGCGGCGATCGGCGCATGGAGCCAGGCTTTGAGCGTCAGATCCGGTGCGACCCGCACCAGCCCCAACACCCGAGCCAGCACGCCGGACAGCACGAACAGGAACAGCGCATTCATGCCGAAGACCACCAGCGGCTGGGCGCGGCGCGCCATCGCCGCCCGCAAGCGCGGCAGTGGCGACGCATCCAGCAGCCAATAGAAGACCCCGAACACCAGGCTTCCCCAACCGGTGCTCATGAAGACGAAGGCCGGCGTCCACAGGCTCTTGTTGATCGGCAGGGACCAGGCGTCCAGGATCTGCGCCATCCACAGCGCGCCCAGCCCGGCCAGCATGAAGCCCATCGCCTTCTCCGACGGATCGCGGCCCCGCAGTGCCAGCCAGCGGCCGGCCAGCAGGCCGGCGATCTGTCCGGCCAACGCGGGCATCGTGCCGAGCAGGCCTTCCGGGTCCCAGGTCTTACTGTGCGACCACAGGTGCCCGCCCATCAGCCAGCGATCCAGCCAGGCGCCGACGTCCTCGCCTGGGGCGACTGACCCGCGATGCCACACGCCGCTGGCATCGGGCACCGGAACCAGCGTCTGCAGCATCGTGTAGGCCGTCATGAGCGCCACCGCCCAGACGACTTGCGCCCGCCAGCCACACCACAAGGCCAGCGGCGCCGCCAGCACGGTCAGCAGGCCCAGGCGTTGCAGCACTCCGGGCAGGCGCCAGGCATCGAACTGAAACAGCGGAAAGAGGTTGAGCAGCAGGCCGATGCCGATGATCAGCAGCCCGCGTCGCCAGAGATGTCGCAGCAGCGCCGGCCGATCCGCTCGCTCACCGCGCCGGGCGAGGCTGAAGCTCATCGAGATGCCGCTGATGAAGACGAAGAACGGGAAGATCCAGTCGGTGAAGGTCCAGCCATGCCAGGCGGCATGGGCCAACGGCGCGAACAGCGCGGACCAGTCGCCCGGGTTGTTGACCAGCAGCATCGCGGCGATGGTGAAGCCGCGAAACGCATCGAGCGACAGCAGACGCCCGTCCAGCGCGCCGGCCCGTGGCGTCGCGCCGTGCTGCGCGGAAAGACTCGCGCCGCTCATGCCGCCGGCGTCTTGCGACCGAAGCCGTCTGGCACCTGGATCAGCGCGGTCATGATCAACGACGGCAGCGTGGCGATCAGCACCCAGCCGAAGAAGTTCACATAGCCCAGCTGGTCCTGCAGCCAGCCGCTCCACATGCCCGGCAGCATCATGCCCAGCGCCATGAAGCCGGTGCAGATGGCGTAGTGAGCCGTCTTGTGCGGCCCCTCGGCCACCAGAATCATCACCATCAGATAGGCGGTGAAGCCCAGGCCGTAGCCGAACTGCTCGATCGCCAACGCGCCGCAAATCACCGCAAGGCTGCCCGGGTGCGACCAGGCCATCGCCAGGAACACCACATTCGGCACATGCATGGCCAGCGCGAGCGGCCACAAGGCCTTCTTGAGCCCGACGCGCGAAATGATCCAACCGCCCAACAGCCCGCCCAGAGTCAGCGCGCCCAGCCCCACCGTGCCATACGCCAGCCCCACTTCCTTGTTCGTCAGGCCCAGCCCGCCCGCGCTGACCGGGTCGAGCAGAAAGGGCGTGGCGAGCTTCAGCAACTGTGCTTCAGGGAACCGATAGAACAGCAGATAGCCGATGAACACGGCGATCGCGGGCTTGCGGAAGAAGTCCACGAAGATGGTGAAGAAGCTGCGCCAGTGGCGCTCGCTGGCCTCGGCCGGCCGATCGAGGTCGGGCCGCGGCAGCCGCCAGGCGTGATACATCGCCATCAGCAGGAACAGCCCCGCCAGGACGGCCATCACCGCCTGCCACGCGGTGACCCAGCTCGCCCCGCGGTCGTGCAGCTCGCCGGCCAGCCACACCAGGCCGCCCTGACCGCCGATGTTGGCCAGTCGGTAGAAGGTCGAGCGCACCCCCACGAAGGCCGCCTGCTGATGTTCCTTCAACGCCAGCAGATAGAACCCATCCGCCGCGATGTCGTGCGAAGCCGAGGCAAACGCCATCAGCCAGAGGACCGCCAGCGAAAGCTGGAAGAAGCGGTCCATCGGCAGCGTCAGCGCCACCATCGCCAGCGAGGCGCCCACCGCGAACTGCATCACAGCCACCCACAGCCGCTTGGTGCCCAGCAATTCGACGAGCGGCGCCCACAGCGGCTTGATCACCCAGGGCAAGTAGAGCCAGCTGGTGTAGAGCGCGATGTCGGTGTTGGACACGCCCAGGTTCTTGTAGAGGATGACCGACAGCGTCATCACCACCACATACGGCAGGGCCTGGGCGAAATACAGCGAGGGCACCCAGCCCCACGGGCTGCCGGCCGGATCCACGGGGTCCAGGGAGCCGGAGGGCGGCGTCCCTCGTGGCGAGGCGTCGGAACGGGCTGGCGGCAAGTCGGGGGGCGACGAAGAAGAGGGCGTGGCTTGCATGGGGGCCAAGTGTCGCGGCAAACCCGACCGACCCGATCGCGGACCGATCCGGATGGTGCTGTCGTCCTGTCGTCCTCTCGTGCTGTCAGCGCGCGGCGAGAGCGTGGCGCACGCTGCCTTGATGTCGTTCCAGCAAGCGCGCTGCGTCTGGCGCGTCCAGTTGCCGGAGCAGCATCACGATGGCCGTCTTCACGCTGAAATCGCACTGCGACAGCGCCTGCTGCGCGCGGGCCTCGTCCACGCCGGTGGCGCGTCGGGTCAAGGCCACGGCCCGGCGGATCAGCTTCGCATTGGTGGCTTTCATGTCCACCATCAGATTGCCGTGGACCTTGTTCAACCGGACCATCAACGCGCTGGAGAAACTGTTGAGCGCGATCTTCTGCGCCGTGCCCGCCTTGAGCCGGGTGCTGCCGGAAATGATCTCGGCGCCGGTGTCCAGCAACACCGGATGATCGCAAGCGGCCAGCACCGCACTGCCGGGGTTGTTGGCCAATCCGACCGTGAGGCAGCCCGCCGCACGCGCCGCCGCCAGCGCGCCCAGCACATACGGCGTCTGACCGGAGGCCGCCAGCGCGAGCAGCACATCCTGGGGACCCGGCTGCTGCGCCATCAGGTCTCGGCCGCCCTGGTCCTGGTCGTCCTCCGCGCCTTCCACCGCGACGAACATCGCCGACGCGCCGCCCGCGATCAGGGCCACGGCGCGCTCCGCCGGCCAGGAGAAGGTGGGGCCCAGCTCCACGCTGTCGAGCACGCCCAGTCGCCCGGAGGTGCCGGCCCCCGCATACAACAGGCGGCCGCCCGCGCGGATGCGGGGCAGCGCCGTGTCCACGGCGGCGGCCAGCGCCGGGGCGGCGGCGCGGACGGCGTCCAGCGCGGCCTGCTGGTCCTCGACCAGCGCCTGCATCAGCCGGGCGCTGTCATACAGATCCAGATCCGGATGCTGCAGGCTGGGAGATTCGGTGTGAAGCAGATTGAGCATGGCGCGCCGCGATGCGGCGCCCGCGCGCCGACCATCGGTCTGCGGCCTACTCTAGTGGCAGCGCCGCCGGCTTGCCAATGAATGCCCGCCGTGCCGTCATAACCGCCGGTGATGCGGCCGCCGGCCGGTCATCCCGCGCGCGGCGCCGCCGCCGCGCGGCTCACAGCCGCGCTTCTGCGTCCAGCACGGCCTGAATCACCTCGGCCAGGCTGACCGGTGCGGTGGCGGGATCCAGCTCCAGCAGGACGAAATAGCCCCGGTCCTGACCGCGTGCGGTGAAGGCCTGCAGCAGCGCCAGTTGATCGCTGTGGACCATCGTGCCCTCACGGTCCCAATATTCCATCGCCACCACGCAGCCCGCCGACGGCGTGCCCGGGAAATAGGCGCTGCCGAGGTAATAACGCGGATCGATGGTGCTGCCATGCAGCAGCATCTCGTCGCGACCGGCCTGTCCCGCGAGCCAGGCCTCCTGCATCGGCGCGTACTGGCGCCAGCTGGCCGGCAGCAGCGCGCGGTAGCGATCGAGCGTCCATGCCGGTTCATTGGCGCCCGGCGCGCGCTGCTCGAATTCGGCCACGCTCGCTTCGACCGGCACCTTGGTGTGCAGATAGGGCGTCGGTCCGATCCAGATGTTGCTGGCGGCCCGCCCCGCGCCCTGCACGGTGAACAGGCCCTGCGGTGTGTTGCCCAGGGTGATGGTGCCCGGCAGTCCGCTGCGGGACAGCGCCAGCTGCGGAATGTTGAACAGCCCGCCATCGGCGCGGCGCACGAAGTGGCCGTCGGCCTGGCGGACCAGGGCCAGGCCCATCTGCTGGCGGCCCGGACGCTGGAAGCTGAACACCACCGGATAGCCGGGTCGCACGGCCAGCAGATCTGCCAGCGGCGGGCGCTGCGGTTGCGGCACGCCCTGCGCGGTGGCGAGCGCGAGCGCCAGGGCGCGGAGGCGCGGCTCATCGGGCTCACGGGCGCTCAGCTGGGACTGGATCAGCGCCAGGTCTGCGGGCTGCCGGGTCGCCATCAGCGTGTAGGCGGCGATGGCGAACTCGCGCGGCGTGGTCAGGCGCGGCAACAGCGGTCGCAACAGCGGCGCGGCGTCCTGCGGGTAGAGCGTGTAGGCGGCGCTCAGCAAGGGACGCTGCACATCGGCCGGCTGGCTGTCGAGCGTGGGCAGCGCGGCCAGCAGCGCGGGGCGGGCCGAATCGATCTCGATGTTGTAGTGCGCCGCGATGCTCAAGCCCTGCGCCAGTTCGCGCAGCACCGCCGTGTCGCGCGGCGAGGCCAGCGCCGCCGCCACGGCCGCCCGCAGCCGTTGACGCTCGCTCTCCAGCCGCGCCTGCGCCTGCGCTGCGCTGCCCACGGTCGAGCGGAACTGCGCCGGGCGCAGCGCCTGCAAGGCGGCGGGGCTGAACTCGCCGGTGCCTGGGGCCGGCGTCACTGGCGGGCGCGGGGTCGGGACTTGCGCACAGCCGATCAGCAGCAGCGCTGCCAGGCCGCTGGCCCAACCCAGCGGCCGACGCCTCGCAGGACGGGCGGCAGCCGATGGGGCCGCCGGTGAGCCGGTCGGGCTGATGGCGGCGGTCAGACCGTTGAGGCCGGGCAGGGCAGGGATCGCAGGGAACGAGGCAAGGGTCATGGTGCGAAATCTTGGGTCCGGCGAATGATCAAGGCATTGGCCAGCGGCCGCAGCGAGGGTTCGTTGAAGGGGCGGGCCATCGTCGCACGACCTTCGATCAGCAGGCTGCTGCTGCCGCCGCCATCCAGATTGAAGGCCTGGTGGACGCCGCGTGCGGCCATCAACACCGCGAGCTCGGACAGCCGCAGGCCGGCGACTTCACCGCGGCGACCTTCCGCCAGCACCACGATCAGATGACGGCCGTCGGCATCCAGGCCCAGCGCGGTGCGGGGATGGACCGCCTGACAGAAACGGCAATCCGCATCGTCGGACGGACGGCGCGCTTGCCCGGCGCGGACCAGCCACGGCGTTCCGGACACCGCCAGCCAGGCGGGCGAGGGCGGCGCTGGCGGCGGCTGGAGCAGCACGTCACAGCGGATCCAGGTGATGCAGGCCAGCGTCGGGCTGCTGTCCGCCGACAGCACCGGCGCCCAGACCTGTCCCGCCGACACGGTCCAGCCCCGCGGCGTGAAGGCGCGATCAAAGAACGAGGCATTGATCACCGCCAGCGCGTCGGTGGCGCCGTCGAAGGCGTCCAGCGGGCGACCGCGCTCGTCGGGGCCGGTCAGCGTCAGGCGCAGGCGGGGATCCTGCAGATCCAGCCGCAGCCAGTGCAAGACCTGACCCGGGCGGTGATCGTCCCGCTCATACAGCAGGCCGGGCTCGCCCGCGACCGGTTGCCAGTGCGGGGTCTCCGCATTCGAGACCGGCACAGAGGCTGGCGCATCGACCGTCCCGCGGTGGCCCGGTCCTTTCGGGCCATGGGCGCAGGCCACCAGCAGACACGCTACTGTCAACGCCATCGCGCCCGCACGCGCCTGCCGGAGCGTGTGAATGCCGATGCGGCGCGCCTGTTCGAGGCGGCGGCCCGCGCGGCCCTGTCGGAACTGCCCGGACAACGCGGCTACGGAGACGACCTGATGCGCGCGTCGTTCTGATGGGACGGGCCATCGACGTGGAAGGTCAGGCGGGGCGCTGCAATGCATCGGCTTCATGTCGGCTCCATTCTAGGAAGGCCGCATGAGTGGTGCGTTGAGGCCGGCGGTCCTGTCCCTGGCACGTCGATTGCCGTCGTTGCGCGTCGATCGGTCCGGCGCGGCAACGCCGTCCCGGCGCTGCCGTCCGCTGTGAGGCGTCGCCGTGACCCCGCACTCGGAACCGATCATGCCGATCGCGTCGCGCCGCCGAGTGGACAGGTCGAACCCATTGAACCGGCCTTGGCCCTGAGGAGATTCCGTGAAGTTGTTGACCTGCCCCTCACCCGCGCTCGCCGCAGCGGCCCGCACGCCCGCCGCGACCTCGTTCGCACCCTCGCTGATGCCTTCGCTGATGCCCTCGCTGCCCTGGTGTGGTCTGGCGCTGGTGGTGGCGTCCGCGCTCGCATGGCCCACGGCCGCACGCGCGCAGTTCAGCATCCTGCCGCCGGGCGGTCCGGGGGACTGCACCCGCATCGACGATCCCACCGAGCGCCTGGCCTGTTATGACCGCATGCACAGCCGTGGCGGCGATGCCGCCTCCGGCAACGGCGCGGCCTCCGCCGCGACCGGCACGACGCCGACCGGCGCCGCTGCGGCCGGTGCAGCGTCCCGTCCGGCGACCGGCGCGGCCACGACCACCGCCGCTGCCGCAGCAGCCCAGGACGATCCCTGCAGCCGACTGCCGGAAGCCGCTGGCAGCGCCCGCAGCTACCTGGGCTCCACGCTCTCCGAGCGTTGGGAGCTGAGCTGCCGCGACCAGTTGCCGGCTTTCCTGCCGCGTCCGTACAAGCCGGTGTACCTGCTGCCGGTGTCGTGGACCTCGCGCGCGAATCGGATGCCCGGCAGCTCGGAGACGCCGGACAACGCGGTGGTCGATGCGCTGGATCTGGACAAGAACGAGGCCAAGTTCCAGGTCAGCCTGAAGTCCAAGATCTGGTCGATGGATGACTTCGGCACCTTCGCCGTCTGGGGGGCCTATACCCAGAGCTCGCGCTGGCAGGTCTACAACGGCCGCAGCTCGCGCCCGTTCCGCGAGACCAACTATGAGCCGGAAATCATCCTGACCCACGGCATGGATGTCGGCCTGCCCTTCGGCTGGAAGGCCCGGATGGCGTCGGTGAGCTTCAACCACCAATCCAACGGCCGCGCCCAGCCGCTGTCGCGCAGCTGGAACCGGGTCATCGGCGAGCTGAATTTCGAGCGCGGCGAAACCACCGTCAGCGTGCGCCCCTGGTGGCGCATCGCCGACGGCACCGACGACAACCCCGGCATCAAGGATTACATCGGCCGCGGCGAGCTGCTGGTCACGCAGAAGTGGGGCCAGCATGTGGTGACCTTCCAGGGTCGGCACTCGCTCAAGCGCGGCGACAAGTCGCGCGGCTCCGCCCAGGTCGAATGGGCGTTCCCGATCGGCGCAGGACTGCACGGTTATGCGCAGCTGTTCCATGGCTACGGCGAAAGCCTGATCGACTACAACTTCCGCGAGACCCGCATCGGCTTGGGCGTGTCGGTCATCGAGTGGCGCTGAGCTTCGACCGTCCGCGCCAGGGACCGCGCGGACGTCGGATGCCCGCCGGGCGATAAGGCCGGCGACGGGTCCGATGATCCGTCGAGCCGACAGGCCGCCCAGCCCGTGAAGCATCGCCCCGTCGCCTGTGCGAAATATCACGACTGGCGGCGGGCGGTGATGCGCGGGATCGGCGGGCCCCGCCGGGACCGTGGCGTCCTGACAGCGGTTTCACTGCCTTTCGATGAATATGGCGCACGCCTCGGGGGGCGCCGGATGGCGTTTGGACGGCGGCCGCACTAGTCTCCGACCATGTCGGATGTGTCCAAAAGCAACGTCGGGCCGGATGGCTGTGTGCTCTGGGTGGTGGATTACCGCCTGGACGAGCGCGACCGCCAATGGTTTCGCGCGCTTCCCCCGGTGCTCGGGGCCGAGGCGATGCAGTCGTTGATGCTGGAAGAGCTGGACGAGCTTTACGGGTCGCGTGCCCAGCTGCTGGCGCTGCGACCTGCCAGCCTGGAAGAGCGCCGCGCCTTCCTGCGCGGTGAGCTCAGCCGCCCGGCGTCGGGATCTCGGTCCAGCTGAATCGAAGTGAGCCGTCGGGCCGCCGCGCCCGCTCAGGTCGAGCCGGCAGGGGCGGCGTTGCCCGCCGCGCTGTCGGTGCCATCGTCGTCGTCCAGTGCTTCATTGAAGCGCAGGCGGTTGCCGAAGGGGTCCATCAGCGTCATCAGCTTGGCATTCCACGGCGCGATCTCCACCGACGGATTCAGGAAGCGATACGGCTTCGCGCGCAGCTCCGCCAGCAGCGCGTCGACATCCTGCACCTGAAGCAACACCGCCGATCCCGGCGTGGCGTCGCCGTGATGCTCGGTCAGATGCAGGCACATCGCGCCTCGGGAGACCTGCAGATAGAGCGGCATGTGCTCGCCGAAGCGGTGTTCCCAGTCGACGGTGCAACCCAGGTAATCGACATAGAACTCGCGGGCCTTCGCCACGTCGAAGATCCGCAGGATGGGAATGGTTTGATCCACCTCGAAAGCCATGATCGGTGTCCGGTGAGGGCGAGTGATAGAGAGTGAGGGGGCGTGAATGGCGGGCGTTCCCCAGTGTAGTGACCGCCGCCCACGCGCATTCCGTCACAAGCGGGCGAGGGCCCGATCGGAGTTCCGTCCGGTTACCGCTCAGGATGCGGAGCCACGCGAGAATCGCGCCCGCACACCGGTCTCACGTCGCGCGTGTCGGCGCGCCAGTCTTCAGCGCCCTCGGTGCTTCCTCTTCCTCACCTCGCCCGTCGTCATGTCCTCCCCGTCTCCCCGCCTGTTCGCCCTGGCCTGGCCGCTGTTTCTGGAGCTGTGCCTGGGCATTGCCGTCGGCGTGATCGGCACGGTGCTGGCGGCGCGCATTTCCGATCCGGCGGGCGCGGCCTTCGCGTTGGCCAATCAGGTGGCGGCCACCCTGTTCATCCTCTTTCGCATCATCGGCGCCGGCATCAGCGTGGTGATCACCCAGGCGCTGGGCAGCGGGCGGCGCGTCGTGGCCGATGCGACCGCGCGCGCGGCGCTGGGCGCCAGCAGTTGGCTGGGCGGCATCACCGCGCTGATGGCGGTGGCCTTTGCCGGTCCGTTGCTGCGGCTGCTGAATGCGCCGGACAGCGTGCTGCCGTTGGCGCAGCCCTTTCTGATGGCGCTGGCGCCTGCGCTGATGCTGGACGCGTGGAATGCGTCGATGGCCAGCGTGATGCGGGCCCATCTGCGTAGCCGCGACACCTTGATGGTGCTGGTGGTGATGCAGGTGGCCCAGTTGGCGCTGTCGCTGCTGCTGATGCCGCATCTGGGCCTGCCGGGCTTTGCGCTCGCGCTGGCCATGAGCCGCAGCCTGGGGCTGGGCCTGCATCTGTGGCTGTGGAGGGAACGGCTGGCCCTGCGCCCGCGTGCCAGCGACTGGTGGCGGCTGCCGAAGGTGGAGCTCGCCGGCGTGCTGCACATCGGGCTGCCTGGCGCGGCTGAGAACATCGCTTACCGGCTGGCCTACATGGTCAGCATCGCTGTGGCCGGCCATCTGGGCGCCTCCGCGCTGGCCGCGCACAGCTACACCTCGCAGCTGATGTATTTCGTGCTGCTGCCCGGGCTGGCCACCGGCTTCGCCGCGGAAATCGTGGTCGGCCACCTGATCGGCGCCGGCCAATTGCATGAGGCCCATCGGCTGGTGCGCAAGGCGCTGGGCCGGGGGCTGGCGATCAGCGTGGTCGTCGCGGGTGCGGCGGCATTGGCCTCGCCGTGGCTGCTGCGCATGTTCACGCAGGATCCGTCGATCATCGGCACGGCCGTCGTGCTGATGGGGCTGACGGTGCTCCTGGAGCCCGGTCGCACCTTCAACCTGGTGGTGATCAATGCGCTGCGCGCGGCGGGCGATGCGCGTTATCCGGTGATGGTGGGCGCGGGCTCGATGCTGCTGGTCCTGGCCGGCGGCAGCTGGCTGCTCGGCGAGGTGCTGGGTCTGGGCCTGGTCGGCGTCTGGATCGCCTACGCGGCCGATGAATGGATCCGGGGCCTGCTGATGTGGCGCCGCTGGGCACGCCTGGGCTGGGTGCCCCATGCCCGCGCCGTGCACCGACGGCTGCGCCACGCCGCCCAGCCAATGCACGCCTGACGAGCCACCCCGCCCCTCGTCCCGCGCGCCGATCGCATGGGGTCATCGACGTCAAACGCCGTTCACCGCAACGTCCCGATTCGCCCCGCCGTCGCTGTCTCAGCCGTCCCAACCCAGCCGAAGAAAAACGCAGTAAGTCGTTGAGAGGCGCCCGCGACCCGCGAATGCGGGCAAGGTCACCGCTGGGCGTGCCAAGCGTCCTCAGTGGTCGCGGTGCTAGTAGCAGTGACCGAGCGGATGCGAGCGATGACAGCGAGCCAAATCAAAGTCCGCCAGCGTTTCTTTGGTGACTTTCTTGGCGCGCCAAGAAAGTTACTCGCCCGCCGGGGCGAGACCCGGCGGGCTGCATCGAGGACCGCTCCGCCCCACCCGCGAGCGGCCCGAGCGCGCCCTAGGCCCGCGCATGCGGACAGAGGCCACCGCTTGGGGGCCCCAGCGTCGTCAGCGGTCGCGGTTCAAGCAGCAGAGCCCGAGCGACCGCGGGCGATGACAGCGAGCCAAATCAAAGTCCATCAGCGCCTCTATAGCGACCTCCTAGGCGCGCCAAGAAAGTTACTCGCCAGCCGGGGCGAGACCCGGCGGGCTGCATCGAGGACCGCTCCGCCCCACCCGCAAGCGGCCAGAAGCACCCCTCTATGATCCCGCCCGCTATGGCCCATTTCCTCAAGCGCCTCGGCCTCCTCCTGCTGACGCTACTAGCCGCTTCGGCGCTGATCTTCGCCGCCCTCGACTGGCTCCCCGGCAACGCAGCCCAACTCATCATGGGCCCCGAAGCCCCCCCCGAGGCGGTGGAGGCCTTGTCGCGCCAGCTGGGCCTGGACCTCCCGCCCTGGCAGCGTTACGCCGCCTGGCTCGCCGGTTTGGCGCGCGGCGATCTGGGCCTGTCCTATGCCTACGGCGCGCCGGTCAGCGAGCTGATCGCCGAACGGCTGTCGCTGACGCTCCCGCTGGCGCTGCTGTCGATGGCCCTGTCGGTGCTGGTCGCCTTGGTGGCCGGCTGGTGGGCCGCCAGCCAGCAGGGCCGCCTCGGCGATCACCTGGTGATGGGCCTCACCCAACTGGGCCTCGCCCTGCCGAGCTTCTGGTTCGGCATGCTGCTGGTGCTGCTGTTCGCGGTGAAGCTGCAGTGGGTCGATGCCGGCGGCTTCCCGGGCTGGCGCGAGGACCTGGGCGGCGGCCTGTGGCCCGGCCTGCGCGCGCTGCTGCTGCCGGCCATCGCCCTGTCGCTGGTCCAGGCGGCGATCCTGGCGCGGGTGGCCCGTTCCGCGCTGCTGGACATCGCCCGCGACGACTTCATGCGCAGCGCCCGCGCCAAGGGCCTGTCCCGCCGTGCCGCGCTGTGGCGCCACGGCCTGCGCCATGCCGCGCTGCCGCTGCTGACCTTGGGCGGCCTGCAGTTCGCGAATCTGCTGGCCGGCACCATCGTCATCGAGAACGTGTTCACCTTGCCCGGCCTCGGTCGCCTGATGGCGCAAGCCATCGCCAACCGCGACCTGATCGTGGTCCGCAACGGCGTGATGCTGCTGGCCGCGCTGGTGCTGATCATCAACATGGCGGTCGACCTGCTGCATGGCTGGATCGATCCCCGCGTGCGCACGAGGACCCGCCCATGAGCCGCGCCCTTCAGCGCAGCGGCCTGTGGATCGGCGCGCTGCTGACCGCCGGCCTGATGGCGACGGCGCTGCTGTCCTGGATCTGGACGCCCTGGCCGCCGGAGCAGATCGACATGGCGCGCCGTCTCGCGCCCGCCAGCGCGGCCCACTGGCTGGGTTGCGACCAACTGGGACGCGATGTGCTGAGCCGTCTGATGGTCGGCGCCCAGAGCGCCTGGCTGGTGGGCCTGGTCGCGGTGGGTCTGGGCCTGGTGGGCGGCACCCTGCTGGGTCTGCTGGCGGCCGCCCGTCGCGGCTGGGTGGAGACACTGATCCTGCGCGCGTCCGACCTCGGCCATGCCTTTCCCGCGCTGCTGCTGGCCATCCTGTTGGCGGCGGCGCTGGGGCCTGGCATGACGATCGCGATGGTCGCCATCGGGCTGCATGCGGTGCCGTCGTTCGCGCGGCTGGTCAATGGCAGCGCCAAGAGCTGGTGGGCGCGGGACTTCGTGCTCGCCGCGCGGGCGGCGGGGCAGGGGCCGCTGTCGATCACGCTGCGCCATGTGCTGCCGCAACTGACGCCGCTGCTGCTCGTTCAGGGCACGACGGCCTTCGCGCTGGCGATCCTCGCGGAAGCCGGGCTGTCCTATCTGGGGCTGGGCACCCAGCCGCCGCAGGCCAGTTGGGGCCGACTGCTGGCCGAGGCGCAAACCTTGATGTTCGATGCGCCGCAACTCGCGATCGCCCCCGGCGTGGCGATCACCTTGGCGGTGCTGGGCCTGAACTTGCTGGGCGACGGCCTGCGGGACTGGCTCGATCCCAAGGAGCAAGCGCGATGAGCGCCTCCCACGCCGCACCGCTGCTGCGGGTGCGTGATCTGAATGTCTGGATGCCCGGACCGGCCGGCGCTCGGCTGCACGCCCTGCGCGGACTCCACCTGACGCTGGACGCCGGCGACAGCCTGGCGCTGATCGGCGAATCGGGCAGCGGCAAGACGCTGACCGCGCTGGCGCTGATGGGGCTGTTGCCGGAGGGCGCGTCCTGCACCGGCGAGATCGAATTGCAGGGTCAGTCCTTGCTCGCGCTGGACGACACGGGCTGGAGCGCGGTGCGGGGCCGTCGCCTGGCGATGGTGTTCCAGGAGCCGCTGACGGCGCTCAATCCGCTGCAACGGGTGCTGGCGCAGGTGGTGGAGCCGATCCGGCTGCATCGCCTGGCGCCTGACCGTGAGACCGCTCAGCAGCGCGCGATGGCGCTGCTGGAGCGGGTGGGCCTGGACGAGCGACAGGCGCGGTCCTATCCGCATGAGCTGTCCGGCGGCCAGCGCCAGCGTGCGCTGATCGCGATGGCGCTCGCCGCCGATCCGGTCCTGCTGATCGCCGATGAACCGACCACCGCGCTGGATGCGCGTCTGCGGCTGCAGGTGCTGGATCTGCTGGCATCGCTGGTGGCGGAACGCGGCATGGGCCTGCTGCTGATCTCGCACGATCTGGCGCTCACCGCGCGACGGGTGCAGCGTCTGGCGATCCTCTATGGCGGCCAGTTGATGGAGCAGGGCGATGCCGCCACGCTGCTGACCGAGCCGCGTCATCCCTACACCCGCGCGCTGTGGGCGGCGCGTCCCCGGCTGGGCGCGGGCCGCGATCAGCCGCTTCATCCGCTGCCCGGCCAGGTGCCGACGCTGGCGCAGCTCGAACCCGGTTGCCCGTTCGCGCCGCGCTGTCCATTGGCCCAGCCGCGTTGCGCCAGGCAGGCGCCGGCGTGGGATGGACGGCTGGCCTGCTGGGAGGTCACGCCATGAGAGCGCTCCCACGCGACGATGAGCCGCCGCTGCTCACCGCACAGGCGCTGGGCCAGGCCTATCGCGGGCGGTCGGTGCTGCGTGAGGTGAGCTTTCAGCTGCGCGCCGGTGAATCGCTGGGCGTGATCGGCGAATCCGGCGCCGGCAAGAGCACGCTGGCCCGGCTGATCATGGCGCTGGAGCGGCCGGCCGTCGGCGAGCTGCGCTGGTCCGGCATCTGCCCGCACACGCTGTCGGCGCGGGCGTTGCGCCAATGGCGTCCTCAGGTGCAGATGGTGTTTCAGGATCCCTATGGATCGCTCGACCCGCGCTGGCGCGTCGGCCGCAGCGTGATCGAGCCGCTGCGGGCGCTGTCGATGACGGATGCGCAAAGGCAGCAGCGTCTGAACGAGGTGCTGACCGCCGTCGGCCTGGAGCCGGACGCCGCGCTGCGGTTCCCGCATCAGTTCTCCGGCGGTCAGCGCCAGCGGCTGGCGATCGCGCGGGCGCTGAGCACCCGGCCGCGGTTGATCGTCGCGGATGAGCCGCTGTCGGCGCTGGATGTGTCGGTGCAGGCGCAGATCCTGTCCCTGCTGCGGGACCTGCAGCAGCGCGAGGGCATCAGCCTGGTGCTGGTGAGCCACGACCTGGCGGCGGTCGAGGTGCTGTGCGACCAGGCGCTGGTGCTGCGCGAGGGCGCGGTGCTGGAGCAGGGCGCGACCGCGCAGGTGCTGGGCGATCCGCATCATCCCTACACCCGGTCGCTGCTGGCGGCTTTGGCATGATCCGCCCCATGGACAGACGCCGCTTTGCGTTGGGGGCCGCGGGCGCGGCCGTCGGCGCCACCTTGACCTCCCTGAATCTAGCCGTGCAGGCCCAGACCCGGCCCGCGTCACCGAACGCTGCCGCGCCGCAGCGGCCGCTGGTGATGGGCATGACGCTGGAGCCGCCCGGCCTCGATCCGACCACCGGCGCGGCCTCGGCGATTGCCGAGGTGGTGCTCTACAACCTGCTGGAGCCGCTGACCAAGGTGGCGCAGGACGGCAGCGCGCAGCCGCTGCTCGCGACCCGCTGGCAGGTCTCCGCCGACCAGCGCAGCTGGACCTTCACGCTGCGGCCCGGCGTGCGCTTCCACAACGGCGAGGCCTTCGATGCCGCTGCCGTGAAGTTCAGCTTCGAACGCGCCGCCGCGGAAGGCAGCCTGAACAAGGACCGGCGCGTCTTCAGCAACATCACCGACATCCGCACGCCGGATCCACTCACCGTGGTGCTCGCCCTGCGCCTGCCGGAGCCGGACCTGCCCGCGCTGCTGGCCCAGGCGACGGCGGTGATCGTCGAGCCGAAGAGCGCGGCCGGCAATGCGCAGACACCGATCGGCACCGGGCCCTATCGCCTGGCGCAATGGCAGCGCGGCGCCAGCCTGACGCTCACCGCCTGGCCGGGCTTCCGCGACGCGGCGGCCATTCGCATCCCGCGCGTGCAGTTCCGCTTCATCGGCGAGCCGGCCGCGCAGGTCGCTGCGCTGCTGGCCGGCGATGTGGACGCCTTCCCGCGCGTGGCGGCCGCGCGCGCCATGACGCAGTTCAAGGCGCAGCCGCAGCGCTTCCAGGTGATCACGGCCTCCTCGCGCGCCAAGACCATCCTGGCCATCAACCATCAGCGGGCGCCGCTGGGCGATGTGCGGGTGCGCCGCGCGATCGCGATGGCGCTGGATCGGCAGGCCATCATCCAGGCCAGCGCGGACGGCTACGGCGTGCCGATCGGCAGCTATGTGACGCCCGATGCGCCAGGTTATGTCGATTGCACCGCCATCAACGCCTATCAGCCCGCCGCCGCCCGCGCGTTGCTGCAGGACGCCAAGGCGGTCGGCCTGGCCTTGACCCTGAAGCTGCCGCCGGTGCCGTATGCGCGCCAGGGCGGCGAGCTGATCGCGGCGCAGCTGAACGCCATCGGTCTGAAGATCCGGATCGAGCAGATCGAATGGGCCCAATGGCTGTCCAGCGTCTATGGCAACAAGGCCTATGACCTGACGCTGATCGCGCATGTCGAGCCCTATGACTTCGGCAATTTCGCGCGGCCCGGCTATTACTGGGGTTATCAGAACCCCGCGTTCAATGCGCTGTACGAGCGGATGCAGGCGAGCGCCGACCCGGCCACCCGCCAGGCGCTCTTCGCCGAGGCCCAACGCCTGGTCGCCCAGGAGGCGGTGGCGGGCTTTCTCTACCAGCCGCAATGGATCACCGTGGCGCGCGCTGGTCTGCGCGGGCTGTGGACCCGCACGCCGCTGTTTGCGAACGATCTGTCGGCGCTGAGCTGGGCGTGAGTCGGCACGGGCCGGTGTGGTCGGGTGGGGCGCCTGTCGCGCTCGCGCCATCGCGTGGTCGGAACCGAGGCCCGCTGCGGGCGGACTCGATGGGCGCTCGGGCCGGCTGGCCTGTTCGATTCGTGGTCCGTGGCGGCGGTGATGGGCTGACGCGGCCGGTCGTCGCGCCTGTGGCGTCGCCACGTCGGCGCCTGCCCCCTCGTTCCGGGGGATGCAAGACGGCTCGTCGGACGGGCGATGCCGGTCATCCCTTTCCCGGGCATATCCTCTACAGTGAGGCTTCCGGGCGGTGCTAGCGTGCTCGGTTCGGAGGAGCCGGAGACCCGCATGCCGTTCGATTTGCACTTTCCTGATACTTTGCAGCCCTTCCTGATTCCGCTGCTCTTCGCGATTCCGCTGGCCCTGCTGGTCTGGATCATCATTGGCCGCCGTGGCGATGCCCACGATGTCGGCGTGCCGCCGCGCAAGCCGGCCGTGCCGCCGGCGGGTTCGCCCGTCACCGGCCCGCGTCCCGCCGCGCCGCCCCGCGCGGCCGCCTTCGCCGCCGGTGTGGACGAACGCCTGCCGGTGCTGGTGGTGGATGACTCCGCCGTGGTGCGCGCCAAGCTGCTGAAGCTCTTCAACGATGTCGGCTATGAAGTCATCGCTGCGCGCGACGGCGTCGAGGCGCTGGAGATGATGGCGCACCGCCGCTTCGGCGTGCTGGTGACCGATCTGGAAATGCCCAACATGGACGGCTTCCAGCTGATCCAGGCGGTGCAGGGCGCGATGGAGACGGAAGACCTCCCCATCATCGCCATCACCGGCCATGAGGAACTGCATGCGCGTCTGCATCAGATCCAGGGCCTGTACGGCATGTTCCAGAAACCCTGGAACGACCGCGAAATGCTCCGGCGGGTGGAAGCGCTGGCCCAGTTGCGCCGGATCCACCCATGACCGCAGCGGGCCGGCCGCGCGGCGTCGTGCGGCGGTGGCTGCGACGCGGTGTTGTCGGCCTGACCGTGCTGCTGGCCCTCACGGCCGGCGCATTGACCTGGCATGTGCGCGCCAAGCTGCCGCAGCGCAGCGGCGAGCTGACCCTGTCGGGCCTGAGCGCACCGGTCCAGGTGCGTTACGACGAATGGGGCGTGCCCCACATCGAAGCCCGCAACGAAGACGATCTCTATCGCGCGCTCGGCTATCTGCATGCGCAGGACCGGCTGTTCCAGATGGAGATGCTGCGCCGGCTGTCGCGCGGCGAGCTGGCGGAAATCCTCGGCCCCCGCTTGCTGGAAACCGACCGCCTGTTCCGCACGCTGGGCATCCGGGAACGGGCCGATCAGATGGCGGCGGTGGGCGGCGCGCTGAGCGCGCAACCGGCCGCCTCCCGCGCGCTGCGGGCCTATCTGGAAGGCGTGAATCACTTTCAGGCGACTCGACCCGCGCCGCTGGAATTCGAGCTGCTGGGCATCCCGAAACGGCCCTTCACCGCGGCGGACAGCCTGAGCATCGCGGGCTATCTCGCCTACAGCTTCGCCGCAGCCTTTCGCACCGAGCCGGCGCTGACGGCCATCCGCGATCAGCTCGGACCGGACTACCTGCGGATCTTCGATCTCGACTGGAAGCCCGGCGGTGAGCTGCAGGCCAGCCGATCGCCGATCACGAGCCCGACGCGCGACCGGGCGCAGGAGGCCTTGCCCGCGCTCACGCAACTGGCCGCGATCAGCGAGCGCGCGGCCTCGCTCGCCGGCCTGCCGCAGTTCGAAGGCAGCAATGCCTGGGTGGTGGCGGGCAGCCGCACCGCCAGCGGCAAGCCGCTGCTGGCCGGTGATCCGCACATCGCTTATTCCGCCCCATCGGTCTGGTGGGAAGCGCATCTGAAGACGCCGGATTTCGAGCTTTACGGCCATCATCTGGCGCTCAATCCGATGGCGCTGCTGGGCCACAACGGGCGCTTCGGCTGGAGCCTGACGATGTTCCAGAACGATGACGTCGACCTGATTGCCGAGAAGCTCAATCCGGCCAATCCCAACGAGGTCTGGGTGGCCGATGCGCCGGCGCCGGCCGCGGCCGCCAGCGCCGGGGAAGTCGCCGCTGCGGCGGGCGGGCGCTGGGTGCCGATGCGCTCGCGCCAGGAGATCATCAAGGTCAAGGGCCAGCCGGATCAGGTGATCACGCTGCGACGTTCGCCGCATGGCCCGATCATCAACGACGCGGTCCCGGGCGACCGAGGCACCCGGCCGATCGCCCTGTGGTGGGCCTTCCTGGAGACCGACAACCCGGTGCTGCAGGCGTTCTATCAGCTCGGCCGGGCCGACACGCTGCCCAAGGCCCGCGAGGCCGCCAGCCTGATCCATGCGCCCGGCCTGAACATCGTCTGGGCGAATGCGGCGGGCGACATCGGCTGGTGGGCGGCGGCGAAGCTGCCGATCCGGCCCGAGGGCGTGAATCCGTCGTTCGTGCTCGATGGCGGCACGCATGAGGCGGACAAGCGGGGCTTCCATCCCTTCAGCGACAACCCGCAGGAAGAGAACCCGGCGCGCGGCTACATCGTCTCGGCCAACTTCCAGCCGGAGTCGCGGGTGCCGGTGCCGGGCTATTACAACCTCGGCGATCGCGGGCGCCGCCTGGACGGCCTGCTCAATCAGGGCAAGCGCTGGGATGTGAACAACAGCCAGGCGCTGCAGCTGGATGTGCAGACCGATTACGGGCCGCGGGTGCTGCGGCCGCTGATTCCGCTGCTGCGCTCGGCGGCCTCGGGTGAGGAACAGCCCTTGGTCGAAGCGCTGGCGCGCTGGAATGGCGCCTACAAGCGCGATGGTTTGGCGCCGGTGTTGTTTCAGCAGTTCGTCACCGAGCTGCTGCGGGCGACCTTGAAGGATGAGCTGGGCGATGTCCAGTTCGAGAACCTGCGTCGCACCCGCGCGCTGGACCATGCGCTGCCGCGATTGGTGGCCGATCCGGACTCGCCGTGGTGGGACAACCGCGCCACGCCGCAGCGCGAGACGCAGGCGGACATCGTGCGCCAGGCCTGGAAGGCCGCCGTCGCGCATCTGCAGCGCGCGGTGGATCCGGACAGCAACCAATGGCGCTGGGAGCGGGTGCACACGCTCACCCACGAGCATCCGCTCGGCAAGCAGGCGCCGCTGGATCGGATCTTCAATGTCGGACCGCTGCCGGTGCCGGGCGGCCATGAGGTGCCCAACAACTTCGCCCAGCGGGGCGGCGATGCGCCGTGGTCGGTGGCCTATGGGCCGTCGACCCGACGCCTGATCGACTTCGCCCGGCCGCAGGAAGCGCTGGGCATCAATCCGGTCGGCCAAAGCGGCGTCTGGCCGGATGCGCATTACAGCGACCAGGCCGAGCTGCTCGCGCAAGGCCTCTATCGACGCCAGTGGCTCAGCGAAGGCGATATCCAGGCCAACAGCCTGGAGCGTCTGGTGCTGAAGCCCTGAGCCGGACGGCCCTCAGCCGCCGGGGACGTCAATACCAGGGCTGGGGCAGCGCCTCGGTCTCGATCGCGCGACGCAGCGCCGGGCGTTCCGCCATGCGCGCCAGGAAGGCTGCCAGCGCAGGACGCTGGCGCGCGGGTTGCGCGAAGTTGCGCGACCAGCGGCACAGCATGAAGGCGAAGGCGTCCAGCACGCTGTAGGTGTTGCCCAGCATCCAGGGGCCGCCGTGGCGTTCGAACTCGGCGGCCAACAGGTCCAGCTGGGCGCCGGCGCGCAGCTCGGCCTGCTGCTTGACCTCGGCCGCGCCGCTGGCGTTGCCCGGCGCGACCCAGCGGTCGGGGTAGTAATAGGCGATCAGCGTGGGCTGCAGCGTGTTGGTCAGCCACATCAGCCACTTGTAGGCATGCGCCCGCTCGGGGCTGCCCAGCGGCGGCATCAGGCCGGCCTCGGCATGGGTGTCGGCCAGATGCAGCAGGATGGCGGCGCATTCGAACAGCACCAGGTCGCCATCCTTCAACGCGGGCAGCAGGCCGTTCGGATTCAGCGCGAGGAAGGCCGGGGCCTTGTGCTCGTCGCGGCCGCGGTCGACCAACTGAAGCTGGAAGGGCACGCCCAGTTCCTGCAGGACGATGTGGGGCGCCATGCTGGCATTGCTGGGGTAGTAGTAGAGCTGGATCATGGGTGGGACTCAGACAGGACCGTCACAGGGATTCGACCATCGCCACCCGCGCGGCGGCGTGGCGGGCGGATCATCGCACCGGCGCGTGACCGTGGCGCATCGGTGATGGGCGCGTCGGGCAATGGTTCTTTACCCGCGGGAAACCGCCTCCCGTAGACGCGCCCCGTGCTCCCGGCGTTGAATGAGCACCTGGACATCCCGTCCGCCTCCGAGCGATCCGATCATGAGCAAGTTCCGTTGGCTGATTCCTGTCGCGCTGGCCTTGGGCTCGGCGTTGGCCGCCGCCCAGTCGCATGGGCATGAGGGGCATGGGTCGCGCTATGGGCCGCCGCGTCCGGGCCCCGGACCGGGCTTTGCGCTCGATGCGCGTTATCACCATGACCACTACTACCCCGCGCCCGGCTATGTCGCGCGCGGTCTGCCGACCGGCGCGGTCTTCGTCGGTGGCCGCTACTGGTTCCATGGCGGCGTCTGGTATCAGCCCTACGGTCCGAGCTATCGGGTGATCGTGCCGCCGGTGGGCGTGATCGTGCCGGTGCTGCCGTCGGCCTATGTGACGCTACGCATCGGCGGTCTGCCCTACTACTACGCCAACGGCGTCTACTACAGCACGGCCGTCGGCGAGCCCGGTTATGTGGTGGTCGCCCCGCCGCCCGCCGCGCCGGCGGTGCAGCCGGTGGTGGTGAGCCCCACGCCGCCGAAACCGGATCCGATCATCTATCCGCGCAATGGCCAAAGCAGCGCGCAGACCGAAGCGGACCGCCAGGAATGCAACCGCTGGGCGACGACGCAGCCCAGCGCGATGAACGATGCCAACATCTTCAATCGCGCGGTCGAAGCCTGCATGGACGGGCGCGGCTACAGCATGCGCTGAGCCGCTGAGCCGCTGAGCCGCCGATCCGCTGCGTGACCGATGCCCAGGCTCAGATCACGCAGCCCGCTTCCAGAACCGAGGGCGCGCTCGACTGGCTGGTGACCTGCACCCCGTAGCGCTCTGCCGTCATGTGCGCCAGGATCGCCAGCGCGATCTCGGGCGGCGTGCGGGCGCCGATGTGCAGGCCGACGGGGCCATGCAGCCGCGCGAGCTGCGCCTCGGTCAGATCGAAATGCTCCTGCAGCCGCGCGCGACGCTTGGCCTGATTGACCCGCGAGCCGATCGCGCCCACATAAAAGGCCGGGCTGCGGAGCGCTTCCATCAGCGCCAGGTCGTCCAGCTTGGGATCGTGGGTCAGCGCGACCACGGCGGTGTGGCCATCGGGCTGCCAGCGCTGCACCACGTCGTCGGGCATGTCGCGGGTGAGCGGCGCGCCGGGCAGCGTCCAGGGATAGTCGTCGCGCGGATCGCAGACCTCGACCTGATAGTCCAGCGCCAGCGCCATCTGCGCCAGGTATTGGCTGAGCTGTCCCGCGCCGATGATCAGCAGCCGCCACTGCGGTCCGTGATGCGTGACCAGC
Source organism: Burkholderiaceae bacterium (assembly GCA_913776825.1). Taxonomy (GTDB): domain Bacteria; phylum Pseudomonadota; class Gammaproteobacteria; order Burkholderiales; family Burkholderiaceae_C; genus Roseateles. Next base: position 189,736 of record CAJYPV010000028.1, read on the forward strand.
CGATGCTCGTCCAGCACCAGGCGGTCGGCGCCGTCGCGGGAATGGGGCGGCGGCTCGGTCAGCGTCACGGCGCCGGTCGCCAGCTCCAGCGTGCGCAGCACCCGCTCGCCACGCGTCAGGCGCTCAAGCAGCGCAGGAATCGCCGACTGCGGGCCGATCGGCTCCAGCATCAACTCCAGCGTGCCGCCGCACGGCAGGCCGAAGCGCTGCGCGGCTTCCGCGCCCACGCCATAGCGGATCAGCTCCGGGCGCTGCAGGCGGAGCGCGCCCTCGCGGATGCGGGCGATCAGGTCGTCCTCGATGCAACCGCCGGAGACCGAGCCCGCGATCGTGCCGTCCCCGCGCACCGCGACCACCGAGCCGACCGGCCGCGGCGCGGAGCCCCAGGTGCGGGTGATGGTGCCCAGCACCACGCGCTGGTCGGCGTCCATCCATTGCTGCACCTGGCGCAGCACTTGCAGATCCATGTTGTCCATGGGCGTGGACCATAGCGAAATCCGGACGGGTCTGCACGGCATGAGGGATCACAATCCAGCCCATGACCACGCTGACCCTCAACGACGACCTCATCCTGCCGGTGTCCCAGGCCCTCGCCTGGGCCGCGCTGCATGACCTGGCGCTGCTTCGGGACAGCCTGCCTGACGGCGCGCAGCTCGACCCGGGCGGCGCGCCGCATCGCTACCAGCTCACGCTGCCGGGCTTCCAGGGCCAGTGGATGGTGATGGACACCAGCGCCCCGCGCCAGATGCGGCTGCGCTGGGACGGCCACGGTGACGCGGTCGGCGTCACCGAAGGACAGATGCAGTTGCGGCTGGAACTGCTGGGCGAGCACCGCACCCTGCTGCATGTCGCGCTGGTGCTGCAGACCGAGCGCGAGCCCTCGTCCTTCCGCCTGAAGACGATCCAGGCCCTGGATGCCCGGCTCAAGGCCTTGGGCGAGGCGGTGCAGCGTCGTCATCCGTCGGACCGGCCCGTGCCGGTGAAGCAGCCGCCCAAGCCCTGGCCGCAACGGCTGGTCGACTGGTACCTGGGCTGGTTTGCCGCGATCTTCAACGGCACGCTGTATCCGCCGCCCAAACCGCGGCCGCGATCGACCAAGCCGCCGCGCTGAGCTCCGACCAGCGCCCGATCGCCGCGCCGGCACAGCTGCTTACCGCCTTTACCGCTTTCGCCCCCCGCGAACGGGCGAGCAGCGGCCGCCGGCGGGGCGATCCCGGAGGCTCGACGACTAGAATCGCGCGCAGTCTGATCTGCTTGACGGCCACCTTCGGGTGGCCGCTGCATTTGAGCGGCGGCCCTGTCTGGACGGGGCTCCCGCCTGCGACCGACCGGTCGACAGCGACAGCAGGGGCGACCCGCCGGACCTTCCGGACGACGCGCCCGACCCCTCGGATGCCCTGCGGCGTTCGACCTCCCGACGATGTCCCGCGTGGCTCGCGCCGCGCCGTTCTTTGCCATGGCCGCCGCCCGCCTCTTTCCGCTCGATGCCCTGCGCGCACTCGCTGCCCAACTGATCGTCCTGCACCATCTGTCGGTCTACGGCCCGATCGCCGAGGCGATGCATGCGCTGTTTCCGTTGCTGACCGGCTGGTTCTACGACTACGGCCGCATGGCGGTGCAGGTCTTCCTGGTGCTGGGCGGCTACCTGAGCGCGCGGGCGCTGTCGGCCCAGGAGGCGCATCTGCATCGTTCGGCGCCGGCCTTGCTGGCCCAGCGTTACTGGCGCCTGGTGCCGCCGTTCATGGCGGCGGTGATGCTCACCCTCGGCGCGTCCTGGCTGGTCGAACCGCTGCTGCCCGAGCTGGTGCCGCCGCAGGTCCAGCTGATGCAGGTGATCGCGCATGCGCTGCTGCTGCATGACCTGCTGCAGGTGGATGCGCTGACCGTCGGCGCCTGGTATGTGGCGATCGACTTCCAACTGTTTGCGCTGCTGTTGCTGGTGATGTGGGGCGTGCGCCGTCTGCCGCTGAGCCGTGCCTCGCGCCAGCGTCTGGCCCCGGCGATCGTCGGCCTGCTCTGCGCGGCGTCCCTGCTGCAGTTCAACCGCATGGCGGCGCTGGACGCTTACGGCATCTACTTCTTCGGCGCGTATGGCCTGGGGGCCCTGCTGTTCTGGAGCCAGTCCTGGTCCGGCCGTGGGCGGCTGGCGATGGGCGCCTTGTTCAGCGCGGTGCTGCTGGCGGCGTTGTGGATCCAGTTCCGCGAACGCGTGGTGGTGGCGGCGCTGACCGCCGCCATCGTGGCCGGCTGGCGCCACGGCGGCGGCCCCGCCTGGTTCCAGGCCCGTCTGCAGGGACTCGCGCGGCATGCCTATGCGCTGTTCCTGGTGCACTTCCCGGTGTGCCTGCTGGTCAATGCGCTGGTTGAGCACCGCGCCGAGAGCCCGGCGCCGATGCTGGACGTGCTGGCGCCGCTGGCCTTGATCGTGGCCTGGGGTCTGAGCAATGTGGCCGCCGTGCCGTTCCACCGCTGGATCGAGGCGCCGTTGATGCGCTGGCGTCCGGCGGCCGTCGCGATGCCGCGCGGTGCGGCGATTCGCTGACCGGTGCTGACCGGTGCTGACCGGTGCTGACCGGCGCTGACCGGCGCTGATCGCGTCGATCGCGCCTGACTGCCTCAGAGCGCGTCGCGTCTCAGGTCAGGTTTTCGCGCGCGTTCTCCAGCCGCTGCAGGTCGGCCAGCGTCTTGCCGGGTTCATCGCGGAAGCGCTCTTCCATCATCTCCAGCTGCTGCACCCGGTCGACCCGGAAGCTGCGGAAGCCCTCGCGCAATTCGCACCAGGCGGAGAAGGTCCACACCGGTCCCCAGAAGAAGCAGGCCAGCGGGCGCACCACGCGCGTGGTGGTCTGGTCGCTGAGATCGAGGTAGGTCAGGCGCAGCTTGTTGCGGGACTCGGTCGCCTGGCGCAGCTGAGTCAGGCGAGTGCGGCTGACGTCATCCAGACCGCGCTGCGGCGCATAGACCGTCAGGCTCTCCGCCGCGGCGCGGGCGGTGCCGGGCAGCACCGCCAGGATCTTGCTCAGCGCTTCCTCCGCGCGCTGGCCCAGCACCGCGTCGAGCTGCGGTTGAGCCAGCCGCACTGCGGCCACCAGCGATTGCGCTTCCTCGGAGCTGAACATCAGCGGCGGCAGCTCGAAGCCGACCCGCATGCGATAGCCCACGCCCGCTTCGCCATCGATCGGCACGCCTTGCTGCTGCAGGGCGGCGACGTCGCGGTAGACGGTGCGGATGGACACTTCCAGGCGCTGGGACAGGAAATCAGCGGTGGTGAGGCGACGTCCACGAATCAACTGGACGATCTGGAACAGGCGGTCGGCGCGGCGCATGGCCGCATTGTCGACGAAGGGCAAGACCTGTCCCGGTCGTCATCGCGGCTAGGATGTCCCGCATGAATGCCGAATTGCCTCATGTCTTGATCGTGGGTTGCGGCTTTGGTGGGCTGGAAGCCACCAAGGTGCTGGATGGTGCGCCGGTGCGGGTCACGTTGATCGACCGCAGCAACCATCACCTGTTCCAGCCGCTGCTCTACCAGGTGGCGACGGCCGGCCTGTCGGCTCCGGCGATCGCCGCGCCGATCCGCCACATGCGGCGTCGCCAGCGCAACCTGACGGTGCTGATGGCGGAAGTCGAACACATCGACAAGGCCCGCCGCGAGGTGCGGCTGTCCGACGGCCAGGTGCTCGCGTACGACCACCTCATCGTCGCGGCCGGCGCCACCCACAGCTATTTCGGCAACGATGCCTGGCAGACGCATGCACCCGGCCTGAAGACCCTGGCCGATGCGTTCCGTCTGCGGGCTCGCCTGCTCAGCGCCTTCGAGCGCGCCGAGACCTTGCCGGATGACGCCAGCCGGGCGCCGTGGCTGAACTTCATCGTGATCGGCGGCGGCCCGACCGGCGTGGAGATGGCCGGCACGCTGGCCGAGATCGCTCGCCACACGCTGCGCGACGAATTCCGCCGCATCGATCCCGGCCGTGCGCAGGTGCTGCTGATCGAAGGCTCGGATCGGGTGCTGGCCGCCTTCAAGCCGGCCCAGTCGGCGCAGGCCCGCGCCCAACTGGAGCGGCTCGGCGTGCAGGTGCGGGTGAATTGCCGCGTGGTCGGCATCGACGAGCACGGCGTGGAGCTGCAGACCCCCGATGGCGGCCGCGAACGCATCGAGGCCCGCACCAAGGTCTGGGCAGCGGGTGTGGCGGCGTCGCCGCTGGCGCGCACGCTGGACGTGCCGCTGGACCGCGCGGGTCGCGTGGTGGTGGATGAACACATGAACATTCCGGGGCATCCGGAGGTCTATGTGGTGGGCGACATGGCCGCCGCGCAGAGTGTTGAAAAGGACGGCAGCCGCAAGCCGGTGCCGGGCGTCAGCCCCGGTGCCAAGCAGGCCGGCCGGCACGCCGCGCGACAGATCCTGGCGCGGATGAAGGGCCGGTCGGAGCCGCCGTTCCGCTATCGGGACTACGGCTCGCTGGCCACCATCGGCCGGAAGGCGGCGGTGGCGGATCTGGGCTCGGTGCAGTTCAGCGGCTTGTCCGCCTGGTTGTTCTGGCTGTTCGTGCACGTCTATTTCCTGATCGGATTCCGCAATCGCGTCCGTGTGTTTGCCGATTGGGCCTGGGCTTACTTCACCTTCCAGCGCCATGCCCGCATCGTGGTCGAGGCCCAAACCCCGCAGGACCGGCCCGACGTGTTTTGAGTTCGCGTCGGCGCCCGTGCGAACGCCATCACCGCGCGGCTGAGCGCACGCCGGCGCGCCGCCGTGCGGTGTCGTTTCGCGGCCGTGCGGCCTGCGCCTGAGTTGTCCCCGGCCCCGGGGGCGCGCCTGTCGCGCCGATGTCGAAGCCAGGCGGGGGCGCGCGGATTGCCGGCTATGCTGCCGTGATGTCGAGCCTCAGCGTCGAACCGCAGCGTCTTTCCAATGGTCTGCACTGGCTGGCGCGGCCCGTGCCGGGCGCGTTGGCGTCGGTGCGCGTGGTCTATCGCGTCGGCGCGCGGGACGATCCCACCGGTCGCTCCGGCATGACCCATCTGGCCCTGCGCTTGAGCGCGGGCGCGAGCCGTTATCTGGAGCCGGGCCAGTTTCATCGCCTGATCGCTCAGGCGGGCGGTCAGACGACGCTGGAGATCGACGAGGATTTCGCCGCGCTGCAAAGCACGGTGCTCGCCCCGCACCTCGAGCGCCTGCTCTGGGCCGAGGCCGAGCGCATGAGCAATCCGCGCCTGGACGCCGACACCCTGAACCGCGGCCGCGCCCAACTGCGCCAGGCCGCGCAGCAGGCGCTGCTGCAGCCGTATGGCCGCCTCGACGGAGCGGTGCAGCGGCACGGCTATCTGACGCATCCCTATCAACGCGGCACGCTGGGCGATCCGGACCAGTTGCGCGATCTGGACATCGACGAACTGCGCGCCTTCCATGCCGCGCATTTCCGACCCGACCGCGCGCTGCTGGTCATCACCGGCGCGTTCGACGAGGGTGCGCTCGCCCGTTGGGTGATGCATTTTTTCGGCTCGATCCGTGCGCCATGGGGCGTCGCTGGGGTGGCCCCGGCGGCGAGTGCGTCGTCATCGGCATCGTCATCGGCGACTGCGCAGGTGGACTCGGCCGGTGCCGCGTCCGCCGCCAGCGCGGTGATGGGCGCGTCCGGCGCGTCGAGCGCCGCCAGTCAGCCCGGTGAGGGCCGGGACATGCGTGAGCCGCGCGAGGCCCGTGATGCAGCCCGTGATGCAGCACGCGACGCCAAAGAACCGCGCGAGGCGCGCCGTCCGCAAAGTCAGACGCTGAAGCTGTCTCTGCCGCAGGCGCCGCTGCCCGCCGCCGCGCTGGTGTGGCAGGTGCCGCGACTGGATGATCCGGCGACACCGACCTGGCGTCTGGCCCATGCGCTGCTGGGGCGGGGGCGGTCCGGTCGGCTGACCGACACGCTGGTGGATGAACTGGCGGTCGCCCATCATCTGACGCTTCGGCTGGTCCAGCATCAGCAGGCCGGCTTGCTGGTGGCGCAGGCCTTGGCCGCGCACGGCCAGACGGCCGCCCCGTTGGCGGCGGCGCTGTTGAAGGAAGTGCTGCGGCTGGCGGATGAGCCGGTCAGCGACGAGGAACTCGACAAGGCCAAGGCGCTGCTCAAGCGCGAATGGCAAGCCGGTGAATGGGGCGCCGCGATGCTGGCGAAGACGCTCGGGGATGCATGGGCGCTGCGCGGCGATCTCGCCGCGCCGGCCAAGGAGGCCGCCCAGTGGGCACGCCTGACGGCCGCCGATGTGCAGCAGTTCTGGCGTCGTCAGGTGGTGCAGGCGCCGGTGCTGACCTTGCTGGCCGATGTCGGCCAGGCGGGCGCCGCCGTGCCGGGTGCCACCGTCGTGCGAACGGTGCGGGGGGCCTGGGCATGATGCGCTGGCGTCGTCGTGACTGGCTGCTGGGCGCCTCGATGGCGACCTCGCTGCCCTTGATCGCCCAGGCGCAGCCGGGTTTCGAGCAGCCGCCGGAACTGCCGCCGCTGCCGTCCCTGCCGCCGCTGACGCTCCACCAGACGCGCCTGCCCAACGGCGTGCGCGTGCTGGTGCTGCCGCGGCCCGGTGCGCCGCGCACGGTGGTGCGTCTGCTGACCGATGCCGGCTGGCTGCACGACCCGTTCGGCAAGGAAGGCCTGGCCGAGGTGGCCCTGTCGATGCTGGCGCAAGGCGCGAAGCGGGGCGGCGAGACCATGGAGTCCGCCGACATCGCCTATGCCAGCGATCTGCTCGGTCGACCGCTGCAGCTGGATCTGTCGCCGCTCTCGGCGGAACTGGCGCTGGAAGCGGTGCCGGACCAGTGCGATGACGCCGTCAATCTGCTGGCCGATCTGGTCGGCGCGCCGACGTTGGAATTCGAATCGCTGGAGCACATGCGCGGTCGCGCGCAGGACGCGCTGGCCCTGCGCCGCGCCGATGCGCTGCTGCTCTCGCCGTGGGTGGCGCGGCGCCTGTTCTGGGGCCGCGCGCAGCCGGTGCAGACCGCTGGCAGCCTCAAGCGGCTCAAGCGTGAGGATGTGCTGGCGTTCCATCGCCAGTACTGGCGGCCTGACCGCACCCAATTGCTGTTCTGCGGCGATCTGACGCTGGAGGCCGCCCGCACGCTGGCCGCCGATTTCCTGGACGACTGGAAGCCGCCGAAGGCCGCGCCCAACCCGCCCACCACGGCCGCCGCCGCGATGGCCACGGCCGCGCCGGCCGGACCGCTGGCCTATGCGCTGCCGCTGCCGCGCGCGCAGGGATGCCGCGTGGTGCTGCAGACCAGCATGCCGCGCGGCACCCCGCGTGTGCTGGGCACGCTGGCGCGTGTGCTGCTGGAGCAGCGCCTGGCGGTGCAGATCCCCGGCGCGTGGACCAGCGAGATCGAGCCTCTGGGCGGCTCGACCTGCTGGCGCTTGAGCGTGACCGTGCCGACTGCGGCGCTGCCCGACCTGCTGCCGCTGCTGCGCGATCAACTGCCGCGGCTGTCCGCTGAGACGGTCACGCCGGACGATCTGTCGGTGGCGCAGGCGCTCGCGCTCGGCGAGTGGCAGATGCGGCTTCAGCAGGCGCCGGATGAGTTGCTGTCGCAGGCGGTGGCCGCGGGTGAGCTGGACGATCTGCTGCAGTGGCCGCAGCGGGTGCGCTCGGTCAGCGCGCCGGTGCTGCAGTTGCTGATGAGCGCGAGCTGGCGGGACAACCGCACGCAGTTGCTGCTGGTGGGAGATCCCGGCAAGCTGGATGGGCTTTCGCGGGCTTGGCCAGGGCTGGCTGAGACTACAATGCGCGCTGTCATTGGGGAGTAGCCGCTGCACACCCCGCCGCCCTGGATCGTCAGATCCGCTGATTGGTCAGCATCGGGGCGGCACCTCAGCAGACCCGCGTCAACAGACTTGAGCCGATCCTGAATCGGCTCATGGCGTGCGGTAGCCAGGAACCTCGCGTTCCCAGCCTGGCGAGACCTTTGACCATATCCCCGGGTTGCGGCCGGCGTGGGTATGGTCATTGGTTCGTCTCGGCCGCTGAGCGTTCTCATGGAAGCCTTCCTCATCTCCACCGGCCTGGTGGCCCTGGCCGAAATCGGCGACAAGACCCAATTGCTGGCCTTCATCCTGGCCGCGCGGTTCCGCCGTCCTGGCGCGATCTGCCTGGGCATCCTCATCGCCACCCTGGTCAATCACGCGTGCGCCGGCGCGCTCGGCAGCTGGATCACCACCCAGCTCTCACCGCAAACCCTGCGCTGGATCCTGGGCGTCGGCTTCATCGCGATGGCGGTGTGGACGCTGATCCCCGACAAGATCGACGACGACGAGACCGGCAAGCGCTATCGCTTCGGCGTGCTGGGCACCACCATCGTGGCCTTCTTCCTGGCCGAGATGGGCGACAAGACGCAGATCGCCACAGTGGCCCTGGCCGCGCGGTTTGCGGATCTCTGGCCGGTGGTGGCGGGCACGACGCTGGGCATGATGGTCGCCAACGTTCCGGCGGTGCTGGTGGGCGACAAGCTGGCCCACAAGATGCCGGTCCGGCTGGTGCACGGCATCGCGGCGGCGATCTTCGCGGTGCTGGGCGCGGCCACGCTGCTCGGCGCGGGCGAGTCGCTCGGCTTCTGACGTCAGGCACGGAATGGGGCGGGAGGACCGCTCCATTTTTTTGGCCGGCGTGCATAAACGTTTGGCTAACAGGACCGCAGTGGTACTCTGAGACGTATCATTGTTCCCGCGTCGCTGTCGAGCTAATAGAAAAATGTGATCCGAATCAACGGGTTAACTTGAGCTCAGGCGGGTGACCGACGCGGCGGAGACGTTTGTCGCCAATCACTGCGCCATCTAGCCTTCAAGACTGTCCATGTTGTCGCTGCCGACTTCCTCTCCCAGACCGGCTCGGGCTGCTCGCCTCAGCGCCGACGCGGCGCTGCGGTCGATTCAGCAGCAAGTCCGCTATTGCTTTTCCGTCGATGAATTTGCTCGGCTCACAGGCCGACGTGCCGGCGAGTCGTCCGTCGATCGCACCCTTCGACGCCTCGAGAGCGCCGGCCAAGTGGTGAGACTGAGCCGACGGCCGGGCAGTTGTCTGATCGTTCCCCCTGAGCAGGCCGCTTACGGTGCGCCTCCCGTCACCTGGTGGCTGGACGACGCCATGCGCCTGCTGTCGGCCGATTACTACGTGGCCTTGCTGTCCGCTGCACGGCATTGGGGCTCCGCGCATTACGCGTTGCAGGCGACGCAGGTGATGGTCGAGCGCCCTCGGGCAGCATGGATGCCAGGTCGGCTGAGAGTCGATTTCACGGCCAAGCGCGGTGTCTCCCGCACGCCGACGGTGGTGGTGTCGCATGGCGTCGCGCCGTGGCGGGTCAGCACCCGGGAAGCGACATTGTTCGATCTCATTCGCCACCAGTCGGCCGTCGGCGGGCTGGAAAGCATCGCGCGCATCGCCCGGGACCTGGGGCCAGAGCTTTCCTGCGACGAGTTGACCCGGGCCGCCGAAGCCTGTGGACAAGTCCCTGTGGTCCAGCGTCTCGGCTTTCTCCTGGAGCAGCTTCAGTTTCGTCACGCCGCCAACCGGATGGAGGAATGGCTCGCCAACCGGCGAGTGCCGGTCCAGTCTTTGACACTTGGCACAAGCGAGGCACGCTCGGCCAGCTCGGAGGTCCATGCGCGCTGGCGCATTCGGTACAACCGTGAGCATGTGGAGACGCTCAAGGAACTGATGTGATTGCTGCCCGCGAATTGGCCAGTTGGCGACGGCATGCGCCGTGGAGCCATCCAGTCTGCGTTATCGAGGTTCTTCGCTTCTACAACCAAGGAGATGGCAGCCCGTACGCCGCGCGCGCTGTCCACGCGGCGTTAGACGGGCCGATCCCATCTCGATGCCTGACGGAGCGTCGTCATCCACCTGGGCGCTGAGGCCCTTGCCTACTTCGCCGACGCCTGTCTCACCGCACGCTCCCACTGCGACATCAGCAGCTCCGCCCGGTCGCGGGACATGGTGGGCAGGAAGACGCGCTCGGTCTGCCAGTTCTTGCCGATGTCATCGAGGCTGCCATACACCCCGGCCGTGAGGCCCGCGAGATAGGACGCGCCCAGCGCGGTGGTCTCGATGACCTTCGGGCGCACCACCGGAATGCCAAGCAGATCCGCCTGGAATTGCATCAGCAGGTTGTTGACGCAGGCGCCGCCATCCACCCGCAGTTCACTGACCGGCGCACCGCCTGCAGCGACGGCATCACGGCTCATCGATTGCAGCAGCGCCGCGCTCTGGAAGGCGATGCTCTCCAGCGCCGCACGAGCGATGTGCGCGACGGTCGACCCGCGCGTCAGGCCGACGATCGCGCCCCGCGCTTCCGCGTCCCAGTACGGCGCGCCCAAACCGGTGAAGGCCGGCACGAACATCACGCCGCCCGCATCGGGCACGCTCTCCGCCAGGCCCTGCACCTCGCCGCTGGCCTTGATCGCATTCAGGCCGTCACGCAACCATTGCACCACCGCGCCTCCGATGAAGACGCTGCCCTCCAGCGCGAAACGCGGCGTCGCATCCGGCTGCGCGGCGCTGGTGGTGATCAGGCCATTGCCGCTGGTCTGGAACCGCGTGCCGGTGTGCATCAGCATGAAGCAGCCGGTGCCGTAGGTGTTCTTGGCCATGCCTGCTTCGAAACAGGCCTGGCCGAACAGCGCGCTTTGCTGGTCGCCCGCGATGCCGCCGATCAGCACCGGGCCGCCGAGCAGGTCCGGCGCCACCGTGCCGAATTCATGCGCGGACGGATGCACGCTCGGCAGCACCGAGGCCGGGATGTTCAGCAGCTTCAGCAGGTCGTCGTCCCAGCGGTTCTCATGGACGTTGAACAGCATCGTGCGGGACGCATTGCTCACGTCGGTGACATGCACCTCCCCATGCGTCAGCTGCCAGATCAGCCAGCTGTCGATGGTGCCGAAGGCCAGCTCCCCGCGCTCCGCCTGCTCCCGCGCACCGGCGACGTTGTCCAGAATCCATTGCAGCTTCGTGCCCGAAAAATAGGCATCGATCACCAGCCCGGTCTTGGCCTGGATGGTGCCGGCATGGCCTTGCTCCCGCAGCGCCGCGCATTGCGGCTCCGCCCGGCGGTCCTGCCAGACGATCGCGTGATAGACCGGCTGCCCGGTCCGGCGATTCCACACCAGCGTGGTCTCGCGCTGATTGGTGATGCCCAGCGCGCGCAGGTCCGACGCCTTCAGGTTCGCCTTGGCCAGCACATTGCGCGCGGTCGCCAGCTGAGAACTCCAGATCTCCTGCGCGTCATGCTCGACCCAGCCCGGCTGCGGATAGATCTGTCGAAACTCCCGCTGCGCCATCGCCACGATGCGCCCTTGCGCATCGAACACGATCGAACGGGAACTGGAGGTGCCCTGATCCAGGGCCAGCAGATAGGTCATGGCTTGTCTCGGTCTTGTGGTGTTCTGGTCTTGTGTCTGGTGGTCTTGCGCATGGGCCGGTGAGGCGCGTGGTCGCGCCGGCCGGCCGCAGTCGATTCAGTCTGCCACCACCAGCTCCACGCCCGCATCCGACATCAGCGCGGCATACGGTTCCGGCGGCGCGGCGTCGGTGAACAGCGCGTCGATCTGCGGCAAGCGAGCGACCTCCGCCATCGCCGGCCGATTGAATTTCGACGCATCCGCCGCCACCCACACTTCGCGCGAGTGCTCGACGATCGTCCGCGCCACCATCACCTCGCGGTAATCGAAGTCGCGCAGGCTGCCATCGGACTCGATGCCGGAAATGCCGATCAGGCCGATGTCCACCTTGAACTGGCGGATGAAGTCCACCGCCGCTTCACCGACGACACCGCGGTCGCGATGCCGCACCGAGCCGCCCACCATCACCAGCTCGCAATCCGGGTTGTCGCTGAGGATGGTCGCCACATTCAGGTTGTTGGTGATCACCCGAAGGCCCTGGTGATGCAGCAGCGCGCGGGCGACCGCTTCGGTGGTCGTGCCCAGGTTCAGGATCAGCGAGCAGCCCGCCGGAATGCGCGCCGCGATCGCCCGCGCGATGCGGGCCTTGCCGTCGGCCTGCATGGCCTGGCGCTGTCGATAGGCGATGTTCTCGGTGGTGGACGACGGAATGCGCACGCCACCATGAAAACGCGCCACCAGGCCGGCTTCGGCCAGACGCTGCACATCGCGGCGCACCGTCTGCAGGGTGACGCCAAATTTCTCGGCCAGGGCCTCCACGCTGACGGAGCCCTGCGCGCGGACTTCCTTCAGCAAGTCGTTCTGACGGGGATTGGGATTCATGGCCGGCAGACTAAAGCGAACGAAAACGAACATCGATCGGGTTAACCCTCAACCGAAACGCGCAAAAGCGAGCTAAAAAGAAAAAAGAAGAACAGAATTGCGAACCTTTCCGGGGTATCGCCGTCGACCTCGGGCCATTCGAAGCGTGTCGCGTTTCGGTGCCCGAAGCGCCGGCCGATGCATCGATCGATTCGCACAGGAGACTCTTTTGAACGCCGATCCGTCCGCCGTCCCGACCGTCGACCCGGCCGATCGCGTGGTGCCCCAGGGCGCCGACGCGCGCGCCGCCCTGCCTGCTGAGACCTGCGATGTGCTGGTCGTCGGTGGCGGCATCAATGGCGCCGGCATCGCGCGCGATCTGGCCGGTCGCGGCTGGCGCGTGGTGTTGGCCGAAGCCTCCGACTTCGCGGCGCATACCTCGTCCTCCTCCACCAAGCTGATCCACGGCGGCCTGCGGTATCTCGAGTATTACGAGTTCTCGCTGGTGCGCAAGGCGCTGCAGGAGCGCGAGGTCCTGCTGCGCAGCGCGCCGCACATCATGTGGCCGCTGCGCTTCGTGATGCCGCATGACGCGGCGATGCGACCGGCCTGGATGGTCCGCATCGGCCTGTTCCTCTACGACCATCTGGCCCGCCGCGAGGTGCTGCCCGGTTCCACCGGCGTGGACCTGCGACGCTCCCCACTGGGCCGCCCGCTCAAGACGGCCTACACCCGCGGCTTCGTCTATTCGGACGGCTGGGTGGACGACGCCCGCCTGGTGCTGCTGAATGCGCTCGATGCGCGCGAGAAGGGCGCGTCGCTGCACACCCGCACCACCGTGGTCGCGGCACGCCGCGAAGCCGATCAATGGATTGCCACCCTGCGCGGCCCGCGCGGCGAGTGGACGGTGCGGGCGCGTGCGCTGGTCAATGCGGCCGGTCCCTGGGCGGAAAGCTTCCTGCGCGACACCGCGCGGCCCGCGCGTGACGAGACCCTCGCCACCAAGAGCCTGCGGCTGGTCAAGGGCAGCCACATCGTCGTGCGCCGCGCCTATGAGCATGACCATGCCTACATCTTCCAGAATCCGGACAAGCGGATCATCTTCGCCATCCCGTATGAGGACGACTACACCCTGATCGGCACCACCGATGTGGAGCTGCCGGCCGATGCGCTGGCCGGTTTCGGCAAGGCCCGCATCGAGGCCAAGGAGATCGCCTACCTCTGCGAACAGGCAAGCCGCTACTTCCAGAAGCCCATCACGACGGATGACGTGGTGTGGACCTATGCCGGCGTGCGTCCGCTGCTGGACGATGCCTCCGGCGATCCGTCGGCGGTGACGCGCGACTATCTGCTCGAGACCCAGCAGGACGGCGGCGCGCCGCTGCTGAGCGTCTGGGGCGGCAAGATCACCACCTTCCGCAAATTGGCCGAAGACGCGGCGGACCTGATCGGCGACATGCTCGGCGATCGTCGCCAGGCCTGGACCGAACATGCGCATCTGCCCGGCGGCGATCTGCGCGACTGGATCGGCGCACCGCAGCGGCCCGACACCGACTTCGAACGCCTGCTCACCGCCCTCGGCCAGCGCCACGCGTGGCTGCCGCCGCAACTGGCGCGCCGACTGGCGCGTGCCTACGGCGCGCGGGTGTCGCGCGTGCTGGCTGGCGCGGAATCGCTGGCCGACCTGGACCCGGAGATTGCCCCGGGCCTGCATGAAGCGGAGCTGCGCTATCTGGTCCAGGAGGAATGGGCCACCAGCGCGGACGACGTGCTGTGGCGCCGCTCCAAGCTCGGCCTGCATTACGACGAGGCGCAGCGCGCGGCCGTCGCGGCCTGGTTCGAGCGGCTCGGCGCGGTGAGCGCCACCGGCGCTGCGTCGGCGTCGGCAGCGTCGGCCTCCAACGATCTCTCTCCCCACCAGAACAGCGCGTCGCCTGCCAGGGACGACGCCCAGAACCTCATGCCAAGAGACAAGCGAGACAACTCATGGAGCTGACACTGCAGGGCGTCAGCCACCGGGTGGGGGCTGATCCCCACCTTTATCCGCTGGACCTGCGACTGGTGCCCGGCGCGGTCACCGTGCTGCTGGGCGCGACCCAGGCCGGCAAGACCACGCTGATGCGGTTGATGGCGGGCCTGGACCGCCCGACCGAAGGGCGGGTGACCGTCGACGGCACCGATGTCACCGGCTGGCCGGTCCGGCGCCGGGATGTGGCGATGGTCTATCAGCAGTTCATCAACTATCCGTCGATGAGCGTGCGCGACAACATCGCCTCGCCGCTGAAGATCCGCGCCCGACTGGACCGCGACGCGATCCGCGCCCGCGTGCAGCAACTGGCCGAGAAGCTGCACATCGACATGCACCTGGACAAGCTGCCCGCGCAGCTGTCCGGCGGCCAGCAGCAGCGCGTGGCCCTGGCCCGCGCGCTCGCCAAGCAGGCGCCGCTGATGCTGCTCGATGAGCCGTTGGTGAACCTCGACTACAAGCTGCGCGAAGAACTGCGCGAGGAGCTGAGCCAGCTCTTCGCCGCCGGCGATTCGACGGTGGTCTATGCCACCACCGAGCCCGCCGAAGCGCTGCTGCTGGGCGGCTACACCGCGGTGATGGATGCCGGCGAATTGCTGCAGTACGGTCCCACGGCGGAAGTCTTCCATCGCCCGGCCTCGCTGCGCGTGGCACGGGCCTTCAGCGACCCACCGATGAACCTGATCCTGGCTCAAGGCCTGGGCGACCGGCTGCAGCTCAAGCCGGGCCTGGACCTGATGCTGCCGGGGCAGGGCGGCGTGACGGTCGGCGTGCGCGCCGGCGCGCTGCACGTGGACCGCCAACCCGGCGACATCGCCCTGCAAGGCGCGGTGGAGCTGGCGGAGATCTCCGGCTCCGACACCTTCGTCCATGTGCACAGCGAGGTGGGCGATCTGGTCGCGCAACTGACCGGCGTGCACGACTTCGAATTGGGAGCGCCCTTGACGCTTTACCTGAATGCCGCCCACGTCCATGTGTTCGACGCGGCCGGCCTGCTCACACGCGCGCCCGAGCGCCAGGGAGGACGCTGATGGCCCGCATCGATCTGGACCTGGCGCATGCCTACCGCGCCGATCCCCGCGAGGACAGCGACTATGCGCTGTTGCCGCTGAAGATGAGCTTCGAGGATGGCGGCGCCTATGCGCTGCTGGGCCCGTCGGGCTGCGGCAAGACGACGATGCTCAACATCGTCTCCGGGCTGCTGCGACCCTCGCAGGGCAAGGTGAGCTTCGATGGCAAGGACGTCACGACGCTCTCGCCGCAGGACCGCAACATCGCGCAGGTGTTTCAGTTCCCCGTCATCTACGACACGATGACGGTGGCCGAGAACCTCGCCTTCCCGCTGCGCAATCGCGGCGTGCCGGCGGACCGCATCAAGGCGCGTGTCGGCCGCATCGCGGAAATGCTGGAACTCAATGGCCAGCTCAACCAGCGCGCCGCCGGCCTGACCGCCGATGCCAAGCAGAAGATCTCGCTCGGTCGCGGCCTGGTGCGGGAAGACGTGTCGGCGGTGCTGTTCGATGAGCCGCTCACCGTCATCGATCCGCATCTGAAATGGCAACTGCGCCGCAAGCTCAAGCAGATCCATCACGAGCTGAAGCTCACGCTGATCTATGTGACCCATGACCAGGTCGAGGCGCTGACCTTTGCCGACCAGATCGTGGTGATGACCCGCGGCCGCGCGGTACAGGTGGGCTCGGCGGCAGCGCTGTTCGAGCGTCCGCAGCATCGCTTCGTCGGTCACTTCATCGGCTCGCCGGGCATGAACTTCCTGCCGGGCCGCTTCCTGCAATTGCCCAAGGGCGGTCTGCTGCAGATCGCCGGGCAAGAGCTGACCCCGCCTGAGGGCGAGATCGGCCGGCTGCTGGAGCAGACGGGCGAGTTCTCGCTCGGCGTGCGGCCGGAGTATGTGACGCTGACGCCGCCCGAGGCGCCCGGCGCGCTGCGCTCGACGGTGTCGCAGGTGCAGGACGTCGGCACCTACTGGCTGGTGACCGCGCAGGTCGCGCACGGCGAGGACGGCACGGCGGTCAAGGTCCGGCTGCCGTCGCAGGCGATGCCGCCGCGGGTCGGCGACGTCGTCGGTCTGCAGGTATTGGGCACGCACACCTGCTTCTACGGACGCGACGATCAATTGCTCCATTCAACTCCGCCCGTGATCCGCAAGGAGGCCGTCGCATGAAGCCGGTCAATCAGAAAGCCTGGTTCCTGGTGCTGCCGGTGTTCATCTGCGTGGCCTTCTCGGCCATCCTGCCGTTGATGACGGTGGTGAACTATTCGGTGCAGGACATCATTTCGCCGGAGCGCCGCGTGTTCGTCGGCACCGAATGGTTTGCCGCGGTGATGCGGGATGAGGAGCTGCATGGCGCGCTGCTGCGCCAGCTGGGCTTCTCGCTGGCGGTGCTGCTGGTGGAGATTCCGTTGGGCATCGCGCTGGCCTTGTCGATGCCGGCGCAGGGCTGGAAGTCCTCGGCGGTGCTGGTGATCGTGGCGCTGTCGTTGCTGATCCCCTGGAACGTGGTGGGCACCATCTGGCAGATCTATGGCCGGGCGGATATCGGCCTGCTGGGCGCGGCGCTGCAGGCGATGGGCGTGGACTACAACTACACCGGCAATGCGACCGATGCCTGGTTCACCGTGCTGGTGATGGATGTCTGGCATTGGACGCCGCTGGTGGCGCTGCTGTGCTTCGCGGGCCTGCGCTCGATTCCCGATGCCTACTACCAGGCCGCGCGGATCGATGGCGCCAGCAAGTTCGCGGTGTTCCGCTACATCCAACTGCCGAAGATGCGCGGCGTGTTGATGATCGCGGTGCTGCTGCGCTTCATGGACAGCTTCATGATCTACACCGAGCCTTTCGTGCTCACCGGCGGCGGCCCGGGCAATGCCACCACCTTCCTCAGCCAGTACCTGACGCAGAAGGCGGTCGGCCAGTTCGACCTGGGTCCGGCGGCGGCGTTCTCGCTGATCTACTTCCTCATCATCCTGCTGCTGTGCTTCATCCTCTACAACTGGATGCAGTCGCTGGGACAGAACGACCACAAGACGGAGGCCGCCCATGGATGAGCGTCGTTTTCGCAAGCGCACGATCTTCCTGATCCTCTATTTGGTCTTCGCGCTGTTG
Source organism: Burkholderiaceae bacterium (assembly GCA_913776825.1). Classification (GTDB taxonomy): domain Bacteria; phylum Pseudomonadota; class Gammaproteobacteria; order Burkholderiales; family Burkholderiaceae_C; genus Roseateles. The sequence goes on from CAJYPV010000028.1 coordinate 207,119, forward strand.
CCCATCTACTGGATGGTCAACATGAGCTTCAAGACCAATGAGGAGATCCTGTCCAGCTTCAGCCTGTGGCCGCAGCATTTCTCGCTGGCCAGCTATCACACGATCTTCACTGATCCGTCCTGGTACAGCGGCTACATCAACAGCCTGATCTATGTGGCGATCAACACGGTGATCTCGATCGCCGTCGCGCTGCCGGCCGCGTATGCCTTCAGCCGCTATTCGTTCCTCGGCGACAAGCATGTGTTCTTCTGGTTGCTGACCAACCGGATGACGCCGCCGGCGGTGTTCCTGCTGCCGTTCTTCCAGCTGTATTCGACGCTGGAGCTGATGGACACCCACCTGGCCGTCGCGCTGGCGCATCTGCTGTTCAACGTGCCGTTGGCGGTGTGGATTCTGGAAGGCTTCATGAGCGGCATCCCGCGAGAGATCGACGAGACCGCCTACATCGATGGCTACAGCTTCCCGCGCTTCTTCCTGACGGTGTTCCTGCCGCTGATCAAGGCGGGCGTGGGCGTGGCGGCGTTCTTCTGCTTCATGTTCTCGTGGGTGGAGCTGCTGCTGGCGCGCACGCTCACCAGCGTCAATGCCAAGCCGATCGTGGCGACCATGACCCGCACCGTGAGCGCTTCCGGCATGGACTGGGCGACGCTGGCGGCTGCCGGCACGCTGACCATCGTCCCCGGCGCCGTCGTGATCTGGTTTGTGCGTCACTACATCGCCAAAGGCTTCGCAATGGGCAGAGTTTGAGACCCCCCCTACCGGCTGACGCCGGCCCCCCAGGGGGCGAGCTGGAGCCCGGCAAAGCCGGATCTCCGAGCTCCGCTGGACTTGTCGGGGCGGGGCCCCTCTGGATGGGCTCCCCCCTACCGGCTGGCGCCGGCCCCCCAGGGGGCGAGCAGGAGCCCGGCGGAGCCGGATCTCCGTGCTCCGCTGGACGGGCGCCGGGCTGGGCCGGCTTTGGTTCAGGCTCCATTGGGGCGACGCGGGCAGCGGAGGAAAGGGCAGGGGATATCCGAATGCTGTGGGAGCGTGGGTTGGTTGCAATACCGCGCTGAGAGTTGAAGGAGAAGGCTGTGTTTGATTGGATGGTTTGGACAACGCCGGTGGCGGTGTTCTTCGCCTGCATCGTGCTGATGCTGGTCGGAATGACGGTGTGGGAAATCAAGTCGCCAACGACGCTGCGCAAAGGCTGGCTGCCGCTGCGGACGACGCGCGGCGATCGCCTGTTCATCGGGCTGCTCACCGCCGCCTACCTCAACCTCGCGTTCGTGGGGCTCGGTGGGCGGATGATGGAATGGTTCCACCTCGAAGCCGAACCCAGCGTGTGGATCAGCTTCGTGGCATCGATGCTGGTGCTCGCGCTGATCCTGCGCAAAGGCTAGCCCACCCCATGTGTCAGGAATTCGGCTTCCCGCCCCCCCGGAGCCGCGATTCGTCCTCTTGCAGGGGGGGCGCTAAGACTGAGGAGACAAGCGTGCAGAAAACCAAGTATTCCGCGCTCGCAGTGGCCGCCCTGCTGGCCATCGGAGCCTCCAGCGCCTGGGCCGGCGAGCCCGAAGCGAAGAAGTGGATCGACAGCGAGTTCCAACCCTCCACCCTGGCCAAAGACAAACAAATGGCCGAGATGAAGTGGTTCATCGAAGCCGCCAAGAAGCTCCAGGCCAAAGGCGTGAAAGAGATTTCTGTGGTGTCCGAAACCCTCACCACCCATGAGTACGAAAGCAAGGTGCTCGCCAAAGCCTTCACCGAGATCACCGGCATCACGGTCAAGCACGACCTGATCCAGGAAGGCGACGTGGTCGAGAAGCTCCAGACCTCGATGCAGTCCGGCAAGAGCATCTACGACGGCTGGATCTCCGATTCCGACCTGATCGGTACCCACTACCGCTACGGCAAGATCATGAACCTGACCGACTACATGGCCGGCGCAGGCAAGGAATTCACCAATCCCGATCTCGACCTCAAGGACTTCATCGGCACCAGCTTCACCACGGCGCCCGATGGCAAGCTCTACCAGCTGCCCGACCAGCAGTTCGCCAACCTCTATTGGTTCCGCGCCGACCTGTTCGCGCGCAAGGACCTGCAAGACAAGTTCAAGGCCAAGTACGGCTATGACCTCGGCGTGCCGCTCAACTGGAGCGCCTATGAAGACATCGCAGAATTCTTCTCGGTCGATGTGAAGACGATCGATGGCAAGCCCATCTACGGCCACATGGACTACGGCAAGAAGGACCCGTCGCTGGGCTGGCGCTTCACCGACGCCTGGCTGTCGATGGCCGGCGCCGCCGACAAGGGCATCCCCAACGGGATGCCGGTCGATGAATGGGGCATCCGCGTGGCCGACGACAAGTGCACGCCCGTCGGCGCCTCGATGGCCCGTGGCGGCGCCACCAACTCGCCGGCCGCCGTCTACGCGCTGACCAAGTACGTGGACTGGATGAAGAAGTACGCGCCGAAGGAAGCCACCGGCATGACCTTCGGTGAATCCGGCCCGGTGCCCGCCCAAGGCCAGATCGCCCAGCAGATCTTCTGGTACACCGCCTTCACCGCCGACATGGTCAAGCCCGGCCTGCCGGTGGTGAATGCCGACGGCACGCCGAAGTGGCGCATGGCCCCCGGCCCGAACGGCCCGTACTGGAAGCCCGGCATGCAGAACGGCTATCAGGACGTCGGCAGCTGGACCTTCTTCGCCGGCCATGACGCCAACCGCACCGCCGCCGCCTGGCTGTATGCCCAGTTCGTGACCGCCAAGACGGTCAGCCTGAAGAAGAGCGTGCAAGGCCTGACCTTCATCCGCGACAGCGACATCCGCAGCGATTACTTCACCAAGAACGCCAACAAGTACGGCGGCCTGATCGAGTTCTATCGCTCGCCCGCCCGCGTGGCCTGGACGCCGACCGGCAACAACGTGCCCGACTATCCGAAGCTGGCCCAGCTCTGGTGGAAGAACGTGGCCCAGGCGGTGACCGGTGAAAAGACGCCGCAAGCCGCGATGGACAACCTGGCCGACGAGATGGACGCGGTGATGGCCCGTCTGGAACGCGCCGGCATGGCCAAGTGCGCGCCCAAGCTCAACAAGAAGGAAGACCCGAAGAAGTGGCTGTCCGACAAGGGCGCCCCGTGGGCCAAGCTGGCCAATGAGAAGCCCAAGGGCGAGACCATCGCCTACGACAAGCTGCTCGGCGCCTGGAAGGAAGGCCGCGTTCGGTAAGTCGATCCGCACCCGCGCGCCGACGGCCCTTCAACCGGCTCGTCGAAGGGCCTGAAGCGCGCCCCACGGCGGCCACCTGCGGGTGGCCGCATTCATTTCCGGCGCACGGACCTCGACCCGCCGCCTGTGCCACCATCACGCCATGCTGAAGACTCTCAAGGACCTGTTCGATGGTCTGCTCTCTCCGCTGGCGCTCACCCAGGCCCAGCACTGCGACGACGACCATGCGCTGCAACTCGCCACGGCCGTGCTGCTGGTGGAAGTGATGCGCGCCGATGCGACCTTCGCCGAGGACGAACGCGACGCCATCCGGCGCGCGCTGGCCGAGAAGTTCGCGCTCGCCGCCGACGAAGCCGATCGCCTCACCGAGCTGGCCGAAACCGCCGCGCGCCAGGCGACCGATCTGTTCGCCTTCACCTCTCGCATCGACCAATGCTGGGACATGCCCGCCAAGGTGCGCATGATCGAGCTGATGTGGGGCGTGGCCTATGCCGATGGCCGGCTCAGCGACCATGAGCGGCATGTGATGTGGCGCCTCGCCGATCTGCTGCACATCCCGCAGGGCGCGTATGTGCATGCGCGGATGCGCGCCCGGCAGGCCGCCGGGCTGGGGGACGAGGCAAGCTGAGTCGCCCCGTCGGCGAGTCCGGTCGGCGGACTCGTTCAGCGCATCCGTCTGCGGATCCCGTCCGCCTCAGCTGGCGTTCTGGAACACCACCCGTTCAGCCAGCTCCCGCGGGCCGACCTTGATGCGCGGCAACTGATCCAGCAGTTGGGCGGTGCGTTCGCAGCCCACCGGGTCGGCGCTGTTTTGTCCGTCTTCGGTCCACAGACCGGCCAGCAGACCGGGCGCCTGCGGGCCGAGCGTGCGGCGAATGACTTCCAGTTCGATGCGGGTCGGCTCGGCATTGCGGGTGCGCGAGGGCGGCGTCGCATTGAGCGCGGCGCTCAGCCAGCGGGTTTCCCAGGCCATGACATCGGCCGGCATCATGCGGCGCGGCGCGGGCGAGCCGGACAGCCAGGCCTGGCAGATCTCCTTGCCCAGGTCCTGCGCGGCGCGCAGTTGGGCCCGCACCACCGGCAGGTAGCTGCGGCGGACTTCCGGTGAACTGGTCAACAGCAGCTCCCGCACCCGAGGCGCCAGCGCTTGTTGAGCGGCCATCTGGGCGCCGTCGACCTCCTGCGGGGATCCGGCCAGCGCGGCACGGGCTGCATGCATGCGGGCGCCGGCGTCGTCCAGCAGGCCGGGGAAGCGCTGGTTCAGCTGGAACCAGATCGGATTGGCGCGCAGCGCATCGACATAGTCGCTCACCGGCGCGGCCTCGCCGGCCAGGCGGCCGTCGGGCAGGGCGATGTCCAGCGTCTTGGGCGGTTCGGCGATCAGCTGGTGGCGCACCAGTTCATCGCTGGTCGGATACCACATGCTGCGCGAGGGTGTGCGCAGGGTCCGCTCGATGAAGTCTTCGGGCAGCTCCATCTTGCGGTAGGTCTTGGCCAGATGCTGGTTGGCGATTTCGTCGAAGGCGCGGTTGAAGGTGCCGGTCGAGGCGCGATGGAAGCCCAGCTGCGCGCCCGGCATCAACTGGCGCGAACTGCCCGCCAGGAACACCAGGGTGCAGGCGCTTTCGCAATCGCCGACAGCACGGGTCACGCCGCCGCGCTTGCGCACCAGCTCCACCATGCGCTCGGCTTCCACCACCCGGCCGCCGGGGGAGGCCAGCTCGAACAGCTTGGCATTCGGAGCGCCGTCCAGCATCTTGCCCATGCGGGTGGCGTCGCCCATGCCGATCGGGCCTTGCAACTGCAGGATGCGACCGTCCGCGCTGAGCGTCATCTCGGCCTGGCCGATCGGATCGATGCCGCGGGCCATCAGCCAGTATTCGTCCAGGCGAGGCAGAAAGCCGATCACCAGGGAGGCGAGGATCTGCAGCGCACCCAGGAACAGGATCACCCGCGCCAGGAAGGCCCACAGGAACGAGCCATTGGCATCGATGTAGCCGCGCACCGAGCGCCAGCCGCCGACCACGCACCAGGTGTCGATCAGCAGCATCAGCGGCCAGCCGATCAGCATCGCGATGCTGCCGGCCTGCAGCGCCTCGCCCTTCATGCTGATCCAGGTCATCAGACCGGTCAGCCCGGCGGCCAGCGGGAAGGACAGCAGGACGTTGTTGATCCAGAAGCTCTGCGCCAGGCTTTGCTCGCCGCGCCAGTGATTGCCGATGTATTCCGCCAGCAGGCCCTGGCCGTTGAGCGGGCGCGGCCGGCTGTATTCCACCGACGTGCGCGACAGCCGGTCATGCCAGGTGCGGCCTTCGTGGTCGAGCTTGGCCCACCAGAAACCGGCGCCAAGCGGCAGCGTGGACAGCACATAACCGAACCAGCGCAGCACCGACTGGTGCCAGCTCGGACGACGGCCGCTCTGGTTGTCCACCACCTTGATGCCGGCGATCAGCTTGCCCGGCGTGGCGCCTTGCCAGGTCCAGAACAGCACGCAGACCACCAGCGGCAGCAGCCAGTTGATGGCCAGCGTGCCGGGGCGCAGGTCGTCCCAGCGCGAAATCACCTGACCATAAAACGCCCACATCAAAAAGGCGCTGGCCGCCATCCAAAGCACGCCGTCGATCGCCATGGCCAGCGCGCGCGGCGCCGGGCTGGCGGAATGGTTCTGCATGTCCTCTCTCCCTCGAATAGGGGGGGAGTGTATGCAGCGGCGTCGCGGTTTCAGTTCCCCCGTCGGGGTGGGGCGGCCGAAAGCGTCGTCAATTCGTCACGGTGCCGGCCGCCGACACGGGCGATTCACGGCAGCCTCAATCCCACAGGAATCGGCGGTCCGGATAGACCACGCTGTGGGAGGTGCGCAGCACCACGCCGTCCTTGAAGTGGACATTGAAGCGCAGCAGGTAACCGGTCATGTCGGGCCGCACATTCCAGTCCCAGACGTCCTCGCCGCTGAGCTTGAAGAACACCCGGCTGCGTTCCTGGCCCAGCAGCCGGGTGACCTGCTCCGGCGTCATGCCGGGCTGCACGCGTTCACGATGGGCGCTGTCCAGGCCGTCGATGGCGCTGACCAGTCGGTCCTGCGCATCCAGCCGAACCAGGTAGCAGGTCTGGCCGAAGGGTTGGGTGGCGTATTCCAGGGTGCGGCCGCCGTCGGACTCCGGCCAGATGCGGCTGGGTGCGCCGTAATAGCGCATCACGTCCTCGCCGGTGCTGGACCCGGGGCGCAGCCGCTCGTCCTTGACCGGGGTGGCGCAACCGGCCAGTCCGACCGTCACCACCACCGCGACGACTGCGCCGCCGATCACCGACATCCGCTCACCCATGGCTTGCTCCTTGGCCGACAAGCGGCCATTGTGCGTCCGCCATGAGCCGACGGGCGGTGGCCGGCGCAAAGCCGCGACAGCGCACAATGCCCCGCCATGTGGGCCCGCCTGTTCCGTTCCTTGCGCCGAGTTCGTCCGGATGCGACGCCGACGAGGCGCGGCACGCGTCGCGGTCGGTTCCTGCCCGTGCTGGGCGCATGGGTCAGCGCGTGGCTGTGGGCGACGCCGACCTCGGCCTGTGTGCTGGTGTTCGGGCAGGGCCGCAATGTCGATGCGCAATGGACGGAGCGCAACCAGCACTGGGATGAGATCAACCGGCGCTTCAACCTGGCCGTGCGCGAGCCGCTGGTGGCGGCGGGACTGCCGGTGATCAACCTGGTGTTGCCGGTGGACGCCACCGATGTCCCGGCCAATCTGCGCGGCCTGGTGACAGCGGTGCAGCGCCATGGCTGCACGCGGGTGCTGGAGACGACCATGTTCGCCGACCCCGCCGCCGGGCTGCTGATCGCGCGGCTGCGGCTGTATCCGGTGCTCGGTCTGGTCGGGCCGCAGGCGGCCGGCGTGCTGCCCCGGATCGGACCGGTCAGCTACACCGAGCAGCGCGAGTTCGCGCTCGATGCTCGCGTGATGGATCGCGCAGAACCCGGCCGGCTCGGGCGATGGATGGGCGAGGCGGCCGTCACCGGGGCGCTGTTGGTGGCGACGAGCGGACCGGCCTCGGCGGCGTCGGCGTCAGCCTCCGCATCCGCACCCGCACCCGCACCCGCACCCGCACCCGCACCGTCCGCTGGGACCGACGCGGACAGCAGCGCGCCTTAGCCGTTCTTCGCCAGCCCCAGCACGGGCGAGAAGAGGTATTCGACGATCCGGCGCTGTTCCAGCACCAGGTCCGCCTGCAGCGTCATGCCCGCGCGCAACGAGGGCGGCTGACCATCCAGCCCGGGCATCGAGTCCAGCGACACCAGCACCCGATAGACCGGGCCCTGCGCGGTCAGGCCCATCGGCAATTCCCGCGCATCGACGGCCGACCGGGAGATGCTCAGCACCCGCCCGCGGCCGACGCCGAACTTCTGATACGGGAAGGCGTCATAGCGCAGCCGCACCTCATCGCCCGGCTTGACGAAGCCGATCGCGCGGCTGGGCGCGAACAGCTCGGCGCGCAGGGCGCCGTCCGCGGGCAGCAGATCGGCCACCAGCGTGCCGGCCTTGACCGCCGCGCCGGGCTCGACCCGCACATTGGCCACGCGCGCGGCGATCGGCGCGACCAGCAACACCTGGCCCCGGCGCGTCGCCTCGGCGCGGCGCTGGTCCAGTGCGGCCAGCTTCTCGCCCAGCTCCGCCAGCGCAGCATCGCGCTCATGGCCGACGCCGCTGAGCTCATGGCGGGTGTTGCGCAGGGTGGTGTCGCGGGCCAGCATGTCCTGACGCACCGATTCACGGGTCTCGGTCACGGCCAGCACTGCATCTTCCAGCCGATCGGCATCGCGGCGCGAGATATAGCCCTGCTTGGCCAGATCGGACTGATCCTGCACCTGGCGCTGCGCCAGCTCGGCGCGCCGATCGAGCGTGGCCAGTTGCCGGCGATATTGGGCCAGCTCGGCATCCAGGCTCTGCACCTCGTCCCGCAGGCGGGCTTCGCGCAGCTGATAGCGCGCCCGCACGGCCTCCTGCTGCTGGATCAACTGCTGCCGCTCGCGCTCCAGGTCGACGAGCAAGCGGCCGGACAGGCTTTGGCCCTTGTCCATCTGGCCGTCCAGTCGCAGGGTGGCGATCTCCGCGCCGGCGCCGACCAGCTCGCCTTCCACCGCCTTGAGCGAGGACACCACGCCGTCGGTCTGGGCTTCAACGCGGATCACGCCGCCTTCCGGCCGCAGCCAGCCGCCCACGGTTTCCTTGCGGGCATAGCTGCCGAAGAACAGGAAGCCCAGCACCAGCGCGAACACCAGCACCACCACCGCTGTGATCCAGCGCGCGCCGGCCGGCACATGCAGCAGCACCTCACCCATCAGGCGCTGGCCGCGGTGTTCGATCGCCTCGCGGCGGAACAGCTTGTGCATGCTCATGTCAGGTCGCCTCGTGCGCCGGCGGCGGTGCGGGGGTGGGGCGCGCGTCTTCCGGCGGATCGACGCGGGCGCTGTCGCGGGCGGGCTCGTGCGGCTCCGGGCGAGGCGCAGGGATCGAGTCGTCGCGTGGCTCGGCGTGCGGTGGCGTGCCGTCGGTGGACGGGGTGACCTCAGGTCGCGAATGACGGGGTCCGCGGCGTTCGATCAATCGGCCTTGGGAGAGTTCCAGCACGCGATCGGCCCGCTCGACCAGTTCCGGCCGATGGGCGACGACGATGCGGGTGATCGGCATGTCCTGCACCAGGTCGGCGATGCGTCGCTCGGCCTGGGGATCGAGGTTGGCGGTGCCTTCGTCGAGGAACAGGACGGCCGGGCGGCGGTACAGCGCGCGGGCCAGCAGCACGCGCTGGCGCTGGCCGCCGGACAGGGTGCTGCCCATGTCGCCGACCATGCTCAGATAGCCCATCGGCATGGCCTGGATCTCGTCGTGCACGGCGGCGGCGGTGGCGCTTTCCACCACGCGGGCCATGTCCAGTTGCGGATCGAAGAAGGCGATGTTGTCGGCGATGGTGCCCATCAGCAGGCCGTCGTCCTGTTGCACCACGCCGATGGCGCGGCGCCAGGTCTGAATGCCGAAGGAGGCCATCGGCATGCCGTCCACCAGGATCTCGCCCGACGAGGGCGGCAGCAGGCTGAGCATCAGCTTGAGCAGCGTGGTCTTGCCGCCGCCCGAGCTGCCGACGATGGCCACGTATTCGCCGGGCTCGATGTCCAGCGTCACGCCTTGCAGCAGCAGCGGTTCATTCTGGGCATAGCGGAAGCTCACGTCACGCAGGCTGAGGCCGCCGCGCAGCGGGCGGTCGGGCAGCATCGCGGCGGCTTCCAGGCCGGCTTCGCGCGGGGTGGTGACGATGTCGGCCAGCCGCTCCATGTGCAGGCGCAGCAGCCGGAACTGCACGGCGTGTCGGAGCAGCGCTTCGGCGCGCTCGCCAAACTGATTGCGATAGAGCAGCGCCGCGAACAGCATGCCGGCGCTGAGTTCATTGCGCATCACCATTTGCGCACCCAGATAGACGACCAGCACGAGTTGCAGATTGAAGAGCAGGCTGCGCGCGAACTGAAGGCCGACCTCCAATTGGCCGCTGCCCAATGAGGCATTCACCACCTGGGCGAAGTGATTGCGCCAGACCACTTCGCGCTGTGCTTCGCGGCCATACAGCTTCACGGTCTTCGAGGCGCGAATCGATTCGATCAGATAGGTCTGGGCTTCGGCCTGCGCAATCAGTTGTTCTTCTTCGCGCTGACGCCGCAAGGGATAGAACCCGAGCACGATGACGGCATAGATCAGCATCGCGCCCAGCACGATCAGGCCGAGCGTGGGGCTGTAGGTCAGCAGCAGCGCTGCGGTGGCGAGGGTCATCACACCGTCGATGAGGGCGGTGACGGCGGATTGGGTCAGCGCCTCCTGAATCGGCTTGACGGCGCCCATGCGGGAGAGGATGTCGCCGACGATGCGTTTCTCGAAGAACTCGGCGGGCAGTCGCAGCAGGTGGCGCAGCACATTGCCGCTGAGCTGGAAGCTCATGGCCTGGCCGAGCTGCAGCACGGTCCAGCCGCGCAGGGCTTCGGTCATGGCCTGCAGCCCATACATCAGGCCGAAGGCGACGGCGAGGATGACGAGGAAGTTCTGGTCGAGTCGCGAGACCGCATCGTCCATCGCCAGTTGCAGGAAGGCGGGCGCGGCCATGGCGAAGAGCTGCAGCATCACCGACAGCACCAGGGTCTGCAGCAGCGGGCCTTTCCAGCCGCGCACGCGGGTCCAGAGGTCGCGCATGCGGGCGCGGACCCGGATCTCTCGCGGTTTGAACTGGCTGGTGGGGGAGAGTTCCAGGGCGACGCCGCTGAAGCTCTTGGACATCTGGCGGGGCGAGATCTCGCGCACGCCCAGGGCGGGGTCGTGAATGATGGCGGTGTCGCCGCGCAATGCCTTCAGGACCACGAAGTGATTGAGGTCCCAATGCAGGATGCAGGGCAGGGTCAATTGCGGCAGGTGCACGGGCTCCAGGCGCAGCGGACGACAAGCGAAGTCCATGCTGTCGGCAATGCGCATCAGGTCGGCGAGCGTCGCGCCCTTGAGGGAGAGCGCGTAGCGCTGCCGCAATCCATTCAGGTCGACGTCATGGCCGTGATAGGCGGCAATCATGGCAAATGACGCGAGGCCGCATTCGGCGACCTCGGACTGATGGAACATCGGTAACTCACGCCGGCCGCGCAGCCAATCGAAAGGATTCAACAGACTTCTCGTGGTTGAGGGACGGCGGTATTGTGGCGCCAGCCATCGGGCTGGGGAGAGGGGTGGTGCAGATTGAGGGTGTACGGAGGAAAACACCCATGACCGCGAGGCGGAATCGTGATCTACAGCCACCGCCTGTGGGTCAGGGTAGGCCTCCGCAGGATCGCGTCATGGCCTGGCCGATTGGCTTGTCAGTATGTTCATTGATTGCGCAGTCGAGACTCGTCGCCCACACTGTCCTCCCCGATTCATTTTGAGGTGAGGGAATCTTGAACCATCTGAAGCACAACGACCTTGGTGTGGCAGCAGCGGCGGACCACGACGCCGGCCACCCGTCTATTCAATCGTCTCAGCAATCGACGCGCTTGCTGGCGCCGGTTGAATTGACCGCAGAGGAAATCCATGCGGTCGCGGGTGGGCCTGAGGTGACCAACAGCGTTGGCTGAAGCGTCCGACTGGGCAATGAAAATGGGCCGCAATGCGGCCCATTTTTTCGGCGTTTTCGACGTGCTCGCTGGCGGGACTTCGCCGCGTTGTTTCGGCGAATACGCTTGGCGGTACGTTTGTTTTCAGAGACGCAGATCGTCACACGCGCCGTTTGGCACGATCCAACTCATCAAGCGTCGTTGAGGACTTGAGGATCGCTGCTCGGGTACAGATTCTCGATGGCGACCGGGTTTCCGAACAGAAGAACGACGCCTTTTGTGACGATCGAATCGGTGGGCATGACCACGCTCACCGCGTTCTGGTCATCTGCCGCGGCAAAGTTGCTGCTATTCATCGCAGGCGGTTGACCGATCGTCTTATAGCTTGCGCCCACCAAGACCAACGTCGTATTGGATGTCTGCTCGATCACGCAAGCTCCGGCCGCTTGGCTGATTCGGAGGACGGAGCCGTCGATCCGTTCCGTGCCCGCCTTGTCGGTGTAATAGGCGCAGTCGGCGAAATCGCCATCGGCACTGATCTTGGCACGTACGTAGTACTTGTTTGGCATTCTTTTCTCCTGACGGAAGAAGTGAAGTAAAGGGTCAGACCGGAGAGTCGGATGAGCGGTCTTTCGCCAACCAATCGGCTGCCTGACGCACGTTTTCCTTCCCTCCATTACCAAGACACGATTGGGCCTCAACCCAGTCGCTGGTGATCTTCAGGTGAACCCCGATGAGGGGTGACATCTTCTCCACCATATTGATGATGTCTTGGCAGATCGCGACCCTTTCACCTTGATCAGCGTGAGAATTTTCATGAATGAGTCGAGTGCGCATCAGTTGCGCATGGACGAATGGAACGACGAGTCTGATTTCCGTCGGTCGCGCAGCCAATGCGGATGAAAGCGCGCTGACTGACTTGGCTAGCGTCTGTTCCGCAAGCGCATTCCTGCCCTGCTTTTTCAGTGTCGCGGCAAGCATGGTGTCCAGGCGGGCTCTGAATTCAAGCCTGCGTGCTGCACCCGCACCGTGACTGACCCTTTCGATTTCATCCATTCGAATGGCCAGCCCCTGCAATCGCTCCAATAAAGCGGAGGGCGCGAGCTGCTCGCTGCGAATGTCTAGATCGACCAGTTCCCCAACGATCAGGTTGAAGCGCCATTGGAGATTGCTTGGATCCTGATCCAAAAGTCGGCGGAGGATGGCGATATTGGAAGATATCTCTCGGAGCGCGTCATCGCGCTGGCCGGACGCCGCTGCCGCTTCAGCGACCCAACGTCGAAGGATGCTTTCACGATAGGCCCAGCCCCCGTTGTCGGGCCTTTGGGCTCTGGCTTTTGCTACCCGTGCGGCACTCTCGGCGAAGATCTTCTTTGCAGATTGGGGTCTTCCCTGCCATAGCTCCAGCGTGCCAAGCCAACTCATGCTGTCTGCAAGATCCATTTCCAAAGTCGGATCTGCGTTTCCGACGCGAGTCTCTAAGGCCCGCTTCTTTAAGAGGATCGATGATTTGAATCGATTGGCAGCCCCTTGAAGGTCCGAAACCTCCAATGCGACGGTTCCCAAGCTGTTTTCTGCATAGGAAAGTTCGGCAAGGGCCACGTCGCTTTGCGGCTGGGCGCGCAGCCATTCGTCCACGGATGCTCGATATCGCTCCCACGCCAGTTGGGCTTTCTTGAGTTCGCGCTGGTTGTAATGAACCTGTCCTTCCCAGAATGCGGCGGCCCCCTGGGCCTTTTGCCACTCGCCAATCAATTCCGTTGATGGCGCCAGACCGGACACCAGGCGTTCCGCCATCTGGAGCGGTTCAAGGGCTCCAGAGAGATCCCGCTTCGACACCCGCACCTCCCCAATCACCGTCAACGCCTTCGCCCGCTGCAACCGCTCCTGCGGCGTCGCCTGTTCATCCTGCGCGAGGTAGGTCAGCGCCTTGCTCCCCACACTGTCCAGCAGCTCCAGCCGGCCGACCGGGCGCAGCTTGTCGGCGAATTCGCCCAGCATGTAGCTCAGCAGGTCGTCCGCCTGCTGGCGCCGCTGTTGGGCCTGGTGCTCTGCCTCGGCCGCTCGGTGGGCCTGCAGCACGCTCAAGGTGGTCAGCCCCATCAGCGCCAGCACTGCCGCGCTGCCGGCCGCGACGCTCCAGCGATAGCGCCGCACGAACCGCCCCAGCACATACAAGCGGCTGTCCGGTCGCGCGCTGATCGGCTCATGCGCCAGCCAGTGCCGCAGATCGCTCGCGAATTGCTCGGCATTGGCATAGCGCTCCGACGGCGCCTTTTTCAACGCCTTCGCCAGAATCGTGTCCAGATCCCCCCGCAGCAAACGGGCCTGCCGCGCAATCACCGGATCCAGCTGCCCGCTGGCCACCTCCGACAGCCGCTTCGGCACCAGGTCCACCACCGCCTTCAAACGGTCCAGGTGCGTCTGGGTATCGTCCGCCGTCGGATGGCGTCCGCCCAGCAATTGATACAGCAGCACCCCCAGCGCATACACATCCGTGGCGGTCGTCACATCGCCCTGCTGCACCTGCTCCGGCGCCGCGTATTGCGGCGTGAAGGCACTGCCCGCCATTTGCGTCAGTTCGGTGGCGGCGGCCGGCTGGGTGGCGTCGTCCAGCAACTTGGCAATGCCGAAGTCCAGCAGCTTCACCTCGCCCGCCGTGGTCACCAGGATGTTGCTGGGCTTCAGGTCCCGGTGCAGGATCAGCCGCTGATGCGCATGCGCCACCGCCGACAGCACATCCAGGAACAGCCGCACCCGCGATTCGATGTCCAGCCCATTCACATGGCAGAACCGGTCGATCGGCAGGCCGTCCACATACTCCAGCACCAGATACGGCTGATGCCCGTGATGCAGCCCCGCATCCAGCAAGCGCGCAATGTGCGGATGCGACAGCCGGGCCAGGATCTGGCCCTCGCGCGCGAAACGGCCCGAATCGCCGCGACCGAACAGGCCGGACTTCAGGAACTTGACCGCCACCTCGCCCTCGAAGCGGCCGTCCGCCCGACGCGCCAGCCACACCGCGCCCATGCCGCCCTGGCCCAGCTCGCGCTCCAGCACATACGGGCCCAGCGTCTCGCCGGTCAGGTCCGGCGCCTGGGCGGACAACGGCGGCGCATCCAGCCCGCCCTGCAGTTGCTCCGCCGCCGGCTGCTCCAGAAAGCCCTGCGCACTCAGCGCGGCATCCTGCATCAGCAGCGCTTCCAGATGCTCGGCGGTGGCCGCATCCGAGGCCCGGATCTCCGCCAGCCGCCGCTGGCGAGCCGGCTCATCCAGGTCCAGCAATTCATCCAGCAGCGGGCTCAGCGCGATCCAGCGTTGCTTGTCGAGGGCGTCCATAGGGCGTCGGTCGGCGTCGGTAGGGTCTCTGGGTCGGCCTGTACGGCGCCGGTCGGGGGTCAGTTCTTGAGGCTAATGGAAAGAAAGAGGCGGGCCTTCTGCCAGTCCCGCTGCACCGTGCGCTCGGTCACGCCCAACACCTGCGCGATCTCATGCTCCAGCAAGCCGCCGAAATAACGCATCTCCACCACATGCGCCAGCCGCGGCTCCATGGTGGCCAGCTCATCCAGCGCTTCATGCACCCGCAGGATGTTCTCGTCCGATTGCGGACCCAGCTCCACGATCGCGGTGTTGAGAGTCAGCTCTTGCTGATCCCCGCCCCGACGCTCGGTGCGCCGCGCCCGGACCAGATCGATCACCACATTGCGCATCACACGCGCCGCATAGGACAGAAAGTGGCGCCGGTCCGGAAAGCTCTGGCCATTAGCGCCGGCCAGCTTCAGCCAGGCCTCATGCACCAGCGCCGTCGTGTCCAGCAGCGTCAGCTCGCCGGACAGCCGCATCCGCTGCCGCGCCAGTCGCTGCAACTCCCCATACAGCTGCGCCACCACCTCGTCGGCAGCGGTGCGGTCGCCCTGTCCGGCGGCTTGCAGCAGTTGGGTGATGTCTGTCATGGGGGCGAACTCTAGCCGCGTTGTATGACCCTGTTACACATCTTCGGGCGCCCTTTGATTCCAAGATGCTTGACCTCGCCGGCGAATCAGGGTTTTCACTGAGCAAATAAGTTAGGGGGACATGTCGGGTGTGGCGTCGGCAACCCGTTTTATTCAGTGAGGGCATGACTTGGTCATGGGGCAGGGAGGCCGACATGTATCGGGCCGCGTCAGCGGGTTGTGTCCTCATCTTTGTTTCCGAGTGTTCGAGCTGGCGTGTGTGTCGCATCCTCGAGGTCGCACGGACGTCCCTCTGAAGAGTCTGGAGTTGCATCGCATGAGCCCATCCGTCCTGACCGCCGTGGCCGCCGCGCCGCTGACCTCTGCGTCGACCGAGGCCCAGGATGCGCCTGCCCTGAGCCGGCAACCGTCGTCGCTCTGGGTGCCCCGGGTGGATTCGCTCACCGAGTTCGGCCTGCTGATCTCCCGCCAGCTGACCCAATGCCGCCGCTACGGCGGCCGCCTGGCAGTGCTGTGGCTGGAAGCCGCGCCGCTGGCCCGCGAAGCCGGCCCGCGTGAGGCCGGCGCCGCAGAGGCTCCGGGCACGGCGACCGCCGCGCCGGCATCGCCGGAGACGGAGGCGCTGATGCATGCCGTCGGTCGTCGCGTGCGCGGCCGGGTCCGCGGCACCGACATGGTCCTGCAAGTGGGCGAGAACAGCTTCGCCGTGCTGCTGCTGGATGCCGGCGGCTTCGAGGCCGGCCTGGTGCAGCAACGGCTGATGCAGGCCCTCAACGGCCCCTACGGCGTGGGCGACGGCGTCCAGCATGTCGGCCTGCAGATGGGCACCGCGGTCTTCCCGGAAGGCGGCGTGCGCGGCGCCGAGCTGGCCGAAACCGCTCGCACCGACCTGCGCCACCGCATGGGTCGCGCTGCCGCCAACCACTGATCGACTCGATGGCGGACGCGTCTCCCGACGCGCCGCGCGACGTCGCTCGCCGTCGGCCATCGGCCATCGGCCGCGTTCAGCGCGCGGTCTCGATCCGCCTCACCTCGGACCACGGCACCAGCTTGAAGTTCTGACGGCCCTGCGGCCAGCGCTTGTGGCCGTCCTGCACCACCAGCAGGCCCTCACCGTACGGCCCGCCGAGCGAGGCTGAGCTCACGTCCAGCCCATCGGTCTCGGACACCGCATCGATCCCGCGACTCAGGTTCACGCCGATGCGGAAGGTCCCGAGCACCGCATGCGGCGCATCCGCCTCCAGCAGCACGAAGCTGTCGCTGCCCTGCGACGACACGACCAGCCGGCCACCGCGCGCACTGCGATGCACCGCCAGGCCTTCCACGTCCGCATGCAGCTCCTGGCCGACGGCCAGGATCATCCGCGCCGCGCCCATCCGGCCGTCCTCGTCCAGCGCCAGCCGCCAGACACCGCGCTTTTCCTCGCCGACGAACAGCTGTCGGCCCGCCTCATCGGCCACGCAGCCTTCGGGCTGGCTGTCCAACCGGAACCGCGCCACCGTGTCGGTCTGCCAGCCCGTGCCCGCGCGACGCAGCCGCATCTGGATCAGCCGGCCATCCTTGTCGTTGACGAAGACATCCAGCCCGCCCGCCGGATTCCGCGCGCTGCAAAGCCCGTAGACCTCGTCCAGCTCGGTGGGCAATTCCGCCACCGTCGTGGCGCGCCCCTGCGCATCGAGCGCGAACACCAGCACGCTGCGCCGATCCCGCTGGGTGGCCACGGCCAGATCCCATGACCGCGCGTCCGTCCGCGGGTCGCGCACGCCCTGACGCAGGTCGACGTTGTTGATCCGTCCCACCGGCAGGAATTGCGTTTCGCGGCCCTGCAGGTCGTACACCGACAGACCGAGCTTCTTGTCCGTGCCGAGGATGCGGCTGCGCTCAGGCCGGGTCGGGTGCACCCAGATCGCCGGATCGTCGGCGGCATCGCCGCTGCCGCGCACCGGCTCGGTCTGCGCGCTGGGTGTGACCACGCCCATCCGGCGGGCGGGCACGTCCGCCGGATGCTCGGCCAGCCAGGTCGCCATCTCCGACGCAGCCAGCGCGGGCGCCACCAGCCGGCGATCGTGCCGCTCCGCGTCGGCCGCCTGGGACCACAGCCCCACGCCGTCCTCGGCCACGTACAGCCGGGCCTCGTCGTCGCGCACCGTGCAGGCCTTCGCATCGGGGGCGGTGGCGAAACGACGCATCACCGCACCGGCGGCCGGTCGCGACGAGGCGGCCGCGCGCCCGTCCGGCGCGGCGGCCAGCGTCGCGGCGTCCGTCAGCAGCCATTGCTCGCCGATGCCGTCATCGCCCAGCAGAAAGGCCTGCAGCAGTTGCTGGTCCGGCTCCAGGAACAGGCAGAGCGACTCCAGGTTCATCACCGGCGCGTCCCAGCGGGCGCGCTCCCGCAAGCGGCCGTGATGGACGTCGATCAGTCGCAGCGTGCCGCTGTCCGCCTCCTGCAGCAGCGCGACCGGGCGACCATCGGCCAGGCGTCGCTGGTCCCAGCGCTTGGCGCGCAGCTTGAGCTCGTCCAGCGTCTGGCCGTGACGGTCCTGAAAGCGCAGTCCGGTCTTGGTCAGGCTGAAGGACCCGTCCGGCGCTGCCGCAGCCGCTGGCGCAGTCGAGGTCGACCGCGCGAGCGCCGATGCAGGCCCCTGGACAGATGCCGTCTGCCCCTGCGCCAAGACGGGCGCGCCTGTCATTCCGGCGGAGAGCAGCGCCATCACCGCCAGCGCGAGGCCGCGACGATGCCAGAGGGATGTTCGGCGCGATCGGCGCGATCGGCGCGCTTGGGGTGCGCCGCACGCGTGATGCGAGGAGGCGTCCTCGATCGAGGAGGGACCGGCGGGGAGGGTGAAGAAGCGAATCGTCTGCATCGTGCCGTCCCGCTCAGAACATCGCCAGCTTGAGGCTGAGCTTGTACGCGCGGCCGTACTGTTCGAACTGCACGTTGTGCGCCTTGTCGCCCTGATAGACGTAGTAGCGCTCGTTGGTCAGGTTCAGCGCTTCCACTTGCAGGTCCAGGCCCTTCATCAGCCGGATGCGCATCGACGCATCGACCTGGTTCTGGGTGTCGACGCGCCGATCCTGCGCCGCATCCAGCACATCGCCCACCTCCAGCAGATACGGCGACTTGTGATTGAGCGCCACCCGCGCGCCGAATGCCGGCGATTCCCAGCCCAGGTTCAGGTTGATGCTGCGATCGGACTGGCTCGGCAGCGCGATGCGCCGGCTCACCCATTGGCCCTGGTCATAGGCGCCGATCTGCGCGCGCGACCGCACGAAGCTGCCGTTCGCGCCCATCACCAGGCCATTCCACGGCGCGGGCAGGCCGCTCAGGGCCTGGCTCCAGGACAGCTCCAGCCCGCGCACCGTGGCATCGCCGCCATTGGCGAAGGTCTCGACATGGCTGAAGTCTTCCCATCCGGCCGAGCCGCCCAGATCGGTCTGGAACGCGAAGTCGCGGATCTTCTTGTGGAAAACATAGGCCGACACCGCGCCATCGCGGCCGAGCCGCTTCTCGACGCCCAGATCCAGATTCCGCGACCGCAACGGCCGCAGCGACGGATTGCCGACGGTGGCCTCATCGCCATCCACCGCCAGGCCCGGGCTCAACTGGCCGAAGGACGGGCGCACCACCGAATGGGTCAGCGCGGCCCGCAGCACCGTGTCGCCAGCGAGCTGCTGGCGCAGCAGCAGCGCCGGCAGCCAGTGACCGCGGGCCGTCTCGGTGCGGGTGTTGCCCAGCGTGCCGTCGGTGTTGCTGCGGCCATCGGCCTCGAAGCGGGTGCGTTCATGACGCACACCGGCGATCCATTGCATGCCGCCCCGTTCCAGCCGGGCCTGCAGATAACCCGCGTCGGTGCGCTCCTTCATCTGGAAGTCATTGACCTCCGAATCCACCGCGTCGCGGAAGCCGGTCAGCGCATAGGCGCCATACAGCGCGCGCAGCTTCGCCGCATCGATGCCGGGACCGAAGGCGGTCCAGGGATAGTCGACGGTCTGGCCATTCAGGAAATTCGTCAGACCCAGTTGCGCGGACGGCAGGTTGTACGGCGCCTTGGTCAGCAGCTTGGCGGTGGGCGCGAAGGTTTCCTGCTCGCCGTCCTTGTCGCGGCGGGTGGCTTTCAGGCCGCCCTTGAGGGCCAGGTCCCAGTCGCCGACATCGAAGGCGCGCTCCAGATCCAGCTTGGCATGGCGCACCCGGTCGGTCGCCAGGCTGCGTTCGACCTTCGCCTTGTTGAACTTGTACCGGCTCGCGTCATCCAGGCCAGCCGCCGGCGTGGGCATGGGACGGACCGTGTCGGTGTAGCCCAGGCCCGCGATGCTCGCGGTGAACGCGGACGAGCTGAGCGTGTCGGGCTTGTCCTCGCTGGCGCGGCCGGCGCCGGCTTCCGCCCAGGCCTTCCAATCGTCGCGGGCCCATTCGGTGCCGAGCACCACCGCGCTCGACCGGTTGATCTCGCGGCGATCCTTCAATCCGCGGCTCACCGTGGCCGCGCCGGTCTCGCCGGGCGCCTGAGCCTTGGCGAATTCGATCTTCATCGACTGCCGCGATTCCTCGTCGGTGAAGCGGCTGCTGAAACTGCGCAGGTAGATCAGGCTGCTGTCGTCCGGCTTGAAGTCCAGGTTCAGCGCGGCGCCCAGGCGCTCGCGGGTGATCTCGTAGCGACGCAGCTCGACGCTGTGGAGCCGGCCGTCGTCCCAATCGCCGCCGGTCTCGACGTTGTCGCTGGCGAAGCGGCGCTGATCGGCCGAGACCGCCATCGCCACGCCGAATCGGCCACCCAGCAAGCGATCGGCGAAGGCGACCGAGCCGCGCGGCCGGGTCTCGCCGGCGTTCTGGTCATGGTTGGCGCCCAGCTCCAGCGTGAAGAGCCGACCCGGTTGATCGAACGCGCTCAGCGTGCGCACCGTCACCGTGCCGCCGAGGGAATTGGCATCCTGATCCGGCGTCAGCGTCTTCTGCACTTCCAGCGCGCGGATCAGGCCGGCCGGCACCAGATCCAGGCCCGGCGCGCGGCGATCCGATTGCGACGCCGGTGTCAGCGCGCCGTTGATGTTGACGGCGTTGTAGTCCGGGCCCAGCCCGCGCACCCGGATGAAGCGGCCTTCGCCCTGGTCCCGTTCGACCGACACGCCCGGCAGCCGGGCGAGTGCCTCTGCCGCATTGTTGTCGGGCAGTTGACCGATGCCGTCGGCATGCACCACGTTGACGATGCCCGAGGCGGCCGTCTGCTTGTCCAGCGCGGAGCGCAGCGCGGCGGCCTGGCCGACGGTGACCACGGTGTCGAGCTTCTGAGGATCCTGCGCGGCGCGTGTCGCGGCCGCAGCGGAACCGGTGCCGGTGCCGGCGCGGGCGTTGTTGCCGGTCGTGCCCTCACCGCTGCGGCGCGACGCCTCTGCACTGGCTTTCGAGTCGGACGTCGCCGATGCCGGCGTCGGCGCGCTTTGCGCCAGAGCGGCGGAGGCGAACAGGCTGGACAGGCACAGAGCGAGCAGGGTGGGGCGGGGCGGGGTGCGCATGGCGGGGTGAACAGGAGTCAGCGATGGCGCCGCACCTTAGGCAGCGCGGATGTCGGTCCCGTGACACCGTGGCGCCAGCGAACGCGGCGCTTGCGAGTGGCGCATCCCTCCCCGCTCGCTGAGCCGTTCGGACCCCCCCGCTGCGTGCGGTAGCGAACTGTCACACAGCCTGCCTAGCATCGCGCGCATGAAACTCGTGCTGTCCCGTCCACCGCTGGCGCTCGCCCCCGTGGCGGGCTCTCACCATTTCGGCCATGCCCTGATGCTGGCGATGTGCGGCATCACCGGGTTGTTTGCCCATTGGGCGGTCGCCAAGCCGATGGGCCTGTGGCGATGGATCGACATCCTCAGCGAAGGCGCGATCGTGGCGATGCTGGCGCTGTGGCTGCTGCAGTTGCGCACCAGCCGTCCGGCCGGTCGCGTCACCACCTGGCTCTGTCTCGGACTGTCGGGCATGTTGCTGGGCGGCTGGGCCGATCTGATGGACGAGTTCTGGAAGCTGCCGCGCGAGTACAGCCTCCTGATGGGCATGGAATCGGGCTTCCATGTGATCGGCATGGTGGGCCTGACCTTCGGACTGCATCTGTGGCGCCAGGAGCAACTCGCGCTGAATCGGCTGCGCGAGGGCCGTGATCGCGGTTACCGCGAGCATGCGCAGATCGATGCGCTCACCCAGCTCGGCGATGGCGCTTACCTGCTCGCCCAGCTTCGCACCCAGCAAGCCCAGCTCCGTCGCGACGGCGGCCGTGCGACGCTGGTGATGCTGGCCTGGCAGGACCTGCCCGCACTGGCGCGCCAGCATGGCCTGGAAGAGGCGGAGCGACTGCTGCAAGCCACCGGCCCGTTGTTGCTGCTTCAACTGCGGCCGGGCGACCTGCTGTGCCGGTATGCGGCCGACCGTTTCGTGGCGCTGCTGCCCGGCGCGGATTCCGCCATGCCCGTCGATCTGCTCGGTGGGCTGTCCGCCCATGTGCATCCGTGTGCCGATGGCCGCACCCGGGCACGACTGCAGGCGCGCATGGCCTCGGCCTCGCTCGACCCGGAGCGCGACGCGCAGGACCAGTTGCTGCAGTTGCTGGAGTCGCTGCGATGAGCACCGCGCTGCACGCGCTGCGGCAGGCGCTGCCGTCGCAAGCGGTGCCGCATTACGGCGCCGATGCGCCGATCATTCCCTGGGCCTATCAGGGCGCCTTGCTGGCGGAGTTCGCCCGCAGCCGCGGCCTGTCGGCGGACGACTGGCTGACGCCCTGCGGGGTGCGCCCCGGCCAGGCGCTCTCGCCGCGTCAATGCCTGTCCTTGCTGGCCGCGCTGCATCGGCAGGCGCGGGACGTCGGGTTCGTGCTGGGCCAGCTCAGCCTGCCCGGGCATTACGGTCTGGCCAGTCAGGCGCTGCAGCAGTCGCCAGACTTGCTCGGTGCGCTGCGGGTGCTGTGCCAGTACGCCGCGCGGCTGTCGCCGCTGTTGACGCCGCGGCTGCTGGAGACCGACACCGACCTGCTGCTCGTCTGGACCGATGCCAACGGCGCGCCGCCCAGTCTGCAGCCGGTGCTGGTGGACATGCAGATGAGCGCGGTGGTGTCGATGGCCCAATGGCTGGGCGGCGCGGCGCTGCCGTGGCGCTTCAGCTTCAACCGCACGGCGCCGCGGGAGCTGTCGCAGCACGCGACCTACCTGGGCGCCGATCTGCAATTCGGCTGTCAGATCGATGCGATGCGGCTGCCGATCGATCAGGCGCGCCGGCCGTGGCCGTCCGCGCGTCCGGGCCTCGCCCTGGCGCAGGGCGCGTTGGCGCAAGGTGCCGATCCTCAGGCCCATCAGCGCGGGCAGCTGGCGGTGTTGTATGACCATCTGCTGAGCGGTCTCGGCGATCCCGACGATCCGCCCACGCTGGAGCGCAGTGCGCAGCGCTTCAGTGTCAGCCCGGCCACGCTGAAGCGGCAGCTGGCGCAGCTTGGCACGCATCATCAGGCGCAGCTCGATCAGGTGCGCGCGCATGCGGCGCTGTATCTGATGCATCTGCAAGGCCAGCGCGGCGAGGCCGTCGCTCGCTCGCTCGGCTTTCATGACAAGAGCAACTTCCGGCGCTCGTTCCGGCGCTGGACGGGCATGACGCCCGGCATGCTGTGAGCGGCTGACGCCAGCGCGAGCCCTGCGCGCGGCGTTGGCTGGCCGCAACGCGATGACGAGCCGCACTTGCGTGCGACGGCGCGGCTGCGCATCATCCGCGCCCATTGCTGAAGGCGCCCACGACAGCGCCCGCAAAACGGAGATCCCAGTTATGTCCTCCCTGTTCATCTCGACGATCGACTGAACACGGTTCCCGAGCCCCGGCTGAACCGTGTCTGTTCCAGATACGGCCTCAGACCGCGTGGCAGCCAACGCCCCGCCGCCATTGAGCCGGGGCGTTTGCTTTTCGGAAACCGAATGAGTGCACAACTCCGTTCCCGCGCCCTCCAGGAGGGGCGGGTCAAGGCCCTGCGCCGCATGAAACAAGCGATGACGCTGGTGCTCGAGACGAGCCCCGGCGCGCGCGATCCCGTCGCCCGGGCCATGGCCCAGCGCGGCCTGCGCGGTGCCGGCCAACACATCCAGGGCCGTGGCGCCCAACGCCGGGCCGACCGCGTGGCGCTTCAGGCGCTGCTGCGACGAGAGGATTGGAATGAATGAATCCCCACCCCTGCGCGATCAGTTGGCGCAGAAGAACCAACAACTGCAGGCCATCGCCGCGCAGCTCAAGACCGAGCTGTTCGGCATCGATCCCATCATCGACCGCGTCATCGATTCGGTGCGCGCCTGGTATCTCCTGCCGGAGCTGATCTCACGCCCCGTCATCATCTGCCTCTGGGGTCTGACCGGGACGGGCAAGACCCAGCTGGTGCGCCGGCTGGCGCAGTTGCTGGGCTTCTACGACCGCTTCGTGGAAGTGCAGATGGACGGCTTTTCCAACGGCGCTTCGTGGCGCGGCGCGCAGAGCATCTCCGGCATGCTGAGCCAGTCGGGCGTGCGCGAGGGCGAGCCCGGCATCCTGGTGCTGGATGAGTTCCAGCGCTTTCGCACCATCGATCCGAAGCGCGCCGATGTGCGGGTCGAGCGCTATCACGATGTGTGGGCGCTGCTGTCCGATGGCCGCCTGCCGCCAGCCTTGTCGCTGCTGGGCAGCATCGAGTCCTCGATCGCGGAAGCGGCGTTCGAGGCCGAGCGTGCCGACGACAGCGAGGCGGGCATGCGCTTCAAGCTGCGCAGCTATGAGGCGCAGGACCTGAAGCGCAATCTCAAGCTGGAGGAGCCGCTGCTCGACATCATGGCGTGGTCGTCCGAGCAGGTGCAGGAGCGGCTGCGCCGTTTCCGCGAAAGCGGCCAGCACCGTTGGGAGACCGACTACAGCCGGCTGCTGGTGTTCGTCTGCGGCAACCTGGACGAAGCTTATGAGGACCTGGCCACCAGCGTCGGCGATTGCGACAGCGATGCGGACATCTTCCATGCCCTGACCGGCAAGCTCAGCGTCATCGATGTGAAGGAAGCGCTGAATCGCCGCTTCAAGCCGGAGCAGGTGGCGCGCCTCGGCAATGAGCATGTGATCTATCCGTCCCTGTCGCGACAGGCCTATGAGCAGCTCATCGCGCAAGGTTGCGCTCGTTATGCCGTTGAAGCCGAGGCCCGCTGCGGTTTGCGCTTCGTCATGACCGACAGCCTGCGAGAGCAGATCTACGCCAATGCCGTCTTTCCGGCGCAGGGCACGCGGCCGCTGTTTTCCTCGCTGCATGCGATCGTCGGCGCCGGGTTGGCGAAGGCGGCGCTCTGGGCCCTGGAGCGTGGCGCGCAAGCGGGCGATGAACTGACCCTCACCGCCGATGGCCGCAGCCTGATGGCGCACTGGAACGGCCAGTCGCAGGCGATCGCCGCGCCGTTCGAGATCAGCCGGCTGCGGCAGCGCAACCATCCGGATTTCCGCGCGCTGCTCGCGGTGCATGAAGCGGGCCATGGCCTGGTGCATGCGGTGCTGTTCGGACGCGCGCCACAGGAAATCAAGATCCATGTGGCGAGCTTCGAGGGCGGCTACAACGCCTATGCCTCACGCAAGGTCTGGTCGCGTCAGAACATGCTGGATTCGATCTGCACCAGCCTCGCCGGACGCGCCGCCGAGCGCCTGGTCTTCGGCCCGGCCTTGAGTTCCAGCGGTGCCGAGAGCGACCTGCGCAAGGCCACCGAAAGCGCCGCCCGGCTCCATCGCCATCTGGGCATGGGCGATCGGCTGGGTCGCGTCGATGTGTGCACCAGCAGCGAGGAGCATCTGTGCACCGATGTGGAGGCGACCAATGGTCCCATCGAAGCGCTGCTGCGTGAGGCGGAGGGCCGCGCCACCCGCTTGCTCGAGACCCACCATGAGGCCTTGATGGCGCTGGTCGATGAGCTGCTGCAGCATGGCGAGGTCAAACCCGCGCGATTTGCGGAAGTGGTTGGCCTGCCATTGACGGCGGACGACGAGGCGCTGGATCCCTATGCGCAACGGCTGGCCGAGTTCCGCGCCGCCCGACGCGCCCTGCATCCGGCCGCCTGAAAAAGCCACAGGGCCCGGGCCGCTGCAGGCAGCGAGCCGGGCCCCGTGGGGCAGTTCAAGCGGGTCGATCGGGTCGACCCCGTGGCGGATCAGCGCCGGCGGGCGCTGCCGATCACAGCTTCATCGCCGCGAGCAGGCTGTCGTGCGCGGCCTTGTTCATGCGGATGTCGAAGGGCAGGAAGGTGAGCCGTTCGGCCGTCGTGGTGCCCAGCGGATTCGACACGTAGTAGCTGCCGCCCAGCACGGTGCTGTCCTTGATCAGCGCACCGGTGTAGAGGTTGCCGCCCATCTCGAAATAGATCCGGTACTGCACGGTGCTGCTCAGCGTTGCGGACTGCGGCCGCGGCTTGTTGGCCACCCACATCGGCACGCCGTTGACCACGCTGGTGACGCCATCGGCCAGGCGGTAGGTGACGCCGTCGCTGTTGGACGTCATCCCCGCCGTCATGGCGGACGTCAGCGTGGTGTTGGTCTTGCAGGTCGACACAGCCGCGCCGGTGGTGGCGGTGTTGCAATCGAAGACGTTGTAGCGGTCGCCGTAGTTCGTCTGCTTGAACTTCAGGTAGCTCGCGCCGGCCGCATAGCTGGCATTGCCGTCCAGGATGGCTGGGTTCGAGAAGAACGAGTTGTGGAACTGCGCGAAGTCCGCCGGCGTCGCGCTGATCAGACCGGTCAGCGGCACGGTGACGAAGTCGCTGCGCAGCTCGGAGAAGGCCACGGTCATCTTGTCGGCAGCCAGGGTGTCGACGCGCACGTCGCCGCCCACATACGAGATCCGATTGCTGATGCCGGCATTCGGCACGACCAGGATGACGCCATTCTTCAGCACCCGCGTGGGGGCGATGGTCGGCAGCGCCAGGGTGGCGGTCAGGTTGCGCGCCGCGCTTTGCGTCACGGTCTGCGGACCGGCGTTCAGCGGCGACACGGCCAGTTGGCCGACGTCGGAATAGGCGTAGTTGATGCCGCTGACGCTGTTGCCGGAATACGGCAGGTTCCAGTGCAGCAGATGGCTGCCGGCGCTGGGCGCCAGGTTCAGGTCTTCAAACGCCTGCTGATTGGCGCTGAGCGCCAGGGTGACCTGGGCCGACAGGCTGGTGACCGTGCCGCCGGCGTTGGACACCACCACCGAATACTGCGCGCCTTGGTCCGACAGGCTCGCCGAGGGCGCGGTGTAGCTGGCCGAGGTGGCGCCAGCGATGTTCATGCCGTTCTTGCGCCATTGATAGCTCAGGCCGTCACCGGTGGCGACCACGCTGAACTTGGCCTGGCCGTCAGACTGGGCGGTGGCATTGGCGGGCTGCACCGTGATGACCGGCGCCGTGGTCACCGCACCCGTGCCGCCCGTGCCGCCGGTACCGACCGGCAGGCCGCCATTGGCCGTCGTGCCGGCCTTGCTGAGGTTATCCGTTGGTTTGCTGTCACCGCCGCCGCAGGCGGTCAGGGTGACGGTGAGGCCGGCCAGGATGGCGGCGTGGCGACGCATGAATGGGTGCATGATTCCTCCTCTGTCCTCGATCGTTGTGCGGGCGCTGTGCAACCCGTCTAGTGAGCGGCGCGGAGTATAGGAGGGCGCGTTCATCGTCTTGCGCCGTCTGGCGTTTCGGCGCCACGGTCCGGCGATGTTTCTCTGGATGCGCGCCGAATCCGGCACGCCGGCCGACCGCGAGAGCTGTGTTCATCTCGATGGCGGAGTCCGGCGACACTTCGGTGATGTGGACTGGACTGTTGTTCGCCTTGGCCGCCGGCCTCATGTGGGGGCTGGTGTTTGTCGCGCCGCTGTTGCTGCCGGATTACCCGGCGGTCTTGCTCACGGCCGGTCGTTATCTGGCCTTCGGCCTGATCGCATTGCCGCTGGCGCTGATGGATCGGCGCGAGCTGCGTCGACTCAGCGCCGCGGATTGGTGGTCCGCCTGTCGCCTCAGCGCGATCGGCAATTTCCTCTATTACCTGACGCTGTCCGCCGCGATCCAGCGCGCGGGCAATCCCTTGCCGACCATGATCATCGGCACCTTGCCGGTGGTGATCGCCGTCTGCGCCAACCAGCGCAATGCGGCGCGCGACGGCCATTACCGCTGGCGCCAGCTGGCGGCGCCGCTGTTGCTGATCGTCGCGGGCATCGCCTATGTGAACTGGGTCGAGCAGGCCTCGCTGGGCGAGGGCGAGCTGAGCCGCTACCTGCAAGGCGCCGGGCTGGCGCTGATCGCGCTGGCGTGCTGGACCTGGTATCCGATCCGCAATGCCGACTGGCTGCGGACCCATGTGGACCGCAGCCCGCGCGCCTGGGCCACCGCCCAGGGCCTGGTGACCTTGCCGATGGCGCTGCTGGCCTATCTGGCGATGGCTGCGGCCCAGGGCCTGAACCTGCCGGCGGTGCCGACCGGCTTCGACTTTCCGTGGGGGCCGCGTCCGTGGGCTTTCATCGGATTGATGTTGGCAGTCGGCCTGTTCGCCTCCTGGCTGGGCACGCTGTGCTGGAACGAAGCCAGCCAGCGATTGCCCACCACGCTGGCCGGCCAGTTGATCGTGTTCGAAACGCTCTCCGCGTTGGTCTACGGCCAGTGGCATCGCGGCGGCTGGCCGGCGCCGATGACGGTGATCGGCGCGCTGTTGCTGGTCGCGGGCGTGAGCTGGGCACTGCGTCTCAAGCCGGAACCGCCGACCGCCACGGGGGCCGCGACCGCGCATTGAGTGGCCGGATCGGCGCTTGCCCCACGGGCGACGGCGCCAGGTAAACCGCAGGTAAAACCAAGGTCCGGGACGCGCCGCCCACAGGACCGCTTTGCACAATCCCCGCATGGACAAGACACGACGCGAACTGCTGAAGGCGGGCTCTGCCGTCTTCCTGGGCACGGCCACCGCCACCTCCGGCTGGGCCGCCTCGGCCAAATCAACATCGGCCTCGGCCCCGGCATCGACCGCTGCCGCGGACGGTGGCCGCGCCGCTCATGAGCGAGGCGACCCTGCGAGCGGTGCCGACGCCGCCAGCGCGATGCCTGCAGGCATGACGGTCGAGCAAGGCGTGTGGCGCGATCCCCAGCGATCGCGCGACATCCCCTGGCGGCTGCGCCTGCCGGCGGGCGATCAGCCGGTGGCGCTGGTGGTGTTCTCGCATGGGCTGGGTGGCAGCCTGGACGGCGGCACCGAGTGGGCGCTGGCCTGGGCCGAGGCCGGCATCGCGACGCTGCATCTGCAGCATGCCGGCAGCGATCGGGCGATCTGGTCCGGCGGCTTGCGCGGCGTGAAGGCGGCGGCCAGCGCCGAGCAGCTGGTGGAGCGCGGCCATGATGTGCAGTGGGCGGTGTCCTCGCTGTTGCGCTTGCAGCAGGCCGGCGAGGGCGCCTGGCGGCGGGTGCGGCCGGATGCGCTGGGCATGTCGGGCCATTCCTTTGGCGCGCAGACCACGCTGGCGGTCGCCGGCCGCGACTTTCAAGCGGCGCGGGCGCTGGATCTCACCGAATCGCACTTCAAGGCCTTCGCGGCCTTCAGCCCATCGGTGGGCGCGTTCAGTGGCGGCCTCAAAGGCCTCACCCGACCGATGCTGTGTCTGACCGGCAGTCTGGACGGCAATCCGCTGGGCCAGGAGCGGACCGGCGACTATCGCCGCGCCGTCTACGCTGCCCTGCCGGCCGGCGCCAAGGCGCAGCTCTGGCTGGACGGGGCGGACCACATGAGTTTCGGCGGCGGCGGCGAGCGCGGGGCCGGCTTCGGCCAACGACTGCTGGGTCGCCAGCGCGAGCAGGCGCCGCAGACGCTGGCGGCGCATCATGCCGCCGTCATCAAGGCCATCACGACCGACTGGTGGCGCGCCCGTCTGCTGGATGACGAGGACGCCACCCAGCGGCTGAAGTCCCCCAAGGGCCTGGCCCGTGGGGATGAATGGACGCAAGGTTGATGGCGCGGGCCGGCCAGGCGCGGCGCCGCAGCACCGCTCAGGCGGCCCGTTCTTCCTGACGCAGCAACTGCAGCGCGAGCTGCCCGACACGCCGAAGCGCCTCGCGCTGGGGCGCCTGCCACTGGCCGCCGACACCCAGCCGGATGCAGTGGCGAAAGCGCGGGCTGGCGGAGAACATCAGCCCTGGCGCGATCAGGATGCGTTCCGCCAGACAGGCTTCGTACAGGCGCGCCGAATCGATCGCTTCCGGCAGTTCCAGCCAGAGGATGAAGCCGCCCGCCGGATCCGACACGCGGGTGCCGCGAGGAAAGCTGTCCGCGATCAGCTGTCGGGCCTCATCGACGCGGCTGGCAATCGTGGCGCGCAACTGGCGCAGCGCCGCGCCGCCGCCGGCCTGGGTCAGCAGGTCGGCCAGCGCCAGCTCCATCACGCCCGACTGTCCGCCGGACTGGGCGGCCTTGGTCCGACGCAAGGCCTGGCTCCAGCGGCCGGCCTCGACCCAGCCCAGGCGCAACCCGGGCGCGACGGTCTTGGAGAACGAGCCGCAGATCATGACGTGGCCGGTGGTGTCGAAGGACTTCACCGCGCGCCGCTTGTCGTCCTGCTCGCAGAGATCGTTGTAGAGCACATCCTCGATCAGCGCGACGTCATGCCGGGCCACCATCGCCGCCAGCCGACGCCGGTCCGCCACCGGCATGCTGGCGCCGAGCGGATTGGACAGGGTCGGCACCGCCAGCACCGCCTTCACCGGTTGGGTCTCGAGCGCCAGTTGCAGCGCCTCCAGCGACAGGCCGTGGCGCGGATGGGTGGGAATCTCCAGCGCCCGCAGATGCAGGCTCTGCAGGATTTCCAGAAAGCCGTAATAGGTCGGTGACTCCAAGGCCACCACGTCACCGGGCTTGCAAACGCTGCGCAGGCACAGGCTGATGGCCTCGATGCAGCTGTTGGTCATGACCACGTCATCCGGCATCAGCACACAGCCCAGGCCGAGCGCATGCCGGGCGACCGCGCGGCGCGCTTCCTCCATGCCCGGTCCCAGCGGATAGGTGCACAGCAGATCGCGGTGACGCATCACCGCCCGCGCCATCGCCCGGCGGACGCGATCCTGATCGAACAGGTCCGGACCCGGGCAGGCGGCGCCGAAGGAAATCACCCCGGGATCCTGCGACAGCGTCATCACCTGCAGGCCCAGTTGATCCAGCTGCACCATGCGCGAGGCGGGATCCGGCCGCGAGACCTGCGGCTCCGGCAGCCGCGGCGGGCGGGCCGCGACGTAGTAGCCGGAGCGCGGGCGGGCCTCGATCAGCCGGGCATCCTCCAGCCAGCGATAGGCCTGCACCGCCGTCGACAGCGACACCGCATGCTGCGCCGCGAGCTCCCGCACCGACGGCAGCCGCTCCCCGCGCTTGAGCGTGCCGGCCCGCACCGACCGCGCCATCCGATCGGCGAGCTGCATGTACAGCGGCAGCGGCGCTGACGGTGGCGACGGCGGCAATGGCGGCAATGGCGGCAATGGCGGCAATGGCGGCAACGAAGGCTTGTCCATGGCTCGATTCTGTGTGGTGTCTTGCGGCAACCACCGGTACAGATGAGCGCCAAGGCGGCCAGCACAGAGCGGCCAGCGGAGCGGCTGTGGCGTCTGTCTCGGGGCCGGCCTGTGGATGGCTGGCCTGGAATCGGCGACCTATCGTGGGGCCATGAACACGATCCTGCCGCTGTCTTCTTCCTCCGCCGGGCGCGCCCGGACGTCAATGCCGTCAGCGCCGTTAGAGCCATCGGCGCCGTCCACGCCGGCATCGGCGGCCAGCGAGGCCCGCGGTGCCGCTCCGCAGCGCGGCGCGGTCGATCTGCGCGTCGGCGCCCGCCTGTCTTCCAGCATGCGCAGCCAGCGACTGCAACTGCCTCGGGATGGCGGTGCCGTGTCTCTTCGGGTGCGGCGGCCCACCCGGATCGAGGCGGAACAGGGGCGGGCGTGGGTGACCCGCGTCGGCGCGCATGAGGACTTCTGGCTCGACGCCGGTCAGGGCCTGGACTTCTCCCCGAAGGCCCGGTGGCGTGGGGTGACCTTGGTCATCAGTGGCGAGGATGCATCAGGTCCCGTCACCCTGAAGGTGGAAGCGCTCGGTTGAGCGCCAGGAGAGCCCGGTTTCCCGCTATAAATCGCCCTCGTACGGCTCAGCGCCGGTGACGTCGTCTGGCTCCGACAGAGAGCAGCGGCAAGAGGGAGTGAAGCTTCATGCATCCAATCGGGATTCCGGGTCGCGTGCGCGCGGCCGTGCTGGCGGCTGTCGCCGTGATGGCCTT
This sequence comes from Burkholderiaceae bacterium, assembly GCA_913776825.1. Taxonomy (GTDB): domain Bacteria; phylum Pseudomonadota; class Gammaproteobacteria; order Burkholderiales; family Burkholderiaceae_C; genus Roseateles. The sequence goes on from CAJYPV010000028.1 coordinate 238,655, forward strand.
GCAGGCGTGTGGTGGCGGTGGCAGCAATGCGGGTGATCCCGTGCTGGGCAGCAGCGGTGGCGGCAATGCGGGGGGAGGGACCGGCTCGGGCGGCGGCACGACCCCCACGCCCACGCCCACGCTGGGCGCCAGCAGCAGCTATGCCCAGCGCTGCGCACCGGGCAATACCGAGGCGGCGCCCAATCTGCGCACCGGCAGCCTGTCGGTCGAGAAAAACTGGATCCGCGCCTACATGGACGAGGTCTATCTCTGGCGCGAGGAAATCCCGGTGATCGACCCAAATGCCGCCACCTACAGCGGCAGCGTGGTCGAGGACGCGCTGTCGGCCTATTTCGATGCGCTGCTCACGACCGCGACGACGCCCAGCGGCAAGCGGCGCGACCAGTTCAGCTTCACCATGAGCACCAAGGCCTGGAACGACCTGTCCGGATCGGGCGTGGCGGTGGGCTACGGCATCGAATGGTCGCTGGCGTCGCCCAAGCCGCCGCGCCGCATCCGGGTGGCTTATGTCGAGCCCGGCAGCGCCGCCGCCAATGCGGGGGTGCAGCGCGGCGACACGCTGGTCAGTGCCGATGGCGCGGACGCCGATGTCAGTACGGCCGCGGGCGTGGACACCCTCAACGCCGCCCTCTTTCCCGATGTCAATGGCGCCAGCCACGGCTTCGTGCTGACGAGCAATCTGGGCACCACCCGCAATGTGACGCTGGTGTCCGCGGCGGTCACCAAGACGCCGGTGCTGCAGCGCCAGGTCCTGACCGCCGCCGATGGCGCGTCGGTGGGCTACATGGTCTTCAACGACCACATCGCGCCGGCCGAGGCCCAGCTCATCGCGGCGATCCAGGATTTCAAGAACCGCAATGTCACCGACCTGGTGCTGGACATGCGCTACAACGGCGGCGGTTATCTGTTCATCGCCAGCGAGCTGGCCTACATGATCGCGGGCTCCGGCCCCACCGCAGGCAAGACCTTCGAGCAACTGCGCTACAACAGCCGCCGTTCGGCCGAGACCAACAGCAGCGATGCCCGCACGCCGTTCTACACCGCCTCCTGCGGACTGACCGCCTCGGGCAACTGCAGCCAGCAGCAACCGCTGCCGACGCTCAACCTGCGCCGGGTCTATGTGCTGACGCAAAGCGGCACCTGCTCGGCCAGCGAGGCGCTGATCAACGGCCTGCGCGGCGTGGATGTGGAGGTGGTGCTGGTGGGCGGCACGACCTGCGGCAAGCCGTATGGCTTCGTCCCCAAGGACAACTGCGGCTACAGCTACTTCCCGATCGAGTTCGTGGGCGTCAACAACAAGGGCTTCGGTGACTATGCCGACGGCTTCGTGCCCGGTGGCACCGGAACGACTGGCGTGCGCGGATGCGCGGTCGGTGACGACTTCAACCGCGCCCTCGGCGATCCCACCGAAGGCATGCTGGCGGCGGCGCTGCAGTACCGCGCCAGCGGCAGCTGCCCGGTGCAGACCGCCGCCACGGGACCGGACAGCCGCGCGCAGGCGGCGGCCTCGGACAGCAGCGTGGCGCTCAAGCTGCGGAAGCTGGCGGCGCGCACCAATCGGATCGACGGCGGCCGGCACTGATCCTGGGCACCGTTCCCGGCGAGCCGGTACTCACGGCGTGATGGTGCTCCGTCGGGGCACCCGTCCCCGCCTGGAGTGCCCATGCCGTCTTTCGCGCCTCGCCGTCCGCCCCTGGCGGCGGTGACCTCGCTCACCGCCGTCCTGTCCTTCTCTCTGGTGCTCGCCTGCGCCGGTTGCGGCGGCCAGCAGGACAGCGGGCCCGCCGCGCCCGCGTCCGCTTCCGAAGCCCTGATCCTCCCGAGCGATGTCTATGCCGACGCCTGCGCCGCGGACAACCCGCTGGCGCCGGAGGCCCTTCGCACCGGCAGCTCGCTGGTGGAGCGGCTGTGGTTGCGGTCGATGCTCAATGAGCGCTACCTCTGGCGCGAGCAGTTGCCGCTGCTGGATGCGACCGACGCGCGCTATCAGGGCGTCGACCACGAGACCTCGATGAGCCGCTGGTTCCAGGATCTGGTCCATCCGCCCGGGTCGAAGGACAAGTTCAGCTACCTCGAGACCACCGCTGAGAACGATGCCGCCAACCAGGGCGAGCGCATCGGCCCCGGCCTGCAGACCACCCGGGTCGTCGGCGTGCCGGCGCGCATGACGGTGCTGATGGTGTCGCCTGGAAGTCCCGCCGCGGCGGCGGGCGTGCAGCGCGGCGACGAGGTCATCCGCTACGACGGCCTCGATCTCGCCACCGCCTCCGAAGCCGACCTGGCCGATCTCCCGCGACGGGCCCGCACGGTGAAGGTGGGCGAGGTGACCTCCTGGGTCATTCGACGCGGAAGCGCCGTGCGGGAACTGTCGCTGACCAATGTGCTGGAGCAGGCCCCGCCGGTGGCGCTCGCCACGGTGTTGCCGGCCAGCCAAACCGGCAATCCCACGGGAGGACCGGTGGGCTATCTGCTCTTCAATGAATTCACCCTGCCGGCCGAGGACGCGCTCGCGGCAGCCTTTCAGCAGTTCCAGGCGCAGCGGGTGCGCGATCTGATCATCGACCTGCGCTACAACGGCGGCGGCCTGGGCTTCATCGCGGCGCAACTGGCCTACATGATTGCGGGACCGTCGACCGGCGATCGCGTCTTCAATGCAGACCGCCTGAATGACCGGCTCACCGAGCAGATGGGCCCCGGCGCCAGCACGCTCCCGTTTCTGTCGACGTCCTGCCATCCCGGCCCCTTCATGAACGGCTGCACGCTGGAGCAGCCGCTGCCCAGCCTGTCGCTGTCACGGGTGTTCGTGCTCACCGGGCCGGGCACCTGCTCGGCCAGCGAGCTGCTGATCAACGGCCTGCGCGGGGTGGATGTCGAGGTGATCCAGATCGGCGAGACCACCTGCGGCAAACCCTTCGGCTTCCAGGCCGTGGCGCATTGCGGCTACACCACCCATGCGATCGATCGGCAGACGTCCAATGCCAAGGGCTTCGGCGACTATGCGGACGGCTTCTCGCCCGGCGGCACCGGGGCGGCGGGGCTGCCGGGCTGTCGGGTGGCGGACGACCTGACCCATGCGCTGGGTCATCCGTCGGAGGGGCTGCTCTCCACGGCGCTTTACTTCCGCAGCCAGCAGCAGTGTCCGAGCGGCAGGTTCTGGGCGGCGCCACTGCGGGCCGACGGGCTGCAAGGCGCCGCGGCGGTCTCGCCATCGGGCGCTGCGTCGTCACCGACGGTGCCGCTGCAGCCGTCCCGGCCGTTGCTGCTGAAGCGGCCGTCGCTCTGACGGGTCATCGGGGACGGGCGCCTTCCGGCGCCTCGTCCCTCAGGTTCACAGGTTCACAGCTTCGGAATGCGGATGCGGCTGATCATCAGCGAGCCGGAGACCGCGAACATCAGCACCAGCGGATGCAGCATGAAGCCGGCGAGGCGCAGCTCACCGAACCACAGCGCGTCGCCGATGGCGCCTTGCGCTGCCGCCACCCACAGCACGATGACCAGCACCAGCGAGGTCGGAATCGGCGTGCCTTCGAAGAACTTGACCTTGCCGCTGCCGGCGCTGAGTTCTTCGGCGGTGATGTTGTAGCGGGCCAGGCGCGACACGCCGGCGGCCACGAAGAAGCCCAGGATGATCCGGTCCCACAGGCCCTGCATGCCGCAGCCGTAGGCAATGACTGCGGGCGCGACGCCGAAGGAAATGATGTCGGCCAGCGAGTCCAGTTCCCGGCCCATCGCCGAGCTCTTCTGGCGCCAGCGGGCGATGCGGCCGTCCAGCACGTCGAAGATCAGGGCGGCCGGAATCAGCGCGCAGGCGTAATACAGATGCAGCAGTTCGCGGTTCTGCAGATAGGTCATCACCGAGAACAGCGCGCCGATGCCGCAAAACGCGTTGCCTAGAGTGAACCAGTCGGCGAGATGGAACTCGCGAATCATGGAAAAAGGCTTGGGTCGGTTCATGGCCGGGAGCATAAGCGATGGTCTGGACGGTACCGGCAAAGGCCGCGCCCGGGCCGGTCGAGGGACTTGCCGGGGTCAGCGGCGGCCCGGTGGCGGCCCGTCGGCGCCGTCCGCCTGTGGCGTGTTGGGCCCGTTCGCCCCCGTGAGGTCGCGCGGGCTGTCGGTCAGCCGCGCCCAGCCTTTGCGGGCGAGGTGGCGGGCCAGCAGCGGCACCGGCATCCGCAGCCAGTGCGCCCGCACATACAGCGCCAGCGCCGCCAGGTCGTGGCCGGGCAGGCGGCAGCTCTCATGCGCCGGGCGCAGCAGCCGGCGGTAGCAGGCATCCAGCAGACGGCGCTGGACCGAGCCGTGTGCGGGCAGTTCGTCGAGGAGCTCGTACGGGAAGGGCGTGTCGAGCCAGCGCCGGGTGTAGCGCAAGGCGAGGGCCAACGGCCCCGTCAGTCCGATGTGGGAGGCGCGGGCCAGCAGGCGCGGCCAGAAGCCGTCGACGGCGCCGAACTCCCGCAGCAGCGCATCCAGATCGAACAGATCCCGCAAGCCGTTGGGCAGCTCGCCCTCATGGAACAGATGGGCGGCGCTGTGCAGCAGCATGTCCTCAGGCGGCAGGACGAACACGCCCGGCCGCCCCGGCAGCGGGCGCGGTGCGTCGAACAGCGCGCGGCTGTTCAAGGGCGTGCGGGCGGTCGGCGGCAGCAGGGTGTGGTGCAGGTCGAGCGAGGTGCCGCGGCGCTTGTGATGCAAGGGCGGCAGCTCATGCATCCATTGGCGGTAGTAGCGCTGGTCGTACCGGTCCAGATCGTCGAAGGCCCAGCCGTGGACCAGCAGCGTCGTCTCGGCGCGGGCCAGCTGGTCGGGCGGCAGCAGCAGGTCGATGTCGCTGAACATGCGGCCCGGCGCGGGCGCGTGGCCGCCCAGCGCATAGGCCGCGCCTTTCAGCAGGATCAGCGGGCCGGGCAATTCGGCCAGCGTCTCGCGCAGCAGGTCGACCTCTCGCGCCAGCATCTGGGTCTGGCGCCGCGACAGCAGCAACGCAGCGTGCAGATGCGGTTGCACGGGCGCCGGCAGGCGTTCCAGCCAGCCGGCGTCGGCCATCTGCCGCGCCAGCCGCCCGGCCAGATTGGAGCGCCGCGCCTGGCGCAACAGCAGGTCCCAGGCGGCGGGCGAGAGCGTCAGCGCCTGCGCCGGATCCAGCAGCACCCGCACCAGCAGCGGTCGGTCTGCTGCATCGGTGCGCGCGTCGACGGTGCGACGCTCGTCGGAAGGCGGACGGGCGGTCATGGTCGGCCCTCGGGGGACACATCGGTCGCCGTGTCGGGCAGCGACGGCGTCAGCGCGTCGAAACACGCCACCGCCTCATCCAGCCGGCTGTATTCGAAGTGGAAGCAGTCGGCGTTCGTCACCAGCCGCCCCAGCGCCTGGAAGCCGGCCTGGCCGTGCAGGTCGTAATTGAAGGATTGCTCCGCCAGGTCCATGAAGGCCCGGGCGCGCTCGATCGGCGTCAGCTGGGTGGGCGCGTCGGCGCGCCAGCTGGGCAGCACCACCCAGGCCGGCCGGGCGGGTTCGAGGCGGCGGCGAATCGCGTCATCCGGCGCGCGCACCAGGGCCACGGTGCCCTTGCTGGTGTTGGGCATCGAGGCGCTGAACAGCGCCTGCGGCGCGAAGTCGCGCATCAGCGGAATCGACGCATTCTTCAGATTGATCGGCCGCGCCATGCCATGGATCAGCCCGGTGCGCAGGTCCAGCAGACCCAGCTCATCGGACAGCAGGCGCCAGCCTCGATGCGCCAGCGCCGCGCACAGGGTGCTCTTGCCGGAGCCGGGCGGTGCCGGCATCACCAGCGCGCGGCCGTCTCGCTCCAGGACGGCGGCATGGATCAGCAGGTATTGATGGGCATGGGCGGCGATGCACCAGTTGATGCCCCATTCCAGCATCGCGAGCGCCTGCGCGGCGGGCAGCGGGGTGAAGGAACGCTGGCCGTCGAACCAGAATTCGGCCTTGCCCTGCCAGCGGCTGAGCCAGTGGGCGCTGCGCTGCACGGCGACATGGAAGTCGATGAACTCGCCGTCCTCGACCAGGTCGAAGTCGCGGTACATCGCGGCCAGATCGTCGGCCAGATGCGGCAGGTCCGAGCGCACCCGCACGGTGAAGGGATGAAGATGCAGCGCCACGCCGTCGCGGCGCAGGCGCTGGCGAAGCTCGCCGCGCTCGATCTGACCGACTCTCAAGCCCGCGGCTCCTCCGCCAGCAGACGGATGTCGATCAGGCGCGCCAGATGCAGCGACAGCAGATCGTCCAGCGCCTCGGGCGAGGGCGGTTGATCCCAGTCGATGTCGTGGGCCAGACGCTGGCGAAGCTGATCCCGGTCCAGCGGCTCGGCTTCCAGCCATTCCGCCAGTTGCGCGCCGAGCGCGGCAATCAGATGGGTGTCGCCGCCGATGGGGTCGAAAAACACCGCGTGCTGCTCACCCTCCCAGGCCAGCAGCACGTCATGGAGTCGATGGCGGCAGCGCCACACGTCGTCGGACGCGTCAGGTCCGGACGAGGTAGTTCTCGGAGAGATAGCGGCGGATTTCCGCTTCGGTCCACGGGCTGCCGGTGGAGTTGCTCGGCCGGAAGGCATTCGGGCCTTGCGCTGCCATGGTCAGGAGCATGTCCTGGCCGTTGGACAGCACGCAGTCGGCGACGCTGTGGCCGGCGAACAGGGTGTTGAGCCGCGCCACCACCATCAGCGTGCCCCAGCCGCCCGGATCCTTGGTCAGCAACTGGTAGACGTTGGCGGTGGAGGACACGTTCTTCAGCGTGCCGGGGAACAGCTTGCCCACGGTCAGCTTGGCCTGGGCATCCGTGACCGTCTTGCCGGAATACCAGCGCGCCACCACGTACATCCAGGGCGCCGTGTTGGAGACCTGCGAGCGGATGCTGTTGTTGGCCCAGTTGGTGATGGTCCAGCACTCGGTGTTGCTGAGCACGGCCGCGGCGGCGCGGGCCTGCACGCTGGCGCCACCATTGCGCAGCACCGCCGAGCCCCAGGCCGAGGTGGTGTTGCAATGCCAGGCCATCACCGGCCGGCTGGCCAGCGTCAGACCCACCGGCACCACGCCGGCCTGGATGAACCGGCGACGGCGCTGCGAGACCCCAGCGCCGACAGGCAAGGTCGGCTCGGACGGCTTTTCAGTTTCGCTGCGGTGGTCCATAAACTCAGCTTTCGTGATGCACGGGCCCCCGTGAGGGGCGGACGCTCAAGCCGATCGGACGCATCCGATCTGCCACTGCAGTGTTTCATACCGGACCGCCGACCACCAGCGGGAAGCCCCCCTTGAACGGGTGGCGTACGGCAGTTTCCGATCACCGGTCAAGTGTGCGCCTGCTCACGGGCCGTCACCGATGGATACAGCATCCAACTGCGCCTGCAGCCAGCTGAGCGCGTCCTCAAGATGGTGGAAGACACGGAAGCGGCGTCCGTGTTTGCGGTACAGGGCGTCGTACAGCGGCACCATCAGATCGCGGCCTTCGACCTCCGCGCCCACCACATACGCGACCGCCACCGGGGCGGGGCGGTCTCGGGAGATGTCGGAGAGGAATCGGCCCAGCGCGTCCATGGATTCGGGCGAGGCCAGCATGCTGACGCTGAGCTCCGCCAGATCGGTGAAGCGCGCCGGCGGCGGATCCTGGGTCAGCAGGTCATCCATGGCGCGAGCCAGTCCGATCACGGCCTCCCGGTTGAAGGGGCCCTCGGCGCGGGAGCGCACCATCGCGCCTTCCCGCCACACCTCGATGTGGCCGTGAGGCCGGAACGGCCCGTCCACAAAGGCTTGAATATCGCGCTTCACCACAGATCCCGGTCTCCAATGTTCGTTGTGGACCGAATCTTCAGCCGACCGTTGGCGGGTGCCAAGACCGTGGCTGGGGGTGGGGCGCGCGCAGTCGCCGAGGGTGTGGACGATGTCGCGATCCGGACCGCGGCGCCCCTGCGCAGGGTGGCCGCGGCCGGGCGTCAGTCGGCGTCCGCCACCGCCGGACCGGCGTCGACGACGTCGGCGCCCGCGCGCCGAGACGCCGTGGGCGCGCCGGTGCCGGCTTCCGCTTCGTCCAGCTCATCCTCGACCAGGAAGCCGCCGCTCTGATGCGCCCACAGCTTGGCGTACAGGCCGCCCTGCGCCAGCAGCGAGGCATGGTCGCCCTGCTCGACGATGCGGCCCTGGTCCATCACGATCAGTCGGTCCATGGCGGCGATGGTGGACAGCCGGTGCGCGATGGCCACGACCGTCTTGCCTTCCATCAGCCGGTACAGGCTGCGCTGGATGGCGGCCTCGACCTCGGAATCCAGCGCGCTGGTGGCTTCATCCAGCAGCAGGATGGGCGCATCCTTGAGCATCACCCGGGCGATCGCGATCCGCTGGCGCTGGCCGCCGGACAGCTTCACGCCGCGCTCGCCGACATGCGCGTCATAGGCCTGGCGGCCCTTGGCATCGGTCAGGCCGTCGATGAAGTCGGCCGCTTCGGCGCGCACGGCGGCGGCGCGCATCGCGTCGTCGGTCGCATCGGGGCGGCCATACATCAGGTTGTCGCGCACCGAGCGGTGCAGCAGGCTGGTGTCCTGGGTGACCATGCCCACCTGCGCGCGCAGGCTGTCCTGGGTGACGCGGGCGATGTCCTGACCGTCGATCAACACCCGGCCGCTGTCGATGTCATAGAAGCGCAGCAGCAGATTCAACAACGTCGACTTGCCGGCGCCGGAGCGGCCGACCACGCCGATCTTCTCGCCGGGACGGATGTGCAGGGTCAGGTCATGCAGCACCGGCTTCTTGCCGCCGTAGCTGAAGTTGACCTGCTCGAAATGCAATTCGCCGCGCTCGACCGTCAGCGGTTGGGCGTCCGGCACATCGCGGATCGCGATCGGCCGGGACAGCGTGCTGATGCCGTCCTGCACGGTGCCGATGTTCTCGAACAGGCTGGCCATCTCCCACATGATCCAGTGGGAAATGCCGTTGAGCCGCAAGGCCATCGCCGTGGCGGCCGCGACCGCCCCGATGCCGACCTGGCCTTGAATCCACAGCCAGACCGTCATGCCGGCGGTGGCAGCGATCAGACCCATCGACAACGCATGGTTGACGATCTCGAAGCCGCTGATCAGGCGCATCTGGCGATAGGCCGTGGCGAGGAAATCCTTCATCGCGCTGCTCGCGAAGCCGGCCTCACGCTGGCTGTGGGAGAACAGCTTGACGGTGCTGATGTTGGTGTAGGCGTCGGTCACCCGACCAGTCATCAGGCTGCGGGCATCGGCCTGCGCGGCGGCGGCCTTGCCCAGACGCGGCACGAAGAAAATCAGCGCCACCACATAGCAGGCCAGCCAGCCCAGGAAGGGCAGGAGCAGCGTCAGGTCGAAGCTGCCGACGACGCCCAGCATCGTCACGAAGTAGATGGTGATGAAGACCAGGATGTCGGTCACGATCAGCACGCAGTCGCGCACCGCCAGTGAGGTCTGCATCAGCTTGGCCGAGACGCGGCCGGCAAACTCATCCTGATAGAAGCTCATGCTCTGCGCGAGCAGATGGCGGTGGAAGTTCCAGCGCAGCCGCATCGGGAAGTTGCTGGACAGGCCCTGATACTTGCTCAAACTCTGCAGACCGATCAGCAGCGGGCTGGCCAACAGAATGCCGGCCAGCATCAGCAGCTTGGATTTCTGGGTGGCCCACCATTGATCGGCGGGCACGGCGCTCAGCCAGTCCACCACCGACCCCAGCATCGAGAACAACAGCGCCTCGAAGGCGCCGATGGCGGCGGTCAGCACGATCAGCACCAGGATCAGCCGGCGCATGCCCAGCGTGGCGGACCAGACAAACGCGAAGAACCCCGCCGGTGGCTGGGGCGCCGGCGTGGTCGGAAACGGATCGACGAGTTTTTCGAACCAGCCAAACACGGCGGTCTCCTGAATCATGGAAGGTGAGAACCGGCGAGCCTACAGGAGGCGTGTGGCGGGCGTCGATCCCGTGTGTGTCGATTGGTGGGATGGGGCGGTTGGGTGGCCGGTTCTCGCGTGCGGATGGGTGTGGGGAGGGGCGGCTGGGCTGGTGGGCTGGTGGGGTGCGGTGCGGGGACCGAGCACGCCCCAAGGGGCCGCCGGCCCCTTGCGCTCAGACGCGTTCGCATTCGCTTCAGGAGCCGGCGGTCCCTCGGGGCCGATGGACCGAGCCAGGCCGGCTCACATCGCGGCGCTGGAGCGGGCGGTGGCGATGCTTATCGTGGGGTGGGGACGGGAGAGGGTGCCGGCGCCGCCGGCGGGAGCGGGAGCGGCTTGCCTTGCGCTTGTCGGGGCGTGGGGATGCCCAGGATGCGGGCGAGCGTGGGCGCCAGATCCGCGACCTCCACCGGCTGCGCGACTTCGCCCTGTCCGACCCAGGTCGGGCCCCAGGTCAGCAGCGGGACGTGGGTGTCGTACTCATGCGGCGAGCCATGCGTGGTGCCCATGAGGCGGGAACCGAACATCCAGCCGGGCTTGGGCACGAGCTGCAGCGGCGCCGCGACGTCCGGGTGCCAGCTCTTGCGCATCTGCGCCAGGAAGGGCGTCGTGGTGTCGGTGCCCGCCAGCTGCGCGCGGGTGAAGGCGACCTGAACGCCGGCAATCTCCTCGGCCAGCAACTTGGCACGGGCATAGACGTCGTCCCGGGACAGGCCCTTGGACTGGATCAGCGCTTCATCGAATTGCAGGCCGGTGGCCGAGAAGCCGCGCACCCAGCGCGCTTCACCGAGTTGCTTGGACAGGCCCGCATTCACATAGCCGACGACCTGCGCCGGATTGATGCGGCCCGCATCGCGCCCCTGGGTTTTGGCCCATTCAGGCGTGTCCATGAAGCCATGGTCGGCCGTCAGGACCGCGAGGTAGTTGTCCCGTCCGACGCGCTGATCCAGATACTGGAACCACTGCTGCAGATAGCGGTCCAGATGCAGGAAATGGTCGTGCGACAGACGCGACTCTGGACCGAATGCGTGGTTCACATAGTCATGGCTGGAGAGGCTGACCGAGAGGATGTCCGTCTGGTCATCCGCGCCCAGTTGCTCCCCTTCGACCGCCGCACGCGCGAAGGCCAGCGTCAGCTCATCACCGAAGGGCGACGGCAGCAGATTGCCGTAGAAGCGCGGTCCGGGACCGTCCATGTTGGCGCCCAGCACCGCCGGCAGGCGGTTGCCGTTGCCGCTGTTGGCCTGCCAGGGCTGACCATCCGGCACGCTGCGGGCATAGGCCGATTCCGGCAGCAGCGGCGCCCAGGATTTGCCGAAGAACTGGTCCGCCGGCTTGGCCGCATTGAAGCGCTCCACCCAGGCCGGATGCGCCGACATGTAATAGGTCGTGGAGGCGAATTGGCCGGTCGAGCCCATGTACATGTAGGCCGTGCCCAGATGCCCGGACGGCAGGATCGCACCCCGGTCCTTGCCGGAGATGCCGATCATCTTGGAGCCCGGCTGCACCGTGCGCAGCACATCGCCCACCGTCTCGGCCTTGTAGTTCTCCGGACTCGTGCCCGCATGCGGCTCGGTCTTGTGGCCGATGTACTGGTAGCGGCTGTCCTCGGTGTTGTAGACCTCCTCACCCGTGACCGGATGCCGCCATTCATTGCCGATGATGCCGCTGCGCTGCGGATAGGCGCCGCTCAACATCACCGAATGGCCCGCCGCCGTGACGGTGTAACCATGGCCGTAATGCGCATTCGCGAACCAGGTGCCGCGATCCAGGAAACGACGGAAGCCGTCCGGCTGCAATTGGTCGCGATAGCCCAGCACCTGACGAATCGGCAAGCCATCCACCACCATGAACACGATCAGCTTCGGCGGCTTGCGCAGCGGCGCGGGCACAGCCGCAGTTGAGCCGGTCGACGCGCTCGCACCGGCAGACGATGAAGCGGATGCGGTCGCGGACGTGGAGGAGGACGGTGAATGACTGCAGGCGGCCAGCGCGGCAAGCACAGGCACCAGCAGCCAGGTGCGGCGGGTGAAGGTCATGGTCGGTGCGCGCAGGGCGCCGTGAGGGGGAGGGCGCAGTATCGCGCTGGCATTCCCCATCGTTGGCGCATCCGGTCGAGAGACCGTGGCATCGTCGCGCACCGCTCGCACACGGCTCGCACAGTCGTCGCCCCTGTCGAGACGGACCCGGATTGACAGCGTCATGACCGCGCCGATGCCCGGTCAGCGAATGAGCGCTGAATCAGGTCCGATTCGAGACCGAATGACACGCTGTACGGCGAACGGAATGGAGATGTCCGTCCCGGAATGGAAAAAGGGCCGATCACCACACGGCAATCGGCCCCTTCCGTTTCTGATTGGAATCGCTTTCGCGCTCCCCTCCTGTTATTGAGCGCGATTGTGTGGCGCGCAGGCAAAGCCTATGCCCGGGTTTGCCCGGAGATCGCGCTCAAAGCTGCGACTTCTTGCGCAAGATCGATGCGGATGGTGCTTCGCTGATGCGCCGATGCGACGCCCGATCGCCTTGTCGTACGCCTGCCCCAGCCCGAAAGCAGTGTTCAAACGTCTCGTCGCCGCCAAGCATGCGGTGCAATCCGAAGCGCAACGGCCGCGGCGGTGTGAGCGGCACACTTCTTTCCAAGGCGATGACCGTAGGGCCTGAACGTGACGGAAGCCCGCTCCCGCCGCCGGTGGTGGCGCCGGCCACACCGGCGCGAGATCGGGGGTCAGGCCGTGAGGGCCGCGTCCAGCACTTCGATCCAGTGCCGCACCGGCACCGGCGTGCCGGCCTGCAGATGCTGAATGCAGCCCACATTGCCGGAGACGATCGCATCCGCCTGCAGCGGCGCCAGCGCCTCCAGCTTGCGCGCGCGCAATTGCTGGGACAGCAAGGGCTGCAGCACCGAATACGTGCCCGCCGAGCCGCAGCAGAGATGGCTGTCGGAAGGTGCAATGGAGATCTCGAAGCCCAGCTCGCGCATGATCGATTCCACCCCGCCGCGCAATTGCTGACCATGCTGCAGCGTGCACGGCGGGTGATAGGCCAATCGCGGCAGACGGCCAGCCTGGATCTGCGGCTTCAGCGCCGCGACCAGGTCGGGCAGCCATTCGCACAGGTCGCGGGTCATGGCGGAGACCCGCGCCGCTTTCTCCGCATAGTCCGGATCGTGCGCCAGCAGACGGCCGTAATCCTTGACCTGGACGCCGCAGCCGGAGGCATTCATGACGATGGCCTCCACCGGCTGGTTGTGGCCGTCCACCATCGGCCACCAGGCGTCGATGTTGCGGCGCGCATCGTCCAGACCGCCGTGATGGTCGTCCAGATGCGCACGGATCGCGCCGCAGCAGCCGGCCTCATCCGCCACCAGCGTCTGGATGCCCGCCGCATCCAGCACCCGCGCGGTCGCGGCATTGATGTTGGGATGCATCGACGGCTGCACACAGCCCAGCAGCATCAGCACCTTGCGGGCATGGCTGCGCTGCGGCCATTGAAAGGCTTCCGGCTGCGGCCGCGCCGGCACCTTGTCCTTCAAACCCGCCGGCACCAGCGGACGCAAGGCCTGGCCCAATCGCAGCGCCGGTTGGAACAGCGCGGAGGTCATGCCCTCCTTCAGCAGCCAGCGCTTGAATCGCTCACCGCGTGGTCGACCCACCTTGGCATCCACCACGCGACGGCCGATCTCGACCAGCTGGCCATACTGCACGCCGGAAGGACAGGTGCTTTCGCAATTGCGGCAGGTCAGGCAGCGATCCAGGTGTTGCTGCGTCGTGGCGGTCGGCGTGCTGCCTTCCAGCACCTGCTTGATCAGATAGATGCGACCGCGCGGCCCGTCCAGTTCATCGCCCAGCAACTGATAGGTCGGGCAGGTGGCGGTGCAGAAGCCGCAATGCACACAGCGGCGCAGGATGGCCTCCGCCGCCTCGCCTTCGGGCGTGCCTTGGAATTCCGGGGCGAGATGGGTTTGCATGGTGGCGACAGCGGCAAGCGATCAGAGGGGCGAGCCACGAGGCTCAGAAGTCCGCGCACAGCCGACCCGGATTGAACACACCGCGCGGGTCGAACTGCTGCTTCAACTCTCGATGGATGCGGGCCAGTGCCGGCGGCAGCGGCGCGAAGACGCCGGCCTGCTTGTCCTGCGCACGGAACAGCGTGGCATGCCCGCCCACGGCCGCAGCCATCTCGCGCAACTGCGCCGGCGCCATCGGCGTCACGACCCAGCGCTGCGCCCCGCCCCATTCGATCAGCTGCTCGCCATGCAAGGGCATCGGCGGCGCCGTGGCCGGCACGCTGATGCGCCACATCGACGCGCCGCCCTGCACCGCGCGCCGGGCGCTGGTGAAGAACTCATCTTCATGGTCGCGCAGGCCCTCCCAGAAGGGCGCGGCCATGGCGTCGGGAATCACATCGCCGCCCAGCTTCTGCACCGCCGCTCGCACCGCCGCCTCAGCGCCGGACAGGCGCAGCACCAGCGCGCCATCCCACCACGCACTGGCGCTGATCGGCAGCGGTTGTCCGCCCCAACGGTTGAGCTGCGGCAGCGCCTGCTCTTGCGGCAGCTCGAAGCGCAGCGTCTGCGTCGCGACCGGACGCGGCAGCACCTTCAGCGACACCTGCACGATCACGCCCAGCACGCCGAGCGCGCCGGCCATCAGGCGTGACACGTCATAGCCCGCCACGTTCTTCATCACCGTGCCGCCGAAATGCAGCAGCTCGCCCTGCCCATTGAGCATCGACAAACCGAGCACATGGTCCCGCACCGCGCCGGCCGTGGCTCGCGCCGGTCCGGACAGCCCCGCCGCGACCATGCCGCCCACCGTGCCGCGGCCGCGCTCGCTGCCGGTGAAGCGAGGTGGTTCGAAGGCGAGCTGCTGGCCTTCGCGGGCCAGCAGCGCTTCCAGTTCCACCAGCGGCGTGCCCGCTGCGACGGTGACGTACAGCTCGCTGGGCTCATAGGCGCACACGCCGGTCAGGTCGAGCGTCGACAGCGATTCGCCGCGCGGCTCGCCACCGTAGAACGCCTTGCTGCCGTGGCCTTCGATGCGGAATGGTCCGCCGCCACGGATGCGTTCACGCAGCCGTTCGAGCGCTTGTCGCGGCAAGGCGTCCACGCGGGTGGGCGGGGCCTCGGCCTTCACGGGTTCATCCAGACCTTCGGATGACGTCATCAGAAACGCTCCAGTTCAGGGAAGGCCAGCACGCCGCGTCGGACATGCATGCGGCCGTATTCAGCGCAGCGGTGCAGGGTGGGAATCACCTTGCCGGGGTTGAGCAGTTCGTGCGGATCAAACGCGCGCTTCAGCGCCAGCATCTGTTCACGCTCTTCGGGCGAGAACTGCACGCACATGCTGTTGAGCTTTTCCACGCCCACGCCGTGCTCGCCGGTGACCGTGCCGCCCATCGCGACACTGGTCTCCAGGATGTCCGCGCCGAATTGCTCGCAGCGGTGCAGTTGGTCGGGGTCGTTGGCGTCGTACAGGATCAGCGGATGCAGATTGCCGTCACCCGCATGGAAGACATTGGCGCAGCGCAGCTGGTACTTCTGCTCCATCGCCTGGATCGCGAGCAGGATGTCGGCCAGCCGCTTGCGCGGAATCGTCGAATCCATGCACATGTAGTCCGGACTGATGCGGCCCGACGCTGGAAACGCATTCTTGCGGCCGCTCCAGAAACGCAGGCGCTGGGCCTCGTTCTCGCTGACCTCGATGCCGGTCGCTCCGCTCGCGCGCAGCACCGCGATCATCCGGTCGATCTCCTCGGCGACCTCTTCCGGCGTGCCGTCGCTTTCGCACAGCAGGATGGCTTCGGCATTCAGGTCGTAGCCGGCGTGGACGAAATCCTCCACCGCCGCGGTCATCGGCTTGTCCATCATCTCCAGACCCGCCGGGATGATGCCCGCCGCGATGATCGCCGCCACCGCATCGCCGGCCCGGCGCAAGTCATCGAAGCTGGCCATGATGCAGCGCGCGAGCTGCGGCTTCGGCGTCAGCCGCACCCAGACCTCGGTGATGACGGCCAGCATGCCTTCGCTGCCCACCACCACGCTCAGCAGATCCAGGCCGGACGCGTCCAGCGCCTCGCTGCCGAATTCCACCGGCTCACCCTCGACGGTGAAGCCGCGGACCTTCATCACGTTGTGCAGCGTGAGCCCGTACTTCAGGCAATGCACACCGCCCGAGTTCTCGGCCACATTGCCGCCGATGGTGCAGGCGATCTGGCTGCTGGGATCCGGCGCGTAATACAGACCGAACGGCGCGGCCGCTTCGGAAATCGCCAGATTGCGCACGCCGCACTGGACCCGCGCGACCCGCGCCAGCGGATCGACCGACAGGATCCGATTGAAGCGCGCCAGGGCCAGCGTCAGGCCCTGTGCATGCGGCATCGCGCCGCCCGACAGCCCGGTGCCCGCACCGCGCGCCACCACCGGCACCCGCAGCGCATGGCAGCGCTGCAACACCGCCGCGACCTGCGCCTCGTCCTCCGGCAGCGCCACCGCCAGCGGACGCTCGCGGTAGGCGGTCAGGCCATCGCACTCATAGGGTTGGGTTTGCTCGTCCTGCCACAGCAGCGCATGCGCCGGCAGCACCTCGCGCAAAGCCCGGACCAGCCGGGCCTGCTGATCGGCCCGCTCAAGAGCGGTGGAGGGAGGCGCGGCATTCATGGATCGAACTGTAGCCCGCGTTCATCCGGCCGATCGCGCCCGGCGTGCGGGTGCGGCCCGGGACAAACCCGGCTGCCGATGCCCGCGCCTGAGCCGGTTCGTGAAACGGTTTGTGAACCTGAGCGGGCAGACCACGCCGGCCTCACGAATCCAGGAACACGGTCAGCACGCCGGTGTAGCCGTGCAGGCGCGCATGGGCGATCTCGCCATTCGCGAAGAAACCGATCAGCGGCACCTCGCCCAGCGCATGCTGCACCCACTGCAATTCGGCCGACGGCGTGCCGAAGTGCGGTCCGCCCCGGCCGGTGCAGGTGACGTAGATCGCGCCGGCCATGCGGGCGCCGCGTTCTTCTGCATCGGCGCGGATCTCGGTGCAGATGCGCACCAGGTCGCGGCGCGCGGCATCGGGATGTCGCTCGCAAAAGCTCAGCAGCTCGCCCTGGCGCAGTTGCTCCGCGACAGCCACGCCGCGTCGGGCCGGGTCCAGGCCGACCAGATGCCGCACCCGCACTTCGGGGCCGTACTCGCGTCGCGCGCCGGGTGCATCGCTCAGGCCCACCAGGGTGCGCCGGAACAGCGGCATCGCCTGACGCAGGCGGGTGGTCTCGCCGGTGAAGGCCGGCAGCTTGAGGTCTTCCAGCAGCGCATCCAGCGCCGGCTGGCCGTCCAGCTCGGTGACCAGCGAACCATCGCAGGCGGTCACGCGGCGTTCACGGCCGAGCGGCTGGCAGCCCTGGCTGACCCGGGAAATCCAGCTGACCCGCGGACCCAGCGCCAGCCCGGACAGGCCGCCCTCGAACACGCCATCCGCCAGTTGGACCGCTGACGATCGCCCGCTCACCAGCCCGCCGAACACATAGCCGCTGGTGCAGCGCTGCGAGAGTTCGGTGATCAGCTCCTGCAGATCCGGCGTCGCGCCGTCCGCATGCAGCAGCAGGCTGCGGGCGCCGAATTCGGCGGGCAGCGGATGTCGGCCGGAGAAGATGCGCCACTGGTCCGGCGACAGATCGCAGACCATCAGCGCCAGGGCGGGCTCGGCGAAATACTCGACGCCCGCCGCACAGACGGCCAGCGCCGAGCCGCCCACCCAGCCGCAGCCGGGCCAGCGCTGACGGACTTCGTCCAGCAGCGCATCGGCGTGCGGCACATAGTCTTCGGACACATACAGGAACCCCAAGGTGGGGACCATGCCGGCACGCTGACCGTCGATCTGCGCGCCCGCCAGAGCGAGCGCCATGTGCGGATCGGGATGGGTGGCGTGGGCCTGGATGAATCGAGGCATGAACGGCCCTCGGTGAACAACAGGAAAAACAAGAAATGCCGGAGCGGTGGATCGACCGGTCGACCTGGTGTGTGCGTGGCTGGTGGGCGAGTGATCCGAGTGAGCCGAGGGAGGAGCGCGCCAGCGCTCGGGCCCTCCGCGGATCAGCCGCTCCCGGAACCCCGCTCAGGTCGAACGACGGCCCGCCGCGACCCGCTTGGTTTTGGCGGGCGCACTGACGGTGGAGGAACGTGGCGCAGCGCTGGCCGTCTTGCCGGCCGCTTTCGCCGTCTTGCCGGCTGAAGCGGCTGCAGCGCCCGCGCGCGTGGGAGCCGCAGACGTTTGACGCGCTCGACCGGCGCTCGTGGACTTGGCTGGCTTCGCGGCGGCCTTGGCAGGGGCCGCGCCGGACGCACGCCGGGATGACGAGGAAGCCCCTGCGGCCTTGCCGGAGGCTGCGGCGCGCGGCCGCGCCGGGGCGTCGTCGCTGCCCATGGGCGAGGCGCGTCGCGCCGTCCCGTGGGCGGCGGCGCCCTGGGCGGCGCGAGAGACCTGTCCGGCGGCCTGGGCGGCTTTGCTCATCATCTCTGCGGGCATGGCGGCGGCTTTGCGCAGGGTGTCACCCGCAGCATCCAGCCCTTGCTTGACCATGGTGCTGGCCATGTGGCGGGCGGCCTCGGTGCCGGGGTCGCTCATGGCCTGCGTCGCCAACTGCGTGAATTGCTGGGTGAGGGCGTTCCACCATTGCATCGGGTCCACCGCGGCGGCCGGTCGCTTGGCGCTGGACTTGTCGGACGATTCGGACGCACCTGCGGCACCTGCCGCGCCTGCCGCACTGGCTGCGCCATCGCTGGCGCGTGGGGCGGTGTCGTCGGTCGCGTGGGAGGAGGTGCCCGCCGCCTGAGACGGGTCGCTGCGGGTGCTGGCCGATGGGGATGCGGCTTCCGGAGAAGCGCCGCGCGCCGACGCAGCGGGCGACGTCGCCGGGCCGGTGGACGCCGCCCCCATGCCGGCCATGCCCGACATCCCCGCCGCCGTGGCCTTGGCGGCGGCCGCGCCCGCTTGCGCGGCCTGGGCCCAGGCATCGGGGAATGGTGTGGCCTTGAGCGCGCTCTTGAGGTCGGTCATCGGCACGTTCATCGCCTGCAGGGTGGACAGCGTCATCCGCTGGACTTCCAGGGCCTGAAGCGTGGCGGCCAGCATGCGGGCGTTTTGTTCCAGCCAGAACTGCACCGTGCGCAGCTCCTCGATGCGTTTTTCCAGTTCCTGCGGATTGAGCGTGGGCGCCACCCACTGGTTGAATCCCGGAATCGCCGCGCCGGCGTTCTTCACCAGGCCCTGAAGAAAGTCGAACCCGGGAACGAACTTGCTGAAGCTGGCGTCGGTCATGGTGTCTCCTCTGGGGCGCGCCGGTTGGCGGCGGATGCAGGGATCGTACGTCTTCGCGTCGCCCACGGACGTGTGTCCCCCGGGATCAGGTGCAAGCGCTTGTGGCCATCGGGGCGATGAGGACGCTTGGGGGGCGAGACGACAGAGCGACGCGGCGACGGCGCGACGGGCTAAGCGCGCGTCATCCGCGCCGCGCCGCTGCGCCTTACAGCGGCAGGTGGTTCAGGTCCGCCCAGCCGGTCCAGATGATCTGGATGCCGATGCACAGCAGCACGAACGCCATCAGCCGCATCATCACCAGCGTGCCGACCTCGCCCATGCGCATCAGCAGCCGGCCGCCGTTGCGGTAGACCAGATACACCACGGCCGCCGTGATCGCCGCGCCGATGGCGGCGACGCCCGCGCCCATCAGATAGGGCAGCGGCGCGCGCGGCAGTTGCGCGCCGAGCGCAATGGCGGCCGCGATCGAGCCCGGACCGGTGGTCAGCGGGAAGGTGATCGGAAAGAAGCTGCGGCGCACGATCTCCGCTTCGCTGAGGTCCGCATGGGCGGTTTCGGCCACGGCGGTCTGCACATCGTCGGTCTCGTTGCGGGTCAGCATCACCCAGGCGCTGTAGGCGACCAGCAGGCCGCCACCGACCCGCACCACCGGCAGCGAGATGCCGAACATGTCCAGCACATAGGTGCCGACCAGCATTGACGCCATGATCACCACCCAGCCATTGACGGCCACTTGCCGCGACAACCGCTTGAGCACCTTGTCGTTGCCGCCCGCCGCATTGATGACGATGGGCGCCACGCCGACGGGATTGATGATGGGCAGCAGCGTCAGGGGCACCAGAAACAGCAACTGCAGGAAGGTGGGCATCGCGTCCAAGCGGGGCTCCGAAAAACAAGGGTGAAGAAAAGTCGAAAGAGCCGGTCCGACGCGGCACAGCCCCAAGGGCCAGGCGTCATCGGCCGCTGACCCTGAACCGAGCGCTCGAACCGCGCCGGGCAGTGTGCCGCAATTGCGTCAGCGTGCGGTCGGTGGATGCACCAGGGTGACCTCGAAGCCGCGCTGACGCAGCAGGTCGGGCAGCGCCTGCGGGCCGGTCATGTGCAGGGCGCCCACGGCCACCAGCAGGGACTGGTCCTTGCGGTGCAGGCTGGAGACCCGATCCGCCAGGCCGGGATTGCGGCCATCGTTCAAGCGGGTCAGGGCGGCGCGGTCGCGTGCATCGGTCACGCAATCGCACCAGGACTCGTATTGGGAGAGCCGCCGCAGGTCGCCGCGGTCCCAGGCGCTGACCAGCTCATTGAGCATGCGCAGCAGCGGCTGCGGACGCTCCAACTGGCGCAGACCGGCGCGCAGCTCATGGCGGGCCTCGTCCGGGTCGTCGGGAAGTAGGGCATCCAGCTGGCCTTGCAGCGTCTCCAGCGCCAGCACCGGCAGGCTGCGGTCACGGGCCCAACGGCTGAGCAGCATCTCCTGCCCGTAGCGCACGTCCATGCCCAGCGTGCGGGCCCGCATCAGTGTGAAGGTGCTCAGGCGCAGCAGCGGATGCAGCGCCTCGACGGCTTGCGGTGCGACGCAGACGGCCCGCGCCTGAGCGGCGAGCCGGTCGTTCAGCGAGGCGTCCAGCGGCAGCTCCGGCAACGGCGGCATGCGCCAGGCGGTGGTGTCCAGAGGATCCAGTTCCAGCGCCAGGGCATCGACCTGGTCCAGCGCCGCCTTCAGCTTCGGTCCCGGCGCGGCCCAGGAGGGGCGACCGAGATGCAAGCTGGCGTAAAGGTAGGAGGTGCGGCCATCGCGCTCCAGCCGCCACATCAGGCCGCGGTCGCGCGCCTGTGCCAGCAGTTGTTCCTGCGCAAGCGGTTCGGGCTCGGAGGGGCAGCGGGCGTCGGTTGAGGCGGCGGGCGCTGTAGGGGCGGGCGATGCGGGCAGCGCCGGCGAGGCCTTGGCGGCGGTCTTGGCCGAAGCCAGCGCGGCGCTGGCCAAGACCTGGCGCGCACCCACGCTGCGCGACGCCGGCGCGGTCACCGCCGAGCGGACCTGCGCAGGCGCCATGGGGACGGCCCAGGCCGACGGCACGACGCTGGTCGCAGCCAGCACGCTTGCGCCCAGCGCCGCCAGGACGGGGTGCAGCGCCGAACGCCAAGGGCGCCACCGACGGCGAATCTCGGTGCGCGGCGCGTGGGACGGGCCGTGGTCAGCGTTGAAGTCAGCGTGGGAAACAGGAAAACGAGGCATCTCGGCACGATGCCACATTTCCTTGACGGTGCCTGTCATTCTCCCGGGGGAGATGTGGGGGGAGCGTCGGCCCGAAACCCCATCGCGCGACGCTGCCGCACCTCGGGCTTGACCCGGTGTTCGGCCTCGAGCAGCGTGAGGAATTCGTCGGGGGTCAGGGGCTCGCCCAGGATCTCCGCCTGCTGCCGCACCGCCGCGAAGTCGCCCGGCGTGAGCTGGTCCAAGCGTGACAGCCGCTCCGACCACGGCCCCACCGCGGCAGCGCCGGTCTCCAGCTGGAACAGCCGCTCGCGCTGATCGGGTCGCAGCGGCTTGAAGCGGATCTTGAAGCTGAAGCGCCGCAGCGCGGCCTCGTCCAGGTCGTCGAAGGCATTGGTGGTGCAGATGAACAGGCCCGCGAAGCGCTCCATGCCGGCCAGCATCTGGTTGACCTCGCTCACTTCGTAATGGCGCTCGGCCAGGCGCCGGCTGCGCAGGAAGCTGTCGGCCTCGTCCAGCAACAGCAACGCGTTTTCATGACTCGCCGCCTCGAACATGCGCGCCATGTTCTGTTCGGTCTCGCCGACGAACTTGCTCATCAGATCGCTGGCCAACCGGACCATCAACGGCCGCTGCAGTTCCGTGGCGATGTACTCCGCCAGCGCGGTCTTGCCGCTGCCGGGCGGGCCATAGAAGCACAAGCTGCCCATGCCGCGACGCCGCAATGCCTGCACCAGACGCGGCAGCTCGAAGCGCGATTCGCAATGGATCAGGTCCAGCGCATAACTCGGCGCGGGCACCCGACGCAGGTGGGCGCTGTCGCCCTGGCCGAGTGCCTTGTCGGCATGGGCGAGCTGACGGGTGATCAGTTGCTCGTTCAGGGCCGCGTCGCCCGCACTCGTGACGCCGGCCTCCGGGTGGTCGCCGGCCAGTCGCGCGAACCGGACCGCCGTGCGGATCTGCGCGGGCGTCAGGCCGCGCCGGTCGGCGAGTCGCTCGGCGAGGCCGTCCGGCACCGGCAGTTCGGCCAGGGCCTTGCGGACCAGGCTCAGCCGCGCGCCGGGCGGCGGCGACTTGAGCTCCAGGTGATATTGGAACCGCCGTCGGAACGCGGGATCGATGTGCTCGATGCGGTTGGTGATCCAGATCACCGGGACCGGGTTGCTCTCCAGAATCTGGTTCACCCAGGCCTTGCCGTTGACCGAGAGCGAGGTGGGCACGTCCAGCGCCGCATCCAGCCGCGCCATCAGATGGGCGGTATCGCCGCTGAGGTGCGGGAACACATCCTCGACTTCGTCGAACAGCAGCGCCACATCCGGACTCGCCTTCAGGAACACCTGGCTGATCTGCAGCGAGCGGTAACGGTCGCGGCCGCTGAGCGCGTTGCCGTCGCGGTCGGCGGCCTCGACTTCATAGAGCGTCAATCCGGCCGCACGCGCGGCGACCTTCGCCAGCTCGGTCTTGCCGGTGCCGGGCGGACCGTAGACCAGCAGGTTCACGCCCGCCTGCCGCTGCGCCACGGCATTGCGGAGCAGGCGGCCGATGAGCTGCAGCTCGTCGGCGATGAAATCGAAGTCGGTGGCCTGCAGCTCGCTGTCGGTGACCGGACGGGTGAAGACCGCCATCAATTCCTGCGGCCCCTGGTATTCGCGCATCAACACCGGCGGCAGTTGGTCGCTGACCTTCATCAGGTCGGACAGGTCGGTGATGTTGTGCTCGGCGATCAGGTTCTCCACCATGCCGACCCGCTCCAGCCGCGAGCCGACCCGCAGGGCTTCCGCCACCTCATGGGCGGGCACGCCGGCCACATCCGCGATCGCGCTGAAGGCCTCCTGCGCGGTGTTGACCTTGAACTCGACCAGCGCGCCGCGCAGCTCCCGTT
This sequence comes from Burkholderiaceae bacterium, assembly GCA_913776825.1. Taxonomy (GTDB): domain Bacteria; phylum Pseudomonadota; class Gammaproteobacteria; order Burkholderiales; family Burkholderiaceae_C; genus Roseateles. The sequence continues at coordinate 261,970 of CAJYPV010000028.1, forward strand.
GATAGCGGGCCAGCGTTCCATACAGCAGCAGGGCGCGCTCGGCCGCATTGAGCTGCAGCAGCCGGCCGAGCGCGGCGATGTTCTGCTGCACCAGCGTCGACTCGCGCTGCAGTTGCTGATCCAGCGTCTCGCAGCTGCAGGCCAGCAGCGCCATCAGATCCTTGGGCTCGTCCTTGATGTATTCATCGAGATAGAAAAACAGCGTCGTTTCCGCGAACAGACCGCGCCACACGCCGTGGCGCTGCAGGAAGGCGGTGTCGTTCAGCACGTCGTGGCCGTGCCATTGGGTGTGACCGGCGCAGCGTCGCGCGAGATAGGCGCGCAAGCGGCTCAGCACCTCCGGCGGCCAGACGAGATGACGGGCGGTGAGCGCCAGCAAGCCGCTGAGATCGCGGCGCGCATTGAACCGATGCGCATGGCGGACCGTCAGCGTGAGCACGAAGTGCGAGCACATGCGGTCCATGACCGGCGTCTCAGTCAGGCCTGGCGTCATCAGGGGCGAGGGCAGCGACGGTGGCAACGACATGGCCATGGGCAGTGCGATCGGGCTTTCAGCAGTCAGCATCGTGTGAAACCCGAGGCCCCGGACCCGGGCGCCCCGCCCGACCAGCAGGGTCGAGCCGCCCCATCTTGGCGCAGGCGATGCTGCGCGACAAGCCCCGAACGCGGCCCGGCCCCGAGTTGGGGACTTGATGCACACCGCAGGCGTTCATCCCCCAAAACAAACGGCCCGCCAAGGCGGGCCGTTGCTGAAGCGGGGCTGAAGCGCCGGAGCGGGTCAGCGCTCAGCGATGCGATTCAGCGGAGGAGTGGGCGTCGCCATCGAGCGTAGGAATCGGGCGTCGCCCTCGGACATCGCAATCGGACATCGCAATCGGACATCGGAATTGCCTCGACGTCGCGCGCGGAACTTGCGCGCCGCGCTTTCGTGCGTGCGCGGCGCGTCAGTGCATGACGACGGGTTGCTGCCCCATGTTGGCGTATTGCGAGATGAAGGCGTCCAGGTCGTCCACATCGGGGCCTTGCTCGATCAGCGCTTCCACGCCTTCCTGGAACTGCTGGGCCAGCGCGCCCTCGATGAAGATCTCCTTGCGGCTGAACTTGTCCACGATCTCGAAGCCATCGCGTTGCAGCGGCGGGTGGTCGGGATGCAGGGTGTCACTCAGCGTCGGTGCGACTTCCACATCGAACTGGACCACGATGTAGCTGGGTGAGTCGTAGAGCATGTGCATGGGGACTCCTTTGGATCAGGAGTTATGGACTGATGCGCCGGATTCAAGACCGGCGCCCTCAACCAGAACACGACCCGATGGTGGCAGAACTTGTCGACCACACCGCAAGCATTTGTGGTGCCAACCGCACAAAGTTCACGACTGATGCCGCGCGTGGCGGCTTTTACAAGGCGATGCAAAGGTCCTGGCAATCGGTCGTCCCAGGGACATCGGCCCTCGCTGCTGTCCCTCGCTGCTGTCCCTCGCGCTGGCCGATCGGAGACGGTGCACGACAACGCAGTCAGACCTGTTGGCTGGCGTTGATGGCGCGCCCGCATCGGCGATTCAACCGCCAGGTGAGGAGGAAGCGTCGCCCTGCGCAGAGGGAACCGAAGACGCGGCGGCCGGGAGTTCGCGGGCCAAGGTCCATTGCACCTGATCGTCGACGCTGAATTCGATGCGCACCGGCCATCGCGGCTCAGCGCGCGCGAGCCACACCTCCCAGCGCAGGGCGGGACGACCCGCGTGGGCCGGCAAGCGGCGCACCAGGTGCCAGGTGCCCGGCTCATGCGCGGCGACGACGAAATCCCACGCACGCGCGCCCTGTGCGCTCGCGACCGGAATCTGCAGCACCTCGCCCACGGCCAGTGTCGGCCTGGCGGCCACCATCGAGGCCAACTGCATCCACCAGGACAGTCGATCCTGCGTGCCGACGGGCAGGTCATGGGTCTGAGCGCCGACACGCAGACGTGTGGAGGCCTGCGCATCCGGCGCCTCCTCATCGCGCAGGAATTGCATCGACTCGCGGCGCCGCCCCTGTTGGGTGACCTGGTGGGTGATCGGCATCAGGCCCCGCGGGCCCCAGCGTCCTTCGCTGTGCCATTGCGGCAGTTCGCGGTCGCCCAGGCGTCGGATTAGCGTGAAGCGGTAGCGGTCGCCCGAGATCCGCCAATGCAGCCAGGCATCACCGTCCTGTTGCTCATGGCGGAGCTGGAAGTGGAGTTGGCCTTCGCCGGCCGGAGGCGGCGTCAGCGGGGACATCGCCAGCACCGTCGTGCCAATGGGAATCGATGCCGGCTGCGCTGCGGAGGTTTCGGGTGTCCTAAGGTGCGTGTCGTCGGGCCGCGGGGGCGACGTGCGCGATGGCGACTGGGGTGCGCCGGGAGGGTCAGCGCGGGCGATGGCCGGCGCCTTGGTGGCCATCGGCCCGGCGGAGGATTCGAGGGCGGGCGTCGCCGTCGCCGTCACTGTCTCCAGGACCCGCAACTGAACGGACGAGCCTTCGATGGCCAGCACGGTCCGTGGTGAAGCAGGACGCAGCCGATCGATCAACCAGCCATGCAGCCACAGCGCGAGCAGCAGCGCCAGGCACGGGGCCATCCAGCGCCGTGCGCGCGCCGCCCGGGCCGGACCCGATGGTCGGTCAGGTGACACAGGTGACAATGCCGGCGCGGACCCCGCGATGGTCTCCACAATGATGCTTTCCCTGGCGCCCACGGGGTCGCCCCGACGCTTTCGATCCCTACGATGAAACTCGCTTCTTACCGTGACGGCTCGCGTGATGGCCAACTGGTGGTGGTCTCGCGCGACCTGAGCCAGGCATGCTATGCCGCCGGCATCGCCACCCGGTTGCAACAGGTGCTGGACGACTGGAATTTCCTCGCCCCACAGCTCGAATCCTTGTCGCAATCGTTGAATCAGGGGCGGGCGCGCCACGCCTTCAGCTTCGATCCCGCGCAATGCATGGCGCCGCTGCCGCGACCGGCGGCCTGGCTGGCCGGCGAGGGCGATCCGTCCTACGGCGCCGAGCTGCGCACACGCGGCCTCGCCTGGCCGGAACGGCTGAGCGCGCCGCTGATGCGGGTGGGCGGCGCCGAGGCGCTGCTCGGCCCGGTCGAGACGCCCGATCTGCCCGAGGTGCGCGAGCTCGAGCCCGAGCCGCAGCTGGCGGTGCTCACCGGCGATCTCGCCGCCGGCGCGGTGCCGAGCCAGGCGCTGGAATCGGTGCGGCTGGTGGTGCTGGTCAATGACTGGGTGCTGCGATCGATCCAGCAGGAAGAGTTGAGCCAGGGACGACCGGCGCTGCACAGCCGGCCCGCGCTGCAGTTCGCGCCGGTGGCGATCACGCCGGATGAACTGCCCGGCGCCTGGTACCTCGGCCGGGTGACGGGACAACTGCAATGCCAGCGCAACGGCCGCAAGCAGCCGGCGCTGGACCTGAAGGACGGCATGCGCTGGAGCTTCGGCGATCTGCTCGCGGAAGCGGCGCGCAACCGCCCGCTGCGCGTGGGCACGCTGGTCGGCGCGGGTCGGCCGGGCGGTGGCGCGCCGGTCGTGCTGGCGGCCGGCGACAGCTTGCGGCTGGAGGTGAAGCTCGGCGATGGCAGCAGTCCGTTCGGCGCCATCGACATGGATCTGGCGGAGCCCGACGTTCCGTCCACGTCGACCGCTGAAGCGACGGATGCGGTCGGCCGGCCGGGCGCCAAATCGCGGACGACGCCGGACGCCGATCGCGAGACGGTCGACGACGGCGAGGCCGCCGACGCACCGCCACCGGACGATGAGGGCGAGCCGCTGCGCGCGCCCCAGGACGACACGGCCGACGCCGACAACGTCGCCGCCAACGATCAAGGAGATGTGGATGCAACGACGTGAACTTTGCGCCTGGTTGGGCGCTTCCCTGACGGCCGGATGGGCCACGCCGTCGGCCTTCGCCTTCAGCCTGACCGAGGGCGATGCCGCCTCCGGCGTGCGCGCCGCGCTGGAACGCGGCGCCCAGGCCGCGCTGGCGAATCTGGGGCGCACCGATGGCTTCCTCGGCAATCCGCAGGTGCGGATCGAGCTGCCCAGCGGGCTGCGCGATGCGGCGCCTCTGCTGCGCACCACCGGGCAGGGCCGTCGGCTCGATGAACTGGTCACGGCGATGAACCGCGCGGCGGAACAGGCGATGCCGGAAGCGCGTCAGCTGCTGGTGAATACGGTGCGCAATATTTCGGTCGAGGATGCGGTGCGCATCGTGCGGGGGGGCGATGACGCCGTCACGCGTTTCTTCGAGGACAAGACCCGCGCCCCGCTCACCGACCGGTTCCTGCCGCTGGTGACCCGCGCGACCGAGCGCCAGTCTCTCAGCGAGAAATACAACGCGGTCGCCGGCAAGGCGGCGGGCTTCGGGCTGATCCGCAAGGAAGATTCGAACCTGCAGTCCTATGTCACCGGCAAGGCGCTGGACGGGCTCTACTTCATGATCGGCCAGGAGGAGATGAAGATCCGCCAAGATCCGGTTGGCACCGGCAGCGCGATTCTGAAGAAGGTCTTCGGCGGCTGATCGAGGGCGCAGCGCTGAGCGCGCGGAGGACGGCGAGGCTGGGTTGGCGATCGCGCCTCGGCCCGCGTCGCTGCCCAGCCTGCGCCGGACGCGATGCCGCCCTCGCTCCAGGTCGAAGGCCACGACCGCGGCAGGGCCCGCGCCCCGTTCCTACAATCGGGGCATGAACGCCTCGTCCCACGCCCCCCGCTACACCCGCGGCGCCGCCCTGCCCGCGATCCTGCAGTCGCGCATCGCCGTCCTCGACGGCGCCATGGGCACGATGATCCAGCGCTACCGACTCACCGAGGCCGATTTCCGCGGTGAGCGCTTCGTTGACCATCCCAAAGACCTCAAAGGCAACAACGACCTGCTGGTGCTGACGCGGCCCGATGTGATCTCGGAAATTCATCGGCAATACCTCGAGGCGGGGGCCGACATCATCGAAACCAATACCTTCGGGACCACAACCGTGGCCCAGGAGGATTACGGGTTGGGGGATTTCGCCTACGAGATGAACGTGGCGGCGGCGCGGCTGGCACGGGCCGCCTGCGATGCCTTCAGCACGGCGGACAAACCCCGCTTCGCCGCCGGCGCGTTGGGGCCGACACCACGCACGGCGTCCATCAGCCCCGATGTGAATGACCCCGGCGCGCGGAATGTCGACTTCGAGACGCTGCGACAGGCCTATTACGAACAAGGCAAGGCGCTGCTGGAAGGTGGCGTGGACCTGTTCCTGGTGGAAACCATCTTCGATACGCTCAATGCGAAAGCGGCGATCTTTGCGCTGGATGAGCTGATGGAAGACTCGGGGGAGAGGCTGCCCATCATCATCTCGGGGACCGTCACCGATGCGTCGGGACGGATCCTGTCGGGGCAGACGGTGACCGCGTTCTGGCACTCGGTGCGGCATGCGAGACCGCTCGCGGTCGGGCTCAACTGCGCGTTGGGGGCGGCGTTGATGCGGCCCTATATCGAGGAACTCGCGAAGGCGGCGGGGGATACGCCGATCTCCTGCTATCCGAATGCGGGGCTGCCGAATCCGATGAGCGATACCGGGTTTGATGAGACGCCCGAGGTGACCGGGCGGCTCGTCGGGGAGTTTGCTGCGGCTGGCTTTCTGAATATCGCAGGGGGATGCTGCGGGACGACGCCGGATCACATCCGGGCGATCGCGAAAAGCGTGTCGGTGTATCGGCCGAGGGGGGTGGGGGAGAAGTTGTTTAGTGGGTTGGTGGAGGCCTGACGAGCGCTTCTTGGCCCTTTTGCCGAAGGCGGACGACACCCGCCACACCCCGCCGGGTCTCGCCCCGGCTGGCGAGTAACTTTCTTGGCGCGCCAAGAAAGTCACCAAAGAAACGCTCGGTGGACGCTGATTTGGCTCGCTGCGATCGCTCGCCTGCGCTCGGGCGCTGCTACTTGAACCGCGACCACTGAGGACGCTTGCTGCGCCAAGCGGTGACCTTGCCCGCATGCGCGGGTCGCGGGCGCCGCTCAACGGCGTACTGCGCTTGTCCATGGGCCGCGCGGGCGGGGCACGGCGGGATGGCCGAGCACCGCGGACCAGTTCGTAGGCCCCTCGCCACACCCCGCCGGGTCTCGCCCCGGCTGGCGAGTAACTTTCTTGGCGCGCCAAGAAAGTCACCAAAGAATCGCTCGGTGGACGCTGATTTGGCTCGCTGAGATCGCTCGCCTGCGCTCGGACGCTGCTACTCGAACCGCGACCACTGAGGACGCTTGCTGCGCCAAGCGGTGACCTTGCCCGCATGCGCGGGTCGCGGGCGCCGCTCAATGATGTACTGCGGCGGCCTCGCGGCCCTCGCCTGGACGGCGACGGGCAATCGGTCGACGATGGCGCGGCGCTCGTCTGGGTCAGTACAACTTCAGCATCGTTTCCATGTGGATGCGCAGGCGCAGCTCGTGGGGAGCGAGGCTGACGCTGATGGCCTGCGTGGCCAGACGGGTGTCGCGGAGAACCGGCTGAGTGAGGGGGCTGCCACTCTTTCCAACCAGCGCGGCAACCAGCGGCTCGTTGGCACTGTGGCCACGCTTGATGACCATGCCCTCTTCACCATTGGCCAATCGCACCAGAGAGCCAGGGGGATAGAGACCAATCGACTTGATGAGCGCAATGCCGGCTTCGTCCGGCTGCTTCAGTTCATCGAGATAAATGGCGCGCGCGGCCTGCGCCGCAGACAAGGCTCGACGGTGACGGCGCGGGCTCAGCCGAGCACCATAGACGTCAATGCGGCGCAGCAGGCGGCCCATCAACTCACCATCGCCACGCGGCGCCAACGGGCCCGGGCCAGCATCATGATGCAGACGGACCGCCGTCAGCCAGGCATCGTCGGTGACACCCATGCCGCGCAAGATCGCCGCAGCACGGTCACCATGGCCCGCCAACTGCTCACGCTGCGCACCGTTCAAACCCTCGCTGCGCAACGCATGCTGGTCCTGCGCCTGCGTGATGCTCAGATTCATCGTCAGCGCCGCCAGACCCAGCGAACGACGCCGTGCGTCATCCCAACCCAACTGGCGCGCAGTGATCTCCGACAGGCCCAACGACAGCAACGCATGGCGCGTGCTGTATTGCTGCGACTCCTGACCGGCGTCATGAATCAACAAGGCGAGCGAGGCGTCCGGCTGGCGATTCACGCGGGCCAGCACGCTGTCCAGCAACTGCGTCAAGCGAGGCAGGAAATCCGGCCGGTCCGGCGAACGCAACACCTGCTGCGCATGCCATTGCAGATCCGACCAGGCCGCCGCATCGCTGACCTCCAGCGGCGCAGGACGCGTCGCTCCGCGCTCGGCATGGAAATCGGTGCGCTGATAGTCGGCCTCGGCACGGGCAATCTGCGACAGCGACGCACCCTGCAACACCATCGTGTCCAGCTTGAGATTCAGCGCGCGCTGGTACTCGCGGGTCTCGTGGGCCTGCACGAACGGTCCGCGCGCGATCAGCTCGCGCACCTGCGGGGTGTCGGGCAGGGCCTGGCCCGCCGCGAACAGCAAATGGCCGCCGCTGTCGCGCAGCGAAAACGTCAGCACCTGACCGGTGCGCAGACTGTTGGGGGGGAGTTGGACCAGATCCATGGCGCAAGACACGACCGACAGCCCACCGCTCGTTCCCTCCGCCCGGTGCGCTGCGTCATGCCGAAGTTGTCGTTATCGTTGTGGTCACCGGTTATCGGCGCGTGAAAGCATACGCTGGAGCCCAGGTTTTTACCGACCTCACCCCCTCGCCAAGGGGGCCGCCATCGTTAGAATGCGTGGCGTTTTCCCTGTTTCCTTCCCCTGTTTCCAGTATCCGAGGAGCGTTGCGATGGGCTCACCCGCCCGCCAGGCTCGGATCGACGGTGTCAGCCGCCCCCGGGCGCGCCGGCATCGCCTTCAAACGACGCTCACCGTCCCGACTGGCTCGGGGTTGCGGTGAGTTGCGCGGCCCCCATCCATCGTCCGAAGCGTCGAAAGAGATCACGAGGCCGCCATGTCCGCCCATTACGCCAACCCCGCTGAATCCACCGCATCCGCTTCGGCCGCTGCCAGCGCCCTGCCGCACACGCCCGGCGTGAGCGCCACCGTGCCCCCGATGAAGCTCGCCGGCCTGGAGCCGGTCGCCATCGGCACCGGCACCTTGTTCGTCAACATCGGCGAGCGCACCAACGTCACCGGCTCCAAAGCCTTCGCCCGGCTGATCCTGAACGGGGAGTTCGAGGCGGCGCTCGGCGTGGCCCGTCAACAGGTCGAGAACGGCGCGCAGATCATCGACATCAACATGGACGAGGCCATGCTCGACAGCAAGGCCGCCATGGTGCGCTTCCTCAACCTGATCGCGTCCGAACCCGAGATCGCGCGGGTGCCGATCATGATCGACTCCTCCAAGTGGGACGTGATCGAGGCCGGCCTGAAATGCATCCAGGGCAAAGGCATCGTCAACTCGATCTCGCTCAAGGAAGGCGAGCCGGAGTTCCGCCGTCAGGCCAAGCTGATCCGCCGCTATGGCGCCGCCGCCGTGGTGATGGCCTTCGACGAGGTCGGCCAGGCCGATACCTACCAGCGCAAGATCGAGATCTGCGAACGCGCCTATCGGCTGCTGGTCGATGAGATCGGTTTCCCGCCGGAAGACATCATCTTCGACCCCAACATCTTCGCCATCGCCACCGGCATCGAAGAGCACAACAACTACGCCGTCGACTTCATCAACGCCACCCGCTGGATCAAGCAACACCTGCCCGGGGCGAAAGTCAGCGGCGGCGTGTCCAACGTGTCCTTCAGCTTCCGCGGCAATGAGCCGGTGCGCGAGGCCATCCACACCGTGTTCCTGTATCACGCGATCCAGGCGGGCATGGACATGGGCATCGTCAACGCCGGCATGGTCGGTGTGTACGACGAGATCCCGGCCGACCTGCGCGAGCGGGTCGAGGACGTGGTGCTCAATCGCCGCGACGACGCCACCGAGCGGCTGCTTGAGGTCGCCGAATCGGTCAAGGGCGCGGCCAAGGACGACAGCGCCAAGCTGGCCTGGCGCGCGGGCGACGTGGCGGCGCGGCTGTCGCATGCGCTGATCCATGGCATCACCGATTTCATCGTCGAGGACACCGAGGAAGCCTGGCAGGCGATTCAGGCCCGCGGTGGTCGGCCGCTGCATGTGATCGAAGGCCCGCTGATGGCCGGCATGAATGTGGTCGGTGACCTGTTCGGCGCCGGCAAGATGTTCCTGCCGCAGGTGGTGAAGAGCGCTCGGGTCATGAAGAGCGCCGTGGCGCATCTGGTGCCCTACATCGAAGAGGAAAAGCGACGCATGGAAGCCGCCGGCGACGATGTGCGTTCCAAGGGCAAGATCGTCATCGCCACGGTGAAAGGCGATGTGCACGACATCGGCAAGAACATCGTCACGGTGGTCCTGCAGTGCAACAACTTCGAAGTGGTCAACATGGGCGTGATGGTCCCGTGTCAGGACATCCTCGCCAAGGCCAAGGTCGAAGGGGCCGACATCATCGGGCTGTCCGGCCTGATCACGCCCAGCCTGGAAGAGATGCAGCATGTCGCCGCCGAAATGCAGCGCGACGACTACTTCCGGATGAAGAAGATCCCGCTGCTGATCGGCGGTGCCACCACCAGCCGCGTGCACACTGCGGTGAAGATCTCGCCGCATTACGAAGGACCGGTGGTGTATGTGCCGGATGCGTCGCGCTCGGTGGGCGTGTGTTCCGACCTGCTGTCCGATGAACGCGCGACCCGCTTCATCGACGAGCTGAAGTCCGACTACGAGCAGGTCCGCGCGCTGCATGCCAACAAGAAGCAGACGCCGCTGGTGTCGCTCAGCGCGGCGCGTGCCAACAAGCATCGCGCGGATTTCCAGAGCTATCAGCCGCCCGCGCCCAAGTTCATCGGTCGTCGGCAGTTCCGCAACTACGACCTGAGCGAGCTCGCCGCCTGCATCGACTGGGGTCCGTTCTTCCAGACCTGGGACCTGGCCGGCCCTTTCCCGGCGATCCTGAAGGACGAGATCGTCGGCAGCGAGGCGCAACGTGTGTTCAGCGACGGCAAGCGGATGCTGCAGCGCTTGATCGAGGGGCGCTGGCTCACGGCCAACGGCGTGCTGGGGCTCTACCCGGCCGCGCAGGTCAACGATGACGACATCGAGATCTACAGCGATGAATCCCGCAGCGAGGCCCTGATGACCTGGCGGGGCCTGCGCATGCAATCCGAGCGTCCCGTCGTGGACGGCGTGAAACGGCCCAACCGGGCGCTGGCCGACTTCATCGCGGAAAAGGGCGGCGTGCCGGATTACATCGGCCTCTTCGCGGTCACCGCGGGCCTGGGCGTGGATCGCAAGGAAGCGCAGTTCATGGCCGACCATGACGACTACTCCGCGATCATGCTCAAGGCGCTTGCCGATCGTCTGGCGGAAGCCTTCGCCGAGCGACTGCATCAACGGGTGCGCCAGGAATTCTGGGCTTATGCGCCGCAGGAGTCGCTCAGCAACGACGAACTGATCCGCGAGGCCTATCAGGGCATCCGCCCCGCGCCGGGCTATCCCGCGTGCCCGGACCATCTGGTCAAGCGCGACCTGTTCCGGGTGCTGCAGTGCGAGGACATCGGCATGGGCCTGACCGAAGGCATGGCGATGACGCCGGCGGCCAGCGTGAGCGGCTTCTATTTCGCGCATCCCGAGTCGGCGTATTTCAATGTCGGCCGGATCGGGGATGACCAGGTCGCCGATTGGGCGGCGCGGATGGCGCTCGATCAGACCGACGCGCGGCGTGCGCTGGCTCCGCTGATTGGTTGATCGACTGATCCACTGATCGACGAGGTCGACGGCGATCGAGGGCTGCGGTAGGGGCGCGCTGGCATGCGACGGAGCGCCGCTCCCGGCGCGCATCGATCATTGCGCTGACCCCGATCGATCCTGACCCACCAAGGCGCCTGCGGGCGCCTTTTGCACATCTGAGGTCGACGTGATGCGCCCGCGACGTGGCGGTCCAGGCAGCGCGGGAGCATCGCTCATTTGTTTCATTGCGTGTCCGCCGTCAGCGCGGGCGCTGGGGATGGCGTTGTACGACGGTGAAGAGGCTGCAAACGGGGCGTTGTCCTACCCCGAAGCCGGTTTCAGGCCATTACAAACGGAACATCGTTGAGGGGCCGGGACTTGTAACAGCGTGGCATTCTTCGCTCCATCAGCCCCGTGGGGGCAACAACCATAAGAGGTGAAACATGGCGATGACCAGCAACCAAAAGATGATCGCAGGCGTGGCCGGCGCGGCGGTGGTGGCCGTGGCCGCCTTCATGGCCGGCCGTCACCAATCCGCCCCGGAAGGCCCGATGGTGGCGGGCAACACCGCCAATGCAGTGGATGAAGCGAATGCCGCGAAGCAGGCCGGCAACGAGGCGGTGTCGTCTCAGCGCAATGGCCGCAACAACGGCAACAACAGCACCAGCAACAACAGCAACAACAGCCAGCACGCGTCCAACAGCGGCCGCTCGAACAACGGCGACAGCGGCGGTTATGCCGACAGCAACGGCAACAACGCCACGCAGCAAGCGGCGCCGCGTCTGTGCGCCGAGTGCGCCACGGTGGTGTCGGTGAGCCAGCAGACCCGCGAGGGCAAGGGTTCGGGCATCGGCGTCGTTGGTGGCGCGGTGATCGGTGGCCTGCTGGGCAACCAGATCGGCGGCGGCACCGGCAAGAAGGTCGCGACCGTGGGCGGCGCTGTGGCCGGCGGCTACGCGGGCAACGAGATCGAGAAGCGCCAGCGCAGCACCACGGTGTGGGTGGTGCGCCTGCGCAATGCCGACCAGAGCACCCGCACGATGGAATTCAGCCACGACCCGCAAGTGCAGAACGGCGACGTGGTGCGTGCGCGGGATGGTCGGTTGGAGCGGCAGTAAGCGCCCTCGCGTGACGGGATGATCGTGAGGTGTGGCGCATCGCGCCACCTTCACTGACCTCCTGATCTCTGTACAAGAAGCCGTCGAGGCGCCGATCAGGCCCTCGACGGCTTTTTCACGACCGGCCCGTGCTCAGGCCCGTGACGGGACAGCCATCTTCCTGGGGCCCGTGAGCGACCTCACCGCGCGGCGGCGCCACACCCACAGCAGCCCGGCGCCCAACGCCATCAACGCCCAGCTCGACGGCTCCGGAACCGGTGCGGCCAACTGCCGATACGCCAGTTCCTGCATCGCGACCGCCTGCGCCTGGGTGATGCCGAGGTCCGCTGCGGCCTGTTCATTCGCGCCGAGGCTGCGCGGATCACGGCCGGTGATCTGTCCGAAGACCGTCAGCGCCTCGAGATAACTGCCATACAGGCTCGCGTGGTAACGATCTGCGGCCCACAGCGTGACCTTGCCGGGATCGATGCCGTCATACGGATTCGTGTCCGCGAACCCGCTTTGCATGGCGCTGTTCCAGGCCAGGCCGACGGGGATCACGCCGTCGATGTTGGCGGACGCGGCATCGGCCTGCACATAGCCGGCGTGCACGTCCTGGGCCATCTGGTAGATGGACTTGCCATACCAGGCCCCGGTGCTGGGATAGGTCTGATCCGCGCGGGACCAGGTGGCCATCAGCTGCACCTTCACATCGGCATTCTTCGCCTTGAACTGATCCGCGAGCAGGCCGCTGTACTGGATCAGCTTGGCTGGATTGCCCGGCGCGCTGGCGTCCAGCGTGCTGTAGGTGTGCATGACCACGTTGTCCCAGGACTTGTTGATCAGCGCCTGCTTGGTGTTGTAGTGCAGGTCCAGCCCGCTGCCGCCGACCGTCTCCAGGCTCACGTCGTAATTCAGACCGGCCTGCACGGTGAAGGACTTGAAGAGCGCGGGCATGCCGCCGATGCCGCCGCCATTGAGATCGGTGACCGTGTCCGGGCGATAGGTCATGACCGGAGAGCCCTGGCCATAGGTGAAGCTGTTGCCGATGAACAGGATGCTTTCCGCATGCGCGCCGCCGGCGCCGAGCAGCATCAGCAGTGAGCCGCCCAAGCAGGCGCGACGCAGCAGGGAGCGGGGAGGGGTGGCATTCAGATTCATTGTCTTCCTCATGTGCTTTTTCGATGGATTGAATCCGCAGGATCGCCGTCGCGGTCCTGTTCGTACCGAGGTGAATCGGCCTGAGGCCGTGCAGGTGATGTCGGGTCGATGACGTCCTTGTCGGGGTGGGAATGCCATCGCTTATAGGGAATCAAGCGGCAGGCGTCATCCGATCTCAGGCACCGCTGTGCGGCAGGCGCGGCAACGTCCCAGGAGGATGCTTCACAAGGCGCTTAAATCGCGGCACGGGCACGCGGCATGCTGTCGGCGGCGCACGGCGCACGGCGCACGGCGCACGGCACATGGCACATGGCACACGGCACACGGCGCGTCAGCCTCCATCCCCACGCGACCGTTTCAGGTGCGGCCGGGCAGCGCACGTCGCCATTGAATGGCCTCCGCAATCTGCGCCGATGTGATGGTGTCGCTGCCGGCCAGGTCGGCGACGGTGCGCGCCGTGCGCAGCACACGGTGATAGCTGCGGCCGGACCAGGACAAGCGCCCAGCGGCCCGATGCAGCATGGCCTCGGCGGCGGGATCGAGGTGGAGATGCTCATCCAGCTGGGCGGCGGGTAACAACGCATTGATGCAGCCCTGCCGGGCGATGGCCCGCTCCCTCGCGGCCGCCACGCGTCGGCTCACCGTGGCGCTGGTTTCGCCATCGGGCGCCGCAGCGAGGACTTCTGGCGGCAGCACAGGCACCTCCACCAGCAGATCCAGGCGATCGAGCAAGGGCCCGGACAGCCGGCCTTGATACCGCGTGATCTGATCCGGTGAACATCGGCAGCTTTGCAGCGGATTGCCCAATTGACCGCAGGGGCAGGGGTTCATCGCCGCGACGAGTTGGAAGCGGGCCGGGAACTCGGCTTGGTGCGCGGACCTGGAGATATGCACGCGCCCGGTTTCAAGCGGCTCACGCAGCGCTTCCAGCGAGGCGCGATGAAATTCGGGCAGCTCGTCCAAAAACAGAATGCCGTGCTGCGCGAGCGTGATCTCACCAGGACGCGGGGGCGACCCGCCACCGATGAGCGCGGGTGCGGAGGCGCTGTGATGCGGCGCACGAAAAGGCCGTTGGGCCCATCGCGACGGGTGGAACTGGCCGTTCACGCTCAGCAGCGCGGCGGATTCCAGGGCTTCCGCTTCGGGCAGAGGAGGCAGCAGGCTCGGCAGGCGCTGCGCCAGCATCGACTTGCCGGTGCCCGGCGGGCCGACGAACAGCACGCTCAGCCCGCCCGCTGCGGCCACTTCCAGCGCACGCTTCGGCGCGGCCTGGCCTTTGATGTCGCGCAGGTCGGGCGGCGCTTCGGGCGGCGGCACGGGACGCGCCTGCACGCGGACCAGTGGCGCATCGCTGCGCGGCTGCAAGGCGTTCACGAGGTCGAGCAGATGGTTGGCCTCGCGAACCACCAGGCCTTGGACCAGGGCGGCCTCATCCGCGCAGCCACGCGGGAGCACGAGTTCACGCCGATGCCCGCTGGCACGCAGCGCCAGGGCCATCGCCAGCGCACCCCGCACGGCGCGCAGTTCGCCGGAGAGCGCCAGTTCACCCGCGCATTCGAACGAGCTGACGGATTCCGCATCCACCTGTCCGCTGGCGGCCAACAGACCGAGCGCGATGGGCAGATCGAAGCGGGCGCCCTCTTTGGGCAGGTCCGCGGGCGAGAGATTGACGGTGATGCGCTTGTTGGTGGGGAAGTCCAGGCCGCTGCTCTGCAGCGCCGCGCGCACGCGTTCGCGGGACTCCTTCACTTCCAGATCGGCCAGACCGACGAGCGTGAAGCTGGGCAGCCCGTTGGCCAGATGCACTTCCACATCGACGGCGGCGGCGGAAAGGCCGTCCAGGGCGCGGCTGTGGATCACGGCGAGAGACATGACGGGCGACGGCGACGACGGGTCTGTCGCCAGGGCTGCGGGAGAGACAGTGTGGGGGCAGGCCTGCGGGGTGGGTATCGCTCTGGGGTGGGCGCTCGGAAGGGGGAGGCCGATCGGATCCGGGACCGATGGCGCGCCGCGCCTTTCAGCCGTCCACGAATCGGGCAGGCGCAACGCAACGTGGTTGCTGAACTGCCCACGTGGACTACGAGAACACTGTGGGGGATCGATGGGTGCGCCGATAGGCCGTGAGGGGAGACGCGTAGGGGCTCAACCAGGATTCGGCCGCGCTGGAGTCAGAAGTGTCGGGAGCGACTGAGGATGCGCGCCAGCAGGACATCCTGCTGCGAGCTGCTTGGCTTCTTGGGTCGTGGCACGAAGCGTAGGATCTTCGCCCCGGATGTGACCGCTCGGACTTCGCCGTCGACATGCAACGACGGCAAAGGTGCCCGCCCGTCCTGCGCTTCATTCGGTTCCAGATCAGGGCTGGGACAAGAGAACAGCGTCAGTTGCTCTTGAAATTTCACAGCGCTTTCCTCGGACTAGTTGGACTTGCAACGGGGCATCGTGGACGCTTCCAACCCGGCAGATTTTAGGGCGCGCACAGCGAAGGACTCCAAGGTCGAAATCGCTTCCAGCGTGATCGCGGTCACTGGGTGCGGGTCCCGCAACGTCATCCTTCCAGATGAGTCTTTACGGCCCCCGTCGTGCATGGAAAAGAATCGGAGAACCTTCCGACCCGGAAGTCTCCATCACTGCATGCCGGGCCGCCATCGCCCCGATTGGGGCACCCTATGGCGCGACACCCCCCATCACCCCAACCTGAACTGCGCCACCACCGCATTCAACCGCTCCGCCTGCTGCTTCAAGCTCTCCGCCGCCGCGGCCGACTCCTCCACCAGTGCCGCGTTCTGTTGGGTCATTCGATCCAGATGCGTGACCGCTTCATTGACCTGTCCCAGTCCCTGGCTTTGCTCATCGCTCGCCGCGCTGATCTGGCGGATCAGCGTGCTGACGCCGCGCACCTCCTCCACCAGACGGCGCATCGTGTCGCCCGCCGCGCCCACCTGCCGGGTGCCGGTCTCCACATTCACGACGCTCTCGCCGATGAGGGTCTTGATCTCGCGCGCGGCGCCCGCACTGCGCGTGGCCAGCGTGCGGACCTCCGCGGCGACCACGGCGAAGCCGCGCCCGTGCTCGCCCGCACGCGCCGCTTCCACCGCCGCATTCAAGGCCAGGATGTTGGTCTGGAACGCGATGCTGTCGATCACGCCGAGGATCTCGGCAATGCGGCGGGAACTGGTGGAGATGGTCGACATCGTCGCCACCACCGCGCCCACCGCCTCTCCGCCCTCGCTCGCGACAGTCGATGCACTCACCGCGAGATCGGTCGCGCGCCGCGCCGTGTCCGCATTCGCGCGCACGGTGGTGGTGAGCTGATCCATCGCCGCCGCCGTCTGCTGCAGGCTGCTCGCTTGCTCCTCGGTGCGGTGGCTGAGGTCCGCATTGCCCTTCGCGATCTCGGCGGTGCCGAGCGCGATCGTGGCCGCGCTGTCGCGCACCTGGCCGACCACGCCGGCCAGATCACCGCTCATCTGCCGCAAGGCATTGATCAGCTGACCGGTCTCGTCGCGGCCGCCCGCGTCGATGCGGGCGCTCAAGTCGCCGCCGGCCACCGATCGCGTCACTTCCACCGAGCGCGCCAGCGGTCCGGTGATGCTGCGGGCCACCCGCAGGTTGATGCCCAGCAGCACGACCGAGGCCACCACCACCGCGCCGACCAGCGTCCATCGGACATGGCGGGCGGCCGCCTCGCTGTCGGCCTGGGTTTCGGTGCTGAGCGCTTCGATGCGATCGCTGAGCGTGCTCATCTCGCCTTCCAACGCCTTGAAGCTGGCGCCGAAGGCCTCCATGCCGGATGCCGCGCCCGGCGGATCGCTGAAGGCGCGGTCGACCATCTGCGTCGCCTGCTGGATGTAGGCATCCAGGCTGCTCTGGGTGTGCGCGATCGCGGCATCGACCTCGCTCCCGAGCGACGAGGCCTTCAGCTCCGCCATCGCCGTCCGGAAGAGCTTCACATGCTCGGCGGTGTCGGCCTGGATGGCGGCTCGCTCCCCGGGCCGTGGCTGGGTGGCGGCCAGCATCGCGCGATAGACGTCGGCGCGCAGGGCGTCATGCATCATGTCCGCCTCCAGCTGGCTGCGCAGCGCCGAGCCGGTGCGGGTCAGGCCATGCGCCACCCCGTCCAGCCGCGCGATGGCGCCGTAGCCGATCACCCCCACCAGCACGACAAAGAACACGCCGATCAGGCTCAGCGCCAGCATCCGTTGGCGAATGGTCATGGTGGACAGCATCGAATCCTCCCGGAAACATGGGCGCGCCGGCCGCTTGCCAGCGCGACCCGCAGGGCTCAGAACTTGACCGAGACGCCCACCGTCCACGACCAGTCCGGCGCGGCACGGCTCACGCCTCGCGAGACCGCGCTGTCCAGCTGCAGCGTGGGCGTCCATTGCCAGGTGAACCCGGCATCGAAGGTGACCACCCGGCCGCCGTGGCGATCGGTGGTCAGCTGCTGGCCCGCCAGCTCGACGAAGCCTCGCCATCGCTCCGTCAACGGCACGCCCATCGTGACCGCCAGGATGCCGCCCACATAGCGCCGATCAGCCTCGCCGCGCTCTTGATAGAACCCGCCCATCACGCCGACCGACAGGTCCTTCGGCAGGTCCCATTCCGCCGTCAGCCGGACCGATGGCCGCCAGCCCTGACCCTTGAACGCCCGCGAACCGCTGGGCGCGTCGACATGGAACAGCCACGCCATGCCCGGCGTGCCGTTCGCTTCGTCGCCATCGGCCACATGCCATTTGAGACCGAGCGAGCTGTCGGCAAAGCCGCTCTCCCGCGCGGTGACGCCGTCGACGGTCGCGCGTGCCCGCAGGGCGCCGTCCGTCTCCAGCCGGAGTTCCACCGTGTCGGCGACGCCCCAGCGCAGCAAGGTCGGCGTGGACCGCAGGCGCGACGACGCGCTTCCCCGACGGTCGCGCTCAAAGGCCACACTGGTCTCGAGCTGGAAGCGGCCTTTTCCGACGGTGTCGCTGGATTCGACGAAGTCCGGTCGATCGGTGGCGATGGCCTCGTCCGCGGCTCGGACGGGGAGGGCCAGCGACAAGCCCAAGGCGAGCGCACTGCTGGTGACCCAGCCGACGGCCGTGGGGGCGGAGGATCGATCGCCACGTCGCCTGCGACCGCGCGGATCGCTCGGCGCCATCGCCTCAGGCCTCTTGCGATTGCGATCGCGATCGCGATGGGGCGCCCCATGGCGTCCACGGGCCACGGAAGCGCTCGCAAGGCAGTCGATCGGTGTCATGGTTGTTCTCCCCCCAGCTCCGATCAACCGACTATAGGACGACCGCCATCGCCGCAGAACAGCGTACGGGGAGAGAAACAGGGGGCAGCGGGCGTCGTCGGAATGCGTCAGGGCTGACCCGAGTCGGGCCCATCGGCGGGCGCGGTGGGCGCCAGCATTGCGAACGCGAACGGCAAAGCGCCGGGCGTCAGTCCTCGTGCCGGCCGCTGGTCTCCCGGTCGTTCGTGTAGCGATGGCTCAGCGGGAATGCGGGCAGCCAGCCTTCGCGCCGAATGGTCCAGCATTCGTAGGTGGGCTGGAACTGGTCCGGCGCGTCGAGCGCGCCGAGATGCACCTCCACCTCGTCCCCGAAGCGGTTGAACACCGACGACCCACAGTGCGGACAGAAGTTGCGGCCGCGGAAATCGTGGGTCTCGCCCTGGACCGTGACCGCATCCTGGGGATAGATCGCGGCGGCGAAGAACAGCGCGCCGTGGTGTTTGCGGCAGTCCAGGCAGTGGCAGAGGCCGACGCGGAAAGGCCGGCCCTGGGCCTCCAGACGGACGGCGCCGCACAGGCATCCCCCGGTGATTCGATCCATCGTGTCTCCGTGTCCGCCGCGTGATGTGGAAGCCGGGCACTCGCTTGGGGCGGTTCAAGGGTTAGTGCGGAGCCGGGTTTCGCACCGGGCTGGTGCGATTGAGCACAGGGTGGGGCGTGTTTGGCAACCCCTGGTGAGGTCCGTGTGCCGGAATGGGGCTGGCACAAAAGCTGCAAAGCCCGCTCCGGATTTAGAGCCTACCTCCAACAAGCCTCAGGAGCCCTTCCGCATGAAGCCCATGTTTGCCGCTCTGCCAGCCGCTCGTCCACTTGGCCGTTCCGCCGCCGTGCCGCTGCTGCTGGCCGCCGTGATGGCCACGTCCGCCCTGCCGGCCGCCGCCCAAGCCGCTGATCCGCTCTCCTTCAACCTGAGCGTCACCTCGGATTACCGCTATCGCGGCATTTCCCAGACCCGACTCAAGCCCGCCCTGCAAGGCGGTGTCGACTATGCCCACGCCAGCGGCTTCTACATCGGCGCCTGGGCCTCGACCATCAAATGGATCTCGGATGCGGGCGGCGATGCGGATGTCGAGATCGACACCTACCTCGGCTACAAGACCGAGCTGGGCGGCGGACTCACCGGCGACATCGGCTTCCTTCGCTACAACTATCCCGGCAACGACCTGCAGCCCAGCGCCAACACGAATGAGATCTACGGCGCGCTGAGCTACGGGCCGGCCACGCTGAAGTACTCGCACAGCGTCAGCAACCTGTTCGGCTTCGCCAATTCCAAGCAGAGCGGCTATCTGGACCTCAGCGCCACCTTCGACGTCGGCAACGGCTTCACCCTGACCCCGCACGTGGGCCATCAGAAGGTGAAGAACGTCGGCAGCGCGTCCTACACCGACTACTCGCTGACGGTGAACAAGGACTGGTACGGCCTGACCTGGGGCGCCGCCTTCGTGGCCACCAACACCGACGCCTACATCGGCGGCAAGGGCAAGGACCTGGGCAAGAACGGCTTGGTGGTGTCCGTGAAGAAGGTCTTCTGAGACCGGCCCGACAGAGATTCGAGGAGAGAGCCATGAAACTGATTACCGCCGTCATCAAGCCGTTCAAGCTGGATGAAGTGCGCGAGGCCCTGAGCGCGATCGGCGTGCAAGGGCTGACCGTGACCGAGGTCAAGGGCTTCGGCCGCCAGAAGGGCCACACCGAGCTGTATCGCGGTGCGGAATATGTCGTCGACTTCCTGCCGAAGGTGAAGATCGAAGCCGCCGTGTCGGACGGCGTGGTCGAGCAGGTGATCGAGGCGATCGAGAACGCAGCCCGCACCGGCAAGATCGGCGACGGGAAGATCTTCGTCTCTCCGCTGGATCAGGTCATCCGCATCCGCACCGGTGAAACCGGCCAGGACGCCCTCTGATCGGGCCACGCGCCCGCCATCGATCCCTTCCGCATTGACGACGTCCATCCTCAAGATCCAACGAAGAGAGTCCCGATCATGAAGAAACTCCTTGCCAGCCTGGCCTTGGCCGCGGCGGCTTTCACCAGCGTGGCGCCTGCCGCCTGGGCCCAGGACGCGGCCTCCGCGCCGGTGGCCGCCGCCGCGAGCGAGGCCGCCTCCGCCGCGGCCGACAGCGCACCCGCAACCGCGCCCGCTGCCGCTCCCGCCGCCTCCGCACCGGCTGACGCCGCGTCCGCTGCCGCCGCGCCGGCCCCGGTGCCAAACAAGGGCGACACCGCCTGGATGATGGTGTCCACCCTGCTGGTGATCCTGATGACGGTGCCGGGCCTGGCGCTGTTCTACGGCGGTCTGGTCCGCAGCAAAAACATGCTGTCGGTGCTGATGCAGGTGATGGTGACCTTCTCGCTGATCGTCGTGCTGTGGGCCGTCTACGGCTACAGCCTGGCCTTCACCGAAGGCAACGCGTTCATCGGTGGTTTCGATCGCCTGTTCATGAAGGGCATCTGGGACAACGCCGCGGGCACCTTCGCCAATGGCGCGACTTTCAGCAAGGGCGTGTACATCCCCGAGATCGTCTTCGCCGCCTTCCAGGCCACCTTCGCCGGCATCACCTGCTGCCTGATCGTGGGCGCCTTCGCCGAGCGCATCAAGTTCAGCGCGGTGCTGCTGTTCATGGTGATCTGGTTCACCTTCAGCTATGCGCCGATGGCCCACATGGTCTGGTTCTGGATGGGCCCGGATGCCTACACCACCGCGGCGGTCGTCGATGAGATGAACGGCAAGGCCGGTCTGATCTGGCAATGGGGTGCGCTGGACTTCGCCGGCGGCACCGTGGTGCACATCAACGCGGCCGTCGCCGGTCTGGTCGGCGCCTTCATGGTGGGCAAGCGCATCGGCTACGGCAAGGAAGCCTTCACCCCGCACAGCCTGACGCTGACTATGGTCGGTGCCTCGATGCTGTGGGTCGGCTGGTTCGGCTTCAACGCCGGCTCCGCGCTGGAAGCCAACGGCTTCGCTGCGCTGGGCTTCATCAACACCCTGTTCGCCACCGCCGCGGCCGTGCTGGCCTGGTGCATCGGCGAAGCCATGCTCAAGGGCAAGGCCTCGATGCTGGGCGCGGCGTCCGGCGCGGTGGCCGGTCTGGTGGCGATCACACCGGCGGCGGGCAACGTCGGCATCGGCGGTGGCCTGGTGATCGGCTTCATCGCCGGCTTCGCCTGCCTGTGGGGCGTGTCCGGACTGAAGAAGCTGCTGGGCGCGGATGACTCGCTGGATGTGTTCGGCGTGCACGGCGTCGGCGGCATCGTCGGCGCGCTGCTGACCGGTGTCTTCAACTCGCCCAGCCTGGGCGGCCCGAGCGCCGTCGGCGACTGGGTCACCGCCACGACCATCACCGCGGATGCTTACTCGATCGGTGCGCAGGTCTGGACCCAGCTCAAGGCCGTGCTGCTGACCGTCGTCTGGTCGGGCGTGGTCTCGGTGGTGGCCTTCAAGATCGTCGATCTGGTGATCGGCCTGCGGGTCAGCGAAGAGGAAGAGCGTGAAGGTCTGGACATCGCCTCCCACGGCGAGACCGCCTATCACAAGTGATCGTGAGAGAGGCCGAGCGCAGGCGCTCGTACCGCCGGCGCGTCGGCCTCCAGGGACGTTCTGCAAATCGCCTCTCGGCAGTGAGGCAGAGCGGCCCTCAGGACAAGAAGTGGTTCCTGCAATGAACGGTTGAGACCGGCACGCTGCGGTGCTCGACTTCAAGCCGCCCCTCGGGGCGGCTTTTTTTCGAGCTCAGCGCGACGTGCCGCAAACGGCGCGGGGCATCGCGCATTGCATCATCTGAAAGTTCATCATTTGGCCCGCGTTGCGGTTCCACATGATGCGGGCGCCGAGACGATCCCGCTGGTTCAGACGGATGTCGGCAGGGCCCACCGGCCGCCCGGCGGCCCGACGCGCGAGCGTGAGGAAGACCCGGCTGTTGGCGATCATGATGGAGGGCGGCTGCGCGTTGCGGGTCGCGCCCATCAAGGTGACGAAGTGCCCGCCCAATTCGTCTCCGGAGGAGGCGTCCGGATGCACCAGCCCGAGGGCGTGGCCGATCTCATGCAGCGCGGTCAGGCTGGTCAACATCGCAGCGAAGTCGTTGATCGAGACCTGCCGCCCGTCGATCACGCCCTGGCTGGTCATGTCGCCGTAGATGCGGGCCGCCTGCCGGGCGATGTTGCGCAGGGACAGAGTGACCTCATGAACCGGCGTGCGCACATTCGTCCAGCCCAGGGAGGCGTTTGATGCCAACTCGCCGGTTCCAACGCGCATGCTGGGCGACTCGCCGGAGCGGGCGGCACGCAGCGGCAGGCCGGCAGCGGTCCAGTCGGCCAGCGCGGCCCGGATCAGCGGCCTGGCATCGATCTGGATCGTGATCAGGCTGCCATCAGGCGCGGGCACCTGTTCGAGATAGCCGCCCTCGGCCCCGATCTCGAAAATGAGTGCACCGTTCCACTTGTGCTGCAGTCGCAGTGAAGTGCCGTTCGCGTTGCCCAGGCCCTTCACCGGCGTGAGGTCGGCCGGCGGCGGCAGGGGTTGCGGCGCTGGCGGGCTGGGCTGGGCCACGGACGCGGTGGACAGCAGCACCAGCACCGTCACGGCCACGGCCCGGCGCCAGTCACCGGGCCAGGCGCGCCCGCACAGGCGCGCGCGTCGAGGGATGGGGCCGCGCCTCATGGTGTTGGCGAGCAAGTCGTGCCGGTCGAACAGATCAGAATCTCGAACTCGTCCTGAGGCCCCTGGCAGTTGTTGTCCGTGCTGGACACGCGCACCGGCAACTGCATCGCGAAGGCCATCTGAAGCGCGTCGACCTTCTTGTTCCAGCGCGTGGGGCTGTCTGACTCCCAGATCCACACCAGCGGCGACGTACCCCAGTCCGTCTTGTATCGCCACCAGTCGATGTTCTTCACCGGGGAGGACAGTTTCAGACGCAGCGCGCTCTCGCCGCCGGAGGGCAGCATCAGCATCTCGATGAGGCCTTCGCCACAGCGGTAGCCGGCCCAGGCCGGGCTGGCGCCGCTGGCTAGCAGTACGGTGAAGAGCGCCCCGGCAAGCAGACGTGAGGGGCGGCGTGTGAACGTGGAGGTCATGGTCATCAGGGGGCGAGTAGTTGAGGAAGGGCAGCGAGTGCGGCCCATTCCAGCGACGGTTCCTCGCGACGGCGAGCGGTCTTGCGGGCGCTTCATTGGCGCGCGGAGTCGGTCGACGGCTGCGCGTGCCGACTGTTCTTCCTACGTTCGCACCGGTGACCTCGGCGAGGTCGGAGCACGCGGGCCACAATGGCGGCAGCGTCACTCCGAACCCTCCGCCCATGCCACGCCCGGTCTCGAGTTCTTCCGCCCGCCTGCCCGACCGTTGGCAGTTCTGGATCGATCGCGGCGGCACCTTCACCGACCTCGTCGGACGGGCGCCGGATGGTCAGTTGCACACGCTCAAGCTGCTGTCCGAGAACCCGGAGCACTACCGCGATGCGGCGGTGGAAGGCATCCGTCGTCTGCTCGGTCTGCCGGCCGGGGCGCTCATCACCGCCGATCAGGTCGAGTGCGTGAAGATGGGCACCACCGTGGCCACCAACGCGCTGCTGGAACGCCGCGGCGACCGCACGCTGCTGGTCACGACGCGAGGCTTCCGCGATGCCCTGCGCATCGCGACCCAGGCCCGACCGCGTCTGTTCGAGCGCCACATCCAGCTGCCGGAGTTGCTCTACGAACGCGTGATCGAAGCGGATGAGCGCGTGGACGCGCAGGGCGACGTGGTCGTGGCGCTCGACGAAGCCGCCTTGCGTGCTGACCTGCAGTCGGCGTTCGAGGCCGGCCTCCGGTCCTGCGCGATCGTCTTCCTGCACGGCTGGCGCGCGCCCGCCCATGAAGCCGCCGCCAAACGGATGGCGGCCGCGATCGGCTTCAGCCAGATCTCGGTGTCGCACGAAGTCAGCCCGCTGATGAAGCTGATCCCCCGCGGCGATACCACGGTGGTGGACGCCTATCTCAGCCCGATCCTGCGGCGTTATGTGGATCAGGTCGCCAGCCAGATGCCGGGCGTGCGGCTGTTCTTCATGCAGAGCTCCGGCGGCCTGACCGAGGCCCATCGCTTCCAGGGCAAGGATGCGATCCTGTCCGGTCCGGCGGGCGGCATCGTGGGCATGGTGCGGACCGCTCAATCGGCGGGCCATGAACGGGTGATCGGTTTCGACATGGGCGGCACCTCCACCGATGTGAGCCACTTCGCCGGCGAATTCGAGCGAGCGTTCGACACCGAGGTGGCCGGCGTGCGCATGCGCGCGCCGATGATGAGCATCCATACGGTGGCCGCCGGTGGCGGATCGGTGATCGCGTTCGATGGCGCGCGGCTGCGGGTGGGGCCGGCGTCGGCCGGTGCGCATCCGGGACCGGCCAGCTACCGGCGCGGCGGTCCGTTGGCCACCACCGATGCGAATGTGATGCTGGGCCGCATCCAGCCGGATCATTTCCCGAAGGTGTTCGGTCCTGGGGCCGATGAGCCGCTGGATCGCGAGGTCGTGCGGCAACGCTTCGGCGAGCTCGCCACGGCGATGACCGCCGCCGGCAAGCCGATCACGCCCGAAGACGCCGCCGCCGGCGCGCTGCAGATCGCGGTCGGCGCGATGGCCAATGCGATCAAGCGGATCTCGGTCGCGCGGGGTTATGACGTCACCGGCTACACCTTGCAGTGCTTCGGCGGTGCCGGCGGCCAGGCCGCTTGCCTGGTGGCGGACGCCCTGGGCATGACGCGGATCCTGGCCCATCCGCTGGCCGGCGTGCTGAGCGCCTACGGCATGGGCCTGGCCGACCAGATCGCCATGCGCGAAGCGTCGGTGGAGCAGCTGCTGGACGAGCACGGCCTCGCCGCCGCCCGCCGGGCCGCGGACGGACTGGCCCAGCAGGCGGCGGATGAATTGAGGGATCAGGGCGTCGACCCGGCGGCGCTGTGGTCCGTCGCCCGACTGCAGGTCCGTTATCAAGGGACGGACACGGCGTTGACCTGTCTGTTGCCGGAGGCCCGGCCGTCGGGCGCCAGCTCGACCGACGACACAGATCCCGCCGACGCGAGCAGCGCGATCGACGCGATCAGCGCCATCCGACGCGAGTTCGAACAGGCTTATCGTCAGCGCTTCGCCTTCCTGATGCCGGACCGCCCGCTGGTCATCGAGGCGGTGTCGGTCGAAGCGCTGGCCAAAGGCGCGACCCTGGCCGAGTCGACGCACGACGAGGCATCGACGCCCCATCATCCGGCGCCGCGCGAGCGGGTGCGGATGTACTGTCTGGCCGATGAGCAGCCCGCCGGCTGGCGCGATGCCGAGCTGCATCACCGTGAGGACCTGACCGCCGGCGCGCGACTGCTGGGCCCCGCCATCATTGCCGAGCGCAATGCGACGACCGTCGTCGATGCGGGCTGGCAGGCCGAGCGCCAGCCGGGCGGTGATCTGCTGCTGACGCGTGTCCGTCCGCGCGCCAGCGGCCGAGCGCTGGGCACCGAGGCGGACCCGGTGGTGCTGGAGGTCTTCAACAACCTGTTCATGAACATCGCCGAGCAGATGGGCCTGCGGCTGCAGAACACCGCCTACTCGGTCAACATCAAGGAGCGGCTGGATTTCTCCTGCGCGCTGTTCGATCGCGCCGGCCAATTGATCGCCAATGCGCCGCACATGCCGGTGCATCTGGGCTCGATGAGCGAATCGATCCGGTCGGTCATCCAGCGCAATCCGGTGATGCGCCGCGGCGATGTGTTCGTGCTCAACGATCCCTATCACGGCGGGACGCATCTGCCGGATATCACCGTGGTCACGCCGGTGTTCCTGGAGCAGGACGAGCAGCCCGGGTTCTTCGTCGCCAGCCGCGGCCATCACGCCGACATCGGCGGCATCACGCCCGGCTCGATGCCGCCGTTCTCGAAGGACATCGGCGAAGAAGGCGTGCTGATCGACAACTTCAAGCTGGTCGAGCAAGGCCATCTGCGCGAGGCGGAGCTGCTCGCCCTGCTGCAGGGCGGGCCGCATCCCAGCCGCAATCCGGCGCAGAACCTGGCCGACCTGCGGGCACAGGTGGCGGCCAATGAGAAGGGCGTGCAGGAGCTGCAGGCGATGGTGGCGCAATTCGGCCGCGCGACGGTGGAAGCCTATATGGGCCATGTGCAGGACAACGCCGAGGCCTCGGTGCGGCGCGTGATCTCGGTGCTCAAGGATGGCGAGTTCGTCCTGCCGCTGGACAACGGCGCCCGCATCCAGGTCGCGGTGCGGGTGAATGCCGCCGAGCGTCGGGCCACGGTCGACTTCACCGGCACCAGTGCGCAGCAGCCCAACAACTTCAATGCGCCCAAGTCGATCACCATGGCGGCGGTGCTGTATGTCTTCCGCACCCTGGTCGACGACGCGATCCCGCTCAACGCGGGCTGCCTGAAACCGATCGAGGTGATCGTGCCGGAAGGTTGCATGCTGCATCCGCGCCTGCCCGCCGCGGTGGTGGCCGGCAATGTGGAGACCTCGCAGTGCGTCACCAATGCGCTCTACGGCGCGCTCGGCGTGATGGCATCCGGGCCCTGCACGATGAACAACTTCACCTTCGGCGATGCCCGGCACCAGTATTACGAGACCCTCTCCGGCGGTTCCGGCGCCGGACCGGGCTTCGATGGCACGTCGGTCGTTCAGACCCACATGACCAACTCGCGGCTGACCGATCCGGAGGTGCTGGAGTTCCGGTTCCCGGTCCGGCTCGACCGCTACGCCATCCGCAGCGGCTCGGGCGGCGCGGGCCGCTGGCGCGGCGGGGAGGGCGGCGAGCGACGCATCCGCTTCCTGGCGCCGATGACGGCCTCCATCCTCAGCAACGGCCGCACACAGGGCGCATTCGGCCTGGCCGGCGGGCAACCCGGCGCGGTCGGGGAGAACCGCGTCGAGCGCGCCGATGGCCGGGTGGAGACCTTGGGCCACATCGGTCAGGTGCAGATGGCGCCCGGGGATGTGTTTGTCATCAGGACACCCGGCGGCGGCGGCTACGGGGTGCCCGACCCCGACTGAACGCGGCCCCTTCATGCGCGACACCGCGCCCCCTGAATGCGGGGGGGCGGCGGGACGACCGGCGCACGGCCGGGAGGGGGGCGTCGTCCGCCCTGGGCAAGCTCCGCGGACGATCAGGCCATGGCGGGCGAGGGGCGGATGCGGCGGTCGCGACCGGTCGTCGTCGGATCGGGTGTCTCCCTTGCCTTTCCAGATTCGGTCCCCACCTCCGGTGCCCTGTGAAGCCCCAGGGAGGCTCTGCCCAACGACTCGCGGCCGACGAGGTGACGCCGGCGGTCGGAGCTTCCCTAGAATCAGATCACCCCTGGCCGCCAGGCCGCCACTCGTGCCCCGCTCATCATGGTTCCTCATCTCATCACCGCCCTGACTGGTCCCATCAACGAGCTGGAGCAACGCGTGCTCGAGTCCATGCCGGCGATCGAACGCTGGTTCCGGCTGGAATGGATGGAGCACACGCCGCCGTTCTACAGCTCGGTGGACTTGCGCAATGCCGGCTTCAAGCTGGCGCCGGTGGACACCAACCTGTTCCCCGGCGGCTTCAACAACCTGACGCCCGAAATGCTGCCGCTGGCGGTGCAGGCGGCGATGGCGGCGATCGAGAAAATCTGCCCGGAAGCGAAGAACCTGCTGCTCATCCCCGAGCAGCACATCCGCAACAGCTTCTATCAGATGAACCTGGCGACGCTGGTGCGCATCTTCACCATGGCCGGTCTGAATGTGCGGCTGGGCACGCTGGATGAGTCGATCAAGGAACCGACCACCATCGCGCTGCCCGACACCAGCACGCTGACGCTGGAGCCGCTGGTGCGCCAGCGTTCGCGTCTGATGCTCAAGGATTTCGATCCCTGCACCATCCTGCTGAACAACGACCTGTCGGCCAACACGCCGGAGGTGCTCACCCATCTGCATGAGCAGTACCTGCTGCCGCCGCTGCATGCCGGCTGGGCGGTGCGGCGCAAGAGCCAGCACTTCCGCGCGTATGAGGAAGTGGCCAAGAAATTCGCCAAGCTGCTGGGCATGGATCCGTGGCTGATCTATCCGCAGTCGGTGGCGGTCGATGGGCTGGATTTCGAGAACGGCCAGGGCCTGGATGCGCTGCAGGCGCAGGTCGACGCGGTGTTGACCAAGACCCGCCGCAAGTACAAGGAATACGGCATCCAGGAGAAGCCGTTTGTCGTCGTCAAGCCCGACAGCGGCAGCCACGGCCTGGGCATCATGACCGTGCGGGATGCCAAGGACCTGGACGACCTGGGCCGCCGCGCCCGCAACAAGATGGGTGCCTTGAAGGACGGCCGGTCGGTGTCGCAGGTGCTGGTGCAGGAAGGCGTGGCGACCCACGAGCGCATCCATGAGGCGGTCGCCGAACCGGTGGTCTACATGATGGACCGCTATGTGGTGGGCGGTTTCTACCGCGTGCATGCGGAGCGCGCGGAGGACGAGAACCTCAACGCGCCGGGCTCCAGCTTCGTGCCGTTGGCCTTCGCGCATTCGTCCCACTTGCCCGCGCCCGGCGAGAAGCCCGGCGCCAGCGCGCCCAACCGCTTCTACATGTATGGCGTGATCGGTCGCCTGGCCATGCTGGCCGCCAGCTATGAGCTGGAAGCCACCGATCCGGACGCCGAAGACTACGCCTGAGCCCGGCTGCAGCGGTCCGCCTCGACCGCCCTACAGCGAATCACGCCTGGACCGCCTCGGTGCCAGGTCTTGTCCGTCCCCGGTGATTCGAGGACGGGAGGGATTGGGGCTTTGGCCCTGCCAAGGCCCCATGCCCTCGCGGTCCAGCGCGCAGCCCCTGTGCAGGAGAACCTGACAGGGGCTGATGGGGGTGCGCGCTCATCGGCGGCGCGTCGGCCGGTGCGTTCAGATCAGGCCAGGCAGCGCGCGCCGGTTCCGGCGCGGTCGCGGCCCGCAGACCTCACCGACGTCACATCTGCGGCGTTCTGAGCGGCGCCGTCGGCGGCACCGCGGGTGCGCGACGGGCCTTGGGCCTCAGGTCGTCCACGCTGGCCCAGCGGTGGATCGTCGGTGTGGCGGCAGTGGAGGCCGTCGACGGCTTGCCGGGCGACCGAAGCGGCTTGGGCGGCGGTGGCAGTCCCAGCTTGCCGAGGCTGATCGGCGTATGAATCGCCTGAGGCCGGGGCCTGGCCCGCAGGCGCGCGGCGAGTTCGTGGGCACGCAGCTCCGGCGGCGGTCCGGCGTCGTCGGGCGAGACGGCGTTCGCGCGGGGCGGCGACAGGCGAGCCGGCTTGGGCGGCGGCAATGGCTTCGCGGGTTTCGCCGGCGGCGCGTGGGGTCGGGTCGCCAGGTCGTGGCGGGACTGGGTCAGCAACTGCTCGCCGACCGCACACAGCGCCACCAGGCTGGGCAAGGTCTTGAGCATCGGTTGCTGGGTGCGTTCCCGCAACGACACCGCCGCCTGCAGCACCTCGGCCGACTGGTTGCCCTCCCGCAGATCGCCGTCCCGGTAGCGCTCATGGAGCGTCATCGCTCCGGCCAGTTGGGCGCTGGGGCCGCGACCGTCCTTGCACATCAGCAGCACCGTCCGATCGGGATGCTCGGCCTGGTATTTCAGGCAGTAGGCCGCCAGGGCCACGGCGGTGTCCGGCGCGATGGTGTCGGGCACATGCGGATGCGGCCGGGTCATTTGCAGACGGGTGAAGCGGTGGCCGTCCGGCGTGGTGCTCGGAGCGGTCGGGGGCAGGGTGACCGTCAACTCGCTGCGGCGCACTTCCTGGCGCGGCGCGGGGATCACATCCCAGAGCGAGCTGTGGAATTCGGCTGCCGGTGCCGCGCGTGCGGTGGACGGTGAGGCGGACGGAGACCGCGTGCCTGCCCGAGCTCGGTGGGCAGCGGGGCCGGGGACGGGCAGGTCCCAGTCGCGCTCATGCGGCTGTTGCCCGGTGGACAAGGCGGTCAGGTCGACGATCAGGCCCACGCGCGCCTTCACCAGATCGCGCGCCCATTGCAATTGCTCGGCGGGCTTTTCCGGCGCGCGGCTCATCAGCGTCTGTGGCGAGAGGGCCGTCAGACCCGCATCACCGGTCAGCTGTTCCGGCGCGTGGCGGGTGGTGGGCGATGGGGAGGCACTGGCCTGCGCATCGCGGTGGCTGAAGGGAAAGGCCCCCGGCGACGGGGCGCGGGAGGACGCGGGCGAGCTGGCAATCGAGCTCGTGCTGGAGAGCGAGCCGGGGCTCGAGCCGGCGGAGCGAGGACTGCACGGCACCGGGCTGGCCTGCTGCAGGGCCCAGAAGAGCTTCTGCGCTTCGGCGTGGTGGTGTTGATACCAACGGGGCGACTGATCCTGCGTGCGCGATGGCGCGCTGGAGCCGTGCTGCTGGGGGCTGAATTTCCGGACGAGGGCGGTGAACCAGGACATGACGACTCGCGGGAGTGGACAGGTCTGGTGAGTCGCCACCCCGGAGGCGCAGTTCAAACGACAACGGTGCGCCCGCGGCCCATCGCGGCGGCGCGCCTCGACGCCCCGACACCCGTGTGTCGCGCCGCGCGACGGGCGACTAGCCGTCCAAAGCCGATGCGGACAAGTCCGCCCCACGCACCTGCCGAGCAGCGTCTTCCAGCAATTGCTGGAAGCGTTCGACGGCCTCGCTGGGCGTGTCCGGCAGATGCCAGGTCGACAGCGGCCCCAACCCCAGGTTCACGTCATGCGGCAGGATCACCACGGTGCCGTCGCGGGCCGCGTTCATCGCCACGTCATGCGGGACGACGGCGATCAGCGGGATCTGCCGCATCAGCTTCAGCGCGAGCGCCAGATCGCCGCTTTCGATCAGGTCGGTCGGCAGCGGGAGTTGCATCTGCTGCCACAGCCGATCCATCAGCATGCGGGTGCGGGTGCCCGGCAGATGCCAGATCCAGCGCTGGCGGCTCAGGGTTTCCCAGCTCAGGCCCGGGGTGCGGGCCAGCGGGTGATGGGCGCTCATCGTGAGGCGCTCCGGTTGATCGATCAGGGGATGACGCTGCAGGCCGAGCGGCTCGTCGGCGGGCATCACGCGGGCGATGACCATGTCCAGCCGGCCCGCCTGCAGATCGTCGAACAGCGAGCGCAGCGCATGGGTGCGCACGCTGACGGTCAGCTGCGGGAACTCGGTCTTCATGGCGGTGATGGCCATCGGCAGCAGTCGGGCGAGCGCGGCATTGGTGGCACCAATGCGGAGTTCGCCGGACGCGCCGCGCACCATGGTGGCGACATCGCCAGCAGCCCGATGCAGATCGGCTTCGATCTTCCTGGCGAGCGACAGCAGCCGCCGACCGATCGGCGTGATGTGCATGTTGCGTCCGCGCCGCAGGAAGAGGGTTTGTCCCAGCCCCTGTTCCAGCTCCGCGAGCGTCTTGCTCACCGCGGGCTGCGTCACGTGCAGCAACTCCGCGGCCAGGCTGGCATTGCCGGTCTCGTGCAGCGCCAGCAAGACCCGCGCATGACGAAGGCTCATGCGGCGAATCACGAACTGCTCGGCGCTTTCCGGCGAGTGTGTGGGGTCAGTCATAACCAAAAAAATGAAGGTCACTCATAAAGCTTCATAACGGAACCGACACGGATCTTTACCTTGGCTGTCACCCGCCGGTCATGTCCGCGCTGGCGCGCCTCCTCCTTGCACCACATTGAAACCACAGGAGTGTCTCGAATGGTCCGTCCTCACGTCCGTTCCGCTGTTCGTTGCTGTATCCGCCGTTCCAGCCGTCCGTCCCGCCTGCATTGGACCGCGTTCGCCGCCTTGATGCTCGCCAGCCAGGTTCATGCCCAGTCGTCCTCCTCGGGCGCCGAGTCGGAGGAGTCCCGCAAGCTCGAGCGGGTGGAGATCACCGGCTCGCTGATCAAGCGCACCGACCGCGAGACGCCGTCGGTGGTGCAGTCGATCACTCGGGAACAGATTCGCACGTCTGGTTACGCCAATGTCGAAGAATTGCTGCGGGCCAACGCGGCCGTGGACCTCGGCTCCATCGGGGATGGCGCCGCGTCGGGCTTCGTGGGGGGCGTGTCGACCATCTCGCTGCGCGGCTTCGGCTCACAGGGCACGCTGATCCTGATCAACGGCCGTCGCACCGCGCCGCTGGCGGCGGTCGATGTGAACTTCGGCCGCGGCACGATGATCAACGTGAACACCATCCCGAAAGAGGCGATCGAACGGATCGACATTCTGAAGGATGGCGCGTCCGCCTTGTATGGCTCGGATGCGATGGCGGGCGTCATCAACTACGTCTTGCGCAAGGACTATCGCGGTGTGGAGGCCAGCGCCTCCTACACCGCCAATGACCGCGGCGTCGGCGCGACCCGCACTGGCGGCCTGACCTTCGGTTTCGGCAACCTGGACACGCAGCGCTTCAACGTCTTCGGCGGCATCGAGGTCTCCAAGCGCGACAACGTCATGGCCAGCGAGCTGAAGGACCGCGGCAATCTGGCGCTGCAGAACCAGTACCTGACCTCGACCGGCTCGCTGGCGCGCTTCACGCCCGATTCCAGCGCCTCGTTCTATGGCAACTACTACCGGGTGCCCGCCAGCCTGAGCGGCAACACGGTGTTGAACGGGATCAGCACGGCCAACAGCAGCCTGTCGGGCGTGAACTACCTGGGCACCTTGTCGGGCTGCCCGGCGGAGCGCACGGTGGGGCAGGGCGTGCCGAATCGGCCGGCCGGGTTCGCGGCCACCACCGCCTCGCTGCCGACCGGCCTGTGCCGCTTCAACCTGGACAACGCGGATGAAATCATCGCCGCGCAGGACCGTCAGAGCGGCATGGTGCGGGGCACCTATGTGATCAACGACAGCCTCACGGCGTATGCGGATCTGATGCTGTCGCGCACGAAGACCAACGAGACCCGGGCGCCGTATGCCATGACCACCTCGCTGGTCACCAGCGGGAATCCGGTGGCCACCACCTGGCCGAAGCTGGATGGCAGCTTCCTGCGTCAGAACGCGATCATCCTGCCGGTCGGCCATCCGGACAATCCGACCAATGGCACGGCCACTCCGCAGCAGGTCCAACTGATCTATCGCTTCGAAGACCTGCCGCTGGGCGACATCAACATCCTGCGCGGCACCCGCTTCACCGGCGGCCTGGAAGGCAGCGCCTTCGGCTGGGATTTCGATACCGCGCTGCTCTACAGCGAGCAGACCAATGAGCGCTATCAGGAGGGCCGGGTGCGCAGCTCGCTGCTGAATGCGGCGATCGCCTCAGGCAGCTATCGCTTCGGCGGCGTGAACAGCCGGGAGGCGATCAACAGTGTGTCCTCGACGGCCTACAACGAGGGCAAGTCCAGCATCACCGCCTGGGACCTGCGCGGCAGCCGCGAGCTGTTCGCGCTGCCCGGCGGTCGCGCGGCGATCGCGGTGGGCACCGAACTGCGCCGTGAGAAGCTGAGCGCGACGCCGGACGACGTCTACCAGACCGGCGATTACATCGGCCTGGTGGCCAATGGCGCCTCGGGCAGCCGCACCTCGTATGCGGCCTTCAGCGAGCTCAGCCTGCCGGTGGTCAAGCAGCTGGAGCTGCAGGCCGCCGCGCGTTATGAGCATTACAGCGACTTCGGCAACAGCACCACCGGCAAGCTCGGCTTCAAGTGGACGGCGCTGCCGTCGCTGTTTGCCTTCCGCGGCACGGCGGCCACCGGCTTCCGCGCGCCGGCGATCTCGCAGATCGGCGATTCGTTCGCGCTGTCCTTCCACAGCTTCCAGGAACGCCGGATCTATGACCCGCTGCGCTGCGACCTGAGCAGCGGCGCGCCGGTCAGCCGGGCGCCGGTGGCCAACAACCGCGACTGCAACGTGCTGGGCTTTTCCGCCGTGCCCAGCGGCACCACCAGCCCGGGCAGCATTCCCACCGTCATCAGCGCGAATCCGACACTGCAGCCGGAGAAGTCGCGCTCCTTCACCCTGGGCTTCATCATGACGCCCAGCCAGTGGGCCGACCTGGCGCTCGACGGCTGGTACTTCCATCGCCGCAATGAAATCCGCTCGCAGCGAGGCGTGGACATCATGGATGCCTACACCGCCAATCCGGCCTCCACCGCCGGGCAGGTGGTGCGCGACCCGAATCCGGAGACCTGGCTCCCTGGCGTTGCCGACAGCGGGCCGATCATCATGTTGATCCGGCAGTACGGGAACAACGAATGGACCAAGACGTCCGGTCTGGACTACGACCTGAACCTGCGGCTGCCGCCCACCGCCTACGGCAAGTTCAGCCTGAATGTGCAGGGCACCTACACCGTCCGCTATGACCAATTGATCGTCACCGGTCAGGCGGTGCAGCACCAGGTGGGCACCACCACCTCGGACATCGCCAAGACCCGCGCCAGCGCCACCTTCAAGTGGGACACCGATGCCTGGCGCAGCTGGGTGCGCTTCAACCACGCCGATCCGCTGGCGTCCACCACCTGCACCTCGCTGACGGCGGCGCAGCGGGACTTCCTGTCGAGCCTGGGCCGTTGCCGCGTGGGTCGGGAACGGACCATCGACTTCGGTCTGGGTTACAGCGGCTACAAGGGCCTGACGCTGTCCGCCAGCGTGCTGAACCTGCTCAACGACTACAACCGGGCGACCGGCGTGCCGACGGTGTTCTCGTATTACGACACCGGTTCGCAGGCGGTGCTGGGACGTCGTTTCTCGCTGAACGCGAGCTACACCTTCCAGTGATGCCGTCCCCCGCCGCCGCGTGCGGCGGGCCTCTCCGCGCGCTCACGAGGGCGGGTGGTGGTTCACTGGATCGGCGCGTCCGGATGTCGTCACAAGCGCAGTCGGACGCGCCCGTCAAGCCCGCGCCCGCAACGTCGGCGGGGCGTGATTGACGCACCGCACAAACGGCGGCACACAATACGGTCTTTCGACTTCCCGCGACCTTCGAACTGGTCGCGCGAGACTTTCGTGAGTTCACACCAAACGGCCCGCTCCCCTTCGGCCTTGGCGGGCCTGACCATCGGCGCCTTGGGCGTCGTCTACGGCGATATCGGCACCAGCCCGCTCTATGCGCTGAAAGAAGTCTTCCACGGCGGCCATGTGCCGCTGAACCACGACAACATCCTCGGCGTCCTGTCCTTGCTGTTCTGGACGATGACCGTGGTGGTGTCCTTCAAATACGTCCTGCTGATCCTGCGGGCCGACAACAACGGCGAAGGCGGCCTGATCGCCATGCTGGCGCTGGCCACCACGGCGGTCAGTCACAAGCCTGGCCTGCGGCGGGGCCTGATGCTGGTGGGCCTGTTCGGCACCGCGATCTTCTTTGGCGACGCGGTCATCACGCCCGCGATGACGGTGCTGGGCGCGGTCGAGGGCATCGATGTCTATGCGCCGCAATATGACGACGCCATCGTGCCTGTCACGCTGCTGGTGCTGGCGGGGCTGTTCTCGGTGCAGCGATTCGGCACCGGCGGCGTGGGCAAGGCCTTCGGGCCGGTGATGCTGCTGTGGTTCGCGGCGCTGGCGGCGCTGGGCATTCCCAAGATCATCGACAACCCGCATGTGCTGACCGCCATCAACCCGATGTACGCGGTGCAGTTCTGCCTGCATTACGGCTGGGTCGCGTTCGTCGCGCTGGGCGCGGTGGTGCTGGTGGTGACCGGGGGCGAGGCGCTGTATGCCGACCTGGGCCACTTCGGCAAGAAGCCGATCCGCATCGCCTGGTATGGCTTCGTGATGCCGGCGCTGACGCTCAATTACTTCGGCCAGGGCGCGATGCTGCTGGACCGTCCGGAAGCGATCAAGAACCCGTTCTTCATGATCGCGCCGTCCTGGGCGGAGATCCCGCTCTTCGGCCTGGCCACGCTGGCGGCGGTGGTGGCGTCGCAGGCGCTGATCACGGCGGCGTTCTCGGTGACCAAGCAGGCGGTGCAACTCGGCCTGCTGCCGCGCATGCGCATCGTGCACACCTCGGTGCGGGACATCGGGCAGATCTATGTGCCGTTCGTGAACTGGGGTCTGTTCGCGTTCGTGGTGGTCGCGGTGGCGTTCTTCGGATCGTCCAGCAAGCTGGCCGGCGCCTACGGCGTGGCGGTGACCATCGACATGACCATCACCACGGTGATGACCTTCTTCGTCATCCGCTTCGGCTGGCGTTATCCGCTGGCGCTGTGCCTGGCCGCCACCGGCGTGTTCTTCGTGATCGATGCGACCTTCCTGGCGTCCAACCTGCTGAAGGTGGCGCATGGCGGCTGGTTCCCGCTGATGATCGGCGTCGGCATGTTCACGCTGATGCTGACCTGGAAGCAGGGCCGGCGTCTGCTGTCCAACAAGCTGCGTGAGGACGCGATCGACCTGAAGAGCTTCCTCGGCGCGGTCTTCATCAACCCGCCGACGCGGGTCAGCGGCACGGCGGTGTTCCTGTCGGCGGAGCAGGGCGTCACGCCCAATGCGCTGCTGCACAACCTCAAGCACAACAAGGTGCTGCACGAGCAAAACCTGTTCGTCAGCGTCAAGCACCATGAAGTGCCGTGGATCGGCTTCGAGCGCCGCGTCGAAGTGGAAAGCCTGGACAACGACTGCTGGCAGGTGCTGCTGCACTTTGGCTTCAAGAATGAGCCCGATGTGCCGGATGCGCTGAAGCTGCTGGAGGAACACGGCGTCCATCTGGACGAGATGGAGACCAGCTATTTCCTCTCGCGGGACATCGTCATTCCCACCATCGGTTCCGGCATGGCGCTGTGGCGGGAGAAGCTGTTCGCCAGCATGCACCGCAATGCTGCCGCGGCCGCCGACTTCCTCCACCTGCCCACCAACCGGATCGTGGAGCTGGGCTCCAAGGTGGAAATCTGAGCCAGGCGGTGTCGGCCCCTCCGGGCGCCTCGATGCTCTAACCAACATATAGCTAGTCAGATTTCGGTTTATACTAATATATATGTATGCCCAAGCGTTCCTCCGCGATCGATCATCTGCCTGCCGTGGTGCAGGTGCATTTGAGCGCGCTGGGCGAAAACCTGGCGATCGCGCGCAAGCGGCGTCGGGAGTCGATGAAGGATTGGGCGCAGCGGATCGGCGTGTCCGAGCCCACGCTCGCGCGCATGGAGCGCGGTGATCCGAGCGTCGCCATGGGCGTGTACGCCACCGCCCTGTGGTTGATCGCGCGAGATGCGCAACTGCCGGCTCTGGCGGCTCCGGAGCAGGACCTCGGCGCGCTGGAAGAGGCGGTGCGGGTGGCGCTGCGCCGCTCGGTGCGCAAGCGGCCGACCATCGAGGAACGGCTGGCGGGCATGACGTCGTCGCGGCCGGCGGTGGGGAAGAAGCCATGACCGACTCCGGTTCAGTCCGGAGTGGGATGCCCGCTCTACCGATCGGTCCGGCGCCATGAGACCCCATCCATGAAATCCTGGCTGCAAGACCTGTCCCTGTCCGCCGTGGTGGCGGGATTCGTGGCGGTGCTGGTCGGCTTCACCAGTTCGGTCGCGATCGTGTTCCAGGCGGCGCAGGCACTGGGCGCGACGCCCGCGCAGGCCAGCTCGTGGATCTGGGCGCTCGGCCTGGGCATGGGATTGACCAGCCTCGGTCTGTCGCTCTGGACCCGCCAGCCGGTGCTGACCGCCTGGTCCACGCCCGGTGCCGCGCTGCTGGCCGGGGTCTCGGGCGTGACCCTGTCCGAGGCGGTCGGCGCCTTCATCGTGTGCGGCGTGCTGATCGTGATCGCTGGGGCGACCCGCTGGTTCGAGCGGATCATGGACCGCATTCCGATCGCCATCGCCTCGGCCCTGCTCGCGGGCGTGCTGACCCGCTTCGGCCTGGATGCGGTGATGGCCACCCGCAGCGCGCCGACGCTGGTGCTGGTCATGGCGCTGACGTATGTGCTGGCCCGCCGCTGGTGGCCGCGCTATGCCACGCCGCTGGTGCTGATGGCCGGCGTCGCGGTGGCGGCCTGGCAGGGACGACTGCATCTGGAAGCGGTGCACTGGGCCTGGGCGATGCCGGTGTGGGTCACGCCGAGTTGGTCGCCCGCTGCGCTGATCGGCGTCGCGCTGCCGCTGTTCCTCGTCACCATGGCCTCCCAGAACCTGCCCGGTGTGGCGGCGCAGCGGGCGTCGGGCTATCAGACGCCGGTCTCCGCCAGCCTGACGGCGACGGGGCTGGCCTCCATCGTGTTCGCACCGTTCGGCGGCTATGCCTTCAATCTGGCCGCGATCACCGCCGCCATCTGCATGGGGCCGGAAGCGCATGAGGATCCGAAGCGCCGCTATACGGCGTCGGCCATGGCGGGCGTGTTCTATCTGGCCATCGGTCTGGCGGGCGGCGCGGTGGTGGGGCTGTTGACCGCCTTTCCGCGCGAGCTGATTGCTGCGGTCGCCGGTCTGGCGCTGCTCGGCACGATTGCCGGCGGACTGTCCGCCGCGCTCAAGGACGAGCGCCATCGCGATGCGGCGATCCTGACCTTCCTCGTCACCCTGTCCGGACTGTCGATGCTGGGCATCGGCTCGGCCTTCTGGGGTGTGGTGGCCGGTACGGTTTCTCTTTTGGTGCAACACTTCCGACGTTCCGCCGCCTGAAGCGCGGCGCTTGTGGCGCTCCAGCGGCGCCGCCCGTCATCGAAGCAGAAAGCCCCGACCCATGAAGATCCTGTTCGTCGCCGATCCGCTGTCCGCATTCAACACCTACAAGGACTCCACCTTCGCGATGATGCGCGAGGCGGCGCGCCGCGGCCATGAACTCTGGGTGTGCGAGGTGCCGGACCTGCTGTGGGTCAGCGGCAGCCGGGTCACCGCGCATGCCGCCAAACGGCTCACGCTGACGCCCGAGGCCGTGGCCAGCAGCGCCGGCACACGGTTGGCGGTCTGGCATGAGGTGACCGCGACGCAAGACCTGGCCCTGGCCGACACCGATGCGGTGCTGATGCGCAAGGACCCGCCGTTCGACTCGGAATTCTTCTACGCCACCCATCTGCTGGAACAGGCGGAGCGCGAGGGCGCCCGCGTGTTCAACAAGCCGGCCGCGCTGCGCGACCATCCGGAGAAGCTGGCGATCCTCGAGTTCCCGCAATACATCTCGCCGACGCTGGTGACGCGATCCGCCGCCGCCATCCGCGCCTTCCATGCCGAGCATCAGGACATCATCCTCAAGCCGCTGGATGGCATGGGCGGCATGGGCATCTTCCGCGTCAAGGCCGACGCGCTGAACCTGGGCAGCATCATCGAGACGCTGAACCGCCACGGCGCGCAATCGGTGATGGTCCAGCGCTTCGTGCCGGAGATCGCGCAGGGGGACAAGCGCATCCTGCTGATCGGCGGCCAGCCGGTGCCGTACAGCCTGGCCCGCATCCCGCAGGGCACCGAGGTGCGCGGCAATCTGGCCGCGGGCGGCAAGGGCGTGGCGCAGCCGCTCAGCGCGGACGATCGCCGCATTGCCGAGGCGCTTGCGCCGGTGCTGGCCCAGCGCGGCCTGCTGCTGGTCGGCCTGGATGTGATCGGCGACAAGATGACCGAGATCAACGTCACCAGCCCGACCTGCTTCCAGGAAATCATGGAGCAGACCGGCTTCGACGTCGCCGCGGTGTTCATCGACGCGCTGGAAGCGGGCGTCGCTGCGGCCGGTGGCCAGCCGCGCTGAATCCATCGGCCTCGCCCCACGATCTCCCTGGCGGCTCTGCCGCCGCACCACCCGAGCACTGACATGACCACCGATTGGGAACTGCTGAGCGAGCACCGCGCCTTTGACGGCGTGCAACGATTCCACCGCCACACCTCGAGCGAGATCGGCCTGCCGATGCGCTTCGCGCTGTTCGTGCCGCCGGGCGGCGCGAAGGGCCTGCTGGTGTTCCTGGCGGGGCTGACCTGCACCGAAGAAACCTTCACCATGAAGGCGGGCGCGCAACGCCGCGCCGCGGCCTTGGGCCTGGCGCTGCTGATGCCGGACACCAGCCCGCGTGGCGAGGCGGTCACCGCGACCCCCGGCGCGACCGAGTCCTGGGATTTCGGCGTGGGCGCCGGTTTCTATCTGGACGCGACCCAGGCGCCCTGGTCGACGCACTGGCGCATGGAGAGCTACCTGATGAAGGAGCTCATCCCGCAGG
The DNA here is from genome assembly GCA_913776825.1 of Burkholderiaceae bacterium. Taxonomy (GTDB): domain Bacteria; phylum Pseudomonadota; class Gammaproteobacteria; order Burkholderiales; family Burkholderiaceae_C; genus Roseateles. The sequence continues at coordinate 302,293 of CAJYPV010000028.1, forward strand.
TGCAGCGCGCGCTGAGCCTGACGCCGGCGCAGACCGGCGTCTTCGGTCATTCCATGGGCGGCCACGGCGCGCTGACGCTGGCGCTGCGGCATCCGGGCGCCTTCGCCTCCCTGTCCGCCATCGCGCCGATCGCGGCGCCAAGCCGTTGTCCGTGGGGCGAGAAGGCCTTCACCGGCTACCTCGGCCCCGACCGTGACGGCTGGCCCGCGCATGACGCGAGCGCGCTGATGGCGCGCCAGACGACCGTGCCTTATCCCGCAGGCATCCTGGTCGATCAGGGCTTAGGCGACAAGTTCCTGGTCGAGCAGCTGTATCCGGAAGCGCTGGAATCCGCCTGCGGCCTGGTCGGCCAGCCTCTGACGCTGCGTCGCCATGAGGGCTATGACCACGGCTATTACTTCATCGCCAGCGTCGTGGATGACCACTTGGCGCACCATGCGCGGCAACTGGTGAGGTGAGCGGGCCCGCCCTCACTGAATCCGCTTCACCCGAACCGGAAAGCTCAGCCCGTCGATGGTCATGAAGAAGCCGCTCATCAGGCCCGGCTTGATGACGACCTGCGGCTGCTTCAGCGGCGCGATGACCGTGCCTTCATCCAGCAGTTGCCAGACCTGGCCGTTGGCCAGCGTGACCCGGTCATTGCGGTTCCAGCCGCTGAAATCGCGAGTCAGTTGACTCTTGAGCTCCGCAGGCGCCGCGGCCGGCCGCGCAGGCTGGCCGAAGTTGTCGGGGCTGGCGGTGGCGGTCGCCGCGGGCGCCGGCGTGGCGGCAGGTGCCGTGGCGCGGGTCGCAGCGCGAGCGTCCCTCAACGCGCGCGCGGCCTGATCGAAGCAGGCCAGACGCGGGCCATCCTCGGTGATGTTGAGGCAACGAAGCAGGTCGGCTTCGGTCTGGGCCTGGGTCCCGGTCGCCAAGGACAGCAGCAGGGCCAGGGCGGAGATCTTCAGCGGGGACTGGGGCAGGCTCATGGGGGGACTCATCTGACGTCCTGACAGCGGACGGGCACGGCCGAGCTTATCGGATGGCCAGGTCGCTGACGCTTCGGGGATGTCCGGTGTCGACCGCGACGCGAGTCGGGAACCGCACCGTCAAAACCCGGCGTTCGCGTGGACCGGGCCGGACGGGGCGAGTGCCGACCGCCAGCGCCGCGCCGCTCGCGTCGGCCGACATCAGGGACAATCGCCGGATGGCTGTCCTCTCCCTCACCAATGCCCATCTCGCCTTCGGCCATGTGCCGCTGCTCGACGGTGCCAATTTCTCCCTCGAAACCGGCGACCGGGTTGGCCTGATCGGCCGCAACGGCACGGGCAAGTCGTCGATGCTGAAGATCCTCGCGGGCATCGAGAAGCTCGATGACGGCCTGCTGCAGCTCGAAAAGGGCCTGACCAGCGTGTATGTGCCCCAGGAACCCGAACTGCGGGCGGAGGCCAGCATCTTCGATGTGGTCAGCGAAGGCGTCGCCGAGGCCAAGAGCCTGCGCGCCCGCTACGAGGCGCATGACGAGAACGACGATCTCGGCTGGGTGCAGGAACGCATCGAGCAGATCGGCGCCTGGAACTGGGAGCAGCGGGTCGATGAAACCCTGCATCGCCTGGGCCTGGACGGCGAGCGCCGGGTCGGCGAGCTGTCCGGCGGTCTGAAGAAGCGGGTCGCCCTGGCGCGCGCGCTGGTGGCCCAACCGGATGTGCTGCTGCTCGACGAGCCGACCAACCACCTGGACCTGGACGCGATCCGCTGGCTGGAGGAACTGCTCAACGGCTTCAAGGGCTCGCTGCTGCTGATCACCCATGACCGCGCCTTCCTGGACAACGTCGCCAACCGCATCGTCGAGCTCGATCGCGGTCAGCTGCGCGGCTATCCCGGCAACTTCGCCGCGTTCCAGGCGGCCAAGGCTTATGAACTCGAAAACGAAGCGCTGGCCAATGCCCGCTTCGACAAGCTGCTCGCGCAGGAAGAAGTGTGGATCCGCAAGGGCGTGGAAGCGCGTCGCACCCGCAGCGTCGCCCGCGTGCAGCGCCTGCAGCAGATGCGCTCCGACCGCGCCGCGCGCCGTGATGTGCAGGGCAAGGTCAGGCTGGATGTCGCCACCGGCGAATCCAGCGGCAAGATCGTGGCGCAGCTGGAAAACGTCAGCAAGCGCTTCGGCGATCGGGTGATCGTCGACGACTTCAGCGCCACGCTGCTGCGCGGCGACAAGATCGGCCTGGTCGGCGCCAACGGCGCGGGCAAGACCACGCTGCTGAAGATGATCCTCGGCGAACTGGCGCCGGACAGCGGCGAGGTCCGACTGGGCACCAAGATGTCGGTCGCCTATTTCGACCAGATGCGCGACGCGCTCAACCTCAACGCCACCCTGGCCGACACCATCAGCCCGGGCAGCGAATGGATCGAGATCGGCAACCAGCGCAAGCATGTGAAGAGCTACCTGAGCGACTTCCTGTTCTCGCCCGCGCGGGCGGAGTCGCCGGTGTCCAGCCTCTCCGGCGGCGAGCGCAACCGCCTGCTGCTGGCGCGCCTGTTCGCGCGCCCGGCCAATGTGCTGGTGCTGGACGAGCCGACCAACGACCTGGACATCGAAACCCTGGAGCTGCTGGAAGAACTGCTGGCCGACTACGAGGGCACGGTCTTCCTGGTCAGCCATGACCGCCGCTTCCTGGACAACGTGGTCACCTCCACCATCGTCAGCGAAGGCGAGGGCCGCTGGCGTGAATACGAAGGCGGCATCGAGGACTGGCTGACCCAGTCTCGTCGCGCCGCCGAGATCAAGGCCCGCCAGGCGCCGACCGCCGCAACCGCGCCGGCGCCGGCGCCGGCACCCGCCCCCGCACCGGCGCCTGTGGTGGCGACCAAGCGCAAGCTCAGCTACAAGGAGCAGCGCGAGCTCGATGAACTGCCCGGGCGCATCGCCGCGCTGGAGACCGAACAGCAGCATCTGAACGCGCTGCTCAACGGCAGCGAGCTCTATGCCCAGGGCGCGGCGCGCATCGCCGAAGTGACCCAGCGTGCGGCCGACATCGATGACGAACTGCTGGCGCTGATGGAACGCTGGGAAGTGCTGGAAGCGAAGTAAGCGGACGCCCGAGACCACACGAACCGGGCCTGGAGGCTGCTGACAAACAGGGACATTCGCTCCGGAGCTCCCGCATGTTCAACGGCTCTTCCCGCCCTGTCTCGTCGACGCCGACTGGATCGTGGTCATCGACCCACGACACCGATGTGAGCGACGAGGAGGTCCTCCCGGAGAGCATGGTCGTTCGCAGCCATGACGGCCGACCGGCTCGCCCGCCGTTGCCGCCCTGGGTGCGATCTCGGCGCGATGCCATCGGCCCGGAGGGCGTGGACGCCTACCGGCCGAGGCTGTCCGCGTGGGCCGAGGACTCCGAGCTCCCCGACCTGTCCGAGACCATCACCCTGTCGCTCCCGCCGCAGCCGAAGCCGTTGCAGGACTGCCTGCGGGATGCGCAGACGGCGGGGCCCGATGGCCTCCCGGCGCTCACACCCGTGACCTTCCAGCGGGTGCTCGGCTGCATGCGCGACTGGGCCGCCTACGGCCGGTGCCTGCCGCACCTGGAGGAACCCGAGCCGGGATCCCCAGGCAGCGGCTTGAATGCCGACACCCTCAAGCGCATCCACCAAGAGATGAGCGCCCGCCGACTGCAAGCGGTCGAGGTCGGGGCCTTGCTGATGGATTGGGCGACCGCTTCCGACGGCGGATGCCAACGTCTGATCGAGCAACTGAAGGGCTGCAGCGCCGACGATGCGGTGGACGCCGTGGCTGCGATGGTGGAGGCCTCGATGAGCGCCTTCGACGTCGACCAGACGTCCCCCACGCAACAACGCTTGTGTGAGGTGTGTCGCGCGTCGACGGTCAACGGCGAGGCGGTGGTGCGGTCTCTCGATGCCCTGGAAGGCATCAACGAGCGCGGTCGCGAGGTGATCCCGCAAGCGCCCTACATGCTGCGATGGCGCCATGTGCGGGAGCGCCTGCCTCAACTGACCCAGGCGATGCTGTCGGCGCTGGGGCAGCCGGTGCGCGATCTGCCGACGCTCAGTTCCGGGCCGCCACCGATCCCACCCCGTGAAAGCTTGCTGTGACCGTGGTGCCGGGGGGCAGGTCTTTCAACACCCGCCAGGCGCCGGTGGTGACCACGCTGCCGGCCGGGACGGTCTGACCGTCGCGCGTCGCGAACTGCAACCAGCCCGCGATCAGCCACGCCGGATCATTCAGCCCATGCCCGCCGCGCCCGTCCAGCACGGCGCCATGGCTGGCGCGCAGCTCGCAGGCCTGGTTCGCCCAATCCCAACCTGATCGCCAGGCCTGCCAGGGCCCCAGCGCCAAAGCGCCGTGGGACTGCGCATCCGCCAGCCGCAATCGGGCATCCGCCTGCAAGCCGGTCTGCCAGCGGCTGGCCAGCCATTCAATGCTGACGCACATCGCGTCGATCAGATGCTCGGCCTGACCGGGGCGCAGGCTGGCGGCCATCTCCGGCGTCACGTCCTGACCGAGCCGCAGGGCGATTTCGGCCTCCGCGCCGAACAGCGGGAGGTCGCCGAAATCGCCGCCATTGCGCAGGCCGCGCACCTCGCGCACGCCCAGCGGCGCAAGCGGCGATTGACCCAGCGCCGTCTCTCGCGACGCGCCGCCGCATTTCCAGAATTGAGGACGCCCCGGCGCGAGCCACTTCAACTGCGAGGCCAGCGCCGCTTGCGCCTGATAGGCGGCAGCGTCATCGGCCAGCGACCAGGCGTTGGCATCGAGCGGCTGACCGTCGGTCCAGGCTTGGGCCAGTGCCGCGCCCAGCGCCAGCGGAGAAGAAGAATCAGGGGTGGAGGCGATCGTCATGGGCGCCGATCTTAGAGGGCGGCGCGCCGATCGGGACATCGATCCGCGGTCCGGCGTCTGCCGCGCAGGCCCTGCAGGCCTTGCAGGGCGCTGAGGCGGTGGCGTCAGCGGCGCAAGGCGTCGCGGGCCTTCTCCAGCGCACGCCAGAAGCGCGCGTCCTGGGAGGTGGCGAAGTTGATGCGCATCAGCGTGCCAGGCTGGCGAGTCGGGCTGAAGAGGATGCCGGGCGCGATCAGCCAACCCTGGTCCATCATCGGCTGGGCCAGGCGTTCGGTGTCGACCCCGACATCCACCCAGCCGAACAGCCCGGCCGGCGCCGCCGCGAATCGGCAGCCCGCCTCTTCGGCGAGGCGAACGCAGCGCTGGCGTGCCGCCTCGAGCTTGGTCGCGACACGTTCGGAATGGCGGCGCAGCAGGCCCTGGTCCAGGCACAGCGCGACCGCCCGGTCCATCAGCGGGCTGGTGGTCAACGACGCGAGCAGCTTGAGTTCGGTGAGCTGCGCGATGCGCTCCGGACTGGCCGCGACGAAGCCCACTCGCCAGGCCGGCGACAGCATCTTCGAGAAGCCCGAGATGTAGAGCGTGCGCTGCAACTGGTCCAGCGCGGCCAGCCGGGGCGCGTGGTTGGGCGCGAACAGCGCATAGGTGTCGTCCTCGACGATCAGCAGGTCGGCCTCATGCGCGATCTGGAGCACCTGATGCGCATGGGCCAGGCTGAGCGTGGCGCCGGTGGGGTTGTGCAGCACCGAGACCGTCACATACATGCGTGGCCGGTGCTCCGCCACCAGACGCCGCATCACCGTCAGATCCGGCCCCTGCGCGCCGCGAGGCACCGGCAGCAGCCGCATGCCGGCCTGCGACAGCCGCGCATATTCGATCGCCCAGCCGGGCTCGTCGACCAGCACCGCATCGCCAGGCTTGAGAAACGCGCGGGTGGTGAGATCCAGCCCGTGGGTCGCGCCGACGGTGGTCATGATCTGGTCGGGCGCGGCGTGGATGGCGATGTCCAGCAGACGCCGCGACAAGGCGCTGCGCAAGCGCTCATCGCCCAACGGATCGCCGTAGCCCGACAGCAGCGCATCGTCGGCCTGAGCGGCCAGCCGGCGCAGCGTGGACTGCAGCAGGCTCAGGTCCAGCCATTCCGCCGGCAGCGTGCCCAGACCGGGCGAGCGGCGGGCATCGGCCTGGAACATGCCGCGGATCAGCGCGCCCGCATCGACCGGCGGCGGAAGCGGCGCCTGCGCGGCCGCATCGGGGGCCAGCGGCGCGCGGGCCGGTTGAGGCCGGGTTTCGCGAACAAAAAACCCACGCTTCTTGCGCGCCTCCAGCAGGCCCTGCGCCAGCAGCTGGTCATAGGCGGCCACGACGGTGTAGGGACTCACGCCGTGATGCCGCGCGCAATCCCGCACCGAGGGCAGCCGGGCGCCGGGCAGCAGCAGCCGCTGCTGAATGCGGGCGGCGAATCGCTGGGCGAGCTGCTGCGCCAGCGGCTGGCTGGCATTGCGCGACAGCACCGACGGGCCGGTGCGCGCGGCGGCTGTGCTGGTGTCCATGCCAATACAGATGAAGCGCTGATGTGGTCCAGTGTATTGGTTCTGTGCTGGTCGACGCCACTAGACTGCGGTCGATATCAAGACTCACCGCGACCCCGCTGTCGGAGACACACCATGAATCGCAGTCCCTGGACCCAGGCTCGACGTGCCGCGCGCATGAACCCGTCCATCATTCGTGAAATCCTGAAGGTCACCGAGAAGCCGGGCGTGCTGTCGATGGCCGGCGGCCTGCCTTCGGCCGACACCTTCCCGGTCGAGGCGATTCGCGCCGCCTGCGATCGGGTGCTGAGCACGCAGTCCAAGGAAGCGCTGCAATACGCCGCCAGCGAAGGCCTGGCCCCGCTGCGTGCATGGGTGGCGGAGAAGGTCGCGGCGCTGGGCATCCAGGCCAGCCCGGATCAGGTGCTGATCACCAGCGGCTCGCAACAGGGCCTGGACCTGATCGGCAAGCTGCTGTGCGATGCCGGCGCGCCGGTGGCGGTGGAAACGCCGACCTACCTCGGCGCGCTGCAGGCGTTCTCGCCGTACGAGCCGCTGTTCGCGAGCCTGGAGAGCGACGATCAAGGCCCGTTGCCGTCTGCCATCGAGGCCCTGCCGCATGACGCGCCCGGCACCCGTTTCGCGTACCTGCTGCCCAACTATCAAAACCCCACCGGCCGGGTGATGGGCCAGGCCCGCCGCGAAGCCGTGGTCGCCGCCGCCCGCCAGGCCGGCGTGCCGATCGTCGAGGACAACCCCTACGGCGACCTCTGGTTCGATCAGGCCCCGCCGCAGGCACTGACCTCGCTCTGGCCGGAAGGCAGCCTCTATCTCGGCTCGTTCTCCAAGGTGCTGACGCCGGGCTTCCGGCTGGGTTACATCGTCGCCCCGACCGAGCTCTATCCCAAGCTGCTGCAGGCCAAGCAGGCCGCCGACCTGCACACGCCGGGCTTCAACCAGCGCGTCGTGTATGAGGTCATCAAGGATGGCTTCCTGGACCAGCACGTGCCCAAGATCCGCGCCCGCTACAAGGCCAACCGCGATGCGATGGCCGCTGCGCTGCGCGAGGCGCTGCCGCCCGGCTGCGACTGGCACATGCCCGAGGGCGGCATGTTCTTCTGGATCCGGCTGCCAGAAGGTCTCGACGCGATGGCGCTGCTGCCGCAAGCGGTCGAGGCCGGCATCGCCTACGTGCCCGGCGCCGCGTTCTACGCCCATCAGCCGGACCCGCGCACGCTGCGGCTGTCCTTCGTCACCCTGACGCCGGACCTGATCCGCGAAGGCGTCGACAAGCTGGGCCGCGTGCTGCACGAGGCACTGGCTGCAGTGGAAGCGCCCACGCCGTGAGCGCCGGCCCGGGCGACGCGTCTCCCGCTGAATCGGGCGGTGCCGCTGACCGGGCCGCCGGCCACGCGGTGAGCGTCCAGCCGCTCGCACCGCCCGCGCCCGATGTGGCGCCGCAACTGGACGAGCGCTGGACCGAGGACGATCTCGCCGTGATTCATGGCGTGATCAGCCGCACCTACTGGGCGGAAGGGATTCCGCTCGACGTGATGCGGCGCGCGATGGCGGGCTCGCTCAACCTGCTGATGCGCAGCCGCGCAGGCGCGGTGCTGGGTTATGCGCGGGTCGTCACCGACCGCGCCACCTTCGCGTATCTGTGCGATGTCTTCGTGCTGGAAGCGCGACGCGGCCAGGGTCTGGGAGACTGGATGATCGGCCAGGTGGTCGCCCATCCGGCGCTGCGGGGCTTGCGACGCTTCAGCCTGTTCACGCGCGATGCGCACGCGCTCTATGCCCGTCACGGCTTCACACCGCTGGCTGCGCCGGAGCGCGGCATGGAGCGCGTGCGGCCGGACATCTATCGCCAGCCGCCGCCGCGCTGACGCGCGGGACGGCGATCTGTTTTCCGTCCTCTGAGGGCCCTTCATGTCCGACACGTCCCATCCCCCGCAACTGCGCCGCTTCGTGCAGGTCGATGTCTTCACCGCGCAGCCCTTGAAGGGCAATCCGCTGGCGGTGGTCGTCGATGGCGCGGGCCTGGACGACGGCACCATGGCCGCCTTCGCGCGCTGGACCAACCTGTCGGAAACCACCTTCCTGCTGCCGCCCACGGATCCGGCCGCCGACTATCGGGTGCGGATCTTCACGCCCGGCGGCGAGCTGCCTTTCGCCGGTCATCCGACCCTGGGTTCTGCGCATGCGTGGCTGGCGTCCGGCGGCGATGCGAAGAAGCCGGGCGTGGTGGTGCAGGAATGCGGCATCGGCCTGGTCACGCTGCGACGCGATGGCGCGCGGCTGGCCTTCGCCGCCCCGCCGCTGCTGCGCCAGGGTCCGGTGGATGCCGCTGCGCGCGAGCAGGTGCTGCGTGCCCTGCGGCTGCGGGACGACGAACTGCTGGATCTGGTGTGGGTCGACAACGGCCCGCAGTGGATGGCCGCGCGGCTGGCCTCGCCCGAGGCGGTGCTCGCGTTGAAGCCGGATTTCGTGTCAATGGCGGGACTCAAGCTGGGCGTCGTCGCGGCTTATCCTCCGGGTTCGCCGCAGGATTTCGAGGTGCGGGCCTTCGTGCCGGGGCTGGGGGTGCCGGAAGACCCGGTCACCGGCAGCCTCAACGCAGGTCTGGCACTATGGCTGCAAGGCGCCGGTCTGGCGCCTGATCGCTATGTGGCCGCCCAGGGCGCTGCGCTGGGGCGCGCCGGTCGAATCCATGTGGTGCGCGAGGGGGGACATTGCTGGATAGGCGGCGATGTCACACCGTTGGTCCACGGTCAGGTGAGGTTGTGAAGCCATGAGCATGGAAGTTGATCATCTCGTTGTCGCCGCGAACACGTTGGAGGAAGGCCGCACCTGGTGCGAGCAGGTCCTCGGCGTCGCGCCCCAAACCGGCGGGCGCCATGCGCTGATGGGTACGCACAATGTGCTGCTCAACATCAGCGCGCCGAACTACCCGCGTTGCTATCTGGAAATCATCGCCATCGACCCCGACGCGCCCCCACCCGGCCGCGCCCGCTGGTTCGACCTCGATCAACCCGCCGTGCGCGAGCGTCTCAAGGACGGTCCCGCGCTGCTGCATTGGGTGGCGCGCGTGCCCAATCTGGACGCGGCCCTGGCCTACTGGCATGGCGAAGGCGTCGATGCCGGCCAGCCGATCGATGGCTCCCGCGGCGACCTGAGCTGGCGCATCGCCTTGCGCGAGGATGGCCGCCGTCTCCGCAAGGAAGGGCTGCCCACGCCGATCGAATGGCAGGGTGACGCCCATCCCACCGATCATCTGCCTGACAGCGGCGTTCAACTGCTGACCTTCGAAGCGCGTGACGGACTGAGCGCGACGCTGTCCACGCCGAAGGGCGAGGTCGAGCTGCAGGCGATCGAAGCGACGCTGGCTTGAGTCGGTCCACGAGACCGGCCAGGGCAGGGCAGGGCAGGGCAAGGCACGGCGACTTGCGCGGCCGCGCCCGAGGGCGCAAGGCGCAGGCATCATGAGAAGAGACGGCGAGGGCGCTGCATGAGCACGGTGGATCTGTTTCGCGAGGATGCGCAATCGCGCGAATGCAGCGCGACCTTGTTGCGGGCGGATGAGCGCGGGCTGTTGCTGGACCGCACCGTGTTCTATCCGCAAGGCGGCGGCCAGGCCGGCGATGCGGGCGAGCTCGTGCTGTCGGATGGCCGCACGATCCGCATCGCCGACACCCGCAAGGGCGAGGCCGGCGAGATCCTGCACCTGCCCGCGCCGGAGCAATCGCTCGAGGGCTGCACGCCCGGTCAGACCGTGACGGCGCGCATCGATTGGGCGCGACGCCATGCCCACATGCGGTTCCACACCGCGACCCATCTGCTGTGCGCGTTGGTGCCCCATCCGGTGGATGGCTGCTCGATCACCGCCGGCTATGCGCGGCTGGATTTCCACATGACCGACGCGCTGGACAAGGACGCGCTCACCGCCGGCCTGGCGCGCCTGATTGCGCAGGCCCATCCGGTGCGGCAGCGCTGGATCACCGATGAGGAACTGGATGCAAATCCCGGGCTGGTGCGCAGCATGAGCGTGCAGCCGCCGCGCGGCAGCGGTCGTGTGCGTCTGCTGGAGATCGACGGGATCGACCTGCAGCCCTGCGGTGGCACGCATGTGGCCAACACCGCCGAGATCGGCCAGGTGGTGGTGACCAAGATCGAAAAGAAATCGGCGAAGACGCGGCGTGTCGTGCTGGGTTTTGCGGCGCCGGTTGCGGAGGTGGAGGTCGACTCCGCAGCGTCGATGCCCGTGACCGGAGGTGCCGCATGAGCACCGCCGCCTTGCGCGTGCTCGGTCGCGCGGGCTCCATCAACGTCCGCAAGGTGCTGTGGACCGGCGTCGAGCTGGGCCTGGACGTGCTGCGCGAGGAGGTCGATGTCAGCGCCGACGCCTTCCGCGCCTTGAATCCGAACGCGATGATGCCGGTGCTGATCGACGCCCGGGCGCGGCCAGTTGCTGCGTCGGCCTCGGCGTCGTCCGCTGGCGCGCCCGTCCCGGCGGCGGCGACGCCTTCGCCCTTCGTGCTGTGGGAGAGCAACGCGATCTGCCGCTATCTCGCCGCGCAGGAAGGCCGTCACGACCTGTTGCCCGCCGATCCGCGCGAGCGGGCCCCCATCGAGCAATGGATGGACTGGCAGGCCACCGAGCTGAACAACAGCTGGCGTTATGCCTTCATGGGGCTGGTGCGGCGCAGTCCCGCGCATCAGGATGCCGCGCTGCTTGCCGCCGGCGTGGCCGGTTGGAATCGCCACATGACGATCCTCGCCGAGCAACTGCAGCGCAGTGGCGGCCCGTTCGTCATGGGCGCGCGCTTCACGCTGGCGGATGTGGTGCTGGGCCTGTCGACCCACCGATGGCGCGCAGCGCCGATCGAGCATGCGGCCTTGCCGGTCCTCGAAACGTATTACCAGCGCTTGTGCGAGCGGCCTGGCTTCTTCGTTTATGGACGCGATGCGGGACCGTGACGCGCACCGCGCACCGCGCTCGGCGCTGAGCGCGGGCGAGGCAGGGAGCGCTGTGGAGCGCACGTTGGCCCGAGGCGTCGATCGTCGCGCATCAATGTCCTCCGGATGGGGTGCAGCCCGAAGCCGTCCTGAATTGCCAGGCCGGCGACACGCTGGCTAAACTCGGCCCGTGACTACTCCAGAGATATCGCTGATCACCCCGGATTCGCCGGCGTTGTGGGAAGAAGCGCGCGCGATCATGCGCGAATATGCGCAGACCCTGAATGTCGACCTGTGCTTCCAGAACTTCGAGGAAGAGCTGGCCAGCCTGCCCGGCGAATACGCCGATCCCCAAGGCGCGCTGCTGCTGGCGACCGTCGACGGTCAGGTGGCCGGTTGCGGCGGCTTTCGCCCGCTGGCGGATGTGGACTATCCCAACGCCTGCGAAATGAAGCGGCTCTTCGTGCGTCCCGCCTTCCGTCGTTTCGGCCTGGGTCGCACGATGGCGCATGCCCTGATCGATCGCGCGACCGGCGCGGGATATTCCAGCATGCTGCTCGACACCCTCGATGACATGGAGGCTGCGCGCGATCTCTACGAAAGCCTCGGCTTCGAGGAGATCCCGCCGTACTACTTCAATCCGATCGCGGGAGCGCACTATCTGAAGGTCGATCTGGTCTGAGTGCCGGCGCGCGCGTCGATGGCGTGATGCCCGGCGGCCGTCGACGCCGGCTCGGGCCCCGCGAATTCTTGTGGGTTTCTCACGGTTACCGGCATAGCATGGCCAGCATGTCGACCCCGAACCTCCCCATTGCCGCAGCCTCCACCGAGCCGTCCCGCCCGGACGCGACGGAGCGCTTCTTCGAGATCTCGCCCGCCTCGCTCACGCCCGCGCTGCTGGGCGAATCGCCCTTCTGGCATCCGAGCGAGCAGCGGCTGTACTACCTCGACATCCCGGGCCATGCGCTGTTCCGCCTTGATGAAGGCGCCAGCGAGCCGCAACGTTGGGCGTTGAATGACGAGCCCGGCTGCGTCGTGCCGCTGAAGCAGGGCGGCCTGCTCATCGCGCAACGCAATGGCCTCTGGCGCTTCGATCCGGACAACGGCGATTACGAGCGCCTGGCCGAGCCGCCCTACGACCCGAGCAAACGCCGCTTCAACGACGGCAAGGCCGATGCGCAGGGGCGGCTGTGGGTGGGCACGATCGACGATGCGCGCCAGCCGGAATCGGCCCTGTATGTCTTTCGGCATGGGCGTTTCGAGCCGGTGCAATCGGGCATCACGACGTCCAACGGTCTGGCGTGGAGCCCCGATAACCGCACGCTCTACTGGTCCGACACCAAGGCGCATGAGGTCTACCGATTCGCCTTCGATCTGGCGACGGGCACGCTCGGTGAGCGCGAGCGCTTCGCGCGCTTCGAGCCGCGGGCGGCGGATCAGCCGTTGTCGACCTACGGCGGCCGCCCCGATGGCGCGGCCATGGACGTGGAGGGCTGCTACTGGGTCGCGATGATGGAAGGTCAGCAGTTGCTGCGTTTCTCGCCGGACGGCACGCTGCTGCAGCGGGTCGAGCTGCCGGTGCGGTGCGCCACGATGCCGACCTTCGGTGGTGCGGATATGCGCACCCTTTTCGTCACCACCGCACGGGAAAAGCGCAGCCCGGAAGAGCTCGCCGCGCAGCCGTGGGCCGGCTGCGTGCTGCGCATGCGCGTGCCGGTGGCGGGGCTGCCGGTGCAATTCGCGCAATTGGACTGATTCGCACGCAGGGTGGCGCAAATCTTGCCAGTGGACCGAAGCGTTGCCGATTCACGACGTCGCGCCGGCTCAACCCATCAAGGATGGCGGGATTCGTCTGCGGATTTCCGAGATCGGCCAACGGATGGGTTGGGAAGCGCCGGGGCGGGCGGCTTCAGGCAGGAGCGAACGACGGCGCGCGCGGTGGTGTTGCCTCGCCTCAGGGGGGCAGACGTGACCGTGCGGCGGACGTGACAAGCGGCTTTCAGGGCGCCGGGATGGCGCCCTAGACGCTCCGCGCACGGGCTGTCAAGTTGATGAGGGATGGCGCACGACTGGCTCTGTTAAGGGCCTGTAAGCACAAACCACATATACTCTTGGGGTTTTGCCGCCTGCCCCTTTGTAGTTGTGAATCCCGATCCCGTGGGTGCCCACCCTGTGCGCGCGCCGAACGAGTCGACTGCCTCCAGCATCGACCCCGTTCCTGAAGCGTCACTGAAGACACCCGCGCCGTGGCCTCGGTCGTCGGATGCCGAGCCGCGCCGCGCTGCCGTGGCGCCGGATCCCTGGGACGACCCGATCTCCAAAGATGCGGATGGCGAAGCGGCTTTCAAGCCTCTGACGCGAGAACAAGCGCAGGCCTTGCGAGCCCGGCAACCGATGATGTCTCCCTGGGCCCTGGTGGGCTGGCAGGCGGCAGCGGGGGTTGCGATGGTCGCCGCGTGGGGTCTGTTGACCTTGCAGGGCGGCCCAACCGGGTCGGCGCTGTGGGGCGCGGTCTCGGTGGTGGTGCCCAATGCCTTGATGGCGTGGGGCATGACCCGGCGATCGGCCCTGGCCGGTGGCGCTTCGGTGCTGTCGTTCATGGTCTGGGAGCTGATCAAGATCATTCTGGCGGTCGCCATCCTGGTGGCGGTCGTCCTGTGGTACCCCGCCTTGAGCTGGCCAGCCCTGCTGTCGGCCATGGTGGTGTGCCTCAAAGCAAATTGGCTGGCCCTGCTTCGGCGGGGTCGAATCGAAAAATAGCGACGGAAAGCAACCATGGCAGCAGAAGGACACGCGCCGACTTCGGGTGAATACATCACCCACCACTTGCAGCACTGGCAAAAGAACTTCGCCTTCGAGGACGTCAAGCAGACGAGCATCGTCGACTTCAGCGTCTTCAACTTCGATTCCCTGATCTATTCGACCGTGCTCGGCCTGCTGGCCGTGTTCCTGCTGTGGTGCGCTGCCCGCAAGGCCCATTCGGGCGTGCCGGGTCGCTTCCAGGCGGCGGTGGAAATCCTGGTCGAGATGGTCGACAACCAGGCCAAGGCCGTGATCCACAACGAGAAGAGCCGCCGCCTGATCGGCCCGGTCGCGCTGACCGTGTTCGTGTGGATCTTCTTCATGAACTTCATGGACATGCTGCCGGTGGACTGGCTGCCGTCGCTGTTCGCCAACCACATCGCCCACGATCCGGCCCATGCATATCAGCGCGTCGTGCCGACCGCGGACCTGTCGACCACGCTGAGCCTGTCGACCTTCGTGCTGGGCCTGGTGTTCTTCTACAGCCTCAAGATCAAGGGTCTGGGCGGCTGGGGCCATGAGCTGATCTCTGCGCCGTTCGGCGCCCACCCGGTGCTGTGGCCGTTCAACTTTGCGATGCAGGTCATCGAGTTCGTCGCCAAGACGGTCTCGCACGGCATGCGGCTGTTCGGCAACATGTTTGCCGGCGAACTGGTGTTCATGCTGATCGCCCTGATGGGCGGCGGTTGGGCCCTGACGGGAACCGGCATCGGCCTGGCCATCGGCCATGTGCTGGCTGGCACCGTCTGGACGCTGTTCCACATCCTGGTGATCACGCTGCAGGCCTTCATCTTCATGATGCTGACGCTGATCTATCTGGGTCAGGCGCACGACGCGCACTGATCCGGCGTCAGGCGTCGACAGTTTCGAACCTCGTTTTTTCCCTTCCTTTTTATCTAACTCTCTCAGGAGCAAAACATGGAAAACATCCTCGGTCTGGTCGCTCTGGCTTGCGGCATCATCGTTGGTCTGGGCGCGATCGGCGCTTCCATCGGCATCGCGCTGATGGGCGGCAAGTTCC
>CAJYPV010000029.1 GCA_913776825.1 Burkholderiaceae bacterium
ACGAGGAGCGGCCGCATCTGTCGCTCAAAATGCAAACGCCCGATGCGGTGCACCGGGCGCTTTTGGTTGGCTAACGCCGACTTTTACAACCGTCCGAGAGTGTCAACGCAGTTCAGGACGGGTCACCTCACGCGTGATGCGCGGGACTGCGTTTCTTGGCGACCTTGGCGGTCGAGCCGCCCGCTGCATGCGCGGGATGAGCGCCGGACCGATTCGACTTCTTCGCTTGCTGCGCAGGCTTCTTTGCGCCGGACTTCTTGGCGGTGGACTTCTTCGCCGTGGACGACTTCTTCGTCGCCTTGGCCGTCTTCTTCTTGGTGGCCTTCTTTCCAGCCACCGCCGGCGCGGGTTCCGATTGCGCCGCCGGGGCAGCGGTTTGCAAGCGCGCCTGGGCCGGCGCCACCAGGGCGAAGGAGGCGCTCAGCAACACGCCCAACAGGGCCACGCGCTTGGCGGCGATCAACGATTTCATGGCGTACCTCGACAAGATGAGCGCCGCAACGGCGCCGGCAAAACCCGGTGTCGCAGCGAGCACCAGGGGGTAAGGGGAGTCTAAGCCCGCAGGGGCTTGCGCAGGCGGCTGCGCAGCCCCCTGAGCCAGGGAAGCGCCTCAGTGACTGACAAACCGCACACGGATCGCGCGGTCAGATGAACTCGCCTTCGCGCATCCACTTCGTCGCGACCCACTTTTCACCTTCCAGCACCGGCGCGCCGCCGTGCAGCGTGAGGGTGCCCGGCTCGGGCCGGTCATAGCTGAAGAAGACCGCGTTGCCCTTCTGCGCCATCACATCCAGCTTGACGTCCGGGAAGACCGTCGCGCCGCCGCGGGTGGGCGTGTTCAGATACATGACCAGCGTCGCGACGCGTTGCCCGCCCCGCTCCAGAATGGCCTTGCTGCTGGCGTGTCGCGGATCGAAATAGTCGTAATGCGGCTGGTACTCGGCGCCGACGCGGTAGCGCAGCACCTGCAGGCCTTCGCCATGGCGCAGCGGCCAGCGCAGCAAGGCGGCGATGCGGGCCTCGATGCGCTTGACCACCTCGTTTTCGCCGCGCTCGAAGAACATGCCTTCGCTGGTGCGTGCCGCGTTGACTTCGCTGCCTTCCTTCTGCGCCGCGACCGTCTCGGACCGCGCCAGACGCACCCGCGCGGCGGCGACCACCGCATCGCATTCCTCGTCCGTCAGCAGATTGGCAAACACCACGACCCGTGGACGCTGCAAGGTCGTCACGACCTGCACCCGATGACCATCGGGCAGCAGCACGGACCGGCCGTCTCCGAGATCCGGCTCGGGCAGCGTGCCTTCGGCGATCACCGCTGGCGGCTCCTGCAAGGCGGGCAGCGCCACGCTGGCCGGCGGCATGTCCTCGCCCTGCTCTTCCAGCGCCTGACGCGCCAGCTCCGGCTGCCAGCCGCTGCTGAGCATCGCCTGATAGAGCGCCTCGCGGGTGACGCCATTGCGCAGTTGCGCCGTGATCCACTGGCGCAGTTCAGTCGTGAGGTGTTGAGAGCTGCTCATGAAAGGCCCTTGATCTCAATCCGACACACGGCGGCGGAACACCAGCCGGTCGGTGTCGCTGGCGTCCGGCGCATAAGCGTAGCCGTCCACCTGGAAGTCCTGGAGCGCCGCCGGGGTCTGGACGCGGTGCTGGATCGCATAACGCGCCATCAGACCGCGGGCCCGCTTGGCGAAGAAGCTGATGATCTTGTACCGACCGCCCTTCCAGTCCTCGAACTGGCATTCGATCACCCGCGGCTTGAGCGCGGGTCGGGCGGCCGCCTTGAAATATTCCTGAGACGCCAGATTGACGATCACCGGGGTCTGCAATGCGGCACTGCGCTCATTCAGGTGCTCGGCAATCGTGTCGCCCCAATAGGCGTAGAGATTCCGGCCTTTCGGGTTGGCCAGCGCGGTGCCCATCTCCAGCCGATAAGGCTGCAGCCGATCGAGCGGCCGCAACACGCCATACAACCCCGACAGGATGGCCAGATGCTGCTGGGCCCAGTCCAGGTCGTCGAGGCTCAGGCTGCTGGCCTGCAGACCGTCGTAGACATCCCCATTGAAGGCCAGCACGGCCGGTTTGCTGTTGAGCTCGGTGAAGCGGGTCGACCAGGCGTGATAGCGCGTCAGGTTCAGCGACGCCAGCGTGTCCGAGATGTCCATCATCTGGCTGATGTCGGCCTGGCTGCGGGTCTTGAGGAGGTCGATCAGCTCGGCTGCCTGCGACACGAAGGACGGCCGCGCCGCGCGAGCCGCCACGTCGGGTGGCGTCGGCGTTTCGTAGTCCAGCGACTTGGCGGGAGAAATCACGTACAGCATGGCGATGATTGTCGCCGAGCCACCTGGAACAGATGTCAACACCTGTCCCCCAGCCGCCCTGGCAGACACACTTGGCGACACAAAGTCGGAATGGGAACGGCGCCCACTCGGGGCGCCGTGACGATGAAAGGACGAGCGGGCCGTCCATCTCCAAAAAGAACGAGGCGCGACATCACCTGGCCGCGCTCACGCGGCCGATGCGCGCCATCGCGTCAAGGTGCCAGCAAGGCGTTCACTGCGGTGACGTCTTCCGGCCGCAGCTGGCCCGAGGCCTGACGCAGCTTGAGCCCATTGACCAGCACGTCATAACGCGCCTTGGCCAGATCGCGCTGCGTGGTGTAGAGCTGGGTCTGCGCATTCAGCACATCCAGGTTGACCCGCACGCCGACCTTGTAGCCCAGCTGCGTGGCCTCCAGCGCCAGCTTGGTCGAGGCTTCCGCGGCCTCGTAGGCCTTGACCTGCGCCTGCAGCGACTGCACGCCGAAGAAGGCCCGCTTGGTGCCCTCCTCCACGCTGCGCCGCGCGAATTCCAGGTCGTTGCGGGACTTCTCTTCCAGCGACACGGTTTCCTTGATGCGATTCGTGATCGCGCCGCCGCTGTAGATCGGCATGTTCAGCGCCACCGCCACGCTGGCGCTCGGCGTGTTGCCGGTGAAGGTCACGCCGGTCCCGGTCTGGCGCTGCACGCCCAGGTTGCCGGTCAGGTCGACCGTCGGCAGACGGGCGGACTTGGCCTTGTCGATTTCCAGCCGCGCCACATCCAGGCCCAGACGCGCCTTGCGGATGATCGGGTGATTGCCCTCGCCCTGGCTGACCCAGGTATCGACCGACGACGGCACCACCGGCGGCAGCGCCACCGGCGCGGCCAGCGGCTTGGGCTGCACGCCCACGCGGCCGACCAGTTGATCCAGCGTCACGCCCTTGACCCGCAGGTCGTTGTCCGCAGCGAGTTCCTGGGCCGTGGCCAGGTCATAGCGGGCCTGGGCTTCGCGGGTGTCGGTGATGGTCGCGGTGCCGACCTCGAAATTGCGCTTGGCCGAGGCCAGCTGCTCCGCGATCGCGGCCTTGTTGGCGCGTGAGGTGCCCAGCGCATCCTGTGCCGCCAGCACATCGAAATAGGCTTGCGCCACGCGGACGATCAGGTCCTGCTCGGCCGTCTCCAGATCCGACTGCGCGACCTCGACATCCAGACGCGCCTGCTCGATCGTCACGCTGTTGCTGCGGTTGAAGACGGTGTACTTGGCATTCAGGCCGACATTGCTCACCGTGTTGCCGAAGCGGTCGCGCGGCAGGTTGCCGGGCGGGTCGGTCTCGGTGCGGGTGGCGCTGGCGCCCACGCCCAGCGTCGGCTTGTCCAGCGCTGCGGCGCGTCCGTAACGGTATTGGGCCGAGTCGGCCAGCGCGCGGGCGGCGAGGTAGGTGGCGTCATAGGCGCGGGCCGCGTCATACAGCGCTTGCAGGCTCTGGGCCTGGGCGGCGCCGGCCAGGCCCAAGGCGGCCACCAGCAGCGTGAACCGCGGCAGGCGGAAGGACGGAGACGGACGGCGATCAGCGGCCATGAGGCTTCCTCTTATCTGTTTAATGGACTTGCGCGGACAGTGGCATCAGTAGCGCGGCACCGTCGGGTCGATTTCCCGCGACCAGGCATCAATGCCGCCGGCGAGGTTATAGACGACATCGAAGCCCTGTCGCGAAAGAAATGCGACGACCTGCAGACTTCGCATGCCGTGATGGCAATAAACCGCGACAGGCTGCTCGGGCTCCAATTCCTGGAGACGTGCCGGCACCTCCCCCATCGGCACATGCATCCAGGCAAGACCCGGAACCTCGATGCGGGCGAGCGCGACCTCCCACGGTTCGCGCACATCCAGCAGCAGCGCCGTCGGCTGCTGCCCGGCCAAGGCCGTCAGGTCCCGGACACTCAGTTCGCGCACGGCCGCGATCAGAAGTGGAACTTCGGCGCCGGCGCGAAGCCCGCCAGGCGCTGGACGACCGTCTCGAACAGGTCCTCGCGCTGGAATTCGCGTTCGCCGGTGCGGCGGAAGATGCGCGCTTCCATGGCCGGCTCATCGCCGACGATGGCGCCCAGACGACCGCCCACCTTCACCTGGTCGAGCAGCGCCTGTGGCACCTCGGCCACCGAGCCGGACAGCAGCACCACATCGAACGGTGCTTCGGCGGGCAGGCCCGCCACGCCGTCGCCGTCCACCACCGTCACATTCAACACGCCGGCGCGACGCAGCGCCTCGCGCGCCTGCGCCGCGAGTTGCGGATCCGGCTCGATGGTGAAGACCTGCTGCGCCTTGTGGCCCAGCAACGCGGCCATGTAGCCGCTGCCGGTGCCGATCTCCAGCACCTTCTCATGGCGCTGCACCTGCAGCTCCTGCATCCACCGGGCCTCCACCCGCGGCGGCACGGTGCGGCGACCGGCGGTCAGCGGCAGTTCGACGTCGGTGAACGCCATGTTGCGGTAGGCCGCCGGCACGAAATCCTCGCGCTTGACCACCGCCAGCAGGGCCAGCACCGAGGTGTCCAGCACATCCCAGGGGCGGATCTGCTGTTCGATCATGTTGAAGCGAGCTTGTTCGAAATTCATGTTCAATCCTCTGGCGGCCCCATGGCGCACCGATGCGGGCGACATTCTAGGGAAGTTCTGCATGAGTCCCGCGAGCCAAGGTGACCCTGATTCGGGATCGACCTTGAGGCGTCATGCAGCGCTTCCCTTGGCGGATGGTGACTCGTTGAAGGTGCTGCCGCGCACACCGCGCGGTCGGGCGAGCAGGCCCTCGAACATCAGTTCCAGTTGCAGTTCCAGCACCTGGCCGGGGTCAGGTTTGGGCGCGAGGTTCAACCCACACGCCCCGAGCGAATGCTGATGCAGCACCAGGTGCAGCACCGGGCCGATCAGCACCATCACCGCGGTGTCCGGGTCCACGGCGCGGAACTCTCCGCTGGCCACACCGCGCCGGACGACCTCGGCCAGCAGCGCACAACTGGGGACGATGACCTCTTCCTCATAAAAGGCGGCGAGCTCCGGGAAGTTGCGGGCTTCGCTGAGCATGATCTTGTGGATGCCGCCGGCAGGCGTCAGGCCCATGCGCTCCCACCATTCCCGCAGCATCCAGGCGACCAGATCAGCCATCGAGCCCTGATGCTTGCCCAGCTCCTCCACGCCCTCGGCGATCTTGGTGCCGATGGACTCGCGCACCACCGCCTTGAACAACTCTTCCTTGGATGGGTAATAGAGATAGAGCGTGCCCTTGGAGACCCCCGCGCGAGCGGCGACCTCCTCCGATCGGGTGGCGGCGAAGCCTTTTTCCACGAACAAGGCCAGCGCCGCGTCCAGCAATTCCTGCGGGCGGGCTTCCTTGCGACGTTGTCGCACCGGAGCTGGAGTGGGGGCGCGGGGCATGAGCGGGCTCGTACTGACTAACCGGTCAGTACTGTAGCCCGCGCGCTGTCGAGCGGCAAGCGAGCCGACCGGCGGATCGGCGACCCATTCGCATCTGGTCACAACTGCGCGCCCGAGCGGTGCTGGGATGCGCACGGCCCCCTCGCCCAGGGTGCTGCACCGCACCAAACGTGACGCAGGTCACGGCTATCATCCGCCCCGGTTGCCTCCGGACCCGAGCGAGGCGCCGCTCATGGAGCCGATGTTTTGGATACTGTGCTGTTGATCAAGGCCGCGATCATGGGGATCGTGGAAGGCCTGACCGAATTCCTGCCGATCTCGTCGACGGGCCATCTCATCCTGACCGGCGCGCTGCTGGGCGGCTTCGACGATGCCCGCGGCAAGGTCTTCGACATCGCGATCCAGACCGGCGCCATCCTCGCCGTCATCATCGTGTACTGGCAGCGCCTGCGCGACACCGCCGCAGGACTCGGCTCGGATGTGCGCGCCCGTCGGTTCGTGCTGAATGTGCTGATCGGCTTCCTGCCGGCCGTGGTGCTGGGCCTGCTGTTCGGCAAGGTCATCAAGGAACACCTGTTCACCCCGATCGTGGTGGCCAGCACCTTCATCATCGGCGGCGTGATCATCCTGTGGGCCGAGCGCCGCCCGCAGAGCGCGGTCCGCATCCAGGATGTGGACCAGATGCAGCCGCTGGACGCGCTGAAGGTCGGCCTGGTGCAGTGCATCGCGATGATCCCCGGCACCAGCCGCTCCGGCGCGACCATCATCGGCGGCATGCTGCTCGGGCTGTCGCGCAAGGCCGCGACGGACTTCAGCTTCTTCCTCGCCATCCCCACCCTGATCGGCGCTGGCCTGTACAGCCTCTACAAGGAGCGCTCGGTGCTCTCGACCGGCGACATTCCGCTGTTCGCCGTCGGCCTGTTCTTCTCGTTCGTCAGCGCCTGGATCTGCGTGCGCTGGCTGCTGCGCTACATCGCCAGCCACAGCTTCGTGCCGTTCGCCTGGTATCGCATCGCCTTCGGCATCGTGGTGCTGGTGACGGCCTTCACCGGCGTGGTGACCTGGGCGGAGTGACCGACGCCGCCACGGCGGGACGCCGTGGCGATTCATTCGGGCGAGCGCGTCGGTTCAGCGGCGCCGGCCCGGGTGACCCTCGGGAGGAGACTTTCGCCGCCGGTCTCACCCTGACGTGAACGCGGAACCGGGCGTGCGCCTAAAATGCCGCCCTTATGACGATCACGATCAAGACCGGCGCCGACATCGACGCCATGCGCATCGCCGGACGCCTGGCGTCCGAGGTGCTGGACATGCTGACCCCCCACGTCAAGCCGGGCGTCACCACCGAACACCTCGACAAGCTGGCGCACGACTACATCGTGAATGTGCAGCAGGCCATTCCGGCCCCGCTGAACTACCAGCCGCCGGGCTACACGCCCTACCCCAAGTCGATCTGCACCTCGATCAACCATCAGGTGTGCCACGGCATCCCGAATGACCGTCCGCTGAAGAACGGCGACATCGTCAACATCGACGTCACCGTCATCAAGGACGGCTGGCACGGCGACACCAGCCGGATGTTCGTCGTCGGCGAGGCCGGCATCGCTGCCAAGCGGCTGTGCAGCTTCACCTATGACGCCATGTGGAAGGGCATCCAGAAGGTCAAGCCGGGCGCGCGTCTGGGCGACATCGGCCATGCGATCCAGACCTTCGCGGAGAACGCCGGCTTCAGCGTCGTGCGCGAGTTCTGCGGACACGGCATCGGCCAGAAATTCCATGAAGAGCCGCAGGTGCTGCATTACGGCCGCCCCGGCACGCTGGAGGAACTGGTCCCCGGCATGGTCTTCACCATCGAGCCGATGATCAACGCCGGCCGCCGCGAGATCCGCGAAATGGGCGACGGCTGGACCATCACCACCAAGGACCGCTCGTTGTCGGCGCAGTGGGAACACACGGTGCTGGTCACCGAGACCGGCTATGAGATCCTGACCCAGTCGGCCGGCACGCCCGCACCGCCGGCCTTCATCCTGCCCCAGACCGTCCAGGCCTGAGCCCATGAACGCGCCGCCGTCCGATGAGGTGGCCGGGATGATGTCCGCGGCCGATGCCGCGGCGCTGTCCATCACCGATCTCCGCCAGCACTTCAAGTCGGGCAAGCAGCAACTGCTGCAGGACTTCGCCCAATCCAAAGCCACCGTCTCGGCCGCCACGCGGCTGATGCGGCTGCTGGCGCGGCATGTCGATGGCACGCTGCAGCAGCTCTGGCGGCAGTCCGGACTCGCGGCGGTGACGCCGGAGGCGGCGCTGGTCGCGGTCGGCGGCTACGGGCGCGGTGAGCTGTTCCCGCATTCGGATGTCGATGTGCTGGTCCTGCTGCCCGAAGGCCTGACGCCCGAGCAGCCCGGCCCGCTCAAGCGCGCGATCGAGGCCTTCATCACGGCCTGCTGGGACATCGGGCTGGAGATCGGCTCCTCCGTGCGCACCGTCGCCGAATGCCTCAACGAGGCGGCCAGCGATGTGACCGTCCAGACCGCACTGCTCGAATCGCGCTGGCTGGCCGGCGCCAAGCCGCTGGTGCGGCAATTCGAGAAAGCCTTCTGCCAGGCCATGGACCCGCGCGCCTTCATGCGGGCCAAGACCCTGGAGATGCGGCAGCGCCACAACAAGTACGAAGAGACCCCGTACGCGCTGGAACCCAACATCAAGGAAAGCCCCGGCGGCCTGCGTGACCTGCAGGTGCTGGTGTGGATCGCCCGCGGCGCCGGCCTGGGCAAGACCTGGCCCCAGCTCGCCGCCAAGGGCCTGATCACGCCCTTCGAAGCCCACCAGCTGCAGCGCAACGAAGGCCTGCTGCGGCTGATCCGCTGCCGACTGCACCTGGTGGCGGGCCGCCGTGAAGATCGGCTGGTCTTTGACCTGCAGACCGCCGTGGCGGAAAGCTTCGGTTATGAGTCCAGCCGCACGCTGCGCGCCTCGGAGCGGCTGATGCGGCGCTTCTACTGGGCGGCCAAGGCGGTCACCCAGCTCAACCAGATCACGCTGCTGAATCTGGAAGACCAGATCAACGGCACGCGGGACAACCTGCTGCGCCCGGTGAGCGAGCATTTCCTGGAGCGCTCCGGCATGCTGGAGATCGCCACGGACGATCTCTATCAGCGGCATCCCCACGCGATCCTCCAGACCTTTCTGATCTATCAGCAAAGTCCCGGCATCAAGGGGCTGTCGGCGAAAACGCTGCGGGCGCTCTACAACGCCCGCGGTCTGATGAACAGCGCCTTCCGACGCGATCCGACCAACCGCGCCACCTTCATGCGCATCCTGGAAGAGCCGCAGGGCCAGACCCATGCCTTCCGGCTGATGAACCAGACCTCGGTGCTGGGCCGTTATCTGTGGGTGTTCCGGCGCATCGTCGGCCAGATGCAGCATGACCTGTTCCACGTCTACACGGTGGATCAGCACATCCTGATGGTGCTGCGCAACATCCGGCGCTTCTTCATCCCCGAGCACAACCACGAATACCCGTTCTGCTCGCAGCTCGCGGCGCAGTTTGACCGGCCGTCGGTGCTCTACATCGCCGCCCTCTTCCACGACATCGCCAAGGGACGCGGCGGCGACCACTCGGACCTCGGCGCCATCGAGGCGCGCCGGTTCTGCCGCGACCACGGGCTGTCGAAGGAGGACGCGGCGCTGGTGGTGTTCCTGGTCGAGCAGCATCTGACGATGTCCCGGGTGGCTCAGAAGGAAGACCTGTCCGACCCGGAAGTCATCCAGCATTTCACCGCGCTGGTGAAGGATCAACGCCATCTCACCGCGCTGTATCTGCTGACGGTGGCCGACATCCGCGGCACCGGACCCAAGGTCTGGAATGCCTGGAAGGGCAAGCTGCTGGAAGACCTCTACCGGCTGACGCTGCGCGCGCTCGGCGGCGGCAAGCCCAACATGGATGCCGAGATCGAGGCCCGCAAGACCGAGGCCCGCCATGCGCTTGCGCTGCTGGCGCAGTTGCCCGGCACCGAAGATGCGCTGTGGAAGACGCTGGACCTCAGCTATTTCGCCCGGCATGACGCGCAAGACCTGGCCTGGCATGCGCGGGCGCTGTGGCGACATGTCGACAGCACCGAGCCCGTGGTGCGGGCGCGGCCCTCGCCGCTGGGCGAAGGCCTGCAGGTGCTGGTCTATGCGCGCGATCAACGCGATCTGTTCGCGCGCACCTGCGGCTATTTCGACAGCGCCGGCTTCAACATTCTGGATGCCAAGGTGCACACCACCCGCACCGGTTATGCGCTGGACACCTTCCAGGTCATCGCGCCGGAGCTGGACTTGCACCACCGCGATCTGACCGCGCTGGTCGAGTCCAAGCTGGGCATCGCGCTGGTCGCGCAGGGACCGCTGCCGGAGCCGCGCAAGGGGCGGCTGTCGCGTCGGGTCAAGAGCTTCCCCTTCACGCCGCGCATCGCACTGCGGCCCGACGAACGCGCCCAGCGCTGGCTGCTGTCGGTCAGCGCGACCGATCGCGCCGGGCTGCTGTATGGCATCGCGCGGGTGCTGGCGCGGCACGACATCAATCTGCAGCTGGCCAAGGTCTCGACGCTGGGCGAGCGGGTGGAAGACACCTTCCTGCTAGATGGCGCCGCGCTGCAGCAGAATCGTTTGCAGTTGCAGATCGAGGGTGAGTTGCTGGACGTGCTGTCCGCCAACTGACCGCGTTGCTGCACAGCCCCTTCACCGCCGCCGACAGCGCGCGCCGCGGCCGCCTGTCGTGCTGATCGAACCGGATTGGGCATGAGCCAGTATCACGTCATCCCGCCCGCCGAGGCCTTCCAGCGCCTCGGCCGCTTCCACACCGTCATCGACGTGCGCTCGCCCGCCGAGTTCGCCGAGGACCATCTGCCGGGCGCCGTCAACTGGCCGGTGCTGGACAACGAGGAGCGGCATCAGGTCGGCACGCTCTACAAGCAAGACCCGCTGGAGGGCCGCAAGGTCGGCGCGGCCATGGTGGCGCGCAACATCGCGCGTCACCTGGACGAGCAGCGGGCGGTGATGGTCAAGCACTGGCAACCGCTGGTGTACTGCTGGCGCGGCGGTCAGCGCTCGGGGGCGATGAACTGGTTTCTGAACCAGATCGGATTCAAATCGCTTCAACTGGTCGGCGGCTACAAGGCGTTTCGCGGCGAGGTGCTGCGCACCCTGAGAGAGCTGCCCGGGCGGCTCGACTTCGTCGTGCTCTGCGGGCGGACCGGCACCGGCAAAACCCGCCTGCTGCAGGCGATGGCGCAAGGCGGCCATCAGG
The DNA here is from genome assembly GCA_913776825.1 of Burkholderiaceae bacterium. Lineage (GTDB taxonomy): Bacteria > Pseudomonadota > Gammaproteobacteria > Burkholderiales > Burkholderiaceae_C > Roseateles. Next base: position 11,018 of record CAJYPV010000029.1, read on the forward strand.
TGCTGGATCTGGAGGGACTGGCGCGGCATCGCGGGTCGGTCCTCGGCGCCCTGCCCGGCCTGGCGCAGCCCAGTCAGAAAGCCTTCGATACCGGTCTGTGGCAGGCGATGCAGGCCTTGGACGCATCCAGGCCCGTATTCGTGGAGAGCGAAAGTCGCAAGATCGGCAGCGTGCAGTTGCCGGAAGCGCTGCATCTCGAGATGCGGCGCCGTGGGCGTTGCGTGCGGGTGGAGATGCCGCTGGACGGTCGGGTCCAACTGCTGCTGGAGGACTACCACCACTTCCAGGCGGAGCCGGCGCGCTTCGTCGAGCTGCTGAACAGCCTGGTCGCGCTGCGCGGGCGGGAACGGGTGGCGCGCTGGCAAGACCTGGCCCTGTCCGGCCGCTGGGCCGAGGTCTTCGAGGAACTGGTCGTCGACCACTATGACCCCGGTTATGAGCGCTCCCTGCTGAATCACTTTCCGCAACTCGCGCGCGCGGCATCGGTCGCGCTGCCCGGAGCGGCGCCGGACCAGATCGCCCTGGGCGTGGACGCAGTGGTCGAGGCATCGGCCGTTCAGAGCCAGGCCTGACCCTCGCCCTCCAGCGGGCCGGGCGCGCGTTGAGCCGCATCCTTTGCGGATGAGCGTCGGCCAGGGTCACGACCCGGCCCCTTCAGCTCATCTCCACGTCACCTCGCCGAGGGACAACGCCGCACCGGTCGGCCGCCCATCGGGCGCCCTGGAGCTGGGTTGGACGTTCTTTCAAACGTCCCTCGCGACCCCTTCCCGCTGGATCGGTTCTCTCTGAGACGAAGGCGCGTCGACCTCGTCCCCACCCGCCATTCCTGCTCTCCCTCAGGACATTCCCTGAGCCCTTCAGACCGCGCGGATTTCTGACACTTCCGACTCCGTCTGTAATAAAAATACATCCGCATGCCGAGGCATTTCGGCGCGCCATCCAGTGCAAATTGGCAATCTGTACTTAAACAACAAATGGAGACACGAATGAGCAAGGGATCGACAGCAGGCGCCTGGCGCGCTGCAGCGTCATGGGGTCTGGGGGCGACGTTGGCGTTGGCGGGGTCCGCCGCGCACGCGCTGAATCCGAAAGACACCTCGGTGCAGATGTTCCAGTGGAGCTGGAATGACATCGCGACCGAGTGCAGCCAGTGGCTCGGCCCGCAGGGCTTCGGCGCGGTGCAGATCTCGCCGCCCGGGGCGTCGAAAGTGGCCAATGGCTGGTGGGGCGTCTACCAGCCGGTCAACTATGTGAACCTCACCAGCCGCATGGGCACGCCCGCGCAGCTGCAATCGATGATCAACACCTGCCACGCGGCCGGCGTGCGGGTGTATGCCGACATCGTCGTCAACCAGATGGCCGATGGCACCGGCACCGCGACCGACGGCTCGACCTGGAACGGCAACACGCTGAGCTATCCGCACTTCAGCGCCAATGACTTCCACAGCAATTGCACCATCGCCGATGCGGACTACAGCTCTCCGGCCGGTCGCAGCAATGTGATGAACTGCCGACTCGGCGGCCTGCCCGACCTGGCCACCGAAAGCAGCTATGTGCAGGGCCAGATCACGAATTACCTGCGCGCCTTGCTGACGATGGGCGTGGATGGCTTCCGCATCGACGCGGCCAAGCACATGCCGCCGGGCGCCTGGCAATCGATCATGGCGGCGGTGCGGTCGACGCATCCGCTGACCCAGGCCGGTGAGCCGATCTGGGTCACGCAGGAAATCATCAACGACGGCGGCGTGAATCGCGCGGATTACCTGCCCGTCGGCACGATCAATGAATTCCAGTTCACCTATGCGATGCGGGACATCTTCCGCGGCAACAACGGCCTGAGCCTGTCCTCGATCCCGACGGTGATGGGCACCTGGGGCAATTGGGGCGGCACCTGGGGCTTCCTGCAGCCGCAGAACGCCACGGTCTTCATCAACAACTGGGACACCGAACGCAACGGCGGCTCGCTCAACGCGAGCAACTACACCGGCGCCATCAACGACACGCAAGGCACAAAGCGCTATGACCTGGCCAACATCTTCATGCTGGCGCAGGGTTACGGGGAAGCGCAGCTGCATTCCGGCTTCCGATTCACCAATGCCGATGCCGATCGCCCCACCGCGAGCCCCTACGCAGGCGGCGTGCCGCAGATCAATGTGAACTGGGACTTCGTCCATCGCTGGGCGCCGATCGCCAACATGGTGAAGTTCCGCTCCGCCACCAACGGCCAGGCGCAGACGAACTGGACGGTCGGCAACAACCCGAATCAGGTCGCCTTCAGCCGTGGCCAGGTGGGCTTCGTCGCGCTGAACAACAGCTCGTCCGCCTGGACGCGCAGCTTCGCCACCGGTCTGCCGGCCGGCAGCTACTGCAATGTGATCGACGGCCTGCGCAACAGCGCCGGCACCGGCTGCACCGGCAGCACGGTGGTGGTCGATGCCAGCGGCAATGCCAGCGTGACCGTGCCCGCCCAGGGCGGCAGTGCCGTGCCGGCGATCGCGATCTACACCGGACAGAAGCTGGTCGGCGGCAGTGGCGGCGGCAATGGCGGCACCGGCAGTTGCGCCGTCAGCTTCACCATCGCCAATGCCAACACCAGCTTTGGACAGAACCTGTATGTCGTCGGCAATCAGACGGCCTTGGGCAACTGGACACCCGGCAGCGGCTTCGCGCTGGCGATCCAGGGATCGGGCGCGACTGTGCCCTGGACAGGCACCGTCAACCTGCCCGCTGGCGCTGCCGTGCAATACAAGTACGTGAAGTGGAACGGCAGCACCGCGACCTGGGAAAGCAATCAGAGCACCACCAGCGGCAATCGGGAGTTCACCGCCTGCGCCAGCGGCAGCATGAGCCGCAGCGACGGCAACTTCAAGCCCTGAGCGCCTTGAGCGCCGAAGACTGACGGCTCGGCGCGCGAGCGGGCCGTCCACGCCAACGAAAAAGGCGCCGGGCGCATCACGCGCTCGGCGCCTCATTCAGCGCAAGACCGCCATCAGGTCGCCATCCGGGACGCCATCAGGTGACGATCAGACGGTCATCACTCGCGATCAGACCGCGACCAGTTCCACTTCGAACAGCAGCGTCGCATGCGGCGGGATCACGCCGCCGGCGCCGTAGGCGCCATAACCCAGTTCCGACGGGATGACCAGGAAGCGGGTGCCGCCGACCTTCATGCCTTGCACGCCTTCATCCCAGCCCTTGATGACCTCGCCGCCGCCCAGATGGAAGCGGAACGGATCACGGCGGTCCTTGGACGAGTCGAACTTGCGACCGCGCTGGCCATCCTTGTAGAGCCAGCCGGTGTAGTGCACCGTCACGCGCTTGCCGGCTTCGGCCACGGCGCCTTCGCCGGTCACGGTGTCCTGGTACTGCAGGCCGCTGTCGGTCTTCACCAGTTGGGTCAGCTCGATCGGCTCCGCGCCACCGCTCACGCCGAGCAGTTCCACTTCGAACATCAGCGTGGCATTGGGCGGAATCACGCCGCCGGCGCCCCGCGCGCCATAACCCAGGTTGGGCGGGATCACCAGCACGCGGGTGCCGCCGATCTGCATGCCCTGCACGCCTTCATCCCAGCCCTTGATGACCATGCCGCCGTCGAGCTCGAACTCGAACGGCTCACCGCGGTCCTTGCTGGAGTCGAACTTGGCGCCCTTCTGGCCATCCTTGTAGAGCCAGCCGGTGTAATGGACCTTCACATCCTGGCCGGCGCGCGCCGTGGCGCCGGTGCCCGGGGTGGTGTCCTCATACTGCAGGCCGCTGGCGGTCGTCTTCATGGGTGTTCCTTGATGCAAAAAAGCTGGAAACCGTGATCATGCCAGCTGACAGCCGGCCCGCACGTGCTGCCACCGCTGCCGGACCCACGTGAGGTCTCGGGATTCGCCCTGGCCGCCTGAGCGGATGAGCGCCAGCGCGGGCATCCTGGGATGAGCCGGTGAGGTCCAGAGACACCGGAACCCACCATCGCCGGGCAGGGCCGGAGCCCTTCGTCGATGACTCATTGCCGAGGTCGATAGGGCCAAGCCTTGACCGCCTGGCCCAGCCACTCTCCGCTGGCAGCGGCGGCCAGATGAGGAAGTCCGAGCGCTTCGCCCGCGCGTCGCAGGGCTGCGAGCGGATCGCTCAAGTCCAGCGCCTGCGCGCCGTTCTGCTTGGACAGTTTTTCGCCGTTGGCGCCCCTCACCAAGGGCGTGTGGAGGTAGGTCGGACAGGGCAGGCCCAGTCGTTCCAGCAGGTGCATCTGACGCGGCGTGTTGTCCGCCAGGTCTTCCCCACGCACCACGTCCGTCACCTGTTGCCAGGCGTCATCCACGACCACCGCCAACTGGTAGGCCCACAACCCGTCGGCGCGCTTGAGCACGACATCGCCCACCTCACGGGTCAGGTCTTGCCACTGCGGACCGAGCCGGCGATCGGTCCAGTCGATGCGGCGATCCTGCTCATCCTGCAAGGTCGCGGTGGTGCGCAGGCGCCAGGCGCGGGCCGGCAGACCGCGCAGCCCATGCCGACAGGTGCCGGGATAGACCAGTTCTCCATGCCGCGCGCGGGTCTGGCCCTGCTGCGCGATGGCTTCTGCGATCGCCTTGCGGGAGCAGCCGCAGGGATAGGCCCAGCCGGAAGCGACCAGCCGGTCCAGCGCCGCCTGATAGGCCGCGCCACGGGTCGATTGCCAGATCGGCGGCTCGTCCGGCAGCAGATTCACCTGCGCCAGTTGGGACAACACCATCGCATCCGCGCCCGGCGGACAACGCGGACCATCCACATCCTCGATGCGAATCAGCCAGCGGCCGCCATGGGCGCGCGCATCCAGCCAACTGGCCAGCGCCGCGACCAGGGAGCCCTCATGCAACGGCCCGGTCGGCGACGGGGCGAATCGCCCCACATATCGCGAGGTCCGTCCAGCATCCGCCATCGCCGTCACGGTCACAACAGCAGCCCTTCATGCTGTTCCAGCAAGGCGCGCCGGGTGGTGTCGCTCTGCAACTGCTTCAGCCACCAGGCCAGTGCCTTGGCGGGCGGATGGCCGGTGTTGCGCCACGCATATTGCATCGGCGAGATCCGCTTGCCCTGGAAGGTCGGCTTGATGATCAGGCGCCCGGCCTCCACCTGACGTCGCACCATCGAGGTCGGCAGGAAACCGCAACCCAGCCCGCGCAGCAACGCTTCCAGCTTGGTGGCCATCGACGGCACGGTGAGCACCTCCTGGCCCGGCACGACGCCGACGGTGATCGGGGCGAGCTGCCGCGCGGTGTCGGCCACGGCCACGATGCGGTGCTGGGTGATCTGGGCGGAGGTCAAGGTCTCCTCGACGCCCGCCAGCGGATGGTGAGGCGCGACGCAGAACACCATCTCCATCGGCCCCAGCACTTCGCAGATCACCGAACTGCCCGGCGGCTGGGCGCTGGTGCCGATGGCCAGGTCCGCCTGCCCCGACAGCAGCGCTTCCCAGGTGCCGGACAGCACTTCGGTGCGCAACTTCAGCCGGGTGGGTGGCGGCTTGCCGTCGTCGGCCGGCAGGTAGAAGGATTCCATCAGGTCGAACAGCGCGCGGCGGGCAATGGCGTCATCCACCGCGATCGTCAGCTCGCTTTCCCAGCCGGTCGCGACCCGCTTCACCCGGTTGGCGACCGCGTCCATTTCCTGCAGCAGCCGACGACCTTCGGTCAGCAATTCATGGCCGGCCGCGGTCAGCACCGCCTGCCGGGAGCTGCGGTCGAACAGCAGCACATCGAGCGCGTCTTCCAGCTGTCGCACGCTGTAGGTCAGGGCCGACGGCACCTTGCCCATTTCACGCGCCGCCGCCGCAAAGCTGCCGCTGCGGGCAATGCTGTCCATCATGGCCAGCGCCTCGGGCGTCAGCACCCGTCGTTTGTCTTGTTGTGACATGCCTTCATCTTATTTGAACGTTGGCTTCAACACCCCTCCCCCTCGGGCGAGGCGCGCTTGCCTACAGTGAGCCCATCGCCACACAACAGGAGCAACAACATGCGTGAACTGATCAAGTCCTCGGACCGTGGTTATGCCGATCACGGCTGGCTCAAGAGCTTCCACAGCTTCTCGTTCGCCAACTACTACAACCCCCAGCGCATGGGCTTCGGGCCGCTGCGGGTGATCAATGAGGACCGCATCGCCGGCGGCACCGGCTTCGGCACCCACGGTCACCGGGACATGGAAATCATCAGCTATGTGCTGAGCGGCGAACTGGCCCACCAGGACAGCATGGGCAACGGCAAGCCCGGCGGCGAGCATGCCGGCGTGATCCGTCCCGGCGATGTGCAGCGCATGAGCGCGGGCACCGGCGTGATGCACAGCGAGTACAACCACTCGAAGGACGGCCAGACCCACTTCCTGCAGATCTGGGTCATGCCGGACCGCCAGGGCGTCGCGCCCAGCTATGAGCAGAAGCATTTCGCCGACGACGAGAAGCGCGGCCGCCTGCGTCTGGTGGCATCGCCGGATGGCGCGGAGGATTCGGTCTCGATCCACCAGGATGCGCGGCTGTATGCCGGACTGTTCAATGGCGATGAACGCGCCGAGCTGCCGCTGAAGGCCGATCGCCTGAGCTATGTGCATCTGGTGCGTGGCCATTTGACCGTCAACGGCGAAGCGCTGCAGGCCGGCGATGCGCTGCAACTCGCCAAGGAAGAAGGCCTGGTGATCGAGCGCGGCCAGGACGCCGAAGTGCTGGTGTTCGACCTGCCGGCCTGACCGGCCGACAGACGCTCTGCGAAGCTCCCGCGACCAGAGAGGACCCCGACGCGGGGTCCGCTCGGCCGCGAGGGGTGATGCAGAGCGTCCGTCGCGGGCTCACTCCACCAGCCGGGAGTCGCCCTTCTCGTCCGATCGGCCTTCATCGCGGCGCAGCTGGTGAAAGATGAAGGCCGCCATCGCGGCCATCACGCCCAGCGCCAGGTAGGTCGCATGGAAGGCCGGCACCATCGCCGGCCCGTCGGTGCGCGGCACGCCTTGGGCGAACATCAGCAGGAACGCGCTGGACGTCGCCACGCCCAGGCTCATCGACAACTGCATCACCACCGCCAGCAGGCTGTTGCCGCTGCTGGCGGTGCGTTCATCCAGATCACCCAGCGTCAGGGTGTTCATGGCGGTGAACTGCATGCTGTTGACCATGCCGAAGGTGCCCAGATGCAGGGCCAGCCAGAGATGGCCGACGTCCCTCGGAATCAGCGCGAAGCTGGCGATCAGCGCGCCGAGCAGCACGGTGTTGACGATCAGCACCCGCCGATAACCCGCCCAGCGCAGCAGCCGGATCGCGAGCGTCTTGGTGAACATGGCGCCCAGCACCGCCGGGATCATCGACAGGCCGGCCTCGCTGGGCGTGAAGCCCAGCCCGACCTGCAGAAACAGCGGCGTGAGGAAAGGCGTCGCGCCGCTGCCCAGCCGCGCGAAGATGTTGCCCAGCAAGCCGATGCGGAAGGTCGGCACGGCGAACAACGCCGGCGCGAAGAGTGGCGCCTCGCTGCGGCTGGCATGCAGCCAGTAGCTCATCATGCAGGCCACGCCGGCGACCAGCATCACCAGGCAGATCGCCACGCTGACCACATGCTCGCCAAAGCCCTGCAGCGCCAGCGACAGCAGCATCAACCCGGCGCTGAACAGCGCATAACCGCCCCAGTCGAAGCGCGCGCCCGCCGGCCCGAGGATCTGCGGCATGTAGCGTCGACAGGCCCAGGCGCCCACCAGCCCGACCGGCAGGTTCAACAGGAAGATCCAATGCCAGCTCGCGAACTGCGTCAGCACGCCGCCCAAGGTCGGGCCGAGCAACGGACCGACCAGGCCGGGCAAGGTGATGAAGGTCATCACCGACAGGAACTCCCCCTTCGGAAACGCGCGCAGCACCACCAAGCGCCCCACCGGCACCAACAGCGCGCCGCCCACGCCCTGCACCACCCGCGCCGCGACCAGGAACTGCAGGCTGGGCGCCACCGCGCACAGCAGCGAGCCGAAGGTGAACAGGCCGATCGCCCAAAGGAAGACGCTGCGCGTGCCGAAGCGATCCGCCAGCCAACCCGATGCCGGGATCAGCAGCGCCACGGTCAGCAGATAGGCCACCACCGCCGATTGCATGCGCAGCGGGTTCTCGCCCAGGTCGCGGGCCATGCCGGGCAGCGCGGTGTTGAGGATGGTCGTGTCCAGCGTCTGCATGAAGAACGCCAGCGCCACCACCCAGGGCAGGAAGCGCCGGGTGGCCGCATCGAGCACCGGGCGCAAGGCGGTGGACGGGATGGCGCCACTGGCGGCGTCGGGAGGCACTTCGGTCGGCATGGTCCTCAGTATCCGCCCGCCTGGCCGGCGTACGATGCCGGGCTGCGCAACCCTGCCGTGCTGCGCCCGGTGATCGCACACGGGGGCGGTTCATCGCCGGCGCCGCGCTCTTCCTGGCTGTCGACCTCCACCATGCGCTTTTATGTTTCCGATATGGACGGCACCCTGCTCGATCCGCAGGCCCGTCTTTCCGCCGCCACCCGCGAAGGGCTGATGGAGCTGCTGTCCGAAGGGCTCGCCTTCACCGTAGCGAGTGCACGGCACGTGGTGTCGATCGCGCGCATCCTGGACGGCCTGCCGATCACGCTGCCGGTGGTGTCCTCCAACGGCGCCTACATCAGCGACCTGCGCACCGGCCAGCATGAGCTGGTCAATGCGATGTCGCCGGCGCTGGGCCAGTCGCTGTTTGCGCTGGTGCGTCGTCATGGACTGATGCCGTTCATCGCCACCCATGGCCCGAAGGGCGATCAGCTCTTCTGGCAGGAGGTGCAGAACGCCGGCCAGCAGCGCTTCGTCGCCGAGCGCCAACGCAATGCCGATCCGCGGCTGCGCCAGGTGGATCGTCTGCAGGATCAGCTCGACGATCCGCTGGTGACGATGCTGGTCGTGGATCGCGTCGAACCGCTGGCTGCGCTGCAGGCGGAAATCCACGCCTTGTGCGGCGACCAGGTCACCACCCATCTGGCCGAGGATCTCTACCTGCCCGGCTGGCCCTGGCTCAACATCCATGACCGCCGCGCCAGCAAGGACCAGGCGATCGCCACCCTGGCCGAGCGCTATCAGCTGCATGACCGGGAACTGGTGGTCTTCGGCGATCAGGTGAATGACCTGAGCATGCTGCGCGCCGCTCATCACGCCATCGCCGTCGCCAATGCGAGCGACGACGTCAAGCAGGCCGCGCATCACATCATCGGGCCGCATCACGAGGATGCGGTGCTGCACTTCATCCGCGAGGACTGGCGCCGCCTGCGCCCGATCGTCAGCGGCTTGCCGACAGCTCGTCCCTGATGCGCTCCAGCGCGGCGGGGTCGTCGATGGTGCTGAGGTCGCCGACCTCGCGCCCCTCCGCCACCGCCTGCAGGGCGCGGCGCAGCAGCTTGCCGGATCGGGTCTTGGGCAAGGCCGTCACCAGCCGCACCCGCGCCGGCCGGGCGACCGCGCCCAGCTCGGCATCGACCTTCTTCATGATCTCGCCTTCCAGCGCCATCGCGGCCTCCGGCGTGGCCGCCCGCGCCGGATCGCGCAGCACCGCGAAGGCCAGCGCGACCTGACCCTTCAACGCATCCGCCACGCCGACCACCGCCACTTCCGCGACCGCTGGATGGCCGGCGATGCATTCCTCGATCTCGCGGGTGCCCAGCCGATGACCGGCGACATTGATCACGTCATCGCTGCGGCCCAGGATGAAGTAATAGCCGTCCTCGTCCCGCACCGCCCAGTCGAAGGTCGAATAGACCTGCCGGCCCGGCGTGCCGGACCAGTAGGTGCGCACGAAGCGGTCGTCATCCCGCCAGACGGTCTGCAGGCAGCCGGGCGGCAGCGGGCCTTCGATGACCAGCAGACCTTTCTGATGCGCGCCGGTGAGGACCTCGCCGGTCTGCTCATCCAGCAGTTGCACCCGATAGCCGTACATCGGCACGCCCGGGGAGCCGAGCCTCGGCTGCGCGGGCGCCACGCCGCGCGCGAGCGTCAGGATCGGCCAGCCGGTTTCGGTCTGCCAATAGTTGTCGACGATCGGCTTGCCGATGCCTTCGGAAATCCAGCGAGCCGTGGGCTCATCCAGCGGCTCACCCGCCAGGAACAGCGCCCGCAGCGAGGACAGGTCATATCGGGTCAGGAAGGCCGGATCCTGCTTCTTCAGGACGCGCACCGCCGTGGGCGCGCTGAACATGCCGGTCACCCGGTATTGCTCGACCAGCCGCCACCAGATGCCGGCATCGGGACAGGTCGGCAGGCCTTCATACATCAGCGTCGCCATGCCGGCGATCAGCGGGCCGTAGACGATGTAGCTGTGGCCGACGACCCAACCGATGTCGCTGGTGGAGAAAAAGGTCTCGCCCGGTCGCCCATCGAAGATGTGCTTCATGCTGGCCGCCAGCGCGACCGCGTAGCCGCCGGTATCGCGCTGCACGCCCTTCGGCTTGCCGGTCGTGCCGCTGGTGTAGAGCGTGTAGCTGGGCGCCTCGGACGGCATCCAGACGCAATCCAGCGCTTGATCCAGGCTGGCCTCGCGCTCGGGCGCGTAATCCAGGTCACGACCCGGCGTCCGCTCGAACGGGCTCAGACCGCGGTCGATCATCAGCACCCGGGTGGGCGGATGGGCCGACAGCCGAATCGCCTCATCCAGCAGCGGCTTGTACGGCACCACCTTGCCGCCTCGGCTGCCGGCATCCGCGCTGACGATCAATACGGGTTGGGCATCGTCGATGCGATTGGCCAGCGCATGGCTCGCGAATCCGCCGAACACGACCGAATGGATGGCGCCCAGCCGCGCGCAGGCCAGCATCGCGAACGCCGCCTCCGGAATCATCGGCATGTAGATCAGCACCCGATCGCCCGGCTGCACGCCCTGCCGGCGCAGGATCACCGCCATCGCGCTGACCTCGCGCTTCAACTCGGCGAAGCTGTAGGTCCGCTCCTGGCCGACCTCGGTCGACACCCAGATCAGCGCCGGCGCGTCCGGACGCTGGGCCGCATGGCGGTCCACCGCGTTGTGGCAGAGGTTGGTGGTGCCGCCCGAAAACCATCGGGCGAACGGCGGGCGGCTGGTGTCACAGACCGCCTTAAAGGGCTGGGCCCAGTCGATCAGTCGGGCCTGCTCGGTCCAGAACGCGTCGGGATCGTTGAGCGAGCGGGCGTGGAAGTCCTCATAGCGCATGTCGGGTCTCCGTGCCGGCGGTCTGCTGTCGCCGTCCGGTGATTTCATGCGCGGGTTCTGACGACACCCTGACCTGACGCCGCGATTCCCATCGCCTGAGGCCCGGTTGAAAAAACACGGAAGCGCGTTTTTCAAGGCGCCCAGCCCCTAAAGGCGCAAAAAAGCACACGCTCTGAAACGTCTGCGTACAGACTTTGTTACAGGCCCTGTGGTCCAATTCGGGCACTTTCCGAGGGAGGGATCGGCGCCTCAGGCGTCCGTGATTTCCCGCAGCCAGGCGTCATCCACGGGCAATCCCGGAGGCGCGACGCTTGACCGGCGGGCGGAGGCTTCCTAAGCTCGCCGCCCAATAACGATGCAAAACATCCCTTTCTTCCCGCTCTCCTCCCCTCGTCAGACTGCCGTCCAGCGTGCAACCGCCGCCATCGGACTGAGCTGTGCCCTGATCGGTGGTGCATGCTGGGCCCAAGCGGCGCCCGAGCAAGCGGCTCCGTCGACGGCCGCCGTGGCCGGGAAGGCTGAGAAAACAGGCCAGAGCGAGAAGATCGACGGCGCCGAGAAATCGGCAGTGCAGGACGGCAAGTCCTCCAAGTCGTCGAAGAAGACCACCCACAAGACGACCGCGTCATCCAAGCAGGGCAAGAACGGTGCCCACGGCAAGACCGACGCGAAGTCCACCGACAAGTCGGCCGAGAAGGCCTCTGACAAAGCGTCGGACAAGCCCGCGGACAAGGTGGCGGATGCCAAGTCGGCTGACGGCAAGTCGTCCGAGCTGAAGACCGCTGACGTCAAGGTCAGCGAGAAGGCGTCGGACAAATCGGCCGAAAAGACTTCTGAGAAGGCCTCCGACAAGCCGGCAGACAAGCCCGCGACGCCGGTGCTGGCCCAGACCAAGACGGATGCCGTGCCGCCTGCCGGCACGATGATGGGCGCGTACGGCCAGAGCCTGATGCGTGCCAACGGCGCGACCACGGTCGCCGCCGCGCCCAGTCCGGCCCCGCAAGGCATGGCCCTGAGCGCCGCGCCCACCGTGGCGACGCTGGCCGCCGTGACCACCGCTCCGTCGCCGTCCACCGCCAATGCCCTGCCGCCCACCGCAATGATGGGTGCGGCGGGCGTGGCCGCCGGGGACTCGGTGTCCCGCTTCCTGCAGCAGCGCGGCATCGTCGCGCAGGCTCAGGCGCAAACCCAGGCGGAAAACGCCGGTCTGCTGAACCAGGTGCGGGACAAGGCGTCCGATCTGGTGATGTCAGCCATGAATTTCCTGGGCGTGCCGTACCGTCGCGGCGGCAATTCGGTCTCGAACGGCTTCGATTGCAGCGGCTTCACCCGCCACATCTTCGAGATGAGCGTCGGCCTGGTGCTGCCGCGCCGTGCCGATGAGCAGGCCAAGCTGTCCAGCCTGGTTTCCATCAAGAAAGAAGACCTCAAGCCCGGCGATCTGGTGTTCTTCAACACCATGCGCGCGACCTTCTCCCATGTCGGCATCTATGTCGGCGAGGGCAAGTTCATCCATTCGCCGCGCGTCGGCGGTGCGGTGCGGGTGGAAGACATGCGCGAAGCCTATTGGGCCAAGCGCTTCACCGGCGCGCGCCGCGCCGATCTGGCCGCCCAGGCGACACCTGGCACCTGAGCCTTTTCGCCGGCCCGCCGAGCGCGGCCGGTCGCGGGCGAGTGCGTCGCTCCGCTGAGCGTTCCCCTGATTCATTGAGCGTCTCCGATCGGGACGCTGACGGCGCTGCTGCGCGGGCGATCGGTTTGACCGCTCGAAGGTCGCCTCTGCAGGCGGCTTGCATGATCCGAATCAATCCCTGATTCTTGCGGGCAGGCAGCATTGCGTCCCATGCCCCGATCGCCTTCCTCTCACTCCTCCCGTCCCCCGCCGGAGCCTCGTCCGTCGCGTTTCGGCTTTCCGACCGAGGACGCGCTGCGCGAATCCCGCAGCTTCGGCGTGCGGCCGATTCCCTGGCTTCGTCCGCTGGGCTGGCTGGCTAGCGGATGGCGCGATCTGTGGCGCTGTCCGGTGCCGTCCTTGCTCCAGGGGCTGCTGCTGGCGCTGGCGGGTGCGCTGATCGTCGGCGCGGCGCATGACCGCTTCTGGCTGCTGGCCGGTGCGTTCAGTGCCTTTCTGCTGGTGGCGCCGATCCTCGCCGGTGGCTTCTATGCCTGCAGCCGCGCGCTGGAGCTGCATCGTCCCGCGACGATCGGCACCGCGCTGCGCGCCTGGCAGCCGACGCGCGGCCGCCTCGTCGCCTTCGGGCTGCTGCTCGCGATCTCGGGCGGCGGCTGGATGCTGTGTTCCGCCGCGCTGATCACCGGCTTCGCCGCCGGCACCGTCGACAGCCCGGAGGATTTCCTGCGGCATGTGGTGCTGGCCGAGCGCGGCTGGCTGTTCGAGACCTGGCTGGCGCTCGGCGCGCTGCTGGCCGCGCCGGTGTTTGCGTCGTCGGTGGTGGCGGTGCCTTTGTTGATGGATCGGCCGGTCAGCGTGCTGGCCGCGGTGTTCACCAGTTGGCGGGTGGTGATGACCCATCCGGCGCCGCTCGCGATGTGGGCGCTGCTGATTCTGGTGATGACGCTGCTCGGCATGGCGACCGCGATGCTGGGCCTGATCGTGGTGCTGCCGTGGCTGGGTCATGCCAGTTGGCATGCCTATCGCGATCTGGTGCGGCCGATGGCGGCGGAGCGCTGAGATGTTCGGCTACAGCGAAGCGGACATCGCGCAGTTCGGCCTGACCTTCGGGGTCGGGGCGTTCATGCTCTACATGCTGTTCATCATCCTGCAGCTGGCGCGGGAATCGAAGGCGGGTCGGTTCGGCACCTTCGTGCTGCTGCTGGGCCTGGGATTCGGGCTGGTGGGCTTTCTGGCCAAGGGGCTGATCAAGTATTTCCTCCGAGGAGTCGGCAGTTGATCCCGGCTATGCTGCGCCTCGACAGCCCCTCGCCCGCCGGCCCGTCCCGCTGAGTCACCGGGCCGCGATGCGGGGTCCCGATCGACCGAAAGGCCTTTGCGCCGCCAGCTCCGCGCCCCTTGTCCGCCGTCCTGCCTCCCGTCCCACCGGCCCTGCCCGCCCGACTGCCTGATCAGATGGGCCCCGCCCTGCTGCTGGCGGTGCTGCTGCATGTGCTGCTGGTGCTGGTGATCGGCAACTCTCCCGGCGGCCAGGCCAAGCCCGGCGAAGGCGTGTGGGGCTCGCTGAATGTGCGGCTGCAAAGTGACCGTCCGGAGCCAGGTTCCGGCGAGCCGGCCGAGATCGTCCCCGAGCGCGGCCCCGTCGGCACCGCGCAGCAGCCCCGTTATGGCGGCACGGTGCGGTCGGAGCCGGTGCCGGAAGCCCTCCGCCGCACGCCGGGCGCAGCGCGACAAGGCCAGTGGCGACAGCAAGCTGGCGATCAACTGATCGGCGACATCGCCCCCACGCCGCCCACCCGCGCTGAAGCAACGCCCGCCGAGACCGCGCCCCAGCCTCCCACGCCGGACGCCAAGGCGACGCCATCGGCACGCCCGACCCCCACCGCCACGCTCACCGCGCCGGCAAGTCCTGTCCCCAAACCGGCACCTCCGGCGCCCGACACGCCCACACCAGCGCCCGCGACGCCCACCGCCACCGTCACCGCGCCCTCGCCGCAACCGGCGCCCACGCCAGCGCCAGCGCCACCGGCGATCGACCCCGCACCGGCGCCGCCCGTTCCAGAACCCACACCGCTGACCCTGCCGGACACCAGCGCGCCCGCAGCCGCCCGTCTGACGACCACGCGAGACGGCCTGCAGCGCCTGCCCACCAACAGTCAGGCGCCGGCCCTGCAGGCACCCTCGACCGCGCTCAATCTGCCCGAGCCGCCTCGTCCGACCTTGTCCGAAACCGCCGCTCCCAGCGTTCGCCGTATGGAGCGCGACGCCAGCGTGCGGCCCCGCGTGCCCACTGCCACACCGCCTGACTTGACCGCACCACCCGATCTCCCGCCGCTGCCCCCCGCGCCTGCGCCAACGCCCGCGACGACCCCTCCGCCGACGCCCGCGCTGACACCGCCCCCCTCACCGACCGCCGCGCCCTCCCCTGCGCCAACCCCGAGCACACAGCCACCGGCCTTGACGACGCCGCCATCGACTGCCTCGACGACCGCCACGACGCCCACGCCCCAGCGTGGAACGCCCTCGCCATCGCCCAAGGTGGCGCCCACGCCGAGCGACCGCACGTCCCTCGATGGCTCCACCACGCCGACGACCACGCAGCCGACGGTGGGCGCGCCGGATGCGGGATCGCGCGTCGGTGTCGACGTGGCCACGCCCGCCTCGACGCCGCCGAGTGCGCCGCGTCTCAATCTGGATTTGCGGCCGTCGCGTGGGCCGTCGCTGCCGCGCGGCAATGCTTACGGGGTGATTCAGGCCGTGCCGACGCCGCCGAAGCCGGACGACAAGATGGCCACGGAGATCAAGAAGGCGCAGCAGCAGGATTGCCGCAAGGCCTATTCGGATTCGGGTGTGCTGGCGGTGGTCCCGCTGGTGCGCGACACGGTGCGGGACAAGGGCTGTCGCTGGTAGCCGGCGCGTCGCGTCGAGCGATCGCTCAAAGCAAGGCGCTGTACCAGCGCAGGTCGAGCAGTCGGCGCGCGAGCTGATGGCTTCGCCCTTCCGCATCGGCCAGGTCATGCAGGACGGTGAAGTGATCGAAGCCGGGCAGCACCTCGCACACTGGCACGGCGCGCGCGCCCCAGGCGGTGCGGATCGCCTGCGTCTGCCGTTGGAATTCCTCGCTCTCCAGCCCGCCGACGACGGCATACAGCGGCGGCTCCGGCGCTTCCAGACGCACGGGGCTCAACCGCCGCGCGGTGGCGTCATCCAGCCGCAGGTCCTGCTGCAGGAAGGGCACGCGCGGCAGCGGGGTCAGGTCATGCACGCCCGACACGCTGAGCGCGCCTTTCACCAGGTGCCGCGGCAAGGCGACATTCACCGACTTCCAATCGCAGCCCAGCATCAATCCGGCGAGCTGTCCGCCGGCGGAATGGCCGACCACGATGATCCGCTGCGGATCGCCGCCGAAGTCCGCCACATGGCGCCACACCCAGGCCAGCGCCTGCGTGATCTGCAGCGGGATGCGGTCCATCGTCACCGAGGGGCAGAGGCTGTAGTTCGGCACCACGACGATGGCGCCCTCGTCGGTGAACACGGGCGCGAGGAACGAATGGTCGGATTTATCCAGCGAGCGCCAATAGCCGCCGTGCAGGAACACCAGCACCGGCGCGGGCTCGTCGGTCTGGGTGAGAAAGAGGTCCAGCGTCTCGTCGGGATGGTCGCCATAGGGCACATCCAGATGCGAGCGCAGGTGCTCGCGGGCCAGCGCGGAGGCGCGCGCCCAGCGGTCCAGCAGGATGGCGCTCTCCGGCACTCGGGCGCGGTTGTCGTACTGGAGTTGCAACCACTCGGGGGTGGGACGTGCGCTCATTCAAATCACTCCGAAGGGGGCGAGACGGTCAGGTGCGCAGCAATTCTCTGCTATAGTCGCAGGCTTGTTGGGGGGGTAGCTCAGCTGGGAGAGCGTCGCGTTCGCAATGCGAAGGTCGGGAGTTCGATCCTCCTCCTCTCCACCAACAGATTCGGCCTCAGAGGGAAACCTCTGGGGCCTTTGTCGTTAAAGGGCTTTTTCCCATTCGTCTTCCCAGAAACCTTCCCAGAAGCGCTCCTCTCTACTGAGCCAATGGGACAATCGGGACGTGACGAAGTTGCCGAAGAAGACCCCGTATCTGGTCACCAAGGGTGGCCGCCATTACTTCCGAATCGCCGTGCCGAAGGAGCTTCAGCAGGCGGTCGGCAAGAAGGAAGTGAGCCTCGCGCTGGGCGACCTCAACAAGGCTCAAGCCGAGGTCCAAGCTGCGCGGCTGGGCGCAGACTGGCAGGGGCGATTCCTCCGCCAGCGGCACGCTATGGGAATCGCGCCCCTGCCCCCGGCGCCCGCCCCCATCGCCCAAGTCTCGCGAGTTGCGACGCACGAAGAGATTCAGGCGCTAGCCTCGATGCTGGGGCGCTCGTCCCTTGAGGCTGATGAGGAGATGCGTATCCTCGGCCCCATTGAAGCCGCCTGGGGGCCCGGGCAGGACCTTGGCGTTGCAGTTCCTAATGCAGTCGCAGGTCGCGACCTTGAGGGCATCGCAGAGCGGGCGGAGGATGCGCTGAGCATTCATGGCCTTGACCTGCCCGCTGATCCCGTGGAGCGCCGCCGCGCGCTGTACACGTTCGGGAAGGAGATGGCAAAGGCGCTCAAGGGCAAGCGCCTGCGTGACGAAGGCGAACTAGTCGAGACCCCCTCGGCCTTGCCGCTCCCCGCATCGCTATCCGGTCCTGACCCCTCCACCCTGCCGCCAGCAGAGAAGCCGGCAAGCGTCTTGCGCCTGCGCGATGTCTACGAGCTTTGGCGCACCAAGAGCAAAGCACCCGCAGCAAAGACTTCCAATCGTGCTTTGGAGGTCGTCAACGCCTTCGAGGAAGCCTGCGGCAACCCTGTTCTGGTGAACGTGACACGTCAAGACGCACAGAAGCTCCGCGAGTTCTACCTCGCCAAGGGCCTTCATCCCGTGACCGTCAAAGACCGCGTCGACTGGGTCCGCGTTCTGTTGAACTACGAGGTTGAGGAGCATGGGCGCCTCACGACGAATCCATGGCCTCGCGTGAAAGTCGAAGGTTCGTCGGAGTCGGCAACGGATCGTCGCGATACTCGCGAGGCCGAACTGACTACCCTCTTCTCGCAGCCGCTATTCCAAACCTACGAGCTTCCCTCGGCGAAGAACGCCGCGCGCGACGCTGCGTACTGGGTGCCAATCATGGGAGCCCTTACTGGCGCACGGATCACCGAGCTTGCGCAGCTTCTTACGGCTGACGTCTTTGAGAAAAACAAGGTCTGGGTCATCGCCTTCCGCGTGACCGACCCAAGTTGGCAACGGCTGAAAAACAAGCCGAGCAAGCGCGAGATTCCGGTCCATGCTGAACTGGTCCGCCTTGGCTTCCTTGACTACTGCAAGGCGATGCGAGATGCCGGACACATCCGCCTCTTCCCGATGGCGAAAGTGTCGGAGTTGAATGGTGCAGGCGGCGCTCTTTCGAGCTGGTTCTCAAAGCTGAAGACCGAGGCCGGCTGGGGCCGCGAGCACACCTTCCACTCCTTCCGCCACGGCGTGGAGACCATCCTCAAGCGCGCCAAGGAACCCAAGTCGCACATCGACCGATACACGGGCCACGGCGGTAAGGACATCGCGGACCGCGACTACACCCACCTCCAAGCCGAGGACCTCGTGGAGACCGCATCGAAGGTGCTGGCGTCTGGGCTTAAGTTGCCCCGGGTGTTTCCAACCCACGAATGGGCTGCTCCCCCTGTGCCTCGATCCATCTTGCGGACCAAGACGAGCTGAGGCCGAGAGAAAGAACGTGTGGGCAAACAGTCCCGGCTCGCAGGCGCCCGCTGCGCCAGTATGGTTCTGGCGCGAGCAAGCCCTTCGGCACTCAGAAGTTCAAGTCTGAGACCTTCTGCCCTTGAATGTTGATGGCGCCCGGCAACCCTGCGGCAGAACCCGTGAGGGAGAAAGAGTTGCCGTCTACGGAACCGCTAAGCGCGAGCGTCAGTGCGCCCCCCGTTCCGAAGACGTTTATCGCGCCTTGCTGTACTGGCTTCACAGATACAGATGCAGTAATGCCAGCAGGCCCCTGGTTGATGGTTCCCGCATAGACGAATTGGCTGTCACTCCCTCGAATCGTCCCTGCGTCTATAACCACAATACCGCCCTCCCCAGGAAGCGGCCCTGCAAACGCGACTCGATAGAAACCTGATAGAGACATAGTTCCTCCCATATTTGGAGTAACGAGTGTTACTGATCGGAACACCTTCGCGCTATAGGGTTTGCGCTGCCGCTGAGGGCAGCCCCCAACCATCCTTGCTCGTTCGAATCCCACGTGACGGGACTTGCCCCCGCGTCGGTTGCGACAACAGTGAACCACCATGTGCAACCGGTATCACATGACGCCGAAGAACCACCTTGAGGTCTACATCCGGCGACACCTGTCCAAGCTATACCTGCCTGAAGCCTCTGTGAAGGCCTGCGTGGGACCCTTCGACACCGGCATGTTTCTCCGTTCGGACAGTGAGGGCGGGCTGCTCGGCGTCCTCGGACAGTGGGGTTTGATCAAACCAGGCGCACCGGCCCGCAAGGACATGATGGCGCCAAAGCCGGTGCCCGGGAAGAAGCCCCCAGCACCCCGAGCGAGGACAACCGACAACGCTCGCGCTGAGACCGTGGCGACCTCACCGACCTTCCGAGCCGCGTGGAACGAAGGCCGCCGCTGCTTGATCCCTGCGGAGTGGTACAGGAGCCGAACGCGAAACCGGCCGGAACATCTGGTGGCACATGCGGCGGGCCGATGGACTCCCATGGATGCTCGCGCGAATCTGGAACGAGTGGGTCGACCCAGAGACCGGCGAGCTGGTGCCGAGCTACAGCATGTTGAAGATCAACTGCGACGACCACCCGCTGCTGCGGCGGCTGCACAAGCCGGCCCCGAAGCTGCCGGGGGATGCGCACGATAAGCGGGCGGTGGTCCACGTCGAGCCAGGTGACTGGGAGGTTTGTTTGCTCGGTGGGAGCAAGCAGGCCGCGAGAGCCGTGCTTCGCACTCAGGCGCCCGCGTTCTACAGCCAAGACGATGCTGAAGGCACCGATTCCCTTTTGGCTAACCTGTTCTAGCTCCAGGTCGAAACTAGCGTCATCCGGTCAGCGACTTAAGCGGTTCGCAGCATCGTCCACGCGGAAATATAACTTGAGGGAACCGACCGAAAGCTGCCTCGCATCTGCGTTAGCTCGAACCCGAGATTAGTGAAAATTTAGTCGGGCGGGCTCTCAGCGAACAAACGCTCAAGTTGATTTGCATATTCAGTGAGCAAACTGGATGTTTCTAATGACGACGTTGGCGAGCGGTCAAACGCCACTATTCCCCTCCGATGTGGGCTAACGACCCTGGGCGCATATCCAAGACCATCAGCGCGTGTAGCTAGTAAGGTCACAGCCCGGTCTGAGAGTAGTCTGCTCGCGTGCAGCACACCAGATTCCATTTCGTAGCGAGAGCCAAATGACTCCGTTGCATCAGAGACAGCCTCCAGAGAAACATTAGAGCGGATGGCTCGCATCGAAGAGGTTGCACCGTCATAGGCCACCTCGTACAAAGACTGATGCCCAGGCCCTTTATGCGCCTCGTCGATTTCATATATGCAGTTCTGAAGGGACCCCAGCAGAACCACGCTTGAAAACGAGAATACGTGATCGTGTATTTCCCATCCGGGCTCTTGTGCCCACTCGAACCTCTTATCCCACAGGTGCAAGCGCAGGGTCTCGCTTTCGCCGATTGGCCAACGGCAAGCGAAGAAGCCAAGTGGGTGACGCTGTGCAACGATTGAGGAGTTACCTCCGCCCGCCAGGAATGCAGCTTCTGTACGCATCAGCGCAATGACATCCGTGGATAACTTGCGCGCCGACATACCCGAACGCAAAGAGGCGTAAATTTGCTGGGGCAACAACTGATAGTTCATCGGTATGGACGCTCAGGTCTAGTAATTATCTTCGCCGTTTTCTCAACCAACGGGAGATTTTGGGCCAAAGCCCCCATATTTGAAAGCGTCAGCAACAGTCCTTGAATGGACGCCACCAACTTCTCTTTAGAATCCGTGGGGTGCACTAGATCGAGCCTTCGAAGAGTATCTCTGGTGGAAGTGAAGTCGAAATGCACGCACTGTCCTTTCTGCGCATCAGCCTCCTTGTGGTACCACCCATAAAAGTGACCTCGGGCTACAAATGCGACTGCTGCTTCCGCAATGGATTCCTGCGTGAGAACAGCTTCCGAATCTGAGATATCTGCTCTAAATGGGGTAAACGAACGCCTGAGATAGATAGAGATTTCCATACCAGGAAAACGTGACATGTAGGCGGCAACGTAAATCGTTGCAAGTACCTTAGCCTTAACCTCTTCTGCAGTAGGAACTTTCTTTTCCTGAGGGAGGAACCACGTCGCTTGCTCGTGATCCGCCACCCTATATGTTCCATTGGCAACTCTGTCGCGGTGCCCAACATAGGCTTCAACGGCAACACTATCTGTGGGGTCAATCAAGAACAGGCGGATTACCTTAGGCTGTCCCGACGTTCGCGCTGACTCAACTAAGATGGGCAGAACTGCGGATGAAACGAAACTAGCAGTATTGCCCATGAATACGTAATTGCGTGTCCTGCGCGCGTTCCGTATCAGACGTTCGGTGATCTCGGTTGGCGGGACTTCGATTACTCGATCTCCTGGGTCTAGCCAATCGACGATCCACCTGTAGGTGAGCGCGAGTAAGACAATTGCTATAGCGCCCGCGATAAAATTTTCGATGATCGATTTTAGGATTGAGACTTGCTGTCTCCAGTTCTCCGATGATCCCTCGATCGACGAAGTCACTATCCCGTCCAGCCAATAAAGTGCCACGCAAGTCAATACCACCACTGCAATAAACCAATTGCGGTGATTCTTACTCTGCGGAAGGTCGTCAGTCGGTAGGCTCATTGCACGCCTTCGTTCGGTTATTGCTTCGCATTCGTCTAGTTAGCGCCAGAGGGCCGACTTGCCAAGTCTAACGCCCGATACTGCTACGAACCGGAGCTTCACGTTGGCATGGCTCGACCGTCACAAACTCTTCGGCGAGGGCCTCCGCAAGGGCCTCGTCATCCAGCCTCAACGCCAACGCAGGGAACTGCGTGCGGGCCCGCATCAAGCGCCATCTCAACCGCCGCCCACCATCGACCCGCCGCCTCGCGCTGAGAATCGTTGCCCGGTGCGTTTTTCAGTCGGTCTTGAGCAGGTCCTTCGGTCTGCGTTGTTCTGGCATTTCGGCAACGAGCGCAGACTTGGAAGCCCACCGCCCGTTTCAGGCTGGAAGCGGACCTCAGCCGCTAGCGTACTGTGTCGCCTTTGGTGGCGTGCCAAGCCGCCGCCACTCGCTCAGCACCTTGCCCGCGGCCTTTCTGAATCTGGCGTCGTTGTTGTCCCCGCTCATGGCACGCAGCAGGGACACGTCCATCAACACCTTGGCGACGCGGAGCAGGCCCCGATGCTGTCCTATGACCATCCACCGACTGCGGTACCTGGGGTCCATAGCCCAGACATCAGCGAGAAAGACGAAGTCCACGTACTCCTCAGTCTCTATATCCATCAGGATAGCGATGGACATGCCGTCCACGCGGGCGACTTGCTCGTTTGATTCGGACGATGACATAAACGCATCGTACTTCCGCCGGCTTCCTACGTCCGCAACCGCTGCATAACGGCCGTTCACGGAACTCGTTCACGTTGCCGAACTTGGTGTACGTGGACGCCGAAATGAGCACCCGGCAGATGAGGGGTCAGGAGCTGAAGCGCAGCAAGGTGCGCCTCAATGACCCCCAGCGGCCTTCCTAGGCGCTCCTCCAGGACACGCCGGACCACCTGCTCGGTGCCCTCAAGTTCTCGCTCAAGAACCGCGACTTGGTGCATGAAAACTTGGTACGGCACGCTCGCCTCCAACAGGCCAATTGCCAAACTGTATGAATAGACAGTATTGCCATGTTGGTGCACGCCCTCTGCCTCCGCAAGCTAGGTGTCAAGCTGACGCCGGCTGAGCTTCGCCTCCAGGCCCCTATCGTGGGGAACCTGCGCTTCATACTGAGCACGTATGAGAGGCGGGACGGGCGCGGTGCGTGGTACTGCTGCATCGTGCCGGAGGTGTGGGAGCTTGGAGGGACCCTGGAGCTGTACAGCGCGAAGCTGTTGAAGATCGAGTCGAGGGGCATCCTCATCGCCGGCATGGAGGAGTTCTGGGAGCGCAAGCGCTGCACCAGCTTCAGACAAACAGTGTGGGCGTGGCCTGCGCCGAGCGGGGATCAGAAGGTACCCCCACCAGGTGCCACCGTGGACTCGATGAGGTTCGTAAATGAACTGGCGGCGCTGGTCTGACCAACCCTCTGTCGTGGGTTTCAACATTAGCGCGGTCGACCGCAACAGAATCTGATCCTTGCTCGGCTTCATCGGGGGCTGCCATGGATCTATCCGAAGTGCGCTTCGTAGGGCTGGACCTCGCAAAGCGCGTGTTCGCAGTCCAGCTCCAGTCTGCAGATGGTCACGACCTCGGCGCCAGGACCCTTGCCAGGGACGAGTTGGAGCCGTTCTTTGCCTCGTTGCCACCGTCGGTGATTGCAATGGAAGCCTGTGCAGGGGCTGGCTACTGGTGCGATGTCTTTAGCGCTCAGGGACACACGCCGCTGCCGCTGCATGCGCGTGCCGTTGCACGCCTTCGGATGGGCCCCAAGAACGACAAGAAGGACGCAGCGCTCATCTTGCTTGCCGCGCATCTTCCGGGCGCCCGCGCCGTGCTCGTGAAATCGAGGGATCAAATTGCTGCGCTTTCCCTGCATCGGATGCGAGAGTTGGTGCTCCGGCAGGAGACTGCATGCGCGAACCAACTGCTCGCCTTCTTTCTGGAGATGGGCAGCATCCGATGGAAGACTGCTCTCTCAATAAGGCAGGCTTCGGACGACGAGGTCAACGCTGAAGTCGTAGACATGCCAGCGGAAATGCAGTTCACCATCCGCTCAAGTCTGACGCGGCTGCGTGCCGTCCATGCAGAGAACGTGGCCATAAAGAAGGCGCTACTGCGCTGGCACATAAGCCATGCCCGAAGCATCACCTTGGCGTCGATCCCTGGCATCGGTTTTGGGGCGGCGACCGCGTTGACAGCATCGATTCCAGATCCACCGCCGTGGGCCTCAGGTCGAGCCTTCTCGGCGTACCTCGGCCTTGTTCCCATCCAACATTCTTCCGGCGACAGGCCGCGACTTGGGCACATCGGTCGCGGAGGGGACCACTACCTGAGGCGGGCACTCTTTCTCGCGAGCCGCAGCGCCGCAATGCTCTGCTATCGAAAGGCAGAAGGTCCGAGCAGCTTGGTGTCCCTATTGAATCGGAAGCCATTCAATGTGGCTGTGAGCGCTCATGCTGCGCGCTTGGCGAGGACGAGCTGTCAGATGTTGATCGACGGCACGAAGTTCGAGGAAACCGCAGCTTGGCGGCCTGTCCCTTTCAATGGAAAGGGCGATACTGCAGCCCGGAGGCGCGGCGAAGCGCCGCATGACAGTTGATCCCGAGCCCCATATGGAACTTCGAGTTCGCTCCATCGTTGGGGACTGTTTTGCGGAACTCCGAATGGACAATGGGACTTCGAGTCCGCCGAGTGGTAGGTGCCGCGCCTCTCTACGCTGAGATTAGTTGAACGCCTGTACTACGCACTGGGGCGAACTGCTGTGGCCTGGTACCCCCGTTCAACTGCTCACCTGTTCACCTGTTCCAAACGATGCACAGAGCTATGAAGCCGAAAGCGCAACTTGCCACGCTCGCTAGGGGAAGCCAGCGGTCCCACTTTGCGATTCTCTTCGTTTCCTCCATCAGCTTCGCAATTTGCTTGCCGTAGTCGTCGCTCCGGGCGAGTAGCCGCGCATACTCGGCATTCACGTCGCTCGCATCTCGTGTATCCATCGGACCTCCATAGGCACTGGAGAGTCTACGCAATGGACACCGAAGTTTTGGCAAAAATTTGTCTGGGGGTATTTGAGAAGCCCGGCAACGGAGTTCCCCCCGGTACCCCCTTCCCCATTCAGAACTAGGCGCAGCCTCGTCCGAAGAGTGAAGCCGTGCGGGGGAGTTCAGGCGCGGGTCATAGCTGCAAGCTGGTCCAACCCTCCGAAGATTGCCAAGTCCTCGTTGGGATACTCGCCTTCTAGGGGAAGCCGCAGTGGCTCGCCGATATCCTCGGGCGGCCGCAGCACGAGCACCGGTACAAAGGCCCCGCTTGGGGCCCTATCGGTCTCGATGTCTGCTGACCATCCATCGGTATCCATAAGTGGTCCCGCCTTTGGGCTAGGTAACGAGTCCCTCACGACGCCGCGAAGCGGACTACACATCCGGGCTTCTGACTTTGCATCCGTTGCAAGTCGGGAACCGTTCAAGAACGCGGAACATGAGCATCAGCTAGGGCGCATGGGAGCATACACCAGCGGTATCCAGACGGACTACACCCAGCTATTCATCGGCCTTTCAAGCCGTCAGAGTAGAGGTTGCGTCGCTGATTACAGAGCCCATTTCGGGCACGAGCGGCGCGGTGGTGAGAACGATGAGCAAGATGCTGACCCGCTTGGAACAGACTCTGATCGATGGCTTTGCGAAGGCTGCGGAATGGGCGGTTGGACTGCGGTGGGAAATCAAGACGACGCCACTTACCGACATTGAGTGCGAAGCCGAAGGCTTGCCACTTGGCTCATCAGTTCGCGACGTATTCTCGTTGCCTCTCGCGAATGGAGCACGGTGGCGACTCGCGGTCTACAACCATGGCGACTTCATCGACGTGCGGATTCTGGGTTGGGCGATTGAAGTCCACTACCTCCCCAAGGTCCGCGCCCGATGAGCCCAGATGAAGCAGCACTCATCCCGAAATCGAGCCCCCTAACCCTAACGATGCGCAACGCCCGCGCAGCCTTGGAGCATGCAAGGTCACATGAGCGCCCTCGGCTTTTGGCTGAGCTTCACGGCAGACTTGCGCCCCACCTTTGGATTCGCCTCGTGGGGGAGTTTTGGACGCGATGCGACGGTGACCGTTATGCGCTTTCCGTGCTGATGCGCAACTTCACCAAATGGGACGCGCTGATGATTGCTCCCAGAGAGCGCGTGCTGTGGTTCAGCCTCCCGGAGCAGTTGGTCGTCTGGCGCGGCTGCTTTAGGGGGCTGAATGAGGACGGCTTGTCATATTCCGTGGACGTTGAGGGTGCTAGCCAATACCCGCTCCTGGGCCGCTTTCGTCGAAAGGACGCAGAGGCCATCCTCATCCGAGCAGTGGTCGACCGTTCCCAGTGCGTTGTCAAGGTGGACAGCGGTGTGATGGAGGTGCTCGTTCGCGCGGTCACATCCAAGACAACCTCTCCCCTGCGCGCGGATATGCCAACCGACCGCTACGACATCATGGAGCCGGCCAAGCCTCGCCGTTGCCGGCCCGGGTTGTGCCTTCGGGTCTCTTGCTAGGGCGCCCCCTTAAAGGCCCCAACTCTCCAGCAGTGCCGCCGCCTTCGCCGGATCGTCCTTGATGCGATAGACGGTCGCGCGTGGCACTCCGACCTGCGCTGCGATTGAGCTGGGGTTGTGGCCTAGCGCCATCAACTCCTGCACCTGGCCGAACTGGTCGCGGTCGAAGGTCGGCTTACGGCCCCTGTACTTGCTCGACCCTCCAGCGCCCTCACGGGCCATCTGGATCCCCGCCTTCTGGGCCTCCTTGGTCGCTTCGGCCTGAGCCTGGGCCGTGGCGGCCATGAAGGCAATCAGCGCATCCCGAACTGCCTTCTGGATGGGGTCCTTCGTGGCGCCGTCGAAGGTCATTCCGTTGATGATGGTCTTGATGACCACGCCCCGCTGCATGAACGCGCGGATGGTCTCGGTGACATCCTCGTAGTTGCGCCCGAGGCGGTCGACCCAACGGACCACAATGACGTCCCCACGGCGCACCTTGTCGAGCAATCGGGCCCCGCCAGCGCGCTCGCTGAACTTGGTGCTCACGCCCGACACCCCTGCGTCCTCAATGACCTCATCCAGCTCGAAGCCGGCCGTCTCCGCTTGAGTGCGTTGGTGTCCGATGGTCTGCTCCGCCGAGCTGACCCGGGCATAGAGGAACGTCTGCATGTTGTGTCCGTTGAAGTTGTGTCCGCATGATATGTGTCCACAACTCGGAAGGCAACCCTTGCGGACACTGGATGGCCGCTGCGCGTCGCGTCCGCATGGCCATACCTCAGCGGACGGCCTGCTAAACCCTGACTCTCGACTAGACATCGCCGGGCCTTCATCTGCGGCCCTTGTCCCGCCCTGGCAGTTAGATAAGCGCAAACGTTGCTGAAGGACTGCCGGGGAAGCCTCGTGGTGGGCATCTATCAATCCGTAGTGGTCCGGCGCTCGCTCCCCGCGATTCGAGCCTGTGACTAAGGTTCCGCTGCCGCAGCCTGGAGGAGGTCGCTCCCCCGATGCTGGCTAAACCCCGATCCTCGGTGAAACATCAGACATCGACGTATGGCGTCGTGCTGATCTGTTCCCCGCGCAGGCGCCCGTACCCGACCCTAAGAGAAAGACACATGACACCTGAAACCACACCAGCCAAGCGCCGACCCAAGAAACCTGAGCCAGGCCGAGAGGCCCCACCCTGGTGGCGCCATGCGCCCATCAGAGACGCGCAAGCCATCGACTGGACACCCGGTCGACTCGTCAAGCTCCGCGCTCAGCTCCGCAACCTGTATTGGTCCAACCTGTGCCGTCCGCTCACCAGCGCAGAGATCAGCACCCTTCGCAGGCGCCTCGTTCAGACGGATTCGCGGGACGCAGTCGAAGACCACGAACTAGCCGAGTTGCTGACCCCCATGTACGGGTTCGAGGCTACCGCTGACGGGTGGAGCATCCCAGAGCTAGCTGAACATCTTGAACACGCAAAGGCCGAGGCAGAGCGTGCCAGTGCTCGCGGACAACGTGGCGCTCAGGCTCGCTGGCAGCAATCCTCAGAAACCGGTGCGTGATGCATGCACGCGGCATGCTTGCACATGGCAGATAGAGATAGAGACCAAGAGGGAGACTAAGAACGAGACCTGAGACGTAGACAGACACACAGACAACAGAAGAAGAGGAAGATCAAGATTCCCGTTACGTGCCTTTTAACGGACTGCGTTGCCGCAGCCTGCCGCTCCGGCCCTTGACCTCCTTGCGCAAGCAACCCGTTCGCGCCTGTCCTTCTGCGTTCCTAACTTGCAGCACCTGCTGCAAATCCCTCCCGCGTGAATATTCGTTTGCCTGTCCCTGTGAGGGGATGGGGTCAGTAATCCCGCTGCATCGGTCATCCTCCAGGACTCTTTCAGAGCCCTAACTTCACACCTCAAGTCGCCTCAGCTAGGGCCCTCTCGGCTCTCGGCTGACTTACCCATTTCCGATTTTCATTCCATGCCTCACATCTGCATCGTCCCGCATTGCGGCCTCCACATCACAGGGAAGTCCAACAAATGCAACGCACATCGACTCGCCTTCAGGCGCCACGGTCATCCGCTTCAGGGCGGCATCAAGGTCCCCGAAATTGATCCCTACCGTTCTGCCATCAGGCGCCTCTGGAATGCCAACGAAGCATCCGCAATCTGGACAGTGATTAAGGCACGCTGGTCTCGCTGCCTTGGACATGCTCAGAACGTCATCAACGACTGAAGCGCCCCGGATTTTGAGGAGGCTCAACACTCTGAGAGGATTGAGCCATGAGCAAGTCGAACAAGTTCTCACCCGAGGTGCGCGAGCGTGCCGTGAGGATGGTGCAGGAGCACCGAGGGGA
>CAJYPV010000030.1 GCA_913776825.1 Burkholderiaceae bacterium
CGCGTCTGAGCGGACCGAGCCCACGGCTTGCGGTGCTTCACGCTCGGTCGACCGCAGCCCACCCACAACCGCCTCAAGCCACCACCCGCATCAATCGACAGGCCAAAAAGCAAAAGGCCAGCATCTCTGCTGGCCTTCAGGAAAGAGCACCGAAGCGCTCCATGCGCGATCCAGTGTCAGATCGCGAATTTCTTCGCCAGCGCATCCGGGCGCAGCGCGTCGTAATCTTCGAACGGCTGATGGATCCACGGGCTGGTGGTCAGCAACTCGACGTAGTAATCGGGCGTGTAGGTCGACACGCTCTTCGTCCAGATCACCGCCGAGCGCAGTTCCTGAATGGCGGGCATGCCACGCAGCCGCTCCACCACGGCCTTCAGCGTGACGCCGGAGTCCGCCAGGTCGTCGACCAGCAGCACACGTCCGGCCAGCTCACCCTTGGGCATGGTGATGTACTTGGCGATGTCGAGGCGACCCTGGATGGTGCCGGCCTCCGCGCGGTACGAGCTGGTGGACATGATGCCCAGCGGCTTGTCGAACACGCGCGACAGCACATCACCCGGCCGCATGCCGCCGCGGGCCAGGCACAGGATCTGGTCGAACTCCCATCCGGAGGCATGCACCTTCAGCGCCAGGCGTTCGATCAGCAAGTGGTATTCGTCCCAGGACACGTACAAGTGCTTGCCGTCGTCGGTCAACATGGGGAGGGCTCCTCAGCAATGAAAGATCAGATCAGGAAACGGGGCCTGGTGGACAACTCAGGCCTGGAACGGGTGCTGCAGCAGGATGGTGTGATCCCGGTCAGGACCGGTCGACACCATGGCGATCGGCGCGCCGATCACTTCCTCCACGCGCTTCAGGTAGGCGCGCGCATTGGCCGGCAGCGCATCCCAGCGGGTGATACCGAAGGTGCTTTCGGTCCAGCCGGGGAACACTTCATAGATCGGCTGGCAAGCGACGATGTCATCGGCATCCAGCGGCAGGATGTCGATGCGCTGACCGTGCAGCTCATAGCCGACGCACATGCTGATCTCGCTCAGGCCATCCAGCACGTCCAGCTTGGTCAGGCACAGACCGGTGATGCCGTTGATGATGATGGACCGCTTCAGCGCGGCCGCATCCAGCCAGCCGCAACGACGCGCACGACCCGTGACCGTGCCGCGCTCTTGCCCCACCGTCGAGAGATGGTGACCGACGGTGCCGGGCGTTTCCCAATCCAGCTCGGTCGGGAACGGGCCCGAACCCACGCGGGTGGCGTAGGCCTTGGTGATGCCCAGCATGTAATGCAGCATCTGCGGGCCCACGCCCGCGCCCGCCGCCGCATTGCCGGCCACGCAGTTGCTGGAAGTGACGTACGGGTAGGTGCCGTGGTCGATGTCGAGCAGCGTGCCTTGCGCGCCTTCGAACAGGATGTTCTGTCCGGCCAGATGGGCCTTGTGCAGCAGGTAGCCGACATCCGCCATCATCGGCTTGATCTGCTCGGCCAGCGTCATGGCGTGGTCGAAGATCGGCTGGAATTCCAGCGCGGTCGACTTCAGATAGCCCGACAGCGCCACGTTGTGCAGCTCCACCAGTTCCTTGAGCTTCTTGGCGAAGCGCTCCGGATGCTTCAGGTCCTGCACGCGGAGCGCGCGGCGGGCGACCTTGTCCTCGTACGCCGGGCCGATGCCCTTGCCGGTGGTGCCGATCTTGCCGCTGCCGCTGCTCTCACGCAGCAGCTCACGGGCGCGGTCGACCTCGACGTGGAACGGCAGGATCAGCGGGCAGGACTCGCTGATGAACAGGCGCGAACGGACCTCGACGCCGGCCTTTTCCAGGCGCTCGATTTCGGTCATCAGGTGGTTGGGATCCAGCACCACGCCGTTGCCGATGTAGCAGGCCACGCCGTCGCGCATGATGCCCGACGGGATCAGCTGCAGCGCGGTCTTCACGCCCTTGATCACCAGCGTGTGACCGGCGTTGTGACCGCCCTGGAAACGGACCACGCCTTCGGCATGGTCGGTCAGCCAGTCGACGACCTTGCCCTTGCCTTCGTCACCCCATTGGGTGCCGACCACCACCACGTTGTGGCCGCGCGCGATCTCACTGCTTTGCATGTTGTTCATCCAATGAAGAGGTTGTTTGATGGCGGCGCGGCTCAGAACGCGCGCACCACCCATTGACCGCTGGCCTGGGCCAGTTCGCGGTCGCATTCGAATTCGTCGTTCTCTTGGTCGTGGCCCGGCAGGACGCAGACCACGGTTTCGCCCTGCTCCCGCAGGCGGCGCACGGCCGCGCGGAGCTCGGGATCTTCCCCCCACGGCGCGCGAACGGCGGCCCGCAGCGAGGTGGCAGGGATCAGGCCCACCACCGTCTTGAGGTCCAGACTGAAGCCCACGGCCGGACGGCGGCGACCAAACACCGCGCCCACTTCGTCATAACGACCACCGCGGAGCACGGCATCGTTGCAGCCCTCGGCATACACCGCGAAACGGGCGCCGCTGTAATAGCCGAAGCCTGGCAGATCCGCGAGGTCCATGCCGATGCGGACCTCCGGATGCGACGCCTTGAGATGACGGATCAGCCAGTCCAGGTCGTCCAGCGCGGCGCTGATCAAGGGGTGCGCGGGCAGGCGCTCACGGGCCTGCGACAACACATCCACGCCACCATACAGGCCGAGCAAGGTCTGCAGGCCGGCGATCACCGCTGGCGGCAGCTCGCTGGAGAACGCGGCGACGCCAGCCGCATCTTTCGCGGCCATGGCCGCGACCAGCGCCTGAAGGCGGTCATCAGACAGCGTGTGATCACCCAGCACGCCGCGCACCAGCCGCGCATCGCCGAGGTCCAGCGTGAGGCCGGTGAGGCCGGCGCGCTGCATCGCGTCGAGCGCCAGCTCCTGCACTTCCAGATCGGCTTCCAGGCCTTGATGGCCGTAGATTTCGACGCCGAACTGCAGCGGTTCACGGGTGGCGGTCAGACCTTCGGCGCGGGTGTGCAACACCGGTCCGCAGTAGCAGAGCCGGGTGACACCGTCGCGGTTGAGCAGATGCGCATCGATGCGCGCGACCTGGGGCGTCGTGTCCGCGCGCAAGCCGAGGCTGCGACCGGAGAGCTGGTCCACCAGTTTGAAGGTCTTGAGATCCAGTGCCTGACCGGTACCGGAAAGCAGCGAGTCGAGATGCTCCAGCAACGGAGGCATCACCAGCTCGCAACCATAGGTCCGCGCCATGTCCAGCAACTCACGGCGCAGTTCTTCAATGCGGCGGGCCTGGGAGGGCAGGACGTCAGCAATGTGCTCGGGCAGCAGCCAAGCAGAGGCCATGGACGTTCGGGGAGGGGTTAAAAACGGCATTGTACCGGGGTCGAGGCGAACCCCGGCAAACCTCACACGCACTCGACCGACCGTCGCGCATTCCGGCGACGGCGGGTGCGGCAATTCAGCACGAATGCAGGCGGCAGCGACGAACGGCGCTTGACCTCGACATCGCAGCCCGCGCGGGGCCAACGATCAGCGCGCATCCACGGGTGTGACCCGTGAACCGCCATCGTCGACGCCAAGCCGCAAACGGCTCAGCACGAAACGCTCAGGCGCCGAAAATGGCCAGCAGCAGCACGCCGCCGATCATGCTGGCCAGCCCGAGAAATCGAAGCTGGCCGTCACTCATCGCCATCAGCTGACTGAAGAGCCGCCGCCAGGCCGATGGGTTCAGCAACGGCATCAGCCCTTCGGCCAGCAGCATCAGTCCGAGCGCCATCCACCAGGCGTTGCCGTTCATGGCTGACGACGGACTGAACCGCCAAGTCGATTACTTACGCGGTGCGGGCGCGGCACCACCGCTCGGCGCGCCGTTGCGAAGCGCCTTGAAGAACTCGGTGCTGGACGGATCCACCACGATCACGTCGTTCTTGCTGCGCCAGGTCGAGCGATACGCCTCCAGCGAGCGATAGAACTGAGCGAAGGCCGGATCGCGGCTGAAAGCTTCCGCGTACAGGGCGGATGCCTTGGCATCGCCCTCACCCATCACCTTCTGGGCGTCGCGATAGGCTTCCGCGATGATGATCTCGCGCTGCTTGTCGGCATCGGCCTTGATCTTTTCGCCTTCAGCGGCACCGGTCGAACGCAGCTCATTGGCCACGCGCACCCGCTCCGACTTCATGCGGTTGTAGACGGCTTCGGTGATGTTGGACGAGAAGTCCACCCGCTTCACCCGCACATCGACGATCTCGATGCCGAACTGCTTGGCTTCTTCTTCCAGGCGGCGACGCACGTCCTGCATGACCTTCTCGCGCTCGGTGGCCAGCACCGCACGCACGGTGCGGCGGGTCACTTCCTCGTTCAGCGCCGCCTGCACGATGGGGCTGAGGCGCGTGTCGAGGTTGCGCATGCTGGTGCCGCTGTTGCGGATGAACTGGCGGGCATCGACGATGCGCCACTTCACCAGCCAGTCGATCACCAGGCTCTTCTTCTCCGCCGTGAAGATCGGGCGGGAATCCGGGCTGTCCAGCGTCTGGACACGGCGGTCCACGAACACCACGTTCTGCAGCGGCGGCGGAAGCTTGAACTTCAGGCCCGGCTCGGTGATGACTTCCTTGATCTCACCCAGCGAATAGACGACGGCCGCCTGGCGCTGGTCGACCACGAACAGCGTGGAGCTGAGCAGGACGAACAGGATCAGCAGGCCGAGGACAACGGAAACGATGCGATTCATTGTGGGGTTCTCCGTGTCAATCAGCGGCCATCGCGGTCGCGACCCCGCATGTTGTCGCGAGAGCGCGGATCCGAATTCAGCACGCTGGAGCCGGTGGTCGGCTCCTGCGGTGCGGCGGGCGTCGGCACCGAGGTGGTGACCGTGCCCGTGCTTTGCTGCATCAGCTTGTCCAGCGGCAGGTACAGCAGGTTGGAGTTGGACCGGCTGTCGACCATCACCTTGGACACGCGCGAATAGACCTGCTGCATCGCGTCGATGTAGAGACGATCACGCGTGACCGCTGGCGCGCGCTGGTACTCGGTCAGCACGCTGCGGAAGCGATCGGCTTCACCCTCAGCGGTGGACACGACCTTCGCACGATAGCCTTCCGCTTCTTCACGCAGGCGGGCCGCCTGGCCCTGCGCGCGCGGGATGACGTCGTTGGCGTAGGCCTCGCCTTCGTTCTTCAGACGCTCGCGGTCGGCGTTCGCTCGGAAGGCGTCGTCGAAGGCAGCCTGCACTTGTTCAGGCGCCTGCACGCTGCCGACATTCACGTTGACCACCTGGATGCCGGTCTTCAAGCGATCGAGCTGGACCTGGATCGACTTGGCCAGATCGACCGCAATCGCGTCCCGCTGCTCATAGAGCACCGAATCCATGTTGCTGCGACCCACGATCTCACGCACCGCGGATTCAGCGGCCTGGGAGACCGCTTCATCGGTGTTGACGTTCTCGAACAGGTAATCGCGCGAATCCTTCAGCCGGTACTGCACGGTGAAGCGGATGTCGACGATGTTCTCGTCCTGCGTCAGCATGGAGGAGTCACGCAGGCCTGTTGCCTGGCCCACCTGGCTGCGTCCGCCGACCTCGACCGATTGCAGCTGGGTGAACTGCACCACCTCATGCGCCTGGAATGGGTAGGGGAAGCGGTATTGGATGCCGGCGTCCACCGTGCGGCTGTACTTGCCGAACGAGGTGATCACGCCCTGCTGACCTTCCTGGACGATGAACACGCCGCTGGCCAGCCAACCAAGCACCACCACACCGACGACGAGACCCGCGCCGATGCCGGCGCCCTTCATGTCGGGCTGGAAATTGTTGCCGCCGGCGCCATTGCCGCCGCCGTTGTTGCCGTTGTCACCACCGCGGCCACCGAAGAGGCGCGAGAGCTTGCGATTGAAGTCGCGCCAGAGCTCATCCAGATCGGGCGGACCCTCATTGCGGCCATTGCTCATCCACAGGCCCACCCAACGGCGCAGGCCGCCGGTGCCCTGGTGAGGGGCACGTCCACGGCCAGCGACGGACATGCTGTCGTCTTGGTTCATACGCATCCTGATGAGGAATTCTTGTTGCGAGTATCGGGCATCCCCGCCGTCATCTGGCCAGCGGATCCTCAGGATCGTCGGTGATGTCGGCAGGAGCTTGGGTCAGGTCTTGCGGATTCAAGCCACGTGCATCCAGACCCGCGTATTCGGGCGCGGGTTCGGCCTGCATCAGCGACGCGATCATGCCGCGCAGCTCGTCCAGGCCGTCGTGCTCGACCGCGCTGACGAAGATGCGGGGCAGCCGCTGTCCGCCATGCTCGCCGCCGAGGCGGGGCAGCCAGTCCTGAATCGCGCGCGGTCGCTGATCGGGCTCGAGCAGGTCCACCTTGTTGTAGACCAGGATCTGAGGGATGTGCTGGGCGCCGATTTCAGCCAGCACCCGTTCCACCTCTTCCATCTGCTCGGTCAGCACGGGGCTTGCGGCGTCCACCACATGCAGCAGCAGATCGGCATCGGCCGCTTCCTGCAGGGTGGCCTTGAAGGCTTCGACCAGCTTGTGCGGCAGATCGCGGATGAAGCCGACGGTGTCGGACAACGAGACATTCGTGCCGGCTTCTTCGAGATACAGCGAGCGCGTGGTCGTGTCGAGCGTGGCGAACAGCTGGTTGGCTGCGTAGGCGCGGGCCTTGGTCAGCGCGTTGAACAGCGTGCTCTTGCCCGCATTCGTGTAGCCCACCAGCGAGACGCGGAACACCCCATTGCGCGAACGGGCGCGACGCTGGGTGCTGCGCTGCTTCTGAACCTTCTTGAGCCGCTCCTTGATGGACTTGATGCGGTCGTCAATCATCCGGCGGTCCAGCTCGATCTGGCGCTCACCCGGGCCGCCGCGCATGCCGATGCCGCCGCTTTGGCGCTCCAGATGGCTCCAGCGACGCACCAGACGCGTGGCGAGGTATTGCAGCCGCGCCAGCTCCACCTGCAGCTTGCCTTCGAAGCTCTGCGCGCGCGCCGCGAAGATCTCGAGAATCAGCGCGGTGCGATCGGCCACCGGAACACCGAGGTGGCGCTCCAGATTGCGTTGCTGGGCGGGAGAGATGGCCTGATCGAACAGCACGGTGTGGGCATCGTGCGCCTGGACCATCAGCTTGATTTCATCGGCCTTGCCGGAACCGACGAACAGCGCGGCATCGGGCGCCTTGCGCTTGGCCACCACACGGGCCACCGGGGTGTCTCCGGCGGATTCGGCCAACAGGGCCAGTTCGTCGAGGGTGGGGTCGAAGGCCTCGCCGCGGCCGAAGTCGACGCCCACCAAAATGGCGCGCGCCGCCTCGGGGGGCGGCGTCCGGTGAGTGGGGTCTTGAGAGGTCAAGGTAGGGATGGGAGGGCTGGCCTCATTGTCGCCACGGTGCGCGCCGCAAAAACGGGAGCGGAACAGCGCTGGAGACGATCGAGGCCCGCGAAAAAGCCGGGCCTCCTGGGGCGCCGCTGATCAGTCGATCAGTTGGCGGCGTCGCCGCTTTCGCCGGTATGGAAGTTCACGGCACGGCCCGGAACCACCGTCGAAATGGCGTGCTTGTAGACCATCTGCGTCACCGTATTGCGCAGCAGCACCACGTACTGGTCAAAGGACTCGATGTGGCCTTGCAGCTTGATGCCGTTCACCAGGTAGATGCTGACCGGCACATGCTCCTTGCGCAGCAGGTTCAGGAAGGGGTCTTGCAAGAGTTGTCCTTTGTTGCTCACGATATGCTCCGTGTTGTGAGGGAGAAGGTGTTGGAACACCGCACCTTATCACAGGCCCGGGTTTCCCCGGACCACGACGTGATCAGGTTTCAGCGAATGGGTTCTTCGAGGACCGCATCTCAATCCGCAACGGCGTCCCGACCAACTTGTAATGGTCACGGATCCGCCCTTCCAGGTAGCGCTTGTACACATCGCTGACGCCCTCCAGCGCATTGCCGTGGATCACCACGATGGGCGGATTCATTCCGCCCTGGTGGGCGTAGCGCAGCTTCGGACGAGACACCCCGCTGCGCTTGGGCTGCTGATGCTCCACCGCCTCATGCACCAGACGCGTGAGCACCGGCGTGGTCATCTTGCGGTAGGCCGAGGAGTAAGCATCCGCCAGCGCCTTCCACAACGGTCCCAGTCCCTGACGCTTGAGCGCCGAGATCTGCAGGATCGGCGCGAAGCGCAGGAAGGCCAGCCGGGTGTGGATCTGACGCTCCAGCGTCTCGCGCTGGTAGCTGTCGATCGCATCCCACTTGTTGATGGCCACCACCACCGCGCGGCCACTGTCGAGCACGTAACCGGCGATGTGGGCATCCTGGTCGGACACGCCCTGGGTCGCATCGATCAGCAGCAGCACGACGTTCGCATCCGAAATCGCCTGCAGCGTCTTGACCACCGAGAACTTCTCGATCGCTTCGAACACCTTGCCCTTGCGGCGCAGACCGGCGGTATCGATCAGCTGGAACTTCTGCCCGTCGCGCTCGAAATCGACGCTGATGGCGTCGCGGGTCGTGCCCGGCATGTCGAACGCCACCAGGCGCTCTTCACCCAGCCAGGTGTTGATGAGGGTGCTCTTGCCGACGTTGGGG
The DNA here is from genome assembly GCA_913776825.1 of Burkholderiaceae bacterium. Classification (GTDB taxonomy): domain Bacteria; phylum Pseudomonadota; class Gammaproteobacteria; order Burkholderiales; family Burkholderiaceae_C; genus Roseateles. Next base: position 8,530 of record CAJYPV010000030.1, read on the forward strand.
CGTCCGGCCACCGCCAGGCGAATGACCCGTTCGTCCGCGTCGTCGGGCGCGTCGGTGTCGTCGTCTTCAGGTTCAGGACCGAAGCTGTCCAGCACCGCTTCGAGCAGGCTGCGGATGCCCTGCCCGTGCGCGGCCGACACCGGGTGCGGCTCGCCCATGCCCAGCTCATGGAACTCGGCCAGCAGCGGCGAGTCGCTCATGCCTTCGGCCTTGTTGATCGCGACGAACACCCGCTTGTTGCACTGGCGCAGGTAGCGACCGATGTCCAGATCCTGGCCGGCCAGACCGGTGCGCACATCCACCACGAAGATCACGGCATCCGCTTCGGCCACGGCCTGGCGGGTCTGCTTGGCCATCTCCTTGACGATGCCGGTCGAGCTGTCGGGCTCGAAGCCGCCGGTGTCGATGACGATGTACTCGCGACCGCCCAGGCGGCCGTCGCCGTAGTGGCGGTCGCGTGTGAGGCCGGCGAAGTCCGCGACGATGGCGTCACGGGTCTTCGTCAGCCGATTGAACAGCGTGGACTTGCCCACATTGGGGCGGCCCACCAGGGCGATCACAGGTTTCATAACTCAGTCTTGGCGCAACGCGTAGAGGCGCCCGTTGCGGGTGACCACCAGCACGGTGTTGCCCATCAGGACCGGCGCGGTGGCCACGCCGGAACTGTCGGTGGACACGCGCTGGAGGGTCTGGCCCTTGTCACGCGACAGGAAGTGCACATAGCCCTCGCTGTCGCCGAAGATCACCGCCTTGCTGGTCACCAGCGGGGTGCTCAGCTTGCGGTTTTGCAGTTGGTCGGAGGTCCACAGCACATCGCCGCTGCGGGTGCCCCACGCCGTGATGCGGTCGGAGGCATCGGCCGCGGCCACCAGCGTGGCGTCGGCGCTCACGCCCTGGGTGCCGGCGAAATTGCGGGTCCAGATGGCCGAGCCACGGTCCGCATTCACGCAGCCCACGGCGGATTGGAACGCCCGTGCGCAGAAGACTTCCTGATCCCGACCCATCGGGCCCACCAGATCGGCCAGGCGCTCGACCTCGTTGGTACCGCGCGGATTGGCGACCGTGGCTTCCCACAGCAGCGATCCCCGCGTGGGATCGACACCGGCCAGGCGGGAGCCCTGCCCCACGACCAGCGTGTTTTGATAAGCGCCGATCACGCCGGATTGCTTGAGCGTGAGCGGCTCGCCCGGACGACGCAGCTCCCAGAGCTTGCGACCGTCTTGCGCGTCATAGCCCACCACGACACGGTCCAGCGTCAGCACGAACACGCGCTCGCCCGCCACGAACGGCGAGGTGATGACCGGCGTGGTCAGCGTCTTGCGCCACAGAATCTTGTCGCCTTCGGTGACGACCAGCTCGTTGTCACGGGTCACTGCCGCTGCGAAGCGGCCATCGCTGCCGACGCCCGCGCTCAAGCCCTTGCCCACGTTCACGCGCCACAGCGGCGTGCCGGTGTCGACGGCCAGTGCGGTCAGCACGCCATCCGAGTCGCCCACGACGACCTGCTTGTCCTGCGCGCTGATCGACAGCGGGAACTTGACGCTGTCGATGCGCGCTTCCCACTGCACGCTCGTGTTGAGCGCGGCGGTGAAGGGCTGCAGCGGCGCCGGCTTGGCTTCCTTGGAGGAGCCGAACAGCGAGCACGCGCTGAGCGAGACGGCCACCGCGGCCAGCAGCGTGGCGCGCAGCAGCGGGCGGCTGCCGGCGCGGGTGCTTGCGAGGATCACGGCGCCGGTCATTGCGCGGCTCCCGGCTGCGGTTCGTCCGCCACGGCCACGCCCAGGCTGGCCAGCTTCACTTCCACGATGCGGCGGTAGTCGAGCTGCTTCTCCAGGCCGTCGTACGCCTTCTTGAATTCAGCCTTCGCCACATCGGGCTTGTTCTGCAGCAGCGCCAGATCGCCGCGGCGATCGGCCTGCAGCGGCGCGAAGTCCGCGCCCTTGATCGCGTCCAGCGTCTTGGCCGCTTCATCGAACTGCTTGGCGTCCATTTGCAGACCGGCCAGACGCAGTCGGGCCAGATCGCGCTGGGCGTCGTCCTTGGCTTCGGCTGCGGCCCAGGTCAGCGTGGCGCGCGCGTCGTCGGCCTTGCCCTTGTCCAGTTGCAGCTTGGCGGTCAGCAAGGCGCCTTGGGCCGCGAAGCCGGTGGAGCCGTAATCGGACTTCAGGGTGGTGAACATGCCCTGCCCCTTGGCCAGATCACCGGCCTGCACCGCACGCTCCAGCTCGCTGAACACCACCGAGGCCTTCGCGCCTTGGGTGCGCTGCCAATAGTTCCAACCCATCCAGCCGACATAAGCCAGCAAACCCAGGGTCACCAACGAAGTGATGGTGTTGCCCCAGCGCTTCCAGAACGCCTTGAGCTGCTCCAGCTGTTCCTGTTCTTCGAGATCGAGATGAGACGCCATGAGAAACCGTCGATTGAATGTCGTGGAGAGCCGGCAGCATGCGCACATGCCACCAGCGAAAGCCGCGATTATGCGGTGCGGAGTTCAGCCGCCCAGTCAGCAGCTTGGTAAAGAGATCGGGTGGTCTGGGCCGCGCCTTCGTCGCGCAGCGGCTTGATCGCCACCTCGCCGCGCGCCAGCTCGTCCGGTCCGAAGATCAGCGCGAAGCGCGCGCCGCTGGCATCGGCCTTCTTGAACTGGGACTTCATGCTGCTCTGACCCGGATGCATCACCACCTTCACGCCGGCGCCGCGCAGCGCTTCGAGGGTGACCATCACCTGCGCCAGGCCCTCGGCCGACGGCACGATCGCATAGGCATGCGGCGCGTCCGGCTCCGGCAGCGTGCCGACCTCTTCCAGCAACAGCAGCAGCCGCTCGATGCCCATGCCGAATCCGACCGCGGGCGCCGGCTTGCCGCCGAGTTGCTCGATCAGGTAGTCGTACCGACCGCCGCCGCAGACCGTGCCCTGCGAGCCGAGCCGCTCGGTGACCCATTCGAAGACGGTCAGGTTGTAGTAGTCCAGACCCCGCACCAGGCGAGGATTGATCTGGTATGCGATGCCGGCCGCATCGAGGATCGCGCGCACGCCATTGAAGTGCGCCAGCGAGGCCTCGCCGAGGAAATCCAGCAGCTTGGGTGCCGCATTGGCCAGGTCCTGCATCGCCGGATTCTTCGTGTCCAGCACCCGCAGCGGATTGCTGTGCAGGCGGCGCTGGCTGTCTTCGTCCAGCAGCGCCTGGTGCTGCTCCAGGTAGGCGATCAGCGCGGCGCGATGGGCTTGCCGCTCGGCGGGTTCGCCGAGGCAGTTCAGCTCCAGGCGGAAATGCTCGCCATCCTTCAGCCCCAGCTCGCGCAGCAGCCGGCTGCCCATCAGGATGACTTCCGCATCCACATCCGGGCCGGCGAAGCCCAGCGCTTCCACGCCCATCTGGTGGAACTGGCGATAGCGACCCTTTTGTGGCTTCTCGCGCCGGAACATCGGGCCGAAGTAGTACAGGCGGCGGCCCGAGTCACGCAGGAACGAGTGCTCGGTCATGGCGCGGACCACGCCAGCGGTCATCTCAGGGCGCAGCGCCAGATGCTCGGCCTGGCCGTGCTTGTCGGCCCGGTCTTCGAAGGCATACATCTCCTTCTCGACGATGTCGGTGACTTCGCCGATGCCGCGCACGAAAAGCGCGGTGGGCTCGACGATGGGCGTGCGCACGTTCTGGTAGCCGTAGCGCTGCAGCACGCTGCGCATCTTGGCTTCCAGCCATTCCCAGAGCGCGGCCTCCGGCGGCAGGATGTCGTTCATGCCCTTGACGGCTTGCAAGGGTTGCAGCTTCTTGGTGTCTGTCATTGGAATCAGCAGCACGCGGCGCGCCGACGGGCGCGCCATGGAAATCACTGGGCGCCGAAGCGCTTCTCGATGTAGTTCTCGACCAGCGCGTGGAACTCGCTGGCGATGTTGTCGCCGCGCAGGGTCAGCGCCTTCTCGCCGTCGATGAAGACGGGCGCCGCGGGCGCTTCGCCGGTGCCCGGCAGGCTGATGCCGATGTCGGCATGCTTGCTCTCGCCCGGCCCGTTGACGATGCAGCCCATCACCGCGACCTTCATGTTCTCCACGCCGGGATACTTGCCGCGCCAGATCGGCATCTGGGCCCGCAGGAAGTCGTCGATCTGCTTGGCGAGCTCCTGGAAGGTGGTGCTGGTGGTGCGGCCACAGCCCGGGCAGGCGGTGACGCTCGGATTGAAGGCGCGCAGACCGAGCGATTGCAGGATCTCCAGCGCCACGACCACTTCCTGGGTGCGCGACTCACCGGGCTGAGGTGTCAGCGAGACCCGGATCGTGTCGCCGATGCCTTCCTGCAGCAGCACCGACAGCGCGGCTGCCGATGCGACCGTGCCCTTGGTGCCCATGCCCGCCTCGGTCAAACCGAGGTGCAGCGCATAGTCGCAACGGCGGGACAGCGCGCGGTAGACCGAGATCAGGTCCTGCACGCCGCTGACCTTGCAGCTGATGATGATGTTGTCCGGGTTCATGCCCAGCTCGCGGGCATAGGTGGCCGACGACAGCGCCGACTGGATCAGCGCCTGGTACATCACCTGTTTGCCATCCCACGGCGCGGCACGACGGGCGTTGTCGTCCATCATCTGCGCGAGGATTTCCTGGTCCAGGCTGCCCCAGTTCACGCCGATGCGCACGACCTTGTCGTACTTCACCGCCGCTTCGATCATCTGGGCGAATTGACGGTCCTTCTTGTCGCCCTTGCCGACATTGCCCGGATTGATGCGGTACTTCGACAGCGCCTGCGCCATGGCCGGATGCTCGGTGAGCAGGCGGTGGCCGTTGTAGTGGAAGTCGCCGACCAGCGGCACCTGGATGCCCATCCGGTCGAGCTGATCGCGGATGTGCGGCACCGCGTCCGCCGCTTCGGGCGTGTTGACGGTGATGCGCACCAGCTCGGAGCCCGCGACCGCCAGTTCCTTGATCTGGATCGCGGTCTCGATGACATCGACGGTGTCGGTGTTGGTCATCGACTGCACCCGCACCGGCGCATCGCCGCCGATGCTCACCACATGGTCACCCCAACGCACCTGCGCCTGACGGCTGCGGCGGGCGGCGGGTTGCGCGGCCGCGATCAGGGGGGACTCGTCGTCCGAGGTCTCGATCGAAGGGGCGATGGTGGCGGAATCGATGGTCATGGTGAGCTCTTGCGGCAATCAATGCGTGGGACGTGGGACAGCGATCGGGGGATCGGACTGCCTGTCGGTCGACGACGCGTCAGTTCAGTTCCAGTCGGGCCACGTTGTCTCGGGAACGCGCTGCCAGGTCCACCGGCTGTCCGCGGAACACCAGCTCGGTGCCGGACACATTCCCGACTCGCAGCTTGAGCGGTGCGGTGCCGTTGACATCGACCTGATCACCGGGACGCAGCAGTCGCGACAGCAGCACCTGGCCACGCGCATCCACCACTTCGACCCACGATTCGGCCGTGGTTCGCACCCGCAGCGGCGCGCTGCCGGCCGGCGCGGGCGCCTGCGCGGACGGCGCCACGGCCGCGGTCACCGGGGCCGTGGCGGCCGGTGCGGTCGCGACCGTCGCGGTGGCGGGCGTGCTGGTCGTCGGATTGGGCGTGGCGGCTGACGGCTGAGCGGTCGGCGCAGGCGTGGTCGCAGGGGTCGACGGCAGCGGCGCCGCCACGTCGTTCGAGCGGGCCTCGGTCACCGGCGCGCTGGCGGGTGGAGCTTCGACCGAAGTCGGCTCCGCGGCATTGGGCACGGGCGTCGTGCTCGTGCCGATCGGCGCGGTCACAGACGGGGTGTCGGTGCTCGACGAGGTGGCCGGCGCCGACGACTTGAGGCGCTGCATGGCGTCGTCGATCCAGCTCGACGGCAGCGCATACACCACCGCCGCCGCGATCAGCAGACCGGCGACACCGAGCGTCACCGGGCTCTTCAGCAGCGCGGGCGACAGCATCGGCTCCTGGCTGGCCGCACGCTCGCGGAACGGCTGATTCAAACCCGGCGACACGCGATCCAACGACGCTTCGCTGCCGCCGCGCGGCAGCATCGCCAGGATCGGCTCGGCCTCCACCTTCAGCGCCCGGCACATCGAGCGGGCCAGCGCACGGGCGAAGGTCGCATCGGGCAGCTCCGCATAGCGGTCGGCCTCGAGCGCCTCGAGCTTGGACTGCGGCACCTTCAGCGTGGCCGCCAGCGCGGCGATGTGCAGGCCGCGAGATTCGCGCGCGCGGCGCAGCGCCGCGCCGGCGGTCACCGGTGGCGCGGCATGGGAGGCAGTCTTGTCGACTGCGGGCGCCTCATCGGCCGCCGTGGATGTCATGCGATGTCCCTCATTCATCGAATCGACCACTGTTCAAAGCCTGGGTCTCGGGCGCCTGCGGATACTTGTTGCGCAGTTGCTTGCCCAGGTCTTCCATGTTGGCCGTGTTGCCCATGCGGCGCTCGATCCGCAATTCCAGCCAGAGGCTGGAGGCATTGGCCTGCTCCGGATTGTTGTTGACGCGCCGCGCATAGAAGCGGGCCCGTTCGTATTCACCCAGGCGGTAGAGCACTTCGCCCAGGTTGATGGAAACCGTCGGATTGCCGGGCTCGACCTCGAAGGCCTTGGCCAGGTGTTGCTGCGCCGGGACCAGGCGTCCTTCGCGCGCTTCGCACACGCCCCAGGCCAGCCAGGTGCGGCCGGGGGTGCGGTATTTCGTGTCGGCGAGGGCCGCTTCAAACTGCGGATAGGCCTCGGCGTAGCGCTGGCGCTGGCAGAGGAACCAGCCGTAGTTGTGCTGGGTATCGCTGTCCGGGCGCTGGGCCAGCGTCTTGCGGAAGCCTTCCTCGGCCAGGTTGTATTCACCCATTGCCGCGTAGATCAGGCTGCGCAGGTTGAGCGCTTCGGGCAGATCCGGCTTGGCCAGCAGGGCCTGCTTGAGCTCATCCAGCGCGGTGTCGTACTGGCCGCGCGAGAAATAACCGCTGGCCAGCTCCATGCGCACGGCCGCGCGGCGATCGACGTCGGTCGCATCGCTGGCGGTACGGGGTCCTTGCTGCGGCGATTTCGGAGCGCCACAACCCGACAACATCACACCAACCAACAGCGCCGCGGACAGAATCCGGGCCGAAGGACGCAGGAGAGCGAAGCCGGGCATCAAGGTGGTCATGTGCGGGTAGAGGTCGGTGGGGGTGGAGGGGTGGCGGCTGCGCCTCGCTGAACCACGACGGGCGCGCGCACCATGCGCAGATGAACCCGGGTGCGGTCCTGCACCTCGCCGGCCAGCTGACCGCAGGCGGCATCGATGTCATCACCGCGGGTCTTGCGCACCGTCGTCACCAGGCCGGCCTGGATGAGCAGGTCGGCAAAGGCTTTCACCCGCTCGTTGCTGCTGCGCTTCAGGCCAGACGCCGGGAACGGATTGAACGGGATCAGATTGATCTTGCAGGGCACCTTGCCCTTCACCAGCGCGATCAGCTCACGCGCCTGTTCGGGCGAATCATTGACCTGATCGAGCATGCAGTACTCGAAGGTGATGAAGTCGCGCGGCGCTCGCTCCAGATAGCGGTTGCAGCTGTCCAGCAGTTCCGCGATCGGATATTTGCGGTTGAGCGGCACGAGCTGGTCGCGCAACGGATCGGTCGGCGCATGCAGCGACACCGCCAGCGCGACCGGCACGTCCTCGCGCAGGCGATCGATCATCGGCACCACGCCCGAGGTCGACACCGTGACCCGGCGGCGCGACAGCCCGTAGCCGTGGTCGTCCAGCATCACGCGCAGCGCCGGCACCAGAGCGCCGTAGTTCTGCAGCGGTTCACCCATCCCCATCATCACCACGTTGGAGATGATGCGCTGATCGGTCTTGAGACGCAGGCGCAGGCTGTGCTCGGCATACCAGAGCTGGGCCAGGATTTCCCAGGTCTCGAGGTTGCGGCTGAAGCCTTGATGGCCAGTGGAGCAGAAGCGGCATCCCACGGCACAACCGGCCTGGCTGGAAATGCACAGCGTGGCGCGGTCGTCTTCGGGGATGTACACCGCTTCGACCGCATTGCCCTGACCGACGTCGAACAACCACTTAATGGTGCCGTCGGCCGAGACATGTTCGGAGATCACCGGCAAGGCGGCGATGTGGGCGCGTCCGGCCAGCTTGTCGCGCAGCGACTTGGCCAGATCGGACATCTGCGTGAAGTCCGAGGCGCCCTTTTGATGGATCCAGCGGAACAGCTGGGTGGCGCGAAAGCGCTTTTCCCCCAGCTGCTCGCAGTACGCGGCCAGGCCTTGCAGATCGAATCCGAGCAGGTTGACCGCGTCCATCGTCGTGACCTCTTTCCCTATGGCCTCATGGCCCAGAGTCCAGAGGCGGTTGCCGCTCAGCGGCTGTAGACGTTCATGCCGGGGAAGAAGAACGCCACTTCATTGGCGGCGGTTTCCGGGGCGTCAGAGCCGTGAACGGCGTTGGCATCGATGCTGTCAGCGAAGTCAGCGCGGATGGTGCCCTTTTCGGCCTTCTTCGGGTCGGTGGCGCCCATCAGGTCACGGTGCTTCAAGATGGCGTTTTCGCCCTCCAGCACCGAGATCACGACCGGACCGGAGATCATGAAGGTGACCAGGTCGTTGAAGAACGGACGGGCCTTGTGCACGGCGTAGAACGCTTCGGCTTCGCCGCGCGACAGATGCGCCATCTTGGCAGCGACGATCTTCAGGCCGGCGCCTTCGAAGCGCGAATAGATCTGGCCGATGACGTTCTTGGCCACGGCATCGGGCTTGATGATGGAGAGGGTGCGTTCGATGGCCATCTGTTTTTCCTTGAAAATCTAGGGCTTGGCAAAGCCGCGCATTGTAATGCGCGAATGTCATGCGTGACGTCAAGCCCCCGGTGACATCTGGCTGTCATACCAGGGCTTTCGGGTGCCTCACGCCACAGTGGAACTCGAATGAGCCGCCGTGAGGCAACTCTTTGTGACAGCGCGTGTCGCGCGGAGGGAGCAGCCGGACCAGCCGAATGCCGGACCTACCCGATCACCCTGCCGGCCGGTCGGCGGATCGAATTCATCGAGCCGCTCACCCCGAACCGTGCCGCGTCGCCGGTCAGCGACGGCCGCGACCGCCACCACCATTGCCGCCGCCACCACCACCGCCGCCGCCACGGCGACCGCCGCGGTTGCCGCGATTGATGAAGGCATCGGCGCCAATGTAACCAATCGAGGTCTTCATCGGATCCGGCTGACGCTCGCCGCCAGGACCGCGACTCCGATCCCCGCCCGGATTGCCATGGCTGGGATCGCTGCCGCCCCGGCCGAAGCCCTGCGGAATGCCGCGCCGGCCGCTGGTGGCGAAACGACGGTCGAAGGTCTGCTCCAGCGGATTGACGTGACGCGGGATGAAGTCATCGTCTTCCTCGTCCCGACGGCGCGGGCGCTCCTGCTGCTGGCGCTCAGGCTGCTGACGCTCCTGCGACGGGCGCTGCTGATGCTGCGGCGGCTGTGCGCGCTGCTCGGCACGCGGTGCCTCGGGACGGCTCGGACGCGGTCCGCCATTGCCGCCGCCACGACGGCGCTTGCCGCCGCGATCATTGCGGTCGCCACGATCACCCCCCCGGTCGCCGCGGTCGGCGCGATCGCTGCGCTCCTGCGGCACATTGCCAGCCAATTGCCGGATGACGCGCACATCGGCATCGCCCAGCTCGACATACACGCCGCGCTTGAGACCGCGCGGCAGCACCACCGTGCCGTAGCGGATGCGGATCAGCCGGCTAACCGCCAGACCGACCGCCTCGAACAGCTTGCGGACTTCCCGGTTGCGGCCTTCGGTGATGACCACGCGGTACCAGCGGTTCGCGCCTTCGCCACCGCCGTCCACGATGCTCTTGAACATCGCCTGTTGACCGTCGACGTCCACACCGGTCAGCAGCGTGTTCTTCTGCTCCGGGCTGAGCGCGCCCAGCACGCGAACCGCATATTCGCGCTCGACGCCGAAACGCGGATGCATGAGCAGGTTGGCCAATTCACCCGAGTTGGTGAACAGCAGCAGACCTTCGGTGTTCAAGTCCAGACGACCGACCGACTGCCACTTGCCCTGCGGCAAGCGCGGCAGGTTGCGGAACACCGTCGGACGACCTTCGGGATCATTGAAGGTGACGACCTCGCCCACCGGCTTGTGATAGGCCAGGATGCGCGGCGCGATCGGCGCGATGCGCACCTTGATCGGCTTGCCGGCGACGGCGATGCGGTCACCATAGGAAATGCGTTGGCCGACATGCGCGACCTCGCCATTCACCGTGATCTGACCCTTGGCGATCATGTCTTCGATGTCGCGACGCGAGCCGACGCCTGCCTGCGCCAGCACCTTCTGCAGCTTGGGGGCATCGGGCTCCGGCGCCAGGACACGCTTGCCCGCGCCTTCCGCGCCGGCCGCCGTGTCGTCGTCGCCCGCATCCGTCGCGTCGAGTTCGTCGCCCAGGTCCAGGTCGACGTCCGCCGCCTCGACCGACACGTCGTCTTCATCGTCGAAGGCGCCGGACAGCAGCTCGTCAAAACGCTCCTGCGCACGGGCTTGCAGCTCCGCCGTGTTGGCCTTCGGAGCGCCGCCACCTTGAGCCGCAGACACATCCACCGCACCGCCCTGCTCGCCCTTCTCGCCCCTCTCCGACGGTCCACGAGGACCGCGCGACGCCGCTTGTGCCGGATCACGCGCTTCGCGCGGCTCACGACCATCACGGCCGCGACGGCGGCGATTGCGGCCCGAGCGGCCATCGGCATCCGACTCCGACGCTGCCTCGCCCGACGACTCATCCGCGTCGCCTGCAATGACGGCCTGCACCGCCTCAGAAACAGCGGACACCGGGGTGGGGGCCGACGCGATCGTCGCGACCGGGCGGGTCTCCACCTCAGGCATCGGGGCGGACGTCGCGGCTTCGGTCGTGGCCTCCGCGTCCGCCGCTTTGGCGCGCGTGCGGCGCTTGGGCTTGGTCGGTGCGTCGGCGTCGCCAGACGGCTCCACGGTCGCGGCGGCCGGGGCGCTGGTCTCTGCCGTATCAGCGGTCTCCGCCGCAGCGGCGGCGGGCTTGCGGCGCGCACGCGGCTTCGGCGGCGCTTCCGCGGTCGATTCGGCCGTCACCTCGGTGGCCGCCTCGGCGCTCGCGGCGGCCGTCTTGCGGGTCCGCTTCGGGCGGGCAGGCGCCTCGGTCGTCGCGTCGGGCGTGGCCGTCGGCGTGTCGGGCTTGGAATCGTCGATGTCGTTGGAATTCATGTGTCGGCTTGCACCTTGTCAGCGGTGGACACGGCTCCCTATTCGGGGAGCGCTTTGGGAGACTCGGGGTTGACGACCCCGACCTGTTGTTCATTGGTCGATGCGCTGTCCGCGCCCGACCTCGGTTTTTCAATGTCTGTCGGCTCGACCTCGACCTGCGTCGATGTCGGCGCCTGACTGGCGACGGCGTCTTCAGTGGACGAAGTTCCCGTCTGATCCGTGTCCGAACCAGCCACCGGGGACATGCCCCGATCCGGCGCCGGCAGTCGGTCCTCAGCGTCATTCATCACAGCGCTTGCAGACAGCGGCGCAGTCGGCTCGGACTCAGGCGCCATGCGGCCACCGTCACCGTCGCTGTCACGATCGCCGAGCGATTCAGCGCCCGACTCCGGCAGGCGAGATGCCTGCTCATCCACCACTCGCTCCGCTGGCGCCTGCGCCGGATGCAGTTCGGACGCCGGCTCGGACTCTGCCGGCGCGGCGAACGCCATGCCGAAAGCGGCCGATCCGAAGGCCATCGCCAGATCGCCGTCCAACTCGGCCGACGAGTCACCCTGCGCTTCCGAATTCGGCGCCGTTTCCCACGTCGCTTCCGACGCGCCGGGCAGCGGCTCGCCCTCGGCGACCAGGTCCTCGGCTTCGCGGATGTCGGCTGGCAGTTCCTCCAGCAGCGAGCCTTGCAGCGCACCCGCGATCGGCGTGGGGTCACCCCCCTGGATCAAGGCGGGCAACTGCTCCAAGCTGGACAGCCCCAGGTCATCCAGGAACTGCCGGGTCGTCGCATACAGCGCCGGTCGGCCGGGGGCTTCCCTGTGCCCGATGACTTCAATCCAGTTCCGGTCTTCCAGTTGCTTGATGATCGGCGTGGCCACCACCACGCCGCGAATGTCTTCGATGTCGCCCCGCGTCACCGGTTGACGGTAGGCAATGATGGCCAGCGTCTCCAGCACCGCACGCGAGTAGCGCGGCGGCTTTTCCGGATTCAGCCGGTCCAGGTGTTCGCGCAGTTCCGGACGACTCTGGAATCGCCAGCCCGAGGCCAACGCCACCAGTTCCACACCCCGGCCCTCCCAATCCCGCAGCAACTCGTCCAGCAGCGAGCGAACGCTGTCGGCATTGAGTTCATCCGCGAAAAGCGAGCGCATGTCGCGCAGGGTCAGCGGCCCCTGCGCGCACAACAGGGCAGTCTCCAGAACACGCTTGGCCTCCTGCGTGTTCATTGGCATCAGCTCAAGAGACCGGCATCAACGCCGGTCCGTTCCGTGTAGTTCGCCATCTTGGGCGTCGGCAGGGGCAACAGCCGTGCCGAACCAGTTCGATCTGCTTGTGCTTGGGATCTATCGCCACCACCGAGCGCCGCGACGGCGCGAAACGGTGGGAGGGCGGAACGGGGCGAGGCGGTCAACGACCGGGAGCCTCGCCGCTGGCGCTGCGCGCGGGATCTCAACTGCTGGGCCCGCTGCGGTCTGGCGCAAAACTGGAACGCATTGTAGCCCCAGCGGCGGACACCGCTTCAAAAACGCGGCTCGGGCAAACCCGCGCGCTCCCAGGCGGTCCCGAGATCATCCGGCAGCGGCGCCGAAAACACCAGGGGCGCGCCCGTGATGGGATGCTCAAAACTGAGCCGCGCGGCATGCAGCGCCTGTCGATCCAGGCCCAGCGCCTGCGCGCCGCCATACATCGGATCGGAGACCAGCGGATGGCCCTGATGGCTCACATGGACACGGATCTGATGGGTGCGCCCGCTGTGCAGCACGCAGTGCAAGGCCGAGACGGTGCGGCGCAGCTCGCGGGCATCCTGCCACTCGCCTTCGGCCAGCCGGAACACATCGGTGCGCGCGGGCTTGCCGCTGCCCACCACCGCCATGCGGGTGCGCGACTGCGGATCGCGGCCGATCGGCGCATCGACCGTCCACGACTCCGGCGTGCGCCCATGCGCCAGCGCCAAATATTCCCGATGGACCTCACGGGCCGCGATCATGCGCACCAGCGCGGTGACCGCAGGCAGGCTCTTGCCGACCACCATCAGCCCCGACGTGTCCTTGTCAAGCCGATGCACGATGCCGCCGCGCGGCAAGGTGGCCGCGCCGGCGTGATGGGCCAGCAGGCCGTTCATCAGCGTGCCGGACCAGTTGCCGGCGGCCGGATGCACCACCAGGCCCGCAGGCTTGTGGACCACCAGCAGATGCTCGTCCTCAAAGACAATGTCCAGCGGCATGGCTTCAGCGCGGAAGGCGAGCGCTTCCTCGGTCGGCACCAGCTCCAGCAGCAGACGCTGCCCCAGCCGCACCTTGCGCGATGCCTGTGTGGCGACCTGACCGTCCAGTTGAACGCAGCCGCGATCGATCAGCCCTTGCAGGTGATTGCGGGAGAACTCCGGCGCCAGTTGCACCAGCCACTTGTCCAACCGCAGGCCCTGTTCGGCCGCGCCGGCTTCGGCCTCGCGGCGTTCCGGCGCTTCGGTGCCGACGTCGTGCGCATCTTCCTGGGCATCGGGAGAGTCGTGAAGGACCGACACCGAGGGTTCTCCCTGGGCCGCATCCGCACGGTAAAGCTCGCCCGAGGGCGGCGGGGTCGAGCCGACCTGAACCATATAATCGACGCTCCAATTTCAGCAGAGGGCGGCAGTGCTGCCAGCCCGTGGGACCATGATCGAGACTTGGGCGTTGCGCCGCACTTCGGCCGACAAGGCCACCGTTGGGGCAGGCCAGGCGCGCACCGCGCGGCAGTCGCTGGCGCTGACCGCTGTGATGACCGTCCTGACGGCCACCGTGATGGGATTGTCCGGTTGTTCGTCCAATCCCAAGGACGACCCCAACTCGCAGGCCAACCTCGAGAAATTGTACGCAGAGGCCAAGGAGGACATGATCAGCGGCAGCTACGACCGCGCGATCAAGTCGCTCGAGCGCATCGAAGGCCGCGCCGCCGGCACCACGCTCGGTCAACAGGCCCAGCTGGACCTGGCCTGGGCCAACTACAAGAGCGGCGAACGGGTGCAGGCCGTCACCGTGCTGGACCGCTTCATCAAGCTCAATCCGTCCAGCCCCGCGCTGGACTACGCGCTCTACATGAAGGGCCTGGTCAACTTCAACGACGACCTGGGTCTATTCGGTCGGATCGCCCGCCAGGACATCAGCGAGCGCGACCAGCAAGCCGCCCGTGACTCGATGCAGGCCTTCAAGCAACTGGTCGAGCAGTTCCCGGATTCCAAGTATTCGGAAGACGGCCGCGTTCGCATCGACTACATCACCAACAGCCTGGCGGCCTATGAAGTGCATGTCGCCCGCTACTACTACAACCGTGGCGCCTACCTGGCCGCGGCGAACCGCGCTCAAGCGGCGCTGCTCGAGTTCCAGAACGCGCCCGCGCTGGAAGAGGCGTTGTTCATCATGGCCCGCAGCTACGACAAGCTCGGCCTGGAACAGTTGCGCGACGACGCTCAGCGCGTGCTGAAGTCCAGCTTCCCGGACAGCAGCTACCTCGCCGGCGGCGCCAAGGCCAAGGACAAGGCCTGGTGGCAGCTTTGGTAAGCCGGCGCGGCTGACCCGCCGCTCCCATGGCGCGAGGGCCGGTTCCCAAAGAACCGGATCCACACCGACGAAGCCCGCCTCTTGGCGGGCTTTTTCAATAGGCGGTCCGAGCCGCATGGCGCGGACGATCAATGCGCCGCGACAGTCATCCCGACGACGCGGCCCACGTGCCGCCGCACGTCATTCGCGATGAGACGCCGCCAGCTCCGCGAGCCAGGCTTGCGCCCCGGCTTCGTCGGCGACCTGGGTCATCGGCGGCAGCGCTTCTCGCAAGCGACGGCCATAGTGCGAGCCTGCCAGTCGCGGGTCACACACGACCAGCAAGCCCCGATCGGTCTCCGTGCGGATCAGCCGACCAGCGCCCTGCTTCAGCGCGATCGCGGCTTCGGCGATGAAGTACTCGGTGAACGCATTGCGGCCCTCGGCCTCCAGCCGCTGGACCCGCGCCTCCACCAAGGGATCATTGGGTGGAGGAAACGGCAGCTTGTCGATCAGCACGCACTGCAGCGCCTCGCCCGGCACATCGATGCCTTCCCAGAAGCTCGCCGATCCGACCAGGACCGAGGCCGGGTTCTCGACGAACTGCTGCAGCAGTTGCCGCTTCGGCGCCGTGCCCTGCACCAGCACCTCGATGCGGTGCCCGCCCTCCTCGAAGCGCTGGCGCAGCACGTCGGAGACGGTCTGCAATTGACGCAGCGTGGTCGTCAGGATGAAGGTGCGCCCACCCAGCCGCGCAGCCAGCCGAGCGCCCAGCAGGCCGACCGATTCGCCGTGGTCCGGCTCGGAGGGCTTGGGGAAATGTCGCGGCACATACAGGCGCGCATGGGCGGCGTAATCGAACGGGCTGCCCACCCGCAAGGTGCGTGAATCACCGAGGCCGGTCTGCTCGGTGAACCAACCGAGCTGCTCATCCTCGCCCAAGGTGGCGGACGTGAAGATCCAGGCCTTGGGCGTGCCCTGAAGTTGCTCCTGCATGGCCTCACGCACGTCGAGCGGCGACTCCACCAGCCGCACCTGATGCACACCGACATCCACCCAGCGCACCGCGCCCGGATCGGCCGGTCGAGCGAACAGCAAGGCCAGCTGATAGAGCTCCGCCGCGCGCTCATGCAGACGATGCAGATCAGGGCTGGCCTCCATCACCGCCGCCAGCGCGTCGATCGCCTGTTCCAGCGCCTGAGCGGCCTGCGTGAGCGCGGCCTCGAATTCCAGCTGGCCGGCGCACTCGTTCCAGCGCAGCTTGAGCATGCCGCGCAATTCACGGCCGCCCGCGCAGGCCAGGCGCAGCGACCGCGCCGCGCGCTCGACGCCCGCGGCCACTTCCTGCCACTCCTGCAGTCCGCGCGCTTGCGACAGGCCCTCGGCCAGGGTGTCCCGGGCGAAGTCGAACAGCGCCGCGCTGCCCAACATCCGACCGAGGAAATTCAGGCCCGCTTCGGGCAGTTGATGGGCCTCGTCGAAGATCGCCACTTCCACACTGGGCAGCAGCTCGGCCACGCCGCTGTCGCGCAGCACCATGTCGGCGAAGAAGAGGTGATGGTTGACCACCACCAGATCCGCTTCCATCGCCTCGCGACGGGCGCGCACCACATGGCAGTCGCGGTAGGACGGGCACTCGGTGCCCAGGCAGTTGTCGCGCGTCGAGCTGACCACCGGGATGATGGGCGATCGCTCATCCAGTCCGTCGATCTCGGAGAAATCACCAGTGCGGGTTTGCAGCGCCCAGCGCTCGATGCGGGCGAGCTGCGCCACCGCGCGCCGATCCGGCAGTTCCGCGCTGTGGCGCGCCTGCTGCATTCGATGCAAGCAGAGGTAACTCCCTCGCCCCTTGAGCAACGCGGCCCGCAGCGGCAAGGCGAAGGTGTCGAGCAGCCGAGGCAGGTCGCGCATGAAGAGCTGATCCTGCAGGCTCTTGGTCGCGGTGCTGATCAGCGTTCGTCCGCCCGACAGCAATGCGGGCACCAGATAGGCGAAGGTTTTGCCGACGCCGGTGCCCGCTTCCACCACCAGCGTCTCGCGGCTGGCGATGGCCTGCGCCACCGCTTGCGCCATGCGCTGCTGCGGCTCGCGCGGCGCATAGGCGCCATCGGCACGGGAGAGCGGTCCGCCCCGATCGAAAGCCGCCACGACGGCCTGCTCCAGCTCGCCAGGCCGCATGGCATCGGCCCTGGCGGGCCGTGGCGCTGCGGGAGGCATGTCCTCGTCGGCGCCCTCCGTCGCCCCGGCCAGCAAGGCGGCGAGCGAGTCAGGATCGTCGTCGTCCAGCACGTGGGTCACGGGGACGTCGGCATCGTGGGGCGAAGGCGAGCGGGGCGACGGGGTCTCAAGCGGGTTCATCGGGACCATCCGCCAGCTCCAGCCGGGCGATTTCATCGCGCAGGGCCAGACGCTGCTTTTTCAGGCGGCGCAGGGACAGCTCATCGGTGGGCTGCAGGTCGGACAGGGCGTCGATGCGACCGTCCAGTTCGGCATGCGCCATGCGCAATTCGATCAGACGGCGGGCCGGCGAGTGAAGTTGTTCATCCATGCGGGGGGATTCACTCGAACGAAACGACGAGCCGGGCGATTATAGTTTTGGGATGAGTCGCACATCCCCGGGCTATCGCCTCAACGCCGCTACCGGCATCCATCGAGGCGATCGCCTGTATCAACAAGACCAGGTCCAGATCCTGGCCCATCCGCGTCAGAGCGGCTGGGTGCTGGGCATCTGCGCCGACGGCATGGGCGGCAAGAGCGGCGGCCGCAAGGCGGCCGACCAGGTCATCCTGACCGCGCAACAGCTGTTCGAGCGCTTCGTGCCCGGTGAAGAAGATGAGGTCGAGCTGCTGCGCCAGATCGTCTCCGAAGCGCACCTGATGATCCGGCTGACGGCCATCTCGGCCGAAGAAGAGCCGCACAGCACGCTGGCGGCCTTCCTGGTCACCGGCGAGCGCCGCTGCCATTGGATCCACACAGGAGACTCGCGCCTCTATCACTTCCGCGGGCCCAACATGAAGCTGCGCTCGCTGGATCAGTCCTATGTCCAGCGGCTGGTCGATGAAGGCCAGATCACGGAAGAAGAAGCGCAGGTCCATCCGCAATCCAACCTGCTGACCGCCTGCCTGGGCACGGTGCAGGAGCCGACGCCGGTCGAATCGACCATCGAGCGCCTGGAGATCGGCGACAGCCTGATGGCCTGCAGCGACGGACTGTGGCACTACTTCACGCCGGCGGAACTCGGCACGGTGCTGCACAGCCTGCCGCCTCGCGACGGCGCAGAACTGCTGGTCAGCAAGGCGCGTCAGCGCGCCAAGGGCACCGGCGACAACCTCTCGATCGCCGTGGTGCGGCTGGATCCGATGGAATGATCCGGACCCGCGCGGCGAGTCGGTCATCGACGCACCATCCGCGCGGTCGTTGAAAGCAAAAAAAGGCGCTGCGGCGCCTTTTTGCATGTTGGATCGGTGGCGACGGATCGGCCTGTTCGTCGAGCTCACGGCGCGTGGCCGGCATGTCGGGTCGGAGATCGAGCCGACGGGCGGCCCGTCAGCGCGGCGGCAGCGCCTGGATGTCGGAGGCGGACGGCGTCGGCAAGTGCGCGGGCGCCGGTCGTTTGGTGTCGGCGGGCTTGGCCGCGCGCTTGGCTTCCAGCGCCTGCGCCTTGCGGGCTTGTTCCTGCGCCTTCTGGCGACGCGCCTCGGCCGCCTGGCGTCGCTCGGCGGCTTTCTGCTGGGCGGCTTCGGCTTCTCGTTCGACCTGGCGCTGATGTCCCGGCGAATTCGCGCGAGGTGCCCGGGCCGGTGGCAGCGCGGCAGCGCCGGATGCCGGCCGATCGACCGCGCGCACGCTGTCGGTCTTGCGGCGCGCCTCGTCGGCCGCCGCCTGGCGATCCTTCTCCAGCACACGGGCGCGCTGCGCCTCGGCGCGACGCAGGCGCTCGCGCGCATTGGCCTCCTGATCCGCCTTTTGTAGCGGGCGCAGGGCTTCGATGCGCTCGGCCCGCAGATCCTCGTCGCAGCCCGTGACTGCGAAGCGGGCGTGACACTCGGCGAGCTTGTCGCGGTAGTACTTCTCCACCCTCGCCCGCTCGGCGGCCCGAGCAGCTTTGGATTGGGCTTCCTTGGCCTCGATCTGGGCGTCGGCATCGGCAGCCGCTGACGAAGCGCCGGCCTGGGCCTGAGCCGCGCCCGTGCCCACGGCCAGCAGCAGCATCAGCGCCACGGCCAGGGGACGCGACACACCGCGAGCGGGGCTGAACGAAAAGCGGGTGGAACGCGTCATGGGAATGGGCCAGGAATGCGGTGGAGGAGCCGGATGAACCTCGTGCCGCGCTGGTGGCGCGCGGCACGGACCCGGCTTCAGTGCGGATCAGGTCAGCGAAGTATCGACGTCCCGGCGTTCCAGCGACAAGTATTCCTGCGACTGCATTTCCTGCAGCCTGGACACGGTGCGCGGAAACTCATGCGCGAGCGGGCCTTCGGTGTAGAGCTGCTCCGCCGGCACGGCGGCGGAGATGATCAGCTTGCAGCGCCGGTCGTAGAGCACATCCACCAGCAAGGTGAAGCGTCGCGCTTCGCTGGCCAGCCGCGGCGGCATCGCCGGCACATTCGACAGGATCAGGGTGTGGAACTGGGTGGCCAGCTCCAGATAGTCGTTCTGCGAGCGCGGGCCGCCGCAGAGCTGCTGGAAGTCGAACCACACCACCCCACCCGCGCGTCGCCGCGACCGGATCTCGCGGTGCTCGATGTGCAGCACCGGATCTTCATCGCGCGCTTCGGCCAGCGACTCGAAGGCCTCGGTCAGCGCCTGTTCGGCGCGCTCGTCCAGCGGCGAGTGATAGAGCTCGACATGCTCCAGCGAGCGGCGGCGGTAATCGGTGCCGTTGTCGACATTGATCACCTCCAGATTCGCCTTGAGCAGCTCGATGGCCGGCAGGATGCGGTCCCTGTGCAGTCCATTCGGATAGAGGCCGTCCGGATGGAAGTTGGACGTGGTCACGATCGACACGCGATTGCGGAACATCGCATCCAGCAGCCGGTGCAGGATCATCGCGTCGGTGACATCGGCGACATGGAATTCATCGAAGCAGATCAGCCTGAAGCGGCGCGCAATGCGCTTGCCCAGCTCTTCCAGCGGATCCTGGATGCCCTTGAGTTCCTGCAGTTCGCGGTGCACTTCGCGCATGAACTCATGGAAGTGCAGACGGGTTTTGCGGGTCAGCGGGACGGCCTGGTAGAAGCAGTCCATCAGGAAGCTCTTGCCGCGCCCCACTCCGCCATACATGTAGACGCCGCGCGGCAGCGGCGGACGCACCAGCAGCTTGCTGAACGCATTGGAGCGGCGCGCCTTGTAAGCGGCCCATTCATCCTGGCAGCGCTGCAGCGCCGCGACCGCACGCAACTGGGCGGGATCGGCGGTGTAGCCGCGTTCGGCCAAGGTCTGCTGGTAGAGCTCGGTGACGTGGGTCATACGTGATCAGAACTGGATATCGGGCGCCATCGCGAGGTCGCGAGGTCGCGACCGCCTCCGTGCGCAGGTATCGCGCCATGGGCCATGGGCCAACGCACGCGTGGGTGGCGTCGACAAGGAAAAAAGGGGCGACTCATCGTCGCCCCTTTTCATGCGGGTCGAGCCAGGGCTCAGAAGTTCAGCGTGCGCTTGTCCACGGCCAGGGCCGCTTCCTTGGTGGCTTCGCTGAGCGACGGATGCGCATGGCAGATGCGGGCGATGTCCTCGGCCGAGGCCTTGAACTCCATCGCGACCACGGCTTCGGAGATCAGCTCCGAGGCCATCGGGCCGATGATGTGCACGCCCAGGATTTCATCGGTCTTGGCATCGGCCAGGAACTTCACGAAACCGGTGGTGTCACCCAGCGCACGCGCCCGGCCATTGGCCAGGAACGGGAACTGGCCGGCCTTGTAGGCGACGCCATCGGCCTTGAGCTGCTGCTCGGTGCGGCCGACCCAGGCGATCTCCGGGCTGGTGTAGATGACCCAGGGAATGGTGTTGAAGTTCACATGGCCGTGCTGGCCGGCGATGCGCTCGGCCACGGCCACGCCTTCTTCTTCCGCCTTGTGGGCCAGCATCGGACCGCGCACCACATCGCCGACCGCCCAGACATTGGGCAGGTTGGTCTTGCAGTCGCCGTCGACGACGATCGCGCCGCGCTCGTCCAGCTTCAGGCCGACGGCTTCCGGATTCAGGCCGATGGTGTTGGCGACACGGCCGATCGAGATGATCAGCTTGTCGACCGCCAGCGTCTGCTCGGCGCCCTTGGCATCGGTGTACTTGACGGTGACGCCGTCCTTGCCGTTCTCGACGGCCGAGATCTTCACGCCGAGCTCGATGTTCAGGCCCTGCTTCTTGAAGACCTTGGCGGCTTCCTTGGCGACCGACTCATCGGCCGCGCCCAGGAAGGCCGGCAGCGCTTCCAGGATGGTGACTTCCGCACCCAGGCGACGCCACACCGAGCCCATTTCCAGGCCGATCACGCCGGAGCCGATCACGCCCAGCTTCTTGGGCACGGCGGGAATGCGCAGGGCACCGTCGTTGGAGAGGATGTTCACCTCGTCGAACGGCGCGCCGGGCAGCTGGCGGGCGTTGGAGCCGGTGGCGATGATCACGTGCTTGGCCTGCAGCGTCTCCGACGCGGCACCGGTCACGCTGATCTCGTAGCCGCCGTCCTTGGCAGCGGCGAACGCGCCACGGCCGTGGAAGAAGCTGACCTTGTTCTTCTTGAACAGGTAGAGGATGCCGTCGTTGTTCTGCTTCACGACGCTGTCCTTGCGACCGATCATCTTGGCGATGTCGATCGACAGGTCCTTCATCGAGATGCCGTGGTCGGCGAAGCCGTGGCCCGCATGCTCGAAGTGCTCGCTGGATTGCAGCAGCGCCTTGGACGGGATGCAGCCGACGTTGGTGCAGGTGCCGCCTGGAGCGGGACCGCCCTTGTCGTTCTTCCACTCGTCGATGCAGGCGGTGTTGAAGCCCAGCTGCGCTGCGCGGATGGCGGCGATGTAGCCGCCAGGACCGCCGCCGATGACGACGACGTCGAATTGCTTGCTCATGAATTTGATTCCTTGTTCGCAGGACCCCGAGCGATCGGGGCGTCGCGAGCGACCGCATCGTCCGGTCGGCCGGTCTATGCGGTCACGCCGTCAACCGGCTCAGATGTCGAACAGCAGACGGGCCGGATCTTCCAGCGCATCCTTCATCGCGACCAGGCCCAGCACGGCTTCGCGGCCGTCGATGATGCGGTGGTCATAGGACATGGCCAGGTAGTTGATCGGACGGATCACGATCTGGCCGTTCTCCACCACGGCGCGGTCCTTGGTGGCGTGCACGCCCAGGATCGCGGATTGCGGCGGGTTGATGATGGGCGTGGACAGCATCGAGCCGAAGGTGCCGCCGTTGGAGATCGAGAAGGTGCCACCGGTCATCTCTTCGATGCCCAGCTTGCCTTCCTGCGCCTTCTTGCCGAACTCAGCGATCTTCTTCTCGATGTCGGCGAAGCTCATCTGGTCCGCATTGCGCAGGATGGGCACCACCAGGCCGCGCGGCGAGCCGACGGCGATACCGATGTCGAAGTAGCCGTGATAGACGATGTCGTTGCCGTCGACCGAGGCGTTCAGCACCGGGTACTTCTTCAGCGCATGCACCGCGGCCTTGACGAAGAAGCTCATGAAGCCCAGCTTGGTGCCGTGCTCCTTGGTGAAGCTGTCCTGGAACTTCTTGCGCAGCTCCATCACCGGAGCCATGTTCACTTCATTGAACGTGGTCAGGATGGCGTTGGTCGATTGCGATTGCAGCAGGCGCTCGGCGATGCGGGCGCGCAGGCGGCTCATCGGCACGCGCTGCTCCGGACGATCGCCCAGGTTGGCGGCGGTCGGGGCGGCCACGGCCGGCAGCGGCTTGGCGGCCGGCGCGGTCGGCGCGGCGACCGGTGCGGTCACGGCGGCCGGCTTGGCGCCGCCTTCCAGGGCACCCAGCACATCACCCTTGGTGACGCGGCCATCCTTGCCCGAGCCGGCGACGCTGCCAGCGCTCAGCTGGTTGTCGGCCATCAGCTTGGCGGCGGCGGGCATCGCGACGCCGGCCTTGCTGTTGCTGTCCGACGAGGCAGCGGCGGCCGGTGCGGCGGCAGCAGCGGCCGGAGCGGCGGCGGCCGGTGCAGGCGCGGCGGCGCCGGCCTTGCCTTCGCTGTCGATCTTGGCGATGACCTGGTCCGACGTGACGGTGCCGCCATTGGCGACGACCAGCTCGGCCAGCACGCCGGCGGACGGCGCCGGCACTTCCAGCACGACCTTGTCGGTCTCGATCTCGATCAGGATTTCATCGATCGCCACGGCCTCGCCGGGCTGCTTCTTCCAGGTCAGCAGGGTGGCTTCCGCGACCGATTCCGACAGTTGGGGGACTTTGACTTCAACAATTGCCATGATGTTTTTCTCTCGGTTTTCCGTGAACCGGAGCCTGGCGCCGGGCCGCGCGGGACGGGATCACCGTCCGACGCGGCGCTCGAATCGGCGCCGGGCCTCCGCAATCCGTCACTTCGTCAGCACGAAGCCCTTCAGCTTGCCAAACGCCTGTTCCAGCAGGGCCTTGAGCTGCTCCTGGTGCAGGTGGGCATAACCGACGGCCGGCGATGCCGAGGCCGGACGGCCCGCATAACCCAGCTTCTGGCCGTCCACCATGTTCTCGTGGATGTAGTGCTGCACGAAGAACCAGGCGCCCTGGTTCTGCGGCTCGTCCTGGCACCAGACGATCTCGGTGGCGTTCGGGTACTTCTTCACTTCCGCGGCGAAGGCCTTGTGCGGGAACGGATAGAGCTGTTCCACACGGATGATGGCCACGTCCTTCTTGTCGGCGCGCGCCTTCACCAGGTCGTAGTACACCTTGCCCGAGCAGGCCACGATGCGCTTGACCTTGGCGTTGTCGAGGTCGGTCGCCATTTCCGGCAGCACGGTGCGGAACTCACCCTTGGTGAATTCGCTTACCGGCGAGGTCGCATCCTTGGCACGCAGCAGCGACTTCGGGGTCATGATGACCAGCGGCTTGCGGAACATGCGCAGCATCTGACGACGCAGCAGATGGAAGATCTGCGAGGCCGTGGTCGGCTGGACGATCTGCATGTTGTTGTCCGCGGCCAGCTGCATGAAGCGCTCCAGGCGAGCCGAGCTGTGCTCGGGGCCCTGGCCTTCATAGCCGTGCGGCAGCATCAACGTCAGGCCGTTGGCACGGCCCCACTTCACTTCGCCGGAGGCGATGAACTGGTCGATCACCACCTGCGCGCCGTTGGCGAAGTCGCCGAACTGGGCTTCCCAGATCGTCAGCGTGTTGGGTTCGGCAGCGGCATAGCCGTATTCGAAGCCCAGCACCGCCTCCTCCGACAGGATCGAGTCGATGACGACGAACGGGGCCTGACCTTCCGCCACGTTCTGCAGCGGGATGTAGATGCCTTCGTCGAAGCGCTCACGGTTCTGGTCGTGCAGCACGGCGTGGCGGTGGGTGAAGGTGCCGCGGCCGCAGTCTTCACCGGACAGGCGGATCGGATAGCCCGACGCCACCAGCGAGGCGAAGGCCATGTGCTCGCCCATGCCCCAGTCCACGTTGATCTCGCCACGGCCCATCGCGGCGCGATCGGCGATCACCTTCTCGACCAGCGAGTGGGCCTTGAAGCCCGCCGGCAGCGTGGTGATCTTTTCCGAGATGCGCTTCCACTCGGCGCTGGGCAGCGCGGTGTCGCAGCTGTCGGTCCACTTCTTGCCCAGGAACGGGCTCCAGTCGGTGGCGTACTTGCTCTTGTAGTTGGTCAGCACCGGATCGACGGTGTGACGGCCTTCGTCCATGGCGGCGCGGAAGGCCTTGACCATGCCGTCCGGACCGTCGGCATCCAGCACGCCTTGCGCGACCAGCTTCTCGCCGTACAGCTTGCGGGTGCCGGGATGCTGGGCGATGGTCTTGTACATCAGCGGCTGGGTAAGCGCGGGGGTGTCCTGCTCGTTGTGGCCCAGCTTGCGGAAGCAGACGATGTCGACCACGACATCCTTCTTGAACTGCTGACGGTATTCCAGGGCCAGCTGGGTGCACAGCACCACGGCTTCCGGATCATCGCCGTTCACGTGCAGCACCGGGGCTTCGATCATCTTGACGACGTCGGAGCAGTACAGCGTCGAGCGGGTGTCGCGCGGGTCGCTGGTGGTGAAGCCGATCTGGTTGTTGATGACGATGTGGACCGTGCCGCCGGTGTAGTAACCGCGGGTCTGGGCCAGCGCCAGGGTTTCCATCACGACGCCCTGGCCAGCGAAGGCCGCGTCGCCGTGCACCAGCACCGGCAGGACCTGGTCGCCGGACTTGTCGCCGCGACGGTCCATCCGTGCCTTGACCGAGCCTTCGACGACCGGGTTGACGATTTCCAGGTGGGACGGGTTGAACGCCAGGCTCAGGTGGACCGGGCCGCCGGGGCTGGTCACATCGCTGGAGAAGCCCTGGTGGTACTTGACGTCACCGGCGGGCAGGTCTTCGGGAGCCTTGTGCTCGAACTCGGCGAACAGATCCTTGGGCATCTTGCCCAGGGTGTTGACCAGCACGTTCAGACGGCCGCGGTGGGCCATGCCGATCACGATTTCCTGCACGCCCTTGGCGCCGGCGCTTTGCACCAGCTCGTCCATCGAGGCGATGAAGCTTTCGCCGCCTTCCAGCGAGAAACGCTTCTGGCCGACGTACTTGGTGTGCAGGTAGCGTTCCAGGCCTTCGGCCGCGGTCAGGCGGTCGAGGATGTGCTTCTTCTTGTCGGCCGAGTAGGTCGCCTTGCTGCGGATCGTCTCCAGACGCTCCTGCCACCAGCGCTTCTCGGTCGGCTCGGTGATGTGCATGAACTCCGCACCGACGGAGCCGCAATAGGTTTCACGCAGGGCCTGCACGATCTCGCGCAGGGTCATACGCTCGGCCTTGGTGAAGTAGGTGTTGGTCGCGCTGAAGCTGATGTCCATGTCCGCTTCGGTCAGACCGTAGGACGATGGCTCCAGCTCGGGAATCTTGGGGCGCTCGGTGCGCTTGAGCGGGTCCAGGTCGGCCCAGCGGGAGCCGAGCGAGCGATAGGCCGCGATCAGCGACTGCACATGGACCTGCTTGCCCGCGACTTCCAGCTCGGCGCTGGACACCTTGGTGTTCAGGGCATTGGCCTTGGCGCGCTGGGCGAAGGACTCGATGACCGGCGCATGCGGCACATCGCGCTTGTCGCTGCCGTCCACGGCAGGCACGTGCTGCAGGGCATCGAAATAGGCACGCCAGTTGTCTGGCACGGCGCCCGGGTTGTCGAGGTACTGTTCGTACATTTCCTCGACGTAAGGGGCATTGCCCCCGAACAGGTAGGAGTTCGACCTGTATTGCTGCATCATCTTCGCTCACCTCTTGCCCCGGCTTCCAGGGCTATCGGCTGGTTAGTAAACCTTCCGCGACACGGCTTGACCGGTTGGCGGATTGCGACCCGCCTTGTCTGTTGCCAGAAAAGGGGACGGGAAGGACCTCTAGTCACAGCGCGGGACTGTAGCACCTTGGCTTATCCATCACTGTGGCGCGGGCGTCCACTTTTCGACGGAAAGTCTAGGTCAGCCCGCTGCCGTGCGCACGTCCGGCGTCTACGCATTACCCACGATGTCAGCCGCTGAATCACCACGCGGTGAGAGACGACATCCGCCGTCGGACCCCTGTCCAACGCGCTGCCCGCCCGGCCGGACGACCGCGCCCGCAGCGCTTGCGTCGGCAACCGCACGAGACACGCTGTTACCGCCGTTTCCTTGACGGGGCAGGTCTTGCCCGTCGCCCAAACGTTTGCGATCGCCTGGGGCATGTCCTAGACTGCGCACCGCGGTTTCGCCCCGCGATTGAATGGCGACCCGCGGGGACACAGGAGATCCCACATGCAAGTTCGAGTTGTCGACTACCGCGCCGCCGATGCGGCCGAGCAATTCACCCGCTCCCTGCACGAGACCGGTTTCGGCGTGCTGGTGAACCACCCCCTCCCCCAGTCGCTGGTCGAGAAGATCTATGCCGACTGGCTGGCGTTCTTCAACGGGGATGAGAAACAGGCCTTCGCGTTCTCCAAGGAGACTCAGGACGGCTATTTCTCCACCGAGATCTCGGAGACGGCCAAGGGCCACACCCAGAAGGACATCAAGGAATACTTCCACATCTATCCCTGGGGCCGGATTCCCGCCGCGCTCAAGGACGATGCGATGGCCTACTACCGCATCGCCAACGACCTGGCGGCGGAGCTGCTGTCCTGGGTCGAGACCCACACCCCTGCGGACATCGCCAAGAACTACCGCGAGCCGCTCTCGCAGATGATCAAGGACAGCCGCCAGACCCTGCTGCGGGTGCTGCGCTATCCGCCGCTCACCGGCCATGAGCCGGCCGGCTCGCTGCGCGCCGCCGCCCATGGCGACATCAACCTGCTGACCATCCTGCCGGCCGCCAACGAACCCGGCCTGCAGGTGCTGGACAAGGACGGCGCCTGGGTCGACGTGCCCGGCGACTTCGGAATGCTGATCATCAACATCGGCGACATGCTGCAGGAGGCCTCGCAGGGCTATTACCCGTCCACCCAGCACCGGGTGGTGAATCCGACCGGCGAAGGCGCGAAGAAGAGCCGCGTCTCCCTGCCGCTGTTCCTGCACCCGCGCAACGACGTGGTGCTGTCGGACCGCTACACCGCGCACGAGTATCTGGAAGAGCGCCTGCGCGAACTCGGCGTCAAGACCTGACCCTGACCCTGACCCTGACCCTGCTCCCGCGCCGGACGCTCAGGTCCGGCGCCGAGCCTCTCCGGGCCATGCACCGCTACAGTGGGGCATGGCCCGTGTTGTTTCTCCCGTCATCTGGCTGCAACCGGACGCGCCGCCCAAGCCCGCCACCGGCGCGCCGTGCAACGGCTGCGGGCTGTGCTGCCTGGCGGAACCCTGCCCGATCGGCGTGCTCGTCAGCCGCAAGCGCACCGGCGCCTGCCGGGCGCTGGTGTGGTCCGACGAGGCGCACCAGTACCGCTGCGGCATGCTGGTGCACCCGGCACGGTATCTGGGCGGACCCGCCACCCATCCGGACGATGCGCTGAACCGCGTGCTGCGCCGCTGGGCCCGTCGACTGATTGCCGCCGGTGTCGGCTGCGACGCCCAGCTGGAGGCCGTCGTCGCCCTGCCCGCCGCGCCGCCAGCGCCGTCACCGTCGGACGCCGGCGAGCCGTCGCCTGCTTCAGGGACCGACGCCGCGCTTCCCTCGCCCCCATCGCCGCCGCCGTCCCCATCGAAGTGACGCCTCCGGAGAAGCGCTAGGACGCCATCGACACGACTCCCCCTAGCATGGCCCGGCGCTTGCATCGGGCGGGACCGTCCCGCTCCGGCGCGACGCGACCGCCGCGCCGGCCCGAAGCCACTGCTTCAGCCCCCGACGTCGGCCGCCGCCTGCCGCCCTCACCTGCTGTCCTCACCTGTCTCAGGAGTCATGCCCATGGTCAGTTTTTTCCGCCGTCCCCGCGGCCTGCGAGCGATTCGACCCGCTCAAGACTCCGCCTCCGGCGCGGCGTTCGGCCCGTCCCATGACGCCGCCCGCGCCCCGATGTGGCCGCGCGTGGTGCTGGCCTCGGCGCTGGCGCTCAGCGTGCTGGGCGGCATGAACGGTGCGACGGCGGCGCCCCTGCGCTGGGCGGCACAGAACGATGTGCTGACGCTCGATCCCCATTCCCAGGACCACACCACCACCAGCGCGATCCTGCAGCATGCGTATGAAGGCCTGACCCGCTACAACGAGCAATGGGAGGTCGAACCCTGCCTGGCGACCAAGTGGACCACCGTCAACCCCACGCAATGGCGCTTCGAGCTGCGCCGGAGCGTCAAGTTCCATGACGGCTCGACCTTCACCGCCGACGATGTGATCTTCAGCTTCCAGCGCATCCGGCAGCCGCAGGGCACGATGCAGATCTATGTGACCGGCATCAAGGAGATCAAGAAGGTCGATGACTACACCATCGACCTGATCCTGGACGCGCCGCAGCCCATCCTGCTGCGCAACCTGATCGACTTCCGCATCATGAGCAAGGCCTGGGCGGAGAAGAACAAGGCCACCCAGCAGGCGGATTACAAGTCCAAGGACGAGAACTACGCCAGCCGCCATGCCTCCGGCACCGGCCCCTTCAAGATCACCGGCTGGCAGCCGGATCAGAAGGTGACGATGGAGGTGCACAAGGGCTGGTGGGACAAGCCGCGCGGCAACATCACCGAGCTCAGCTATCTGCCGATCAAGTCCGATCCGACCCGGGTGGCGGCGCTGGTCACCGGCGATGTGGACATGCTCACCGATGTGCCGGTGCAGGATGTGCTCAAGCTCAAGCAGGACCCCAAGCTCAAGGTGATCGAGGGACCGGAGACCCGCACCATCTTCTTCGCGATGGACCTGGGCAGCGAGGAACTGCGCGGCGCGTCGGTCAAGGGCAAGAACCCGTTCAAGGACGTGCGCGTGCGCGAGGCCCTGAGCCTGGCCATCGACCGCGAAGCCATCAAGCGCAGCATCATGCGCGGCATGTCGGTTCCGGCCGCGCTGATGGTCGCGCCCGGCGTCAACGGCCATGCCGCCGACATCGACAAACCGCTGCCGCCCGATCTGGCCAAGGCCCGCAAACTGCTGGCGGACGCCGGCTACCCGACCGGCTTCGAGGTGCCGCTCAACTGCCCCAACAACCGCTACATCAACGACGAGGAAATCTGCCTGGCGGTCGTGTCGATGTGGAGCAAGATCGGCGTGCAGGCCAAGCTGGTCGCGCAGCCGATGTCGCAGCACAGCCAGCTGTTCCAGCGCTTCGAATCGCCGCTCTACATGCTGGGCTGGGGCGTGTCGACCCGCGATGCGCTCTATTCGCTGCAGGCGCTGGCCCGCACCCGCAGCGGCGGCGGCGCGGATGGCAGCTTCAATTTCTCCAAGGTCAGCGATGCGCCGCTGGACAAGCTGATCGACGCCGCCAAGAGCGAGACCGACACTGCCAAGCGCGACGCCCTGCTGCGCGAGGCACTGCTGCGGGTGCGTGATCAGCATCTGTTCATCCCCTTGCATCACCAGGTGCGGCCGTGGGTCGTGCGTGCCAATGTCGACACGCCGCATCGCTCCAACGATCGGCCGGAAGCGCGCTTCACCACCGTGAAGTGAGCGTCGGGCCCTGCTGTGCCAACCGGCCCAGCCGGTTTTCCGAGGCCGGGCCGCGCTTTTCCCGATGATCGATCCGGGCAATCCCCAGTGCCGCGGGACGCTGGCGGCGCGCAGGCGCCGCTAGCATTTCGCGCATCACGAACCGCTGGGAGTTGCACCCTCATGGCTATCCGACCGATTGATGCCTGGACGCGCGTCGCGCGTTCGACCCAGACCCCAACCGCCCTCGGCGGACAGCCGGTGGCCCGCGTCTCGTCGCCCACGCGACGCGCCACGCCGACCGCCCTCGCGGCAGCGGTGGGACTGACGCTGATCGGTGCCGTCGCGATGACGCCGGAGGCTCAGGCGGCCACGCTGCGCTGGGCGGCTCAGAACGACATCCTGACGCTGGACCCGCATTCGCAGAACCACAGCACCACCAACACCATCGCGCAGCAGGGCTACGAAGGCCTGACCCGCTACGACAAGACCTATCAGATCGAGCCCGCGCTGGCCACGAAATGGACCCAGACCAGCCCCACCCAGTGGCGCTTCGAGCTGCGTCGCGGGGTCAAGTTCCACGATGGCACGCCCTTCACGGCGGATGACGTGGTGTTCTCCTTCGGCCGCATCCGTCAGCCCAATGGGACGATGCATCCGTTCATCGCGGGCATCAATGAGATCCGCAAGGTCGACAGCCACACCATCGACCTGATCCTGGCCGCGCCGAATCCGATCCTGCTGCGCCAGATCGTCGACTTCCGCATCATGAGCAAGACCTGGGCGGAGAAGAACAAGGCCACCAACCTGCCGGACTTCAAGTCCAAGGAAGAAACGGTGGCCACCCGCGCGGCCAATGGCACCGGGCCCTATCGCATCACCGGCTGGCAGCCGGACCAGCGCATCACCATGGTCCAGAACAAGGACTGGTGGGACGCCAAGAACGCGACCAATGTCGACGAGATCATCTACACGCCGATCAAGTCCGATCCCACCCGCGTGGCCGCGCTGATCTCCGGCGATGTGGACCTGCTGACCGACATCCCGACCCAGGACGTCGCCCGACTGCGCAGCGATGGCCGACTGGGCGTGCTGGAAGGCAATGAGGTGCGCACCATCTTCATCGGCCTGGACCAGGGCAGCGACCAGTTGAAGAACAGCGGCGTGCAGGGCAAGAACCCGTTCAAGGACAAGCGGGTGCGCGAGGCTCTCTCGATCGCGATCGACCGCGAGGCCTTGAAGCGCGCCACCATGCGCGGCCTGTCGGTGCCGGCCGGCATCATGGTCGCGCCGGGCGTGAACGGCAACTCGCCCGACATCGATGTGCCGCCCAAGGTGGACATCGAGCGCGCCCGCAAGCTGCTGGCTGAGGCGGGCTATCCGAACGGCTTCGAGGTGCCGTTCAACTGCCCCAACAACCGCTATGTGAATGACGAGGAAATCTGCGTCGCCGTCACTGCGATGTGGACCAAGATCGGCGTGAAGGCGCGGTTGCAGACCGAGTCCTTCAGCACCTACAGCCCCAAGCTGCAGGCCTTCGAGTACCAGCTGTTCCTCTATGGCTGGGGCGTGCCGACCTATGACGCGCTCTACACGCTGCAGTCGCTCACCCACACCCGCACCGGCGGCGCGGACGGCAGCGGCAACTACTTCCGCATCAGCGATGCGAAGCTGGACCAGATCATCGACGCCGCCAAGCTCGAAGGTGATGTGCCCAAGCGCAATGCGCTGCTGAAGGAAGGCCTGCTGCGCCTGCGCGACGAGGTGCTGCTGATCCCCATCCATCACCAGGTGCGTCCGTGGGCGATGAAGAAAACGGTGCAGACGGTGCACCGTTCCGATGATCGACCTGAAGGCCGCTTCACCACGATGAAGTGAGGGCGTCCTCGGCACGTCCGGGAGGGCGTGCCGAGCGACCGGGAGACACGACGGCGCGCGTCGATCACGCATCCATCACGTGCCGATCACGCCCCATCGAGACGACCCGGGCGACGATCGCCGCCCGGGCCGCCATCGCCGCCCTCGCCACCCTTTCCGAATCAGCGCGGAACGGCCAACCGACTCAACCGGCGCGCACACCGAGCGCGCGTTGCACCAGCGCCTGCTGCTGCTGGCGATGAATCGCTGCCGACGCGGTCGCACCAGCGGCGGTCACCTCGCGGGACACCTCGCTGAGCGCCACACCCGCCGGCAGCAGCCGAGCCAGATCGTCCCGAATGAAGTGCCACGCGCCCTGGTTGCGTGTCTCCTCCTGCACCCAGGTCAGCCGCTCCGCCTGCGGGTAGCGACGCAGCACCTCCGCCAAGGCCTGCTCGGGGAACGGATACAGCTGTTCCAGGCGCAGCAAGGCTGTTGGAGTCGGCGACGGCATCGCCTCCAACTCGGACAGCAGGTCGTAATGCACCTTGCCGCTGGAGAGCACCAGATGGCGCACCTCAGCGCGCTGCGCCGGGTCCAGACGATCGTCGTCCAGCACGGTGGCGAACGGGCGTGAGACCACCTCCTCCACCGGCGTGTGGCTACGGCGCTCGCTGAGCAGCACGGCCTTGGGCGTCATCACGATCAACGGCTTGCGCACCGGATCCAGCGCCTGGCGACGCAGCATCGCCGCGTACTGGCCGGAGGTCGATGGCATCGCCACCCGCAGGTTGTCCGCGCCGCACAGCTGCAGCACGCGGCTGAGGAAGCCGTTCGAATGCTCCGGCCCGACGCCTTCATAGCCATGCGGCAACAGCACCGTGAGCGAGCTGTCGCAGCCCCACTTCTCTTCGCCCGAGCTGATGTACTGGTCGAGGAAGACTTGAGCACCGTTGACGAAGTCGCCGAACTGGGCTTCCCAGACGGTCAGCACATCCCGCGCCTGGACGCTGTGGCCGTATTCATAGCCCAGCACCGCTTCCTCCGAGAGCACCGAGTTGTGCACCTCCCAACGCGCCGACGGACTCGACCATCGCGCCAGCGGCGCCCAGGTCGGCGGCGCGGACACGACCGCGCCGTTCACCGCGCCCTGGTGATGCCACACCGCTTGCCGATGCATGAAGGTGCCGCGCTGCACATCCAGCCCGGACAGCCGCACGCCCATGCCGGCGTGCAGCACATGGGTCCAGGCGAGCGCCTCGGCCGCGCACCAGTCGGCGGGATGGTGCGGGTCATCCACCATCGCGCGCCACCGGGCCAGGTGCGCCCGCACCAGCGGATGGGGCTCGAACGACGGCGGCAGCTCGGTCATGGCGCGAAGCCATTCGCGATAGGCGGGCTGCGTGCCGGTCGAGCAGGCCGGCATGGATGCAGGAGAGAGGGTCGATGACGCGGACGCCGCAGCCTCAGCGCCCGTCGCCGCCATCGCGCGGCGCGACTCATCGATCGGCACCGCGCTGGCCAATGGCTGAGCGGCATCGAAGGCATCGACGGTCCGAACGATCGTCTCGGCCAGCTCGGCACTGAGTCGTCCGCTGTCGACCAACTGGCGCGCATACATCGCGGTCACACCGACCTTCGCCGGCATGCGCTGATAGAGCGCGGGGCTGGTCAGCGCCGGCACATCATGTTCGGAATGACCCAGTCGGCGATAGCCGATCAGGTCGATCACCACATCGCTGCCGAAGCGCGCGCGATAGGCCACGGCAAGCCGGGCTGCTCGCAGCACCGCCTCGGGATCATCGGCGCTCACGCGCAGCACCGGCGCATCGACCATGCGGGTGGGATCGGTGCAATAGCGGCTGGCGGCCACATCCATCCGGTTGGGTTCGGTGAAGCCCATCTGGTTGTTGATGACGATGTGGATCACGCCGCCCACCTCATAGCCTGGCTTGTGCGCCATGGCCAGCGTCTCCATCACCACGCCCTGCCCCGCGAAGGCCGCATCGCCATGCAGCACCACGGCCAGGCAGCGATCGGCCTGAGAAGCCGCGGTAGAGCGCGCCGCCCGGGTCATGCCGACGACGACCGGATACACGCTTTGCAGATGCGAGGGGTTGCTGGCCAGCCCCACCTGCACCGGGCCGCTGGGCGTTTCGACGCGAGACACGCCGCCAAGGTGATAGACCAGATCCCGCTGCCGCTCGGGATGCGCGGGGACGTCCTCGAAGTAGTCGGTGATCTCATCGACCGGACGGCCCATGAGGTTGACCAGCACATTCACCCGGCCTCGATGCGGCATGCCCATGAAGACCTGATCCACGCCCTGCTCGGCAGCGCTCGCCAGCACCGCGTCCAGCAGGGGCAGCAGGGCTTCGCCACCTTCCAGCGAGAAGCGCTTGCCATGCGGGAAGCGCTGCTGCAGATGATGTTCCCAGCCTTCCACGCGGGCCAGCCGCGCGAGCAGCGCTTGCGCGTCGCTCGGCGTCAGCGCGGGCTGCGTGGTCTCCATGCGCCCATGCCACCAGCGGCAGCGCGACTCGTCGCGCACGGCCGACAGGTCGAGCGTGAGCGTGCCGCAATACAGCGCCTGCAAGCGTTCACGCAAGGCCTCGACATCCGACGCGCCCAGCACCTGCGCGCCGTCGTCTGCGACCGGATCCTGCGGGCTGAGTCCGAATTGCGCGGCAGGAAAGAGGACGTCGCCGAGGCGCGATGCGTCGGCGTGCGACGAGGCCGTCGCAACCGTGTCGCCACGCCGCGGCGCGGCGGCCGTCCCCGAGGCTCGATGCGCGGACTGCACGGCCTCTTCGGCAGGTGCCGTGAGCGCAACGCTCATTGGATCCAGCCGGGCACGCTGATGTCCGTGTCGGCGGAAGGCGTCCAAGAGCGCGGCCACTCCGGGCCGCAGTCGTGGAGATTCGGGGACTGCCGCGTCGGATGGATCGGTATCGCGATCGAAGCGGCAGCGAAGCGTCCAGGCATGACGCCTGAACGAGGTGTGAACGGACATGTCGACTCCCTTGTCGGTGAAAGAGGCTGCTCGGATGAGGCGGACCCTTCACGCGCGCGGGCGACCCTCGGCGCTCGACTCGGCGCCTGTGCCAGTCAGGTCGCCGGCCCTCACGGGGCGGCGCCTGCACAGCGGTCGGATTCCTCCCGGGCTGCGTAAGCTCCGGCTCTTTGGCCGGTCGATGTCTCCCGTCCCCTCCAACCCAGCGATCGGGCCGCGTCGGTGCTGAATCACCGACGGGCCGTGGCGAGGTCTCAGGCCGGTCGGCCCGAGCTCATCGCCTGTGGCGCCGCAGGATCGCGGCGCCGGTCATGAGGCGGATGCCTCGCCTCAAAGGGCGAAGGCACGCACCGCGTCATTCAGTTGCTTGGCCTGGTCCTGCAGCGCTCGCGCGGCGGCGGTGCTTTGCTCCACCATGGCGGCGTTCTTCTGCGTGGAGTCATCCATCTGGATGACGGCCGAGTTCACCTGCTCGATGCCGTCGCTCTGCTCACGGCTGGACGCGGTGATTTCCGCCACGACCTGGCTCACCTGGCGGATGCTGGTCACGACCTGCTGCATGGTCTCGCCGGCCTGCTGCACCATGCGGCTGCCGGTGTCGACCTGATGCACCGAGTCATCGATCAGATGCTTGATCTCCTTGGCCGCTGTGGCGCTGCGCTGCGCCAGGCTGCGCACTTCAGCGGCCACCACCGCGAAGCCGCGGCCCTGCTCGCCGGCGCGCGCCGCTTCCACCGCGGCGTTCAACGCCAGGATGTTGGTCTGGAAGGCGATGCCATCGATCACGCTGATGATTTCCACGATGCGACGCGACGCGGTGGAGATCGAGGTCATCGTGTCGACCACCTGACCCACCACCTCACCGCCTTGCGTCGCGATGCCGGAGGCGGAAGTCGCGGAGCGATTCGCCTCGCCGGCATGGTCGGCGCTCATGCGCACGGCGGCGGTGAGTTGCTCCATCGCCGAGGCGGTCTGCTGCAGCGCGCTGGCCTGTTGCTCGGTGCGGGCCGAGAGGTCCAGGTTGCCTTGCGCGACTTCTTGCGCAGCGTGGGAGATCGTGTCCGCACCGGTGCGGACCTCGGTGACGATGCGATGCAGGTTCTCGACCATGTTCTGCAGCGCGGTCATCAGCCGGGCCGCTTCGTCCTTGCCGCTGACCTGGATGCGATAGGTCAGATCGCCGGCCGCGACCGATTCGGCCAGCTGGATCGCGCGCTCGATGGGCTGGGTGATCGAGCGGGTGATGAACACCGCCGTGCCGATGCCCAGCAGCAAGGCCAGCGCCGAAGCGCCGACCATGTCCAGCTTGGCGGCACTGGAGCGCTCCAGCGCATCGGCCACATCGCTGGCCATGCCGGCGGCCTGGTAGTCGACCATCTTGTCGATCAGCGCGTAATAGCGCGCCTGCGGGCCGGGCAGTTCGTCCTGATACAGCGCCATCGCCGATTCGCGCTGGCCGGCGGCGAGCTGGTCAAAAATCTTCCGGACCACCGCCCCGTATTCCTTGCGGGCGACGGACTGTTCCTCGAACAGCTTCTTGCTGTCCTCGGTGCGCAGCATCTTCTCGAGCTTGGCGAGGTTCTCGGAGTTGGTCTGGCGGATGCTGGCGTAGTCATCCATGTATTTCTTGGTCGCTTCCGGCGTGGTCGCCAGCAGCAACCGCCCGATGGTGATCGCGCCGCGATCCCCGACGCTCTTCACCTGGGTGGTGAGCGCGATGAGCGCATAGCGGTCTTCGACGACCTGGCTCATGGTGCCGTTGACACCGTTGATGACGCGGATACCCACGCCCAAGATGACCAGCAGCAACGCGATGATGACGGCGAATGCCACCGCCAGACGTGATCCGATGCGGACGTCGGCCAATTTCATGAGGCTCTCCCTGACGACTTTGTGGTTTGGAATGTCAGCGATCAAACCATTGCCGACATTCGAGCGCTAGGTCGGTTTTTACAAGGAAGGTCAATCCCGCATTTGAAGTGTCGGAAGCTGCGAAGTTTTGCGCAGTTTTAGCGGGTCAAAGGCGCGACATGATTGCGGATAGCGCAACCATTGGGCGGATGACGCCCAAATGACTCCGCGAATGGCGATGGTTGAGCCCAGGACATTGGTATTTCAATGCGCAGCCATCCCGCACGGGCCTGCGCTTGCTCGAAAGCGTCTCCGCTGACCGCATCGCAAGAACGCTGCACGCCACATTGCCGCCGGCAGTGGCGCGCTCTACGCGCCGCGGATGCCAAGGAGGACCTGAGCATCGCCGTCCGTCCCAAGCGCCCCGATTCACTTGCAAAGTCTGGAGCATTTGCTGCGCCCATTCGCGTGCGAGTTTTGTATGGCTTAAAAGAGATCGATATCGGACGCGGTGATCGTTCAATCGCGCTACTTTGGAAGCCAGCAAAGTAGCAAATAAATGCATATTGGATAGCACGCTCTTGCAGTTAACTCATGAAAATCATTCGTATGTGCAGTGGGTGCTCACGCTTCCGACCGACACACTGATCTCCTCACTTTCATTAACTGTGGAGATTTCTGATGGATCCCGTCAAAGCATTCAATCGAGTCCCCTCTGCCTCGAAAACGACTACGGTCGGTCAAGCTTTCAGTTCCGTCAAAGCCAGTGTGCCCCGCCGATTGGAGGCAGTTGCCGCGCAAACTGAAAGCGAGCGCCGCGATGCGCTCGAGCCCGACGTGGCGGAAGCGGGAACACCCGCCACGGCGTCCACGTCCGCCGAATCCGGCTTCTCGAGTGAGCTGCCTCCCTCGGCAAGCGAACCGACAAAAGAAAACGACGAGTCATGCCGAAAAGAGGGTCAGGGAGGCGACGACAACTCGGATTGCGGCGCCGCAGTGCCACTGCCCTGGCTTCTCGGCGGCGCGGGCGGCCTGACCGTCGCGGCCCTTGCGCTCGGCCGTGACGGGTCCGCTGCCGGCGACACCGCACGAGCAGGTCAATCTGCCCGTCCAGGCTACCCAACTTCTCCCGAGGTTTCCACCTCCCAACCCGGCGGATCCCCCACCCCCGCTGACCCTGCGACCGGTGCCGCGCAACCGCTGCTCGGAGCGCCGCGCCTGACCACCAGCACGGGACGGACCACGGTCGATCCAGCCGGTCATGTCGACGTCCAATTGACGTCTCCCGAGAACCGCTGGGTCTATCGATTGGACGATTCCAAGGTCTGGCTGAAGGGCGAGGGGAAATCCATTCCCGCCGAGGCGATCAGCACCGGGGTGCATGCCGTCACGGTGGCCCAGGTGGATGACCAAGGGCGAATCGGCGAAGTCGCCACGATTGCGGTGCGCGTGCACGCGGCCAATGTCTCTCCGGCATTGGCGCTGGTCAACGATACCGGCCTCTCCCAGACCGACGGCTGGACCCAAGACGGAACCATCGCAGTGACCGGATTGGCGAATGATTCGCCCTGGTATTACCGCGTGAATGGCAGCGAGACATGGATCCCAGGCGCCAACGGCCGTATTCCTTCGGAGGCGCTGACCAACGGAACCAATGTGGTCGAGGTCTACCAGCCAGGCGATGACCCGGAGACGGAGCTCATCAAAACCCTGACTGTCCAACTGGATCAGACGGCCCCTGAAGCTGCGGTTCTGTCAATCAGTGGCAGCTTGCCGATATTGAATGCGTCGGGGTCGGTGAATCTGTCCAACCTCGAGACGGGCTCAGCGTGGGAATGGCGGCTGGATGGCGGCGACTGGCATCAGGGACGAGGCAGCTCGCTTCCCTCGACCGATTTTCATCAGGGCACCCAGATGCTGGACGTCCGGCTCACGGATGTCGCCGGCAATGTGAGCGACATCGCGTCGCTCCAGATCGCTGCCGACTTCTCCACGCCCGGCCAACTGTCCGCATCGGTGCTGAAAGCAAACGGCACCCTCGCGGCCAACAATCTCATCAACGCTGGCGGCCAGTTGGCCATTGGCGGGCTTGACCCCGGCGCTCATTGGGAGTTCAAGGTGGGCGACGACGATCGCTGGCGCCAGGGGGTTGACGGTGGAATTCTGGTCAGCCGATATTTCGACGAGGGCACCAACACCATCCAGCTCCGGCAGGTGAATGAGGCCGGCAATGCCGGTCTCGAAACCACGGCGACCCTCACCTTGGACACCATTGCGCCGGTCATCAACTTCATCCCCATCAACGCGAACTCGTATTACGAGCAAGTACCGCTGGCGAATCTGAATATGTACAGTTCGTTCAGGGTCGCGGTTGATACGGCAACGACGGTCGAGTTTGCTGGCCAAACCTATCAGCTGCCCGCCAACGCTTCATACGTGTGGACTGCTGGCTATCTCAAGGAAGGGGCCAACACGCTCGTGGCGACAGCGACCGACGACGCCGGCAATACCACCACACGCACAATCAGAGTGAACTATCGCGGCACTCCACCAGCGGCCCCCGTCGTCTCGCTGAAAAACGATACCGGCGACTCGTCGACGGATCGCGTCACTGCTGATGGAACACTCGTCATCACAAATCTGTTCCGCTATGAAGAGATTCGCCATAGCGAAGACAACGGCTTGACTTGGTCCAGTTGGTCGACGAGCAATGAAATTGCTTCCAGCGCCTTCGGTGCCGACGGCGAGAAAAACGTCCTGGTGCAGACGTCGGACAGCTTCGGCAACATCAGCGCGTCCACCTCATTCCACTTCACCCTGGACTCCACGGTGATTTGAGAACCAGGGCCCCGCGCCCTGACGGCTGCGGGTCATGAAAAGCCCTCAACGCAGTTGGAGGGCCAACCCGGCGCGGGAAAGATCGCGGCGGATCCGCCCGGCATTGGCCGGGCCCTCCTCCCTGGTCAGCGGCAGACGGCCGGCCTTGACGCGGTCGTCAGCCCGCTGCGAAGGCCAGCCGTTGGCGCGCCGCCTGATATTCCCGTCCGAAGCGTTCGACCAAATCCTTGGTCGGCAGCACCTCACGGATCGCGCCGATGCCCTGGCCGCTGCCCCAGACATCCTTCCAGGCCTTGGCGCCGTTGCCACCGAAGTTCATCTTCGTGGGGTCGCTCTCCGGCAGGTTCTCGGGGTCCAGGCCCGCCTTCACGATCGAGCCGCGCAGGTAGTTGCCGTGCACGCCGGTGAAGAGGTTGCTGTAGACGATGTCGTCGCTGTTGCTGTCGACAATCATCTGCTTGTAGTCATCGGACGCACGCGCTTCTTCGGTGGCGATGAAGGCGGAGCCGATGTAGGCGAGGTCCGCGCCCATCGCTTGAGCCGCCAGGATCGCATCGCCACTGGCGATCGAGCCGGACAAGGCCAGCGGCCCGGTGAACCACTCGCGGATTTCCTGGATCAGCGCGAACGGGCTCTTGACGCCCGCATGGCCGCCCGCACCCGCCGCGACGGCGATCAGGCCGTCGGCGCCCTTCTCGATGGCCTTGTGCGCGAACTTGTTGTTGATGATGTCGTGCAGCACGACACCGCCCCACGCATGCACCGCCGCATTGACGTCCTCACGCGCACCGAGCGAGGTGATCACGATCGGCACCTTGTACTTGGCGCACAAGGCCATGTCCTGTTCGAGCCGGTCGTTGCTCTTGTGCACGATCTGGTTGATCGCGAACGGCGCGGACGGCGCCTCCGGATGCGCACGGTCATGCGCGGCCAGGGTCTCGGTGATCTCGGCCAGCCAGTCGTCCAGCAATTCAGCGGGACGGGCATTCAGCGCCGGCATCGAGCCCACGATGCCCGCCTTGCATTGGGCAATGACCAGCTTCGGATTGCTGATGATGAACAGCGGCGAGCCGATGACCGGCAGGCGCAAGCGGTTGAACAACGCGGGAAGTGCCACCTGGAATCTCCTCTTGGGGTGGACGCATCAGGGTCTCGACCGTGCAGTCACGTGAGACTGTCGAACCTGGACGCGCCGGGGCTTCGGATCGTGGGATATCGGAAGGCTGAGAACAGAACGCTGTGAACAGAACGCCAAAACGGGTCGCTGAAAACGGGTCGCTGAGTCGAGACATCGACCTCGTCATCGCACCGCGCGCGCCACAGGACGGAGCGCGACGGCGCGGTGACGGGCAGGATCAGAACGCGTCGATCGGCAGCGCCATGGTGCTGTCCGCACCGTTGAGCACCGCGTCCCGCAGCGCCTGGCAGCGCGGCAGAATGTGCTCGGCATAGAAGCGCGCGGTGGCGATCTTGGCGGACATGAAGTCGACCTCTTCACCCGCGGCGCGGCGCTCCTGCGCGGCCAGCAGCGAGCGCGCCAGTTGCCAGCCCGCCATCAGATTGCCGGCCAGCATCAGGTAAGGCACCGAGCCGGCGAACGCCGCATTCGGCTTCGCCTTGCCATGGGCGGCGATGAAGTCCACCACCGCCACGTAGG
The DNA here is from genome assembly GCA_913776825.1 of Burkholderiaceae bacterium. Taxonomy (GTDB): domain Bacteria; phylum Pseudomonadota; class Gammaproteobacteria; order Burkholderiales; family Burkholderiaceae_C; genus Roseateles. The sequence goes on from CAJYPV010000030.1 coordinate 49,604, forward strand.
CCGAACGGGCCGCCGCCAACTGGGCGCGCACCGCTTGCGCATCGGCGCTGCCATCGGCCGCGAGCGCGCCTTCGGTCTCTTCGATCTGCGCCGCCACACCGCGTGCAAAGGCGCCGCCATCGCGCACCGTCTTGCGGCCGACCAGGTCATTGGCCTGAATCGCGGTGGTGCCTTCATAGATGGTCAGGATGCGCGCATCGCGGTAGTACTGAGCCGCACCGGTCTCCTCGATGAAGCCCATGCCGCCATGCACCTGCACGCCGAGCGAGGTGACCTCCAGGCTCATCTCGGTGCTGTAACCCTTGACCAGCGGCACCATGAATTCATAGAAGGCCTGCGCTTCCTTGCGCGCCTCCGCATCGTCATGGTGATGGGCGATGTCATAGGCCGCGGCGGCATCGATCGCCATCGCGCGGCAGCCCTCGACCAGCGCGCGCTGGGTCATCAGCATGCGCCGCACATCGGGGTGATGAATGATCGCGGCGGGCCCGCTCTGCGAGCCGTCGACGGGGCGCGATTGCACCCGGTCCTTCGCATAGGCCACCGCCTTTTGATAGGCGCGATCCGCCACCGCGATGCCCTGCAGACCCACACCGAAACGGGCCGCGTTCATCATGATGAACATGTATTCCAGGCCGCGGTTTTCCTCGCCGATCAGCGTGCCCACCGCACCGCCGTGATCGCCGAACTGCAGCACCGCCGTCGGGCTGGCCTTGATGCCGAGCTTGTGTTCGATCGACACGCAATGCACATCATTGCGCGCGCCGAGCGAGCCGTCCTCGTTCACCAGGAACTTGGAGACCAGGAACAGGCTGATGCCCTTCACGCCTTCGGGCGCGCCGGGCACACGGGCCAGCACCAGATGGACGATGTTGTCCGTCAGATCGTGCTCGCCGTAGGTGATGTAGATCTTGGTGCCGAAGACCTTGTAGGTGCCGTCGCCCTGCGGCTCGGCGCGGGTGCGCACCAGCGCCAGATCGGAGCCCGCCTGCGGCTCGGTCAGGTTCATCGAGCCGGTCCATTCGCCGGACAGCAGCTTCGGGATGAAGAGGCTCTTCTGCGCCTCGCTGCCGGCGGTCAGCAGCGCTTCGATCGCCCCATCGGTCAGCAGCGGGCACAGCGCGAAGCTGACGTTCGCCGCCTGGACCATCTCACCGCACGCCGCGCCAATGGTCTTGGGCAGCCCCTGGCCGCCATAGGCTTCGGGATGCTGCAGACCCTGCCATCCGCCGTCGACATACTGACGAAACGCGTCCTTGAAACCGGGCGTCGTGAACACCTGGCCATCCTTGAAGCTCGAGGGGTTCTTGTCGCCTTCGAAATTCAGCGGCGCAATCACTTCCTCGTTCAGCTTGGCCGATTCCTCCAGCACCGCCTGCGCGGTGTCCAGGCCGTGGTCGGCGAAGGCGGGAATCTGCTCGGACAGCGTCTGCAGGCCGGCCAGGGCCTGCATGTCGAAGAGCATGTCCTTGATCGGGGCGCGGTAAGTCATGGTGGTCTCCGGATGAAAAAAGGGCGCCGCGCTACGTCGGCGGGCGCCCTGGGTCGGGTCGGCAGCGGGGATCACACCGCGCTGCCAGCGTCCGGCGGGTCGATCGGTTCAGCGACCGCATCGCAGGACTTGCAGGGATGAGTCCGGACAGGTGCCGGACTCATGCCCTCATCACAGCGCCTTGACCAGCTCCGGCACGGCGGTGAACAGATCCGCCTCCAGACCGTAATCGGCCACCGAGAAGATCGGGGCTTCCGGATCCTTGTTGATCGCGACGATCACTTTGGAATCCTTCATGCCGGCCAGATGCTGGATCGCGCCGGAAATGCCGGCCGCGACATACAGCTGCGGCGCCACGATCTTGCCGGTCTGGCCGACCTGCCAGTCGTTGGGCGCATAGCCGGCATCGACCGCCGCGCGCGAGGCGCCCAGCGCCGCGCCGAGCTTGTCCGCCAGCGGCGTCAGCACTTCATTGAACTTGTCGCTGCTGCCGAGCGCGCGGCCACCGGAGACGATGATCTTCGCGGCGGTCAGCTCAGGACGATCGCTCTTGGTCACTTCACGGCCGACGAAGCTGCTCTTGCCGCTGTCCGCCGCTGCCGACAGCGTTTCCACCGCCGCGCTGCCGCCTTCGGCCGCCGCATCGAAACCGGTGGTGCGCACCGTGATGACCTTGACCGCATCGGTGGCCTGCACCGTGGCGATGGCGTTGCCGGCGTAGATCGGACGCTCGAAGGTGTCGGCGCTGATCACCTTGGTGATGTCGCTGACCTGCGCCACATCCAGCAGCGCGGCCACGCGCGGGGCGACGTTCTTGCCGGCCGCGGTGGCGGGGAACAGCAGGTGGCTGTAGTCCTTGGCGATCGCGATCACCTGCGCGGCGACGTTCTCGGCCAGGCCGTCGGCGAACGGTGCGCCATCGGCATGCAGCACCTTGGTCACGCCAGTGATCTTGGCAGCGGCCGCGGCCACGCCGGCGGCATTGGCGCCGGCCACCAGCACATGCACCTCACCGCCCAGCGCCACGGCGGCGGTCACGGTGTGGTGGGTGGCGCCCTTCAGGGACGTGTTGTCGTGTTCAGCAATGACGAGAGTGGTCATGTCTTATCTCCATGCGCGTCGGATGGACCGACGTCGATGTCTTACCCCAGCGAATCCCGCCAGGTCGGCGCGGCCGGCCGGCGGGTGGGCGTCCATCCGATCGCGTCGAAGCGGGGACGGATCGCGTGAGACGCGTTGCGCGCGAGCGCGTCGGGGAGGGTCAAATCACCTTGGCTTCGGTCTTGAGCTTGGTCACCAGCGTGGCCACGTCGGGCACCTTGATGCCGGCGCCGCGCTTGGGCGGCTCTGCCACCGACAGCGTCTTGATGCGCGGCGTCACATCCACACCCAGATCGGCGGGCTTGACCACATCCAGCGTCTTCTTCTTGGCCTTCATGATGTTGGGCAGCGTCACATAGCGCGGCTCATTCAGGCGCAGGTCGGTGGTGACCACGGCCGGCAGCGACAGGCTGACCGTCTCCAGGCCGCCGTCCACTTCGCGGGTGACGTTGACCTTGCCGTCCGCCACCTCGACCTTGGAGGCGAAGGTGCCTTGCGGCATGCCGGTCAGCGCGGCGAGCATCTGGCCGGTCTGGTTGCAGTCATCGTCGATGGCCTGCTTGCCCAGGATCACCAGCTGCGGCTGTTCCTTGTCGACCAGCGCCTTCAGCAGCTTGGCCACGGCCAGCGGCTGCAGCTCCACATCGGCGGCGGTTTCGACCAGGATGGCGCGATCGGCGCCGATGGCCATCGCATAGCGCAGGGTTTCCTGGCACTGCGTGACACCGCAGGACACGGCGATCACTTCGGTGACCACACCCTTTTCCTTGAGGCGCACCGCCTCTTCCACGGCGATCTCGTCAAAGGGGTTGATGGACATCTTCACGTTGGCGATGTCCACACCCGTGCCGTCACTCTTGACGCGCACCTTGACGTTGTAATCGACGACTCGTTTGACGGGGACCAATACCTTCATCGAAGCACTCCAGGCGGATTGACGTAAACGTTAATTCGATTCTATGGGAGGCCTGCGCCGCACCCGTGTCTCTCAGCCGTCAGGTCGCATCGACCCGCGACGACCGGGGATCAAAATAAAACGAACGATCGTTCTATTCTAGCCATGCACATCTCGCTGCCAAGCGGGAATCTTCTAGACTGCTTCCCCTGATATGAGCACGCCCGACCTCCCGCCCGCCGGCCGCGATGCGCCGGTGTCCGCCCTGCCCGCTGGACACGAGTCCGCGACTCCGACCGCGCCGTCGCCGACCCCCGCGGCCAGCCGCTGGAGCGATCGCCAAGACAGCTCATCCACCGCACCGACGCCCGACAACGCGAGCGCTGCGCCTGCCGGCGCCCTGCCGGACGGATCGTCGGCATCACGCCGCTCGACGCCCCACCCACTTCATCGAGAGGCGCAAGCCGCCCTGCCCAGCATCGGCGTCTTCGATTCCGGCGTCGGCGGACTGACCGTGCTGAAGGCCTTGCGCGAGCGGCTGCCGCAGGTGCCGCTGCATTACGTCGCCGATGCGGCCCATGCGCCGTATGGCGATCGCAGCAGCGAGTACATCCGCGATCGCAGCCTGCGCGTCGCCGAGCATCTTCGGGCGTCAGGCGCCCGCATGGTGGTGGTGGCCTGCAATACCGCCACCGCGCATGCGGTCAATGCGATGCGCGAGCGCTGGCCGGACTGGCCGGTGGTCGGCATCGAGCCCGGCGTGAAGCCGGCGGTCGCCGCCACGCGCAACGGTCGCATCGGCGTCATGGCCACGACCGCGACTATCGCAAGCCGCCGTTATGAAGATCTGGTCACCGCGCACGCCGGTGATGTGCAGCTCATCAGCCAGGCCTGCCCGGGCCTGGTGGCGCTGATCGAGCAAGCCGATCTGCACAGCCCGGCGCTGACGCAGCGCATCGACGATTACTGCGCGCCGCTGCGCGCGGCGGGTGTCGACACGGTGCTGCTCGGCTGCACCCACTATCCGCTGGTGCAGGCCCAGATCCAGGCCGCGCTGGGGCCCGACATGCTGCTGCTCAATATCGAGGACGCCGTCGCTCGCCAGGCTCAGCGGCGCTGGGAAGCGCTGGGTCTGCCGTCGCAGTCGCCAGCGCCCATCCTGCTCGAGAGCACCGGCGATCCGCGGCTGCTGGAACGTCTGGCGCATGAAGCGCTGGGCTGGACCCGCCTGAGCGCCACGCAGATCAGCGCCTGAGGCCAAGCGTCGGCGGTGTCGACATCGACGGCGCTCGATCGTCGTCTGAACGAGGGCCTTCCTCGATTCACACCGCACGACCATGACCCCACCGCCATTCGACGCATTCCTGTCGCAGTACGCCTCGGCTGTCTTTGAACGAGACGTCGAGCGCTGCGTGGCCCTGTATGCCGACGACCTGCGCGTCTTCGACGCCTGGGATCGCTGGTCCCTCACCGGCCGAGCCGAATGGCAGGGCCTGATCGCCGGCTGGCTGGGCGGCTTGGGCGACGAGCGGGTTCGCGTCACCTGGCGGGATGTGTCGGCCTGGACCGATGGCGACCTCGCTGCCGGCAGCGCCCTAATCCGCTACAACGCCATCGATCGCGATGGCATCAGCCTGCGCGCCCTGGAGGAGCGGCTGTCGATCGTGCTGCGACGGCAAGACGGCGACTGGCGCGTGGTGCATCAGCACACCTCGCAGCCGCTGTCGTTTCGCGACAAGTCGGTCCTCCCGCCCGAGCCCCGCACGACGTGACGCGCGTCCGGCCTGGACGGCACTGGCGCACGAGCAGGCGCGGGGCACGCCGCGACTGCCGTGCCGCCGTGCCTCAGACCAGCGCGCGCGCCAATCCGCGGGCCATGTCGACCCGTCGCAGCAGCCACCAGCCCAGCACGAAAAACACGCCCGTCGACAGGATCGCGAGCCGGTGGTTGCCGGCCGTGAGCACCGTGACCGCGCCGTAGGTCAGCGGTCCGATGATGGCGGCCAGCCGGGTGGCAAAGGTCCAAAGGCCGAAGAACTCGGCCAGGCGGTCATGCGGGGCGAGCGCGCCTGCCAGGGCCCGGCCGCAGGATTGGCTCGATCCCATGCACAGGCCGGCGATCACTGCCGCCACCCAGAACAACCACGCGCTGCTGGCGAGATAGGCCAGGACGGTCATCACCATCCAGCCCACCAGCGTGTAGGCGAGCGCGGGTCGATGGCCGATGCGGTCCTCGAAGTAACCGAAGGCGAAGGCGCCGATCGCCGAAGCAATGTTGACCAGGAACACCAGCGCCATCGTCTCGGCCTGGCCGAATCCCAGCGCCTGCTCGGCATAGACCGCCGCCAGCGCAATCACGACCGCAATCCCGGCCTGATAGCTGACGCCGCAGGCCAACAGACGCAGGAAATCCGGATAGGCGCGCGCCCGGCGCCATGAGGCCCACAGCTGGCTCAGGCCGAGACCGCCGCGTCCCGCGCGCCGCGTGGCACAGGGATCGGAGCGCTCGCGCAGCAGCAGGAAGGTGGGCAACGCCGCCAACAGATAGAGGCCTGCGGTGATGAGCAGGGTCACCGGCACGAACTCGGCGGCGGTGCCGCCGTTGGCCTGAGCCCGCAGCACGTACGCCAGACAGATGCCCAGCGACAGCATGCCGCCCAGGTAACCGAAGGCCCAACCCCAGCCGGACACCCGCCCCAGCGCATCCCGTCGCGCCAGTTCGGGCAGGAAGGCCGCAATGAGCGATTCGCCCCAGGAGAAGAACAGGTTTGAGAGCACCACCGCCGCTGCCGCCCACCACAACTGCGCGGGCCCGAACCACGCGAGCGCAGCGGTGGACAGCACGCATCCGATCGTGCAGATCGCCAGCAGTCGCTTCTTGGTCGCATGGGCATCGGCCCAGGCACCGAGGCCAGGCATGGTCACCATCACCAGGAAGCTGGAGAACGCGATCAGCGAGGTCCACAACAGCGTGGCCGACGACTGCCCCTTGGCCACCACGCCGACGAAGTACGCGTTGTAGACCGCCGTGAGCACGACCGTGGTGTAGCCGGAGTTGGCGAAGTCATACATCGACCAACCGAACACCTCGCGCTTGCGCACACCGGGGTTCAAGAGTTCCTGCGCAAACATGGCCATGTCGAGATTCAGCGCGGTGCGCCGTCCAAGGCGGGACCGAGATCAGGTCCCGTACGCCGCACGGGCATGGGCCCCGTGCAGCGGAAGAAGAAGGACCGAAGGGCAGCGCTCACGCAGCCTCCGGAGTGAAGAGGACGAGGTGTACCTCAACTCGCTTCAGACTGTAAACACCTGACCCCAGCGGCTTCGCACAGGCACGCATTCGGCGTCCCGTCTCGCACGCTGGCAAGGCGTCGTCGCCATCGCCTCGCCGGCGCAGCGCGGTGCGCTCGGCGCGCGCTGGCGCCGCGAGCGCGGGGCGCTGCGGCGATGGCATTCATGGATCAATCGATCAATCGACCCACCGATCCATCACTCGATCAGGCGCATCGTCGTCAGCGCGGGGTCGGCAGCGATCGCGGCCTCGGTGAACGGGAACGAGATCCACTGCTTCGCGCTGAAGCGCTCAGTCTGGTCCGCATAGTGCGGCGAGCTCGGATCGATGCTTTGGGAATAGGTCAGGAACCCTTCCGCACGCGGCACCGCACCGTCGAAGGACACGGTCCAGATCGTCGAGGAGCCGAAGCGCACATCGAACTGTCCATCGCCGATCGGCACGCTGACGATGGCGTTGTAGATGTCCGCGCTGTTGCCGCCGTGAATCGGAATGCGCTTGTTGCCGCGTACCGCGACCTGCAGCTGACCCCATGGGCGGGTGTAGTCCAGGGACTGCTGGTCGAGCGACTTCATCGCCGAGGCCATCGCCATGCGCGCGGCCATGACGACCGTCGGATCGCTGATCCGCAACCCGCTGGGCGTGTTGATCGGATCGGCGGCATTGAACGGCACCGTCCAGAAATTGATGCCGCTTGCGTTCATCGCCTGCTGCCAGGCAAAGAACAGCGGCCAGCCGATGCTGCTCAGTTCCGCCTTGCCATCCCAGTTCGCCATCACCTGGCAGCCCTTGGTGATGTCGACCGCGCTGCCACCCACGACCACGCTGCCACCGGCGCCGCAGGCCGTGCGCAGATCCGTCAGCAACTGGCCGGCGAAGTACGAGCGGTTGGAGAACGCGATCGTCTGCAGCGACGCCATGTCGAAGCGATTGCCGGGCAGCCCGTCCGAGCCCGACAACCGGGCGCCGATCTGGCTCAGCCCGATGCGGGTGCGGCCGCTCAGCGCGCTGCCATCGGTGCTGACGATCGAGGGATAGCCGGTCAAGGGCTGCGCGGGATGGGTGAACCAGGCGCTGTCGTTGCTGTTCTGGACATAGTCGGTGCGCATCAGCGTCGGCAATTCCCGCGCGGCGAAGATGCCGCGTTGCGGCGCGTCGGCGCTGTCACCCCAATTGCAGGCGGCGGTCGTGCCCGCCAGCACATACAGGCCCTGGGCGATCAAGGGCTTGAACGGCGCGGCGACGCAGGCGGCTTCCTTGGCCGCCGTGACATGCGGCACCGGCGTGACATCGGCGTAATACGCATTGCCTGCCTTGTCGGTCGCGAGGGTCTGCACCCAGGGAATGCCCAAGGTGCCTTCGACCGACGACTTGAACGCCTGCATGGACGTGGCCTTATCCATGTCCCACCACTGCATGAACAGCCGATCGTTGTCGGCATTCGCATCACGGAAGGCGAAGGCCGCGGTGGTGGTCCAGTCCAGCTGCCCGGGGATCTTGATGAGCGGCCCGTGCTCGGTGGCGTACTGGGTGCGCGTCACCGTCGTGATGCCGCCCTTGCCGTCCGGCACCTCGACGGTCAGCGTCTTGCGGGTCATGGGCTTGCTCTGGCCGTCGATCACATAGCGGGTCGGATCGGTCGGATCCAGCGCCAGGTAGAACAGCGTGAAGTGCTTGGAGCTGTTGACCGTGTGGGTCCAGGCGACATCGCGATTGAAGCCGATGTTGACGCCGGGAAAGCCGGTCAGCGACGCCCCCATCACATCCAGCTTGCCCGGGATGGTCAGGTGCAATTGGTAGAACCGCAGCGGGCTCACCCACGGAAAGTGCGGATTGGCCAGCAGCAAGCCGGCACCGGAGCTGGTCGCGTCCTTGCCGAGCGCCACGCCATTGCTGCCGAGCCGGCTGGTGTCGAAACGCTGCGTCCAGAAGCTGGACGCTGGCGGCGTGAAGGCGGCGACCGTCGGCGACGCGGGGCGCTGGGTCCTGCGCGGTGTGGCCGACGCCAGTGTGGTCTTGCTCTGGCGCTGGCCGGCGACCGACGCCACCGTGGCGGCCGGCGGCTGAGCCGCATAGAGCGCATCCATCAACTGCGCTCCGCTGGCCTCGACCGCATAACGCCGCATCAGGCGCATCACATCCAGCGGCGTGATGGCGCGGACCCAGGCTTGGTCTTTGCATGCGGCCGGCAGCTTGGCCAGGCCGGTCTCACGCAGAAATCGGTTGTAGCCGGCGGCATAACCGGTGACCAGATTCTTGATCTCGGTCGATTGGCGGTCCCAGGTGGCCTGCACCAGCGTCGGCTCATTCAAGGCCTTGAAATAGAAATCGCTGCTCAGATTGACCTGCTGTCCTCGACCGCTGGGGTCATAGGTCGCCGTCGGGCCGAAGTGTTTCGAGCGCTCACCGTTGACCGACACCACCGCATCTGCGAGCAGGCAGAAATTGTCCTGCGCGAAGGCATAACCGACGCCATAACCGAGGCCCTTCTCATCGCCCGCCTGGATATGCGGCATGCCGAACTGGGTCCGCCGGATCGTTGCGGAGTACTCGACGTTATCCGTCGGGTCGTCGTCACCGCAAGCGGCAAGCAGCAGAGCCGAGAGCAGGCCGGCGCCGATCGCGGCGGCCTGACGAGGGACTTGAATCATCAGAAGGTTCTCCACAGTCATCTGCGATCACCGCGCGCCCCAGATGAAGCGCGCCGGCATCGACACCAAAGTGCAGCACGCTCGCGACGCCGCGTCTGTCCCCCGCGTTGACGGCAGGTCCACCCCAGCGCAGGCACGTCGCCATGAACACACTGTCGATGCACACGACGAGCAGCATCTCGCCGCGTGCAGCGATGGCGTTCCATCAGCGAGCCGCTCCTGACCACGAGAGCTCCCGCCCATGGCGAAGGTCTCGACTCAGGGCCCGCCCGGGACGCCAGCGCGGAGGCCCTAGTGGCGTGGAGAGGTGCAGCGTTCAGGGTTGTCAACTGCTCGGGTTGCGGTATTCGGTCAGGTCGATCGCCTGGTGATGCGTTGGCGAAGTCTGGCCAAACGCTGCGCCGCCCAGATTGGCCCGACGACGATGCGCGCGACCAAACGCATGGCGAGCGTGCTCTCGCTCGCCGACGCCAGCATGCGGCGAACGAGCGCCATCTCCGACCGATCGGAGCCGGGAATCGTAGAAAGGGAGAAGGCGCCAGACTGGCGCAATGCATCCATCGCGAGCGGATGAATGACCGAGAGGATGGTGCCGGCGGCGGGACTCGAACCCGCACTCTCGAAAGAAGGGGATTTTAAGTCCCCGGCGTCTACCGATTTCGCCACGCCGGCCATCGACGTCTCACGACGAAGCGCGCATGTTACCCAAACGACGGGCGCCGCACGCGATGCGCTGAGCGGTATCTTCCGAGGGCATCCAGCGAATGCGCCGTGAGGAGAATGTCAAAGGCGCGAAAACCCAAATGGCCCGCTGCATCAAAGAAATGATGAACGGCGGAAGAGAGATTCTCTGCCGCGATGGACGACCCGAATCAACCGATCGAGTGGTTATCACTGCGCGGAAAAGAAAAAAGGGAAGTCATATCGACTTCCCTTTTCGGAGAGATTTGGAGCGGGAAACGAGGCTCGAACTCGCGACCTCAACCTTGGCAAGGTTGCGCTCTACCAACTGAGCTATTCCCGCATCGCAGGATAGAAAGATGCCGATGCATCCAACTACCCTTTGGTGACGTTGGAGCGGGAAACGAGGCTCGAACTCGCGACCTCAACCTTGGCAAGGTTGCGCTCTACCAACTGAGCTATTCCCGCAAATGTCCAATTTTTTGGAGGCGCGATCCGGAGTCGAACCGGACTAACCGGATTTGCAATCCGGGGCATAACCGCTTTGCTATCGCGCCCCAGAACCCTGGACGGGATTCTGTGGAAACCAGCTTTGGTGAGCTGGCTTCGATAAAAAATGGAAGCTGAGCTTCCATTCTTCAATTCAAAACCTGGAGCGGGAAACGAGGCTCGAACTCGCGACCTCAACCTTGGCAAGGTTGCGCTCTACCAACTGAGCTATTCCCGCATGGTTTCAACGCACTGCCTGCTTCGCGCTGACTCAATCTTGCGATTGCTTCTTTGCTGTAGCACCGTTTGCGCCGAAGCCGAGAGTATAGACCGAATTTTCATGCTCGCGCAAGAGTTCCGTGAATCTTCTCGATGAGCCTCGATCTGTCGATACATCAATCGCCCAACCCGACCCGCGCACCCATCAGAAGTCAGGCCCATCACGCTCTCGCGGGATGGGCCTGAATGGGGCCGTCGATCGACAGGGATCAAGGCCTGATCAGCCCTGCCCGTCTCGTCGAATCAATGCTTCAGCGAATCGCCGGCATCCGGCTTGGCGGCGTCGGCCACCTTTTCGGCCGGCGGCGCGGCAGCGACTTCTTCTTCCGGCAGCGCTTGCGGATAGCTCTCCAACGCGACTTCCAGCACGCGATCGATCCAGCGAACCGGCACGATCTCCAACTGGTTCTTCACGTTCTCCGGAATGTCCTGAAGATCCTTGACGTTCTCTTCCGGAATCATCACGGTCTTGATGCCACCGCGGTGCGCAGCCAGCAGCTTTTCCTTCAGACCGCCGATGGCCGTGACCTCGCCGCGCAGCGTGATCTCGCCGGTCATCGCCACATCCGCACGCACCGGGATGCCGGTGAGTGCCGACACGAAGGCCGTCGTCATCGCGATACCCGCGCTCGGGCCGTCCTTCGGCGTGGCGCCGTCGGGCACGTGGATGTGGATGTCGCGCTTCTCGAAGAGCTCATCCTTGATGCCCAGACGACGAGCGCGTGAACGCACCACCGTGCGGGCCGCCTCCACCGATTCCTTCATCACATCGCCCAGCGAACCGGTGCGGATGATGGTGCCCTTGCCCGGCATCGCGGTGGCTTCGATGGTCAGCAGATCGCCGCCCACTTCCGTCCACGCCAGACCCACGACCTGGCCCACCTGGTTTTTCTTCTCGGCGCGACCGAAGTCGTACTTGCGAACGCCGAGGAAGTCGTTCAGGTTGTCCTCATTGACGACCACCTGGCCGTCATAGGTCTTGAGCTGC
>CAJYPV010000031.1 GCA_913776825.1 Burkholderiaceae bacterium
CTGCCGAGCAAGGAAGAGTTCCCGTACTCGCTGCGCGTGGTGTCCGAAATCACCGAGTCCAACGGCTCGTCGTCGATGGCCTCCGTCTGCGGCGGCTGCCTGTCGCTGATGGACGCCGGCGTGCCGCTGGAGGCTCACGTGGCTGGCATCGCCATGGGCCTGATCAAGGACGGCAACCGTTTCGCAGTGCTGACCGACATCCTGGGTGACGAAGATCACCTGGGCGACATGGACTTCAAGGTGGCCGGTACCACCGCGGGCATCACCGCCCTGCAGATGGACATCAAGATCCAGGGCATCACCAAGGAAATCATGCAGGTGGCGCTGGCTCAGGCCAAGGAAGCCCGTCTGCACATCCTGGACAAGATGGTCGGCGCCATGGGCTCGGCCAACGCCGAGATCTCGCAGTTCGCACCGCGTCTCTACACGATGAAGATCAATCCGGAGAAGATCCGTGACGTGATCGGCAAGGGCGGTGCCACCATCCGCGCGCTGACCGAAGAAACCGGCACCCAGATCGACATCGGCGAAGACGGCACCATCACCATCGCCTCGACCGACGGCGCGAAGGCGGAAATCGCCAAGAAGCGCATCGCCGAGATCACCGCTGAAGCCGAAATCGGCAAGGTGTACGAAGGCCCGGTCACCAAGATCCTGGACTTCGGCGCGCTGGTCAACATCCTCCCGGGCAAGGACGGTCTGCTGCACATCAGCCAGATCGCTCACCAGCGCGTGGAGAAGGTGACCGACTTCCTGAGCGAAGGCCAGATCGTCAAGGTCAAGGTCCTGGAAACCGACGAGAAGGGCCGCATCAAGCTGTCGATGAAGGCACTGCTGGACCGCGACGCGGCGCCGCAGCACGCCCCGTCGTCGGAAGGCCACGGCGAGTAATCGTCATGAAGGCGATCGCCATCAGCCACCCCGGTGGTCCGGAGGTTCTGCAACTGGTCGAGCGCCCTGATCCCGTCGCCGGGACCGGGGAGTGCTTGATCCGGGTGCAGGCCTACGGCATCAATCGTCCCGACGTGCTGCAACGCAAGGGGGCTTATCCGCCTCCGGCTGGCGCCAGCGATCTGCCGGGGCTCGAGGTGGCGGGTGAGATCGTCGCCGGCGATGCCGCCGCGCTGGCGGCTTCCGGTCTGAAGATCGGTGATGCGGTCTGCGCGCTGGTCTCGGGCGGCGGCTATGCGCAACTGTGCGTGGCGCCGGTGGGGCAGTGCCTCCCCGTGCCCGCCGGCTGGCGCATGGAAGAAGCGGCCAGCCTGCCGGAGACCTTCTTCACCGTGTGGAGCAATGTCTTCGAGCGGGCGCGTCTGCAGCCGGGCGAAACGCTGCTGGTGCACGGCGGCAGCAGCGGCATCGGCGTCACGGCGATCCAGATCGCCAAGGCGCTCGGCGCCAAGGTGCTGGTGACGGTGGGCAGCGCCGACAAGGCCAAGGCCTGCCTGGCGCTGGGCGCTGATGTGGCGATCAACTACCGCGAGCAGGACTTCGTGGTCGAGGCGAAAGCGGCGACCGAGGGCCGTGGCGTGGACGTTATCCTGGACATGGTGGCGGGAGACTATGTCGCCCGGAACATCCAGTGTCTGGCGGACGACGGCCGTGCCGTGATCATCGCAGTGCAGGGCGGCGTGAAGGGCGAGATCGATGCGGGGCAGGTACTGCGCCGTCGGCTGACGCTGACCGGCTCGACGCTGCGTGCCCGTTCGGTGGACTTCAAGTCGGGCATCGCGCGCGCGCTTCGCGAGCGGGTCTGGCCGCTGCTGGCGCAGGGCCGGATTCGTCCGGTGATTTATCGGCAACTGCCGGCGGCGGAAGCCGCTGCGGCGCATGCGCTGATGGAGTCCGGCGAGCACGTGGGCAAGATTGTTCTGACCTGGTGAGGTCGTGGCGGCGGGCAACCGCGGCCATCAAGTGGGATTGGAGTGGTTCTGATGCGCAAGAAACTGGTGGTCGGCAATTGGAAGATGCATGGCACCCGTGCAGCCAACGCCGTGCTGCTGGCGGGGCTGAAGGAAGCGGGACCGTGGAACGCCCAGGTGGCGGTCTGCGTGCCGTTCCCCTACATCACCGACACGGCGCTGGCCTTGACCGGTCAACTCGTCAGCTATGGGGCGCAAGACTGCTCCACCCATGAGCAGGGCGCTTTCACCGGCGAAGTGTCGTCCGCGATGCTGGCTGATCTCGGCTGCCGCTACGTCATCGTCGGCCATTCCGAGCGCCGCGCCTATCACCACGAAAGCGATCAGTTGGTCGCCGACAAGGCCAAGGCGGCGTTGGCGCATGGCGTGACGCCGATCGTCTGCGTCGGCGAAACGCTGGCGGACCGCGAGGCGGGTCGCACCGAAGAAGTCGTCAAGCGCCAATTGGCGGCCGTGATCCATACGCTCACCCACTGCATCGGTGAGATCGTGCTGGCGTATGAGCCGGTGTGGGCGATCGGTACCGGCCTGACGGCCACGCCGGAGCAGGCCCAGCAGGTGCATGCGCTGTTGCGTCAGCAATTGCGCGCGGCCACGCAGAAGGCCGAGCAGATGCAGATTCTGTATGGGGGCAGCGTCAAGCCTGACAACGCCGCCCAGCTGTTTGCCCAGCCTGACATCGATGGCGGCCTCATCGGAGGCGCCGCGCTGAAGGCGGCTGATTTCGCGGCGATCTGCCGCGCTGCCGGCTGATTCGCCGGTCTCAAGGTTTGTGGAGAAAGAAGCAAAATGCAAGTGATGATGAATCTGGTGCTGGTGCTGCAACTGCTGGCGGCGCTGTCGATGATCGGCCTGGTGCTGGTGCAGCACGGCAAGGGCGCCGACATGGGCGCCTCCTTCGGCAGCGGTGCCTCGGGCAGTCTCTTCGGTGCCACGGGCAGTGCCAACTTCCTGTCGCGCAGCACCGCGGTTGCCGCTACGATCTTCTTCGTCTGCACGCTGGCGCTGGCCTACATGGGCAGCCATCGTGAAGGCGGCGTGGGTTCCGGCCCGTCCGCTGGCGAGCAACTGCTGGAGCGCGCGGTCACGCCCGCCCCGGTGGCTTCGGAAGCGGCGCCCGGCGCGGCGCTGAATCCGGCGGCATCGGCATCCGCCGCTTCGAACTGACGGATGTGGGCGGCAGGCGCAAGTCTCTCGACAAAATGCTGTGAGTTCCTTATTGGCCTACAAAAACCGGTATAGAATTCGAGGCTGTCTGCAGCGCTAGCCGTAAAGACAAAGTCACTGAAGCAGTTGATCCAGTGGTAGCGGTTGAAAGGCCGTTAGATTGCAGGATCAATTCAAAGGGTGACAACAAGCCGACGTGGTGAAATTGGTAGACACGCTATCTTGAGGGGGTAGTGGCGAAAGCTGTGCGAGTTCGAGTCTCGCCGTCGGCACCAAAATAAATCGGTCTGCCATCGTCTGGTGGGTCCAGTTCCCGGCGCAAGGTCGGGGTTCTGGTGACATCAGCAGCAGGTCGAGCCTTGCGGGATCTCTCGATGGGGAATCCCGGAAGGCAAGGCGGGCGCGGTCCGTGAGCGATTGAATCAATCGCTGGCGGCGCGCCCGTTGCTTTTGCCGAATCGTTGGTCGGCTGCGACCAGGTTTCGGTGGCCCGTTGGGAATCGAGATCGACAGGGCGTCGGTATCCAGTCCGGGTATTGCCGGATATTGGGTGGCGATGGGCTTGAGGGTCGAGAAACCCGGCATCAAACGAAGAGCAAATCGTGAGCCTGGATCAATACCTCCCCGTCATCCTTTTCATCCTGGTCGGCGCCGGCGTGGGTATCGCCCCTCAGCTTCTCGGCTTCCTGGCCGGTCCGCGTCGTCCTGACGCGGCCAAGAACTCCCCCTACGAATGCGGCTTCGAGGCCTTTGAAGACGCGCGCATGAAATTCGATGTGCGCTACTACCTCGTCGCCATCCTGTTCATCTTGTTCGACCTCGAAATCGCCTTCCTGTTCCCCTGGGCAGTGTCGCTGCGCGAAATCGGCCCGGAAGGTTTCTGGGCGATGATGGTCTTCCTCGGCATCCTGGTCGTGGGCTTCGCCTACGAGTGGAAAAAAGGCGCGCTGGACTGGGAGTGATCTCCCCGCAGTGATGCAGCGGTCCGCGTCGGTGACGGCGGGCCTCCAAGCGGGATGCGGGCGTGGTCCGGTCCCGCAAGGTTTCGAAAGATTGGATATTCGATATGGGTAACGAAGGCGTATTGAAGGAAGGCTTCATGACCACCCAGCTGGACAAGCTGGTGAACTGGTCCAAGACCGGCTCGTTGTGGCCGATGACCTTCGGTCTGGCCTGCTGCGCGGTCGAGATGATGCATGCGGGCGCCGCTCGCTACGACATCGACCGCTTCGGCATGCTGTTCCGCCCCAGCCCCCGCCAGTCCGATCTGATGATCGTGGCCGGCACGCTGTGCAACAAGATGGCGCCGGCCCTGCGCAAGGTCTACGACCAGATGGCCGAGCCGCGCTGGGTGCTCTCGATGGGCTCCTGCGCCAACGGCGGCGGCTACTACCACTACAGCTATTCGGTCGTGCGTGGCTGTGACCGGATCGTGCCGGTGGACGTCTACGTCCCGGGCTGTCCGCCCACCGCCGAGGCACTGCTCTACGGCATCCTGCAACTGCAGGCCAAGATCCGCCGCGAAAACACCATCGCGCGCTAAGCAGCACCGACGCAAGCCAAGCACATGAGCATCAAACTCGATACCCTGCAGGCGGCGCTGGAGTCCGTCCTGGGCGGCCAGATCGTGTCGCTGAAGCGCGAACTGGGTGAAATCACCATCACCGTCGCGGCCAAGGATTACTTCAATGTCGCCAAGCTGCTGCGCGATCACTCGGAGCTGCGCTTCGAACAGCTGATCGACCTCTGCGGCGTGGACTACAGCACCTACAAGGACGGCGCCTACGAAGGCCTGCGCTTCGCGGTCGTCTCGCACCTGCTGTCGATCAACAAGAACTGGCGCCTGCGTCTGAAGGTCTTCGCGACCGACGACGACTTCCCCAGCGTCGCCGCGATCACCCCGATCTGGAATGCGGCCAACTGGTTCGAGCGCGAAGCGTTCGACATGTACGGGATCATCTTCGAAGGTCACGAGGACCTGCGTCGAATCCTGACCGACTACGGTTTCATCGGCCATCCGATGCGCAAGGACTTCCCGGTCACCGGTCACGTCGAGATGCGCTACGACGCCCAGCAGAAGCGGGTGATCTACCAGCCGGTGACGATCGAGCCGCGTGAGATCACGCCTCGCGTGATCCGCGAAGACAACTACGGCGGGCTGTGAACATGCGCCCGCAACCACGCGGCGCTGCCGCTTTCTGGCCCCCGGTGGGGGCGAAGGCCGCCTTCGGGACGGCCCGGCGAGAGTCCTGATCATGGCCGAAATCAAGAACTACACCCTGAACTTCGGGCCGCAGCATCCGGCCGCGCACGGCGTGCTGCGTCTGGTGCTGGAGCTGGACGGCGAAGTCATCCAGCGCGCCGATCCGCACATCGGCCTGCTGCACCGCGCCACCGAGAAGCTGGCCGAGACCAAGACCTTCATCCAGTCGCTGCCCTACATGGATCGTCTGGACTATGTGTCCATGATGTCCAACGAGCACGCCTACTGCCTGGCCATCGAAAAGATGCTGGGCATCGAGGTGCCGGAGCGTGCGCAGTACATCCGCGTCATGTTCGGCGAGCTGACCCGCATCCTGAACCACCTGCTGTGGTTGGGCGCGCACGGCATCGACTGCGGCGCGATGAACATCCTGATCTATTGCTTCCGTGAGCGGGAAGACATCTTCGACATGTACGAAGCGGTCTCCGGCGCCCGGATGCATGCGGCGTATTTCCGTCCGGGTGGCGTCTACCGCGACCTGCCGGACTCGATGCCGCAGTACCAGGTCAGCAAGATCAAGAACGCCAAGACGATCGCCAGGCTGAACGAGAACCGCCAGGGCTCGTTGCTCGATTTCATCGAGGACTTCTGCAAGCGCTTCCCGGCCAATGTCGACGAGTACGAAACCCTGCTCACCGACAACCGCATCTGGAAGCAGCGGACCGTCGGCATCGGCGTGATGTCGCCCGAGCGCGCGCTCAATCTGGGCCTGACCGGCCCGATGCTGCGTGGCTCCGGCATCGCCTGGGACACCCGCAAGACGCAGCCCTACGACGTCTACGCCAAGATGGATTTCGACATCCCGGTCGGCACCAACGGCGACACCTACGACCGTTATGTGGTCCGGGTGGAAGAGATGCGTCAGTCCTGCCGCATCGTCGAGCAGTGCGTGAAGTGGCTCAAGGCCAATCCGGGTCCGGTCATCACCGACAACCACAAGGTGGCGCCGCCATCGCGGGTGGCGATGAAGTCCAGCATGGAAGAGCTGATCCACCACTTCAAGCTGTTCACCGAAGGCTTCCGCGTCCCCGAGGGCGAGGCCTATGCCTCCGTCGAGCATCCGAAGGGCGAGTTCGGCATCTACATGATCAGCGACGGCGCCAACAAGCCGTACCGCCTGAAGATCCGTGCCCCGGGTTATTCGCATCTGGCAGCGCTGGATGAAATGGCACGCGGCCACATGATTGCCGATGCCGTCGCCGTGATCGGCACGATGGACATCGTGTTCGGCGAAATTGACCGTTGAGTGGTGATCGCATGAGCAGCACTGAAATTGTGAGCACCGGGTTTGTGTTGAGCGAGTCGACCCAGGCCCGCTTCGCCCGTGAAGTGGCCAAGTACCCGGCCGAACAGGCGCAGTCGGCCGTGATGGCCTGCCTGTCCATCGTCCAGCAGGAGCAGGGCTATGTGTCCCGCGAGGCCGAGGACGCCATTGCCCAGTACCTGGGCATGCCGGCGATCGCGGTCTACGAGGTCACCACCTTCTACAACATGTACAACCAGCGCAAGCTGGGCCAGTTCAAGCTGAACGTCTGCACCAACCTGCCGTGCCAGCTGCGCGACGGCCAGAAGGCGCTGGACCACCTCTGCAGCAAGCTGGGCGTGGAAGAGGGCGGCACCACCGCCGACGGCGTCTTCACCGTGCAGAAGAGCGAATGCCTCGGCGCTTGCGCCGATGCGCCGGTGATGCTGGTGAACGACCGTCAGATGGTCAGCTTCATGAGCCATCAGCGCCTGGACGAACTGGTGGATGCGCTCAAGGCCCATGCCGCTGGAAAGAACTGAGGGAACGCGCATGAACATCGATCTCTCCAAGTGGCAGGCGACCGGCGTCGAGACCTGCTTCCATGACCGCAACATCAGCCCGCAGATCTATGCCGGCCTGAACGGTGCCAACTGGTCGCTGAAGGACTACGAAGCGCGCGGCGGCTATCAGGCGCTGCGCAAGATCCTCGGTCAGGACGGTGGCGAAGGCCTCACGCCCGATCAGGTGATCGCCGAGGTCAAGGCCTCCGCCCTGCGCGGCCGTGGCGGCGCGGGCTTCCCGACCGGTCTGAAGTGGAGCTTCATGCCGCGTCAATTCCCGGGCGCGAAGTACCTGGTCTGCAATTCGGATGAAGGCGAGCCGGGCACCTGCAAGGACCGCGACATCCTCATGT
Source organism: Burkholderiaceae bacterium (assembly GCA_913776825.1). GTDB lineage: Bacteria > Pseudomonadota > Gammaproteobacteria > Burkholderiales > Burkholderiaceae_C > Roseateles. Next base: position 7,512 of record CAJYPV010000031.1, read on the forward strand.
ACAACCCGCACATCGTCATCGAAGGCATGGCGATCGCGGCGTACGCCATGGGCATCCGCACCGGCTACAACTACATCCACGGCGAAATCTTCGAGGTCTACGAGCGCTTCGAGGCCGCCCTGGAAGAAGCCCGCGCGGCCGGCCTGCTGGGTGACAACATCCTAGGCAGCAATTTCAGCTTCCAGCTGCACGGCCATCACGGCTTCGGCGCCTACATCTGCGGCGAAGAAACCGCGCTGCTGGAATCGCTGGAAGGCAAGAAGGGCCAGCCGCGCTTCAAGCCGCCGTTCCCCGCGTCGTTCGGCCTGTACGGCAAGCCGACCACCATCAACAACACCGAGACCTTCGCGGCGGTGCCCTGGATCATCCGCAACGGCGGCCAGGCCTACCTCGAGATCGGCAAGCCCAACAACGGCGGCACCAAGATCTTCTCGATCTCCGGCGACGTCGAGCGTCCGGGCAACTACGAGATCCCGCTGGGCACCTCGTTCGAGAAGCTGCTCGAGCTCGCCGGTGGCGTGCGCGGTGGCCGCAAGCTGAAGGCCGTGATCCCCGGTGGATCCTCGGCGCCCGTGCTGCCGGCCGACGTGATGATGCAGTGCACGATGGACTATGACTCCATCGCCAAGGCCGGCTCGATGCTGGGCTCGGGGGCGGTCATCGTCATGGACGAGACCCGCTGCATGGTCACCAGCCTGCTGCGCCTGTCCTACTTCTATGCGCATGAGTCCTGCGGCCAGTGCACCCCTTGCCGTGAAGGCACGGGCTGGATGCACCGCGTGATCGAGCGCATCGCCCATGGACAGGGCCGTCTGGAAGACATCGACCTGCTGAACTCGGTGGCCGACAACATCCAGGGTCGCACCATCTGCGCGCTGGGCGATGCCGCGGCCATGCCGGTGCGCGCGATGCTCAAGCACTTCAAGCAGGAGTTCATCGCGATGATCGAACAGGCGCAGAAGAACAAGTCCCAAGGATCGCCAGCCGCGCAGACGCCCACGTCGCCTGCGCTGGCCTGACCGGAGCCGCTGAGAACAAGCTATGGTTGAAATCGAACTCGACGGCCAGAAGGTCGAAGTGCCCGAAGGCAGCATGGTCATGCATGCCGCCGAGAAGGCCGGCACCTACATCCCGCATTTCTGCTATCACAAGAAGTTGAGCATCGCGGCCAACTGCCGCATGTGCCTGGTGGATGTGGAGAAGGCGCCCAAGCCGCTGCCCGCCTGCGCCACGCCGGTCACGCAGGGCATGATCGTCCGCACCAAGAGCGAGAAAGCCATCAAGGCCCAGCAGGGCGTGATGGAGTTTCTGCTGATCAACCACCCGCTGGACTGCCCGATCTGCGATCAGGGCGGTGAATGCCAGCTGCAGGATCTGGCCGTCGGCTACGGCGCCGGCAAGTCCCGCTACTCGGAAGAGAAGCGCGTGGTGTTCCACAAGAACGTCGGTCCGCTGATCTCGATGGAAGAGATGAGCCGGTGCATCCACTGCACCCGCTGCGTCCGCTTCGGTCAGGAGATTGCCGGCCAGATGGAACTGGGCATGGCCCACCGCGGCGAGCACAGCGAGATCCAGACCTTCGTCGGCCGCACCGTGGATTCCGAGCTGTCGGGCAACATGATCGACATCTGCCCGGTGGGCGCGCTGACCAGCAAGCCCTTCCGCTACAGCGCCCGGACCTGGGAACTGTCGCGCCGCAAGAGCGTCAGCCCGCATGACTCGACCGGTGCCAACCTGGTCGTGCAGGTCAAGAACAACGAAGTGCTGCGCGTCGTCCCGCTGGAGAACGAAGCCGTCAACGAGTGCTGGATCGCCGACCGCGACCGTTTCTCGTATGAAGCGCTGAACAGTGACGAGCGCCTGACCACGCCGATGCTCAAGCAAGGCGGCGAGTGGAAGCCGGTGGACTGGACCACCGCGCTGGAATACGTCGCCAACGGCCTGAAGCAGATCAAGACCGAGAAGGGCGCGGCCTCGATCGCCGCGCTGGGCTCGGAGCACAGCACCATCGAAGAGCTGCATCTGCTGGCCCAGCTGGTACGCGGCCTGGGCAGCGAGAACATCGACACCCGCCTGCGCGTGGTCGATCCCGCGCTGCGCGCCGCCGACGGCAAGGCCTTCTGGCTGGGTTCGTCGATCGCCGCGCTGTCGCAGCTGGATCGCGCGCTGGTCGTGGGCTCGTTCCTGCGCAAGGACCATCCGCTGTTTGCCCAACGCCTGCGCCAGGCGGCGCGTCAGGGCGCGCAGATCGTCGCCCTGGGCGGTGCCGAGGACGACTGGCTGATGCGCGTCGCTTCGCGCATCACCGCCGCGCCGAGCACCTGGGTGCAGGAGCTGGCCAACATCGCTGCCGCGATCGGTGCGTCCAAGGGCGTGTCCGCGCCGGTGCAGGGTGAGGCGACCGACGCCGCCAAGCGCATCGCGGAAACGCTGCTGTCGGGTGAGCGCAAGGCCGTGCTGATCGGCAATGCCGCCGTGCAGCATCCGCAAGCCGCGAGCCTGCTGTCGCTGGCCCAGTGGATCGCCGAGCAGACCGGCGCGCAGGTCGGCGTGCTGTCCGCTGCCGCCAACACCGTGGGTGCGCAGCTGGTCAAGGCGCAGCCGGGGCAGGGCGGTCGTTCCGCCGCGCAACTGCTGAACGACCAGCCGGCCAAGGCGCTGCTGCTGCTCAACACCGATCCCGTGCTGGACGGCCCGAATGCCGCGGCCGCCCGCAAGGCCCTGCAAGCCGCCGAAATGGTGGTCGTGCTGAGCCCGTTCAAGACCGGTCTGGACTATGCCGACGTGCTGCTGCCGACGGCCCCGTTCACCGAAACCTCGGGCAGCTTCGTCAACGCGGAAGGCCGCCTGCAGAGCTTCGTCGGCGTGGCCAAGGCGCGCGGCGAGACCCGTCCGGGCTGGAAGATCCTGCGCGTGCTGGGCAACCTGCTGGGCCTGTCGGGCTTCGAATTCGACAGCTCCGAGCAGGTCCGCACGGCGGCCCTGGGCTCGACGCTGGACCTGGGCCAGCGCCTGAGCAACGCCATCAGCGCCACTTCCGCGGCCATCGCCCCGGTGCAAGGCCTGGAGCGTCTGACGGCCGTCCCGATCTACGCGACCGACGCCCTGGTGCGCCGCGCCAGCTCGCTGCAGCTGACCCGTGACGGACGCGACAGCGCGGTGGCGTTCCTGCCCGCTGCCCTGTGGACCTCGCTGGGCCTGGCGGAGAAGGGCGCGCAAGTGCGTGTCACGCAAGACGGCGGCGAAGCCGTGCTGTCGGCGCAACTGGACGCCAGCCTGCCTTCGACGGTGGTGCGCATCCCCGCCGGCGTCCCCGAGACGGCGAGCCTGGGCGCGCTGACCGGTGCGATCGCGGTGGCCAAGGCCTGAGGACAACAAGACCATGGAAAACCTGTACAACCTCGGCGCCACGCACCTGGGCGTGCTCTGGCCGGTGATCTGGAGCGTGCTCAAGATCGTCGCGGTCATCCTGCCGCTGCTGGGCTGCGTCGCTTACCTCACGCTGTGGGAGCGCAAGGCCATCGGCTGGTCGCAGATCCGTCCCGGTCCCAACCGGGTCGGCCCGATGGGTCTGCTGACCCCGATCGCGGATGCGGTCAAGCTGATCTTCAAGGAAATCATCGTCCCGGCAGCGGCCAACAAGGGCCTGTTCTTCCTGGGCCCGATCATGACCATCATGCCGGCGCTGGCCGCCTGGGCGGTCGTGCCGTTCGGCCCGGGCGTGGCGGTGGCGGACGTGAACGCCGGCCTGCTGTTCCTGATGGCCATCACCTCGCTGGAGGTCTATGGCGTGATCATCGCCGGCTGGGCCTCGAACTCGAAGTACGCCTTCCTGGGCGCGCTGCGGGCCTCGGCGCAGATGGTCTCGTATGAGATCGCGATGGGCTTCTGCCTGGTGATCGTGCTGATGGTCACCGGCTCGATGAACATGACCAGCATCGTGGTCAGCCAGGAGCAGGGCCGCTTCGCCTCGATGGGGCTGGGCTTCCTGTCCTGGAACTGGCTGCCGCTGCTGCCGATCTTCATCGTGTACTTCATCTCCGGCCTGGCCGAGACCAACCGCCACCCGTTCGACGTGGTGGAAGGCGAGTCCGAAATCGTGGCCGGTCACATGATCGAGTACTCGGGCATGTCGTTCGCGATGTTCTTCCTGGCCGAATACGCCAACATGATCCTCGTCTCGGCCCTGGCCGTGGTGATGTTCCTGGGCGGCTGGGCGGCACCGATCTCCTGGAGCCTGTTCGGCATGGAAGTGCCGGGCTTCATCCAGCAGACCATGGCCTTCTGGAACTGGTTCTGGCTGTTCTTCAAGACCTTCCTGGTGGTGACCTGCTTCCTGTGGGTGCGCGCCACGTTCCCGCGCTACCGCTATGACCAGATCATGCGTCTGGGCTGGAAGATCTTCATCCCCATCACGCTGATCTGGCTGGTGATCGTGGGTCTGTGGATCCAGTCCCCCTTCAATATCTGGAAGTAATCCGAGGTGCCTGCAGTGAGCTCCATCAAGGACGTCATCAAGAGCTTCATGCTCACCGAGCTGTTCAAGGGCATGGCCCTGACCGGCCGGTATTTCCTGTCGCGCAACATCACGGTGCAGTTTCCGGAAGAGAAGACCCCGCTGTCTCCCCGTTTCCGTGGCCTGCATGCGCTGCGCCGTTATGAAAACGGCGAAGAGCGCTGCATCGCCTGCAAGCTCTGCGAAGCCGTGTGCCCGGCGATGGCCATCACCATCGAGTCCGATGTGCGTGAGGACGGCTCGCGCCGCACCACGCGCTACGACATCGACCTGACCAAGTGCATCTTCTGCGGCTTCTGCGAGGAAAGCTGCCCGGTGGACTCGATCGTCGAGACCGACATCTTCGAATACCACGGCGAGAAGCGTGGCGACCTCTACTTCACCAAGGACATGCTCCTGGCGGTGGGCGATCGCTATGAACCCCATATCGCAGCCACCAAGGAGGCCGACGCCAAGTACCGCTGACCGGTCACCTGGCGTCCGGACCGCGAGCCCCAGCGGCTCGCCCGGATGCTGCGTGCCGGCGGCCTGCTTGCAGGAACCCGCATGGATATCACTACCGCGCTGTTCTACGTTTTTTCGCTCGTGTTGCTGGGTGCTTCGTTCCGTGTCATCACGGCCAGCAGCACCGTGCACTCGGCCCTGTTCCTGATCCTGGCCTTCTTCAACGCGTCCTGCATCTGGATGCTGTTGAAGGCCGAGTTCCTGGCCATCACCCTGGTGCTGGTCTACATCGGGGCGGTGATGGTGCTCTTCCTCTTCGTGGTCATGATGCTGGACTTCGAGTCCACGCAGGTCCGCGAGAGTGTCTGGAAGCACCTGCCTCTGGCTGGCCTGGTCGGCGCGCTGATTGCGCTGGAAATGGCCGTCATCCTGATCGGCGGCTTCAAGGTGGCCGATGCGCCGGTGGCCGATGCCGCCGCGCAGCAGATGGGCAACGCCAAGCTGCTGGGCATGGCGATCTACACCGACTATCTGCTCCCGCTGCAGATCGCTGCCGTGCTGCTGCTGGTGGCCATCATTGCCGCCATCGCGCTGACGCTGCGTGGCCGCAAGGACTCGCGCCATCAGGACGCCTCGCAGCAGGTCAAGGTCAAGAAGGCCGACCGTCTGCGCATCGTGAAGGTGGCCCCGACCATCGAGCAGCCGGCCGTGCCGGTCGAGAAGAACGAAGGAGCCGCATGATGGGCGCAGTCGCAACCAGCCTGACTCTGGGCCATTTCCTGACCTTGGGCGCGATCCTGTTCGCGCTGTCGGTGATCGGCATCTTCCTGAACCGCAAGAACCTGATCGTGCTGCTGATGGCCATCGAGCTGATGCTGCTGGCGGTCAACCTGAACTTCGTGGCCTTCTCGCACTACCTGGGCGACATGGCCGGACAGGTGTTCGTGTTCTTCATCCTCACCGTGGCGGCAGCCGAATCGGCGATCGGCCTGGCCATCCTGGTGGTGCTGTTCCGCAACCGCAGCAGCATCAACGTGGAAGAGCTGGACGCCCTGAAGGGCTGACGAGAGTCAGGAAGCGAGAAAAACAATGTCTGCAACACTCTCTCAGAACATGCTGCTGGCGGTGCCGCTGGCGCCGCTGGTCGGCGCCATCGTGGCGGGCCTGTTCGGCAAGCAGGTGGGGCGCCGCGGCGCGCACACGGTGACCATCCTGGGCGTGCTGATCGCCCTGATCATCTCGGCGATGACGCTGCGTTCGGTGGTCCAGGACGGCGCCCGCTTCAACCAGACCGTCTATGAATGGATGGTGCTGGGCGGCCTGAAGATGGAAGTCGGCTTCATGATCGACGGCCTGTCCGCGATGATGATGTGCGTGGTGACCTTCGTCTCGCTGATGGTGCACATCTACACCATCGGCTACATGGAGGAAGACCCCGGCTACCAGCGCTTCTTCAGCTACATCTCGCTGTTCACCTTCAGCATGCTGATGCTGGTGATGAGCAACAACATGCTGCAGCTGTTCTTCGGCTGGGAAGCGGTGGGCCTGGTGTCGTATCTGCTGATCGGCTTCTGGTACACCAAGCCGACGGCGATCTTCGCCAACATGAAGGCCTTCCTGGTCAACCGCGTGGGTGACTTCGGCTTCATCCTCGGCATCGGCCTGCTGGTGGCCTACGGTGGTTCGCTGAACTACACCGAGACCTTCGCCAAGGCCAACGAGCTGGCCGCGATCAAGTTCCCCGGCCAGGACTGGATGATGCTGACCGTGGCCTGCATCTGCCTGTTCATCGGCGCGATGGGCAAGTCGGCGCAGTTCCCGCTGCATGTCTGGCTGCCGGACTCGATGGAAGGCCCGACCCCGATCTCCGCGCTGATCCACGCCGCCACGATGGTGACGGCCGGCATCTTCATGGTGTCGCGCTTCAGCCCGCTGTTCGAGCTGTCGGACGTCGCGCTGAACTTCGTGATGGTGATCGGTGCGATCACGGCGCTGTTCATGGGCTTCCTGGGCATCATCCAGAACGACATCAAGCGCGTGGTGGCCTATTCCACGCTGTCGCAGCTGGGCTACATGACCGTGGCGCTGGGCGCGTCGGCCTACTCGGTCGCCGTGTTCCACCTGATGACCCACGCGTTCTTCAAGGCGCTGCTGTTCCTGGGCGCGGGCTCGGTGATCATCGGCATGCACCATGACCAGGACATCCGCAACATGGGCGGCCTGTGGAAGTACATGCGCATCACCTGGTTCACCTCGCTGGTGGGTTCGCTGGCGCTGATCGGCACGCCGTTGCTCTCGGGTTTCTACTCGAAGGATTCGATCATCGAAGCCGTCGCGGCCAGCCATCTGCCGGGTGCGTCGTTCGCCTACTTCGCGGTGGTGGCCGGCGTGTTCGTGACCGCCTTCTACAGCTTCCGGATGTTCTTCCTGGTCTTCCACGGCAAGGAGCATTTCCATCACAAGCCGTTCCCGGGCGAGCATGACCACCATGACGACCACGACGACCACGGCCATGGCCACGACCACACGCCGAAGGAGTCGAAGTGGGTGGTGACGGTGCCGCTGATCCTGCTGGCGATTCCGTCGGCGGTGATCGGTTACCTGACCATCGAACGGATGCTGTATGGCGACTTCTTCAAGGACGCCATCTTCATCAACCACGAGCTGCACCATGCCATGCATGAGCTGCGTGAGGAGTTCAGCAGCGCCGCCGGCATGGCAGCGCACAGCTTCAAGACCCTGCCGCTGTGGCTGGCCTTCGCCGGCGTGCTGACCGCCTATGTGTTCTACATGGTGGCGCCGCAGATCCCGGCCTGGTTCGCCCGTGTGCTCCGCCCGCTCATCACGGTGATGGAGAACAAGTACTACATGGACTGGTTCAACGAGAACGTGCTGGCGCGTGGCGCCCGTCTGCTCGGCACCGGCCTGTGGAAGGGCGGCGATCAGGGCCTGATCGACGGCGTGCTGATCAACGGCTCGGCGCGCACCGTGGGCGGCATCGCCGGCCTGGTGCGGCTGATCCAGACCGGCCACCTGTACTGGTATGCGCTGGTCATGATCCTGGGTGTGGTGGGTCTGATGACCTGGCAGCTGTGGCCTTACATGGGGCCCCAATTCAAGGCCGTGTTCGGCCTCTGACGCGGGCGGAGAATAAGAATGTTGCTAAGTCTGTCCATTTGGCTGCCCATCGTCTGCGGCGGTCTGCTGCTCGCGTTCGGCCGCGATGAAAACGCCGGCGCGGTGCGCTGGCTGGCGCTGGTCGGTGCGATCGCCAGCTTCGCGGTCACCTTGCCGCTGGTCGGTGGTTTCGACACCACCACCGCCGCGATGCAGTTCGTCGAGAAGGCGAGCTGGATCGGCCGCTTCGACATCAACTACCACCTGGGCGTTGATGGCATCTCGATGTGGTTCGTCCCGCTGACCGCCTTCATCAGCATCATCGTGGTGGTGGCGGCCTGGGAAGTGATCGACACCCGCGTGCACCAGTACCTGGGCGCCTTCCTGATCCTGTCGGGTCTGATGATCGGCGTGTTCTCGGCCCTCGACGGCATGCTGTTCTACGTGTTCTTCGAGGCCACGCTGATCCCGATGTACATCATCATCGGCGTGTGGGGCGGTCCTCGTCGCGTGTACGCGGCCTTCAAGTTCTTCCTCTACACGCTGGCGGGCTCGCTGCTGATGCTGATCGCGCTGCTGTATCTGTACAGCCAGTCGGGCAGCTTCGACATCCAGGCCTGGCACCGCCTGCCGCTGCCGCTGAGCGCGCAGACCTTGCTGTTCTTCGCCTTCTTCGCCGCGTTCTCGGTGAAGGTGCCGATGTGGCCGGTGCACACCTGGCTGCCGGATGCCCACGTGGAAGCGCCGACCGGCGGTTCCGTCGTGCTGGCCGCGATCATGCTGAAGCTGGGCGCCTATGGCTTCCTGCGCTTCTCGCTGCCGATCGCGCCGGACGCCGCGCGTGAATACGCCTGGTTCATGATCACGCTGTCGCTGATCGGCGTGATCTACATCGGCCTGGTGGCGATGGTGCAGCGCGACATGAAGAAGCTGGTGGCCTATTCGTCGGTCGCGCACATGGGCTTCGTCACCCTGGGCTTCTTCATCTTCAACGAGCTGGGCGTCTCCGGCGCGATCGTGCAGATGATCTCGCACGGCTTCGTCTCCGGCGCGATGTTCCTGTGCATCGGCGTGCTGTACGACCGCGTCCACTCGCGTGAAATCGCGGATTACGGCGGCGTGGTCAACACCATGCCCAAGTTCGCCGCCTTCGCCGTGCTGTTCGGCATGGCCAATTGCGGTCTGCCCGCCACCGCCGGTTTCGTCGGCGAGTGGATGGTGATCCTGGGCGCCGTCGCGCACAACTTCTGGATCGGTCTGCTGGCCGCCACGGCTCTGATCTTCGGCGCGGCTTACACGCTGTGGATGATCAAGCGGGTGTATTTCGGCCCGGTGGCCAACGACAACGTGCGCACGCTGACCGACATCAATGGCCGCGAGTTCGCGATGCTGGCTGTGCTGGCGATCGCGGTGCTGTGGATGGGTGTGTATCCCAAGCCCTTCACCGATGTGATGCATCAATCCGTCACCGAGCTGCTCAAGCACGTCGCGGTGTCCAAGATTCAATAAGGGCCCAACACAATGAATGACATGAACTGGGTCGCGGTCTATCCCGAAATCCTGTTGCTGGTGCTGGCCTGCGTGGTGGCCCTGGTGGATCTGTTCGTCACCGATCCGCGCCGCACGCCGACCTACTGGATGACGCAACTGAGCCTGGCCGTGGTGGGGGCGATGCACTTCGCCGCCTTGGGCGATGCGCCACAAGTCGCCATGCAGGGCATGCTGGTGGTGGATTCGCTCAGCCACCTGCTGAGCGGTGTCTCCTGCATCGCGTTGATCATCACGCTGGTCTATGCCCGTCCGTATGCGGAATCCCGCGACATGCTCAAGGGCGAGCTGTTCACGCTGAGCCTGCTGGCCATGCTGGGCGTGTCGATGATGGTGGCGTCCAACAACTTCCTGATGGTCTACCTGGGCCTGGAGTTGATGAGCCTGTCGCTGTATGCGCTGACCGCGCTGCGTCGTGACCACGCCGTGTCCACCGAAGCGGCGATGAAGTACTTCGTGCTGGGCGCGCTGGCCTCGGGCTTCCTGCTGTACGGCCTGTCGATGATGTACGGCGCCACCGGCTCGCTGTCCATCCCGCGCGTGCTGGAAGTGGTGGACTCGGGCGTGCCGAACAAGTCGGTGCTGGTGCTGGGCGTGGTGTTCGTCGTCGCCGGCCTGGGCTTCAAGCTGGGTGCCGCTCCGTTCCACATGTGGGTGCCGGACGTCTACCAAGGCGCCCCGACGGCCGCCACGCTGCTGATCGGCGGCGCGCCGAAGCTGGCCGCGCTGGGCATCACGCTGCGTCTGCTGGTCGAAGGCATGCTGGGTCTGGCCGCCGACTGGCAGCAGATGCTGCTGGTGATGGCCGTGGCCTCGCTGGTGGTCGGCAACCTGGCCGCCATCGCGCAGTCCAACCTGAAGCGGATGCTGGCCTATTCGACGATCTCCCAGATGGGCTTCGTCGTGCTGGGTCTGGCGTCGGGCGTGGTGAATGGTCAGTACGGCCATGCGATGAATGCCTACAGCTCGGCCATGTTCTACGCGATCACCTATGTGCTGACCACGCTGGGCAGCTTCGGCCTGGTGATGCTGCTGGCGCGTCAGGGCTTCGAGTCCGAGCAGATCAGCGACCTGGCTGGCCTGTTCAAGCGCAGCCCCTGGTATGCGCTGGTGATGGCCATCTACATGTTCTCGCTGACCGGCATTCCGCCGACGGTGGGCTTCTACGGCAAGCTCGCGGTGCTGCAGGCCATGGTGACCACCGGCCAATCGCTGTACCTGTGGCTGGCCGTGGTCGCGGTGGTGCTGTCGCTGATCGGCGCCTTCTACTACCTGCGCGTGGTGAAGGTCATGTTCTTCGACGAGCCGACCGACCGCTCCCCGCTGGTCGCTCCCGCCGACGCCCGTGTCGTGATGTCGCTGAACGGCATCGCCGTGCTGGCGCTGGGCATCCTGCCAGGCGGCCTGCTGACCCTGTGCAGCGACGCGCTGGTTCGCGCGCTCTCGCGCTGATCGGCGGCCGGCCACATGGAGCAGGGCGCTTCGGTCTGGTTGGTGCTGGCGGTCGCGTTGGTCGCGGCCAATCTGCCCTACCTCAGCACGCGCATCCTGCTGGTCGGACCTCGGCGTGAGCCGAAGTCCGCCGGCTGGCGCCTGCTGGAACTGTTCCTCCTCGCGCTGCTGACGCTGGTCGTGGGTTTCGCGCTCGAAGCTCGCCTCGGCCAGCGTTTCGCCCAGGGCTGGGAGTTCTATGCAGCCGCGCTGGCCTTGTTCGTGACGCTGGGTTTCCCCGGCTTCGTGTGGCGCTATCTGCGGCGCTCCCGGTCGCAAGTTCGAGAATTCGATGACGACGAACGCTGATCCCGACGCCGGCATCCCGCCGGCGGCCGATGCCGATCCCCATCTCCGCGAATTGCCGCTCGACTCCCAGTGGGTGTTGCGCGGCAATTTTCTTCAGGTCAAGCGCGACCGGGTGGCGATGCCCGACGGCCGCGAAGCGACCCGCGAATACATCCGCCATCCCGGCGCCGCCGTGATCATTCCCTTGCTGGACGACGGCCGGGTGCTGCTGGAGCGCCAATACCGCTATCCGATGGGCCGGGTGATGCTGGAATTTCCGGCCGGCAAGCTCGATCCCGATGAATCGCCGCTGACCTGCGCCCGCCGCGAGTTGCTGGAAGAGACCGGTTATTCCGCACGCGAGTGGGCCTATGCCGGCGTGCTGCACAACGCGATCGCCTATTCCAATGAGCGCATCGAGATCTTCTTCGCCCGCGGCCTGACCGCCGGCGAGCGCCAGCTGGACGACGGCGAGTTCCTCGATCTGGTCGAGGTCAGCGAAGCCGAGCTCGATGCCCTCGCCGTCAGCGGCCAACTGACCGACGCGAAAACCCTGATCGGCCTGCTCTGGCTGCACCGTTGGCGTGCCGGTGCCTGGCCGTTGGTCTGGGAGTCCACCGAAACGTCGGGGTCCCGTTAGCATCTGATCATGTTGGTGCTCAATCTGGCCTGCGACTCAGGCCACGGCTTTGAAGGATGGTTCGGCTCCGCGTCGGACTTCGAATCGCAGCAAGCGCGCGGGCTGCTGAGCTGCCCGCTGTGCCAAAGCGTCCAGGTGCGGCGCATGCCCACCGCGCCGCGCTTGAACTTGTCTCAAGCCACGGAGCCACCAGCGGCCACCTCGTCGCGTGGCGCAGCCGGGTCGGGCTCGTCGGGGTCGGCATCCTCGTCGTCCGGTGGCGCCGTGCCGGCGACCTCCGCTGCCAGCGAGGCGCCGCCGATGCTGCCCGAAGCCCTGCAGCGGCAGGTGATTCAAGCGGTGCGGCAACTGATGGCCCAGACCGAAGACGTCGGCAGCGGTTTTGCCGAAGAGGCCCGCCGCATCCATTACGGTGAGGCCGAGCCGCGCGGCATTCGCGGCCAGGCCACGCTGGATGAAGCCCGGGAACTCGTGGAGGAGGGCATCGAGGTGCTGCCGCTCGCCATCCCGGATGCGCTCAAGGATCCGTTGCAGTAGCCGGATGAGGTGAGCGCGACGGCGCGCAGGCCGACGCGCGCGCCGTACCCGCGCTCAAGCCGTCGCCCAGCCTTGCGCCACTGCGCGCGCTCGACACTCGTCCAGCCGGGCCTGGCAGGCCGCTTGAGCCGGCTGGTGGGCTTCCGGCGCGCTGGCCGTGGGCGACTCCGAGGCCAGCAGTTCCGTCACCGCTGCATTGCTCAACAGGCGAAACTGGCGCGCCATCATCACGGCGTCGAGATACAGCGCCAGCAGCGGCTCGGCGCCAAGACGCACGGCGGCCTGGGCCGGCGTGAGCAGATCCTGGTTGCGCATGCCCAGCAGGGTGAGAAGCATCGTCGACCGCCCGCTGGCGTCGGTGCCGAGGCCACCCGGGGCGCCACGCTCGCTGCTCGCCTCGAAAGCGGTCAGCAGCTGCTCCAGATAGGCCCGGACGGTATGCGCATCAAGGCTGTTCAGCGCCACGTGAACGGCCGGTTCGATGCTGTCACCGGTGGCTTGCCACCACATCGTCAGCTCCGGCAACGACAGCCGGCCGGCCTGCAGATGGGTGATGGCGATTCCCATCACTTGCCGGACCAGCGCCGGCGCGCCGCCGCGCAGGGCCACATTCAGCAGCGGCGTGCGCTCCGGTCCGCTGTTGCAGACCAGCAATCGCATCAGCAGATCGTCCGCGATCGGCGCCGGCGGAGCGGGCGGCAGCGCGGCGGTCCCTGCGGCGAGACGGATGTCGACCTCATGGTCCCGGACCCGCTCCCGGGCGACGGCGCGACTGATCAAGGTGCCGTCGACCAGGCTTTCATAGGCGCCCAGCAGGATGTCCTCCGGCCGGGGCGGGATGCTGGCCTGCTCCTCAGACCTGCCGGTGATCAGCTCGGTCACCCGGCCGCTGTCACAGCGCCCGCTCATGAGGATCGGCAGCAGGGTGTGCCAGAGCACGTCCAGCGCATGCAGTTCGGTCGGCGCAGCGGCCGCAGCGCCTTCGGCCGGCGGCCGTTCGGCGTGCATGAGCAGCGCGGCGGTCTGCCCGGCATGCACGGCGTGGCTCAGCACCTGCCCGAACGCCGCCGGCGTCAGCAGCGACAGCGACAACGCGGCGTCCAGCACGCCGATGCAGTCCCGCACCGGACCGGGCCGATCGGACTGAAGCGCCGTGCCGAGCACCGCGAATTCGGTGTCGCCGGGGTCGTCGATCACCCGCAGCAGGCCCTCGCCGTCCAGCGCCTTGGCGTGCATGGCCTTCTTCAGCCAGTTCAGCAGCGCATTCACCAGACCGAGCCGGTTCTCCATCAGCGCGACCACCAGCAGCGGCGCGGCGACGTCACCCTCCATGCGCAGCGGTGTCCGCAGCAGTTGGGTGATCCGATCGGGCGTCACCAGATGTTGTCGCCAGGCGCGCAACATGCCTTCCAGATAGGCCAGCAGCGCCGCCGGCTCGCCGTGGCTGCACAGCCGTTGCAGCGGCTCCTCCATCGCCAGCGGCGTCATGACGGGCGCCACCAGGGCCCGAATAGTGTCGGGCGTGAACACTGGCTCGATCGGATCCAGCGCCCACTTCATCACGTTGACCACACCGAAGTGCGACTTCTCTCCGATCGCGTCGACGGCATGGGGCAGTCGGGTGTCGTCGTCGACCGGGGTGCTCAGCAGGTCGGTCAGGTCCGACCGGTTCAGCACGCCGCAGCGGTGCAGCCGTTTCAATGGGGCGAGCATCCAGTTCAGGTTCATGTCGAACGGAAAGCGTTCGAACAAGACCTGACCCACCGGCCCGTCGCGTCGCAGCAGCTCGCCGACCAGCGGCGCGGTGAGCAGGCCTCGCTCGGCCAGGTTGGACAGGATGTGCAGGTAGTGGCTGAGCACGCCGAAGCTCATGGGCGAGGACGTTGCCGCCGCCGCCGGCAGGGTGAGCGCGTCACGCCGTTGCGCCGGGGCCATGTGGGGCACCGCGGCCTCCATCATCAGCAGCAACTGGTTGCATTGCGTCGGGAGACGCTGGGTCAGTGCATTGTTCAGCCAGGTCCGGCCCAGGCTGGGCCAGATCCGGACCAGCAGGTCGGGAGAGACGGCAGTCAGGATCGACAGGGCGGAGGCGGCATCGCCGCGGGAACTGATGACCCGCATCAGGCCCGTGAGCGCGTTGTCGCAAGGGCTGCTGCGGGCGACTGCAGTCAGCCAGGAGGCGTAGTGGGGATCGTCGATCCGGGTGCTGAACTGCTGGGCGATGCCCATGTCATCGATCCAACGGGGGGAGACCTGTTGCAGCGCGGCCTGATCCATCTGATCGAGGCCGACGCGCAGCAGCGCGAGGCGCAGCACCGCCGGACAACGCGTCGGACCATCGGACTCGGCAGTCCACGACATCGACCCTTCGGCGACGATCCGATCCACATGGCTCCGCCGGATCGGATGGCGTTCCTCCAGCGCCGGATCTCCCAGCACCACGTGACTGAACCAGCGGTCGGTCACCAGAATCGACAGTCGATCGGCGCCCTGGCCGATCACCATCACCTCGTCCTCCACCGGCGGCGGCGCCAGTCGATGGCTGCTCATGCCACGCCGGATGTCCAGCGCGATCAGCGTCGACTCCTCGGCCAGTCGGGGCAGGGCGTCGTCATCCAGTTCGATGAAGCTGGCCGGGCGCAGCGGACCGTAGCGCGCGGACAGATCACCGACCAGTTGGTGCAGCCGATTCAAGTGCTGGGGGCTGTCGGCCAGATTCAGCGGCGCCTCGTCGGACGCCGGCAGGCCGGCACGCACCGCCTCCAGGCATTCATCCGCCAGCCGCGTGGCCAGCGGATTCGGCCCGACATGCTGCGGCAGCTCCCGGCGGCATTGCCGCAGGATGGCGTCGAATTGCGCCGGCGTCATGAACTCCAGCGGCAACCGCGACGATTCCAGCGACAGCCCCTGCAGCACATTGACCAGGCGATGCACGTTCAGCCCGGGACGGCGGGCGTCCTCGCCCAAGTGCTCGGCGACGACGCGACGGATGAGGTCATCCCGGCATTGTTCGAATGCCCGCCGCACCGTCTGCGGCAACGTGCCGCGATAGCCGAACAGGCCGCGGTCGGCCCGCTGCAGTTCGACCCGCACCCGCAGCCCGCAATGGGTCAGCCCACGGCTGAGCTCGAGCATCAGGGTGCGCCGCTCATCCAGCGGAATCTCCGCATCGGCCATGCCGGCCACCACCCGCGCCAGATGATGGCGACCCGCGGTGAACAGCTCCAGCCAGTAGCCCTCGGTCGACCGCTCGACCTGCAGGCGCCGGCAGAAGTCGCGGATGTCATGCCCGGCGCTGCTGAGGCCGGCCTGATCGGCCAGGTCCGCGAGGCGCTGGAAGTCGTCCTGCACCTCGCGGATCAAGGCCTGACCCCGCGGGTTCCGAACGAACAGCGCCGGGTCGCGCTGCAGGTCTTCCAGGTCCGCATCGGTCAAGGGCTGCACCGCGCGGCCGATGGTGGCCGCTGTCGCGTCCTGCGCTGTCGTTGCGGCGCTGGCGCTGGCGCTGGCGCTGGCTGTGGCTGTAGCGGTCCCGGGTCCGGGTTCCGCCGGGTCGTCCGCGCCGAGGTCGACCAGGTAGCCCATCGCCGCCTGCAGATCCGACGGCGAGGTCGGGGTGATCGGGGCCATCGTCGTCACTCCTGAAAGCGGGCTGAGTAGGGCGGGGCGATCACCCGCTCCCCGCCCGTCTGGTCGCCGCGCTGGCCATCGCGCTCCTCATTCGAGCCCGCCACCGAGCGCCAGGGCGAGGTCGAAATGCTCCTCCAGCAGCGCTCGACAGGACGCCTGGGCCCGTGACAGCGCCGGCGCGGTGGCGGTGGCGGTGGCGGCGCGCTCGGGCGGTTCGCTGCGCAGCCAGGTGACGAGTTGGCGCTCCGACACCATCTCGAACTGCTGCGCGGCCCAGAGGCCGTTGATGTAGGCGTGCAGCAGGTCCCGATTGCCCAGCCGCACGGCTTCCTGAGCCGGGGTGACGCCATCGGCCGACGGCGCACCGAACAGCGCCGCCACCGGATCCGACTCGGCGGCTTGCGCGCCGCTCGTCGGTCCGTCCATGACCTGGGCCTGCGAGGGGGAGGTCGCCGGGGTGTTCTGCCCGGTCCTCAGGTCGATGTCCGGCGACGCGGCCACCGGCAGTTGCATCGCTTCCAGCAGATGCTTCAGGATGGCCGTCAAGGTCGCCAGGTCCTGACTGCGAAGTGCGGTGTGGAGGACGGTCAGGCCCTGGTCGTCGGTGGCGCCCCACCAGAGCGCGAGCTCTTCCCGCGTCAGACGTTTCTGGCGGAAGTGTTGCAGCCCCATGCCCATCACCTGACCCACCCGTTCCGACGCACCGCCTTGCGAGACGACGCTCAGCGCCGGGGTCGCCAGCGGGCCGCTGCGGCCGATCAGCAGCGTCATGAGGAGTTCATCCGACAGGCGCGATGGGTCTTTCACCGGAACCCGCTCGTGCGGCGGCACGGGCGGGAGGCCGATCGGCCCGGATCGCAGGCGCCGGTCCAGCACGGCTTTGACCAGGTGCTCATAGGCGCCCATCAGAAGCGCCTGCGGCGTGGCGGTGACGGCGAGCTGGTCGCCGTGACGCCCGGTCAGCAGGTTGCTCACCCGCGTGGCGCGCCAATGACCGCGAGCGACGCTGGGCAGCAGCTGGTCCCACAGCAGTTCCAGCACCGGTTGCGGCGAGCGCTGCGCTGGATGTCGCATGCGGACCGCCATCACGCCCATTTGCTCGCGGGGCGCATGGGCGTCGGTCGCCGTCGCCTGACCCCCGTTCACCGCCGCCCGCATCACCTGGCTCATGGCGTCCTGTCCGAGCACGCCGCGGGACATCGCCTGCACCAGCAAGCTCGCGCACGAACGCACCGACGCCTGCAGATCGCCTGCGATCGCCGTCCCGAGCAGCGTGCGCTGGCGCCTGTCGACCGCGTTGAGCAGCCGCAGCAATTCCTCGCCGTTCAGGGCATCGGCCGCCACCGCCTCCTTCATCCAGTCCAGCAGCGCCACCGTGGTGGTCTGGCCCAGTCCCTGCAGCGATTGCACCAGCAGCGGCACCGGCTGGTCATTCGCGTCCCGGATCCGCAGGTGCAGCAACTGGGTCACGCGGTCCTGCGGCACCCAGCCCGCCTGATGGGCCTGCAGCAGACCGCGCAGGTAATCCACCAGGCTGGAGGGATCATCCCGGGCCTGCAGCGTCTGAAGACGGCTGCTCATCTCGTCGGCAGTCAGACGCGGCGCCAGCAAGGCGGTCACGCAGTCGGACGGAATGCCATCGCCCACGTGATCGAACACCCAGCGCATGTAGGTGCGGACTGCGTCACTGTACGGATGCGCCAGCGCTCTCAGCATGACGGGCACCGGAACGCCTTCCGGGCTGCTGAGGGTGGTCAGGGACAGCAGTCGATCCGAACTGACCAGACCAAGCCGGCACAGCTGGCCCAACGGCGGCAACAGCAGCAGCGGCGTGTGGGCCTCGTCGAACTGGGCGCGCACCATGCGGGCCACCACGCCCTGACCGAGCAGCGCATCCACCTCCGAGCGCGTCACCTGCGCCTGCTCTGCGCAGGTCGCCAGCAGGTTCAGATAGCGCTGCATGACCCCGAGCGTGGCCAGGCTCTGGTCGGTCGACAGATCGGGCAGGCTGAGCGCGCTGAGCCGACTCGCGGGCGGCAGATGCGGGAGCGCCTGCGTCAGCAGGGTCATCAGCAGATGCGTTTGAGCGATCTTCCCGCAGGCCAGCGCGGCATGGAGCCACGGGGTGCCGAAGCTCGACCACATGCGGGCCGGCAAGGTCGGCGCGGTATTGGCGATCCGCTGCAGCATCGCTTCCGGATGGCGTCGATCGGTCGCCAGATGCATCAGGGCCGCCAGGCCGGTGTCCGACAGCGGGGTTCGGACGGCCGTCGTCAGGTAGTCGACGAAGGCGCGGTCATCCATCCGCGCGCCGAAGCGACGGGCGGTCTCCTCGTCGTCCAGCCAGTTCGGCGACACCTGCCTGAATTCGTGCCGTCCCATCGCCTGCGCATGCGCGTCCAGCAGAGACCGCCGCAGCGCCGCCGGCCATCGGGCGGTCTCCGGCGCCTCCGCGTGCCACTGCGGCGGCTGCTCCGCGACGATCCGCTGCAGATGCTCGGGCCGCAGGGCGTGGCGCTCGTTCAAGCTGGGGTCGCCCAGCAGCACATGGCAGAAGTCGCCATCGGCCGCGTGCAGCGCCAGCCGGTTCTCGCGCGCCCCAAGGGTCAGCACCTCGTCGAGGAACACCGGACCGGCCACGCCATGGCTGGCCATGCCGCGTCGGATGTCGAGCGCGATCAATGTCGGGTCGCGGGTCAGCTGGGGCAGCGCCTCGTCATCCAGTTCCACGAAACTCTCGGCGCGCAACGGCCCGTAGCGGCTGGACAGATCGCCGACCAGCCGCTGCAGCCGGTTCAGATGCTGGCGGTTCTCGCCCAGGTTCAAGGCGTCACCCGCCAACGCATGCAGGCCGGCACGGACCGCCTCCAGCGCCTCGGCTGCCAGCACCATCGACAGCGCATTCGGGGTCACCTTCGCGGTCAGTTCACGTCGACAGGCGTCGATCAGCTCGATGAAGCGGGGACTGCTGCGCGCCGCCCCGCCCCACGCCGCCGGCTTCAGCGCCAGGCCCTGCTGGATGTCCGCCAGGAAGTGAACGTCCAGCGCGTGGCGCACCGGATCCTCGCGTCCGCGCTCACCCACCAGGCGATGGATGACATCCTCGACCTGCCGCTCGAACGCGCGGCGCACGGTCTGCGGCAGCGCGCCCTGAAAGCCGATCAGGCGCTGACAGGCCTGTTGCAGCTCGACCCGGATGCGAAGTCCGCAGTGGGCCAGACCCTTGGCGAGATCGACCAGCAGCGTCCGACGCTCATCCAGCGGCACCCGCGCATCGGTGATGCCACGCGCCAGTTCGGCCAGGTCGTGGCGGCCGGCGATGAGCAGCTCCATCCAGTAATCGACCCGTTCGCGCTGATAGGGGAGCGCCTGGCAGAAGGCGCGGATCTCCCGCGCGGCGGTGCCCAGACCTTCGGCGTCCGCGAAGCTCGCGAGGCGGAGGAAGTCGGCCTGAAGCTCGCTCATCAACACCTGACCCCGGGGACTGCGGAGGAAGGCTTCGGTGTGGCGCGCCAGCGCGTCGATCTCCTCGTCGGTCAGCGCGGGCGCCGCGCTCGACGGGCCGGGCCCATCGGGCGCGTTGGTGGTCTGCGCGGCGAAGGCGTCGAGAAAACCCATGGCGGCATGCAGATCCGCGTGGGACGTGTGGGAGGTCGGGGCCATCGTCGTCCTTCAGAAAGTCGGGTGAGTCGATCAGGACCGGGACTTGCTCCCACCAACGGGTCGGGTGTTGAATGCCCTGTCCCCAGACTCGAAGGAATTGCCTCATGACTTCATTGCGTCTTTTGGTGGGTGCCGCGTCGGTCAGCGCCTCGCTGGTGCTGGTGCCGATCACCACGGTTCTCGCAGCGTCCCCTGCGCCGGTGGCGGCCGAGCACGGCATGGTGGTCTCCGCCCAGCACCTGGCCACCCAGGTCGGCGTGCAGGTGCTGCAGCGCGGCGGCAATGCGGTCGATGCAGCGGTGGCGGTGGGTTATGCGCTGGCGGTGGTCTATCCCGCCGCGGGCAACCTCGGCGGCGGCGGCTTCATGACGCTGCAACTGGCCGATGGCCGCAAGACCTTCCTGGACTTCCGCGAGAAAGCGCCGCTGGCCGCCAAGGCCGACATGTACCTCGACCAGAACGGTCAGGTCATCAAGGGCCTGAGCACCGTCGGCCATCTGGCCGTCGGTGTGCCGGGCAGCGTCTCCGGCCTCGAATATGCGCGCGCCAAGTACGGCACGATGAGCCGCGGCGCCCTGATGGCGCCCGCCATCGTGCTGGCCGATCGCGGTTTTCAGTTGCAGCAGGGCGATGTGGACATGCTGCACAGCGTCACCGATGCGCTGAAGGCGGATCCCGCCACGGCCGCGATCTTCCTGAAGCAGGGCCAGCCCTATCAAGTCGGCGACCGGCTGGTGCAGAAGGACCTGGCGCGCACGCTGCGCGAGATCAGCAGCAAAGGCACCGACGGTTTCTACAAGGGCTGGGTGGCCAAGGCGCTGGTGGCGTCCAGCCAGGCGGGCAAGGGCATCATCACCCAGGCCGACCTGGACCGCTATCAGACCCGGGAACTGAAGCCGATCGAATGCGATTACCGCGGCTATCGGGTGGTGTCCGCGCCGCCGCCGAGCTCCGGTGGGGTGGTCATCTGCGAGATGCTCAACATCCTGGAAGGCTATCCGCTGAAGGAACTGGGCTGGGGCTCGGCCCAGGCGGTGCACTACCAGATCGAGGCGATGCGGCATGCCTACGTCGACCGCAACAGCAGCCTCGGCGATCCGGACTTCGTCAAGAACCCGCTCGACCGGCTGCTGGACAAGGGCTATGCGGCCCGCATCCGCGCCAGCATCGATCCGCAACGGGCCGGCGTCTCGGCCGACCTGAAGCCCGGCACGCCGCCGCATGAGGGCAGCAACACCACGCATTACTCGATCGCCGACCAGTGGGGCAATGCGGTCTCGGTCACCTACACCTTGAACGACTGGTTCGGTGCCAAGGTCACCGCGGGCAAGACCGGCGTGCTGCTGAACAATGAGATGGACGACTTCACCGCCAAGGTCGGCGTCCCCAACCTGTATGGCCTGCTGCAGGGCGAGGCCAACGCCATCGCGCCGGAGAAGCGGCCGCTGTCGTCGATGAGCCCGACCATCGTCACCCGCGACGGCAAGCCGGTGATGGTGGTCGGCACGCCGGGCGGCAGCCGCATCATCACCGCCGTGCTGCAGACCCTGATCCATGCCATCGATTACGACATGACGGTGCAGGAAGCGGTCGATGCGCCGCGCTTCCATCACCAGTGGATGCCGGACCTCACCAATGTCGAGCCCGATGCGCTGTCACCCGACACGCGCCGGTTGCTGGAGGGCATGGGCCATCGGCTGGGCGTGCCGCATCCGGCCAATCATCTGGCGGCGATCATCATTGGCGCGCCGTCGTTGAACGGGAAGCCGGTGCCGCCGTACCGCTTCTATGGCGCCAACGACCCGCGGCGCAACACCGGCCTGGCGGCGGGCTATTGAGCGCGGAGCCGCCGGGCGCGTCGGGCGGCACGCGCGTGGCGGCTCAACTGCCGAGCAGCAAGCGATAGGTCGGCGGCTCCCGGCCGCTGCCGGGGTCGGCCAGATCGAAGCCTTCGAAGTAGTGATCGTCGCCCTGGCCGACATGGTCGTGGCAGGCGACATGCACTTCCCAAAGCAGTTCCGCCCCGGTCAGGCGGCCGCCCATGCCCACCACCCGCAACGGGCGGGCGTCGTCGCGCTGGTCGGGGCGGTCGTCCGCCGCCGGCCGTTCGAAGGCCACATACAGATCGGACACCGGCAGCGCCAGCAGCAGCGACGGCGTCGGATCCGGGGCGTCGATCTCCGCCGCGTAGGCGACCGCGGCGTCGACCAATTGCTCGGCGCGATGAGGCACGGGCTCGGCGAAAGACCAGGCGACGTCGGTGAGCAGGGCACGGGGGGGTCTTGTCATGCGCGGATTGTCGATCAGCCCGCGCCGACGGCGGAGCGTCACGACCACCACCACAGGCAAGCACTGGCCCCCAAAGTGGGCCGCGGCGGTCCGGGATGGGGCGTCTTCTCAGGGTTTCACCGGGTGGTGCGCGCCCCGTGATGGGGTGCGCCGAGGGGCCTCGAGGCGGCTTTGCGACGGAACGTCGAAAGCATCGGACAGACTGTCGATATGACCACTTTCACACCGGGTGATTGACGTTAAGCTAGCGCGCCTTTTTGCGGTTTGCGCCCAAAAAGTTCCCATTGCCCAATGACCTGATTCCCGGAGCCCGCTTCATGTTGCGTCCGACGCTGCTTGCCCTTGTGATTGCGTCCCTGCTTGCCGGTTGCGGCAAGCCCGCCGACGGTGACAAAGCGAAGGCCGACCCCGCCAGCGCCGCCGCCAGCGCGCCCAGCCTGCTGGTGTCTCCGGAAGATCTGCAGACGCTGGGCATCAGCGACTACGCCACCGGCCCGGTCATCACAGGCTCGATCCAGCCCGAGCGCCGCGCCGATCTGCGGGCCGAACTGCAGGCCATCGTGCTGGCCGTCTACAAGGAGAACGGCGAGCGGGTGAAGCGGGGCGATCTGCTGGTCCGCCTGGACGACACCGCCATCCGGGACTCCGTCCAGTCGGCCGATGAATCCGCCCGCGCCGCGTCGCAGACCTTCGAGCAGGCCGAGCGCCAGTACCAGCGTCTGAAGACGCTGCAGGCCCAGGGCATGAGCTCGATCCAGGCGATGGAAGATGCCGAGATCCGCCGCAACAACGCCCAGAGCGACCTGGTCGCGGCCCGCGCCCGCGTGGCCACGGCGCGCCAGCAACAGCAGCGCACCGAAGTGCGGGCGCCGTTCGATGGCGTGGTCAGCGACCGCAAGGTCTCGCCCGGCGACTCCGCCCAGCTCGGCAAGGAACTGATCAAGGTGATGGACCCGGCCAGCATGCGCTTCGAAGGCCTGGTGTCGGCGGACCGCATGTCGGAGCTCAAGCTCGGCCAGACGGTGTATTTCCGCGTCAACGGCTATCCGCAGGTGGACTTCCAGGGCAAGGTGCGCCGCATCGCCCAGGCCGCCAATGCCAGCACCCGCCAGGTCGAAGTGCTGGTGGATTTCGCCGGTCAGCAGCAGCCCGGCGTTGCCGGCCTGTATGCGGAGGGCCGCGTGCAGTCGACCAGCGTCTCCGCCCTGATGGTGGCGGACAGCGCGCTGATGCGCGAGGGCGACAAGGCCTATGTGTGGGCGGTCGCCGATGGCAAGATCGCCAAGACGGCGGTGCAGCTCGGCGCCCGCGATGACCGCCAAGGCCTGTATGTCGTCACCGCCGGCGTCAAGGCCGGCAGCCAGATCCTGCGCAATCCCGCCAGCACGCTGATCAATGGTCAGCGGGTCGAGCTGACGCGACGTGCACCCGCTGGCGCGGCGCCCGGCATGACCGGCACGAAGGGGACGACCGGCGCAAGCGGCACCCCCTCGTCGGCGACCGCCACGACGAGCGCGGCGCCCGCGCTGCCGATGGCCACGGCCGCGTCGGCCCAGTGATGCGATCAGGAGTCTGAGCCATGTTCCTGTCCAATTTCTCGGTCAAGAAGCCGATCGCGATGATCGTGATCATCATCGGCTTGATGGCGCTGGGGCTGCTCGCGCTGTCCAAGCTGCGGGTGAATGAGCGTCCTGATGTGGACCTGCCGCTGCTGGTCGTCAGCATCAGCTATCCGGGCGCCTCACCCGAAACCTCCGAACGCGAGATCGTCAACCGCATCGAGAAATCGCTGCAGAGCATCTCGGGCGTGAATGAGGTGCGCTCGACCTCGGGCGAAAGCTCGGCGCAACTGCTGCTGTTCTTCAACTTCGACAAGAACATGATCGAGGCGGCCGATGAGGTCCGCAACGCGATCGCCGCCGTGCGCCACAAGCTGCCCACCGAAATGCGTGAGCCGGTGCTGCAGCGGATCGACCCGTCGGCCCAGCCGATCATGCAGCTGGCCTTGTCGTCCAGCACGCTGAGCCATGCGGAGATTTCCCGCATGGCTGAGGACCAGTTCGCCGATCGCTTCCGCGCCATTCCCGGTGCGGCGACGGTGACGGTCAACGGCTCGCTGTCGCGCCAACTGTCGGTGCTGCTGAGCGCGCAGAAGCTGCGCGAATTCAATGTCTCGGTCACCGAGGTGGTGAATGCGCTGCGCATGCAGAACACCACCGCGCCGGTGGGCAAGGTGCGCGGCCAGCTGGAAGACCAGAGCATCCGCCTGCTGGGTCGCATCGAGACGCCGGCGGACTTCAACCAGATCGTCGTCAAGCGCAGCGGCACCGAACTGGTCCGACTCGGCCAGGTCGCGACGGTGCAGGACGGCTTCGCGGAGCAGACCAGCCTGTCGCTGCGCAACGGGCATCCGAACGTCGGCATCATGGTGACCCGCTCGCGCGATGCGTCCACCGTCAGCGTGGCCAAGGAAGTGCGCACGCTGGTCGACGACATCAACAAGACGCTGCCGGCCGGCACCAAGCTCGAGGTGGTGCAGGACGGCGGCCGGGATGCGCAGGACAGCCTGAACAACGTGATCCACGCGCTGGTCTTCGGCGCCGGCCTGACCATCTTCGTGGTCTATGTGTTCCTGAATTCCTGGCGCTCGACGCTGATCACCGCCTTGTCGCTGCCGACCTCGGTGGTGGCGGCCTTCATCGCCGTCTGGCTGTGCGGCTTCACCCTGAACTTCATGAGCCTGCTGGGCCTGTCGCTGGCCATCGGGGTGCTGATCGATGACGCGATCGTGGTGCGGGAAAACATCGTGCGCCACATGGAACGCGGGGCGGACCGTCGCACCGCCGCGCTGAACGGCACGGCCGAAATCGGTCTGGCGGTGGCGGCGACCACCTTCTCGATCGTGGCGGTGTTCATTCCGGTCGCGTTCATGCCGGGCGTGTCGGGCGAATGGTTCCGGCCCTTCGGCCTGACGGTGGTGGCCTCGGTGATGGTGTCGCTGTTCATCTCCTTCACGCTGGATCCGATGCTGTCGGCCTTCTGGGGCGACCCACCCGGCCATCACGCCGCGCCCAAGACCGGCTGGCTGCCGCGCACGCTGGAGCGCTTCAATGTGTGGTTCGACCATCAGGCCGACCGCTATGGCCATGTCATCGCCTGGGCGCTGCATCACCGCAAGTGGATGGCGGCCTTCGCGATCCTGAGCTTCGTCGGCGCGATCATGCTGCAGGCCAAGTTCGGCGGCACCAGCTTCCTGCCGCAGTCCGATGCCGGCACGATCGCCATCGAGGTCCGCACGCCCGCATCGGCCAGCCTGGAATATGCGCGGCTGAAGATGGGCGCGGCCTCGGCGCTCGCCCGCGAGATCGGCGAGGTCAAGGCCACCAATGAGAACGTCACCGCCAGCGGTGGCCGGATCTATGTGGACCTGGGCAAGAGCACCGAGCGCAAGCGCAGCGCCGCGGAAATCGCCGCCGATCTGCGCACCCGCGTGGCGCGCCTGGTGGGCGCGGAATACGTGGTGCTGGACGATCTGAACAACGGCGCCCAGAAGCCGGTGCAGATCCGCTTCTCCGGCGCGGATTCCCGCAAGCTGATGGAGATCACCACCGACTACATGGACAAGCTGCGCCGCGTGCCGGGCGCAGTGGATGTCGGTCTGTCGGAGCAGGATCCGCAAAATGAGCTGCAGATCGAGCTGAACCGCGGCCTGGCCAACAGCCTGGGCATTTCGGTGGGCGATGCAGCCAGCGCGCTGCGGGTGGCCTTCGCCGGCGTGGAAGTCGGCGACTGGGTCGATCCGAGCGGCGAAACCCGCGACGTCGCGGTGCGCCTGCTGCCGGAAGACCGGGTCGATGCGTCCAACATCGAGCGGCTGCCGATCGCGGTCGCGGGCAGCGGCGGCGGCATGATGGTGCCGCTGGAGCAGATCGCCCGCGTGACCATGGGCAAGGGTCCGGCCAAGATCCAGCATGCGGACGGCAAGCGGATGATCGCGGTCTCCGCCAATGCGCATGGCCGCTCGAGCGGTGAAGTGACGCGCGATGCGCTGGCGCTGGCCAAGACGATCAACTTCCCGCCCGGCTATGGCATCGAGCTGGCCGGCGCCGCCAAGGACCAGAACGAAGTCTTCAGCGCGATGGGCATCGCGTTGGCGTCGGGCATCGGCCTGATGTATCTGATCCTGGTGATGCAGTTCGGCAGCTTCACCGCGCCGCTGGGCGTGATGCTGTCCCTGCCGCTGTCGCTGATCGGCGTGGTGGTGGCGCTGCTGCTGACCAAGGGCACGCTGAACCTGATGAGCTTCATCGGCATCATCATGTTGGCGGGTCTGGTGGCCAAGAACGCCATCCTGTTGCTGGATGCGGCGCGTCAGGAAGAAGCCAACGGCGTGCCGCGCGAAGAGGCGCTGATGCATGCCGGGCGCAAGCGCTTCCGCCCGATCCTGATGACCACCTTCGCGCTGATCGCCGGCATGCTGCCGGTGGCGGTGGGCATCGGCGAAGGCGGGGAGTTCTATCGTCCGATGGCGGTGGCCATCATCGGCGGCACCATCACCTCGACCTTCCTCACCTTGCTGATGGTGCCGAGCTTCTACGACAGCATCGAGATCAAGCGCGACAGCTTCGCGGCGAAGTTCAAGGCCCGTGATGCGCGCTGGAACACCTTCATCGCGGTGCTGCTGGGCATCCTCGAATTCATCGCGTTCCTGACGCTGGTGCGATTCGTCTACCGCCTGGTGCGCGGCCTGTTCCGCAAGCTGTTCAAGCGGGGCGCGGCTCAGCCGCAGCCGCACGGCGCGGACTGATCGAGTCCTCGCTCGAACGACAGAAAGCCGCCTCTCGGGCGGCTTTCTCTTTTGGTGGGTCGGCCGCGGATCGGCGGACGTGTGAGGCAGGCGTCGCGCGGCGGGATGCCCGTTCGCTGGCTACAGCACGCGATTGGGATTCAGCAGCCCCAGCGGGTCCAGCGCCTGTTTGATCTGCCGCATCAGCTGCAGGGCGACCGGGCTCTTGCGCAGCGCCAGTTCCTCGCGCTTGAGCTGACCGATGCCATGTTCGGCGGAGATGGAGCCGCCATGCGCCATCACCTGGTCGTAGACGAGCTGATTGACCGCCGCTTCCCGGGTGCGCAGGAATTCCGCCGGGGATTGGCCCTCGGGCGCCTGCAGGTTGTAGTGCAGATTGCCGTCGCCCAGATGGCCGAAGTTGACCAGCCGCGCGCCGGGCACGTGATCGGCCAGCAAGGCATCGCAGGCCGCGACGAACGCGGGAATGCGCGATACCGGCAAGGCGATGTCGTGCTTGATGTTGAGGCCTTCTTCGCTCTGCGCCAGCGGAATGGACTCGCGCAGATGCCACATCGCCTGGCTCTGGGCCAGGCTGCCGGCCACGGCGGCGTCGGTGATCCATCCCCGCGTCAGCGCCTGCTCCAGCAAGCCTTCGAACTGCTCGCGGGCATGGGCATCGCCTTCGCTGTCGGACAGCTCCAGCAGCACCGTCCAGGGGTGCGGGCCGAGCGGCTGCGCCAGCTGCGGGAAATGCCGACGCACCAGCGCCAGCGCATGCGCATTCATCACTTCGAAGCCGGTGAGCGCCGCGCCGCAGGTCGATTGCGCCAGACCCAGCAGGTCGACGGCGTGTGGCAGCGAGTCGCAGGCGGCGAGGGCGGTCATGCGCGCCCGCGGCTGCGGGAACAGCTTCAAGGTCGCTGCGGTGATCACGCCGAGCGTGCCTTCCGCGCCGATGAACAGATCGCGCAAGTCATAGCCGGTGTTGTCCTTGCGCAGGCCGGACAGACCGTCCCACACCTGACCATCGGCCGTCACCACTTCCAGGCCCAGGCAGAGCTCCCGCGCATTGCCATAACGCAGCACCTGCGTGCCGCCGGCGTTGGTGGACAGATTGCCGCCGATGGTGCAACTGCCTTCCGCCGCCAAGCTCAGCGGGAACAGCAGCCCCGCGTCCTGCGCGGCCTGCTGCACCTGCTGCAGCACGCAGCCGGCGTCGACGGTCATCGTCAGATTGGCGGTGTCGATGGCGCGGATGCGGTTCAGCCGCTGCAGGCTGAGCAGCAACTGGCGGCCGGATTCATCCGGCACGCCGCCGCCCACCAGCCCGGTGTTGCCGCCTTGCGGCACAAGGGCGACGCCGTAGGCGCGAGCCAGTTGAACGATCTCGGCCACTTGCGCAGTGTCGGCAGGACGCAGCACCGCCAGCGCCTGGCCGTGATAGCGCTTGCGCCAGTCGCGTTGATAGCCGTCGAGCGCGGCGCCGGGATGTTCCTGCGGCAGCAGCACATGCGCCGGGCCGAGCCGCTGGCGCAGGGCGTCGATCAGCACGGCGTCCGAGGAGGATGGGGTCGATGAGGTCGACGAGGTCGACGAGGAGGCCGATGACGACGATGTCGAGGGCGCCGCCGAGCCGGACGAGGCGGGCAGGTCGCTCATGAGGACGTGGCCCGCGCTTTGGCCTCGGCCAGCCGCTGTCGCACATGCGCGGCGCAGGCGATGAAGACGATCAAGGACAGCAGTACTTCGCCCAAGGCCAGGCCGGCGGACAGACCGCGGTCCGAAGTGCTGCGCACCAGTCCTTCCGCCATGTAGAGCCACACCAGCAGGCTCAACCAGCGGAAGGTGTAGAGCCGATAGCGCCACAGGCCGATCAGCGGCAGGAACAGCGGCAGCGCCTTGATCGCCAGCGTGCCGCGGCCCACCGGCGCCCACCACAGTTCCCAGCCGAGGCACAGCAGCGCCAGGGCCAAGGTGCCGAAGAGCGCGACGTGTCGGCTCAGCCGTTCACGGGCGGTCGGCTCGGTGCGCGCGGCCGGGTCCGGCGTGGATGCCGACGACGGCGGCCAGGCGGCCGACGAGCTCGGCCGGGCGGTGGTCGCGGGCGCGTGGGGTGGCGTGTCCAGGGTTGACATGGCTGGCATCATAGCCAGCATGAACATCAGAGAACGCGTGGCAGACCACGGTTGGCGCGAGGCGGCGCGGGAGATCGGACGAGGATTCTGGACGTGGCCGTGGCTGCGCACCTTCCGGCTGTTTGTGGAGCGCTTTCGGGAGGAGCGCCTGGGCCTGACCGCCGGCAGTCTGACCTTCACCACGCTGATCTCGCTGGTCCCTTTGCTGACGGTGGCGCTGGCGCTGTTCACCGCCTTTCCGATGTTCTCGGCCTTTCAGGTCGCGCTGGAAAAATACTTCTTGAAGTCGCTGGTGCCCGACAACATCGCGCGCCCGGTGCTGGCCTCGCTGACGCAGTTCGCGGCCAAGGCCAATCGGCTCGGCGCGGTCGGCCTGGTGGTGCTGGCGGTGACGGCGCTGTCGTTGATGCTCACCATCGATCGCACGCTGAATCAGATCTGGCGGGTGCAGCGTCCGCGGCCGATTGCGCAGCGGGTGCTGGTGTACTGGGCCGCGCTCACGCTCGGCCCGCTGCTGCTGGGCGGCAGCCTGACGCTCACCAGCTACCTCATCACCACCGGTCGCGATCTGGTCGACAACCTGCCGCGTGGCGTGATCGTGCTGCTGTCCAGCGTCGATCTGCTGGTGCTGTGGGCGGCCGTCGCGGCGCTCTTTCACTATGTGCCCAACACCGATGTGCGCTGGCGCCATGCGCTGGTGGGCGGGGGCTTTGTGGCGGTGGCCTTCCATCTGGCCAAGTCGCTGCTGGCCTGGTACGTCAAGCAGGTGCCGACCTATTCGACGCTCTATGGCGCCTTCGCCGCCGTGCCGATCTTCCTGATCTGGATCTACGTCGGCTGGTCCATCGTGTTGCTGGGCGCGATCCTGGCGGCGAATGCGCCCGCGCTGGCCGGCGGCGTGAGCGTGCGACGCAATCTGCCCGGCATGCAGTTGGAGTTGGCGCTGGACATCCTGCGTGAGCTGGATCGGGCGCGCGCTGCCGGGGAGTCCGGCCTGACGATGCTGTCGTTGTCGCAGCGGCTGTGCGTGGATTCGCTGCAGATGGAGCCGGTGGTCGATCAGCTGCAGGACCTGGACTGGATCGGTCGGCTGGAAGAAGAGGGCGCCCAGCGGCTGGTGCTGCTCTGCGAGCCGGCGTTCACGCCAGCCGAGCCGCTGATCCGCACGCTGCTGGTGCCCCGCAGCGACGGATTGGCTTCCCTGTGGTCGCAGGCCGGCTGGGACCGACTGACGCTGCAGGCCGTGTTGGCGCGCTGAAGGGAGTCAGCGCGGGGCGCTCAGGCGCTTCGCAGGCCTCGCTTCGAGGACATCGCCCGCAGGGGTGACGTCGAAGCGCGTCAGCACGCCCAGCGATGACCTGGCGACGGCGCCGCCAAGCCTTGCCCGCGCGCCCGACCCGTCCATCAACGCACGAACGCCACCACCAGCCCGCCCAGCACGATCGCGGCGGCGCCGAGCGGCACCACGAAGCGGCGCCAGCCCGGTCGATCATGCCGTGGCAGTTCGCGACGCGAGGCGATGCGCGGCGCGGACGCGGTGGTGCCGCCCGCGGCCGGCGGTTGGCGGTCGATGTGGGGCGAGACCAGACCATCGCGCACGCGCTGCTCGGCCCGGCGCAGGCGCGCGGTGCCTTCGAGCATGGCCAGTTGCTTCATCTGCGCGTCGGTGTCCACATTCGAGGTGGACGTGACCAGATGCAGCGTGCGGACCTTGGTGTCCGCAGCGCCAGGGGCGTGGGGGGTGGGGGAGGTGTGGGGATCGCTGGGGTCGGTGGAGATCGGGGCTTTCGCTGAATGGGGTGAGCGCTGATGCATCTTGATGAACTGCCTTGGTCGCTCCCTCGCCTCTCTATCTCGATCATTGTGTCGACGAGTCTAAGGCCGCGCGGTAACAGTCCGTGTGGGAAACGATCAGACTGATCAATCTGCGAGGCGACGCTCGCGCCACTCACGCGATCGAATCCCGGACGCTCACGCGTGCAGCACCACCAGCAGCGCCGTGGCCACCTTCTTGCCGGGATTGCGGATGACGTGCGCGCCATCGACCGCATAACGCGCGGTCTCCCCGGTCTTCACCCATTGCTTGCCGCCTGCGGCGGTCACCTCCAGCTCGCCGACCAGCACGCTCAGGTGCTCGCGAGAGCCGGGCTCATGCGCTTCCGATTCCAGCGCGCCGCCGGGCTGCACTGTCAGCTCATACCACTCGAACTGGCCGGCCAGCTCGATCGGGCCGAGGATGCGCAGCCGGCATTGCCCATCCGGACTGGACAGGCTGGGCGTCGAATGCGCGCCGACCAGCTCGATCGGAGGCGCCGCCGGGCGCTCACCGCCGAGCAGCTCGGACAGCTCCACGCGCAAGGCATTGGCCAATCGCCACACCACTGCCACCGTGGGATTGGCCTGATTGCGCTCGATTTGAGAGAGCATCGACTTGGACACGCCCGCGCGGCGCGACAGCTCATCCAGCGACAGCCCCTGCGCCTGCCGCAAGGCCTGCAGGGTGGCGCCCACGCGAGGAGGTTCTAGCTTTTCCATCTTGACCCGTTGGATCGATTCCTTGATACTGCACGGCTGTTCGATATAGCGAACGCGTTCGATTTAACGGATTGTGCCGCAGGAGCTCCCGCATGACCACCCAAGCCCCGACGACCGACGACTTCTACCGCCATCTGCAGACCGAGCTGCAGGGCATCCGCGACGCCGGCTTGTTCAAGAGCGAACGCATCATCACCAGTCCGCAGGGCGCGATCGTGAAGACGCGCGATGGCCGCGAGGTGCTGAACCTGTGCGCCAACAACTATCTGGGCCTGTCGGCGCATCCGCAGGTGCTGGAAGCGGCGCATGAAGCGCTGCGCACCCATGGCTACGGCCTGTCGTCGGTGCGCTTCATCTGCGGCACGCAGGACATCCACAAGACGCTGGAGCAGCGCATCGCGCGCTTCCTGGGCACCGAAGACACCATCCTCTACGCGGCGGCGTTCGATGCCAACGGCGGCCTGTTCGAGCCGCTGCTTGGCGAGCAGGACGCGATCATCAGCGACGAGCTCAACCACGCCTCCATCATCGACGGCATCCGTCTGTGCAAGGCCAAGCGCTACCGCTACAAGCACAACGACATGGTCGACCTGGAGCGCCAGCTGACCGAAGCCCGTGCCGCCGGCGCCCGTCATGTGATGGTCTTCACCGACGGCGTGTTCTCGATGGACGGCACCATCGCGCAACTCGACAAGATGCGCGAGATCACCGACCGCTTCGGCGCGCTGCTGGCCATCGATGAATGCCATGCCAGCGGCTTCATGGGCAAGACCGGCCGCGGCACCCATGAGCATCGCGGCGTGTTCGGCAAGATCGACATCATCACCGGCACCCTCGGCAAGGCCCTGGGCGGCGCCTCCGGCGGCTTCACCACGGGTCGCAAGGAAGTGATCGAGCTGCTGCGCCAGCGTTCGCGCCCCTATCTGTTCTCGAACACGGTCGCGCCCAGCATCGTCGGTGCATCCATCGCCGTGCTGGATCTGCTGGAAGCCAGCACCGCGCTGCGAGACAAGCTCGAGGCCAACACCGCCTATTTCCGTGAGGCGATTCAGCAAGCCGGCTTCCAGATCAAGCCGGGCACCCATCCGATCGTCCCGGTGATGCTGTTCGACGCCGTCAAGGCGCAGCAGCTCAGCGCGCGTCTGCTGGAGCTGGGCGTCTATGCGGTCGGCTTCTTCTATCCGGTCGTGCCCAAGGAGCAGGCGCGGGTGCGGGTGCAGATCTCGGCCGTGCATGAGCGCGAGCACCTGGAACGCGCCGTCGCCGCCTTCGCCCAGGCGGGCCGAGAGCTGGGGCTGATTGGCTGATCGGCTGATCCGGCGCGGCGCGGTGTGCCGCGTCGTCCGGCCCTCGCTTCTGTTTTTGTCTTCCGACTTTCGACCTTCGACTCCCGACTCCCGACTCTCGACTTCAGCGGCCCGCGCCCGATCTGGCAGCACGTCGCCCGAAGCAATGAGCAACACGCCCATGACCAAGATTTTGTTGATCGGCGCCAATGGCCAGATCGGTTCCGAACTGGCGGTGGCCCTGGCCCAGCGCCATGGCAACGCCCAGGTGATCACCAGCGACGTCGCGCCGCAGGGCCGCGTGCCGCAGCTGACCCATGAGATGCTGGACGTCACCGACGCCGCCGCGCTGGCGGCGGTGGTGAAGCGCCACGGCATCACCCAGATCTATCACCTGGCCGCTGCGCTGTCGGCCACGGGTGAGAAGCATCCGATGTGGGCCTGGGATCTGAACATGAAGGGCCTGCTGAATGTGCTGGAGCTGGCCCGCACGGTGAAGCTGGAACGGGTGTTCTGGCCCAGCTCGATCGCCGCCTTCGGTCCTCAGACGCCGCAGCAGCAGACGCCGCAAACCACGGTGATGGATCCGACCACCATCTACGGCATCTCCAAGCTGGCCGGCGAGGGCTGGTGCCGCTGGTACCACGCCAATCACGGCGTGGATGTGCGCAGCCTGCGCTATCCCGGCCTGATCAGCTGGAAGACCCCGCCCGGCGGCGGCACCACCGACTATGCGGTCGAGATCTTCCATGAGGCGCTCAAGCATGGCCGCTACACCTGCTTCCTGAAGGAAGACCAGGCGCTGCCGATGATGTACATGCCGGATGCGCTGCGCGCCACGCTGGAGCTGATGGAAGCCCCCGCCGAGCAGATCACCGAGTGGGGCAGCTACAACCTGGCCGGCGTGAGCTTCACCCCGGCGCAGATCGCGGCGTCCATCCGCCGCCGGATTCCCGGCTTCGAGATCGACTACGCGCCGGATTTCCGCCAGAACATCGCCGCCAGCTGGCCGCAATCCATCGACGACACCGTCGCCCAGCGCGACTGGGGCTGGAAGCTGGGCTACGACCTGGATGCGATGGTCGATGAGATGCTCGACTCGCTGAAGGCCCAACAGGCCGCTTGAGCGATCGGCGCCCCGCAGGCGCCTTCGGCTTCGCCGACGCAAGAAAAAACCGACCGGGCGCGGGAGCGCGGGTCGGCTTTCTTTTGCCCAAAAGCTTGGCCAGGGGCTGATGCCGTCCGAGGGCCGGCGTCAGCTCATCCGATCGCGCTGACGCACCGCGCGTCGGACTCAGGCCGCGTGCTTGTCGGCTTCGGAGGTGAAGGCGTCCGCGTAGAACTCCTCGGCCGGCAGGCCGCATTGCGCGACGAACTCGCGCTGCGCCGACTCCACCATGATCGGCGCGCCGCAGGCATAGATCTGGTGCTGGGACAGATCCGGCAGATCGGCCATCACCGCCTGATGGACGAAGCCGGTGCGGCCGGTCCAGCCGTCGTCCGGCTTGGGTTCGGACAGGACCGGCACATAGGTCAGTTGCGGCATCGACGCGGCGGCCTGGACGGCCCAGTCATGCAGATACAGATCGGCCTTGGCGCGGCAGCCCCAGTACAGCGTCACCGGGCGGGTGATGCCCTGGTCCTGAATGCGCTCGAGGATCGCCTTGATCGGCGCGAATCCGGTGCCCGAGGCCAGCAGCACGATGGGCTTGTCGCTGTCCTCGCGCAGGAAGAAGCTGCCGAACGGGCCTTCCATGCGCAGGATGTCCTTTTCCTTCAGCGCGCCGAAGACATGGTCGGTAAACTTGCCGCCCGGCATGTGGCGGATGTGCAGCTCGATCGCGGGCGGCGTGCCCAGCCGGCTGGGCGCATTGGCCATCGAATAGCTGCGGCGCGCGCCGTCGCGCAGGATGAATTCGACATACTGGCCGGCGCGGAACTGCAGGTTCTGATTGGCGGGCAGTTGCAGCTTGATGACCGCCACGTCCGGCGCCGGCTTGTCCACCGACAGCACCCGGCTCGGCAGCTTCAGCACCGGGAACTCGCCCGCGCCCGGCACGGTGCGGGCTTCCAGCACGCAGTCGGTCTGCGGACGCGCGCAGCAGGTCAGCACCAGGCCCTGCGCTTCTTCCTCAGCGGACAGCGCTTTCGGCTGATGCTCGCCGTGAATGACCTGACCCTCCATCAAACGGCTCTTGCAGGAGCCGCAGGCGCCGTCCTTGCAGCCGTAGGGCAGGCCGATGCCCTGGCGAATGGCGGCGGCCAGCAGGGTTTCGTCGTCGTCGACGGAATAGGCGCGGCCGGCGGGCAGGACGGTGACCTGGAAACTCATGATCTGAAGTGGGGTGCGGAACACCCGGAAAAGTCGAATGGAGAGGAGGGCAGCGAGCCGTCCATCGAAGCCGGCCCGACGCACCCGCGGACGCTGCCGCCGCGATGTGCCGAGCTGTCAGGGGCGTGGACACTGCCCGTAAACTGGCTCGCCATTTTGCCTGAGCCCTTCTGACCGATCCGATGTCTCTCATGAATCCCACCCTGTGCGGCCGATCGTCCCGTTCCCGCCGCGAGCGGCTGTTGATCGTCGGCTGCGGCGATGTCGGCCGACGTGTGCTGCGGCTGCTGAAGGGGCGCTGGACGGTGATGGCGCTGACCAGCCAGGCCGGCCGCTTGTCCGAGCTGCGCGAGGCGGGGGCGATTCCCTTGCTGGGCAACCTCGATGACCCCGCCACGCTGGGCCGGCTGGCCGGTCTCGCGGACCGGGTGCTGCATCTCGCGCCGCCCGCGACCCAGGGCCGCACCGACGAACGGACGCGGCATCTGCTGCAGGCGCTGTCGCGCAGCGCGGTGCCGCGGCGCCTGGTCTATGCCAGCACCAGCGGCGTGTATGGCGATTGCGCTGGCGCGCTGATCGACGAAACGCGTCCGGTCAATCCGGCCAATGAGCGCGCATGGCGTCGCGTCGATGCGGAGGATCAACTGCGGCAGTGGGGCCGGGTGACCGGTTGCGCCGTGACGGTGTTGCGGGTGCCCGGCATCTACGCTTACGACCGGGAGGGCGGCCATCCCCGCGAACGCCTGGCCAAGGGGCTGCCGGTGCTGCGACCGGAGGACGATGTCTTCACCAACCACATCCAGGCCGATGACCTGGCGCGCGCCTGCGTGCTGTCGCTGATGCGCGGCCCGACCACGGTGCTGAATGCCAACGACGACAGCGAGATGCGCATGGGCGACTACATGGCGCTGGCCGCCTCGCTCTGCGGTCTGCCGGCGCCGGCGCGCATCAGCCGTGCGGAGGCGCAGACGGTGTTCTCGCCGATGCAGATGAGCTTCCTGAATGAATCGCGGCGCTTGGACAACCATCGCCTGAAGCAGCGCTTGCGGCTGTCGTTGCGCTATCCGACGCCTGCGCAAGGATTGATGGCGGTCGAACGCTGACACGCTGCTGAACGGCCGGCGCGAACGTGGAGCCGCGCCGCCGATATTGAATGGGCGCAATGCCGCGATCCCGCGATGCAGCGATCCCGCGATCCCGTCATCTCGCCTTCCGGTCTTTCCGACGCTCCGAGTTCGCGACGATGTGCTCACGCCATGAGACGTTCCATTCCGTCCGCCCATGGCAAAGAAGCCGCAATCGCGGCTTCTTGAACTTGAAAAGCGGAAAGCGCCCGAACCGCGCCGCTCAGCGCCGGCGCGCGCCGCGCCAGTAGTTGAACAGCAGCCAGGCGCCGAGCATGCCGCCCAGGTGGGCGAAGTGGGCGATGCCGCCACCGCCGGTGATGCCCAGCAGCAATTCCAGCGCGCCGAAGATGGCGACGAACACCTTCGCCTTCATCGGGATCGGAGGGAACAGCGGCATGATGATGCGGTCCGGGAACAGCAGGCCGTAGGACAGCAGCAAGCCGAAGAGCGCGCCGGAGGCGCCGACGGTCGGCGCGGTGGAGCCCATCACCAGCGTGAACACGAGTTGCGCGGCGGCCGCGGTCAGCGTGCTGGCGACCAGCATCTGCGTGTAGCGCTTGCCACCCCACACGGTCTCGAGCTCCGAGCCGAACATCCACAGGCCCAGCATGTTGAAGAACAGGTGCCAGGCGTCGCCATGCAGGAAGGCGTAGGTGATGGGTTGCCAGAAATTGAAGTAGCCGCTGTTCAGCGGCCACAGGGCCAGCATGACCTGCAGGCCTCCCAGGCCCGACACCAGTTCGAGCAGACAGAACACCCCCACGCAGATGAGCATGAAGGCTTTGGTGACGGGCGGAATGAATGGCATGTCGGAGGGCGTCTTCAACGAAAGCTAGTGAAGGCGCCGCCGCGCGGCGCAAGCGAGGATCTCAGCGTCCCAATCGACGCAGAGTGTCCGGGCGAGTGTAGCCGCGCTTGGTGGAAGGACGGATCGGTGCGGGCGCTGGCCGATATCGACCGGACAGCCATCAAGTCGCAACTCGCGAGCAAAGCGCTCAGGAAGCGGCGGCGCCGTCTGCGGACAGGCACTCGGCCTGTGACGGCGCGAGACGTGGCGGCGCCATTGAACGATTGACCAACGAATGACCCAACGATCAAACGACCAAGCAATCGAACGAGGCAGGAATTCGGGGGGGAGTTGGGGCCGGACTCGCAGCGAAGCGAGACAAGCGACAGGCGGCATGATTTGCTGATGACGCGGACCAGGAGAGACCTGGTGCCCGGAGCCGGACTCGAACCGGCACACCTTGCGGCGGGGGATTTTGAGTCCCCTGCGTCTACCGATTTCGCCATCCGGGCGGCATCAGCAAATGCGCTTGGGACTGTGGGCGACCTATTGAAGACAAGCCGCGAATCAGGAGCAGCGGAGCGCTGCTCACCTGGGTTGTTTTAAAGGCAACCCACCGGTCCCGAAGAGAAAAGCATTATGCCATGCAAAGTTGATCGCTCCTGAGAGAATGGCTCGCATGAGTGACGCAAACGAATTCGATCCGGCGGGCTATCCCACCCTGGAAGATGTGATCGGCAAGACGCCGCTGGTGCGATTGCAGCGGGTGCTGGGTCCGGAGCTGGCCGCGCGCGGCAATGTGCTGCTGGCCAAGCTGGAGGGCAACAACCCGGCGGGCTCGGTGAAGGACCGCCCCGCCATCAGTATGATCCGGCGCGCGGAAGAGCGCGGCGAAATCAAGCCGGGCGATACGCTGATCGAGGCGACCTCCGGCAACACCGGCATCGCCCTGGCCATGGCCGCAGCGATTCGCGGCTACCGGATGGTGCTGATCATGCCGGAGGACCTGTCGATCGAGCGCGCCCAGACGATGAAGGCGTTCGGCGCCGAATTGATCCTGACGCCGCGCTCCGGCGGCATGGAATATGCGCGTGACCTGGCGGAGCAAATGCAGCGCGATGGCAAGGGTCGGGTGCTGGATCAATTCGCCAATGCCGACAACCCGCGCATCCATTACGAGACCACCGGGCCGGAGATCTGGCAGGACACCGGCGGCCGCATCACCCATTTCGTCAGCGCAATGGGGACGACCGGCACCATCACCGGCACCTCCCGTTTCCTGAAAGAGCAGAACGCCGACGTGCGCATCGTCGGCGCGCAGCCCGCAGAGGGATCACGCATTCCCGGCATTCGCAAATGGCCGCAAGCCTATCTGCCGAAGATCTATCGGCCGGAGACGGTCGACGAGCTGGTGCTGGTCAGCCAATCCGATGCGGAAGACATGGCGCGCCGCCTGGCGCGGGAAGAGGGATTGTTCGCCGGCATCTCCGCGGCGGGCGCCTGCTGGGTCGCGCTGCAACTGGCCCGTCAGGTGTCGAACGCGACGATCGTCTTCGTGGTCTGCGACCGCGGGGACCGGTATCTGTCGACCGGCGTGTTTCCCGCCTGAGATTGATCCGGCTGGCGAGCGGCGACCACGAAGAAATCCCTGCGGGTGCAGAGTCAGGTGAGCGTTCGTGGTCGGCGCTGGACGTCTGACGCCATGGTCTGATACCGACATCGAGCCGTGTGCATCGCCGACCGAGGACCCATCGACATGAGCTTTCGCTACTGCCCCCAATGCGCCACCGAGCTGCAATGGATCGAACGCCCGGAAGACGGCGGGCCCAAGACGCGCCTGCGCTGCCCAGCCTGTGATTTCAGTCATTGGGACAATCCGACGCCGGTGCTGGCAGCGGTGGTGGAATGCGTCGACCGGGAGGGCCAGGTCTTGCTGGCCCGCAATGCGGCCTGGCCGATGCGCTTCTTCGGCTTGATCACCGGCTTCATGGAAGCGGGAGAATCGCCCGAAGAAGGCATCCGGCGCGAAGTGCTTGAAGAGACTTCGCTGGAAGCGCTTGGCTGCGAGCTGATCGGGGTCTACGATTTCCAGAAGAAGAATCAGGTCATCATCGCGTACCACGTGCCGGCGCAGGGACAGATCCAGCTGTCGCCGGAGCTGTTGGAATACACGCTCACACCGCCGGAGCAACTGGAGTGCTGGCCTGCGGGCACCGGTCAGGCGCTGGCGGATTGGCTGACACGCCGAGGGCTGACGCCTCGCTGGATGCCGCCGCGCAGCTGAGCGTCGGTCAACAGGCGGGCGCCGGCGAGGCGCGCTGGCCAGAATCCGTCCGCAGAGGCGCAGTCGCGCCGGCGGCAACGAACATCAGGAACTCATCATGGACATTCACAAGGAACTCGACACCCGCGGCCTGAACTGCCCGCTGCCCATCTTGAAGGCCAAGAAGGCGCTGGCCGACATGGAGAGCGGTCAACTGCTCAAGGTCGTCGCCACCGATCCCGGTTCCAACCGAGACTTCCAGGCGTTTGCGCGTCAGACCGGCAATGAGCTGGTGGAGCAGACCACCGTGGGCGACGACTTCATCCATGTGCTGAAGCGCCGCTGAGCCACCGCAGCGACGGATCGGCGGTCGCTCGAATCAGCGCTTGCCGCAACAACGACAAAGGCCACGCAAGCGTGGCCTTTGTTGTGTCGGGGCGCTGAGGACGGGGAGGGCGCTTCGCGTGCGGCGATGCCGCCTGGCCCGCCTGGCCCGTCGCCGCTGACGCGGGCTTTAGAACTCCAGACCGCGCAGGTATTCGCGGAAGCTGCCACCCAGTTCCGGGTGAGCCAGCGCGAGCTCGACATTCGCCTGCAGGAAGCCTTCCTTGCTGCCGCAGTCGTAGCGCTTGCCCTCATAGCGATAGGCGAACACCTTCTCGCGGCGCATCAGCGCGGCGATGCCGTCGGTCAGCTGGATCTCGCCGCCCACGCCGCGCGGCTGGGTCGCGATTTCACGGAAGACGCCCGGGGTCAGGATGTAGCGTCCGGCCACGGCCAGGCGCGAGGGCGCATCTTCCGGCGCCGGCTTCTCGACCATGTGGGTCAGGTCCATCAGGCGGTCGCTGATCGGCGAGCCGGCCACGATGCCGTAGCGCTTGGTGTGCTCGGCCGGCACTTCCTGCACGGCGAGGATCGAGGCCTGCCATTCGGAGAACTGGTCCACCATCTGCTTGAGCACCGGCGGCTTGCCGACCATCAGGTCATCGGCCAGCAAGACCGCGAACGGCTCGTTGACCACGACGCATTGGGCGCACAGCACCGCATGACCCAGGCCCAGGGCCTTCGGCTGGCGGATGTAGACGCACTCCATGTCGTCAGGCTTGATGGAGTGAACCATCGCCAGCAGTTCCTTCTTGCCGGCGGCTTCGAGTTCGGTTTCGAGCTCAAACGCCGTGTCGAAGTGATCCGGGATGGCGCGCTTGTTGCGGCCGTTCACGAAGATCATCTGGCGGATGCCGGCCGCATAGGCCTCTTCCACCGCGTATTGAATCAGCGGCTTGTCCACCACCGGCAACATCTCCTTTGGCTGTGCCTTGGTGGCCGGCAGAAAGCGGGTTCCAAGTCCGGCGACGGGAAAGATTGCCTTGTTGATCAGGGCCATTTACGTACACTCCCACGGTTGTTGCGCTGGCATTGTTGCATGGCAGCATTGCAAGTAAATCAAACAAACATCTCAAGATCCCTCATGTCAGTGCTCGTCCTGGAACCGCTGGAGGCAGATGTCCTGGAGTGGCTGGCCGAGCGTCATCAAGTCCTGGCAATGCCCGAACTGGCGGCGGTTCCCTCGGCCCTGAAAGAGCAGGTCCCGCAGGCCCAGGCAATTCTCTTGCCTGCCTCCATCGCCCTGGATGCCGAGCTGATCCGAAGCGCCCCCCGTTTGAGGGCCGTGGGCCGCATCAGCGCCGGGGCGGAGAACATCGATCTGGACACCTGCCGCTTCGCCAACATCGAGGTGGTGCGGGCGCCGACGGCCACCGCCTCGGCTGAGGCCGAGTTCGTGATGGGGGCGCTGCTGTCCCTGCTGCGACGGGTGGCGGTGGAAACCGCCGACGGCGCCTTGGTCGGCCGGGAGTTGGGATGCGCCACGGTGGGCCTGGTCGGGCTCAGCCCGGCGGCCCGTCAGTTGGCGACCTTGCTGCCGGTTTTTGGTGCGCGCGTGATCGGCTATGACCCGGGGCTGCACCATGCCGATCCGCTGTGGGCGCAATGGGGCATCGAGCCCTACGGTCTGCGGGAGCTGATGCAGGCGGCCGACGCGGTCAGCGTGCAGCTGGCCTACTTCCCGCGGTATCGCGGACTGATGGGGGAGCGGGTGCTCGGCTATTGCAAACCGTCACAAGTGCTGGTGTCGATTTCGCATTCCGCGCTGTTCGACGAGCAGGCGCTGGCCGATGCGCTGCATGGCGGCCGATTGCTGGCCGCCTGGTTCGATTTGATGGAGCCCGGCTTGATGGAGCCGGGACGCCCGTTGCACGGCGCGCCTGGATTGCAGGTCACGCCGCGCCTGGCGACCACGACCCGCGAATCACGCATGCGGGCCGCCTGGAGCGTGGTGAGGAGGATCTCGGAGATCCTCTCAACCCCCGAGCCTCAGGCCGAGTTCAGGCCGACGGTGCCAGGCGTGCTAGCTGTTCCTGCAGGCGAGCCACGGTGGCGCTGAAGTCGGCGATGCGCTGACGTTCCTGCTCCACCACGGCGGCTGGCGCGCGCGCCACGAAGCTCTCGTTGCTCAGCTTGGCGTTGGCCTTGGTCACTTCGCCTTCCAGGCGCGCGATTTCCTTGGAGATCCGCGCGCGTTCGGCCTCGACGTCGATCTCCACCTTCAGCGCCAGACGCGCGGCGCCATGCACCAGCACCGGAGCCATCGCGCTTTGCTGGTTGAAGGCGGCTTCGTCGTCGATCAATTCCACCGACTGCAACTTGGCCAGCACCTTCAAGGCCGGCGCCGCGTCGCGCAGGAAGCTCAGGTCGCCGGTCACCAGCAGGGGCACACGGTCCGACGGGCTCAGGCCCATCTCGCCGCGCAAGCTGCGGCAGGTGCCGACCACCGACTTGAGCTGCTCGACCCAGGCGATCGATTGTTCGTCTATGCGCTCGGGGGCGGCGACCGGGTAGGCGGCCGTGACGAGGTACTCCGTGGACTTGCGGCCCGCGATCGGAGCGACGGTCTGCCAGAGCTCTTCGGTGATGAAGGGCGCGATCGGGTGCAGCAGGCGCAGGATGGTCTCCAGCACCCGAATCAGCGTGCGGCGCGTGGCGCGCTGAGCGGCCTCATCGCATTGGGCCTGCGCGGTCTGCAGCTGCACCTTGCTGATTTCGAGGTACCAGTCGCAGTACTCGTCCCAGACGAAGGCGTAGATGGCATTGGCGACCTGATCCAGCCGGTAATCGGCAAAGCCCTGCGCCACCGCCAGCTCGACCTTCTGCAGCTCGCTGACGATCCAGCGATCCGCCTGGCTGAAGCGCAGGTAACCGTGCGCGGCGCCACCCGGCGCGCATTGCTCCTTGGTGTGCTCGGTCAGGCCGCAATCCTGACCCTCGGTGTTCATCAAGACGAACTTGGTCGCGTTCCAGAGCTTGTTGCAGAAATTGCGATAGCCCTCGCAGCGCTTGCTGTCGAAGTTGACGCTGCGGCCCAGCGTGGCCATGGCCGCGAAGGTGAAGCGCAGGGCATCGGCGCCGTAGCCGGGGATGCCCTCCGGGAATTCCTTCTCGGTGGCCTTGCGCACCTTGGGGGCGGTCTCGGGGCGACGCAGGCCCTGGGTGCGCTTTTCCAGCAGTTCCGGCAGGGCGATGCCGTCGATCAGGTCGACGGGATCCAGCACATTGCCCTCGGACTTGCTCATCTTCTTGCCCTGCGCATCCAGCACCAGGCCGTGGATGTACACATGCTTGAAGGGCACCTTGCCGGTGAAATGCTTGGTCATCATGATCATCCGGGCGACCCAGAAGAAGATGATGTCGTAGCCCGTGACCAGCACCGATGAGGGCAGGAACAGATCTTGTTCCAGCGTCTTTTCCGGCCAGCCGAGGGTGGAGAAGGGCACCAGCGCGGACGAGTACCAGGTGTCCAGCACGTCTTCGTCGCGGGTGAGGGCGCCGCTGTAGCCGGAGGCGTCCGCCTTGGCGCGGGCTTCGGCTTCGTCATGGGCGACGAAGATCTCGCCGTTGTCGCCGTACCAGGCGGGAATCTGATGGCCCCACCACAGCTGGCGCGAGATGCACCAGTCCTGGATGTTGGTCATCCACTGGTTGTAGGTGTTGACCCAGTTCTCGGGCACGAACTTGACTTCGCCGCTGGCGACGACCTCGATCGCCTTCTGTGCGATGCTCTTGCCATCGGCGCCCGGCTTGCTGGTGGCGACGAACCATTGGTCGGTCAGCATCGGCTCGATCACCTGGCCGGTGCGGGTGCAGCGCGGCACCATCAGCTTGTGCTTCTTTACCTCCACCAGCAGCGCCTGCGCTTCCAGCTCCGCCACGATCTGCTTGCGGGCCGCGAAGCGGTCCAGGCCGCGATAGGCGGCGGGGATCTCTTCCAGCGTGTCGACGACGGTCGCTTCCAGCGTGAAGATGGTGATCATCGGCAGCTGATGACGCAGACCGACCTGGTAGTCGTTGGTGTCGTGGGCGGGGGTGACCTTCACCACGCCGGTGCCGAAGGCCTTGTCGACATAGTCGTCCGCGATCACCGGCACCAGACGGCCGGTGATGGGCAGCCGGACCTGCCGACCGATCAGATGCTGGTAGCGCTCATCCTCCGGATGGACCATGACGGCGGTGTCGCCCAGCATGGTTTCGGGACGGGTGGTGGCCACGACCAGGGTCTCGTCGCCCTCGGCCATCGGATAGCGGATGTG
This sequence comes from Burkholderiaceae bacterium, assembly GCA_913776825.1. Lineage (GTDB taxonomy): Bacteria > Pseudomonadota > Gammaproteobacteria > Burkholderiales > Burkholderiaceae_C > Roseateles. Next base: position 51,572 of record CAJYPV010000031.1, read on the forward strand.
CCACAGCGAGCCGTCTTCTTCCTCGCTCTCGACTTCCAGGTCGGAGACGGCGGATTTGAGGATCGGGTCCCAGCTGACCAGCCGCTTGCCGCGGTAGATCAGGCCTTCGGCATGCAGTTTCACGAAGGTGTCGGTCACCACCTTGGACAGCTTCTCGTCCATGGTGAAGTACTCGTGCTCCCACGAGACCGAGTCGCCCATGCGGCGCATCTGGTGGGTGATGGTGTTGCCGGATTCCTGCTTCCATTCCCAGACGCGGGCGACGAAGTTCTTGCGGCCCAGGTCATGGCGGCTCTGGCCCTGTCCCTGCAGTTGGCGCTCCACCACGATCTGGGTCGCGATGCCGGCGTGGTCGGTGCCGGGCACCCACAGCGTGTTCTGGCCGCGCATGCGGTGATAGCGGGTCAACGAGTCCATGATGGTCTGGTTGAACGCATGGCCCATGTGCAGCGTGCCGGTGACGTTGGGCGGCGGAAGCTGGATGCTGAACGAGTCGCGGGACGGGTCCAGCGTGGGCTTGTACAGGCCCTTGGACTCCCACAACGGGCCCCAATGGGCTTCGAGGGAGGCGGGTTCGAAGGACTTCGCGAGTTCAGTCATGGAGCAGCGGCGCCGCCAGGGCGCAGTCAACGGAACGGGAGGACGACGCCGGGTTGGGCTGGTCGTCCGTGGTGATTCGGGGTGAGGATCGATTGTAGAGGGCGGGCACCGGGGAAACCGGGCTCGGCGAGGACCCGCATGGGGGACGCGGCGGGGGAGGCGGATGTCCCCCCATCGATGCGGATCCGGGGCGTCCGGCCCGCCGGAGGGGCGCGTGTGACGGTGTTTTTCCGGGCGGCCCGGCGTTGAAACAAAACGACAAACAGCGATACGGCGGCGAGATGCCGGCGCGGGCGGCGACGGGAATGATTCACCTCATTCGTTCACCGCCCCGACACCGGGGCTTTACCCAGGAATCGCACCATGCCTCTGTTCCATCGCTGGAGCCGTCACCACCATGAAGCTCACGCTCACCACCGCCACCCTGCTGACCTCGGCGCTGTCGGCGCTGTGCCTCACCCTGGCGCCTGCTCGCCAATGTCCGCCGTTGCCGGCTTCCATCGCTTCGGTGGCTTCGGCGGCCTTCCCCCAGGCTGGGGCTTCGGCCATCACGCTCCCTACGGCCATCACGGCCACCACGGCCATCACGGCCACCACGGCCACCACGGCCAGCACGGCCAGCACGGCCACCACGGCCACCACGGCCACCATGGCCATTTTGGATGGCACGGGGAACCTGCGTCGGGTCCGTTCGGAGACGGCTTGGACCCGCACGCCGGTCCAGGCTGGTGGCAGCGGATCGGTCTCCGTTGGGGCAGCGGTTCGCGGTCCCATCGTCACCACGGCGAGCGGGGACGCCGCGCCGGCCATCACTTGTACGCACGAGCCTGTGCCTTTCTGGACCTGAGCGATTCCCAGCAAGCGCTGCTGAAAACGCTGTTCGACGCCTGGCAGGCGCCGCGGCGGGCGATGAAGGCGCTGGCGAAGGGGCCGGAAGTCGCGCAACTGTTCGAGACCGACAGCTTCCGCCGCGACGAGGCCCAGGCGCTGTTCGATGCCCAGGTCGACGCGCTGCGCCAGGCCGGCCCGGACCTGGTGACCGCACTCGGTGACTTTTTCGATGCCCTGGACTTCGAGCAGCAGCAGGCGCTGCGCTTCCTGCTGCGGCGCCTGCGTCGGCGAGGCGTCGATGCCGCCGTGCGAGGAGCCGGCCTGTGAGTCGCGCGTGGGAGCGCCTGATCAGCCAGCGCGAGCCGTGCCGGCAACCGCCGGGCGTGATCCAGCCGCGCATCGACCGCAATCGCTGCGAAGGCAAGGGCGATTGCGTGGCAGTCTGCCCGCATGACGTGTTCGTGCTGGGCGTGCTGCCCAAGTCGGACCGACAAGGCCTGAGCCTGATTGGAAAACTCAAAGGCATGGCCCATGGTTGGGAGCAGGCCTTCACGCCGAATGCCGAGGCCTGTCAGGCCTGCGGTCACTGCGTGAAAGCCTGTCCGGAACGCGCGATCACGCTCGTCCGCCGTGTGCACAATGGATGGCACGATGCACCGCTTGCTCTTGATTGATGACGACGAGGCGCTGGCCGCGCCCCTGACGCAGTACCTCGCGCGATTCGATTTCGAGTTGATCGCCGTGACCCGCCCCAGCGCCGCCTTGCAGCGACTGGCCCAGGAGCCCTTCGATGCGCTGATCCTGGATGGGATGCTGCCGGAGATGGACGGCTTTGCCTTCTGCAAGCAATTGCGAGGCGGTCAGATGCCGTGGCGGGAGATTCCGATCCTGATGCTGACCGCTCGGGGCGATCTGACCGATCGGGTGGTCGGTCTGGAGCTGGGCGCGGACGACTACCTGGCCAAGCCTTTCGAGCCTCGCGAACTGGCGGCGCGGCTGCAGACGATCTTGCGCCGCACGCGTCTGTCGCCGGCCGCTGCGGGGCCCTCGACGCTGATGCGGTTCGAGGGGCTGCAGATCGACACCGCCCGGCGCCAGGTGATGTCCGACGCCGGCCCGATCGAGCTGACCAGTACCGAATACGACTTGCTGGCGCTGCTGGCCCGCGAGCCGGGTCGCGTCTTCTCGCGCGATGAGATCCTGAATCGCCTGCGGGGTCAGGAGGCCGACCTCTACACCCGCGCGGTCGACATCCTGGTCAGCCGCCTGCGCAAGAAGCTGGAACCGGTGGACGCGCTGAAAACGCTGCGCAACGCGGGCTATTGCTTCGCGCTGCCCGAGGTGGCGACATGAGGCGCGGTCCGCCGCCTGACCCGCGCTGGCCGCGCGAACCTGGGCGCGAGGCGGAGACCGGGCGCGACGATGCATCGCCGTGGTCGGGCGGGCCGGGTCACGCCGATCGGCCGGGTCGAGGTGGACCCGCCCGCCATACCGCGCACCCGGGCTATCCCGGTCACGGCGGCCATCCCGGCGGTTTGGGGCAGGGCCCCGGCTGGAATCCCCGCGCACGGATGAGCCGGGCCCGGGCGCGCAAGCTGCGGCGGCTTCAGCAGATGGCCCGCTGGGCCGAGATGGACGCCGGCGCGCTCCACGCGCATCGGGACTGGCAGGCGCATTGGCGCTGGCAATGGCGGGTGCGCCATCGCTGGCATCAGCGCTGGCATCGGCATCATGCGCAGTTCCAGCGCTCGCTCGGCGCCCGGCTGATCGGCATCTTCCTGGTGCTCGCGCTGTTGAGCAGCCTGATCCTGTGGGGATCGATGCAATCCGATTACGGCTTGCTCTGGGCGATTCCGGCCTTGTTCATCGTGACCGGGCTGGCCTATGGCGGCATCCGTCACATGGTCCGGCCGCTGCGGGCCTTGGCGGCGGGCGCGGAGGCCTTCGGGCAGGGCGATCTGACCCATCGGGTGCCGATTTTTCATCGCGATGAAATCGGCGACCTGGCGCTGCGCTTCAACCAGATGGCGGCGGACATCCAGGCCATGCTGGACGGCAAGCGGGCGTTGCTGCTGGCGATCAGCCATGAGCTGCGCAGTCCGCTGACGCGGGCTCGACTGCACGCGGAACTCGTCGCGGAAGGTGGCTCCAAGGAGGCCCTGCTGGATGAGCTGGGCCAGATGCGCGATCTGATCAGCGGCTTGCTGGAGACCGAACGGTTGGGCAGCGGCCACCGGGCGCTGCAACTGGCGCCGGTGGATCTGGTGGAGCTGGCGAGGGAGCAAGCGCAACCGGGCGTGGTGCTGGCGTTGCAGGACGGCTTGCCCCTGTTGTCGCTGGATCGGGTGCGGATGCAATTGCTGTTGCGCAACCTGATCCACAACGCGCTGCGCCACAACGATTCGTCGCGGGGTCCGGTGGCGCTGTCGGTGGAGCGGGCGGCGGACGCGGGCAGCGGCGTGATCATCCGGGTGCGCGACCACGGACCGGGCGTGCCGCCCGAGGCGCTGGCCCAACTGGGCCAGCCGTTCTACCGGCCCGATGAAGCCCGCAGCCGCAGCGACGGTGGCGTGGGTCTGGGCTTGTCGCTGTGTCGGCTGGTCGCCGAGGCCCATGGCAGCCGGCTGGAGCTGAGGAATGTCGATCCGGGTTTCGAGGCGACGGTGCGGCTGGGCTAGGACGGCGATGGCGCCCTCGGGCCGCTCGACCGCACGATCGGCTGATCGCTCGACGGCCTGATTGCCAGACCAGTGAATCGCCGGAAAGCAAGAAGGGCCCGCGCCAATGACGGCGCGGGCCCTTTCAGCGTTGGCGATCCGCAGGGCGCCCTCAGCGCATGGCGTCAGGCGATCTGCAGTCTGGTGCCTCGAAGCTTCACATGAACAGATGCTCGCCGGCGTTCTCGCCGCCCAGCACCACGTAGTTCACCTTCCGCAGGTCGCCGAGGCTGCGGCCGCCGGCGTAGGAAATGGAGCTCTGCACATCCTCTTCCATCTCGCGCAGCGTGTCGGCGAGCTTGCCCTTGACCGGCTCCAGGATGCGCTTGCCTTCCACATGCTTGTATTCGCCCTTGTTGAAGTCGGAGGCCGAGCCGTAATACTCTTTGTAGAGCCGGCCATCCACTTCCACCGTCGCGCCCGGCGATTCCTCATGGCCGGCGAACAGCGAGCCGACCATCACCATCGCGGCGCCGAAGCGCACGCTCTTGGCGATGTCGCCGTGATGGCGGATGCCGCCGTCGGCAATGATGGGTTTGGTGGCCACGCGGGCGCACCACTTGAGCGCCGAGAGCTGCCAGCCGCCGGTGCCGAAGCCGGTTTTCAGGCGGGTGATGCACACCTTGCCGGGTCCGATGCCGACCTTGGTGGCATCCGCGCCCCAGTTTTCCAGGTCGATGACGCCTTCCGGCGTGCCGACGTTGCCGGCGATCACGAAGGTCTGGGGCAGCTTGTGCTTGATGTGCGCGATCATGCGCTGCACCGAATCGGCATGGCCGTGGGCAATGTCGATGGTGATGTAGTCCGCGCCGAGGCCTTCGGCGGCCAGGCGGTCGATCAGCTCGACATCCGCCGCCTTCACGCCGGCGCTGATCGAGACGAACAGGCCCTTGTCGCGCATCTTCCGGGCGTAGGCGACCGCGTCCAGATCGAAGCGGTGCATCACGTAGAAGTAGCCGTTGGCGGCCAGCCATTCGGTGATGGATTCATCCACCACGGTTTTCATGTTGGCCGGTACCACCGGCAACTTGAATCGGCGGGGTCCGAACTCCACGCCGGCGTCGCATTCGCTCCGGCTTTCCACCCGGCACTTGCGGGGCAGCAGGAGGATGTTGTCGTAGTCAAAGATTTCCATGGTCCAAAGTCGCGTCCAAAAATCGCAGCGGGAACTGCGAGTGGGGCCTGCGTTCATGCAGTGCAAGCCCTGGGCTGCGAGCGCTTGACTTGGGACCTGGTGCTTGTGCGCGCCGCCGCAGGGCGGAGCGGGCACAAAAAAACCGGGTCCCAAAATTTGGGCCCGGTGGCTCATTCTACGCATGAAGCGATGCCCATGTGTCAGAACACGGTGCAATGCGCACCGCGAGAGGGCATTGTGCGCATTCGCTAAACTGGGCGCCTTGTCCCGCCTCGGCGGGGCGCCATTCCATTGTCATCATGCACTCCGTCGTCATCAGCGGTACCGGGCTCTATCAGCCGCCCCATGTCATCACCAACGCCGAGCTGGTGGAGGCCTTCAACCGATATGTGGACCTGCAGAACGCCGAGCATGCCGAGGCGATCGCCGCCGGCAGCCGCGAGCCGCTGGTCTATTCCAGCGTCGAGTTCATCGAGAAGGCGTCGGGCATCAAGCAGCGCTATGTGATCGAGAAGGACGGCGTGCTGGATCCGGCGCGCATGTATCCCCGCTTCGAAGAACGCGCGGACGACCAGCTGTCGCTGATGGCCGAGATCGCGGTCGATGCCTCGCGCAAGGCCCTGGCCGCGGCCGGCAAGCAGGCCAGCGAGGTGGATGCGGTCTTCTGTGCCGCCGCCAACATGCAGCGCGCCTATCCGGCGATGGCGGTGGAGATCCAGCAGGCGCTCGGCGCGGGTGGCTACGGCTTCGACATGAATGTGGCGTGCTCGTCCGCGACCTTCGCGCTGGAGCAGGCCTTCAATGCGGTGCGCTCTGGCGCTTCCAAGTGCGTGCTGGTGGTGAATCCGGAAATCACCTCGGCCCACCTGGAGTGGAAGGACCGCGACTGCCATTTCATCTTCGGCGATGTCTGCACCGCCTTGATCGTCGAGCGGGCCGAGACGGCCACCAGCGCCGATCAGTGGGAGATCCTCGGCACCAAGCTGGCGACCCAGTTCTCCAACAACATCCGCAACAACTTCGGCTTCATGAACAAGGCCGAGGACAGCGATCCGGACGGCCGCGACAAGACCTTCCGCCAGGAAGGCCGCAAGGTGTTCAAGGAAGTCGTGCCGATCGCGGCGGCCCACATCGAGACGCATCTGGCGAGCCAGCACATCCTGCCCAGCGATGTGCGCCGCTATTGGCTGCACCAGGCCAACCTGGGCATGAACCAGCTGGTCATCAAGAAGCTGGTGGGGGGCGAGGCCGGCGCCGACATCGCGCCGCTGATCCTGGACACCTATGCCAACACCGCGTCCGCCGGTTCGATCATCGCCTTCCATGAGCACCGTGCCGATCTGGCCAGTGGCGATCTGGGCGTGATCTGCTCCTTCGGTGCGGGGTATTCGGTGGGCAGCGTCATCGTGAAGAAGCGCTGAGCGGCGCGTTCGAGCGCCGGGTCGCCGATCGACCTCTGACGTCGCGGCGAGTGCGTCGGCACCAAGCAAAACGGCGATCCATCGGATCGCCGTTTTTCATGCAGAGGCCTTCAGTGAGGTGTCGACAGGGGGCCTCGGGATCTTGTTCGATTTCTGTCCCGAGGCCGCCGGTTCAACGATGAGCGAATGAAGGAACCGAGGTGCCGTCACCGCTCCCCGCCGGGGAGATCACTGGTGCCATCCGCTGATCCGCAGATCAGCGCTGGTTGTAGCGGGCCTTGGCCGAGTTCACGCACACGTCCTTGGTGTCGCCGGACATGGTGTTGCACTTTTCGGAGGCCAGCTTGTAGTCGGCCTTGATGCGGGCTTCCTCGGCGTCATCCACCGCCTCGGCGACCTTCTTGTTCATCTTCAGGTCGGCCTTGGACTTCTCGTAGGCGGTCTTGGCTTCGCGGGTGCAGACATCCTTGGCTTCGCCCGAACGGTCATCGCAGCGCTCCTTGGCGACTTCGTAACGCGCTTCGTAGCGGGCTTCGACCAGCTTGGCCTCGTCCTTGGCATTGCCGGAGTAGTTGTATTCCAGCTGAGCCAGCGCCACCTTTTCGCGGCCCTTCGCTTCTTCCATGCAGATGTCCTTGGCATTGCCGGACAGCTTGCCGCACGCATCCTTGTCAGCCTTGTAGCTGGTCTTGATGTCTTCCTTCGCGCCGTCGTAGACCGACTTGGAGAAGTTGGCGGCTTGGGCCAGACCGCAGCACAGGCTGAGGGTGGCGGCGATCAGGGCAACGGTGGAGGGCTTGTTCATGGATGTCTACCTTTTCTGAAGTTGTCTTGACGTCAACAGACGTGGATGAATGGAATCAATGCGTCGTGAGGCTCAGCGCGGACTATTTCCGCAGCAGACTCATCACGAAGGTGGCAACGGCCATGATCACGAACACGAAGAAAAGAATCTTCGCGATGCTGGCGGCACCGGCGGCAATGCCGCCAAATCCGAACAGCGCAGCGATCAGAGCGATGACAAAGAACACGACGGCGTAGTGCAGCATCTGAATCTCCTGGCGCGGCACCGTGCCGCGATGGAATGAACTTTAGGGAATCGGCCGTTCGCGCAGCGCAGGCATGCGGCGCGTTCCCGCGTCGGCTGGCGCTCCGGCGCGTTGTAGGACAGCGCCGACTTGCCGGCATCCCAACGCCTCCGATGCATCGATGAGCGAGCCCAGCGGGCGCAACGGCGCCATGGCGAGACAAAAAAAAACGCCCCGCCGGTAAGGGCGGGGCGTCGGGCGAGGCCTGGGGAGGCGCGCAACTGCGAGTGGCGCTCAGGCGCCGCTCAAGGGCGCATCACGGCGCTCTCAATGACCGTGGCCGTGACCGGCTTCCACGCCGGCGGCTTCGGCGTCGATCGGGGCGCCGGCATTGGCGCCGTCGAAGAAGAAGGGCTGACGCGCCTTCTTGCGCGGCCAGACCTCATTCATCGTCGGCACCTCGTACAGCCGGCCGCCCTGCATGACCTGGCTGATGCGATCGCTCTGGCGGATGTCCTTCAGCACATCGCCGTCCAGGATCACCAGATCGGCCAGCTTGCCGGGTTCGAGCGAGCCCACATCCTTGTCCAGGCCGAGATAGCGGGCCGGATTCAGCGTGGCGGTGCGCAGCGCTTCGAGCGAGCTCATGCCGCCCAGCCCGAACATCCACATCTCCCAGTGCGCGCCCAGGCCCTCGCGCTGGCCGTGCGCGCCGATGTTGACCGCCACGCCCGCGCGCTGCAGTTCGGTCGCGGTGCGGGCCACCTGGATGACGTTGAAGTCTTCCTCCGGCGCGGTTTCGCGGCGCACGCTGCGCGGCTCCAGCACGCCCTTGGGCACGAACTTGCTCAGGATCGGATGGCGCCAGACGTCGGTGCGGGCATACCAGTAATGCTCGCCGTCCAGGCCGCCGTAGGCGACGTTGAGCGTGGGCGTGTAGCCCACCTGCGTCTGCGGCCAGAGCTGCTTGACGTCGTCATAGACCTTCGCGACCGGGATCGCATGCTCGATGCCGGTGTGGCCGTCCACGATCATGTTCATGTTCAGCTGGAACAGCGAGCCGCCTTCCGGCACGACCATCATCCGGGTCTCGCGGCCGGCTTCCAGCACCTGCTGACGCTGGTCGCGGCGCGGCTGGTTGTAGCTCTTGACGCTGAAGGCGCCGGCGGATTGCAGCCGCTTGAGGTGGGTGCGGGCGTCGTCCAGGCTGTTGATGACCGTGGAGAAGTCCGCCTTCGCACCGTAGAGCACCGAGCCGGTCGAGAAGATGCGCGGACCGACCACGCGCCCCGCGCGCTGCATTTCCGACTGGGTGAAGATGTCCCCGGTGCGGTTGGACGGGTCATGCAGCGTGGTCAGGCCGAAGGCCAGCGATGCATAGTTCACCCAGCTCTGCTGCGGAATGATCTCGCTTTCGCCCATGGTGCCGTGCCAGTGCACATCGATCAGGCCCGGGATGATGGTCTTGCCGGCGGCTTGCACCGTCTCGACGCCGGCCGGAATCGTCACCTCGGCCCGCGAGCCGATGGCCTGGATGCGGTCCTTGTCGATCAGGATGACGCCGTCTTCGATGACCTGATCCGGCTGCTGGGCCTTCATCGTCACCAGACGCGCGCCGACGATCGCGATGCGGCCTTGCGGCTTGTCGGCACTCAGCATCGGGCCGATCTTCTCGCCGCGCTCGGCGGGCTTGAAGCCTGGCTTGAAGGCGTCGTCCAGCGCGACGGTGAACAGCTCATTGCCGAGCGAGTAGTGCAGCGACTTGCCGTCGCCCGACCACTGCAGGTAGTCGCCGGCATTCACATCCAGCGTCTTGAGCGGCATGGCGTCCGCCTTCGGGCCGACGCTCAAGGTCTTGCCGCTGGGGGTCAGCGGCGTGATGTAGGTGTGGAAACGCTCGGTGAAACCCAGCCACTGGCCGTCGGGCGACACGGTGAAGGCGGTCGCGAATTCGCTCTTGGCGACCGTCTGCTCCTCATGCTCATCCAGCCGCAGACGGATCAGCAGGTGCTGCGAATCCACCTCGCTGCTGCGCTGGGTGCGGGCGACGTAGAGCGTCTGGCTGTCCGCCCCGAACTGCGGCGCCTCGCCGTCCTTGGTGACGCGGCGCGGCTGGCCCTTGCCATCGGACGAAGCGACATAGACACCCGGCTCCAGGCTGTTCCAGGGCGAGGTCAGATAGCCGCCCTTGGCCTTTTGGTAGGCCACCGATTTGCCATCCGGCGAGAACGCGGGCGAGAGGTATTTGCCCGGCTCCTGCGTCACGACCGTGTCGCGGCCGCTGGCCAGATCCAGGATGCGGACGCGACCCTGCTCGGCGTCGCTCCAGCTCACATAGACCAGCTGCTTGCCATCGCGCGACAGGCTGGGGAAATATTCGAAGCGATCGGTCTGGCGGGTGAGCCGGCGGGCTTCGCCGACGGGTTTGCCGTCGCGCAGGTCGTTGGCATACAGATAGCCGGCGGCCGAGTAGACGACCCGCTTGCCGTCCGGCGAGACCCGCACCCAACGCAGCATGCGCGACGGGAACTGGTCCGGGGCCACCTCTTGCGCGAAGCGCACGGCCGGGGTGATCTGGCGCTCGTCCTTCACATGGAAGGCGATTTCCGACACCGTCGACTGGAACGGATCGATGCGCCAGAGCTTGCCTTGCGCCCAGGCGACCAGGCTCTTGCTGTCGGGCGTCCAGGCGATGCCGGGATACACGCCGTGAACCGACCAGGACTCCTGCAGGTCCCGCTCCAGGCCCTTCCAGGCCGGGAACTCGCGGCCGGTCTTGAGGTCCTTCAGGAAGAGGGTGGTGCGGCTGCCGCTGTCATCGCGCAGGCGGCGGATGAAGGCCAGGTATTTGCCGTCGGGCGACGGGGTGGGGCGGATCGCGCCGCCCGCGCCGGTGACGAAGGGCTCGGTCGTGCCGTCGGTCAGGTCCTGGCGGTAGATGCGGAAGATCTCGCCGTTGCTGTCCTTGTTGTATTCGAAGACGCGGCCGGGCGTGCTGTCCTGCGAGTAGTAGAGGCTCTTGCCGTCCGGCGAGATGGCGGGCTCGCCGAGGTCCTTCTGCCAGTTCGGCTTCTCATTGAGCTGCTGACCCTTGCCGCCGTCCAGGTGATAGAGCCAGATCTCGCCGCTGCCCAGCGAGCGGGTGCCGGTGAAATGCTTGCGGGCCAGCAGGTAGCGACCGCTGGGATGCCAGACCGGGTTGTTCAGCAACCGGAAGTCTTCGTTGCTGATGGCGCGCTGGCCACTGCCGTCGACGTTCATCACCCAGATGTTGTCGCCGCCGCCGGCGTCGGACACGAAGGCGATGCGCTGGCCATCCGGCGAGAAGCGCGGCTGCATCTCCCAGGCCATCGAATGGGTCAGCGCCTTGGCTTCGCCGCCGCCGATGGGCATCAGGTACAGATCGCCGAGCAGGTCGAAGACGATCTGCTTGCCGTCGGGGCTCACATCCACCGACATCCAGGTGCCGGTGCGCACGTCCAGCTGGGCGGTGCGCTTGTCACCGGGCGGCTGATTGACATTCCACTTGGCGGCCGGTGCCGACGCGGCGGCAGCGGGCGCGGTGGCGGCCGTCGGCGCGTCTGCGGCAAAGGCGGCGCTGGCCGCCAGCGAAAGACCGCACCAAGCGATCACGCCCGCGGAGGCGGGCGTGCGGCGAAAGATCTGTGGGAGCGTGGTCAGCTTCGTGAGCTTCATGGAAGGACGACCCTGGGTTGAAGGTGCGGGCAGCATAGCCGCCGGGTATTCCCGGGGGCATGCTGGTTTCCGAGGGCATGACGAATGGCGGTGCGGACTGTGGATCGGCGCCGCATCCCCCGTTTGGCGGAGGCCGCCGGGCTGCACGCCACGGTCTGTCCCCACCCGGGTCGGGTGTTTGGGGGAGTGGCTGGCAGCGGACGGGGCTTGTCGGTACATTCATCGGGTTCTGGATGGTGCGGGGACAACGCCTGTCCCTGCCGTCCGGCCCATGCCATTTCTGGATCTGGAGTTCGCCATGTCTCGCAAGACCCCCATCGAGCGCTATCGGAACATCGGTATCTCGGCCCACATCGACGCCGGCAAGACCACCACGACCGAGCGCATCCTGTTCTACACCGGGGTGAATCACAAGATTGGCGAAGTGCATGACGGCGCGGCCACCATGGACTGGATGGAGCAGGAACAGGAGCGCGGCATCACGATCACGTCGGCGGCGACCACCTGTTTCTGGAAGGGCATGGATCTGTCGCTGCCCGAGCACCGCATCAACATCATCGACACCCCGGGACACGTGGACTTCACCATCGAGGTCGAGCGCTCGATGCGGGTGCTGGACGGCGCGGTCATGGTCTATGACTCGGTCGGCGGCGTGCAGCCGCAGTCGGAGACCGTCTGGCGCCAGGCCAACAAATACAAGGTGCCGCGGCTGGCCTTCGTCAACAAGATGGACCGCATCGGCGCGGACTTCTATCGGGTGCGCCAGATGATGGTGGACCGGCTGAAGGCCAATCCGGTGCCGATCGTGCTGCCCATTGGCGCGGAAGACCAGTTCCGCGGGGTGATCGACCTGCTGAAGATGAAGGCCATCATCTGGGACGAGGCCTCGCAGGGCATGAAGTTCAGCTACGAGGAGATCCCGGCGGACCTGCGGGCCCAGGCCGAGGAATGGCGCGAAAAGATGGTGGAAGCGGCCGCTGAAGCGGATGAGGCCATGATGAACAAGTACCTCGAAAGCGGTGAGCTGTCCGAGGACGAGATCAAGCGCGCCATCCGCCAGCGCACCATCGCGGGCGAGATCCAGCCGATGCTGTGCGGCACCGCGTTCAAGAACAAGGGCGTGCAGCGCATGCTGGATGCGGTGATCGACTTCATGCCGTCGCCGATCGACATCCCGCCGGTGCACGGCACCGATGACGATGAGCAGGACACCGTGCGCCGCGCCGACGACGCCGAGAAGTTCAGCGCGCTGGCCTTCAAGCTGATGACCGACCCTTACGTCGGTCAACTGACCTTCGTGCGTGTCTATTCGGGCGTGCTGAAGTCCGGCGACTCGGTCTACAACCCGACGCGCGGCAAGAAGGAGCGCATCGGCCGCATCCTGCAGATGCACGCCAACCAGCGCGAGGAAATCAAGGAAATCCTGGCGGGCGACATCGCCGCCTGCGTGGGCCTGCGGGATGTGACCACGGGCGAGACCCTGTGCGATCCCGAAGCCATCATCACCTTGGAGAAAATGGTCTTCCCGGAGCCGGTGATCTCACAGGCGGTCGAGCCCAAGACCAAGGCCGACCAGGAAAAAATGGGCCTGGCGCTGGGTCGTCTGGCGGCGGAAGACCCGTCCTTCCGGGTGCGCACCGATGAGGAGTCGGGCCAGACCATCATTTCCGGCATGGGCGAGCTGCATCTGGAAATCATCGTCGACCGGATGAAGCGCGAGTTCAGCGTTGAGGCCAACGTCGGCAAGCCGCAAGTGGCCTATCGCGAGACCATTCGCAAGGCGGTGCAGGACGTCGAAGGCAAGTTCGTGCGCCAGTCCGGCGGCAAGGGCCAGTACGGCCACGTCGTGTTCTCGGTGGAACCGCAGGAACCGGGCAAGGGCTTCGAATTCGTCGATGCGATCAAGGGCGGCGTGGTGCCGCGCGAGTACATCCCGGCGGTGGAGAAGGGCGTGATCGACACCCTGCCCAACGGTGTGTTGGCCGGCTATCCCGTTGTGGACGTGAAGGTCACGCTCACCTTCGGCTCCTACCACGACGTCGACTCCAACGAAAACGCCTTCAAGATGGCGGCGTCCATGGGCTTCAAGGAAGCCTGCCGACGCGCCAGCCCCGTCATCCTGGAACCCATGATGGCGGTGGAAGTGGAAACGCCGGAAGACTACGCCGGCACCGTCATGGGCGACCTGTCCAGCCGTCGCGGCATGGTGCAGGGCATGGATGACATGGTCGGCGGGGGCAAGATCATCAAGGCCGAAGTGCCGCTGTCCGAAATGTTCGGCTACTCCACGTCACTGCGCTCCGCTACCCAGGGACGTGCGACTTACACCATGGAGTTCAAGCATTACAGCGAGGCACCGAAGAACGTGGCGGATGCCATCGTGACGGCGCGGCAGAAGTAACTCGCTGGTCGATGTTTCTGGTGAGGTCATGCCTGCTTGGGATGGAGCGCTGACGGCGACACCGGCCACCCGCTTCGCTCAGGCGCTCCGCATTCGCTCCGCGGGTGGCCGGTGTCATCGTCCCGGTGCACCGAGGTGTTCTCGGTCTTTCTTGCGTGAGGGCGTCGCGGATGGCGGTGCCTTGGGCGGGTTGGCGGGAGGTCCTTCCTGCTTCGATCGAGCGCTGACGGCGACACCGGCCACCCGCTTCGCTCAGGCGCTCCGCATTCGCTCCGCGGGTGGCCGGTGTCACCGTCCCGATGCACCGCGTTGTTCTTCCAGTCTTGCGAGAAGGCGTCGCGGGTGGCGGTGCTTGGGTGGGGTGGCGGGAAAGGTCTTCCTGCTTGGGTCGAGCGTTGACGGCGACACCAGCCACCCGCTTCGCTCAGGCGCTTCGCATTCGCTCCGCGGGTGGCCGGTGTCACCGTCCCGATGCACCGAGGCGCGCGCTCTAAGGACTTCCAAGAGCGTGCGCCAGGCAACGCTGGCTGCGCGTCGTTGAGGTACTCGGTCAATCGGACGGCGGCACTGGCTGCCTGCGGAGCGAATGCGGAGCGCCTAAGCGAAGCGGGCGGCCAGTGCTGCCGTCAGCGCTCAACTGGATGAAGGACGGCGACTCCACTAGCCCCAGCGCCCCCAACGCAACCGATCGAACGGTTGAAGCTCAACGAAAGGCTCGGTCCATCGGAGACGGTGGCACTGGCTGCCTGCGGAGCGAATGCGGAGCGCCTGAGCGAAGCGGGCGGCCAGTGCCGCCGTCAGCGCTCAACTGGATGAAGGAAGGTCGACTTCAGCAGTCCCACCACGCCAACGCAACCGATCGAACGGTTGAAGCTCAACGAAAGGCTCGGTCCATCGGAGACGGTGGCACTGGCTGCCCGCGGAGCGAATGCGGAGCGCCTGAGCGAAGCGGGCGGCCAGTGCTGCCGTCAGCGCTCAGACGGCGGCAAGAGAAGGACGGCCGCGACACGACAAAACGAAGCGAGCTCGCGCCCGTTCAGGAGCACAGAAACTCAACCACCCGCAGGCAGCATCTCCAGACAATAGGCAATCAACTCATCCAGCTCACTGGATTTGTCGAACACCCGATCCGCCCCCAGTTGCTCGCAGCGTTGGCGCATGTCGACCGTGGCGTAGTTGCTGAGCACCACCATCTTGGCTTCCGGCTGCAGTTGGCGGGCTTTGGGCAGCAGGGACAGTCCGGTGCCTTGCTTGAGGAAGAGGTCGATGATGACCAGATCGCAGGGCACCGCCTCGTCCTGCAGCCATCGAAGCGCGCCAGCCTCGTCCTCCGCCACCCCGACCACCTGCATGTCGAGCATTTCCTGCAGCGTGGCGATCAGGTTCTCCCGGATCAGGGGGCTGTCTTCCACCAGGAAACAGGTGAGCGCGCGAGTGGACGCGACAGTTGACGCGGCGGCTGGTGTGGAGGACGCGGAACTCACGGGGACGGACATGATGGCGCTCATTATCACGATCCAGACGTCGCCTTGGCACGGCCTCGCAACGAGGCGTTGCATTCCGACAGCGCCTGTCGGCTCTGCTCGTCCGGCTCTTCGCCCAGGTCCACGAGCGGCAGCAGAGCCGCCAGCGGCGCCACCGCCACGCCCAGGACCGCCGCCGGAACCAGCTTCTTCAGCAGGGGCGTCTTTTCCAGGCTGACGCTCGGATCGCTGAAGGTGCCTTGCACCTTGAGCGGGGTGCGCAGGGTCAAGGGGCTGACATCCTTGGGCTGGACGTTGGCCGTGAGCATCATCCGCTCCGTCGCCAGCGACATGTCGCCGTCCACCCGCACCAGCGAATCCCGCGTGTCCACGATCATCGGCTGCGGCGTGACCCGGCCGTCCTTGACCTTGAGGTCGGCCACGCCACAACTGACCGGCAAGCCGTTGTCGCCCTTGACCAGCACGCCCAGCGCCTGCGCGACGTCGATGCCGGCCGCTTCCACGACCAGGTGCGACACGCTGCCCTGCGTCCAGAACAACACCATGCGGCCATCCGCGCTGGCGAGCAGCTCCGCCGTGGATCGTCCGGTGCCGTCCAGCGCGATGCGGCCACCCACGACGCCGGTGACGTAAGGCGGCTGGCCCGGCTTGCGCTGCAGATTCAGCCATTGCTCCAGCTGGACGCCGTTGACGCGCAACCGAACTTCCCACTTCGCCTGAGGCTGGCGACCATCCAGCATGATGCGCCCGGCAAACTGGCCTTGCGCCACCCGCGCGTCGATGTCGCGGATCTCCAGAACGCCGTCCTTCAGCACGATGTGACCGTTCAGCGGCTTGGCCGCCTGCAGCAGCGCGGTGCCGGATTCGAAGCGATCGAGCTTGACGGTCACGTCCGCATCCATGGCCCGCAGCGAGGGCAAATCGAACTTCCGATCCGGCAGGACCCGGCCCCCCTGGCGCTTCTTGGGCGTTTCGTCGGGCGTCGGCAGACCGATCGACGGCCCCAGGTCGGCCATCCACAGCTCGGAACCGCGAAGTTGGCCGGTCAGCCGCGATTTCTTATACGGCTCCGCAGTGAATTCGAAATCCCCGTTCAGCTTGCTCTGACCGATCGTGGCCGAAGCGACCGACGTCCGCCACCGCCATCCGTCTCGACTCAGCGTGCCATTCATGGCGAACGGCGGCGTGGTGGGCAAGGTGACGCCCAGCGGCTCGCCGATCGCAGCCAGCGACGGACCCGCGACCTGGAACTTGCCGCTCAAGCCTTGGCTCACCAGCAGATCGCGGACTTCGCCATCGAAAGACACTTTCGCGCGACCCAGCCCACCGCGCAGCGTCACCGGCACCGAAGGGGCATTCGGATCCGACGACAGCCACGGCAGCGCCGACCCGGTCCGCAGGCTGGCCTTGAGCGGCAGCTCGCGGAAATGTCCTTCGGCCTCGATGATCATGCCGTTGCGCGCCACGATGTCGGTCGCGGAAGCGGGCGACGAGGCCCCTTGACCGGCTACCGCCACGGCGGATGGCGAACCGCTCGCGGCACGGCTGGCGGCACCGGCGGAGGAGGAGCCGCTCCCAGACTTGGCCTGTGCGGCGGTCGCTTTCCCGGATTCGGACGTGTTCTTGGCGGCTTGGCCGATGTCGATGCGCAGGCGCTCGGCGATGGCGGCGCCGCTCATGGGCGCGGAGGCGCCACCGGCCGCGCCGATGTTGCCGGTCTCCCAATCCTCGCGCAGGGCGAAGCGGGCCACCAGCGCCAGCCGCTGGATCTTGTCGTCGATCAGCGCCGTGCCCTTGCGCACCTCCAGCAAATCGAAGCGCACGCCATCGACATTCGGACGCTTGCGCACCTGGCTGTCGCTGTCGGGCTGGCGGCCGAACTGCCAGCTGGCGCGGCCCTCGACGTCACGCTCCAGTCGCAGGGTCAGGTCATTCGCGCTCAGCGACTTGACCCGCAGCGCTTCGCCGTTTCGAAGGTGCCACAGATCCATGTAGCGCAGCGCCAGCTTGCCGTCTTCAACGACCAGCATCGGGCCGAGCGTGCTCCAGCTCGGGCCGCTGATCTGCAGGCTGTCGGTTTCCAGCCGGATGCCGCCGATCAGCCGCAGCTTCCAGCGCGTGCTGCCGGAGCCATCGAAGGTGACCATCCGGTCCAGCTTCTGGCTCAGCCAGTTCTCGAGTGGGCGGCGCAGAAACGGCCATCCCATCCATTCACAGACGGCGACCGTGCCGACCATCAAGGCCACGACGACGGCGACACCGGTGCCCCAGCGCCTCAGGGCGTGGGAGGAGCGAGAGTCCGCCACTCGCGCTTCGTGGGGGGAGGTGGACGCCGCTGGGGGCGTGGGCGGAGAGCCAGTCATGTATTCACCACCAATGTTCAAAAAGTCGGGAGAAGAATTCCTTGCTGCGCTGCAGCCAGGGTCGGTGGCGCCAGGTCTCGAGATCGACCGAGCGGGAGGCATTGCGGTCCTGCTCGAACATGCGGGTCATTGCGCTGCCGAAGTCCTCGCCCAGCACCACCGCATTGACCTCGTTGTTGTGCACAAAGCTGCGCCAGTCCATGTTGCTGGAGCCGATGGTGGACACCACACCATCGATCACCGCCGTCTTGGCATGCAGCACCGCATCCTGCAGTTCATGGATATGGACGCCGGCCTTCAGCAGCCGGTCGTAATGGGCGCGACCCGCATGCATCACCGGCGAGAAATCGCTTTGCGATGGCAAGATCAACTGCACATCCACGCCGCGCTCGGCCGCCTCGGACAGCGCATCGACCATGTCCTGGCCGGGCGCGAAATAGGCCATCGTCAGGTAGACCGACCGCTGCGCCGCACGGATGCTGCCCAGCAGCAGGGTGTAGATGCGGTTTTCCTTGTCATCCGGCGTGGCGGGGATGATCCGCATCAATTGCTGACCGGGCGACGACTTCGCGGCCGGCACCTCATCCAGCGCACCGTTGCAGCGCTGCTGCATCCAGACCTCGCGGACCATGCCGTGCAGCGCCTGCACCGCGGGCCCGCGCACCTGGATCATGGTGTCGCGCCAGCCGGATTCCTTGCCGTCGCCATCCTTGTCGGTGAGCTTGCGTCGCGAGCCCTTGCTGCCGAACGAGCCGGAGCCGGACGAATACACCGCGCTGATGTTGATCCCGCCGGTGAATCCGACCTCGTTGTCCACGACCAGGATCTTGCGGTGGTCGCGGTGAGAGATCTTGTTGTAGCGGGTGCCCTTGAGCGGATTGACCGGATTGAAGGCGCAGACCGAGATGCCGTTCTGGCGCATCCGCTCGAAGTAGGCTTCCTGCGTGGAAATCGATCCCACGGCGTCATACATCACCGACACCTGCACACCCTGGCCGCGCCGCGCGATCAGAAGATCAGCGAGTTGCTTGGCGATGTCGGCGTCTTCGATGATGTAGCTTTCCAGCACGATCTGGCGCTTGGCGCGCTCGATCGCGCCGAACATCGCCGCGAAGGTGGCGGGGCCGTCGATCAGCAGCTTCGCCTCGTTGCCGGCATACAGATCGACATCACCAAAGGACGACATCGCCGCCAGCTGCCGCTTGAGCAGCTCGGCCCGCCCTTGGTTGGCGGCATTCTGAATGGCCTGTTCCCGACGCTGCTGACCCATCGGGCCGCGCGCATCGTTCACATCGACCTGCGTGGCTACCTTGGCCACCGACGGCGCCTGCGCCGGCGGCGCCGGCAGCGGTCCGTTGATCGGGGGCTTGGGCGTGCCGCACGCCACCATGCAGGCGCTCAATCCGAGCGTCAGCAGGGCGAGGTGAACACGTGCGGGGCGGGCGATGCCGCCGGACGCCCGCGCCGGGTCAGGCAACGCATGACCCGCGCAGGTGGCCGGCGGGAGCGGCCTGACCGCCGTCACCGGCGTGAGCGACAGACGACCGATGCGCCACCGCCGCCCGGACCTCGGGCGTGTCGGGGTCGCGAGCGACGGGAAGCTGGGCATGGTCATCCTTCCGGCGCTCAGTCCTCGAGGAGATCGGCGAGCTCGTCGGCGTGCTCTTCCTCGTCGGCCAGGATCTGCTCCAGGATGCGACGGGTGGTCGGATCCTTCTCGCCGATCAGCTGGATCATCTGGCGGTAGGCCTCGACGGCCACGCGTTCCGCGACCAGGTTGGAGCGCAGCATCGACTTCAGGTCGAGCGAGGCGTCGTAATCTGCGTGGCTGCGACGGGTCAGCGAATCGGGCGAGAAGTCGGGCTCGCCGCCCAGCTGCACGATGCGCTCGGCCAGCTTGTCGGCATGGCCGCTTTCTTCATTCGCATGCTCGAGGAATTCCTCGGCGATGCGCGGCGAGGCCAGGCCGTGCGCGGTGAAGTAATGGCGCTTGTAGCGCAGGATGCAGACCAGCTCGGTGGCCAGGGCGTCGTTCAGCAGATTGACAATCTGGTCGCGATACGGGCCGTAGCTGGGCGTGACCGCGCCCTCGTCCAGGTGGGTGCGGGCGCGGTCCAGCGCTTTTTCATCCAGCTTCAGGGTGGGAAGGTCGGCAACTGCATTCATAGGAGGGCTCCTCGATGTGGCTAGGCCCGTGCGGGCCGGCTAGGGGCGGGGTGTCGGTGGTGATGCCGTGAACGGAGGTCAGCGCGGTGACGGAAGGTCCGACGCGGGGCGCTGGCCTCTGTTCACGGTCGACCCGAGCGGCTCGGCGGCTCGCCCGGGTGACGTGCTCACTTATTTGCGCAGGGCGTTCACGCCCGTCACGCCCAACACCAGCAGCACCAGGAAGATGACCAGGAAGATCCCGAACAGGATCTTGGCGATGCCGGCGGCACCCGCGGCGATACCGGTGAAGCCCAGCACACCCGCGATCAGCGAGACGACGGCAAAAATCAAGGCCCACTTCAACATGACGATGTCCTTTCACTGCGACAGCCGCGGCGCGGCCCATGGCAGTCAATGTAGGAGTGAGGGGGTGGGCAGGGGATCAGCGGGCCCCACGTCGTCATGTAGGACGGCATGCCGAGCCAACGGAGGCTCGTGCACAGCGTCCCTGGGACTGCCGGACCAGTCCTACAACACGGCCCGGCGAGGTACGACAGACGCCGGGCAGGGCGCCCGGTAGCCTTCAGGCATCGCTCCCGAAGCGTGTCTGCCAGGCGATCAGCCCGGTCGGTCGATTCGGTGAAGCCACCTCAACGGCCGCGAGGCCAACGACCTGATCCTTCAAGGAGCCAACATGAAGCTGCTCAACCACACGTCCACCACCGCGCTGGTCACGGCGGGCGCCGTGTTGTCTGCCGTGATGATGATTGCCGCGCCGGTGTTCGCGGCTGAAAGCGGTGCGAAGGCCAAGACGCCGTCGAACGCCGCCTCGGCCAACTACCAGCAAGAGCGCGCCGACTGCCTGGCGGGCCGGACAGGTCAGGACACCAAGACCTGCCTGAAGGAAGCCGGCGCCGCGCGTGAGGAAACCCAGCGCGGCACCCTGCAGGCCGCCACCCCGGAACAGTTGGCCAACAACGCCATGCTGCGCTGCCAGCGGGTGCCGGAAGCCGATCGCGAGGATTGCCGTGCGATGGTGAAGGGCCAAGGCCTGCGCGACGGCAGCGTCGAAGACGGCGCCATCCTCAAGCGCATCGATCGCATGGTGGAGGAAAACCCGACCGCCGCCGGCGCGCCGGTGCCACCCGCCAGCGCGGCCAGCGCGCCGTGGATCGGCGCCAGCGGTCCGCGTCCGAAGACCCCGCCGCCGCTGCCGCCGCAACCCAAGGGCAGCGCGCCCGGCCGCTGATGTTGGCGTCTCGGCGGATCACTTCGGGCCATCCGATGGTGATCCTGCCGAGGCTGCTTTCTTATCCATCCCCATTCATCCCTGTCAGGCCGGATGGCCTGTCCCCTCGAAGGAGTTGTCATGCTGTTGAAACGCATTCTTCCGCTCGCCCTGTCCAGCCTGGCCGGTTACGCACTCTGGCAATGGCAAGCGCGCAGCCATGAGAAGCGCCTGAAGTCGGTCAGCGCCAAGCCTGCCGAGGTCACCACCTGGGAAGGCGAGGGCGGCGCGCTGCATCGCCGCGGCCCTCAACTGGGCCCGGAGCCGGTGAAGCCGACGACCGGTGCCACAGGCGCTGGCGGATCGCCCACCACGGGCGGCCTGGCGGGCGCGGCTGGCGGAGCGGATTAAGACGCGACAAGTCCAACTCGTGAGGTGAGGCGGACGGGCGACCGTGCTCAGGCACGGTCGCTTTTTTGCATTCAGGGAGCGGATCGATCAAGCGCCGGTCTTTGAATCGGTGGCGGTCGCATGGGGTGGCACACCAAAGCCAACGGCCGGATGTCGGAGAGATCCAACATCCGGCCGTTTTGCCGGTTAGCCGTTTAGCCGTTCGGGTTTGCCGTGCGGTCGAGCGGGCCTCACCCGCTCGACTTGATCGAGCAGCGCCGATCAGCCGCCTTGCTGAGGCTCGCGCAGGAAGATCTCCACGCGGCGGTTCTTGGCGCGGCTCTCCGCCGTGTCGTTGGACACCAGCGGCTCACGCGAGCCACGGCCGGCGACCTCGACCCGGTCGCCGCGCACGCCGCGGTCCACCAGGTAGTTGCGCACGCTCTCCGCGCGGCGCAGGGACAGCGGGTCGTTGATCGCATCGGAGCCCGTGTTGTCCGTATGGCCGATCACCCGGACCACCGTCGTCGGACCGCTGTTCAGGCCGTTGGCGAAGCCATCCAGCACCGGACGCAGGCGGGGTTCCACCACCGCGCTGTTGGTGGCGAAGGAGATGTCGCTCGGGACTTCCAGCTTCAACTGGTTATCGGCCGTACGCGTCACTTCCACGCCGGTGCCCTGCGTGGCTTGCTCCATCGCGCGGCGCTTGTCTTCCATGTGGCGCGACCAGACATTGCCGGCCACCGCGCCGAGCGCGCCGCCCACCACCGCCCCCGTGCCGGCCTTGCCGCCGGTGGCGGAGCTCAGCACCGCGCCCGCGACCGCGCCGATCGCGGCGCCGCCGGCCGTGCCGCGTTGCCGTTCATCCATGTTGGCGCAGCCGGCCAGCGCGGCGAACGCCGTCACGGCGATCATCAATTGGCACAACCCGCGGCCGGATTGAGCAGCAGAGGAAGAGGAATGGGAACGAAACATCTTGAGGGCTCCTCAATGAGTTTTGGAGATGGCTGAGTATCCACGGCGCAAGCACACCGTGCAGGCCTCAGCGGGGATAAGAAGACCTGCAAAAGTTTGCTGGTCTGTATAGGGAGTTGGCAGAGTTGGGCTATTCGCTGAACAGGTAGCAATTCCTAGCATGACTGTCATCCAACAGCCCTCTGGAGCGACTGTCATGCGTCAAGAACATCCCACTTTCGGCCAATCGTCCAGCCCGTTTGGCAATCCGGATGCCCTGTCCCTGGCAGCGCCTCACCCATTCTCTTCACCGCCGCGGATGTCCGGCCCGCCCGGCGGTTCACGTGCCGCCTCGTCGACCGCACGACGGGATCATCTCGACACGCACCCCAGCCGCCTCGCTGAGGAACACACCAGCCCGAATGTCCGCTATGCCTTGCAGGCGATCGTCGATGAACGCGGCCGGATGGTGGCGTCCGAGCTGCTGTTTCGCTGGAACAGCCGGGATGGCAGCGTTGGGCCCGAACTGGGCGGCTACGCCACCAGCGTGGCGCTCTGCAACGCTTTGCTGGACGGCGAACTGCTCACCGCAGGTCATGCCACCGGCCAACCGGTCGGACCGATTTTTGTCAACATGGATGAGTCATTCCTGCTCAGCCCCATGGCGGAAGCGGTGGACGCGCGTGTCGGTGTGATCGAGCTGTTGGAAACCCTGGTGATCACGCCGGCGGTTCGCCAGCGCATCCAGTCCCTGCATCAACGTGGCTACCGCTTCGCGCTGGATGATGTGCAGAGCCTGGACGATCCCCGCTGGACGCTGGCCGAGCACCTGGAGTTCGTCAAGATCGACGTGCTGCAATTGGGCGAGAGCACCCTGCAGGCGCTGGTGACGATGGCCCATGCTCTCGGCTTGCGGGTGGTGGCGGAGAAGGTCGAGAGTGACGAACAACTCGCTCGACTGCGCCTGATGGGCATTGACCGGTTCCAGGGCTATGCGGTGCAGCGCCCGCAGATTCAATCGCCGCCTGCCTTGCCGGGCTGCGATCCGGTCATCCTCGGCAAGGCCACGCTGCTGGCGCAAGCAGGCGCGTCGAATCAAGCCATCGCCCTGCTGGTGTGCAGCGATCCCGCGCTGATGGCGCGGCTGATGCGGCTGCAGGCGGTGGTGGCACCGTCCGAGGTGGCTCGCTCCGACACCTTGATGGCCCTGATGGCCTCGCTGCCGCGCCAGGTGCTGGTGGCCTGGCTGTTGATGATGAACGTGGCGGCCGTGCACGGCCGCGGCCGACAGCGCAGCTTGCTGGTCCGGCGAGCGCTGATTGCC
Organism: Burkholderiaceae bacterium; assembly: GCA_913776825.1. Classification (GTDB taxonomy): domain Bacteria; phylum Pseudomonadota; class Gammaproteobacteria; order Burkholderiales; family Burkholderiaceae_C; genus Roseateles. The sequence goes on from CAJYPV010000031.1 coordinate 75,292, forward strand.
TATCGCGCCCAGTTGCTGGAACAGGCGATGAACCCCGCTTCGCAGGAATTTGCGCGTGAGCTGTTCGATCATTACGTGATGCTGATCAACGTGCACATGCAGCCCTTCCGCCCGGCCGCTTCAGCGGCCTGAAGCGCGCAACCACCGATCTGACGTTCTCAGCGGCTGCCCGGTCGTGGGCCGCCGCGATCGGAGCCTCCGGCCCCGTCAGTCCTCCGCTTTGAGATCCTCACCATGAAACGCCGCGGCGCTTAGCGTCCGCGGCGTTTTTGTTGGTGACGCATTGCTGCGCAGTGCCACAGGTATCGCGCTCAACGGCGATGAGGCAGTGAAGCCAGCGAAGGGGCGAGGCAGCGAGGCAGCGAATATGTTGTGCGGGGACGCCTGCATGCCGGCGGCGCAGGCGTGTCGGCGATAGACACCGGTGCGCAACAAGCCGGTTCCTGCCGCCTCGGAAAACGAAAACAGGGGGAACAGCTTGCGCCATTCCCCCTTGGTCCGCCGTCACGGGACGCGAAAGACTCCGCGTCCCCGGCAAGTCAACGCTGGAACGATCCCGGCGATGCGCCGGTCCCAGCGACTGCCCGTTTGCCGCTTATGAGGGCGTGGCGAGCGTGCCGGCTCGACTCGACCCAGCCCGCATCAATCGTCGATCAGCCCATGGATCCGCGCCACGCTCGTGGCCATGGCCCGCGAATTCACGTTCAGCTTGCGATAGATCGATCGCAGATGCTGATTCACCGTGAAGCGCGAGATCGACAAGCGGCTGCCGATGTCCACGATCGGGTGGCCTTCGATCAGCAGGTTGAGCACGCTCCATTCGCGCTGGCCCAGGCCCAGTTCCTTGAGCTTTTGCTCCTTGTCGACCTTGGGACGGACGCCGGTCTCCAGACTTTCCAGCTTGTCCAGCACCAGGCGCGACACCGCAGGGCTGAGCGGCGCATGGCCGTTGTGGGTGGCGATGATCTTGTCGATCAGCGAAGGCTGGATCTCTTCCTTCAGCAGATACCCCGACGCGCCCGCGCGCAGGCTGCGCATGACGTGTTTGGTGTCGCCGAAGGTGCTGACCACGATGCTGTGCGCATCCGGGCATTTCTCCTTGATCAGCTTGATCAGATCGACGCCGTCCACGTCCGGCAGGCCCAGATCGACCAGATAAACGTCCGCCCGGTTGGCCAGGATGGCCGAGACCGATTCGCCGCGGTTGCGGCCGATGCCCACGATCTGGCAGGCGCTGCTGCCGGAGACGATGTCAATGATCTTTTGAAGAATGACGGGATCGTCTTCGATGATGGTGACGGTGATGCTCATGCTGTGCTTCCCTGAGAGTGAAGGGTGTTATGCGATGGGGATGACGGACAGGACGGAGACGACAGACCGCTCGGGTGCCGGCGTGGCGTCGGTCGGCGCGAGCGGCCTGTCGATTGGCTTGTCGGTTGGCCTGCCGATTGGCGGTGTGCAGCGGCTCATCGTTCGCCCATGGATTCGGACAAGGTCTTCTTGACCGGCTTCAGCAGGTAATCCAGCACCGTGTGCCGGCCGGTGATGATTTCCGCCGTGGCGGTCATGCCCGGTTGAATCTGAATGGCCTGCGCCTGCTCGCCCTTGAACCGGTGGCTGGTGATGCGAATGCGGGTGCGGTAATAGGTCTGTTCGCCTTGCGCAGTGCGCTCGGTGAGCGCGTCCGGGCTGACGTAGATGACCTCGCCACGCAGCGTGCCGTAAATGCTGTAGTCGAACGCATCCAGCTTGACATTGACCGGCATGCCGGGCCGCACGAAGCCGATGTCGGCGGCGCGCAGGCGGCTCTCGATCAGCAGATCCTCGCCCGTCGGCAGCAACTGCATGATTTCATCGCCCGGGCGCAGCACGGCGCCGACCGTGGTCAGGGTGATGAGATTGACGACGCCGTCGACCGGTGCCCGCAACTGCGTGTGTTCCAGCAGACCGCGGCGATCGTTCAAGGCCTGCTGAACGCTGGCGAGATCTTCTTCCGCCTTGGCCATTTCGGCCTGCGCATCCTGGAGGAATCGATTGCGGCGCGTGGCGACCTGGCCAGCGGCCTCATTCGCCGTCCGCTGCAGCCGCAGGAACTCGGCGGCGCTGATGTCACCGCTCTTGAACAACGGCTCGTTGAGAGCGACTTCCTGAGCGGCGAGCTGGGCCGACTTCTCGAGAATCTTCAGATCCTCATCCAGCGCCGTGCGACGGCGTTCATGCAACTGGCGCTGCACCGCGCTGAAGGCGCTGCGGCTGTCGTCGCGGTAGCCGACGCCCAGGGTCTCGGCCCGCAACCGGGCGCGCGTGGCCTGCAGCGCGGCCGACTTTTCAGACGAATCCGCCAACGCGGCGCGTGCCTTGGTGTCATCCAACTGCACGAGCAGGTCGCCTTTCTTGACCGCGTCGCCCTCTTGCACAAAGACCTTCTCCACCACACCTCCATCAGGAGCCTGGATGACTTGTGTGCGTGAGGATGCCATGACCTTGCCGGATGTGCGAGTCACCTCTTCGATCTCGGCCTGGGACGCCCAATAGGCAGCCACTGACAATGCGGCGACCAGGGCCAAGACGGTCAGACGCAGTCCGTAGCGCGGACGGTCGACATGGGATGTGTTTTTCATTTGGCTTTCCCTGTTTGAAGTGAGGTCAGGCCGCTGCGGAGCTGGGGGCAGCCGGTCCGTTGGAGGCGGCGGTCGCCGAGGCGACCGTGGCGGTGGGCTCGGCGGCGACCCGGCGGGCAACGGCCATCGGCGCGGTGGCCGAGGCGCCGGAGAAGCTCCCGGCCGTCGGGTTCGCGGCAGCCGGGCGCCCTTGAAGCTGCGCCAGCACCTGATCGCGCGGGCCATCGAGCAGGACGCCTTGCGGCGACAGGACGATCACCCGGTCGACCAGGCGCAGCATCGACATCCGATGCGTCACCAGCAGCAGCGTCGAGGCGGGCTTGAGCTGCTGTTTGAGCAGTTGCACCGTGGCGATCTCGAGGCCGTCATCCATGCCGGAAGTGGGCTCGTCGAGCAGCCAGACAGAGCGATCGGCCAGCAGCAACCGGGTCAGCGCGACCAACTGGCGCTGGCCGCCCGACAGACCGCGACCGCCTTCGGTCAGCGGCCGGTCCAGGCCCATCGGATGGGCCGACACCATGGCCCACAGACCGGTGCGCTGGCAGGCCGCGATGATGTGCTCATCACTGACATCGGCCAGGCCGAAGGCCAGGTTGTCGCGCAGCGTGCCGGCGAACAGCCAGGCTTGCTGCGGGCAGTAGGCCATCTGGGCCGAGCGCCAGCCGGCATGGATCTGTTGCTGATCGACGCCATCCAGATAGACGGTGCCGCGCGAGGGTTTGCTCTGGCCGCAGGCCATCGAGAGCAGCGTGGATTTGCCCGCACCGATCGTGCCGATGATGCCGACCTTTTCCCCGGCTGCGATGCGCAGGGAGCCGATCCGAAGCGCCTGCTTGGCGCCGGGGTAGGCGAATTCCACGTCGTCAAACACGATCTCGCCGCGGATCGATTCCGGCACCACCGGGCGGGCGATCAGGTGATTGTCGGTTTCCAGCCGAAAGATCGCATCCAGCGCCTTCATCGACGCCCTCGCATTGCCCAGTTGCACCAGCACGCCGGGGATCGAGGCCAGCGGGGACAGCACCCGTCCGGACAGGATCGAGCAGGCAATGATGGCGCCCTGGGTCAGTTCGCCCTGGATCGCCAGCACCGCGCCGATGCAGATCAGCGAGACATAGCTGGCCTGCTGCAGGCCGGCGGACAGGTAGGCGGTGGCGTCGGTCTCATGCTTGATCGTCAGGTTGTGCGTCGCATTGACTTCGCACAGCGTGGCCCAGCGGCTGTCGAATCGCCATTGCGCGCCCAGACCCTTGATGCTTTCCGTGCCTTCGATGGCTTCCACCAGCAGGCCGGTCTTGGCGCTGGCCTGCTTCAACTGCGCGGCGCTGATGCGGGCGATCTTGCGCATGCGCAGCAGACCGGCCAGCAGCGTCATGCTGAACAGCAGCACTGCCGGGGCCGCCATCCAGACACCACCGATCAGGCCGATGACGGTCGCGAACAGGATCGCCATCGGCAGGTCGAACAGCAGGAACAAGGTGGAGGTGGACAGCACCCCGCGCACGGCTTCGAAACTCTGCATTTGGGAAGCCAGCGTGCCCACGGAGCCGGGGCGCTGGTCTGCCCGCACGCTGGCCAGCCGGGTCATCAGTCGCTGGGAGATCTGCACGTCCAGCTGCTTCAGCTTGGGTTCGAGCAAGCCCGCCCGCGCCAGCTTGAGCAGCCACTCGATCAGGATCGCCAGCGCGACGCCGCCGGTCAGGACCCACAAGGTGTCATGGCCCTGGCTGGGGATCACCCGGTCATAGACCTGCATCGAGTAGAACGAAATCGAGATGGCGACGACCGCCAACACCAGCGAGAGTCCAGCCGCTTCGACAAACACCAGCCAGTTGCGGCGCATTTCGAGCAGCACCAGCTGGCGGGCGGTCGCGGGCGCGTCCGAGGTCGAATCCACATCCGCGTTCAGGTGCAGACAGGCGACGCCGTCCAGAACGAGGTCATGCCGGTCGCCGGCGGCGTCCTGACAGCGCCACAGGCCTTGCGCATCCCGGCCGGTCACGATCAGCCACCCCAGATCGGGATGCGGACACAGCAGGGGCAGGGCGGCGAGCTGGGGTTGCTTCAGCGTCGTGAAGCGAGCTGCATCGCACAGGGCTTCGCCCATCGACTGGGCCGAACGCAGGGCCTGGCGCGTGTCCGCGCGGGATGGCAGATCCTGGGACGCCAGCCATTGCTTGGCCTCGGCGGAAGGCACGGGCTGGCCCTTGAGCCGCATCCAGTGGACGAAGGTCTTGGCCAGCGCGCTCCGCTCCCGCGCGTGGACAGCGCCGGAGGCGGCCGGCGCATCTTTGGCGGGGGCGCCCGCGGACGGCGTGGGCAGGGTGTCGGTCGGGCATTCAGGGCCCGAGGAGCCGGCCGGCTTCAGCGTCGGACCAGGGCGAATCGAAGCGGGCTGGCGGCCAGGGTTGGGATGACCACCCAGAGGCGGAGGAGAGGTTTTGATCCAGTTCATGGGACATCTCGTTCGTTGCGCCGAGGCGCGGGTTTCGACAACAGGGCGGGCAGGCGTTGCGAGGCGACAGGCCCATCGGACCGGGCCCGTGCGGCCGAGGCGACCGTTCAAGCGCCGATCAAGTGCCGCTCATGGGCGGCTGTTCTGATCGATCAGCAATCGCAGCCGATACAGGCCGGCGCGCTCATCGATGTCGGCTTCACGGGCCATCTGGCGGGAGGCATGGGCTTCTCGAACCATGTTCAGCAGGTCCAGCCAGGGCCGCCGGCCGGCGTCGAACTGGCGGCGGTAGGAGCGCAGCACGTCCTCGCTCGCGGCCACCGTCGTGACGGCATTCGCGGCGGACGCCTGAGCGGCCTGGTAGCGGGTGAAGTCGAACTGATAGCGGGTGAAGAGCTCCTGCTCGGTCGCCGCGACCGCGGCTTGGGCCGCCTGAATCCGGGACCGCGCACCCCCTAGGGCGGCGACGCCGGCGAAGCCCCCATTCAGGCTGGCCTGGAACACCAGGCCGATGCGCTGGTCGCTGCGGACGCCGCTCTGGTTGTCATACCGCAGGCTGACGGTGGGCATCAGCGCCGCTTTGGCCTGTCGCAGTTGATCCTGGGCCAGATCGACCTGAGCGCGCGCGACCGCCATTTCCGGCGTGCGCTGGATGCCTTGCAACACCTCGTTCAGCGCCGGCGGCGCCGGCAGATCGCCAGTCAGCGCCTGCAGCAGCGCGTCGGTCACGGGTCGGCGGGCGAGACGTTGCAATTGCTCGCGTTGAAGGATTTCTTCCAGCCGGGCCTGGGCCAGCTCCGCCTTCACGGCGCTCAGGCGCGATCGGGCCAGGGCCGCGTCCGAGGCGGTCGCCACGCCCGCCTGACTGCGACGCTCGATCATGTCCAGCAACTGGCGATGGCTGATCTCCAGGCGCTGCAGGTCTTCCACGCGTCCATGCGCCTTGGCCCAGTCAGTCCAGTTCGCCACGAGCCGCTGCTTGAGCTGCAGCTGAGCGGCGAGCAGCTCCTGCTCGGTGCTCTGCAACTGGGTCTTGGCCAGGTTCAGGCCAGCGGTCAGCGCGCCGCCGGTGTAAAGCGGCTGGGTCACCCGCAATACATTCACATAGGCATTGGCGGAGTAGCCTGGGCCGGCCGGCTCGCGCGAGAAGCTCGGCGTCGGGCCGAACTGCCACTTGGCGGCGGTGACGCCGCTCTGCGCTGCGGCAATGCCGGCGCGGGCCCGCTCGATCGAGGGATCCTCTGCCAGCGCCGTGCTCAGGAAGTCGGTCAGGGCGTTGCCCCATGCGATCGGCGTGGAGCCGGGCTCACTGGCTGTGGCGCTCAAATCGCTGGGAGAAGCTGGCTTGGCGAGGTCGGCGCGGTCGGCGGACTGGCCGGACGCTTCGCCCTCGGCGATCTGCGCAGCCGACAAATTCACCGAATCCGCGACTTTTTCAGCGGTTTGCGTCGGCCGATCTTGAGAATCGACAGGAGTTTCAGCGCGAACTGTGTTTCCGGCGGAAATCGCGACCAACGCGGAGGCCACCGCACCAATAATGGCGGTTTGCGCTGAGGCCGTTCTTTGGTGGATGGTCGTGCTGACAGAGGTATTCATGAGCCGCTCACTGGTTGTTGCGCGTCGGAATCCAGTTTCGAGCCGTCCTCATGAGGGGCACAAGAGCATCTATTTGCTAGTGATTTGAGGCAGACCAGCCCAAGTGATTAACTTGTGAGGTTTGACTAGCAGTAATTTGCTAGTCGCGCGGCTTTCAGGCGCAGCCGCCAGAGGCGGCGGCCCCTCGATTCACGGTGTCAGCGGCAGCGGCACGCGGCCAGCGGTCGATCGGCCGCACAGCGCGACAGCGGTCGCGCGCCCGGTCTTGCAGGAATCGGTGGCACAAGGGTTGCCGTCGACAGGCTTCCACCCTTCGTTTGAGGACCTGCCGATGAATGCCCCTGTCGAATCGCCCGAAGCTCTCGCCGATTGCGCCGCCGCCTGTGCCCAGGCGCTCCAGGCCACGCTGGCCTGTGCGAATGCCTGTATCCGAGCAGGCGACCGGACGCTGGAGTCCTGCGCCTTGTTGGCCTTGGACTGTGCCGAGATTTGCCAAGCGGCCATCGGCGCGCTGAGCCGGTCGTCAGAACACCATGGTGATTTCTGCGCCCTGACGCTTCATTTGTGCACCGTGTGCGCCGACGAATGTGAAAAGCACCCCCATGCCCATTGCAAGCGATGCGCACAAGCTTGCCGGGCCTGCGCACAAGCCTGCCAGCCGCATGCCGGCGAACGACATGCACTGCAGCCGCGGCATTGAGTGAAAACAGTCGCACCCAGGCACGCCGGGAGGCGTTCCTGGGGATGTGATTAACAAGGGTTAATTACTCAAATGTCCACCATTGTTATTCGTGAGCACTGAATAGCAATATATTGCTATGAGGCTGAGGGGTGTCAGCTCCCTAGAATTTGGCGGAAGAGATCCAGGAATCGGCAGATTCTCGAAGCCAACGTGTCGTCGCTGGTCCGCGAAAGTGCGGAATATCAAAAGCGGCCGAGTTTCAACTTGCATTTCAATCCATTTGGGTTTTTGGACCATGAATGGATGAGATGTTTTGCTTGAATAACGATATTTATAAAAGCTGGTCGATTTTTTCGATCGTTGCCGAAGACTCGTTTCGCCAGCTCGATGCCCAGGGCTTCGTTGAGAAGGCGCGAGACCGGCTTGACCGCGACCGCGACCGCGTGGGTCGACCTGTTCATCGACGGATGGGCCAGGGCGATTCATCCGATGAACTGCCGCTTCCTGTCTCTGTTCAGCCGTTTGCGCCCGCATGGGGCAGACGCCGACGATCCTGCGATGGAAGAGAGACATGACCCAGCACCCCGTCCGCCCAGCGGCTTCCGACGACCACGGCATGCGTTCCGCCGGGCAGCGCCGCCTGCCTCCCAGCGTCCGACACCCGCTCGCGTCGCTTGACGCGTCGCAGGGCGCGGCCAATGCCGCACAGCAGGACGGTCTGCCGCGCCAAGAGCGTTTCCAGGCGGCGACCGACGCCACGCTGCGCCACGCGCTGCCAGAGATGGTGGCGTCCCATGCGTTTGGCGGCGCGGGGCAGGGACAAGCTTCGCGTCGAGCGCGTGACGGGGTGACCGTCCGACGCGACGAGGACGATGAGCGCGACGGCAGCGCCTCTGACGCGTCGTCCACGGCGCCGATGCCTCTCGATTCAGGCACGGGCCATGCGGCGGTGTCGGCGGAGGATGACGCCGCGCCTCTGTCGGTGGCGCCGACATCTGCAGGGTCCGGTGAGGCCGCCGCCGCGCTCGACAAGACCGGCACAACGGACACCGCCGCCCCCCCCGACACGAACGACCGAGACCGCTCCCTGCTGCCGCTGTGGTGGACCGCCGCCGGCGGCGCGGCCGTGGCGCTCGCGGGGTCCGGTGGCGGCGGATCGAGCGGGTCTTCCGCCCCCCCTCGGGCGCCCGTCGCGGACAGAGGCGACGCCGGCCACATCGCGCCGGAGGCGGCGGCACCCGTTGAGCCCGCTCCTGGCGCCGGCGTCCAAGCCCCGGCTCCTGAGGCGTCGCCGATGCCTCCAGCGTCTGAATCGACAGCACCTTCGCCTTCACCTTCCCCATCGCCACCCATCCAGGCGCTGCCGCCCTTGCCACCGCCGACGCTGACCTCGATCCGCGATGTCAGCGGCCAGGATCTTCCGATCGTCCGCGGCATGGCCGTGGCGGGCGCCTCGCTGGAGGTGGTGTGGCCGGATGGCAGCCGTTCGACGACCGTCGCCGACGGCGAGGGTCGATGGACCGCCGTGTCCACCAGCGCGCAGGGCAGCGGCATGGTGACAATCATCGCGACCGTCGATCAGCAGTCCAGCCAGACGCAGGCCTTCTATCAGGACGTCACCCCACCGCCCATCGGCCAGTTGCAACTGGTGGACTTTCAAGACACCGGCCGCAGCGCGCTGGACCGGCTGACCTCGTACAAAGCATTCGCCCTGGCGGCCACGGGCCTGGACGGCGGGTCGACGCTCAGCTTCGAACGATCCGGCGATGGCGGTGCCAGCTGGGCCGCCATGCCCGCTCAGGCGGGCGATCTGGCGGACGGCGACCATCTGCTGCGCGCGGTGGCGACCGATGCGGCCGGCAACCAAGCTCGCACAGCCGCGGTGGCGGTCAGTCTCGACAGCACGGCGCCGGTGGCCGGCCCGATCCGTCTGCTGGGCTGGGTGACCCGGGAAATCGGCTCGAATGTCACGCCGGTCGGCCATTTCACGCTCACGCTGGACGACCGCGAAGCCGGCAGCACCTGCCGGTTCGAGGTCTCGCTCGATGACGGCGCCACCTGGCAACCCACGTCGGCGCAGCAGCGTGACCTGCCGGATGGCAGCTATCGCTTCCGCGCGGTGGTCAGCGACGCCGCGGGCAATGAAACCCAGGTGCATCTGCCGACCCTCACCGTCGACGCCAGCGCGCCGGTCCTGGGCGCGCTGCGGGTGCTCGGCGCCGCCGGCGTGGCGGAGAACGAGATCGGCGCGGTCAGCCGGTCCGGCGATCTGACCTTGTCGGCGACGGCGGGCGATGGCGTCTCGGTGCGCTACGAGCGGTCGGCGGATGGCGGCCAGCACTGGCAGGCGACATCGTCGGCGATCACCGGGCTTTCCGCCGGCGACTACCTGTTCCGCGCCATCGCCACCGATGGCGCCGGCAACGAGACCTTCTCCACCTCGGTGCCGTTCAGCGTGCGCCAGACGCCACCCGCGCCGCAGGGGCGCCTGGATCTGGTGGGTTACGCCGGGACGGGGGATGCCGATGCGGGCTATTCAGGCGCGGCGACGGATCTCCGGCTCGGCCCGGTCAGCACCGACGCCACGGCCATGCTGCGCTATGAAGTCTCGACGGACGGCCTGAACTGGCGGCCGTGCGAGGCCGACATGACGGGCGTGCTCGACGGACGCTACCAGTTCAGGGCGGTCGCGGTCGACGCGGCGGGCCAAAGCAGCCAATCAAACATCGTCATGGTGACGGTGGATTCCACCCTCTCCGGCAGTGCGGGCACCCTGACGCTGGTGGACTTCGTCGATACCGGCCGCAGTGCGATGGATCGGAACACCGCCGATAACGCCTTTCGGGTGGTGGCCACCGGGCAGCCGCCCAACACGACGACCACGATCGAGTGGTCCCGTGATGGCGGGAGCCACTGGGACATCCTCGATCCCGCCGTCGCCCAGTTTCCGGACGGACCGCTGGTGTTCCGGGCGCGTGTGGAGGACCAGGACGGCGTCGTCCGCTACACCCGCTCCATCGAGGTCATGGTGGACAGGGTGCCGCCCAAGGTCTCCGGCGTTCGCCTGGGGCTCACCGACTACGAGGACACCGGCATCAGCGCCGATGACCGAGTCAGTCAGGACCGCGATTTCTCGCTGAGCCTCATCGGCGCCGCGGGCAGTGCGGCGGTCAGCTACGAAGTCTCGCTAGACAACGGTCGCAGCTGGCTCAAGACGGTGGCCACCCAGTCCGGTCTGGCCGATGGCGACTACCTTTTCCGCGCGCTGTTGACCGACGCGGCCGGCAACATCGGCTACACCGCCTCGATGTCGGTCACGGTGGACCGCCAGCCGCCGGTCGACTCCCGGCTGGTGCTCAATGACTGGACCGATACCGGCCTGGCGCTGGACGGCATCAGCAGCGACCGCAGCTTCCAGCTTGGCATCGAGGGCGCCTCCGCGGGCGCGCAAGTTCAGCGTCAACGCTCGGTGGACGGCGGCCAGACCTGGCAGGACACCGACACGCGTCAGGACGATCTGGCGGATGGCGACTACCTCTACCGCGCGCAGGTGACCGATCTGGCCGGCAATGTCTTTGTCACGCCGCAGCTCGCAGTTCGCGTCGACCTGACACCACCGGAGCCGGGTGAGGCCGTTGCTTCCGGCTTGGCCGGTGCCGGCTGGCTGCGGGCGGGCGGTTCGCTGGAACTGCAGTTGCAGGGCCAGGAGGCCGGCACCGACGTCGCCTGGCAAGTCTGGATGGACGGCAGCGCGCGCTGGCAGCCGGTGACGGACCGCATCGACGCGCTGCCCGAAGGCCACTACCGCTTCCGCGCGGTGGTGACCGATGCGGCCGGGAATCTGGCCCTCAGCAATGAGCTGATCGTGACCGCCGTCGCCCCCGGCAGCGCCGCGCCCTCGCCACTGACTGGCCTCGCGCTCGCCGGCCCGGCCGACGGCTCCGACGACGTGCTGGCCGGCTTCCTATCAGGCGATGGTGCCGAGCCGGCGCCATCCGCGGACGCCCCGTCTGCGCTGCTGCTCGGTGGCATGGGCGCGGCGCCGTGGGACGCCCATCCGCCGCTGGCGAACGCCGCCGTGCTTTGAACCACGCCGGCCGGGCGCCTTGAGGGCTCGGCCGCCCCACTTTTCTTCGCTCCCGCTATTTCAGGAGATCGATCATGCCTTTTTCTGACACCTTCCCGCTCGACTTCGCACCCACCTCCGCCATCGTGGGCCGTGGCCGGAACGACGCCCTTCCAGCCGATTCCCCTGCGGCCGATTCGACCCGCTTCGGCCTGGAGGACCTGCCCCGAGTCGACTTCGCCGGCCAGGCCGTGGTGGACGAGCAGGGCCGCGCCTATGCATTCGATCTTTGGCCGCTGGCGTGCCGCGCCGGTGACCTGGCGCAGGCGGAGGATGTCTGCCTCGCCCACGCGCTGGCCCAGGCGCTGCTGGACGGGAGCAGCCAGGGGCAGGCGCCCGAGGCGCCGCTGCTGGTGCCGATGACCGCCACGCAGCTGCAGGGCTCCATCGCGGACGCGGTGACGCCGTCGGTCGGCATCATCAAGCTGCTGCCGCAGGTCGGGGCGGACACCCCGACGCTGGTGCGCGTGTCGCAGCTGCGCGCTCGCGCCACCCAGTTCTGCATCGCCGGTCTGCGGGATCTCGATGATCCCCGCTGGTTGCTGGCGCCCTACGCCGATTCGATGGAGCTCGATCTCCATGAGGTCTCGCCGCAGCGCCTGGTCGCGCTGGCCGACCGCGCGGCGGAGGAAGGGCTGCTGGTGATCGGCAAGGGCGTCGCCTCGATGGCCGGCTATCAACGCCTGCGTGAACTGGATGTGTCGCTGTTCCAGGGACGATTCATTTCGCCGGCGGTGACGCGATCGGTGCCGGCGCTGCCCGGCTGTGATGGCGAGGTCCTGGCGCGCGTGCGTCGTCTGATGGCCAGTCGGGTGTCGCCGGACGCAGTGGCGGTGGCGGCCTCCGCCGATCCGGCCCTGGTCTTGCGGCTTCAGTTGCTGCATCGGGTGCTGGGCGTGCATCTGGCGCAGCCCGCGCCGGTCACGCTCGCCGCCTTGTTGGCCGGTCTGGCCGCGCCGGTGTGGGCCGGATGGCTGCAGGTCCTCAGCTTGAGCGCCTGCCATGACGGCGACCGCGACTGGCGCGCATCGGTGCGCGCTCAGGTGGACCAATACCGCCGAGCCCTGTGCCGCCGGTCGCCCGATGAAGCCGATTCGGAACGCGAGGCCGCGCTGTGGGCTTTCCAGAGCCGGCTCTGCACCCCGCGACACTACTTCAAGACGCGTCGCTACCTGGACGAGCGTCAAGCCGCTTGATCGGCGCGCTGAGGGCCTTTCGCATGGTCCGGCGAAGCCGGGCGCAGGTCGGCGATCAGCCGCCGCGAGCGCCCGCCGACGGGGAGGGCGCGGAGGTCGGCCCGGTCAGCGGCAACAGCACCGTGGTGACCGCCCCGCCGTCGCCCTGCGTGAACTGGAAGTGGCCGCCGATGCGTTCGGCGCGCTCAGCCATGTTTCGAAGTCCCTTGCCCGTCGAGCGGCCGTAATCAGACCGCATCGGGCCGCCGAGCTCAAGATGCGCGCGGCCGTTGTCGCTGATGGTGAGCATCAGGCGGTTGTTGTCGTGGGTGAGCGTGATGCGCAGCAGCGAGGCCCGGGCGTACTTCAGGGTGTTGGCGACCGTCTCCTCGACGATGCGCAGCAATTCCCGTGACCGGTCGTCGAGCAGCACGAATTCCTCTCCGTCCTGAATGTCGTATTCGATCTGGAAGTCCTTGCCGCTCAGCAAGGAGTCCAGGTTGACGCAGTAATCGAACAGGATGTTCTGGAATTCCCGGTGCTCGGTGGTGTCGGTGGCGGAGATCACGTCGCGCACGCCCTGAAGCACCTCCAGCAGCCGCTGCTCCAGTTGGGCGCCGCTCGCGTGGCCTTCGCGCACGCTGAAGATCGTCGTGATCAGCTGCGAGCCGATCCCGTCATGCAGCTCGCGATAGATGCGGTCGCGTTCCTCTTGCGCCGCCTCCAGACGCTCCAGCTCGCTCTGACGGTCATGGCTCAGGGCCAGTTCCATCTCCCGACGACGCACCGTCTCCGCCAGGATGCGGTTGGCGTCGCGCACGTACTTGACGCTCTCCCGGTACTTGAGCAGATGCGCATGCGCCATCACCACCAGCAAGGGAGGCAGGGCCAGATGGGTCAGATAGACCGGCGTGCCCAGCAGACGGAACAGCGATCCCGGGCTGTCCGGTACCGGCAGCGGCAGCTGATGCGTCATCACGTTGTAGTCGTGCAGGACCAGCAGTCCCGCCACGAGCAGCATGACCAGCATGATGAAGGCCGGCCGACTGCGGGTGCGCCAGACATGGCGCACCAGGTGCGCCATAGCCCACAGCTGGAACGGGATCAGCAGCCAGATCCAGTAGAGGTCCAGGTCCAGCTCCGCGATTTCGCCGCCGAAGGGTTGCGCGATCAGCGCGAGTGATGAGGCTGCGACCAAGGCCCACCACACCGGCCTGGGAATCGGATGATCGATGTAGCGCATCACGAACATCACGCCCAACAGGTTCAGCGCGCCGGTGCAGAAGTAGAAGAAGAACAACCAGAGCGGCCGCCAGCTCGGCGGCATGTAGATCCACAGCGACAGCGTGTAGACCAGCGCCCAGAGCAACGAGACCAGACCGATCAGGCCGAAGCTGCCGTCGGTCCGGTTCACCAGCCAGATGCCGATCATGAACACGCCCGCCAGAAAGCAGAACGCCTTGGAGGCATTGGCCAGCGAGTTGCTGAAGAAGTCCACCACCTCGCTCACATACGCCACCGACTCCACCTGGCCGATGTACACCGGCGAGAGCATGAAATGCGGCTCCCAGGTCGTGAAGTCGATGATCAGTTCATTGGGTCCGTCGCGGCGCAGCAGCTTGGCCGGCAGCTCGACGGGCAGGGGACGAAACCACATGAAGCGGGCCTCGGCGGTCGAGCGCGGATAGCCATCCAGCCATACCCCATTGAGATAGACATCCGCGCCGTGGATCGCCTGGCTGATCAGCAGCGATTTGCTGGGCGCCCGCGGCATGGTTTGCCGGTCGCCGTCGCGGCGCTCGTCGAACACATCCGCGTCGGTGATGTAGCGGGAGATGTCGACCCGCAGCCGCACCTTGTGCAAGGCGCGGTGGTGGCCGATGTGCTCGAAGTGCGGCAACGCCAGGTCGGCTTGCTGCAAGCGCAGGGGACCGTCGAACCGCAGCGCTTTCGGGTCGTCGGGCGGGACCAGGCGCACCTCATAGCGATCGACCTTCGTCACCGGTTCGACCTCGCCCAGACGGTGGCTGGTGGTCCACAGCACCCATTCGAAAAGGGCCAGCAGAGCCACCACCAGCAGCAGCACCAGCCAGGCGCCCCAGCGCTGGCGCCATCGAGGGGGCTCTCTCAGGACCTCCAGGATGCCCGCCACGCCCGAGGCGCGGCCCGTGTTGTCCAACATGCTCGACTCAGCCATGTGTCTCCCTGCAACCTCCCCGGCGGCGCGATGGCCGCCGGCCGGGTGGTGGGGCCGCGCTGCCGGCTTGCGTCGCGCACGCCGAAGGAAGGCCGTTGTTACCGAAGGATACGGTCTGGTGCGCGCGTTTTGCGAGCGCCCGCGCGGGTGGGAGTCCCCTTAACACGGCTAACATCGGCGGCTGGTTGTAGAGGGAGGGGCGATGACGCGGTTGGGTGACGCGCTGCCGACGGACCGGGATCGAGATCAGAGCCAGGACCAGGACCAGGACCAGGATCAGGCTCGCGACCCCGTGGACATCGGCCACCGGAATCAAGAGGACGAGGCAGCGCTGTGGCTGGCCGGCAGTCGGCTGTCGCACTTCCACGTCTGCGCCTTCGTCAACCACCAGGAAGAAGCCCGGCAACTGCTCACGCCCTATCTGCTGGACACCCTCGCGCAGGGTGAGCAATGGCGACAGCTGCTGCCGTCGGATCAATGGCCCGCCCATCGTGCCCATCTGGACGCGGCCGGCGTGCCCGTGGCGGCCTGCGAAGCCTGCGGCCAGCTGTCGCTGCATGATGGAGTGGCCCTCGGCCTCGACGACCACGGCGGTGTCGATCGCGGCCGGCTGATGGAGGCGATCGCTCGCTGGACCCATCCGCATCGGGGCAACGACTGGCCCCGGGTGCGGCTGGTCGCCGACATGGGATCGCTGCTGCAGGCGGCGGCGGATCCGTCGGAGCTGATGATTTTTGAAGCCGAGGTCAACGACGTGCTGGCTCGGCATCGCCAGCCGGCGATCTGTGTGTATGACATCGCCACGCTGGATGGCGCCACGATGATGGATTTGTTGAGAACTCACCCGATGACCTGGATCGCCGGGGTGCTGCGAGAGAACCCGTTCTACACGCCGCCCGCAGAAATGCTGCGCGAATTGGCGGCACGCCGGGCCGCCAGCGGCTCCCGTCCCAGCCGCTCGATCGAGCTGGCCGCCACGAACCTGCCGGCCTTGCGCTGAGAGCCATGGGACATTCGAATTTCCAGTCCGGCGCCGCCGACGAAGCGCTGCGCGACCTGATGGGCCTGCTGGCGCTGCCGGCCTTGTGGGTGGGCCGCGATGCCTCGACGGTGTTGCAACTGACGACCGAGGCCGTCAACCGGATCGTCGGCACCGCCGTCTGCCTGCTGCACGTGCCGATGGGCCCCGAGGCTACGCCGGTCGTTCAATTGCAGGTGGGCGGTGTGGTGGTGGCCCATGAACCGTATTGGAATGATTTCATCCTCGCCTGCCGCCAGATGCGGGAGGGCGCGGAAGATCCGGTGCCGCAGGAGTCGCCGCTGGGCACGCTGCGGGTGGTTCGGCTGCACCTCGGAACGGCGGGGCGGGCGGGCAGTTTGTGGTTCGGTTCCTCCCGTCCGGATTTCCCGTCATCCCACCAAAGCGCCTTCATGCGCGCGGCCGCGACCTTGGCTGCGACCGGACTGCATGCCGCCCGGCTGGACCAGGAGCGCGAGCGCGCCGCCAGCGCTAAGGATGAGTTCCTGGCGATGCTCGGCCATGAACTGCGCAATCCGCTGGCGCCGATCTCGACGGCGCTGCATCTGATCAAGATGCGCGGGGATGGCGAGCTCGGTCGGGAGCATCAGATCATCGAGCGGCAGGTCGGTCACCTGTCCAAGCTGGTCGACGATCTGCTGGACATCACCCGCATCACCCGCGGCAAGGTGGAACTGGCCCGCGAAGCCATCGACATCCGCCTGCTGCTGACCGATGCCATCGAAGGCGTCAGCCCCTTGCTGGAGGAGCGCCATCATCTGCTGGCGGTGGACTGCGAGATCGACGAGTCGCTGCGTCTGAACGGAGACCGCGGTCGGCTGCGCCAGGTGCTGGTCAATCTGCTGAGCAACGCGGCCAAATACACGCCGACGCATGGACGGATCCGCATTTCCGCCCGCGAGCGCGACGGGCGCCTGCGCATCGAGGTGGAAGACAACGGCGCCGGCATCGACTCGCAACTGCTGCCGCGCATCTTCGATCTGTTCGAGCAGGGCAGCACCACGCTGGACCGCTCCAAAGGCGGGCTGGGCATCGGGCTCGCCATCGTGCGCCGTCTGGTGGACATGCATGGCGGCTCGGTGGAGGTGCACAGCGCCGGCCCGGGCCAGGGCGCCTGTTTCCAGGTGGATCTGCCGGTCGAGCGACTGGCGCCGGCGCGGTCCGACGATGCCGCACACGCCCCGGCGCCGACCTTGCGCGCGGCGCAAGGCCGGGTATTGGTGGTGGATGACAACCGCGATGCGGCCGAAACCCTCGGCATGGCGCTGCGCTATTGCGGCTTCGACGTGGTGACGATCACGCTGCCCCAGGAAGCGCTGGCGCGGGTGCGGACCGAGCGCTTCGATGCGGCGGTGCTTGACATCGGCATGCCGGTGATCGACGGCTACGAGTTGGCGGACCAGATCCGTCGCACGCTGGGTGACGGCGCGCCGCGCCTGGTGGCGCTGACTGGTTACGGTCAGTCGTCTGACCGCGAGAAGGCACTCGCCAGCGGTTTTGACGAACACATGGTCAAGCCCATCGACCTGGACCAGCTACTGCGCACACTTGAGCGGCTGGTGCCGGCGGCGGCGCCCTAGAATCGCGGGTCTTCCTCAGCGCTTCGCCGCGTCAATGTCCACGTCCGGAATTCCCCTTCCGCCGACCGCGCCGTCGGCGGCACCATCGCCGACGCATGTGGCGGTCGTCGATGACGAACCCGACATCACCTTGCTGCTGGCCGGCTATCTGGCCACCCACGGTTTTCGCATCACCCAGCTCCACAGCGGGACGGCGCTGATGTCCCTGATGGCGGAGGACCCGCCGCAACTGGTGTTGCTGGATCTGGGACTGCCCGGTGAGGACGGTTTTGCGATTGCGCGCCAGTTGCGCCAATACTGGAAGTGCGGACTGGTGATCGTGACCGGTCGGGGCGACGCGGTCGACAAGGTCGTTGGCCTGGAGATCGGTGCGGACGACTACATCACCAAACCTTTTGACCTGCGTGAGCTGGCGGCCCGCGTCAAGGCCGTCCTGCGCCGCCTGACTCCGGACGCCAGTGCCGCCAGCGCACTGCCCGCCACGCCGGCGCCCGTGGCGGCGGGGATGTCGGAGCCCGCAGAGCTGCGCGAGCAACTGCTGTTCGAAGGCTGGACGGTGGATGTGGCCGCGCGCCGGCTCGAAAATCCGGACGGCAGCGAGGTGGCGCTGACGACCGGCGAATTCGATCTGCTGCACGCGTTCTTGTTGCATCCGGGGCGGGTGCTGTCGCGGGACTTTCTGCTGGAACACACCCGCGGACGCGAGTCCTCGCCCTTCGATCGGACGATCGACGTCCAGGTCGGGCGGCTGCGGCGCAAGTTGGGCGCGGATTCCGGCGAAGGCCTGTGGATCAAATCCGTGCGCGGCGCCGGCTATCTGTTCGTCCCACGGGTGACCGTCAAGCGCAGCGCCGACTGAGCGGGCGATTCTTCCTGCGCCGGCTTCCGCGGCCGCCCTCGAGCTTCCACCGGACCTCTTCTCATGAGCGCTGATCTGCGAACCCCCCAATGGCCGCCGGGCATCGAAGAGGGCAGCGTGTTTCGCGCGCTCTTCATCGCGTCGCCGGATGGTCTGCTGCTGGTCGACAGCGAAGGGATCGTTCAGTTGGCCAACCCGGCGGCGTCGGCCTTGTTGGGTTATCGGGTCGATGAACTGCTGGGGTTGAGCGTCGAGGCGTTGGTGCCGGACAGCATCCGGCCGCGCCATGCTGCCTTCCGGCACGCCTACGGGGAAGCACCACGCGCCCGGCCGATGGGCACCCAGATGGATCTGGTCGCCAAACGGCGTGACGGTTCCGAGGTGATGGTGGAGATTGCGCTCAGCCCGCTGCAGCGCCAAGGTCTGCCGTATGTCATGGCCGCGCTGCGCGGCGTGAGCGAATACCCGCGCGTTCGACAGGCGCTTCAGCGTGCCCGCTACAGCGAGCATCTGGCCGCGCTGGGCAAGTTGGTGGTGGACTCCGGCGACCCGCAGGATGTGATGCGCCAGGTGCCGGCGATCGTGGCCCAGGCGGTGGAAGTCGCGCAGGCGGTGGTCTATCTGCTGGACCCCGGCAAGGCGACGGTGACGGTCGCCGGCGGCTTTGGCGTGGTCGCGACGGAGACCATCGGCACCCAATTGCCCAATCTCACTGACACGCCCGCCGGATTCGTGCTGGCGCAGTCGGCGCCGGTGATCGTCTCCGATTACCTCGCCGAACAGCGCTTCAAGGTGCCGACGTCCTATTTGGACGCCGGATTGCGATCGGCACTGTCGGTGCCGCTGTCGGATCGCGGTCAGGTGGTGGGCGCGCTGACGGCGCGCGCCAGCACGCCGCAGCGATTTGGCGATCCGGAGCTTCGGTTCCTGGAATCAGTCGCCAATCTGTTGGGCACCTGCCTGCAGCGCGCGCAGACCGAAGAAGCGCTGCGGCACTCCCAGCAATTGGAAGCGGTGGGCCAACTGACCGGCGGCATCGCCCATGATTTCAACAATCTGCTGACGGTCATCCAGGGCAACCTGCAAGTGATGGCGGAACTGCCGGCGGTGGTGAGCGATCCTGTGGCGCCGTCGATGGTGGCGGCCGCGACGCGCGCCTCTCGCCGCGGTGCCGAGTTGACGGGCAAATTGCTCGCGTTTTCGCGCCGACAAGTGCTGCAGCCGAGCAGCATCGACGTGTGTGAATTGCTGAACTCGCTGGCGGACATGCTGCGCCGAACGCTGGATCAGCGCATTCAGATCCGGGTCGAGGTCGGCGACGGCTGTCCGGATGTGCTGGCCGATGCCAGTCAGCTGGAATCCGCCTTGCTGAACATCGCCATCAATGCGCGGGACGCGATGCCCGCCGGCGGCGACCTGGTCTTTGCCGCCCAGGCGCTGGGCGGGCTGGCGGATCTGTCGCCGGATCTGCGGGAGGCCTTGCGGCTGAGCGATCCGGGGGCGGCGTCGGCGGACGTTCGCTATGTGCGGCTGACGGTGCGCGACACCGGCACCGGCATGCCCGACGAGGTCAAGGAGCGCGCCTTCGAGCCGTTCTTCACCACCAAGCAGGCCGGTCGCGGCACGGGGCTGGGACTCAGCACGGTGTATGGCTTCGCGCGTCAGTCGCGGGGCCAGTTGTTGATTGACAGCGTGATGGGCGAGGGGACCACCATGGCGCTGGTGCTGCCTGAAGCGCCGTCGCTGTTGGCGACGGGCAGCGACGCTCCCGCTGCGCGCGCCGGTCTAAGGCCGGGGTTGCGGGTGTTGCTGGTGGAAGACGATGCGGCCGTGCGTGCCGTCGCGCGGCGGTTTTTGAGCGATCTGGGCTGCGTCGTGACCGCGTGTGCAAGCGCGGAGGAGGCCTTGCGTCGGCTCGAGGAGTTGGCGTCTGACGCAGCAACGGCCGGTGTCGAGGGCGAGAAGGCGGCGTTGCCGTTGGTGGGTGAGCCTCGTGCCAAGTCAACGCTGACGGCGCACGCCGATGGGAACGTTGATTCGCCAGCCGATGGATCGGATCTTGCGCAGGCCGATGCGCAGGCCGATGCGCAGGCTGACTTCGCGTCTCGCGTTAGCGACGGGACGTCCGCGTCACCCTGGCCGGACTGTGTGCTGACCGACGTGGCGCTCGGCGCCGGGATGCGCGGTACGGAACTCGCCGAGCGCATCCAACAGGCGCATCCGCAGATTCGCATTCTGTTGATGTCCGGCTATTCGTCCGAGTTACAGGACGGCGAAACAAGCTCACTGCGTTGGGAACTGTTGCCCAAGCCGTATACACGCGATCAGTTGGGTGCGGCTCTGGCGCGGGTGATGGCCGCTTGACGTCGACGCGCCGTATGACGACCAGATAAATGGCAAGCAGCTAAGCAGCAAGCAGCTAAGCAGCTAAGCAGCTAAGCAGCTAAGCAGCAAGCAGCTGAACGGCGGACGGCCAGGCCTTCGGTCTGACACGCCGCCGTGTCCAGAGGGTCGTTCACTGCAGGCTGGTGGCGCTGCCCGCGGTGCCGCTGACGACATAGTTTTCCAGCTTGGCCAGATCCGGAATGGTGATCTGACGGCGGCCACGCTCACCGAAACGGATCAGCTGATCGCGGGCCAGGCGGGACAGGCAACGGCTGACCGTTTCCAATGTCATGCCCAGGTAATTGCCCAGATCGGCGCGGGTCATGCGCAGCGTGAGTTCATCGGCGCGCAGGCCTCGCTGGGCCATGCTGCGGGCCCAGGCGCAGAGGAATTCCGCCACCCGTGCTTGCGACGCCAGCGTGCAGACGGACATCAGCGATTCACGCTCGCGGCCGATTTCGGTGCTCATCGCGCTGTGGACCACCGCCATCAGCGCGCTGTGGCGAGCGCAACCTTCCGCGAGGGAGTCGTAGGGAATGATCGAGACATTGCCGGTGTCCATCGCCACGGCGTCGCAGGCGTGACGGCCGCTGGCGATGCCGCTGAAGCCCAGCCAATCGCCACGGAACTTCAGGCTGACGATCTGCTCCCGGCCGTCGAGGCTGCGGCTGACCAGCTTGAAGGCGCCGGCGGTGATCAGGAAGACGGTGTCGAACGGCTGGCCGGCGCGATAGAGGACATCGCCGGCACGGACCAGCTTGGGCTTGGGCTTGACCAAATCCCGAATGACCTGCATGGACTCCAGCATGCGCCGATGAGCCTGGCGAGCCTGCGCCTGCAGGTGCGGGTAGGTGGTGTCGGCGTGCGGGAGCGAGTAGTCG
The DNA here is from genome assembly GCA_913776825.1 of Burkholderiaceae bacterium. GTDB lineage: Bacteria > Pseudomonadota > Gammaproteobacteria > Burkholderiales > Burkholderiaceae_C > Roseateles. The sequence goes on from CAJYPV010000031.1 coordinate 96,888, forward strand.
GCGTCGAACGTGTCAATGGTCAGGTCACTCAACAGATGCTGGGTGGTCTGGCGGGCCGCCTCCTGAGCCGCTTGCTGAGACGCCTGAAGCGGCGCTGAATGTGCGGCCATGACCGGCGGCTTGACGGAAGCGGAGGCGGGCAGGAATTCAGCGACGGTGGACATGATCGTTTCGTTGGTTGATGTGATGGGACTCATGCTAGGAACCCGCCGCAACCAGCAAGCCAATCGACAACATCGCTCCGTAACACTGAGTGAATGCTTGGTAACGATCAACCTCTAGAGGTTGATCAACACACCGAAATAGCGGGACACCCCACCTACTTGGGTCACCCATTGACATCGATCAACAGTGACGGGATCGGCTCCACTACGCTGTCAGACGGCTGGTGATGCACTCGGCGTCCAGCTCGTTGTCCACCGCGCGGGATCGCCTGCTGCGCTGATTCCGTGTCCGTTCACCGTTGTTTCATGCCCGCTTCGTCTGCCCAGTCCGTCCACGCACGCCTCCCGGCGCTGCAGCCGTTGCAAGGTTGCCGGCTGGGATTGGTCTGTGGATCGGGCGACAGCGACTGCGCCCAGCTCTTCCTGGATGTGGCGCAGGCGCTGGGCGCGGAGGTCGCCTTGTTGCGGACCTCGGATGTGGTCATGACCAGCGAGGCCCAGACGGACAAGCTGGCCCGGCTGCTGGCGCAGCTCTATGACGCGATTGAATGCCAGGATCTGCCCACCCGGGTGGTGCAGCGACTGGCGCAGGCGGCCACCATTCCGGTGTTCAACAACCTGGCCGCGGCGCAGGGCGCGGGGAGCGATCCGCCGACTGACGAGGTCGGCGATCCGGCGGCCCACCTTCAGGCAGGCGAGGGCGCGATGAGGGTCGGCACTGCCGATGCTCAGGAGCAACGCAGCGAACGACTGCGTCAGGCCTTGCTTCGGGCGCTGTCGAAATCCGATCTCGGCTGAATTGACGTCGGTGGCGAGACTGCCGCCGGCCATCGAAGCCCCGCCCGTCCCACGACGATCGACCGATCGACCGGCCCATCACCGCGCACGGACGCGGGACATGCCGGCGGTGGCTGACCGCTCAGGCTTTGGGCAGCGACAGATAGGTCTTGCCCACCTCGGTCAGCGTGCCCGAACCGGCCAGCAAGCTGGCGAAGTGCGTGTCGCTCGGCCAGCGGCCGGTGAACCAGGCGTAGCGGATCACGTCGGCGCGCTTTTCGCAGATCTCCACCATCTGGGTCATCTGGGCCTGCTGCTTGGCCACCGTGTCGATCTGAGCGCCGTCCTTGATGTCGTGGGTGTTGGCCATTTCAGTCACCCAGAACGGCTTGCCGTATTTGGCCAGGTCGTCGAGCTTTTCCGAGAGACCGTAGTCATACCAGTGATAGGCCAGGGCATCGATCTGCGGATCGCGCCCCCCGTTCGCCGCTCGGTACGCCGCATAGAACGCATCCAGCCAGACCACGGGATCCCGGTAGCCGGGCAGGGTGCCCCAAGTGATCGCGGGTCCGACGATCTTCACGCCCGTCGCGGCGGCCACGGCCTCATAGCGGGGCCAGTTGGCAGCGGCTTCCTGAGGCGTCATGTTGGACTCACTGCTGAGATTCGGCTCGTTGAGCACCAGCAGATGCTTCACCGACGGCCTGGCCTTCAGCGCCGCAATGACTTGGGCGGTGTCGAAGTTGAAGTTCCAGAGCATCGGCACATGCTCCATCCGGCCTGCGATGCTTGGCGTCGCTCGCACGACGGGGCTCGGATCGAGCGCCCAGTTGTACCACCAGCCCACCGGGCCATTGAGCGCGCTGAAGTCGGCCGCATCCGCCAGGTCGTACGCGATGCCTCGCTTGCCGACCGGGGGCGGGGCGGGCGTCGGGCTCGGCGCAGGGGATGGCGTCGGCGACGGGGTGGGGGCGGGGGATGGAGAAGGGCTGGGGGACGGGCTCGGGCTCGGGCTCGGGCTCGGAGAGGGCGTCGGTGCTGGGGACGGAGCCGGCGTAGGCGCCGGACTCGGTGCGGGTGAGACCGGCACGGTCTCCTTGTTGTCACCGCCGCCGCCGCAGGCGCTGAGCGTGGTCAACACCGCGCCGGCGCCGGCCACAGCCAGCAGTCGACGACGCTGCCGGTCGACGCCCTCATCGCTCCTTTCCGAACCCGTCCCGTCGAGCGTGGGGGGCGGCGGGGCAATCAAGGCATCGGTCGGGCGGCGTTCGCTCATCGGGATCTCACGGCGGTGGAGGAGGCCGACCAAGGTCCGGTCGGCAGGAAAGACGGGTGTCCCCTAAACCAGGGTCAACACTTGCGCGGCGCAGTATCGCCGTGGGCCCGTACCGGGTACAGCGATGAAACATCTTGTTTAGATTCCTTGCCGACGCATTCAGGAATGACGGCGGAAGGAGAGAGTCAGAGGCGCTTGCGGTCACCCTTCGAGGAATGCGCGTTTCGTTTCGGACACCGAGTTTCACGACGGTTCCATCAAAGGACGCCTTTACAGTCCGGGACCCGCTTGAGATTGGCGACCTGCGTCGGTCGCTCGCATTCCATGTCCGTGCACGTTCCGTCCACCGCTTCCGATTCGAACCCGTCGACCGTGGGATCCGCCCCAGCAGAAGTGCCGCGTGAGGCCAGCCGGTCGGAGCTTGAGAGGTCTTCCACAGCGGCGCGTGCGGCCGAGCCCTCGGATCCGGCTCCCCAGTTCGGCGAGACACCAGCAGCGCCGGCATGGCGACGAGCAGCCTGGGCGCTGCGGGCGCAGTTCTTTGCCTCCGGCGCGCTCTTTGCGACCTGGGGCGTGCATGTCCCGACCGTGAAAGCGCATTACGGACTTGGCGAGCAGGCCTTGGCGCTGGCGATGCTCGCTGGCGGTGTGGGTGCGCTGATCTCGCTGGCTCAGGCCGGGCGGGCCGTGGCGCGATTGGGACCGCGTGCGCTTGCCGCGATGGTGGGCTCGGTGTGCGCGGTGGCGGTGGCCAGTCTGCTGTGGCCGCAGGCCTACGTCGGCTTGTTGGGCTTGATGCTGGTCTTCGGCGCCAGCGCCAGCTTGTTCGATGTCGCCATCAATGCGGAGGCGAGCGAAATCGAGCGGCTCAGCCAGCGGCCGCTGATGAGCGGCTTTCACGCCATGTTCAGTCTGGGCGGGATGGTGGGCGCGGGCGTGGGGAGCTTGCTGCCGATGCTGGGCCTGCAGCCGCAGACGCATCTGTGGCTGGCGGGCGGCGCCGGGGTGCTGCTGATCCTGGCGGCCAGCAGCGCGATGCTGCCCATGGCCGGTGGTCCGACGGAAAAGCAGCCCCTGAGCTTGCCGCGAGGTCCGCTGGCCTTGATCGGCACGCTGGCGGCTCTCGGTCTGATCGCCGAAGGCGCGATGTACGACTGGAGCGTGCTGTTCATGAAGCAGGAACGCGCGAGCTCCGCCAGCCTGTCGGCGCTGGGCTATGCCAGCTTCAGCCTGGCGATGGCGGTGGGCCGGTTCGGGGGCGATGCCGTTCGAGCGCGGATCGCGCCGATTCCGTTGATGATCGTCAGCGGCTTGATCGCGGCGGCTGGCATGTCACTGGCGCTGCTGGTGCCGGTCGCCGGCATCGGTCTGCTGGGCTTTGCGCTGGTCGGGCTCGGGCTGTCGAACGTCGTGCCGGTGCTGTTCAGCGCAGCCGCCCAGGTGCCCGGCGTGAGCCCGGCGCACGGCATCGCGGCGGTGTCGGCGGTCGGTTATCTGGGGATGATGGCCGGTCCGCCGCTGATCGGTCTCATCGCTGAACACAGCTCCCTCACCGCCGGGCTGGGCTGCGTGGTGGTGTTCGCCGTCTTCATGGCGTGCTCAGCGGGGCGCGCACTGCGTTGGACGCGGGGCGAATCCGCTTCGCGGCATTGAATGGCAATTCCTCTCGCTGCGCTGGCTGGACGGGACGGAGCAACGAGCGGGGCAGGGGGCAGGCCGGTGCCGACGCATGAAGATCGCCAACTCCGTCACGGCGGGAAGCCCGTGTAGGTCAATCACCTTCAAGCGCTTGCGGCGAAGTCGACGGCCGGTTTGGGCGATTAGCGTCGTGCGTACGACAGCCCTCATCGATAGAGTACATACCTGACAGCGGAACTCGAGCTTCGCTGTTCATGCTTCTCTCTCGCATGGTCCGCCTTTCTCCCTCTGCGGGCGGACAAACTTTCAGCCCTGGTCGCAAGACCAGGGCTATTTTCTTTTCTGGGCCACCCTCATCGGCGGACGGCCCGAAGGCAATCAGCAGGGCGACAGCCATTCCCGCAATTCGGTGGCCAGCACGCTGTGGCCGTCCTTCTCCGCGCGCTGGGCCAGCGCTTCGGCGTTGGCGTCGGTCACCCGTTCGCGGCCGATGCCCTTGACCAACTCCTGATAGATCGCATCGATGTCGTCCGGCTGGCTGGACGGTTGGGCGGAACGCGCCGTCGTGGCGCCGGCCGACGCGCTGGAGGCGGTGGATGGGGAGGCTCGATCAGTCATGGTCAATCTCCGAGAAAGTTGGGAATGGCTCAACTCGGCAAGGCTCATTCCCATCGCGTGGCGTTCGATGTGGTGACCGGCGTGCTGAATCCCCTTCGGCGGGTGGGCGCTGTCGCTGTCGCTGGCGTGGCCCCAATTCCGAGAGGCGATGCGGACATCCATCGGGGGGCATCCCAAATGTGGCCGAGGGCTGAACGAACCGGTCGACGGCGCCAAGTACGAATGGGGCCTCTTTGCCTTCGCGACTGCGCCCCGTCCCATGGACTTTCCCTGCACTTCCTGCGGCGCCTGCTGCCGCCAGATCCCGCTTGATTCGCCGATGAACCTTGGCGACGGCGTGTGCCGCCACCTGGATACGGTCTCTCAACGTTGCTCGATCTATGCGCAACGCCCGCTGATCTGCCGGGTGGATGACCTGTATCGGGAGCGCCTGGCGGGTTCGGTGACCCCACGGGTCTATTACCTGCTGCAGGCCCACGCCTGTGCCGCGCTGGATCCAAGGAACGCCTCGTTGCCCGCGATCGTGGCCAACTGGGTGCAGGCAGGCCGCGAGACGGGCCTGCCGGTGGATCAGAAAGACGCGCCCGAAGCCCGCCCGGACATGGCCCTGCGCACGCAGCCGAATCAGCGTCTCGATCCAGCCGAAGCCACCGACGGCTACGACAAGCTGATGGCAGTGGTGTCCACGCTGCTGAAACGGCCTGAGGAAGCTCGCGTCGAAGGCGCTTTTCCACGGTCTGGCGTGCGCTGACCGCAGCCCCCGGGAGCGGGCGCCCGACCCCTGGTGAGAGGGCGCGGGCAGGAACGGACAGGTGCGCTTGCTTCGAAGTCAGCCTCAGGAAGATGCGATGCAACCGGTGGCGTTGAACCGGTAGATTCCGCGACCGTCCCGCCGACCGTTCCCTCGATGCCTGTCTCCCTCTCGTCGCGTCCGACCCTTGCCCTGTTTCGAACGCGCTTTCCAGCCTTGCAGGCCTTTGCCGCTCCGGCCGCATGGGCGTTGCTGTTGACGATCCTGATCGGTGCGTTGGCGATCGGCCATGACGGCATCCGAACGGCGCAGATGCTGGTGCTGGCGTTGCCCGCGCTGGTCTGGCTAGGTTGGCCGATGCAGCGCAACGCCTGGAGCACGGGCCGCACCGTGATCGTGAGCCTGACGCTGGCGGCGTTCATCCTCGATGCCGCATTCCGCTCATATTTGAGAGATCACTATCGGGCCGCCGCGGACAGCTCGCTCGTCATGAGCGCCGTCGCCAACACCAATCCGCGCGAATCCTGGGAGTACCTCGCTGCGCAATGGCCGTCGCTGGCGACTTGGGGCGCCGTGGTGCTGTTGGCGCTGGGGGCGACCGGCGCGCTGGTTCATCGGGTCGCAGGGCAGGGCGGCGATCTGCGCCGATGGACGCGCTGGACGCTCATCGCTTTGCTGGCGCTCGGCGCCGTCGGTCATGTCAGCAAACCGTGGCGACGTCTGCATCCGATGCTCTTCTGGCCGACCTGGTCGGCCAAGGTCGACGCCCTTCGCCATCATTGGGCAGATCAACAGTCGCAACGCGATCAACTGCTCGCCAGCGCCAAGGCGGCCCATCCGACGGTGACCGTCGACGGTCCGTCCACGGTGGTGCTGGTGCTGTCCGAAAGCCTCAACCGCGACAACATGAGCCTGTACGGCTACGCCCGCGATACGACGCCGGAGCTGCTTGCGTTGCGCCGTGAGTTGGGGCCGCGGATGTTGCAGGTCAGACATGCGTGGTCGGTCGAATCGGCGACCTTGCCGTCATTGAGCGGCATCTTCAGTTTCGGCGAGCGTTGCGAGTCCAGCCCGATCGGGCAGGGCCAGCATCTGCTGGCGCTCGCCCGCGCGGCTGGCTACAAGGTTTGGTGGATCAGCAACCATGACGACGTCGCGATCGAACAGCAACATGGCCGCTTGGCGGACCATTTGCAACTGATCAATCGGGAGCCCGGACGGTCAAGCGCCACGCTGGACGGCCAGTTGCTCGGCGGCTTGGACACCGCGCTGAGGTCCCCCGAGCCCCGCAAACTGATCGTGTTGCATCTGTTGGGGGCCCATCCTCATTACCGCTTGCGGTTTCCAGCGGATCAGCACCCGTTCGACCAAGCCGACGACAAGGTGGAGCGCAGCATGGAAGCGGCGGGGCGTCCGCTCTGGCTGCGAGAGATGCGCCAGTCCTACGACGCCGCCGTCCGTTATCACGATGGCGTGGTGGCACAAACCTTGCGCCGGACGCGCGCGTCTGCGGGCGACCGCGCCTATGCGGCGTGGATGATGTTGTCTGACCATGGCCAGGAGGTGGGCCACACGGTCGATGAGGCGGGCCACAGCCCCGGCACCGCCGCCGGATATCGCATTCCGCTGTTGATCTGGCAACAGGGGAAGGCTTCCGCCGCGACGTTCGATGACGCGATGGCTCAGCGTCCGTTCCGTGCGGACTGGGCGGGATGGACGATGGCACATCTGTTGCGCCTGCGATCGCCTGGTCAGCAGCCGACCCGCGATGTGTTGGATCCGGCGTATGTCTGGACGGCTCCGCAGATTCCCGTGGCCGGCTGGCAGGCCAATCAATGACGGTGGGGACTCAAGATCGCGGCGCGGCATCGGCATCGGCGCCGGCGGCCAGCACATTCAGCGGGATCTTCAAATAGCTGATGCCGTCGCTTTCCGGCGGCGGCAGTTGGCCGGCCCGGATGTTGACCTGGATGGACGGCAGGATCAGCGTGGGCACATCCAGACGGGCATCCCGAGCCTCGCGCAGGGCGACAAAGGCGGACTCGCTGATGCCGTCGCGAACATGGATGTTGTGGGCGCGCTGATCCGCAACTGTGGTCTGCCAGGCCGCAGCCCGCTGTGCCGGCGGATAGTCATGACAGACGAAGATCCGCGTGGCGCCGGGCAGCGCAAGGATGCGGTGGATCGAGCGGAACAGCGTGGCCGCGTCTCCGCCAGGAAAGTCCGCACGGGCCGTGCCGACGTCCGGCATGAAGAGTGTGTCGCCGACAAACACCGCATCGCCGATCTGGTAGGCCATGTCTGCCGGCGTGTGGCCCGGCACGTGCAGCGCGCGAGCGGTGAGATTGCCGATCTGGAATGTTTCGTTGTCTTTGAATAGATGGTCGAACTGCCGCCCGTCGGGCAGGAATTCGCGCTCCAGGTTGTAAAGCTTCCGGAACGTCGCCTGCACCTCGCGGATGTGTTCGCCGATGGCGATGCGCCCACCGACGTGCGCTTTCAGATGATGCGCGGCGGACAGATGGTCGGCATGGGCGTGGGTTTCCAGGATCCACTGGACGGACAGCTGCTGAGCCTGGACGAAGGCCAACAGCCGATCGGCTTGGACGGTCGTGGTGCGACCGGATTTCACGTCGAGATCCAGGACGGGATCGACGATGGCGGCTTCGCGCGTGGCCGGATCGGACAGGACGTACGACACCGTGCCGGTGCGTTCATCGAAGAAGGCTTCGATGTCCAGGCTGAGCGGGGAACTTGAGGTCATGAGGCGCTCCGAGGGGCGAAACGAGCGGTGAAGATCTCGAGATGTTGGCAGGTTGTGGATGCGCGCGCGAGGCTTCAAGGGGTTTGCATTGACGGGATAGGAGTCTGCGGTGGGATGTCTGTAAGTCGGACAATGTGGAGTACGTCCATGGACGGCTCAAATCGAGCTTTGCCCGATGAACACTGGGCAAAAGCGGGGTCAGGACTTGCCAATCCAACTCCCAAAATGAGAGTCGCGACGCTCATCAGTCGGGCCCAAGATCCGCCCTCTTTGACTCTTCGAAACACATCCCGCTGAGCGGGATTTGCCTCCTCCTCGGCCAGCCAAAACAGCAGCGGCACAGGGTCAAGTTTCATTACATGCGCCAGCACCACAAGCTGCGCTGCGGTCGGCCTCCGTTTGCCGGCTTTCCACTCGCTTCGTCGGCTCGAAGGAATGCCGAGCTGGTCTAGCTCATGCTTCTGATTTGTCGTCAGATCGCCAAGAAGTTTGTCAAGCACTTTTTCCTCCGCTACCAACTTGGTAGTCCTCTGGCTACCAAATCGGTAGCATCCCGATCCCATAACGGTAGCCCGAGCTACCAGGATGGGAGTGGGGGCGATGATAAGCGCACATGCAAACGACACCTTGCCGGTCTCAGGACCGCTGACGCATAGGGCATACACCGCACACGTGGTGACTGCTGCCCTGCAGCGTGCTGTCGTACCCATCGTTCACGTCCAACTGCGCCGAAAGGGCGCCGTTCTCTGCGGCACCGTCGCCGAGATGGTCGAGGACTTCAACGAGTCCGGCCATGAGTGGTTCAAGGTCGACTGTCCCCTGGGAAGGGTGTGGGTCGAGTCGAAGAACCTCCGCCTGTGCTCGGGCGATGGTCGCTGTTCCTGTGAGGCCGGGGCATGACCTTGCGCCTGGTCGAATCCGATCGCTTGGCCCCGCATCTCCCCGCCAAGGGTGTCCCCGGGGAGCGCGCGGAGCGCGCACCCGGGGAAACCCTTGGTTTGGGAAGGGACGGTCTAGTAACACGTCCCTTTAGTCTCACCGGTGAGACTCCAGCCCCCTGGACCCGCGTTGAATCGTGGCCTCGCGACCGCCAAACGCCGTTCTTTGTTGACTGGCTCACCATCAGCCAGGAACACCCCGCCGCGAGCCTTCCTCAAGTCGACGCCGGCTGCGTCATGGCGACCGACGACCAGGGCGAGCTGCAGTGGAAGACCGTCCGCGCTGTCCAGCACTCCGGCTCGTTTGAAACCTCCGTCAACGTCAAGTGCGACGGGGTCCGCGTCACCCTCAGCGGCAACCTGTCGCGCTTCGGTCGCCCCGACAACGTCTGGGGCTTCGATTTCTGGGAATGCCTGCGCCGTGCCAATGAACTGCTGCAGCACTACGGGCTCCCGCCGTTCACCGCCGGCAAGCGCATTGAGTACGCCACCAAGGGCGGCAAAGACGTCCGCTATGGGTGGACCGGCGCCCGCGTCAGTCGAATCGATCTGACGGCGAATTACGAGGCCGGATCAATGGACGGTGCCCACGCCGTCATGCAGTACCTCGGGACCCAGCATGCCGGCCGACAAGAGGGCCGCGTGCTAGGGCAGGGCGAGACGGTCGCCTGGGGCGGCGGCAAGCGCTCGTACTGGAAGGCTTACGTCAAGAGTTTGGAACTGGTCAGGCATGAATGCGTAGATGAGCGCGTGGTCGCTCATTGCGAGCACGTTGGCTTGGTTCGGTTCGAAGGCACGGTCCGTAGCAATGCCCTGACGGACCTGGGTGCGGCATACCTGGGCGACTACGAAAGGGGCTTCGCCATGAGCCAACTTGTGCGGCTGTTCGAGGAGAAAAGCTCTGTGCTCTCCCGCGCCGAAAAAAGCACCGATGACCTCGATGAGTTGCCGCGTCACCTGCGTGCGACCGCTCGCGATTACCTCGCCGGGATGGACACATCCCGATCGCTCAGTCGCGCCACCTTTTTCCGTCATCGCCGAGAGCTGCTGCCTTTCGGGATCGACATCTCAGTCCGCAATGTGCGGCCCTTTCAACCCCGGGTGCGCGTCGTGGAGCTGAAGCGCGCGGAACAGCCCGCTTGGTACCAGCTCGCTGCCTAAGAGGAATCACATGGATCAGACAAAACGCGTCATCGAAGTCGTCGGCTTCAAGCACCAGCCCTGGGAGATGGACGGACGCCGCGGCGTCACCGCTGAAATCTACCGACGTGTGCCTTTGGATTCGCGTCGAAATGGTGAGGACGGTCGAGTCCTGAAGGGCTTCGCGACTGCGGCCATCAAGGTGTCGCCGGAGCTGCTGAAGAAGGTTCAGCACATCGAGCCGCCGTTCGCCGTGGAACTGACGGAGGAGGAGCTCAGCAACGGCAAGTCGACGCAACAGGTGGTGGTCGACCTTCGGCCTGTGGATCTGTCTCCTCGTCCCATGGTCGCTAAGACACCCTCAGCGGGTTAATTCAAATGTTGTGCGCTGAGTTCGTCGAAACCCAGGATGGCGCATATCTGCGTGCGACTCAGCGTCAACCGCCAGATGTGGCGGATTGCCAGCTCGTGATTCTTCAAGGGTCGGATACCGCCTATTTCTCAGTTTTCAAAATCCCCACGCCAACCGAATTTGGTGCTGCCTGGGCTTGGGGCTTTTCTATCGTGGTCGTCTCCTACCTAGCTGGGTGGGCAGTCGGGGCAGTGCTTAATTTTCTCAATCGTTCCTAGGAGGTTATATGGATTTCTCTGCACTGACCGGCGCCGTCGATGCCACCGCTGTGGTTGCCGCAATCATGGCGATCGGCGCGATCATGATTCTCCCGGTGGTGGCTCGCTGGGGCGCCAAGAAGGTCATTGGCATGATCGGGCGCTAATTCCGCCCTCATCTGTACCCCCAGTGCGAGTGCCCTGGGGGTATTTTTTTGGGAGAAAACTATGTCCATTTTGTTGTTGCTCGGTGCCTTCATCGGCGCAATCTGTGGGTGGTCGTGCGTTCAGGGGCTCGCTCATGCCTAACAGTTTGGCCTTTAAGTCGCTCAAGCTCTTCCTGCTCGTACTGCTCTCGGTACTTTCTGTCCTGCCGGTAATGGCTCAGGTCGGCACACCGAGTCAGGTAGTGAAAAACACGCCGTGCTGGCAGGCTGCGGGGGATGAAATCGCAAAGCCAACGGGGTGTTTTTCTACCGCTGGAGCGGCAATCGCCGAACTAATCAAGATAGGTAGTGTCTCGAATACCGTGCGTCGCGTCACGTTAACTGTGATTGAGTCGCCCGACGCTGATGGGGTCGGCTATTTCAATCGGCATGAATGCTTTTCGTACGATGGGGGTGCGACGTGCGGTTATGTGCCGGATCGAAAGACACGGTTTGTTGTGACTCTCACGCCGACCGGTCCCTGTCCTGATGGATCAACTCCCGATTCTTCTGGCGTTTGTTATTGCAACGCGACCACTAAGCCCAATGCCGCTAAGGATCGCTGCGACAAAAAGTGCGACCCGAATATCACTGTTTCCAGCGGTTATTACGATATTGGCACCAATCAGAACGCTTCGCCCGCCTTGCTGTCCTGCAAGGATAAATGCGAGGTGGTTTTCGATGGCGAATCACCGGCAGGGTCCTCAAGTACCGACAACGTTAAAACGTGGTACGCAAAAGGCTCGTATATCACCACCGGCAACACATGTGCAGGAAGCAATCCAAAAGAGGTTGGCTCTGCACTTCCCAACATTCCAACGGACAAATGCTCAACGGGAATGCAGCAGGGCACGTTCAATGGCAAGTTGCTGTGCATCAAGCCGCAGGGAGATGACGGTTCAGGCGGCACGCCGGCGCCAACGCCGACGCCTACGGATACCACGACGACCACGAAGGACACCACCGTTAACGCGGATGGGTCCACTACCACGAAGGAGACCAGCACGACGGTCAACTCTGGTGGTGGCACGACGACAAGCACCACAACCACGGTGACGAAGCCTGACGGCAGTTCTACGTCCACTACCGTGGTCGTTCGAGATCCAGGGACCGTGCCCGGCACGAAGCCGACCGACCCTGACAAGCCCGAAGAGAAGGGGCGATGCGAAAAGAACCCGAGCGAGAAGGGCTGCGGAGGGGAGCCCTCGGGCGTGTCGTCGTCGTACGCGTCGAAGGGCACTGCGAAGACGTTTGCTAGCACGCTGCAGGCGCACGCGGACACGCTGAAGAAGTCGCGCATGGGCGCCGCTGTGTCGTCGTTTTTTAGCGTGAGCGGAGGCGGCACCTGTCCTCGGTTTACTGGCGTTGTGCCCTACCTGGAGGTCACGGTGACTTTCGACCAGTTCTGTACCAGCCTCGGCCAAACGGCGTTGCTCGTGATGCGGTCGGTGATATTGCTGGTGTTCAGCTTTTTCGCTTTCCGTGTCGCGATCGAGTGAGGTTGTCTCATGCTTGAACAGTTCACATCCTGGCTGCTTGGCCTGCTGAAGCAGCTTTTCGCCGACCTCTGGGAATTCATCAGTGACGCACTGCTGGGAATTCTCGATGTGATTATCACGGCATTTGTCACGCTAGTATCGGCTATTCCCGTTCCTGATTTTTTGGGTACTGGGCTCGGCAGTGTTTTCGCACAGCTTGATAGCGGCGTGCTCTGGCTCGTGACGCAGGCTGGAGTGCCGCAGGGATTAGCCGTGCTTGGGCTCGGTTACGCGTTTCGTTTGCTGCGGAAGTTTTTGACCCTGTTCCAATGGTGATGCCGTGATTATTTTTCATGAAGGTCTGCCCGGTTCTGGCAAGTCGTATGAGGCGCTTGTTAGGCGCATCATTCCGGAGTTGGCAAAGGGTAGGGCGGTGGACGCTTATGTGGAAGGGCTGAACCACGAGAAGATTGCCGAGCTCGCAGGTATATCTCTCGAACGCTGCCAAGAGTTGCTTCGATCCATTAGCCGCGAAGACGTAAAAACTATTGCAACCACCGCGCGGGATAATGCATTGATCGTATTGGATGAGGCCCAGAATTTTTGGGGTACTAGTTCTAAGCTAAGCAAGGAGGTGACTCAGTTCGTCACAGAGCATCGTCATCGAGGGATCGATATTGTCCTGATGGGGCAAAGCATGAAAGACGTTAACGCGTTGTGGCGGCGGCGCGTGGAATTGAAGTTGTGTTTTGTGAAGCTCTCGGGGATCGGTGCGGCTACTCGTTATTCGGTGACGACCTGGCGACATCTTGGAGACGATAAATACTCGAAGGTGTCGATGGATACCGGGAAGTATGACCCTAAGTATTTCGGGAGTTATGCTAGTCACGTTAGTGACAATACCAATACTGCGGATTACAAGGATTCAAGAGCCACGGTGTTTGGTTCAAAGTTATTTAAGGTTGGAATCCCCTTAGCGTTTTTGTTGGCTATTCTGGGCGGCTGGTATGTTTATCGATTCTTTCATCCCAATATCCCGCCGGGAAATAAGCCTTCGCAGGCCACTTTGGCAACGACCAGGTCGGCGCAGGCTTCGGCCGGGCCAGTCGCGGCCGCAAACGTTGTTGGCCCTACCGACGCGCGACCGATCCCGGCCTCTGTGCCCGCCCATCCCGTGGTTGAACAACCGCGCAGCGCGATCGAGGGGCACATGGCCAAGCTCGCTGGAAATCGTCTCCGCCTGGCCGGAATGATCCGCATGGGCGATCGCGTCTCCGGCGTCGTCGAGTGGATCAGCGGCGACATGCGTGTGATGGAACGGATGTCGCTGGACGGGCTGCGCGAGCTTGGCGTGGCCGTCCTCGTGCGCGGTGACTCCGTGCAGCTCGCTGTCGGCGAATGGAGCGCGCTGGCTACGCCCTGGCCCTTGGATGGCGAGGTGCGTGTGTCGGAGAACCGGCAGCGCGAGATTCGGGAGGCGTCACCCGATGTCGCCATGTCGGCGTCGCAATTGCAGGGGCGTCCCCGCGACGTGGCGGAGTTTGCCGCCCCCATCAGCGTTGGTGGCCAGAGGGTTGCGAACGCTGCAGGGAAGGGAGGCTGATTGACGCAAAATCGGCCGAATGGAGACCTTCATTCAACCGAGATCGATCTCAAGCCTTTGGGTGCAAATTGCGATCGGTGTGTCGTTGGGAATCGTGATCGGCGGGGTCACGCTATACCTGTTATGGCTGGCCCACCTTCGCATAGCGTTTTCCGGCTTCACTCGCGAGCTGCCGCACGTGTCGCAGCGGGCTCTCCCGCCAGATCGACGCATTGATCTTGACGATCGCGAGAGACCCGATCAGATGGAGCGCATTCGCGAAGCCGTACGGACGAAACGTGCCTGCCCAGCTGGGTCCACGGCTGGCGCGGTAAACGGCGAGCCAGTCTGTGTATCGCCGAGCGGCCGCGTCGTTCCCGTCGCGCCATAGGTCGAGCCGCTTTGTTGAATCGCCTCAAGACAGCGGTCGTGCGCGACGCTAGGTTCGTTCGCTGGTGGGCCGTAGGTTTCACCTATGGCCCGGAGGTCGGTGGATCGGGCCACCATGTTCCTAAGCCAGCGTAGGTCCGGATACAGCGAGCTTGCCAACTGAAGCGCCAACTGGTTGCGGTTGTGCATCTCGCAGTCCCATGCGCTGTGGCCTTCACGCGACAGCCACCACAGAGCTAAACGTGCTGTTTTGGGTGCGCCGGTCTTCCACCAGCGCCAAACGGTGCTCTCAGATACCCCAAGCGCCCGAGCAATGCGGGGGGTGTCTGACGTCGAAAGACCTAGGTCGTCTGCGAGCTCCCTGAAGCTCGCGGTATCGCTCGGAAGGCGATTAATCATGGCTGGCTATCGGCAGATTGCCGCCCAAAAAAAAGACCCCGATCGGGGTCTTCGCGAGGGTGGATCCGGGTGCTAGCCGAAGCGCCTTGGCCAGCCTAATCAACGCACCTAGAAGTCTGACAATGTGGATTATGTTGCATCACAAAATCCAACCAGCTGGCGTCGAATGCTCAAGATCAGGTGGCTCGCCTCATCGCGAACTTGATCAGAGCTCCCTCCCCGCTCGCAAGCTCGCTTGACCAGCGCGATGGCTCAACGACAAGCTCGCCACACAAGATCCGGCGTGGCGCGCGTTGACAGGTCATCTAGCGGCCCCCGCTGCGCAAGTCCGAAGATTGCTTGATCGCGCGCTCTGGCACCCATGCTGCCAGCGCCGCGAATGGCCGAACACCTATCGGGGCTGCTCTTGTTGAGGCTGCGCGCGCCCATGCCAAATGAAGAACCCGAGCACGACAGCGAGAACCACGGCCTGCGCGGCAAGCCCGATGGTTGATGGATACACCCCCAGCAGCTCAAACCGAGGAGCGGTCAGCACGCTCGGCGCAATCCAGCCAGCCTCTTGCAGCGCGGCCATGCCCTTGCCCGTCAGCACCACGGCGAGCACCGCAACCAGCCAGGAACTGGCAGAGAAGAATCTGCCGATGGGCAGCCGGGCGCTGAAGCGCAGCAGCAGGACGGTGATGGCCATCAGGCAGACGACGCCCGTCGCCAGCCCGGCCAGGATGGCGTAGTCGTTGCCCTGGCCCCAGAGCGCCGCGTAGAACAAGATGGTCTCGAAGACCTCGCGATACACCGCGATGAAGGCCAGGCCCAACATGAAGAATGCCGACTTGCGGTTCAGGGCCGCCGACATGCGCTCACGCAGGTAGCTCTGCCACTGGCCGGCGACGCTCTTCTGGTGCATCCAGACGCCGACGCTCACAAGCACCGCCGCGGCGAAGAGGCTCGACAGCCCTTCCGTCACTTCACGGTTTGCGCCGCTGATGGTGACGAGATACGTCGCCGCACCCCAGGTGGCCGCGCCCGCCAGGAGCGCCGTCACCCACCCTGCGTGCACGTAGGCCAGGACATCCGGGCGTTCCGCCTTGCGCAGGAACGCGATCATGGCGACGACGACCAGGAGGGCTTCAAGGCCTTCGCGCAGCAGGATGGTGAAACTGCCTAGGAACGCGGCCGTTGCGTCCGCCCTTGAGCCCGCCAGCACGTGGTCCCCCAGCTTGAAGAGCCGCTCCACATCCGCAGCGGCTGCAGCGACTTGGTCAACGGGAGCCTTGTCCGCGATGCGCGACCGGTAGAGGCTCATCCCCACTTCAATCTGGTTCTTCAGTGCACCGTCCTTGGCCGCGAGCGCCTGCTCATAAGGCTCGACACCGTCCAGGTAGGACGACAGGGCCAGGTCCTGGGCCTTTTTCAGGTTGCCGGCCTTGTAAGCCGCCAGGCTGTCCTGAAGCTGCTTGCGCGCGAGCGTCAACCCACCTGTAGATGCCTGGTTCAGCACTTCCGGACTTGCATGCAGATAGGCCATGACCGCGCCCGCCTCCTTGACGCCCAGCGACTCCGCCAGGTCGTTCTGCGTCAGGCCCACGAAGCGGTCAAGATTGGGGATGGCAGCTTTCGCCTTCTCGCCGTCTGCCCAGACCTTCTTGCCCTGCTCGACCTCGCCGCTATCGTGGGCGAAGGTGCCCAGGTACGTGGCCACTGCCCATCGGTCTTCTTCCGAGAGCTGATTAAACGCGGGCATCGCCGTACCGGCGATGCCTTGCGACACCGCCTGGTAGAGCGCAATGAGGCTGCGCTGGCTTGCGCGTTCCTTGTTGGTGAACGCGATGGGTGCCGGGTCCAGCGACATCCCAATGGGACCGTCGCCTTTGCCGCCGGCGCCATGGCAACTGGCGCAGTTCTGCGCGTAGACCTTCGCACCGAGCTTGACGTCGGGGACGGTCGAGGGCGCCAGTGGCACGGGGTACGCGGCGATGAGGTGTTTGGCCAAGGCCTTTGACAGCGTGCCGACTTTGCCCGCGTCGGCGCGGGCCGCGATGGCCGCCTCAAGTTCGGCCGCCTGGGCAATCAGCGCGGCCTGCTCGGTCTTGGCGTCCAGCGCGGTGATCTTGGTTCGCGTGGTCAGCGCGAACTCCTTCATCTCGTCGTACTCCGACGGTGAGACCACCTTGCCGTCGTGGACGGCGTTGGCGTAGTCCACGGCCAAGTAGTCGAGGATTTGCCAGACGCGCTTCACGTCGGCCTCGGACGCCTGCGACAAGCCGGAGAAGAAGAGCGCGGCGACGACGACGACGACCAGCTTGGCGCGGCAATGGGCGGACCTGGCGAAACTCATTTCGGTTCTTGCGCAAAAAGATGGCCCGCACATTGCGGGCCGATGGCGTGGGACTGAGCGTGTGCTTTTCAGCAAGCGTAGGCCGTTGAAGACGACCAATTGGCTGGCGCCCATCGCTTCCTGGATGATCTTAGCGGTCAAAGTCGTCAGCGGCCAATGACCCGCGTCCTTGAGTCGAGGCGACTGACTGATCAGCCGATAGCCATTGGCTCAATGAGCGCCCAGCCGCTGTAGAACGGAGTCGGGTTGCCCACGATCAGATGCTTGCAGGCTCCAACGCGCCAGGCAGTTGCCTGGCCGATGTCCAGACCTCCATCGGCCCTAAGCCTGACAGTCCGTCCAGCTGCCAATCCATGACCTTCGTTCATGGCCCCGCCACCCCCGAACCCCTAAGCTCGCCGCATCATCCACCCGGATCTTCGCCGCGACACCCATGAGCTACCCGCCGCCCTTCACGCCAGACACCCCATGGGGGTTCTCCATCCCGCTCGATCCTGCCCAGCGCACCTATGCCTTCCTGGTCGTTCACCGCGGGGAGATCCGAGTCCCGCCCGAGCCCGTGCTGCGCCTCCCTCCTTTCCGCGCGAGCGATCAGCGCGGCTGGGTGACGGTGGCGGAGGTGGCCGGCGCGCGTCGCGGTCTTCTCAATGAGCAGGCGCAATGGGTCGTGGCCCCGAGCGCAGAACTGCCGCGTGGCCCCGCCTGGCGAGGCCCTGACCAGCCTCCGTTTGGGCTCACCCCGACCGATGTCTCCGGCAAGGCATTCGAGGACGAAAACGGTCGCACCCTCAGGACCGAGCCACTGGCCTTCAGTACGGGGTTTCTGTCGCCGCAGCACGTCGCCGTGGCCTTGCTCGATGAGGGCTCCGATGAATCTCGTGGCACCTGGGGTTTGCTGAAGCCCGACGGTCGCTTCATCCCGGCGCCGCCCGATGCGTTGGAGCCGTTGACCGATGGCGATCGCCTCATTCCGTCGGCGATGGATCACGGACCGCTCATCGGATTCCTGACGGTGGACCGTGGGGTCGTCTGGGTCGACGCTGAGGGCGAGCCCATGTTTCGGGCGCACTACGATGGTCGGCAAGTCAATGTGATGGATGCGTCAGGCCATTCGGTGTGGACCCACCAGGCCGCCGACGACGATGCGCCCTGCTGGCCGCCGCACGCCTACTTTTCTGCCGCACCCACCGACCACCTTGAACCGCCGCTGAGCGATGGTCTGAACGGGCTGCCAGCGTTGGTCGCCGCCATGTGCGAGCGTGCCGAGTTGCGACTGCACCGCTTGGCTCGTGGCGAGGCGATCGGCGCATCGGAAGACGACGAGGACGGTGTCGATCAGGTGCCGGTGGATGTCGAGGGGGACTACGACTACGCCGACGACGACTGGGACGAGTTCACCGGTCACGAATGGCACCGTCGACACACGGCGGTGATGCGGCGAGTGGCGCGCGCCTATCTCGATGAAGAGAAGAACGCGCTCTATGACCACTTCCTGTCTCATCGCCAACAAGCCGCCATCGGGCGGCTGGCCAGCGACGCTGTGCAGCTTCTCCGCGCTCGCTACGGACCCTCCGACACCGACCCGGAATGGGCAATTCCCGACCGTTACGCCGCGCAGGACGTGGATGCATGGCGATTCAAACTGGCGCAGGCTGTTCAGGGCGACGACCGCGACCTGCCAGAGTCAAGAGAGCTTTGGGCCGGCCTCTTCACGCGATTCGACACGGGTGACGGTGACGCCTGGGCAGAGATCTGGTTGGCCGTCGCGCCCAGCATCGACGCCTTGCATGCGGCCGAACGGTCGCGGTCTGGCATTGACGTGGCAGAACAGCCTGAAGACGGGGAATCGTTCGACGACAGCGACTCCAATGAGGACGATGTCGACGATACGGAAGACGAGTACGAGGATGAAGACGACGACGAGGACGGTTCCCCTTCATGGGACGGCGGCGCCACCGCATTGCATGCGTTGAAGGACGTCTCGGACGCCGAGCTGACCACTGCGCTGAAGGACGGCGAACTGAGCCTGGATCAAGTGCCTCGGGAGCGGCTCGACGATGCGATGGTGGCGGCTGCCCTGCAAGCCGACGAAACTGCGGTCGCGCATGTGCCACGCCGTTGGATGACGCCGGAGCGCTATGCGCTGGCGGTGAAGCACGCCGTGAAGACATTTCGCGCCGTGCCGCCGGAGATGCTCAGTGAGGCGGCCTGCATTCATCACGTCAGCGTCTACGGCTTCTTCCTCCGGGACATCCCGCCGCCATGGCGAACGGTCACCGTCATGGCGCACGCCGTGCGTCAGAGCAAGGCCGTGCTGAACGCTTGTGTGCCGACCGAGCTGAAGGCGGAGGTCGAGCAAGCGGTCAAGAAGCTGGCGGGCCGTCGCAAGTAGAAGTGAGAAGTGATAAGTGAGAACAGAGATCCGCCTGCATTCGCCGGCGATTTATCCAGCGATGATGACCATGTGGCGGCCCCGCGTGGATTCCGTCGCGCATGATGGCCGCGTCCAGCAACGGCAGCACCTATTTCGAGGAATGACTCCCCATGACCAAGACCTTCCGGATCCCAGCTGCAGACATCCGCCCCATTGCGCCGGGGCTGGGCGCTTGCTACGCCTCCGACCACATCACCGTGGACGGGCAACCCGTCGGATTCATGTATCGCGAGGAGCCGGATGGGGAGACCGATAGCGGCTGGCGCTTCCTCTCCGGCCACGAAAGCCAGGACTATCTGGACGATCCCGACCATCTGCAGATCTACGACGTGAACACCATCGCCAATTACGACCCGGACATCGTCGCCTGGCTGTCCGCACCGTATGGATCGGCCTTCGCCAGATCGGCGTCCGGCGAGTTCATGGCCGAGGAGGACTCGGACGAGAGTCCTGTCTGAGATTGGATCCAGCGCCGTCAGCCGGTCGCTTCCCAGCCCGGCCTGACCGCACACCGCATCCCGACGATCAAAACTTCGGCTGCAGCGGATCTGGCGGCAGCAGTGCATCGGCCGGCACCTGGATACGACCTGGCGAGGTGCGCCAATTCACCGCCACCGGATCGGCGCGCAGGTCTTGGGTCAAGCGCCAGTCGTTGCCTTCCTTCACCACGGCCACGGTGGCCTCCGAGGGCGCGACGCCATCGTCCGACGACACCCGATACTGCATCAGCACATAGCGCCCGTAGGTGACCCAATGCGTCAGCTCGACCTTGCGATTGGCATAGGCGCGGGACCACAGACCCGTCCAGAACGCCTTGTCGCGATTGCCACGCTTGTCCGCCGCTTCCATCACCTGACGCGAGGCGGCCGTCCACAGCAAGAGATTGCGTTCGTAGTCGCCAGTGCGCAGGTAATTGAAATGCGCCTTCAGCAGCTTCTCCGGATGGCTCAGGTCCTGCTGTTCGCCGGCGCTGAACAGCGGCAGCACCACCGGCGGCTGGTATTCATAGACGGTGTAGGGATGCACCGTCTCCACCACCATGGTCTTCCGATTCGGCGGACTGGTCTTGCCCAGCGGCGCATCAGCCGCCCACAGCAGTCCGCTGCAGCACAGCAAAGCCGCGCCCGACAGCACTCGAGACATCAATTTCATACGGCTCTCCGCCATTGCTTGAATTGAGACCATGCGGCAAACAGGCCGAACAATGATCCGATGAAGATGAAGGCATAGCCCATGCCCGCCTGCGGCTGAACCGGCTCCACGACGCTGTAGTCTGGCTGGGAAGCGGACACCCAGAGCGGGAAGGACGGGCCGGCCGACAAGGACGCGACGAATGCCTGACATTCCGCCGCAGTGGCGAACGTGGCATCCGCCCGTCGTGCATAACGCTCGCCGTGATAGGTCCGGCCGCCGACGTCATAGCGATAACTCAATACCGGCTTGGCGTTGTAGAGCGGCGTCTTGCCCGGTGCGGTGGGGCGTTCCACCGACACACAGCGGCCCTGCTCCAGCACACCGGTCGCCGGCTGCAGGTCCGTCGGGCCCGCCGAGCGTCGTTGCACGTCCAAGACGAACAGCAGACCGGCACCCACGAAAAACGCACACACCATCCAACGCCACATGGCCGTTCCTGAATCTGCAGACCTGTCCGTCAGTTGTTCGGCAGCAGCGGGCGAATGTCCGCGGTGCTCTTCTTGGTCAACTCGAAGTTCCGCTTCGCCACCGTGATGCTGCCATTGGCAATGATCACGTCCAATTGCAGGTAGAAGGTCAACGTCGATTCGATGTCGAAGATCGGCCGGTTCGGCACGGTATTGCTCAGGATTTTCCCGGCGGCTTCAATGCCGCCGAAACCTTCCACCGCGAAGGTCGAGCCCCCCGCGGGCACGCCCGGCGGTTTGAAGCGCAGACCGACCTCACCCGCTGCGCTGACCTGTCCCGACAGCTGGTAACTCACGCCCGATTCGTAGTCCAAAGGACAGTGATCGTCCGCCCAACTGCCGGCGCCCTGCCCGCCCACCTTCAATCGAATGAACGCATTCACGCCGAAGGTATCGAGGACCCGGCCGGGTGGCGAATTCTTCAGGATTTCGGCATCGATCATGCCCTCCACCCCGATGGCCAACTGCGCGGTGTGCTTCTCGGTCTTCTTTTGACGGACCTCGCAGCATTGGCCTTCCGTGCTGCTTTCCACTTTCACCTGCACGTCGACATGGCCATCGACGCCCAGGACTTCCTTCAGCAGGATCTCCAGCAGACCGGACGGCCCCCATCCCTTGGCATTGATGCCAAAGCCGCGATTGATCGGCGGCCACGGACCACCGGCCGTCGCATCGAACACGCAGCACGGTCCATTGCCGCCCGGATTGGCCTTCTGGCAATCCTGGCACTTGGGCGTGGCGCATTTGTCCGGGTCGTATTGGCACAGGCCGCCCCATCCGGCCTTGGTGATGCCGGATCCCGCGTCGGTGACCATCACTGCGCCGTCTTCGCTCACCGTGGCACGCCCCATCGGCACATACTGGCCCAGGTCGTGGTCCCACTGCACGATCGGCAGGTTGTCGCCGGGCGGCTTCGCGCTGGCATTGGGCAACATCACCTCGATCGGCGGATCGAAGCGCGTGCCGGCCGGTTGAATCGTCCAGGCCGGCAGACCGAAGGTCGCGCCACCGGCGGGCGGTGCCATCGGCAGTCGGTCGGCGGTGACGGGGCTCACCACCAGCGTGCCCACTTTCGAACCATCCGGGAAGGTCACGCTGTTGGCTTTGACCTTCATCTGGAAGCCCTCGATGCCGGGGATCTTCAGGATCACATCTTCATTGCCGCCGACGACCTTCGCTTCGCTGGTGAGCAGCGGCGGCAGATACACCGGATGCGGCAACTGATTGTCCTGACCCTTCACCACATAGGCTTCGAAATGCAGGCTGGGCCATTGCTGACGGGCCGGGTCATTGGTCGGATTGACGGTGCGGCCATCGATGAACAGGTCCACTCGACCCGGCGGCACATCGCGCAGCTCGAAGGCGCCCTTTTCATCGGTGGTGCTGGACAGCGAGGTGCGCGCAATGCTCACCCGCACGCCGGACAGCGGCAGCCCCTTGTCGGTGTAGACATAGCCCGCGAAGTTGGCGGGACCATCGACGGCATGCTTGGCCTGCACCTGGAAAGTGGCCTCGCCGGTCAGATCGGCCGGCACATCCGGATTGCCGCCCTCTCGCATCACCGCACGAGCGACCACCCGCACCAGCCCGGGCGTGTTGCCGATCCACGGACGCACCGCCGTCAGACCGTTCTTGTCGGTCGTCATGATGATGCGGCGACCGTTGTCCCGCGCCGTCGCGCCCGGTGTGTCGGCAAAGTAGGCATCCCCCTCCTCCACCGAGAACACCACCTGCACGCCGGGCAGCACGTTGTCGTTGCGGTCGCGCACCACCACGCTCATCAGCTCCAGCGGCTGAGCGCCGGTCTGACCGAATTGATGAATGCCCAGGTCGGCATTGACCATCGCCACCGCGCCGCGCTCGCTGGTGGCGACAAAGGTCACCGGCTCCAGCAGCGAGGGATGGCTGGCCTGCACCACGTTCGCACCCGGTCCGGCCACCTTGCCCAGCGTGAACCACACCTGCGCGCGGCCGAAGGCATCGGTCTCGACGGTCAGGTTGCGATCGGGTGTCGCGCCATTGCCGGCCTTGCCGCCCGCTTCGGTCAGGCTGATGCTGCCGGTGCCGCGAGTGACGTCGAATTTGATCGGCAGTTTGGCCAGCGGTTCGCCCGCTGCATTCAATGCAACCACGCTCAGCGGCTTGGGCAACAGCGTGCCGATCGGTCCGCGCTGATGGTTGCCGCCGGTGGGCGTCAGCCGCGACGAGCCGACCGCGACGCGATTGATGCGAATTTCTTGGCTGCGCGCATTGCCGAACTGGTCGCGCGCCGTGACGATCACCGAGTTCTCACCGATGGCCAGCGGCACATCGGTCAGGACGAAGTAGCGGTCGGCCACCTGAGCCGGCTTCACGCCCGCCGGCTCGGCGCCGTTCACGAAGACGGTCACCACCGGCTCCGGCGCGCCGGCGAAACCTTCCACCGCATCGTTGACGATGCCGCGCACATCGATCCGGGCCGCGCTGGTCACCGAGCCATTCAGCGGCGCTTCCACCGACAGGATGGGTGCGGTCTGGTCCACGCTGACGGTGATCGCCGCGCTGCTGGTGCGACCCTTCAGGTCCACCGCCACCACCGTGATCATGTTGGTGCCTTCCCGCAGGAAGAAGCGTGGGAAGGTGAATTCGGTGCCGGCGCTGTTGAGCACCGCCTGTTGCTGGTTGATGGTCACCGATTGCACCGGCTTGCTCAGCCGGCCGGTGATGTCGACCGGGCGCTCCACATTGCCCGTCAGATCGCCGGGGCTGCTGCTCAATGCCCGTCCCAGCATCGCCTTGTCGGCGGGGCTGGTGACGATGATGCGCGCCGGTGCGTCATAGCTGACTTCCACGCTGGCGCTGCGACGCTCGCCATCGTCGAAGGTGGCGACCACCTGCAGCGTGTTCACGCCATCCACCAGGTCGACCGGCAGTGTGTAGCGCAATCCGGACTCGGCGACGTCGGTGCTGAGCTCCATGGGCCGACCGGCCAGCGTCATGCTGATCGGCTTGGCGCGATTGGACGACGCTTGCGCCGTCACCTGGACCTTCGGCTCGGTGAGCGACTGGCCGCCGGGGCTGATGATGCGCACGTCATACCGCGTCAATGGCTGCACCTCGAAGCCCCAGGTCTGGCTGGTGGCGGCATTGGCGCGGTTGGCCACCTGCAGCAGCACCGTGTACGGACCTTCCGTCAGCGGCTGCGCGGGCGTGTAGCGGATGCCGGTGTCGGTGATCGTCGCCTTCGCGGTCACGTCCTCATCGTTGAGGCTCAGGAAGATGGATGCGCGGTCGATGCCGTGACGCGTGTCGACAAAGTCCGCCGCAATCGTCGGACGACTGCCTGCGGGCAGCAGCTTCTCCGTCGGACTGATGACGGTCACGACCGGCGCCTGCGCGGTGCCGAAGCGCCATTCGTCGACGGTCTTGTTGCCGGCCTTGTCCACGAGCGTGAGCTGGACTTGATGGCTGGCGTCCGGCAGCGCGGCCGGCACCATGTAGATGACCGCCGATTCGCTCACGCTGGACTGCGCGGTGACGTCCACGCCATTGAACACCAGCCGAACCTGGCTGGCATCGATGCCGGCGCCGATGTCGGCATAGGTTGCGCGAATCGTCGGCGTGGCGCCGGCGGGGAGGAAGATCTCCCACGGCGTCTTGTTGAGCACCACCGGCGCGCTGCGGGTGATGAAGCGGCCGGTGCCGCTGCTGGCTTGGCCCGCGCGGTCCTTCACCGACACCGTCCAGCTGTGGGCTCCCTCGGTCAGCGCCGTGGTGACGGTGGCCGTGAAGCCATTGCCTTTGATCTGGGCCGCCACCGGTTGACCGTCCACGCGAATGTTCAGCGACGCGGGATCGATGGACGACGACGCCGCCCATTGGCCGCTCAGCGTGGGCCGTGCGTCGGCCGGCAGGATCTCGCCTTCCGCGGGTGAGATCAGCGTGAGCGCGGGACCCGCGGTCCGCACATTGAAAGTCCAGGTGGCGGTCGCCTCATTGCCGGCGGAGTCCCGCAGCTTCAGCGTCACCGTGTGCGGGCCGGGCGCGAGATCCACGGTCGGCGTGTAGCGAATGGCGGCCGCCGTGATTTCCGCGCCGGTCACGGCCTGGCCATCGACGGTCAACACGACGCTGGCGGTGTCGATCGCACTGGTCGCGTCAGCGTAACGGGCGGAGATCACGGGACGCGCGGTCGCGACGTCGCCCACGGGCAGCGTGTCGGAGACCACCGGCGGCGTGACGTCGGTGACCGGCAGCCATCGCCACTCGAGCACCGCATTCAACTTGGTGACGTACCAGGTGTTGATGGCCACATCGCCCAGGTCCAGCAGCAGCGGGGCGAATCCGGCACCTGCATCGTCCGGATCGGTGCCGGGCACGTCGTAGGCCATGCGGCCGTTACGACGGGACTTGGGGTCGAGTCGCCGATCGAAGAACTGGCCGGCACGCAGCGTGAAGGTGTCGCTGCTGACGGCCAACTGGCGCGCCTTGATGGCGGGGAAGCTCACCTCGGCATCGGTGGCCAGCACGCTGCTGCGCCGGCTGGTGACGCTGCCTTGGGCGCCGAGCACATCGGCGCCGGCATTGCGCACCTGAAGCCGGTAGACGTAGTCGTATTGCGCGGTGGCGCTGCCGGCCACGGCGGTCTTGCTCACCAGCTGATAGTCGACCACCGGGAATGGCGTCGGTGTGGTGGCGGCGATGGCTGTCCCGAGGCCTGTGATCCAGCTGAAAACAGCCAGGCATAGCCACGCCGCGGCCCGCGCAGCGCGCCCAAATCCCTGCTTCATTACACCCCTCCGGGACGGGCGCTGTTCGTCGCAGAGCGCCCTGGTCTTGAATCGGCCTGTGCGATGAGCTCATCGCAGGAGCCGTCAATCGCCCCAGCAAGCCGTTGATTTGCCTTGATGCAAACCGGGCGGAATGTAACTGAGCGACCCGGGAGGGTCAGGATGACTTTCGTAACGCGACCTGGCAGGGTGTCGCGTTTTCACAATTCGGACACTTGAATGCGGGGTGGGAAGCGGATGGGCTGAGGGGTGGAGACTCAGTGTCTGTGTCCGCCGTCGTCTTCCGGCAGCGCTGCGGCGGCGGGGGGGCCCACATCCTCGACCGTCCATGACGAAGGCGCGTCCACACCGAAAAGAATCGATTGCCCGGTGTGCAGCACGATGGCGACCTCTTTGGGAACGCGGTGTTCATCGACCACGGTGCCATTGCGACTGAGATCGAGCAGCTCCCAGCGGTGCCCCGCCCAGCGAATCACGGCGTGCAGCCGTGATGCCTCCAGGTCATCCAACACCGTGCCGCAGGTCGGGGCCCGACCGACGACATGCTGCGGTGAGAGCACGACCCGATGGCCGCTCGCGCAATTCTTGAGAACCGCCACTTGGCTACTCCGTTATAGAACCGGATTGGGATGAAGGACTCTACGTGGCGGCTGGAAGAAGGGGGAGATGTAATGGTTGACAGGGTGCCGGGCGGCGCAAGCCGATCGCAGGGCGAGTGCCGGGTGGGTCAAGGATGGGGTGAAGGCTGACGAGCGCTGACATCGGTGACTGCATGGCAGGGAGGTCCGTCCGGATGGTCAGGGCTAAACCGGTAGCGGAACGCCTGGCAGACCCGGCCGCTGGAATCGATGTACCCGGTGGTCTTCTTCGACACGCTGCGCGTGAAGATCCGGGAGGACGCGGTCGTGCTTTCCAAGGCTGTGCACTTGGCGCTGGGGGTGCTGCCGGACGGCACGCGCGACATGCTGGGCATCTGGATCGAGAACACCGAGCGCGCCAAGTTCTGGATGAAGGTCTTCAACGACCTGAAGACGCGCGGGGTCAACGACATCCTGATTGCGGTCACCGACGGGCTCAAGGGCATGCCTGAGGCGCTGGGAGCGGTGTTCCCGGCCACGACCTTGCAGACCTGCATCGTCCACTTGATCCGCACAATCTGGACTTCGCCAGTTGAAAGGATCGCAAGGCGCAGGCCACAGCGATCAAGCCGATTTACCAGGCCGTGAGTGCCGAGGCGGCCCACGCCGCGCTGGACGAGTTTGAAGCCGGCGACTGGGGGCGCAAATTTCCCACCGTCGTCAGCGCCTGGCGGCGGGCCTGGGACAAGGTCATCCCGTTCTTCGCGTTCCCGCCGCAGGTCAGGCGGGTGATTTACACGACCAACGCCATCGAGAGCATCAATGCGCGACTGCGCAAGATCATCAAGACCCGGGGACACTTCCCCAGCGACGATGCCGCCACTAAGCTCACCTGGCTCGCGCTGCGCAACATCACCGAAGACTGGGGGCGCGCTGCCCACAACTGGAAATCGGCGATGAACCTGTTCGCGATCCTGTACGAAGATCGATTTACGAGATAGACCCGTAAGATCTCGAGGTTCTTCACGAATTCAGTGAAGGCTTAATGAGCCTTACACCCGGAAATTCGGACAGGCCCCGCCGGGCGAGTTCGAAGCTAACTACCATCGACAACGCGCTGGTCAGGCCGCGACCGTCTGACTTAAACCAGATGGCCTGCGCGATTGCCGAGGCGGATCACCGCCCGCTGAGCTTTCACGTTATGCGTCTTTCAACACTGTGCCAAGTCACCCATTGCAACATCAATAACCATGAATCTCACTTGCAAGCTCACAGCAACCTTAGCACTTGCCGCGTCACTCGCTGGGTGTTCAACAACAATCGCTCTTAACAAGATACAACCCAGCTCAGCGCAGGTGACTTTGATAGACAAACGGTCAATCGAAGAGCGAATCTACCGTCGCGATGGCGTACAGAATCCGATCCAGTACTTTGGAGATGAGGACTTTGACTTTCCACCACTTTCCCAGTTCTCTGCGCTTCTCGGCACCAGACTTCCGCCGGGTAGCTTTACGTTCGAAGCTAAGAAATTCCGAGTTATCGATGTCTTTCCGCAGCGATTGGGGGCTGGCACGGCGGCGGCGCTGACTGGTGCTCTTGGATCTATGGGGTACAGAGCTTATTTCTTTGGGTCGACGAACCTCACTCAGGACAATATTACATGCCTTGTCAGTGGAAGTCTTCAAGCGAAGGAAGTGGATGCGTCCGCGAGCGTTCCATACAAGATTTCTCCGCTGTCGGGTCTGATCAAGAACGATGCCTCGTTTAAGGCCGCCGTCAACGCGTGCCTTGTTCGTCTCGCTAACGAAGTCGCCAAATCGGTCTGAAGCCTCCTCGATTTCCTGTACGAGTCAGAAGTAGAGGTCAGGGAATCGCTTCATACGGTAATCGACCGGCGGAACGCGACCCAGCGCTTCATTTGGCCGGTGGTGGTTGTAGCGCTGGAGCCAATCGGCGGTCATGGCCCGCACTTCGGCCAACGAGTCGAAGACATAGCGGTCCAGCACCTCGGTGCGGTAGCTCTTGTTGATGCGCTCGGCATAGGCGTTCTGGGTTGGCTGGCCGGGTTGGATGTGACGTAGTTCTATACCGCTTGGCGGCGGCCAAGTCGCGTAACGCCTGGGCGATGAATTCCGGCCCGTTGTGCAGCCGGATCGACAAGGGCGCACCACGCACCTCGACCAGTTCGTTCAAGGCCGGGATCACGCGCGCTGCAGGCTTCAGCCGGCCGTCACTTCCCTAGAAGTTCGAGCAAAAGCTTGGTTAGCTTTGCATCGGAACGAGCGGCAGACTCCAGCCGGTGGAATGGAATGGAATGGAAGTCAGTCGCTCAATATAGTAATCAATCCACTTCTCCGAAGCGGCTGCAGGTTCGACATTTTCTCGCACGGCCATATCTGCATAGTAAATTCGCTCAACTGCATCACGAGAAATTCCTTCACCATTCAAGCTGGCCGCTGCCAAAATCGCCCGGACAAATGCAACGTCATCAGTACTCATTTAATTGCCCCATCCGCCGAAAATCCAGTCGTGCGAAAATGTTGAGGTGGTGCCGATGAACTTTCTATAGCCACCTGCACCCCACTCAGGGAAGCGGTTTCTGGCGTATTCCCATCCTAAGGTCGCCTCGCCTTGCAGAACGAGCTGGCACTGCGCTTTTCTCACTGCAGGCAAGAGTTTGTCATTCAAATCGATGACGAAAATATCGATCAAAGCAGCGTCGGGTCCATCGGCGATGGCCCTATTTGCCTGGAATACAAGGGCTTCTTGCACCGAGCCATCCTGAATCACGAGAACAAGCAGCAGCTTTGGGGCTGGCATTTTGCCCAGCACGAGATGCTGGAGAAGCTGCGCCTCCACCACAGAAAAGCCATCACGCAAACCTCGCTCGAGACGGCAACAGGTTCACCAGTCGTTGGACGAGCAGGTTTCCCGATGATTACTTTATCTGCCGACCCGAGTCGCGCGGGACAAACCCCTTCGAAGCCGTTGCATTGGCTTGGCAATTCATCTAGTCACCCAACTTCAGCCTCCAAGGCTAGTCGCCCTAAGGTGGTAATCTGACCATCAGCCATTCGGAACTCACCCACAGTAATCTCAGCATCAGCTTTAGCACGCCCGGTACTGCAACATGCGCATGAGTACATTGGCACCGGCGCCTTATAGGCCTTTTTGAAGTCTCGGAAGCTTGTGCCCGCAGCGGGCGTGCTGTCTCGTTCAACCTCAAGTAGTCGGATCAGTTTGAGGTCGCTCCGCCCAAGCTGTGCAGAAAGTCGGCGCTCAGCTGCCTCGACACCTTCGGCAGCAGACCACTTTTCCGGGTCAAGCTCGAATAGAACAACTTCATTTCGCTCGCAACTGCTCGCGCAGCGCAAGCCCTCAGTGTCAGCGTCACTTTCTCCTGCAAAGACAAAGTGCGGGAACTTGGCACCACACTGCTTGCAGCGAAGAATGGACACGAACCCCTCGATAGTGCGCAGCACATCTTTCATCGCTTCAACCCCTTCGTTCCAAACAAGATTAGGTTCACGCTGCCATCTGCCTGAGCTGACGGCGCAATGATGCCTTTGAAGCCGTTCTGTTGCGCTCATGAGCCCACGGGTTGGGTAACTTCATAGCGTCATGCCTGACTGCCTCATGTCCGCGGCAGCTCGCCAGTAGAGCCCTCCCTGGCCCGGGTTGGTGTAGCGGTGGCTCGCTGCGATGTTTCCTGGATGAATTTTCAGCGGGTCGTGCGCCGCTCCGACCGCTCGATACAGCGTCTCCTCAAACGCAACGGCATCTGGCAGGCCGGCTTCTATGCGACCGAGTGGCATAGCAGCCGTGCCCACGGCAAACAGCGTCGAGTCCATCGCTCGACCATCACCATAGACGACCTTGTTGAAGCTGCTTCTAAACCCGTCCACACTGCTTGCCAACGTATTCGCAGTGGTGCCCAACGGGTCGTCCCACAGCCGTCCCGTTTAGGACGTAGTGCTATCGACAAGAGGTCCCAGGGCAGACGGAATCCCAGTGATCTGCTCGCCGCGGCGTCCTGTGCGAACGTCGGAGCTGGCTTCTGCCGAGAGCCACTTGCGAAGCTCTCGCTGATGGCAGTGCCAATCCCCTGCCCCAACCCCGAAATGAACGCTTGCGAGAGCCGCGCCCGCGTCTCCGCCGAGCTGTACCCCATCACTTGGCTTCTCGCCCAGGACCCGGCGACTGCCGCGCCTGTGGAGGCTGCAATCTTCACGGCATTGGCATCGAGGCCCTGCATCACCCGGCCAACGGCCTCGCCAGCGTAGTAGCCGGCGCCGCCTGCCACCGTCGACGCGCCGACCTCGCGCCAGCTCCATTTGCCTTGGATGGCTTGGCTCACCGCAGAACCCATGCCTGCGCGCACGATCGCGGTGGTAGCCCCTTTCGCACGCAGCGCCGGGGCAATGGCGGAGTCAGCCATGAAGCCGCCCTCAGCGACTGCAGAGGTAATGGCTGATCCAACCCCTGCGGTAATGCCCGCAGCCAACGCCGATTGCCCCACGGCCTTCCAGCTGAACTTGTCCACATTGCCGGTGGCCATTCCTACAAGCTGACTCGCAACTGATCCGGCCGCTGCTCCTGCCGCAGCCGCAGCAATGCCAGTCAGCCCTAATTCGCCAGTCATTGCGGACAGGCCGGCAGCCATGGTTTGCGTGAATCCAGTAGCCACGCCGGAGAGCGCCCCTGCGGTGTAGACCGACACCACCACTGCGACGGCCACCATCAGAAGCGTGCCGACCACACCGCATCCGCCATTCTTTGGCGGCGGCGGAGGCACCGTCGGATCGACGTTGCCGATCACCTCGCCCGCACCTCGCATCCGGGATGCGACGTGTAGCGACGACGCATCTGCGGATCCGTCCGCAGCCCCAGCACGCTCGCAGCAGACGCTGCGCGCCGGGGTGCGGGCGGTCGAACATGTGCTCTTCGGTGGCTAGGGCCGCACGCACCTTCTACAGGCTGGACGCCCTTCGTAACCGATCATGGGCGCCGCTGCCTGCCCCCACACCGCCTGTCGTCGGCGTTCCGCGGGAAGCCACCCCGGTCGGCGGGCAGCGTTCTCCGTGACCGTTGCACGCTTCGAGCGGACGCTCGCCACCAACCAGGGTGGCTTCCTGCGCTTCGCTTCGGCAGCGGCGGACCTCACGCCTGCGGCTGCGGTCCCGTCACCCTCGTGCGCGTGGGCGCGCACCAGCCCTTGGCCAGGGCTTCGATGATGCCGGCTGCCCCGGGCGCTGCGTCGGCCCGCTGGGGCGGGCGCTCCTTCGCGTCAGCACCGGCGCCGGCCGGTGCTGCCCGCTGTCCTCACGGCAGCGGCTCCAACCCATCCCCCCCGGCCCTTCCCAGGGAAGGGGAGCGAGTCGCCCTCTGCCGTCAGCGGTGCCCGCCAGGAGAACCCGGCAGGCACCGCACACGGCGAGCGTCGGTCGGCGTGATGCCGCTTCAAGGCCGAGCCCTCAAGGCCGAGCCCTCACGGGCGGCCTACGGCCAGCCTTGACCCGGCTGCACGCCGCAGGCTCAGCGGCGCCAGCGCTGCAGCGCGATGGCCAGTTCGAGGTGCCGCAGCTCGTGCTCGCCCAGGCGGCACGCCGCGGCATGGATGGCCGCGGTCAGTTCGGCCAGCGTGCGCGCCGGCTCGCTGCTCAGCTCAGGCGATGGCGCGCCGTCGTCGGTCAGCAGGCGCACTGACGAGGCGTCGGTGATGTAGAGGTACCAGGTGGGCGAGGGTTGCAGGTGCATGGCAGGGAACGAACGAGTCGTTCCCTTGTAGCGACCACACCTCCAGTCGTCGGTCTTGTCATGCGCCGCAAGCCCTGGCAGGCGTTCTTGGCTTTTGGCTATGCAATCGCCTTGCGAAGTGCAACGACTGCCGGAGCCTGTGCCCTCGAAGGGTCAGCCGCCACATAGGCATCAATGGCAGGGATGAGGTACTTCATGAACTCTTCGCGGCTCATGAAGTACTCGGGCTGCTGAAGCCGGTATGCATCCTCGTCCACACTCGCCTTGAAGCGTGCACCTGCTGGCCAGTCAGGGTATGCCACATGGTTGCCTTCGTCGGCAACGTCGCGCCGTTCCAGCATCCACCCAGGCTCACCCTCGATTCCGCCGAACGGGCTTCCATCGACGACCAGCTCCGCCAGTTCCTGCAAGCGGTTGTCCATCAACACAACGTTCAATGCGAACTTGACCGCCGCGTCTTCGTCGCGGTGTGGAGCGAAGCCGCCGAAGGCTGCTTTGAAGTAGTCCATGAGCGTCTTACTTGATGGGGTGAACGTTTCCAACGTACGGGTTGCCGTATTGGTCAACGTTGATGTACGTGCGGAAGTTCACCCCGCCGTGGGTTACATCGAAGGAAGTGGTTGTCGGGTTCGCCAAGTAGTCCTGGGCGAGCAGCCAAGTGATGGGGTACAGCTCGGCGGAGACGCGGGCGCGTCTATCGCAGGCGTTTATTTCGGGGCTGGGGCAGGGGATTGGCAATGCGTTGGGCAGCAGCTTGGCGGAGTCGATGCAGCCCGAGCCTGTTGCCGGCTCGGGTCTGAAACTCAAGCCCGGTACTGCCGAGAACTGGGGGTCGCAATACAGCTTCGATGACACGTCGGTGCCGGCTGACTACAGCTTGGCCGGCGGCGGGTCTGTGCGACTTGGGGCGAGCGGCGTGGACTCGCAGCCGGCGGCCAGCGGCGACTCTCCGGCTCGGCAGGAGCAACTCGCCCGCATCATGCGGCTGGCCAATGAGCCTGAAGCGCTTGGCTCCAGGCCTTCAACGGCCAGGCACCGCACACGGCGAGCGTCGGTAGGCGCGCCACCGCGTCAAGGCCAAGCCCTCACGGGCGGCCGTTGGCCGGCCTGGACTCGGATGCTTGCCTTGAGCCCCAATCAAGCCAAGTTCTCGAACATCGCCGAGATGTCCCGCCACCCAATCGCCTCTGGCAGCGGCTCACCCTTGAGGAAGGCGAGGAACGCCGCTTCGACCATCGGCGCGGTCAGCCACTCATCGGCTTGCAACTTCACCTCGCCACCGCTGAAGGTCAGGATGGTTCCATCCGGGAACACCTTGCTAGGACTATCAAGGTGCGCGCGGAAGTGGCGCCGGTTGACCGCGTCGCGCCACTCCAGCATGCACGTCACTCCACCGCCGGCCACCTGCAGGTAGCTGCCCTGCGCATCCGTCAGCGACGCAAATGAAGACGGCCCGTAGCTGCGCAGCTTGGGAATGACTGCTCGCACATCGGCGGCCGTCGCATTCTCAACTGGAGCCTTTTTCTCAACTTCTAAGAGCATTTCAGCCTCCCGGCGGCAGGTAAATAGTCATCGAATCCTTAACGGTCTCGCCGGATATCCGGCCTCTTCCCGTCGCCCCGAACTCATTGATGAACCTGTCCGAGAAGTCTTGGTACGAGTCGGGTTTCGCGCCGCCGCTCTTGATTTCGATACCGAATATGAACCATCCGGGTTACGCGTGCCGATGTCGTATTTTCTCACCCCCAGCGGGCCAACTACTTCCAACTCGGTTCCGACAACATCAACGCCATTCGAGCGCAGGAAATCCGCGTAGTTGGAGGCATTGACCGTTCCCGGTGCGGGCTGGCCACCAACGCTCGCAAACTTGCCATCCGGAGTTCTGAGGCTGCCGTCCGGATACGCCCGGACATTTGGTGCAAGGTTCGTCCCAGGGGCGGCGAAGTCGTCAACTCTGGTTCCTACATTGCCAAGCACCCTAGCTTCCGGCGCCGCATTGTCCAGCAATCCGGCGACCTTCGCCGTCGCGGCACCAGCCAAAACCACGCTCGGAGCCGCAGCGGAGGTCGCCAACCCCAATGTCGTCTCGACACCAATGACGGAGGCTTCAGAGAACCCGGCGATGTTGGCAAGGATCGCGCCTTTTAGCCCTCCGCCGAACAGGCCCCCAAATGCGGCGATCTCCGCCTGTACGGCCACGGCGCCGCGCACTACCGCGCCGGCACCAACACCGCCAAGCCCCCCCGCGAATCCCAGCTTCAGGAAGTCTGCGGCGGCATCATCCATTCCGCCAAAAGGATTGCCAGGGAGCCTCTTGGCTTCATCTAGTGTCGGCTGCCTGAAGGCCTTGGGAATTACCCGCACACTATCCGCTGAGCCGTAGTCCCAAAAAGCTTCGCCGGTGATCTGGTCGAAGGAATACGTGATCGGCGAGCCATCGGACTTCTTTAGGCCGATGGGTGTGAAGGCAGACAACTTGGAGTCGATTCGACTGCCTGCGGAAGAGAATTTACCGACCTCACCGAGGGCGTCTGAAACCTGGACGGAGCCAGCACTACGAATCGCACCGTCGCCGTCGATGTAACGACCGTCGGAGAGTCGAATGGGAGCCAGCTCAAGTGGGCCGTCATTTGAATCGCCCAGTGGCACAGCGTCATTGGCGACACCGAGCCCATTGCCAGTGCCGCTGAGCCTAGTGCCCGAAAGCCAACGGCGTTCACTCGCTGCGCCGGGCTGATTCGTCGGGCTCCCTCCAAGGGCATCCCCAATCCCCTGCCCCAACCCCGAAATAAACGCCTGCGAGAGCCGCGCCCGCGTCTCCGCCGAGCTATACCCCATCACTTGGCTGCTCGCCCAGGACCCGGCGACTGCCGCGCCTGTGGAGGCTGCAATCTTCACGGCATTGGCATCGAGGCCCTGCATCACCCGGCCAACGGCCTTCCCAGCGTAGTAGCCTGCGCCGCCTGCCACCGTCGAGGCGCCGACCTCGCGCCAGCTCCATTTGCCTTGGATGGCTTGGCTCACCGCAGAACCCATGCCTGCGCCCACGATCGCGGCGGTGGTAGCCCCTTTCGCACGCAGCGCCGGGGCAATGGCGGAGTCAGCCATGAAGCCGCCCCAGCGCGCCCGCTCTCCCGAGCGCCGCATCTCCGAACGATCCCCGCGTGCCCAGGGCGGCCATCGACCCCAGACTCAGACCAAGACCATTGCCCGCAACAATTGCCACCATGTTTTTCTCCCCCTGCGGCCCCCGCCGCCCTGAACTCGGACCGCTGGATGACGGTCACTTGGGGAAGTTGTCTGCGGATCTCCGGGATGGTTTAGCGGACTCGCCAACTTTTTCACGAACCCTTCTCCATGGCAGCTTCCAGGCTCACCGGCCGCCTGTCCGCCATTCAGATCGAAACCATTCGCCCGCTTTTCAGCCGCCCCTGCACCCCGCCACAATCCCCCCATGCCCTGGCTCACCGCCCTGCTCCTCACCTCGGCCTTCGTCGTGGCCCTCTGGCTCCGCCCCTGGCGATTGCCAGGCCGCGACGGCCCGCCCTGGCCGTGGCTGCTGTGGTGCCTGGCCTTGCCACCGCTGTGGAACGCGGACCGCCTGACCGACATCCCGCTGGTGCAGCCGTGGTCCGGCATCTACCTGCTGACGCTGATGGCCGGCTGGCCGCTCACCGTGCTGGCGATCCTGCCGGTGACGGTCATGGCCTCGGTGATGGGCCACCTCACCTGGGCTGAATCGATGGAACGGGCCCTCTGGCTCGGCCTGCTGCCCGCCACCCTCACCCTGGTCCTCGGGGCCGCCGTGCGGGCGCTGCTGCCGCATCACCTGATGGTCTACATCCTCGGGCGCGCCTTCCTGGCGACCTTCGTCGCGGGCGTCCTCTCCGGCGCGGCCGCGCTGCTGTTGATCGGTGGCTCCGCCGCGCTCAGCGATCTCGACCTGATGCTCGGACGCGGACTCAGCGCCTGGGGCGAAGCCATGCTCACCGGCATGGTGGCGGCCGTGCTCGTCGCCTTCCGGCCGCAATGGCTGTGGACCTACTCGGATCGCCTCTACCTGCCGCGCTGACCTGAGGCAGCGCCTGCGCGCCTGCGCGACCCGTCGACGCCATTTCCCCGCGCGATCAGCGATCCAGTCCATGCGCCATCCCGCCGCATGCTGCGCTGCCATCGTCGATTCGGCCGGCTTCTCCGTCATTCGCGCCGATTGATCGGCGGCAGCGCTGCCTACCATTCATTCACGCCAAGACCTGGACACGCCTGTCGAGCGTGCTCTCGGCAAAGCCCGGCTTTGGCGCATCGATCCACCCAGGGACCCACGGTTCCACGACCTCAGGGAGTCAACATGGCCTTTCCCACTTCAGTGAATGACCAGATCACCGATTCGGTCACCCAAGCCAACACCAAGGTGCTGGGCGATGCGCCCGCCATCGCGATGGGCAATCTGTTCCAGGCCACGGCGCAAGCCCTGGCCAACGCCGCCCACAACGCGACCAATGCCCAGCAGCAGAGCTATGTGACGGCCCAGGCCGCCACCACCATGGGCGTGACCACGCTGTATTCGATCGACACCGCCTCCACCGGCGTGGCGACCAAGGACATCCTGACGTCCAAGCCCTACGGTTGAATGTCCGAGCGCCGTCACGAGCGGGGCGTCCAGGACGCGTCTAGCGCCAAGCGCGTCCCCGCCCGCCTGATCGCACCGCCTCCGCGTCCAGGTCGCTCAGCGGCCGCCCTTCATCACGCCACAGGAGTCATCCCATCATGGCTTTTCCCACCGCCGTCAACAGTCAGATCACGGATTCGGTCACCCAGGCCAACACCAAGGTGTTGGGCGATGCGCCCGCCATTGCCATGGGCAACCTGTTCCAGGCCACCGCCCAGGCCCTGGCCAATGCCGCCCACAACGCGACCAACGCCCAGCAGCAGAGCTATGTGACCGCCCAGGCGGCCACCACCATGGGCGTGGCGACGCTTTACGCGATCGACACGGCGTCCACCGGCGTCGCGACCAAGACCATTCTGGGCAGCTGATCGATTCATCCGCACGGTCCCGGTCCTGAGCGCCACCGCTGCGACGCGGCCGTCGACCGCGCCCTCTTCAAGGTCCATTGCAAGGAGCCCGTCCCATGGCATTCCCCACCTCCGTCAACAGCCAGATCACCGACTCGGCGACCCAGGCCAACGTGCAGGTGCTCGGCACCTCGCCGGCCATCGCCATGGGCAACCTCTACCAGGCCACTGCCCAGGCTCTGGCCAATGCGGCCCACAACGCCACGATGGCCCAACAACAGATGTACGTCACGGCGCAAGCCGCGACGACCATGGGCGTGACGCTGCTGTATTCCATCGATACCAGCGCCACCGGCGCAGCCACCAAGAAGATCCTCGGCTGAGCCCAGCCGCGCCGGGTGCGTCCCGGGAAGTGTTGTTCGTGAGGGCCGGGCCATGAGTCCTACCGGCAGGCGTCTGCGCCGGCGTGAGCCGGTGTGCCGTCCCGTCGCGTGCGGTGCCGTGGCGCGTTGGACGACTCCGGTCGTCGCCTCACAGCTGACAGCGCCCCTGGACAACCGTCCCGACGCATCGCCGTTCGAGTTTGATTTCTTCATCAACCGCAAGGAGCATTCACCATGGCATTTCCGACCGCAGTCAACAGCCAGATCACCGATTCGGTGTCGCAGGTCAACACCAAGGTGCTGGGCGATTCGCCGGCCATCGCGATGGGCAACCTGTTCGTCGCCACCAGCCAGGCGCTCTCGAACGCCGCGCACAACGCGACCAACAACCAGCAGCAGTCCTACGTCACGATGCAGGCGTCCACCACGCAGGGCGTGAGCACTCTGCTGGCCATCGACACCGCCTCCACCGGCAAGGCCACGGCGGCGATCTACGCCTGATCCGGCGGCGACCCTGCTCACGCCCGACCCATGAGTTCGTCATTGGTCGCGGCGTGGGCCGGAGTCGTTGAATGAGCCTGTTGCCGGCCATCGCCGCCGGCAATGCGCAGGCCATCGCCCTGGCGCCCTCCATCGCCATGGGGATGACGTATGTCGTGATGGCGCAGAGCATGGGCCTGGCGATGGAAAACGCCGTGGCCAACCAGCAGCGGGGCCAGGTCATGTCCAACGCCGCCGTGGCGCAGGTGCTGGCGATGATTCTTGCCAAGGGAGCTTCCTCATGATCGAAGACAGCAGCGTGAACAGCCAGATCGTCGACGCGGTCAGCACCGCCGTGACGCTATCGACCGGCCAGGCGCCGTCACAGGCTCAAGGCATGATCGATGCGGTGCTGCTCGAGACCCTCGGCATGGCGATGTACAACGCCGTCAATCGGCAGCAGAGCGCCAGCATGCTCAGCTCGGCCGCCGTCACGTCGGCCTGCGCCCGCATCCTGGCGATGCAGACGCCCCCTCCGCCGCCCCCGCCCCCTCCGGCGCCGCCTTCGGTGAATCCGTTGCCGCCGCCCGTGGCACCGGCTGCCGTGATCGCCGCCGCCTACGCGGACGGTCAGGCCGCCGTGCAGCAGCTGCAGGCCCAATCCGTCGGATCCTCCCAGTTGGCCAGCCAGGCGCAGGCCGACCTGCAGCAATTGGCCGCCGCCGCCACGGCAGCCGCTTCGCCGCCACCGCCGCCACCACCGCCGCCACCGCCACCACCACCGCCACCACCGCCGCCACCACCGCCGCCACCACCGCCACCGCCGCCACCACCGCCACCACCACCGCCGCAGTCCGACTGATCGTCCCTCACCTCCGTGACCTGGCGCCGTTTCAGCGCGAGAGGTTCCCGGTCATGATGGACTCGCCGGCCGGTCCTGCCGAAGGACCGGTCGACGACGAGGCGGCTGGCACGCGTCTCCGCACACACAGCAGGAGTTCCCATGGATCCGACCACGGTCAATGCCCAGATCATCGACGTCATCAACCAGTCGCAACTGGCCACGATGGGTCCGCAGGTCGTCATGACCAGCGGCGCCGGCAAGGCGTATCAGTCGGTGGCTCAGTCATCGGCCATCGCGGTGCAGGATGCGGCGGATGCCTTGCGCAACATCTCCACCATCGCCACCACCGCCGCCGGCGTGGCGATGGCCCAGTACCTGGCCACGGGGGAGGACCGCTACATGAAGGCGCTGACCGCCGCGCAAACCATGATGCAGAACGCCACCACCGATTTCTCCAACGTCGGCACCGCGGCGGCGAATGTGCTGAAGGGCTTCCCGGCCGGCTGATCGCCTGGCCGTCCTGCCTCCCCTCACTTCAGGAGCCCTCCCATGTCAGTCTCCGTCGCCGGTCGATCGCTTCAGCCGCCGGGCTCGCTGTCGGATCTCGGCCGCCTGGCCCTGGCCTTCATTGACGGCGGGCCGGAATGGCTGAAATGGGCCACCAGCAACGCCGCCGCGCGTTACGACTTCCCCGATGAAAGCACCCTGCTGGCCCAGGTCCAGATCGGGCTGCATGGCTCGCCGCTGACGCTGCTGCCGCAACTGGCACTGCTGGTCAGCCCGGTGAAGCTGCAGAGCCTGGGTCACACCGACCTGATGGTCCTGGCCAAGGCGGAGGGGGGCGATGTGAATCCGCTGCTGCAGCCGCAGGTCGAGCGCATCCTCGCCGCGCAGCAACTGCTGACCCAGGCCGATCTGTCCGCACCACAGGCGTGGCTGAAAAGCCTGGAGGTCGACACCGCGCCGGTGCTTCAGGTCACCGACCTGAGCGATCGCATCGCCCTGGTTCGGCTGATGCGTGACCCATTGCTGGCCAGCAGCATGGGCAGCGACATCACCGATCTCACCCAGGAAGCCGCCCGATTCGCCGCCCAGCAAGCCCGCACGCCGCAGGAGTTCGCCGATTACCTGCGCTTCTATCTGGCCCTGACGACCAAGCCTGCCGCGGCCGGCCTGGGGCCTCAGGCCCGTTCGAAGCAGGCCACCGACGCGATGCGCACCTTGCTGCCGATCTTTTTCAACGTGCTGGACTGCCCGCAGGTCAATGGCCTGCCGTCGCCGACCGAAGTCGGTCGGGCCGTGTCGGCCTGGCTGTCCACCGGCAAACAGGTCGGTTTCTCCCGGGTGTCCGAAGCATTGGTCCAGGTGGCGCTGAACACGCGCTACTTCAACGAAGGCGATGCCGACGCCCGCGCCCTGGTGGACGCCTATGTCCAGGCCGCGCAGGCGATGCTGGCCTCGGTCCAGGTCCGCGACGGACTGTTGGGGCAGGACGGCAGCAGTTGCCTCTTCCCCGTCACCTCGGCGGAACAGCAGGCGCAGTTGCAGCTCAGCGCCAACGGGATCATTTCCCTGCGGGAGTTCGGCCGGCTTGCGTCCGCGACGCCCTCGGCCACCTCGGCCACCTCGACATCGCCGCCATCGCCGCTCTCCCCGGATACCCCGAACCCTTCGTCGACGGAGCCCACCCCATGAGCAACGATCTGTCTCCCTCCACGCCCGCGCCGAATGACGCTGCCCTGGCCGCCACAGCGGCCGCAGTCGCCGCCGCCGCGGCCAACCCCACGGTCGTGACTGGGGCCGATCTCCCCGCCCAGGTGCCGTCGCCGGCCCTGGCGGGCTTCTCCAGCCCGACGGCCCCCCCCGCTGCGACTTCGGGACCCGCTGCGGCGGACATGGTGTCTGCCGCCATGGCTGCGGCCCAGCAAGCCACCGAAGCAGCGATGGCAGCAGCCCAGACGCAGTCGGATGCCGCCGCCGCAGCGGTTCAGCAAGCGCTGCTTGCCGCGACGGACGCGTTGGCCGAGGCGACTGGTCCGGTCGACATCCAGAGTGCGGTGAAAGCCGCGGTCGCCCAGGCCGACGCGGCGCTCGCCGCCACCGAGTCCACGATGGCGCAGAGCATCCAACAGGCCATGCAGGCCCAGCAAGCCGCTCGGGACGCCGCGCAGCAGCAGGCCATGCAGGCGGTGGCCGCCGCCGTGAAGGCGGCCGGC
This sequence comes from Burkholderiaceae bacterium, assembly GCA_913776825.1. Classification (GTDB taxonomy): domain Bacteria; phylum Pseudomonadota; class Gammaproteobacteria; order Burkholderiales; family Burkholderiaceae_C; genus Roseateles. The sequence goes on from CAJYPV010000031.1 coordinate 138,091, forward strand.
GGCTGACGAAGACTGCCGCCCGCCTCCGGTCGCAACCCCAGGCCTTGGGAAGCGCTGCATCACTCCGCGAGTCGTTCTGCAGCGCTTCCCTAAGGCAATTCCGGATCGGTCGATGCCGACCGGCCCGCCAGCCCGCGCCGGTAATCCCGCGCGCTCTGCCCCACCGCGCGCCGGAAGCAGCGTTCGAAATGGCTGAGATCGGCGAAACCGGCGCGCATCGCCACCTCGGTGATGCGCAAGGGCGATTCCCGCAGCAGTTGCTGCGCGGTGTGGATGCGCAGGTTCAACAGGAAGGACTTGAAGCTCATCCCCAGACTGCTGCGGAAGAGAAACGTCAGGTGGGACGCGCTCACATGCGCCTGCTCCGACAGCTCGGTCAGGGTCACCGGCTCGGCATAGTGGTCGGACAGAAACAGCAGCGCCCGCCGCAACCCGGCATGCAGCGTGTCCAGGATCCGATGCTGACGCTCCAGCACGATGCGCACCCAATGCGCCGCGGACCGCGGCGCCGCCGTGGGCCCGGAGCCGTTCGACAAGCCCAATGGCCGCAGGGGGCCGCCCGCCAAGCCGAACGGATGAGGCTCTTCGTCACCGCCCGGCCATCGCTGGGCTGAGGACAGCATCGCGCCCGTTGCCGGCTCGGCGGTCGCTGCGAATCCAGCGGGCCAGGCGCCCATCGCCAGGATGGAGGGGTCTTGAGGGTCGCCGTCGAGGACCTGATCGACGCGCCCCACCCCGCGCTCCCTGGACGGATTCAGCAACCACGGCGCATGCCGTGCCGCATCGTCCAGACCGACGATCGGCCCGTCGGCCAGCAGCGCCAGTTGCGCGACGGTGCGATCCAGCTCGCACAGGTTGTCCGGCCAGTCATGGGCTTCGCAGGCCTGCACCAGCGGCGCCTCGAAGCGGATGCAGCCGGTCGCATCCAGCCGATCGAGCGCGGCGTCGATCAGACCGCGCAGATCCGATCGTCGATGCCGCAGCGGCGGCAGCTCGATGGTCAGCACCTCCAGCAACGCCCGCAGCCCGCGCATCACGGGCCCGGCTGAGTTCTCTTCCTGCGGACGTGCGGTGGTGGTCGAGGCGATCAGGCGCACCCCGCGGATCTCGTGCAGCACATCCAGCGCGCCCGGCGGACGGTCGACGGGCCGCGAGTTCGCCGGCATCGGCATGCCTGGGTTCGCGGCGGATGACGAGGAGGACCGCATCGAGAGTGACGACGCCGCACGATCCCGCCGTGCCATGCATTCGCCCAGCAGCTCGCGCTGAAGTGGCGCCGGCAATTCGTCCACACCCTGCAGAAACAGCGTGCCGCCCTCGGCCCGGCCGAGCCAGGTGCCGGGATCATCGGTCGCATGCGCGCAGAACACCGCCACCCACGGACCGACGCGACGTCGACTGCCACGATGGATGGCCTCGGCGACCCAGCCGGTCTCGGTGCCGAATTCGCCGTGGAGCATCACCGGCAGCTCACACCCGGCGGCCCGCTCGATCCATTGTTCCAGCTGCAAGACCGACGCACTGACGCCGGTCAAGGCCTCGGCGACAGTGCGTCCAGCCGGTGCCTGTCGGGCCACCCGGTCCCGATGGATCAGCCGAGCGAGGCGCCCGCACAAGTGCGCCCGCGCAGCGGCCTCCAGCGGTGAGGCGCCGAGGCCGGCCTGCCAATCCAGCTGCAACTGGCCGATGGGTTCGTTGGCGTAGCACAGCGGGGCCACGTCTTTCGGGCCCGACGCAGGCCCTGCGCGTCGAGCCACGTCGCCGGCGCCGTCGAGGGCTTCGGGCGGTCGGTCGCCGGGCATCGATTCATGCGTGGCCGCCACGGTCGTCACGTCGATCGCGCCGCCGACCCGCTGCAGCCGAAGCTCCGGCAGATCGAGCGCTTGCCAGCGCAGGCCGCACAGCGGCCAACGGTGCATCAGGCTGAGGGCGAGCGTTCGGAGCTGCGTCGGCAGGTCCGCGTTGGGGCGGTACGCCTGCTGCAGCCAGGCGTCGATCTGCGCGGGGGACAGGGCTTGCTCGTCATGAATCATGGTGGCGATGGCGGTCAGGCCGCGGTCTCGGAGTTTTCGAGGCCGCAGACAAGATGCATGCCAGGCGGATTTCAGAGGTTTGGCGCTTCAAAACCGTCTGATTCGTCAGGACACTGTCAAGCCCGACGCTTTCGCGCCAGGATTTGACAGTCCCGACTGTCAAATTCGTGACGGACGGCGTGCCCGCCCTCGCGCGAGTCGCGCGCGGCGCACGGCTGGCGATGGGCCGCGGACCGGTCGTCCGTCGCCGGCGTTGATCGAGGTGACCCCGCTCATGACGCCATCGACTGTTCCCGCCCATCGATCGAGGCATCGCGCCCACCCGTTGCACCTGCCGCAGTCGCCCGGCGATGCGTCGACGGCCGGCCCGCCACCGAACGCCGAGCCGACCACCCGCGATCCCTCGTCCGACGCGCCATGGCCGCGGCTGGTGGGGCATTACCGGCTCGACGGTCCGCTCGGTCGCGGTGAACAGGGCCAGGTCTTCGCCGCCTGGGACACGGTCCTGCTGCGCCCCGTCGCGCTCAAGCGTCTCCGGATGCGCGAGCGTCCCCACCGAGACGGGCGCCCGTCCGGCCTCGACGACCACGACGCCACCGAGCGCCCTCCGGCCCATCGGCAGCAGACGGGCGTGGGCGCGTCACCACTCGCCACGCCGAGCGGACGGGACAGCGCGACACCGATCGCCTCCGCGTCGACGGACGTCGACCACGCGGCCGAGGCCATCCCCAGCGATCAGGCGGACCACGAAGCCCACCTTCGCGAAGCGCGCCGCTCAGCGGGCCTTCGCCATGCGGCCTTCGTCCGGATTCACGGCGTGGTCAGCGAATCGGTCGCGGGCCGAGCGGCGCATTGGATCGTCATGGAGCGGGTTTTCGGCCGCGCGATGAGCCAGGTGCTGACGCAGAAGCCGCTGCCCGTCGCACAGGCCGTCGAGCTGATGGCTCAGGCCGCCAGCGCCCTGGCGGAGCTGCATGCCGAGGGGCTGGTGCACGGCGACATCAAGCCCGCCAATCTGATGTTGCAGGACGACGGCCAACTGCGCATCGTCGATTTCGGCATCGCCCAGCGCGTCGATCCGCTGGCCACGCTGACCGAGCTGCCCGGCGGCACGCTGCCGGCGGCCGGCACCCTCGCCTACCTGGCGCCGGAGCGCTTGATGGGCGCCTCGCCGGGTCCCGCTTCAGAGATCTTCACCCTGGGCGCGGTGTTCCTGGAACTGATCGGCGGCCGACGTGCGGGCGCGCCCCAGGCGGATGAGACTGCGCCCCTGGATGTCGCGGCGCTGCTGGCCGGCAGCGATCGCTGGACGTTTCCTCCCGACGTGCCTGCCGCACTGGCGCAGTTGATTCGTGCCATGGGCGCGCGAGATCCCGCCGATCGGCCCCGGGATCTGGACACCGTGGCGCGCTGGCTGACGGGGCTGCAGGTGGAGCGAACGGTGCCTCGTCATTGGCGCGACGAGGCCTCCGATGCCGGCTTGGGCGAGCCGCCGCAGTTGCCGACGAGGGCATCGTCATCGCCGCCCGTTCATTCGCATGACGTGCAGCGGCACGCATCGCCTCCGTGTTCATCGCAGTCGTCGCGCGCATGGCCATGGCGCCGCACCTGGCTCGATGCACTGCGCGCGTGCCGGATGGAAGCGGTTCTGCTGAGCGGCGTGATGGCCGGTCTGGTGCTGGGGGCGATTCCGGGTGCGCTGCTGGGGTTGAAGGCGGGGCAATCCGCACCCGGCGGCAACTCTGCGTCCGCGTCGCCTGCACGTGGTGTGGGTGGGCCCGCCCCGTTGCCCGCGCGACTTTGCCCCTCCGTGCCGCGGACGCCATGAGCGGCGAAGCGAAGCGGACACGGCCGGCCGCTCAGACCGTTTCCGGCTCCTCGGAGGTCACCACGTCCACCGCCTGCCGCGCATACCGGCCAGGCGGCAGGCCGACATGGCGGGTGAAGGCCACGCCAAATGTGCTGACCGAGCTGTAGCCGACCCGCTCGGCGATGTCGCTGATCGTGGCGTCCGGCCGGCGCAGCCATTGCTTGGCGAGCGCCATGCGCCAGGCCAGCAGATAGGCCATCGGCGCCATGCCGACCAGCTCGCTGAAACGATCGAAAAACGCGGAGCGCGACATCGCGGCTTCGCGCGCCAGTTGCGCCATCGTCCAGGGCCGGGACGGCTCCTGATGCAGCCGCCGCAGCGCCTGGGCCAATCTTGGATCTGACAACCCGCGCACCAGCCCGCCCGATCCGGAGGCGCTGGCGCCGCATCGCAGCGCTTCGATCAACAGCACATCCAGCAGACGGGCCATGACGATCTCGCGCGCAGGCCGATCGCTGCGGGATTCGTCGCCGACCAGTTGCACCAGCATCGACAGGCGCGGCTCGCCGCGCACATGCACCCATTCCGGCAACAGCGACACCAGCAGCGCCGCATCCGGCGAGCCGAACACGCAGTGCCCGACCCGCAGCCGAGTGGTGATCGGCCGCGTCGGGTCGCCCACCCGCGCGCCGCCCGGGATGGCGGTGATCGGTGTGTCGACCGTGTCGTCCGGGCCGGGTGGATCCTGGTCGTCGCTGGCCGTGGTGAAGCCGCGAGCGGACGGAATCAGCACGAAATCGCCGGTGTCCAGGTTCAGCACCGTCGGCCCGCCGGGTCCCTCGATGCGCAGCCGACAGCGACCTTCCAGCACCACGAAGTAGAACGGCCGACCTGTCTCCGCGCGGCGGACCGCCCAGGGCGCGGACGCTTCCACCTGCTTGGAGAACGGCGCGGAGGGCTGCAGCAAGGACACCACCTCTGCCAACGGATCCACCATTTGGACGATCTCAACAAAAACGCGGATTCGGGAGTGTAGTGAGTCCGGCGTCGGCCGCCTATCGTGTGGGCTCTTCTTTCAGGAACTTGCCCATGTCCTCCATGTCCTCCATGTCCACCGTGCCGACCGTCCTCATCACCGGTTGCTCTTCCGGATTCGGCCTCGATGCCGCCCGCCTGTTTCTCGACCGCGGCTGGCGCGTCGTGGCGACCATGCGCACCCCGGACCTCCAGCTGTTGCCGCCGTCGGACCGCCTGCGCGTACTGCCGCTGGACCTGAACGATGCCGACAGCATCCAGCGCTGCGTGGCCGAGGCCGGCCCGATTGATGCGCTGGTCAACAATGCCGGCATCGGCCTGCTGGCGCCGCTGGAAGGTATCTCCATGGCTCTGGCACGCGAGGTGTTCGAGACCAATGTGCTGGGCACCTTCGCCATGATCCAGGCGGTGCTGCCGGGCATGCGAGAGCGCGGCCAGGGCGTGATCGTCAACGTGACTTCCAGCGTCACCCTCAAGCCCTTGCCCTTGCTGTCGGTCTATACCGGCAGCAAGGCAGCGGTGAATGCCTTCACCGAATCGCTGGCCCTGGAATTGGCGCCATTCGGCATTCGCGCGCACGTGGTCCTGCCGGGCCGTGCGCCGAGCACCCGATTCGGCGCCAATGCGCGCCCCCGGCTGGAGAAGAGCACCCATCCAGCCTACGCGGACTTCACCCAGCGCGTGTTTGCCGCCATGTCGGGCAGTGCGGGCCCGGTGACCGAGGCATCGGACGTGTCGGCGGCCATCTGGCGCGCGGTCACCGATCCGGCAGCGCCGATGCGCCTCCCCGCCGGCGCGGACGCGGTGGCGCTGTCGCCTCAATCGGAGTGAGCGACTCGCGGCCTGAATGGAGAAGCGCGCCGCCGTGTCTGACCGAGTGGCCGCGCCTTCAACCCTTCAAACTGATGACGCCATCGGCCGAGGCTGTCCTACACTCGACCACACGCGTGATTCCCAGCCAAGAGGCGCTCAGACGGCGATGACGCCGCGCAGCCTCTGGAGGTCATTGGCCCGAACGCTACGCTGCACTCGGCACTCTGAATATGGCAGCCGGCATTCGGCATTCGGCATTCGAGTCGGACCTCACTGGGAAAATCGCCGCTGGAATGGCCGATCGGCGCGCGCCATTTCCGGCAGATTCAGGTCGCTCCTCTCGGCCAGTGACTGTCGTATCGGCTCCGTGGGAGTGATGCATCACCCGGGATCGTCTGCCAGGACGCAGATGTCGCCTGGGCCGGACGAGCGGGGGAGCCCATGCATTTGCCCAAGGACGCCTGGTATCGCATGCTGTTTGTCCATTCACTGGACGGCATCTGGCTGGCGCGCCCGTCGGGTCAATTGCTCACGGCGAATCCCGCTGCCTGCGCCATCCTCGGTTATTCGGCCGACGACATTCCGCAATTGCAGCGACAGGACGTGATTGCGCCCGGGCATCTCGCCCTGGCCGATTCATTGACCGCGCACAGTGGCCCGAGCCCGTGGCGGGCCGCCCTGGATTTCGTGCGCAAGGATGGCTCGACCGTGCCGGTCGATGTCTCCAGCGAAGCCTTTGCCGGCGTCGACGACCAGCCGCTGCATTGCGTCATCTTTCGGGATCTTTCCACCGAGCGCCAAGCCACGGCGGCATTGCGGGAGAGCGAGACGCGCTATCGCACCGCCTTCATGACCAGTCCGGATGCGATCACCATCACCGATCTGAAAGACGGCCGCTATCTCGACATCAATGAAGGCTTCACCCGCATCTTCGGCTGGTTTCGCGACGAGGCGATCGGCCGCACGTCGCTGGATCTGCGCATCTGGCAGGACCTCGGCGAGCGCGACGCCTTCATTCGCCAGTTCCGACTGCACCGCGAATGCCTGAACTTCGAGGCGCGATTCCGCAATCGGCACGGTGAGCCGGTGACCGGCCTGGTGTCGTCCCGCGTGATCGGTTTCGGCGGGCAGTCCTGCATCCTCACCGTGACGCGAGATGTCAGCGAGCGAAAGCGCGCGGAGGTGGAGCTCGACCAGTACCGCCATCACCTCGAGGAACTGGTCGAAGACCGCACCCGCGAGCTGCAGACCGCGCGCGACGTCGCCCAGACCGCCAATCAGGCGAAGAGCAGCTTCCTGGCCAACATGAGCCACGAGATCCGGACGCCGCTGAACGCCATCCTCGGTTACGCCCGCCTGCTGCAGCGCTCGTCGGCCTCCGAGGTGCAACGGGAACAGCTGGAGCGGGTCCGATGGGCGGGCGACCATCTGCTGACCCTGGTCAACGATGTGCTGGACTTCTCAAAGATCGAAGCGGGGGAGCTGCACCTGGAAAGCATTGAATTCGATGCGGTCGCCCTGCTGGACGGCGTCGGCGCGCTGATCCGGGAGTCCGCCTCGACCAAAGGCCTGACCGTGACGGTGGCGCCGCTGGATCTGCCCCGATCGCTGCGCGGCGATCCGACGCGGTTGCGGCAGGCCCTGCTGAACCTGGCGTCGAATGCGGTGAAGTTCACCGAGCATGGTTCGGTCACCTTGAGCGCTCAGACCCTGCATGAGGACGATCATGGCTTGCTCCTGCGCTTCGAGGTGCTCGACACCGGCGTGGGCATTGCGCCCGCGAAGCTGGGCGAGCTGTTCGAGCCGTTCCATCAGGTCGATGCCTCCACCACCCGATTGCATGGCGGGACCGGCCTGGGGCTGGCGATCACGCGCCGGCTGGCCCGGCTGATGGGCGGCGATGCGGGCGTGGAGAGCGTGCCCGGCCAAGGCAGCGCGTTCTGGATCACGGTGCGTTGCGAAGCGGGCGGCATCGGCACGGCGGCGGCGAATGCCCCGCACCTGCCGCTCGAACTGGACGCGGTGCAGGCTCAGCTCGCCGGCAAACGGGTGCTGGTGGCCGAGGACAACCCGGTCAATCAGGAGCTGATTCGTGCCCTGCTGGAAGATGTCGGCCTGGTGGTGAGCGTGGCCGACGACGGCCAGCAGGCGGTGGAGATGGCGCCCGCGCCGGTCGACCTGATCTTCATGGACATGCAGATGCCGGTGATGGATGGCCTGGCTTCCACCCGGTTGATCCGGCAGTTGCCGCACCGCCGGGGCACACCCATCCTGGCGATGACGGCGAATGCCTTCGATGCCGACCGCCAGCGCTGCCTGGACGCCGGCATGAACGACTTCCTCACCAAGCCCATCGATCCGGATCAGCTTTATCGCTTGCTGGTGCATTGGCTCAACGAGCCCGCCGCCTCGCGACGGGCGTGATCGGCGCAGCGATGGATGCGAGCCACCGCGTCACCGACCGCCCTGTTGCCGCGCGCCCGGCCTGACCGCACGGGTCAGCCTCGCGTCCTTCAACGCCGTGAGGGTGTCTCACTGAAGCCCAGACCGAGCGCCCGCAGCCGGCGTCGCAAGCTCTGCTTGGGCACTTTCAAGGCGGTGGCGCAGGCTTCCAGCGGCCGGGCCTGGCCCTGCCCCAGCGAGAATGCCGCGCGAAGCTCCGGTTCCGGCACCTCGGTGGCATCGCGGATGGCGAGGCTGCGCTGCATCAGGCCGTACAGACTCGGTCGAGAAATGCGCAGCGCCTGCGCGGCCCGTTGCACGCACCAGCCGTGGCGATCGAGTGCGGCGACGACCTGATCGTCGGACAGCGCGGCGGGCGGCAGCCGGACCGGCGGCATGTCGCCCGTCTCCGCCGCCGTGAAGGGCGACGAGACCGGCCATCGAGGCGCGTCATCGATCTTGGCCGATGTCGGCGTGAGGGGATCGCCCAATGCCCTAAGCGGCCCGACGCTCGTGGAGGCATCGGTCGCAGTCGCACTCGAGGTGGCGTTGGTCTGAAGCGCGGTCGTGGCGGCCGACATCGATTCGGCGGCGAAGTCCAGGTCCGCGGTCTCGCCCGCCTCGATCTGCATCGCGGCGCGTCGCAGCACATTCGCCAACTGTCGGACATTGCCCGGCCAGTCGTGCAGGCAGAGCGCCGTGAGGAACGCCCAGCCCAGCCGTCCGGCGATGGCGGCCTGGGGCGCGGGCAGCAGATGCATCATCAGCAGGCCGATGTCCTCTCGACGCTCACGCAGCGGCGGGATGCGCACGGTGTAAGCCTCCAGCCGCCGCAGCAGCGGCTGATTGAAGGCGCTGCTGTCCAGCGGTCGATCCGTGGCCGCCAGGATGCGCGCGCGAGATCGCTCGACATGACTTGCGCCCAGCGGGCGATAGTCCCCGGCGTCCAGCACCCGCAGCAACATCGGCTGGACCGAGGGGGGCGTGTCGCCGATCTCATCCAGGAACAGACTGCCCTCCCCGGCCGCCGCGAACAGACCGCGTCGCGTGGCCTGGGCGCCGGTGTAGGCACCGCGCGCGGCACCGAACAGCTCCGCCGCCGCCGTGTGCTCGCCCAAGGTGGCCATGTTGATCGCGACGAAGGGGCCGTTCGGGCCGGCGCCGGACGGGCCGCTGAGCGCATGGATCTCCTGGGCCGCCAGCTCTTTGCCGCTGCCGCTTTCGGCGAGCAGCAACACCGGCAGCCGTGAGGGAGCGACCTGCCGGATCTGTTCCCGGACGCGGATCATCGCGCTGCTCACGCCGATCAGGCTGGACGGCGACTCGCGTCGCGGCAGTCGGTCCGAGCGATGCAGACACAGCAGCACCGTGCCGCCCAGACCCAGGACCACGCCTTGGCTCAGACGCTCGGCGGACAGGAGGACGGTCGATTCGTCGCTGCCAGCGGCGCCCGCCCCCATCGCCTGACCCGTCACCTCGATGCGCATGCGTTGCGGCGAGCGGATCAGCAGCACCGAGCCGTCCGCCAGGCGTCGCAGCCGCAGTCCCTGACGGCTGATGACCTGCAGGCCCAGCGGCTCGCCGGACACCGCGCCCGGCGCGCAGAAACGGGGCTCGAAGCGCTGCAGCGACCAATCGCGTGCGTCCTCCGGCCAGAGTGCCTGGTGGCCGATCAGCGCCACGGTGGGATGCCACAGCACGGTCAGCACCAGCCCGCGGAACGGCAGGGTCATCAGCTCGCAGCCCGGTGAAGTCAGGGTGGCATCGCCAGCGCGCATCTCGGTTCTCCCACGACAGCGTTCCGCCTCTTCGAGCGTTGAACGAATGGTCACGGGTGGGATCTTGCGCGAAGGCGGCGCCCGAGGTCCAGACGGGCGGACTAGTCACGTCTTACAGGTTGACGATGAAGCACGCCCCGGCTGGCGATGCCAAGCCGCGGAGGTGACGGCAGTTGACCCTCAGGCCAGCACGCCCGCCACCTGCCGCAGCAGCTCCGGCACCGCCACCGGTTTCGGCAGATGCCCGTCGAAGCCGGCCGCGAACGCACTGCTGCGGTCTTCCGAGGAGCCGTAGCCGGTCACCGCCAGCATCAGCTCGGGCCGATGGCCGGCCGCCGCGGCGCGGGCCACGTCATAACCGCTCAAGCCGGGCAGGCCGATGTCGCAGATCAGCACCTGCGGGCGCACCGCCTGCAAGGCCTCCACCGCCGCCGGCCCGCTGTGCACCACATGCACCCGATAGCCGTGGCCTTCCAGGATCATGCGCAGCGCTTCGGCGGCATCGATGTTGTCCTCGGCGATCAGCACGTCCTTGCCCGAGGGCGCCGCGGTCGACGTCGGCGCCAGGGCCATCGGCGCCGTCTCGGCACATTCCGCCGGCAATTCGAGCGTGAATTCGCTGCCCTTCCCCGGGCCGTCCGAGTGCGCGGTGATGTCGCCGCCATGCATGCTCACCAGACCCTTGACCAGCGACAGTCCCAGGCCCAGCCCGCCGCGCGAGCGCTCCAGCGAGCGGTCGGCCTGCACGAAGGCATCGAACAGCAGCGGCAGCAAGTGCGCCTCGATGCCGTCGCCGTGGTCCTTCACCCGCCAGCGCACCCGACCGTCGGTGTGGGTGATCGTGACCAGGATCTCCTGTCCGTTGGACGAGAACTTGATCGCGTTGTCGATCAGGTTGTCCAGCACCTGACGCAGCCGCGTCTCGTCGCCATGAACCCAGACCGCGCAACTGCACTCGCACCGAATGAGGATCTCCTTCGACTGAGCCGCAATGGCATGGGCGGCCAGCGTCTCCTGCGTGAGCGCGCACAGGTCGACACTCGTCTTCTGCAAGCGGATCAGGCCGCGCGTCAGGCGGGAGACATCCAGCAACTGGTCGATCAAGCGACCCATGTGGCTGACCTGACGGTCCACCAATTGCGCGAGATGGGTCTGGCGCTCCGCCGACAGGGCCGGCCGCTGCAGCAGATGCGCCGCATAGCGGATCGGCGTCAGCGGATTGCGCAGCTCATGGGCCAGCATGGCCAGGAACTGATCCTTGCGCTCGGCCTGTTCGCGTTGTTCCTCGAGCAGGTCGCGCACCTCGAGCTGGCGACGCCGCGCCCGCAGCGCGGAGGCCACCGTCGATTGCAGGCCGTCCTGGGTCATGGGGCGCTGGATCAGCGACACATTGCCCAGTTCCGCCAGCGCCTTGAGCGGCAGATGCTCGGGCGAGGAACTGGCCACCACCACCACCGGCAGATCGGACCAGGCCGGCTGGGCGCGGATGCCGGCCGCCAGGTGGCGCAGCAGCGCGGGGCTGAGCAGCTCTTCAGCGATCAGCAGCGAGCCGGCCTGCGGCGAGAGCTCGGCCAGCAGATGCGGCCCATCCTGGCAGCGCAGGCAGGAGAAGCCGGCGTCCTTCAGCACGCGTTCGGTCAGCTCCGCATCGCGTCGGTGGGCGAGCAGCAGCACGTCGGTGGTGGCCGCCGAGGTCACGTCGCGCCTCGTCTTCGGAATTCCGGTCATCTCAGCGTCCGTCCTGCGGCAGCGCGTCACTGGCACGCACGTCAGGCAATCCCGTCAGCACGCCATGCAGATCCTTCAGCGGCTGGCCGATGGCCACGCCGGGCGGCGCGATGCGCACCTCGCGGATCGTGTCGTCATGCGGTCCGACCCGGCGCTTGACCACCGACATCGCGCGGCGGATCTGGCCATCGCCTTCGAAATAGCGCATCAGCACCGCGACGTCGGCCAGATAGGTCACATCGAGCGAGGTGCTGGGCTCGCCGACGATGCCCTGCTGGTTCAGCGTGAGCAGCGTGGCCACATTGCGGTTGGACAGATAGCTCAGCAACTCGTGCATGTGCATGGCCAGATGCTTTTCGTCCGGCATGGCGGTCAGATAGCCGTTCAGCGAATCGATGACGATCAGGCTGCAGCCCTCCTCTTCCACCGCCCGGCGGATCAGGTGCGCGAACTCACCCGGCGAAAACTCGGCCGGGTCGATCTGGCGCAGCGCGATCGCGCCCGCGTCGACCAGGGCGCGGGTCGGCATGTTCAGCGCATCGGCCCGCGCCAGAAAGGCGCGGCGGGTTTCGTCGAACAGATAGATCGCGGCATGGCCGCCCTGCCCCCCGGTCTCATTCATGAACTGCATGCACAGCGTGCTCTTGCCGACGCCCGAGGGGCCGGTCACCAGCAGGCTGGTGCCCTGCGTCATGCCGCCGCCCAGCATCTGGTCCAGCACGTCGCTGCCGCTGCTCAGCAGTCCGCCTTCCGGCGGCACGTCGTGCTCGTTGGCCACCAGTCGGGGATACACCACCACGCCGCCAGTCTCGATGGTCAGGTCATGGAAGCCTTCGCGCACCCGCACGCCGCGCATCTTGTGGACCTGCAGGCGGCGTCGCTGCTTGCCGTAGTCCGGCGCATGCTGATAGAGCGTGATGATGCCGTGCACCACGCCTTCGCCGGCGGTGTCGCTGCCGACGTCCAGACCCGCTTCCTGGATCAGCAGCACGGTGGCGCCAAGCTGGGAGAAATGTTCCCGCAAGCGCAGCAGTTGCCGACGGAATCGCAGCGGGTCGCGGGCCAGCAGCTTGACGTCGGAGAACGGGTCGAAGACCACCCGGCTCGGTCGCAGGGAGCCGGTCACCTGGAAAATCTTGCCCACCACATCATTCAGCTCGACGTCGCTGGGCGAGAAAAACGAATAGTCGCCCTCGGTTTCCGGCGCTTCCACTTCGGCCAGGTTGACGATGTCGATGCCGCTCAGGTCCCAGTGGTGGGAGCGCGCCGTTGCGATCAGCTGGGACTCGGTCTCGGCCAGGGTGCACCACAGCACCCGCTCGCCACGGTCGCGGCCTTCGAGCAGGAACTGCAGGCCCAGCGTGGTCTTGCCCGCGCCCGAGGAGCCCTCCAGCAGATACAGGTGCCCGGCCGGGAGGCCACCGCGCAGCACGTCGTCCAGGCCAGGCGCACCGGTGCCCACCTGGATGAAGGGCGTCGCAGGAAGGGAGTCCGTGGGGTGAGTCATCGTGGTCTCGTCAATGCAGTGGCCGTGCCTTGGCAAACTTGGCGCCTGCCATGCGCCCCTGGCGCTCGGCCGCCCCGGCGGGATTTCAGGCAGGCGATTTGCCATGTCGCAGGCGTCCCTCCTTCGCTTCATCCTGGAGACCCCGATGCCCAGCTCGACCCTGCCCGCCTCCCATCCTCCGGTGGAACGCCGCACCGATTCCGCCCGCCGCGACGCCCTGAACTCGCGCGATCGCAGCAAGCGATTGGGCGAGCCCAGCGCCGAGCCGAAATCGGAGGCCAAGTTCGCCGCGATGGGTGGGCCCTCGGCGCGATTCATCTGAGACTTTGTCGGCATCCGCGCCGCCGGACGGTGCCCGTCGGGCCGGTTCCTGGGCGGATCAGGGCGGGCAGCGCCGGCGTCGCCCTGATAAACTGCCCGCCATTGGAGATCCCAGGACCGACATGTCGACCCGTTCCAGCAGGCCCCTCACCGAGCGCGCAATGCAACTGGCGGAGCGCCGCATTCCCGAACTGGCCGCCCGCTCCGGTCATGAGGCCTACAAGACCACGCTCAGCCGCACCGGCGGCGTGGTGGTGAAGACCAGCCAGGGCCAGCTGGTGGAGCGCCGCGCCGATGGCTCGTCCATCGTGCTCAAGGAATTGCCGCTGGGCAAACGGGTCAAGCCGGGGCTGGTGCTCAAGCGCGTCAAGTGAGTCCGGCCGCCGCCGAAGCCGTCGCACCGGCATGAGCGCGTCCCCGGCTCCGCCACCACCTTCGACGCCCTTGCCGCCCTCGCCGCCTTCTCCGTCCGCGTCGCCAACTTCATCGGCGCCATCGTCCGCACCCTCGCGGTCATCCTCCTCCCCATCGCCTGCCTCGACCCGATCGGCCAAGCCGCCCCGGTCTGCGCAGCCGCGTCTGCGGGTGCTGGCCGGGCCGAATGGGTCAGGCAAAAGCACCATCCAGAAAGAGCTGCGGCCCGAATGGATCGGCGTGTTCGTGAATGCGGACGAAATCGAGAAGGCGCTGAAGGACAGCCAGGGCGTCCTGGATCTGAAGCGGCTGGGCATCACCGGCCAGGGCTCGGAGGTGCAAAAGCACTTCGAGCATCACCTGTCGAGCTCCAAATTCGCCACCCAGCTGGGCCTGGGCCGACTCGTGGGCCAGTTGCGGGTCGACCCATCCCTGCAGCTGCATGTGCCTGGCCCGCACGATTCCTACCTGGCTTCGGTGCTGGCGGACGCCATCCGGCGCGAGCTGCTGGCGGAAGGCCACACCTTCACCTTCGAGACGGTCATGTCCTCCCCGGACAAGGTCGAGTTCATGAAGGAAGCGCGGGCGCGGGGCTACCGGGTCTACCTGTATTTCGTCGCCACGGACGATCCCGAAATCAACCTGGACCGCGTCAAACGCCGGGTGCTGCAGGGTGGGCATCCAGTGCCGGAGGGGAAGATCCGCAAGCGCTACCGGGAATCGATCGACCTGCTCGCCGCAGCTTGCCAGGCGGCCCATCGCAGCTACATCTTCGACAACTCCGGCTCGCGACACAAACTGCTGGCCGAGATGCAGGAACTGGACGACGAGGTGTCGATCCAGGTGCATGCCAGTCTGCTGAACCCTTGGTTCGTCGAGACCACGTTGTGGAAGTCGTTCAGCTGACGATCCGGCACGCCAGCTCCGCGCCCGTTCGGCCTCCCAAAAGTTCAAGGATGAACGGCAGCCGACCGACGATGCGGCTCGCCGCGACCCCATTCGCGACCCCCTAGACGGCCGCGCGCCCCTCTGACGCCGCTTTGACGCCTTTCGGCGACCGGGTCTGGCCTTTGCCCATAGGCAAGGACCATGAGCGCCCCCCGCGTCTATCGGTGTGCCTGCGGCCACCGCGTCTATTTCCGCAACAGCGAATGCCTGGCGTGCGCCGCACCGCTGGGTTTCCTGCCGGACGACCTCCAGCTGCATGCCTTGCTGCCGGGCCCTCGGCCGGAGACCTGGCAGGTGGCCGGCCGGTCGACGGTCTACGCCCGTTGCGCCCACTTCCACAGCGCTGCGGGCTGCAACTGGCTGGTCGATCTGGATGATCCGAACGACAGCCGCTTCTGCCTGGCCTGCGCGCTGAACCGCCTGCTGCCGGACCTGTCCGATCCGTTGAATGCGGAGCTCTGGGGCCGGCTGGAACGGGCCAAGCGTCGGCTGGTGTCGCAACTGCTGGGGCTGGGCCTGCCGGTGACGCCGCGATCGCGCGATCCGCTCCACGGGCTGGCCTATGAGTTCCTGCGCACCCTGCCCGGCCAGCCTCGAGTGATGACCGGCCATGCGGACGGCGTCATCACCATCAATCTGGAAGAGGCCGACGATGCCAAGCGCGAGGCCGCCCGCCAGCAGATGCGCGAGCCCTACCGCACGCTGCTGGGCCATTTCCGCCATGAGATCGGCCATTACTACTGGGACCGCCTGGTCGCCAACACCGCGTGGATCGATCCCTGCCGAGCGCTGTTCGGCGACGACCGGCAGTCCTACGCCGACGCGCTCAAGCGCCACCACACCGACGGCCCGCCGGAGGACTGGGCGCCGCAGTTCATTTCCTCCTACGCCAGTGCGCATCCGTGGGAGGACTGGGCGGAGACCTGGGCCCATTACCTCCATCTGCGCGACACGCTGGACACGGCCGCCAGCTTCGGACTCCCTGGCCCTGCGGACGTCTCACGGCCGGAGCCGTTCCGGCTGACGGACCTCTGGCAGCCCGACCGGCCGAACGGGCCGGCGTTCCTCGGTCTGCTGCACGACTGGATTGCGGTCACGAGCGCGATGAACGAGATGTCCCGCGCCATGGGCCAACCCGATTTCTATCCCTTTGTCCTGCAGCGCGGCGTGGTGCCCAAGCTGCATTTCATCCATTGCGTCGTTGAACAGAGCAGTACCCATGATTCGCCTTGATCTTCATTTCGAACTGGACTATCACGTCGACTCGCCACACGGTGATTTCGTCTTCAACATCCAGCCGGCGCGAACCGCCGAACAGCAGGTGTTGCAGGAACAGGTGCAGTTGCTGCCCGATCTGCCGTGGCGCTCGGACGTGCTGCCCGGCACCGGCAACCGCCTGCTGCGCTTGCGCGCGCCGCAAGGTCCGCTGCACTTGACCTACACCGCCAGCGTGACCATCGACCATCACCTGCAGGATCCGGCCGAGATCGAGGAAGCCTCGATCGACCAGGTGCCCAGCGATGCGCTGCACTACCTGTCGCCGAGCCGCTATTGCGAATCCGACCGACTCGCCGCCTGGGCCGACGCCGAATTCGGCCATCTGCCGACCGGCCATCTGCGGGCGGAAGCGGTTGCGCAGTGGGTGCGTCGGCACATCGCCTATGCGCCGCAGGGCTCGACGCCGCGGACGTCCGCCATGGACACGCTGACCGATCGCAGCGGCGTCTGCCGCGACTATGCGCACCTGATGATCGCGCTGTGCCGGGCGCTGTCGATGCCGGCGCGCTATGTGACCGGCACCGACTACGGCGCCAATCCGTCCAAGCCGCCGGATTTCCATGCCTATGTCGAGGTCTACCTCGGCCGGCGCTGGTATCTGTTCGACCCGTCGGGCACCGGGATTCCGATGGGCTTCGTGCGCATCGGCACCGGCCGCGACGCCGCGGATGTGCCTTTCGCCACGCTGTTCGGACAGATTCAGGCGCCCTATGCGCCGCTGGTGCGCGCGGTGGCCTGCGAAGGGCCGGGTTGGCGCACGCCGGTGCATGTGGATGCGGCGCTGTCGACCGACGCGGGCGGATCCGATGTCGCCCACGGCGGGTCATGTGCGGCCTGGTGGCGGGGATCGGCCGTGACCGCGGGACGTCCAACTGGCTGGGACGCGCCCCCGGCGAATGACCCTTCCCGACTGGCGTCCTGACGGTCAGGCGAATGCGGAGCGGTCCTACACCGAGCGGACCGTGCCCGCCCTAAGCTGAGGCCATTCCCGCTGAGAATCCAATGAGAAGGAGCCCCCATGGAGTCCACCCATCACCAGTTCTACGAGCTCTTCGAGCAACTGGGCCTGCCATCGTCCGAGCAGGAGATCTGCGACTTCATTGATCGCCACCCCCTGCCTGGCGATGTGAAGATCACCCAGGCGCCGTTCTGGACCGAGCAGCAGGCCGCCCTGCTCAAGGAACTGCTGAAGCAGGATGCCGATTGGGCGGTGGTGGTCGACCATCTGAATGTCGCGCTGCACCATTGAGCGCGGCGCATCGGTCGACCTGACCGAGTGAGATCAAGGCGATCCTCGTGATCGCCTTTTTCTTGACCCAACGACACGACTAGTGAGCGCGCCGCGATCGCGAGACTGGGTCGCCTCGACTCAATCCACGAGCGGCAGCGCAGCCGTCACGGCGCATGCGTCGGCGAGGTCAACGGCGTCGCGGTGGGCGTTGCGATCCCGGTTGGGGTCGTCACCGTCGGTGTGGCCGGCAGTGCGGCGGGAGCGCCCTCGGCCGCCGGTACCGGCGGCGGTGCGGCTTTGAGACGCGGCATCGCATCCAGCGTGATCAGGTCGCGCCCGCCGTGCGCCACGGCCAGGTGCGTGCCGAAGGACAGCTTGCCGCTCGCCACCAAGCGCTCTGCCATGCCGGTGGGCCCCTTCTTCTCGTCATCGATCTGATTGGGCGTGGCGCGCACCTCGCCGGTGGTCCAGCCGCCTTCCTTGCTGCGCTGATTGGTCTCGTTGACGAATAGCCGGAAGGGCTGCCAGCTGGCCTCGTCGGACACGTGGTCGGCGATCGTGCGTTCCAACTGGCCGATCTGCGACCGCGTGTGGTCGTCCGGCGTGGCCGCGTGATCGCTGGCGTCGCCCGTGCCCAGCCGTTTCAATACGGCGAGCCGCTCCAGGCAGGCATTGATCGTGTCCGCCGCCTCGGGTGTCAGGCATTTGCGCTCGATGAACAGCCGATTGCCGCCGGCAGGCAGATCCACCACCTGCTGCAGGAAAGCTTGCAGCATCGCTGTGCCGTCATCGGCCAAACGGCCGTCCGGGTGATAGCTGCCCAGGCGTGCCGCCCACTCCCCTTTCTGGCTGTTCACGAGCGCCACGAAGTCGTCCTGCACCGCGAACTCGCGGTGCTTGTAGGAGATGTTGGGCTTGACCTTGCCGTCCTCGGTGGTGATCCGCACGAAGCCGTTCTTGGCCTGGATCACCAGGTCCGTCTCCACGCCCACCTTGTGCCGGGAGAAGATGCCGATGTCCGGCCGGTCAGGATCCTGGAGCGTGGGATGGGTCACCGCCAGCGACGCCGACGCGCCGACCGAGGTGCGGGACCCGCTCCCGGCCTGCACGGTTTGGTAGGCTCCGGCGCTGTCCTTGGCTTCGCTCTGATTCACCAGCGTCTTCTTGGCGGCCAGCCC
Organism: Burkholderiaceae bacterium; assembly: GCA_913776825.1. GTDB lineage: Bacteria > Pseudomonadota > Gammaproteobacteria > Burkholderiales > Burkholderiaceae_C > Roseateles. The sequence continues at coordinate 156,607 of CAJYPV010000031.1, forward strand.
CGCCGAGGCCGATGCGCCAAAACCCTCGCCCAGCTTGACGCCTGCGAATCCGTCCAGGCTGAGCGACGCATTCACCTGATTGGCCTGACCGGTGTTCCAGCCGAACGACAGGTCGCGATAGTCCCCCAGCCGCTCCACCACGTCCGCCCACATCTTGCCGCCGTCGGCGGGCCGCTCCGACTTGGGCTTGTCCGCGATGTCGAAGATGGTGTGCACCACCGCCTCGCCCATGCGCTTCCAGTTGGCGGATTGGAAGTGGGCATCAGGCATGGCGCCGGGCAGGTCGCTGTGTTCGGTGCCCTGCTTGTTGGTGCGGATCATCAGGCCGCTCGACCACAGGTGCGCCCCGCCCAGTCGCGCCATGAGCTGTCCGGTCGCGCCCACCGGGCCCAGTTGCGCGCCGGCCCGCATGCCCACGCCCAGCATGCCGCTGACCTTGCTCTCATCGCCGAGGAAGATCACGCCCGTGTTCGAGGCCACCCCCGCCTTGAAGACGGCCGAGTGCGCGTAGTCGACATTGATGTCCGCCACCGGCGTGAGGCCGGTCGTCAAGCCGCCGATGCCCTCGACATTCGCGGCCAGTGCGCCGAAGGTGCCGCCGACGCCGAACTTGCGGCCGTCCGAATAGTCCGTCATGTCGCCGCTCGCCACCACCGACAGCATCACGTTCCGCAGCGCGTTTCGACGCTGCTGCGGGTCGCCCGCGTCAAAGCGCTGCTGCTCCGCCTCGAACGCCGAGTCGATCTTGGTCTTGCCGCGCAACACCTTGATCTCATGCTTCAGGGCGGCCATCGCGTCGGTCTTGTGACGCACCTTCGAGTCCGCCAGCTTGCCTCGACCGAACCAGCCGTTCAGGTTCTTGGGCGTGAGCGGCTTGCGGGTCACCGACTGGAGTTCAGTCGCCTGCGTGGCCGCATGCAGGGGCTTCGCCGCCCGGGCGTCGGGTTGCGCAGGCCCGTTGCTCGCGGGGCCGAGCATGCGCTGGCGGACGGCCGCCACCTGCGCATTCAAGTCGTTCGCACGCTTCAGCACGTCTGCCTGATTCAGCTGGATGCCCTGGTTGAGGTTGATGTGCGGATCAAAGCCCGACGGCACCTGCTCATGCCAGAGCTCCAGGGCCGCCAGTCGCATCACGGCGCGGGTGCGGTCCCGATCGCTGAGCGTCTCGTACTTGGCGGTCAGGTCCGTGCGCAATCGCTCGGTGCTGTGGTTCAGGGCGGCGTCGAGACGCTTCGCATGTTCGCCGGGCACGGTGCCCAGCTCGGCCCCCAAGGGTCCGGCCTGCAGCAGCGTTTTCAACGGCGTCTTGTTCATCCCCACCTTGCGGCTGGCCGTGTAGCTGAGGACTTCCTTGGGCTGGGTGAAGAGGTCCTTGACGCCGGGACCGTGCGTCTTGAACTGGCAGGCCAGATCGATGTAGGTGAGGAAGCTTTCCAGCCGCTTGGCCATCTGATGGAACTCGCTGCCCTGCCCGCTTTGGGTGAAGCCATTGCGCAGCGCCACATAGGCCGGCTTCATGGCTTTGAGCCGCTCCGCCTCGCCGGGCGCCCTCGGTGCGAGGTTGGCTGTCGCGTAGCGCAGGGCCTGATACGCCAAGGTGGTCGGATCCTCCTCCACCGGCGGGCCGTTGCGGACACGAGCGCAACGGCCAGTGCCCAGCCAGGCGGGGTCGTCAATGGGCTGATCGCGATCCGAGTGGCGCATCGCGGCCTCAGCGATGTCCTCCAGACTGAGTTGCTTCGCGTGGCCGTCGTCCAACGGCTTCAGCGACAGCAGCGCATCGGCGGCGCGCAACGCGAGTTTGTAATGCTCCACCGCGTGCTTCACTCGCTCCGGCGGCGCGGGTGAGTCGCCATCGACCCGCAGGCCCTGCAGCTGCAGCAACGCCTGCATGCCGCTGGCGGTCGAGGCCAGCGCGCGCTGTGCCGCATGGGTCATGCGACTGATCTGGTGGTCCTCACCGGCCGGGACCGTTGAGCCGTCATCCAGCGGCGACGGCGGACGCGGGCCGACCGGACGAAGGTCCGACAGGTCGGACGGCGCGCTCTGCCAAAGGCGGTTGTAGACCCGGGCTGCCTGACGCGGATCATCGGTGATGGCGCGCAGCACCGTGGCGATCAGCAAGGCTTCCTCATGCCGCAGCGGATGGCCATCCGGCCGGCTGGCCGCATTGGATGCGGGATGCTGCAGCAGGCCGAGCGCCAGGCGGCTCGTGGCTGCGGCGGCCTCCGGCGAATCCACCACAGGCTTGAACAGCTGGGTGACTTCCTCCGCAAACTTCACCGCGGTCCCAAACGCGGGCAGCGCGGTGGCGGTCGCGTCCTTGCCGGCCTGTCCATCCAGCAGCAGCCGGCTGGCCTTGGCGGCGGCCGTCTCGACCTTCTTGTCGACGGCACCGAGCTGCTTGGCGCCATCGGCGGTCGTGACGGGATTCGCGGGCGCGACGCCGTCCCGGAACGTCGTCGGCTGTTTGCCGGCGGTGGCGCCGGCGAGGGTCAGCAGCGACGCATCCCATTTCACCGGACCCGTCCGGTCGACCACGCTCTCCTTGCCGCGACGGGCACTGTCGACGGCGCGTTGCCACAAGGTGCGTGCGGGCAAGCCGCCTGGCCCATTGGCAAGTCCATTTGCCGGCGGCTGCGGCTGAGCCGACTCCACCGCCTGTCCGCTTGGCGCTCCCTGCGCGACTGTGGCTGCGACTGGATCCTGCGGCGCGTTCAAGCGATGGCCGAAGTCCTGAATGAGTCGATCGATCGTCGCCAGCCCGCGCTGGGCCTCGGGCGCTCGCTCATCTCTCACGCGGATGGCTTCGTTGGCGGCTTCCTGCGCGGTGTTGACGGCAGCTTCCTGCGTCTGACGACGCGCCTTGGCAGCGCTCAGCGCATCGGCGGCCGCCTGCCGCGCCGTGCTGGCATCGGCCAACTTCGCACGCAGCGAGGCCAAAGCTTGCCCTTCCGTCGCTGCCTCGGTCTTGGTCTCCGCCAGTTGCCTTGCGGTGTCGTTGACGCGTTCCTGCGCGGCGTGAATGTCCGCATCGGAGACCGGCGCGTGTGGGGACCCGGTGGCGGACGTGGGAGACGTCGCCGGCGCGGACGCTGCGCCGCCAACCGACTCAGAAGACGGCGGGTGCTTCGACGGTGACCCCGCAGCCGCGGCACTGGCCTGCCGTTCCTTCAGCTCACTCAGCTGACTCAGCTTGTGTTGATGTCCTTGGAGGTCGGTCTCCAGGCTCCCGACCTTCGCCAGCAGCGCCGCATGGGCCGTCGCCTGGACCGTGACCTGCCCATCGAGCTGAGACCACGCGGCATCCGCTTTCTGAGAGGCCTGCGCGGTCTCGATCACCTGCGCGTTGAGCGGCAGCAGTGCCCGTCTCGCGGCCAACGCGACGTCCATGCGATGAGAGACCTCATGCGCCGCATCGAGATGCGCGTCCACCGATGTCCGTGCCTGACCGATCGCCTGCTGAAGGGCCTCGAATCGGGCATTCCATTCCGCTTCGGCCGTGCGCGCGTTGGAGGAAGCGTGTTCTGCGCGCTCCAGGGACGCACGGGCCAGCGTCACCTGATATTCCACCTTGCCGAGGGACAAGGTCTGCTGGTCATGCTCGGATTGGACCGTGATGAAGTGGGCTTCCGCCTGACGGAAGGCTTGCCTCAAGCGTTGCAGCTCCGCGGGCAAGGGCCGGGCTGGCGCGGTCGGACGGGCCTGTCCCGTTGCCCCCGCAGACAAGGCCGGCGCCGACGCGGGCAGCGCGGCGTCATTCAGCGCATGCCGGGCGCGGTCCAGCGCATCGCGCGCTTGATTCCGCCGCTCGGTCACCTGCTCGAAGGCCACACGGAACGGTTGAGCCTCCGCCTCGCGCGCCTGCAAGGTCTCACGTGCGGCGACCAAGGCGCTGGCCGCGCTCGGCATCCGCTGCGACAGCTCGTGCTGCAGATGCGCTTGCCGTGTCTCCAGCGTCTGGATGGCCACGGATTGGCGCTCGGCGACGGCGTTCTCCTGCGCGCAGCGGTCGGTGTGCACGGGGATCGCGTCACGATCCCGGCTCGCCTGCGTCTGGGCGCCCAGCACCTCAGGATCGGGAGGCAGTGCGACGGGCACCACCTGCGACGAGTTCGACGACTCCGACCGCACTGAACTCAGCGAGCCACTGCGCGGCCTGCCGGTCTCGGTGCGGGAACCCTGCGGGCTGCGACTCTCCAAAGGAACGGACGGGAGGCCCTGGCTCGTCCCGCCGCCTCTTCGCGTTCCCTGAGGCGCGCCAGTCGACGAGGTGGATGAGCGACTCGTCCGATTCGGCAACGGGTTCGCGGGCCCGTTGGCCGGCTCCTGAGCATCTGGCGCTGGGCGAGAAGCGCCTGGCATCCATCCGCCCAGGAAGCGCATCACTCGGCGCTCCGCTCGGTCGCCTGACGCGCGACCAACAATTCCAGGGCCCGCTCGATCGCGGCCAAGGCCCGATCCGCCGTCCGCTGCGACGCATTGCGGCTTGCGGTCTCGCGCAGCGCCTGCAGATCCGCCGGACCGATGGCTTCCAGCGCCATCGCTTCGCGCCCGTCGATGGCGGCAATCCGAGCCAGCACCGCGGCCGCCTGCTGGGCCTGCGCGGCTTCCAGCGTGTCTCTCGCGGCGCGCTGTTGCGCCTGGGCTTCGGCGTGGAACTGCTCCTGCTCCCGCAGGGTGCGCGCCGCTTGATGCAGCGCGGCACGCGCGGCCGCCCATTGCTGGCTGAGCGCATTCAGCGCCGGCACGGCGGGCGACCAGGGCGTCTCATCCTGCTGGGTCCAGGGACGCGTGCTGGCGGGCGACGACGATTGCTGCGCCAGCTGCAAGCGGCGCTCCACGTCGGCGACGGCCGCCTGGCAAGCCGCCAGCGCCCGGCGTGGGCCGCCACTGGCTTGAAGCTCGCGCTGCAGCGCGGCCACTTTCTGATCGGCCGCCGCCAGCGCGGCGGTTTGGTCCCGCACCCGCATGTCGGCCAGATGCGCCGCTTCCTGCACCGTCGCCACGCGGGTGGCGCGCAGTGCCAGTTCGCGATGGGCCTTGCGTGCCGCCGTGGCGGCGGCCGTCGCGCGCTGGGCCGCATCGGCATGTCGGTTCAGGCTCGGCTCATGATCGCGCCAGGCCTCGACCGCCTCCTGCAGCGCTCGCGCCAGACCTTGCGACGACCGGCTCGCCGCCAGCGCCGCCTGATGCGCGGCCGCGTAATCGGCATTCGCCTGCTCCAGCGCGGCCTCGAGAATCTCCGCCGTGGCGCTGGGCGCGCTCAGATCCTCGAGCACCGCGGCCGCATCGAATTGCTGCCGTGCTTCCCGATGCCGATTCAAGGCCGCCTGCTGCTCCTCGCAGACCAGGATGGCCCGACCGGCCTGCTGCCAGGCGGCAGTCGCATTCAGCCGGCGGGTTTCCAGTTCACGCAGCGCGCTGGCCTGCAGTTCGGCATGCCGATCCCGCAGTCGTTGCACGGCGGCTTGATGGCTGGCCTCGACGGCACTGGCCTGGTTCTCGCGATCGATCCGCACCGCCAGTTCCGCATGGGCGGCGCGTGCGGCGCGACGTGAATCGGACACGGCTTCCGGCCAGGGCGCTTCGGTGGGACGCAGCGGCCAGCGACTCATCAAGTCACTGCCGGCGCCGCCGCCGGAATGGAACGGATGTGTCGGCGATCCGCTGGACGCGGGGCGCGATCGGTTCACGGTTGGACTGGGTCGCGGGGCGTCCCGCCAGATCGTCGGGACCGAAGCGGACGCCGCCTCGATCGATCGCATCGCGGTGTGCGCGTTGCCCGTGCTTGCCTTCTGTGAACCAAAGACTGTCATCTCCCGGCCTCCTGAATCTGCATCGACGGGTCGACTTTGGAGCAGTCGTTCACGCCAACGGTTCAGGAACCGAAGCCGGCACCGCCGATGCGAAGCCTTCGCTGGCAGTTCGTAGCAGTTGTAGCAACTGGTCGCAGTCGTCGCAGTCGTCGCGCCGGGCGCTGGCGGGCCGTTCGGCCGCGACGATGCATCGGACGGTCCATTCCGTCGGTCAGAATGACCATCAGTCAGCATGTGCGGCGCGTTGAGCGCGCGCTGCACACGCTCCCTCCGCAGGCATCAGCCCATCGGCGTCGCCAACTCCACCAGCACGCCGTTGTTGTCCAGCACGTAAGCCACGTCCTGACCCCAAGGCTTGGTCTGCGGCGCGGCCACCGAGGTGGCGCCCGCGCCGATGGCCCGCTCATAGGCGTCGCGCAGCGCCGGGGTCACCAGCACCAGCTCAATGCCGGCCGGCTCCTGCCCGCGGACGTTCTTGCGGTAGGCCGACACATTGCTCTGGCCGAGCTCATCGTCGGCGAAGGCCAGCACGGTGCTGCCGGTCTCCATTTCGGCGTATTGGCCGCTCTCATGCACGAAGCGACGCGTGAGGCCGAACGCGGCCTCGTAAAACGCCACGGAAGCCTCGACGGCGCTGGTGTAGACGATCACATAGCCCAATTGCATGGGTCACTCTCCCTGGTGAAGACGGCTGCCGGCGCCCGCATCGACCCGTTCAGGGACGAGTCAGATCGGAACCGCCGAGATGGCCGCGGATGAACCCCGGCGATGCGCGCCTCTCTCAGAACGTCTGTGCCGCGCCGGACGAAGGGCGAGTATCGAGGTCAAGCCGCCGCAGCGCCATTCGGGCGATTGCCCAGCACCGCCTGCCTGATGCGTTTTGTCTTATGCGGCCCGGCTCACGCCTCACCCAAGGCCGCGTCCACCGTCGATTGCGCTTCTGCCAGCAGGCGCTGCAGATGATCTTCGCCGTGGAAACTTTCGGCGTAGATCTTGTAGATGTTCTCGGTGCCGGAGGGCCGCGCGGCAAACCAGCCTGACGCCGTGGACACCTTGATGCCGCCGATGCGCGCCCCGTTGCCCGGCGCTTCGTTCAGCACCTGGGTGATCGGATCCCCGGCCAGGTCCGTGCTGCGCAAGGCCTCCGGCGACAGCGCGCCCAGGCGCGACTTCTGTGCCGGCGTGGCCGGCGCATCCACCCGATCCGTGAAAGGCCGACCCAGTTCGTCGGTGAGCGACTGGTACAGCTGACCAGGATCGCGACCGCAGCGCGCCGTCATTTCGGCGGCGAGCAGGCCGGCGATCAAGCCATCCTTGTCGGTGCACCAGGCGGTGCCGTCACTGCGCAGGAAGGCCGCGCCGGCGCTCTCCTCGCCTGCAAAGCCCAGGTTGCCGTCCAGCAGGCCGGGCGCGAACCATTTGAATCCGACCGGCACCTCATACAGCCGCCGACCGAGCCGCTGCGCCACGCGGTCGATCAGCTGCGTGCTGACGACGGTCTTGCCGATCGCGGCCTCGGCCGCCCATTGCGGCCGATGCTGGAAGAGATAGTCGATCGCCACCGCCAGGAAATGATTGGACGGCATCAGCCCGACGCTGGGCGTGACGATGCCGTGCCGGTCATGGTCGGTGTCGCAGGCGCAGGCGATGTCGAAACGGTCCTTGATCTCGGTGAGCCGCTGCATCGCATGACGCGACGACGGGTCCATGCGGATCTGGCCGTCCCAGTCCAGGGTCATGAAACCGAAGCGCGGATCGACCACGTCGCTGACCAGCGTCAGATCGATCTTCCAGCGCTCGGCGATGGCCGGCCAGTAATGCACGCCCGCGCCGCCGAGCGCATCCACGCCGATGCGCACGCCGGAGTCGCGGATCAGCGCCATGTCGATCACATGATCCAGATCGTCGACATAGTTGCCGAGGAAGTCATGGTGATGGGTGGTGTGGGCCGCGCGCGCCTGCGCCAGCGGCGTCCGGCGCACGCCCTCCAGACCCTGCTCCAGGTACCGGTTGGCGGCGGTCTGGATCGCATCGGTCACGTTCTGGCCGGCCGGGCCGCCATTCGTCGGGTTGTATTTGATGCCGCCATCGCGCGGCGGATTGTGCGAGGGGCTCAGCACGATGCCGTCCGCCAGCGTGCCGCCGCCGCGGTTGTGCTTGACGATCGCATGCGAGATCGCGGGGGTTGGGCTGTATTCGCCGTCCTTGGCCAGCACCACATCGACGCCGTTGGCCGCCAGCACTTCGAGCGCGCTATCGCAAGCCGGCTGCGACAGGGCATGGGTGTCGATGCCCATGAACAGCGGCCCGGTGATGCCTTGGGCGCGGCGGTAATCGCAGACCGCCTGGGCGATGGCCAGCACATGCCATTCATTGAATGAGCCGTCCAGCGAGTTGCCGCGGTGACCCGAGGTGCCGAAGGCCACGCGCTGCGTCGCGACCGAGGGATCGGGGCGTGTCGCGACATAGGCGGACAGCAACGCGTCCAGGTCGATCAGCACCGAGGACGGTGCGGGCTGGCCAGCCAAAGGACTGAGGCGCGTGCTCATGCGGGGATCTCCGATTCGGGGTCAATCCGCCGCAAGGGCAAGAATCGCGCCTGAACGAATGACCGATGAGGCCGTCCGCGTCGCACCGACCGCAGGCCTCTCGCACCAGAACGTGACGTCCCGCACGCCCCGTCGCGATCAACGGTGCGCACCGCACGCCCACCGGGCGGACGCGAATAGACGACTGGTCTAGTGCCCTCTAAACTGCCGGGCATGGTGGCAGCAAGCGAAACGATCGATGTCCGCGACAACATCCTGGCGGTGGGTCAGCGGATCATGGCCGGCAAGGGCTTTTCCGGTGTGGGGATCAACGAGATCCTGGCCGATGCGGGCGTGCCCAAGGGCTCGTTCTATCACTACTTCAAATCCAAGGACGCCTTCGGCGAGGCCTTGCTGAAGCGGTATTTCGACGCCTATCTCGCCGAGATCGATGCGCTGATGCGCGAGCCCGGCCGGAACATGGCGCAGCGGCTGATCGCGTACTTCGAGTCCTGGCAGCAGAACCAGTCGTTCTCCGATTGCCAGGGCAAGTGCCTGGCGGTGAAGCTCGGCGCGGAGGTGTCCGACCTGTCCGAGTCCATGCGGCTGGCCATGAAACAGGGCACCGACCAGATCATGGCGCGCCTGGCCTACGCGATCGATGCCGGCATCGCCGAGGGCTCGCTGCGGGTGGCGGCGCCACCGGCCGAGGTGGCGGCCAATCTCTATCAGCTTTGGCTGGGCGCGAGCGTGATGGTGAAGATCGTCCGCGGGACCGGGCCTTTCGAGGCGGCCATGAAGGCCAGCCGCGCGCTGTTGCATCTCGAGGTCTGATCGACACCGCCGCTCCAGACGGCCGACACAGACGGCTGGCGGACGACCGACGCCCGCCGCGAGCCGCACGTCGTCAACGCGCTCAGACATACTCCGCACCGGCCGCCCAGGTGGGTGACCCTTTCGACCGATGCCGACTGACGCTGACTGACGCTGACTGACGACTCCAACCGATGACCGCGCCCTCTCCTCCGTCCTCTCCAAGCTCTCCGCCTGCTGCGCCCTCGCCGCCCTCGCCGCCGCCGTCCCCGCACGCTTCCGCGTTCTCTCCGCTGGCCGCCAAATTCCTGATCGGCGTGGCCGTGCTGGGCCTGCTCTATCTCGGCCGTGACGTGCTCGAGCCCGTCACCCTCGCGGCGATGCTGGCCTTCGTCCTGGCGCCGGTGGTGCGTCGCTTTCGAGGGCTGGGCCTGGGTCAGGCGCCCGCCGCGCTGGCGGCGCTGGGCGTGGCGGGGGTGCTGATGTCGCTGTTGGCAATGGTGCTCTTCGCGCAGTTGAGCGCCATGGCCCGGGAGTGGCCGGCCTATGAATCGAATGTGCGCGAGAAGGTGGTCGTGCTGCGCAAGTTCACCCTGGACCAGCTCCGTGAAGCGCAGGGGCGCGCCGGCCGCATGGTGGGTGAGCTGACGCCCGAGGTCAGCAACGGCAGCGGCGGCAGCAGCACCGCCCCGTCGGTGAGCCTGCCGGGCGAGCGCACCGACGGCCCGTCCAGCGGCGTCGCCGCCGCCAGCACCGATGACAGCGCCGAGGTGCTGCGTCGACTGGTCGCGATGGTGTGGGGTCCCGTAGGTACGGTCGGCATCGTGGTGCTGGTGCTGATCTTTGCCCTGCTCGAACAGGATGCCCTGCGGGATCGGCTGATCCGGCTGCTGGGCGGCAGCGATGTGCGGGCGGCCACCAGCGCGGTCAATGATGCGGGTCAGCGGCTGGCGCGCTATTTCGTTTCCCAGTTCTCGGTGAATCTGGGCGTGGCGCTGGTGATCGGCGGGCTGCTCGCCTTGCTCGGCGTGCCGCATGCAGCGGTGTGGGCGGTGCTGGCGGGCCTGCTGCGATTCATCCCCTATGTGGGCTTCCCGGCGGCGGCGCTCTTCGCCTGTCTGATGGCGGCCGCGATGTCACCGGGCTGGGACCTGGTGTGGTCGACCGGACTGGTCTTCCTGGCCGTCGAACTGCTGGTGGCGCATGCGATCGAGCCGCAGCTCTATGGCCATGCGACCGGGCTGTCGCCGTTTTCGGTGGTGGTGTCCGCGATCTTCTGGAGTGCGCTGTGGGGGCCGGTGGGCCTGTTGCTGTCCACGCCGCTCACGCTCTGCCTGGTGGTCGCCGGCCGGCATGTGCCCGCCCTCGCCTTTCTGGACATTCTGCTCGGCGATGCGCCCGCGCTCAACCTGGCGCAGCGCTTCTATCAGCGCAGCCTGAGCGGCGATGCGGTGGAGATCCTCGCGGATGCGCGGGCATTCCTGCGCCGCAAGTCGATGGCCGCGTATTGCGATCGCGTGGTGCTGCCGGCCTTCCAGATGGCGCGCCAGGATGTGGATCAGAACCTGATCACCGCCGAGCAGCGACAGGCCGCGCAGGCGGTCGTCCTGCAGGTCTTCGCGGAGCTGAACCATCTGCCGCGATCGCGCGCCCGGCGGCGGGCGCGGGGCGCGGTGCTGGACGGGGATCTCGGCCTGCAGATGCGCCAGGACCGGGTGATGACCGAAGGCCCCTGGCAAGGTCGACTGGATGTGCCGGCGGGCTCACTGGTGATGTGCGTCAGCATGGACGACCTGGAGGCCCACCTGATCGCCGAGCTGCTGGTGCGGGTGCTGCGCAGCGAGCACATCGATGCGCGCCACATCACGGTGCAGGAGCTGGCCACGCCGCCTGAAGACGCCCGCGCCGAATCGGTGGGCTCGGTGCTGGTGGTCGGCACGCCGGACGATCGCGCGAATGCGGCGGATGTCCAGTTGCTGAATCAGACGCTCGCCCAATTGCCGGCGGTGCATCGGGTGTCGGTGCTGCCAGGGCAGCGTCAGCTGGTGGACCAGATCGATGCGGCACTGCCGCACCGAACCGCCTACAGCTTCGAAGAAATCATCGCCTGGTTGCGGCAGAAGGCGGGCTGAGGGCTCGCGCCCTCGCCTCGCGCGACGCTCGGCATCAACGACTCACGCCGCGATCTGCTTGAGCACCTTCTGCGCCACCTTGCGGCCGGTCATCAGGCCGTCGTCGTTGTCGTGGCGGAAATGGATGCCGCCCAGCAGTCGTGACAGCGCCGCCTCTTCCGCCATCGCTTCCATGGCAGCCGCGCGGGCCGGAATGTAGGTGCCGATCACGCGTCCGCCCGCGCCGCTGAAGGTGGCATGGCCGGAGGTGTAGCCCGGGAACGGCGGCGTCAGGATGGCGGAGCGGAAGGTGACGTTCAGCAGCCGCTTCGCGCAGGTGATCGGTCGCGCGGTCCAGTAGTGGTACTTGGTTTCCCAGCAGGCGATGAAGCCATCGGCCATGGCCACGTTCAGGTGCAGGAACAGGCGCGTGGTGGTGGCCTCGTCCAGACCGGCCGCCAACGATTCCTCGATCGCGATGTTGTTCCAGTGTCCGGGCGGTGTGACCGAGCCGTGACCATCCACCCAGAACTTGGCGATGGCCAGTTGGTCGGGCGTCAGGTTCTTGTTGATCCGGATCACCTCTTCCAGGTCCGCCATGTGGCGCGGTGAGCCGTACTCCGGCGGCGTGGGACGGAACTCCGCGTTGTCCACCAGGCTCCAGGTGCGCCACTGCGGCGCGAAAGGCTCATCGGGCGGGTAGTAGTGATAGGGCTCGGTCGGCTCCCAGGAGCTCGGGCCGAAGTAGCGTCCCTCGCCGTAATACTGCAGCCGCACGCCGTTCCAGCCGCGCTGGGCGCCGTCGGTGTCGCCGTGACGGACCACCTGCTGGCCGATGGATTCGCCCAGCTTCAGTGCGGCCTTGGTGTCGTTGGAGAGGCTGTCCTTGGACGCGCCGCTCACCCGTGCCGCGACGCAGGTCGCGATGCGGTCGAAGGCCTTTTCCTCGGCGTTGAACAGATAGCCCATCACCTGTGCGGCCGCCATCGGCACGACCAGGCGCGGATTCATCTGCATGTCCAGCGCGCACTGGCGGGCATCGTGCATCGCCACATGCAGCAGCGCCAGACCGCGCGCGGCGCGCGTCGGCGAGATCTTGTGCTTCACATGCCGCTCGAGCTGCAGACGGGTCAGCGGCACGGTGAGCGGCTCGCGCTTCCAGCGCTCGACCACCTGCTCGGCTTCGGCATCGGCCGCGGCCCAGGCATGGAAGACCGAAGTGGGCGGCGATACCCAGCTGGCGTCACTCGGCGTGGGTTCGTAACGCAGCACCGTGTTGCCGGCCCACGAGGGCGCGGCCAGCCACAGGGCGCCTGGGATGGCGAGGAAATGACGTCGTTTCATTGGGGTGCCGATGCCGCCGAAGCGGTCGAAACCGCAGGCGACGCACTCGCGGCCTGCAGCAGTTGAACCAGGTCGTTGCGACCGATGCGGGTGGCCAGATCCACCGGTGTCTGACCGAAGGCGTTCGCCCGCTGGGTGGCACCCGCCGCCAGCAAGGCCTTCACCATCGGCGCCTGACCGGACTGCACCGCCAGACTCAGCGGCGAGGCGATCTTGGGATCCGTCGGATTGATCGTCGCGCCCTTGGCGATGAGCAGATTCACCAGCTTGAGGTGACCGCAGTAAGCAGCCAGCGCCAGCGGCGTGTAGCCCTGCCAGTCGACCGCATCGACCGGCGCGCCGCCGTTGAGCAGCAGCACGGCCACCCGCTCATGCCCCTGAGCGGCCGCATTGTGCAGCGGCGTGACGCGGCGCTTCGGCTCGACCGACGCGGCCGGCACGCCGGCGGTGAGCAGCCAGCCGACGATGGTGGCATCGCCCTGCGCCGCATATTGCACCAGGCGCTCAGCGGTCGGGGTCAGGCCTTGCTCGGCGAGCTTGGCACGTGCCGCCGCACGGGCGGCGTCGGTGGGCGTGGCCTCCGTCGCGATCGGCGCGACGGGCGTCAGCGCCTGCGCGGCCTGAAGGCCTGCGAGGTCCAGCGCGCCGATCAGGCTCAAGGAGAGCGCCGTGGCCAGCCAGGTGCGGGCGGGACGGCGAGGCACCCGTCGGAGTGGAAAGGAACGGTCGGTCATCGACATCAAGAGATCGGTGATCAAGAGAAGATCGTCATCGGGCGGTCACCCGCGACGTTCGCCGCGTGGCCGCAGCAGGACCTGCGGCTCAGCGGCTCGGCGGGACCGGCCGAGACAGCCAGCCGCCCACCAGGCTGCGGGTCTTGTCCAGCGGCGGCGGGTTGCCGACGTACTGCCAGCCCATGCCGCCGGCGGGCTCCACACCGATCATCGCCGGCAAGGCCGGCAGATGCAGGGTCGCCGCCACGACCGAGGCCGGCGCGGTGTACCAGGCGGCCTGCGGCAGACGGCTCGCATGCTCGCGCTGCAAGGCATTCACCGCGTTCTCGGGACCGACGATCACGATGTGCAGCCCCTGCCCTTCCGAGCCGCTGGCGCGCAGCGTCTGCAACAGGCTTTGCGAGGCGGCGACATTGGTGTCGACCACCACCAGCAAGCTGTGCGCCGACGGCGCGAGCTCACGGCTGCTGACCGCCTCGCCCGTGGGCAAGGGGCGCAGCGCCAGGGTCGGCAGCGGACGCGACTTGGAGACGGGCACGGCGGCTGGCGCGGCCGTGGTCTGCGCCATCACCAGTCCGGGCACCAGGCCAGCGCCGATCAGCGCCAGTCCGACGCCGGCCAGCCGGCAACGAGAGAGGATGGACATCGCGTGCTTCATGGAAGGTTGAAGTTTTTGATCTGAGGTCTCTCGGTGCTGCCGATGCCGAGGAACTGCGCCGGCACCGTGCCGTCCCGCAAGCCCTCGCCCTGCTGACGCGCCGCCGCCGCCTCCTGCGGGCTGCTCACCACCGCGTAGTTGAGCAGACGGACCGTCTGCCCGGCACCGATGGTCAGCTGGTAGCGGCTATAGGCCAGGCCCTCGCTGAAGGTCACCAGCGATGGCGCCGTGCCGCCGGCACCGGCCATCACCAGCGCGACCGCGCCGCCGTAGTCGCCTTCCGGCGGTGCGAACTGAGCCAGTCGGCGACCGTTGGTGGCCGGGTCCACCAGGATCCGGCTGCCGGAGCCACTGATCGGATCCGCCGTCAGCTCCACGGGCACCACGATCTCCGAAGGGCCCAGGTTGGTCAGCGTTTCCAGCACACGGGCGAATCCCCCGGCGGCCGGCACGTAGACGCGACGGCTGACTTCCAGCTGGCCCATCGAGAACGGACCGATTTCCAGCTCACGGCGGTCTTGCAGGACCAGCGCGCCATCGGACGACGGGAACGGCAGGCCCTTGACGGCCAACTGCATGCCTGCGCCGGAGAACGGCTCGCCGCCGCCTTCCGGCATCCCGAACGGATAGATCGTGCCGTCGCCGTACACATCGATCCGATAGTTGTTGCTCGGGTCATCGAGGCCATGGCCCAGGCGAACGCCGGTGCCCATGACGACGTCGACCGTCACCGTCTCGTCGGCCTTGGCCCGGCCGCGGGCCAGGCCCAGGTTCTCGTAGTTGTCGCTGTCATAGGCGAGCAGCTGGAAGCCGCCGGGCGCCACGTCGGAGAAGGTGAAACGACCGTCGCCATCGGTCCACACCGAGCGCAGTCCGTCGGTGAAGAGCGCGCCGCCCGAGGTCAGACGCAGGCGCACTTCCGAACTCACGATCGGTGATCCCGACGCGTCGGTCAGACGCCCCTCCACCGTGCCCGCTGCCGGGAACTGCAGGTTCAGCTCGAGCGCCTGGCCCTGAGCGGCCAAGGTGCCGGTGGCGGTCGCCAGATTCAGACCGCCCGGATGGATGGCCGTGACGGTGACATCACCCAGCACCACGCGGCTGAACTCGTAGCGGCCTTCCCCGTCGGTGAACACGCGCTGGTCCAGCGACAGTCCGGTGCTGCGGGCATACACCTGCACCTCGGTCATCGGCTCGCCATTCTGGTTGCGCACCACACCCGTGATCCGTCCGGTGGCCGGCAGCACGCCTTGCAGCGTGAGCGCGGCCTGGTCGGACGTCAGGGTGAACGGCACTTCCACGTACAGACCGCTGCTGTAGGCGTCTTGCAGACGCGCCACATGGTCACCCGCCGGCAGGCCGTAGAACACCAGGTTGCCCTGGTCATCCATCTCGCCGTTGACGGTGCGGTCAGGCAGTTGCACATAGCCCGACGGTTGAGTGACCGGCGTGCCATCGCCATACCGCAGCGAGGCGCGCACGACGCTCATGATCACCGTCACATCGGTCGTCTGGTTGTTGACCGCCGTGCCGGTCACCGGACCGAAGTGGCCTTCGTAATGGAAGGTGCCATCCACGCTGATCGGGCCCGGAATCACCGAGTCGAACTCGACCCAGGTGCCGACGCAAGGCACGTAGTAGCGGTCATAACGGCCGACCTCACCGCCCTCGCCGCCTTCGGACATCCGGCGCACCGACGGCGGGCCTTCGCCACCACCGCCACCGCCGGATCCCATGGTCAGGGACAGGCGATAGCAGGCCGGGTCGGACGGCACGCTGTTGTCGGCCATCTGCACCTGCACCCGCACGCGGCCGGTGGGCATGTCGATGGTGAGATCCAGCGGCACTTCCGCGCCATGGGTCGGGATCGAGGTCGTGCCGGTGCCGGTGAAGGTGCCGAACGGCGTCCAGTAGCTCGCCTGCACGTCCAGCGATCGGCCCGCCGGCAGCCCATCGATGCGGTAAGCGCCTTGGTCGTCGGTGTAGCCGTAGCGGTTGCCGCTGCCTTCCACCGGATCGGCAAAGCTCGCCATGACCTGCACGTTCGGGATGCCTTCGCCATTGGAGCGACGCACTGTGCCGACCACGCTGCCGACCGACACCATGCGCAGGTCCTGGACCAGGGCCTGACCCGCGGTCGGCGTGACGGTCTCGACCGTGCGCA
The DNA here is from genome assembly GCA_913776825.1 of Burkholderiaceae bacterium. Taxonomy (GTDB): domain Bacteria; phylum Pseudomonadota; class Gammaproteobacteria; order Burkholderiales; family Burkholderiaceae_C; genus Roseateles. Next base: position 172,778 of record CAJYPV010000031.1, read on the forward strand.
GTCCGCTTTGCGGCTCGTACACGGTGAGGGTCAACGGCTGACCGGCCGGCACCACGTTGAACACGTAGCGACCGGTGGAATCGGACTGCACACCCGTCAGATAGCGGCCGTTCTGGAAACGAAGCTCCACATAGACGTTGGGCGCCGCGTCTCCCGCGCCATTCAACGTCCGACCACTGAGGCTGGCCTGCGCGAGCGCCAGTTGCACCGTGTGGGTCGAGCCGTCGGTCACGGTCAGGGACTTCGAGGCGGCCACGATGGCGTTGTCCGGATGGGTGGCGGTCAGGATCACCTGCTCGCCATAACCGGTCACGGTCAACACCTCGCTCACCGACTTGCCACTGCTGAAGATCAGCGAGCCGACATTGCGCTGGCCCGACTCGTCCGCCAGCAGCAACGGCACTTGTCCCGGCACCCGCAGGCCCGCGCCTTCGATGCTGGCCTGCACCTGGAAGGTGCTGATGACCGGCATGGTCAGGTCGATGACGCTGGTGTTGCCGGCGCTCACCTGGCTCGAGTTCGAGCGAATCGCCTGGCCGCTGATCGGGTCCATGGCCCGGGCGACCGTCCAGCTGACCGGCACGCCGGACACCGTGAACTGACCCGTCGCGTCGGACTTGACCCGCGTGCGCAGGCGCAGCGTGTCATTGCTCTCGATCTCGACGGTCTGGCCGGCGATCGGCGTCGTGCCATCAACCCGGAACACCGTGCCCCGGACCGTGCCACCCGCCGCATACGGCACCACTTCCGCCGCAGCACCGTTGACCTTCACCTGCAGCCGGTAGCCACCGAGGTAGCTGGTGTTGGTGTAGTACGGCGAGATGACGATGCCGTAGGTGCCGTCGGCAGGCGCGGTGATCGCGGTCAGGTTGTTCAGCTCGTTGTATTGCGCGAAGCTGTTGCGGCTGTCGTAGCCATAACCACGAGCCAGCTCGCGCAGTTCCGGCGAGAACACCGCCGCACGGGTCAGGTAACCCGACGGCTGACCCTGCACCGCCGCGCCGTTGATGCCGACCGAGATCACATCACCCGCCTTGGCCTGCACCGACAGCACCTGACGTTCGGTCACGAAGGTGTAGACGCCGAAGTAATCCAGCTTGGCCGTGAGGCTGAGCGTCTGGCTCATGGTGCGACCGTCCACGCTCGCATCCACGGTGCCGCGCACCGAGGTCGTCATGCCCGTATCGGTCTGCACGCGGACGGTGTAGGCACCCTCCCAGACCGAGTTGATGGTCAGACGGCCCTGGCTGTTGGTGCGGCCCATGTAGCAGTCGGTGCACTGACCATCGGTCATGTAGACCGACGCATTGGCCACCGCCGAGTTGCCGGTGTCCGCATTGACCAGCCGCACATCGAGGCTGGCGCGCGCCGGCAGGTTCAGCGTCAGGGCGCGTTGCTCGTTGTTGACCGTGATGGTGCCCGACGACGTCACCCAGCCGTTGCTGTAGTAGTTGTCGTTGATGTGGCGCACGCGCACGGTGTAGTTGCCTTCCGGCACCAGGAAGTTGAGCACGCCCTGGGCATCGGTGCGGCCGGCCAGCACTTCGCCGTTGATCGCGTCCGAGGTCAGGTAGACCGGCACATCCGGTGCGACGGCGCCGCGTGCGAACTTGACGGTCAGCGTCATCGCGCCGGTGCCGATCAGGGTGACCGACTCATTGTTGGTCTGGCCCTGCGACACCGCGATCACGCGTCGCGTCTGCGCCTGGGTGCGGGGATCGGTCACCGACATCAGCCAGTTGCCCACCGGCAAGGCGGACAGCTGGAAGCGGCCCAGCGAGTCGGTCGTGGTGCTGCGAGTCAGGTAACGGCCGTCTTGCGACTGCAACGTCACCCATCCGCCCACCGAGGCTTCGCCATTGGCGGTCACGACCGCGCCGGTCACGCCACCGGTGGCTTCGAGCGCCAGGTCGGTCACACGGACTTCACCCAGGACCACTGTCGTGCCAGCGGCGGTGCCGGTCAGCGCCGAGCCTTGCGGATGCGGCACGTTGATGGACAGATCTCTGGTTCCAGCGGGCAGGCCCGGGAACACATAGGTGCCATCCGCCGCGATCGACACGCCGGCCTGGTAGCCGTTGACGTTGGTCGCGACCGTGCCCGAAGTCACGCCGAAATCAGCCGGTCCTATCACCGTGCCGGTCAGGATGCCCGACGGGAAGATCACATCCACCGTATCCGGCGTCTGGCCACCCGTCAGCTTGACGGTGCCCGCCAGCGACGGCAGGCGGGTCAGCACATGGCCCGTGGGCGTGTAGTACTGGCACTGCACCGCGTTGGCACGCACCTCCACGTCCGATCCCACCGGCAGGCTGATCGAGCCGCGGTCCAGCAGCACACCGGCGAAGGTGTAGGTGCCGTCCGCTGCCGTGCGCAGCGAGCCGAGATCGGAGGCCAGGCAGCCGCCGTTCGTGTAGGTGCGGTTGAACAGCGGATGGCTGCTGCGCACCTGGAAGCTGTTGTTGCCCACCACCGTGCGCTGATCACCTTCCAGCAGACGGCCGCGCACCGCGCCGGTCAGGCTCGGCAACGCGTCCACCGTGCTCTGGCCTTCCGGCAGGCGGAAGTTCAGCACGCTGGCACGTTCCTCGTCCGTCAGGGACTGCAGCGCTTCAGGCGGCAGTTGGGTCAGTCGCTCGGCCGCCGCGATCGCGCCGGCTCGGTTGACCTGCTGCACCTGGAAGTGCAGCAGCGAGACCCGGCCACCCGCCGGCACCGTCACGCTGGACCACTGGGTCTTCAGCGTCAGGTTGTCGGCGTCGAACCGGAACACATCGGTCGACAGGCCGGCCTGCGCATTCGAGAGCACGGTGGCCGTGGCGGGCGTCGACAAGGTGTTGAACGGGTCCACATCGTTGTCGTCGTCCAGCACCGCCCACAGGTCGCCCTGCGCGCCAGCTTGCAGCGTGTTGCTGCCGGTCGAGCCGCGGATCACCGACGGCACGCCGTAGTAGCCGGCATAGCGGGTGTCCAGCGCCACCGACACCGTCACCGGGCTGGTGCCGGTGTTCTCCAGCACATCCAGATAGCGGGCGAAGTAACCACCGCGCGGCACGTACACCTTGCGGGTGACGTTCAGGCCGGCGATCGGCGTGGGCTGGGCGATCGCGAACTGCCGGCGACCGACTTCCAGCAGCGCGCTGCTGTCACCGGTGAAGGCCTGGCCGTTGATGCTCAGCTTCGCGGCACCGCTGTTGTAGACCGGATAGTTCGACGACCACCAGTCCACCTGATGACGCCAGCCGCCGCCCACATCGCCACCGCTCTGGATGTCGTAGAGGAAGTCGTTGGCGTCCCACAGGTTGGCGGGCAAGGAGATGCGGTTGTCCGCCAGCACCAGCTTGATCGACGGTTCTTCACCATCGGTCGACAGCGACACGTCGGCATCCGCGAATTTCGCGTTGGCAGGATCCTCCGCCGACACGGTGTGCTGTCGCAGCAGCAGGCCCGCGAAGCGGAAGCCGCCGAGCGAATCCGAATTGCCGGTCTTCAAGACCTTGCCGTCAGCGCCACGGAGCGTCAGCGCCACGCCGGCCGCCGGCGTCACGCCGTCGGGGCGCAGCACCTGGCCGACGATGGCGGCGGCCGGGGGCAGATCCAGCGTCAGATCGCCCACGCTGCCGTTCTCCGCCACCAGCGCCGAGCCCGATGCCTGCAGCGAGCTGTTGTCCGGGTGCCAGGTGCGGACCGCCAGCGGCGTGGCCGACGGCACTTCGAGGGTGGCGATGCCTGCGCCGTTGGTCGTGGCGGACAGGTAGTCATTGACGACCACACGCGTCGCCGCGGCCGGCACGCCGCGGGCATAGCGCACCAGCACCCGCAGTTGCGCGGTGCCTGCCAGCTTCAGCGTCGCGGTGCTGACGCCGTCCTTGGTCACGCTCACCTCCTGGGAGGCGATCAGATTGCCGGCGCCGCTGGCACGCACGACGAAGCTGCCGGTGCGCACATCCGACAGACGGAAGCGTCCACCGGTGTCGGTGCTGGTGTTGCGATAGTCCAAGCCCTGGCTGATCAGGCGCACCGAGGCACCGACGACCGGTTCATTGTTGGCCGCGATGACGATGCCGGTCACCTCGCCGGTGTCCTCCATCACCACATCGGCGACGGTGGTGGTGCCGTCCGGGGTCGCGACCGCGGTCTCCGCAAGACCGAGCAAGGCCTCGCCCTGCGGATGACCTTGAACGGCTTCCGGACGGTAGTCACCCGGGGTCAAGCCGGTGAACAGATAGCTGCCGTCGGCACGAATCGACGTGGACAGCGTGCGCGGCGAGTTCTCGCCAGGGAAGCGATAACCGATCCGCACGCTGCCGTTGGTCACCAGGGCGCCGGTATGACGCTTCACCGAGCCGCGCAGATTGCCGGTGCCCGCGAAGGTCAGGTCCTGCTCATGCAGTGGGGTGTCGGTCTCGAAGCGGCCGTCCGCACGAGCGGTGGCCAAGGTGCTGGGATGCTTCACCGTCAATCCATAGCGGTCGCGCACCAGCGCCACCCCGTTGCTGTCGCCCAGGGCGTCCGTCTGGATTTGGTAGAAGCCGTCTCCATTGCTGCCGAATCGGTAGGTTCGGGCAAACAGCGGATGACCGCCCTTGAAGGTCACCGATGCGTTGGCCACCGGCGTGACGCCGTCGCCCGACCACACCTTGCCTTCCAGACGCGAGCCGTTCATCGGCGGCAGGGCCGCCAGGCTGCTCAGGCCGTCGGCCGGCACCTTGAAGTTGGCGATGGCCAGACGCTCTTCGGGCGTCAGACCTTCCAGCGCTTCCGGCGGCAGTTGTTCCAGACGCTCGGCGGCGGCGCGGGCCGCGACCCGGCCGGTCTGCTGCGAACGGAAGTGCATCAGCGCCACGGTGCTGCCCGCAGGCACGGTCACCTCGCCCCACTCCAGCGTCACGCGGGTCACCGGACCCAGCGCATTGACGCGGGCATCGGTGGCGCTGCGTGCGGCGCCCTGTCCATCGAACACGGTGGTGACCGCGGGGTTGCCGCCGTCATCGAAGGCATCCGTGTCGCGGTCGTCATCGACGACCAGCCAACGATCGCGACTGGAGCCCTGCACGCTCAGCGCGGTGTCGTTGTTGGTGCTGTCCACCACGCGGGAGCCGCCGGTGCCCGCCGAGTAGTGGTCGGTGATGCGCACCGCCACCGTGATCGGCGAGGTGCCGCGGTTTTCCAGCACTTCCAGATAACGCGCGAAGTAGCCGGTCTTCGGCACATACACACGACGCGTCACGAACAGACCGGACGCGGTGTGGCTGTCGTCCATTTCGACCAACTGGCCGTCCTGGGTCAGGCGACCCAGCGTGCCGTCACCGTTGGTGAACGGCACGGCAGCGCCGTTGACCACCAGATCCAACCGCGAGGCCCGCACATCGGCGACGCCATTGCCGGCGAACACGCGGTTCAGACCGGTCGCGATCGAGCCGTCGCCCTGCAGGTCGAACGGCGCGGCATTCGCGTCATAGCGGGTGATCGGCAGCGCGACCGCGCTGTCCACCAGACGCAGCGTGCGGGTGACCACGTCGCCATCGAAGCGCACCAGACCGCTGTCCTGCGCCTGCTGCGATCCATCCGCCGTGCTGGCGCGCAAGGTGAAGTTGCCCGCCGGCACATCGGCCACGCTGAAGCTGCCATCGGCTTGCGAGCTGACGGTCCAGGTGCCGCCATAGACGGGATCCGGATGCGTCAGGACCACGCGGACACCGCCCACCGGCGCATTGGCGGCATTCACCACCGAGCCCGACACGGTGCCGGCGCCGAGCAGCGGCAGCGGCTTGTCCAGCGTTTCACCTTCCACCGCCAGACGCACATCGACCTGCGAGCGGACTCGGCCTTCGATCAGCGCATTGAGGCGGTAATCCACGCCCACTTCCGCCTGGTCGAAGCTGAATCGTCCCTGCGCATCGGAACGCACCGTGCGGGTGACGCCGTTGCGCTGGTCACGCAGGCGCACTTCGGCGCCCGCGACCGGCGTGGCCTGCAGGGACTTCGTCACCGTGCCGGTGATCTGGCCCACTTCGCGGTGCGACATCGTCACCACCACTTCAGGCGCGTTGCCGCTCACCAGGGTGCCGGAGCCCGTGCCCACGCTGCGTGCGTCACCGACGCCCTTCTCCAGCGAGACCGAGAAGTCCCCGTTCAGGACGCCCGCGATCGCCGCCTTGCCGTCGGCATCGGTGACGCCCACGGTGGTGCCGCCGAAGACGCTGCCGCTGTCCACACGGACGGTGGCGCCGGCGACCGGACGGCTGTTGTTGTCCACCGCCTTGACACGCACGGTGCCCAGGCCGAGCAGACGCACGTTCACGACACGTTGCTCATTCAGCGCCGTGACGCGCGAGCCCGCCTGGCCGCGATCACCGGTGCCGACTTGCGACGCTTGCAGCGTGAAGTCGCCCAGCGGCACGGCCGGGAAGCTGAACGCGCCTTGCGCATCCGCCACTGCGGTCAGCGCCTTGGCGCCGCCAATGATCAGATCCACCGAGGCACCGCCGATGCGGGTCGTGCCATCGCTGGCCAGCACGCGTCCGCTGACGGTACCGGTGGCCTGGAGCACCACGTCGGCGGACAGCGACTGGCCGTCCTCCTGCAGACGACCGCGCGCAAAGCCGGCCAGCTGGGTGGTCTCGTTGATCGCGTAGAGGCTGAACTCGCCCACGAACATGTTGTCCAGGCGATAGCGGCCTTGCGCATCGGTGACCGTCTCATGCCGGTCGGAGAACACGCCGTTGCTGGTGAAGCGCACCTTGGCGCCCGCCTGCGCGGTGCCGGACGGATCGCGGACCACGCCTGCGACCGTGCCTCGGCCGAGGAAGACCACATCGACCGTCTTGGGCTCTCCCGGGGTGATCGCCGTCAGCACGAGGCTGGTGCGGCCACGGTTGCCCGCGCCGTCTTCGACGTCGATCTGATAGTTGCCGGGTTGCGACACGCTGAAGCCGAACTGGCCCAGCCCATTGGTGGCCGTCTGCTTGTTGCCCGGCTGCAGCGTGACCGTCACGCCGGCGCCCACCGGGGTGCGGCCGTCACGATCGAACACGGTGCCGACCAGGCCATTGGCGGCGATCTGCAGGTTCAGCGCCAGGATTTCGCCGTCGGTGCTGATGGTGCCGATGCCGCTGCCCACCTCGCCATTGCCGGCGCTGGCGGTGAGGCTGAAGGCCCCCACCGGGATGCCGTCGATGGCGTAGCGGCCGGTGGCATCGGTGCGGGTCGAGAAACTGAAGCGTTGGCCGACCTGCGATTGCACGGTGACCACGGTGTCCACCGCGGGCACGCCGCCATCACGGGTGACGATGCCGCTGACCTGGCCAGCGGCGCTGAAAACGATGTTTTGCTGCAGCACCTGACCGGCGCTGGTGAGGATCAGGCCGGGCACCCGGGCGCGCAGGCGTCCGCCTTGCATCGCATCGAGGGTGAACGGGCCGTTGGACAGGGGCAAGGCGTCGAACTGGAAGCGGCCGTCTTCGCCGGTCAGCACCTGGGTCACGATGCCTTGCGTGGCGGAGACCAGGCGCACCTGCACCTCGGCCTGCGCGCCGCCTGCGCTGGCCAGCACCTGGCCGGCGATCGAGCCGATCGGCTGCAGTTGCAGAGTGACGGTGGGGGTGGCGTTGAGCGCCAGTTCACCCAGTGCCGTGGCGACGAGGCCGCTGCTCGGCACGCGGGTGGAAACGGTAAAGCGCCCGACCGGGGCGCGCGTGATCACGACTTGACCGCTGCTGTCCGTCTGAAGACTGCGCAAGTCATTGAAGCCGGAGAGGCTGGTGAAGCTGATCGAGGCGTTTGGAACCGGCTTGCCGGATCCATCCAGGACGCGGACGGTCACCGTGCCCTGCCCGTTCAGTCGGACATCGGCGGTGCCGGTCTCGCCTTCATTGCGGATGGCGGTGTTGCCGCGGCCGAGGTCGCCGGTGGCGGGATCGATCACCGAGAGTTCAAAGACGCCGGCGGTGACGTCGTCCAGGACGTAATTGCCCGACGCGTCGGTGGTCACCATGGCGACGGGTTCGCGCGGTTGCGAGCGCAGGATGGTGACCTGCGCGCCCGCGACGCCGCTGCTGCCATCGGCTCGCAGCACGCGGCCGGCGATGCGACCGCGCGAGCCGAGCTCGATCAGCGTGCTGCCGGCGACGCCTTCGTTCTGGGCGGTCAGCACCACGCGGGCGGACGAGCCGGGCGCGAAGGTGGCGGCCACGGTGGCGCGGCCATCCTGGCTGACTTCGGCGATCAGCGGATTGCTGGAGGTGTAGAGCGTGCCCTTGGCGCGGCCGGACAGGTCGGTGGTCTTGCCGTCGACCAGGGTGCCGGTGGTGGTGAGCTGTGTCGATTGGCCTGCGGTCAGTTTGCTGGCTGCCGCGCGGACCGTCAGGGCGACGGGCAGCGGCGTGGCGGGACGCCAGAACAGCTCGCCGGTATAGACGACGGTGGAGCCGATTTCGGGGAAGGCCAGATCGGTTTCACCCACGGTGCCATCGGAGCAGACCGCCCGCACGCGGAAGGGCGCGGCAGGCGGTGGCGTGCCGGGGCCGATGAAGGCGGCGGCACCCGGGATGTTGTAGATGGTGAAGCTGTAGTCCGGCATCAGGGGCGCGGCGCGGTTCATCGCGGTCACGGTGCAACTGGCCGTGGGCGATGGCGGCGTGCCATTGGCGGGCGTCTGCGCCTGGGCTGTCGTGCCCCATGCGGCGAGCGCCATCCCGGCGATCATGCCCACCCCGGCGAGGAATTGCCTCGCGCGACCGATGGTGCTCGCCATGCTGCCCTGATGCTTGTTCATGTTGTGTGTGCTGTCTGCGTTCTTGCTTTGCCGGTGCGAGGCCCTACCCTCGCATCGACCGCTTGGCGTTCTCTGGTCTCAGCGCTTGGACGGCCGCGCGGTGGACTCCATCACCACGGGAGCCAATGAGGTGAAGCGTCGCTGATCGGTGTCCCAAAGCTGCTGGATCGGATCGCTGGCGAGTTCCTGCGTCAGGCGCCAGCCGGACGGCTCGCGACGCAGCACCAAGGTGTCCTGAATCGACACCGTCTCGCCCTTCATCAGTTGGTACTTCACCAGCACCAACGCGCCCAGCTCGCCGTACTTCTCGAGGCGGATGCGACCGTCCGCTCCGAACTGCTCTTTCCATTCCCGTCCCACGTCCGCGGCGACGAGCTTGCGATCGCTCATTCGTTGCTGAATGCGACGTGCGCCGCTGTCGTTCCAGGTGCGCAGGAACCAGTCCACATCGCCCTTGCGCATGGCTGAGAAGTGGCTCGTGATCGCGGCCTCGGGCGTGTCGTAGGCGGCGTCCTTCTCATTCGCGACCAGGTCGATGTAGGCGTTGTCCTTGTAGCGCGAGAGCTTGATCGGGTAGGAGTACTCGACCACGGTTTGCGTCATGGCCACGAAGTCTTTGGACAGGTCGGCGGCCATGGCGGAACCCGCCATCGAGCCAGCGAGCGATCCAGCCAACAACATGACCCAACCAACAACAGTGCGTTCAAACATGGACGACCTCAAAAACTCATTCTGAAAACGACTCACCCGGCCTGCGGCTGAGCACTCTGACCAACAGCACGTCCTCAGCGCGACGTATCACCAGCCCGGCATGCCCCAGATCGCAGACCTCGACCGGCACCTGCCGTGCATCCGGGAAATGCGAGGAAAAGACACTGGTCCACCAGATCCGTGGCGCTGCCGCCGAGGCGGCGTCGCTCACCGGCCGGTGCTCCACCACCTCCCAGCAGGTCTCGCCGGACAACACACCGTCGGACAGCCGGGCAGTCACCCAGCGACCGGAAGCCAGGGCCCGATGAACCTCCGCCACGTGACCACGCCGAGCGAAGAACGCCATGGTGGAGATGGCCGCCAGCACGGCGGCGATCCAACCCAGCGCGTCGCTCTCCAGCCACCAGGCGACGGCCCCCATGACCGCGATGGCGACCGCATGCCATCGGGCGTGGTCCGAGGAAATGCCCGAGGTGGTGATGCGCAGGTGCGAAGTCACGCATCAATCCGACACCGGCAGGAATTCAAGATGGCCGTCCATGTACGCGTCAAACGTATCGGCATACCAGACGATGCTTTCCTTGAAGTTCCAGACTTCAATTTCCGACTTGATGAACCAGTACAGCGTGGCCTTGCCGTCCCAGCTGGGCAGTGCCTTCCCGTTGTTCTTCACCACGGCGCCACCGCTGGCGGTGATGCCTCCCGCCAACGGCACGACCTTGGCCTTGATGACCTTGCCGTCCTTGTCCGTGATCGAGGTCTCGCCAGACAGGCGGGCTTCCAGCTCGCCGGTGCCGCTGAGCGTGATGCCGCCGGTGACTTGCCAGACCTTGTCGCAACCCTTGCGCACCAGGGAGGGGGTGTTGAAGCCCGCGGTCGCCTTCACCTTGGCGAAGACGCCCACATCAATGTCCCCTGCCGCATTCGGCACGATCTTCTTGATCAGATTGATCAGGCCCTTCTTGATGATGGCCTTCGCCGGCAGCACATCCCCTTCAGCCTCCGCCTCGAAGTCGGCAAACGCGGAGACGTTGAGGTTCTTGCCGATGCGTCGCTCGTTGGCGCAGCAGATCTCGCGCTCACCGAACTGAACCTTCGACTTCATCTTCCACTTCACGCTTTCCAGCCAAAGGGCCTTCAGCAATTTCATGGTGACCTGCTGAGCCTTGGATTCGCCCATCTTCAATTCGTAGGTCACCACCTTGGCCTTGTCGCTCTCCTTGTTGTTCTGCGACGGGTCCCAATCGCAGGTCGGGCATTCCGAGCCTTGCTGCGACGGTGCCTTGCAGAACTCGCAATCCGGCTTGTTCTTGCTGCACTTGTCAGGGTCGTAGCGGCACAGGCCGCCCCAACCGGCCTTGGTCAGGCCCGATCCCGCGTCGGTGACCAGCACGGCACCGTCCTCGCTGACGGTGGCCCGGCCCATCGGCACGTACTGGCCCAGGTCATGGTCCCACTGCACGATCGGCAGGTTGTCGCCAGGGGGCTGACCGCTGGCGTTGGGCAGCGTGACCTGGATCGGCGGATCGAAGCGCGTGCCGGCAGGCTGGATCGTCCAGGCCGGCACACCGAAGGTCGCGCCACCGGCCGGCGGCGCCATCGGCAGCTTGTCGGCGGTCACCGGACTCACCACCAGCGTGCCCACCCGCGAGCCATCGGGGAAGGTCACGCTGTTGGCCTTGACCTTCATCTGGAAGCCGTCGATGCCGGGAATGGTCAGCACCACATCCTCATTGCCGCCGACCACCTTGGCGGAAGAAGTCAGCAACGGCGGCAGATAGATCGGGTGCGGCAGTGCGTTCTCTTGTCCCTTCACGACGAAGGATTCGAAGTGCAGGCTCGGCCACTGTTGGCGGGCCGGATCATTGGTCGGGTTGACCGTGCGGCCGTCCACAAACAGATCGATGCGACCGGCCGGCACATTCACCAGCTCGAAACCGCCCTGCTCATCGGTGGTGCTGGACAGCGAGGTGCGCGCAATGCTCACCCGCACGCCAGCCAGCGGCTGACCGCGGTCCGTGTAGACCTGACCCCGGAAGACGGCCGGGCCATCCACGGGCGCCAGCGCCCGCACCACGAAGGTCGCGTTGCCGGTGAGATCCGCCGCCTGGTCCGGATCGCCGCCTTCACGCTTGACGGCCTTGGCGGAGATCCGAACGACGCCAGGCTGGGTGCCGATCCACGGACGCGCCGCCACCAGACCATTCTTGTCGGTGCTCAGGATGAGACGTCGACCACCATCGCGCGCCACGGCGCCCGGAATGTCGGCGAAGTAGGCATCACCCTCCTCCACCGTGTAGACCACGGGAACGCCGGGCAGCGTGTTGTCGTCGCGGTCGCGCACGATCACGCTCATCAACTCCAGCGGTTGCGCCGAGGTCTCGGCGAACTGGCTGATGCCCAGGTCCGCATTGACCTTGGCCACCGCGCCTCGCGCCGTCGTGGCCACGAAAGTCACCGGTTGTCCCATTTCAGGCAGGCTGGCTTCCACCACATTGGCGCCAGGCCCGGACTGCTTGCCGACCTTCATCCAGACCTGGGCGCGGCCGAACGCATCGGTCGTCACCGACAGATTGCGTGCGGCGGTGGCGCCGTTCACCGGCGTGTCCGCGCCCTGGGTGGTGCTGATCGTTCCGGTCCCGCGAGTGACATCGAATCGAACCGCCAGATTGCCCAGCGGTTCACCGGCCGCATTCAAGGCCACGACCTGCAACGGCTTGGCCAGTTCAGCGTAGGCCTCGCCCTGTTGATGATTGCCCCCGACCAGCGTCAGCCGGGAGGACCCGACCGCGATGCGATGCACCTTCAGCTCCTGCGCGCGAGCATTGCCGAACTGGTCGGTCGCGCTGACGACGATCCGGTTGTCTCCCAACTGGAGCGGCACTTCCGGCACGAGGAAATAGCGGTCCGCGACCTGGGTCGGACGGCCGCCGCTCACCGGCTGGTCATTGACAAAGACCGTGACCGTCGGCTCCGGCGCACCCGCCATGGCTTCCACCGCGTCATTCACCATGCCGCGCACATCCACCCGCGAATCGCTGGTGACCCAGCCCTGCACCGGGGATTCCACGCGCAGGATGGGCGCCGTCTGGTCCACGCTGACGGTGATCGCCGTGCTGCTCACCCGCCCTTGGGCATCGGTGGCCACCGCGGTGATCATGTTGGTGCCTTCCCGCAGGAAGAAATTGGGGAAGGTGAATTCCAGGCCACCGTTCTGCAGCAGGGCCTGCTGTTGGTTGATCGACACCGAGACCACCGGCTTGCTCAGCCGGCCGGTGATGTTCACCGGACGCTCCACCGACCCGGTCAGATCCCCCGGGCTGGTCGCCAGCGCGCGACCGAGCATCGCCTTGTCAGCCGGGCTGGTGATCACGATCTTGGGCGGCGCGTCGTAGGTGACCTCCATGGTCGCGCCACGGGTGGCGCCGTCCTCGAATTCGGCGCTCACTTGAAGACGGTTCAGACCGTCCACCAGCGTCGCCGTCCCGGTGTATACCAAGCCCTCGTCCGACATGCCGGCCGGGGCCATCTCGGCGCCCTGCAGCACCACGCGCGAGGCGGCGCTGTTGTTCGATGCCACCACGACCTGCACATCCACCTTGGGCGTGACCACCGTCTGCGGGCCGGACGGCGTCACAAACGCCACCTTGTAGGTCGTGGACGACCGGACGCTGAAGCCCCACACCTGGGTCGTCGACGCGTTGGACCGGTTGGCCACCTCCACATAGACCGTATACGGTCCTTCCGGCAGCGCATCCGCAGGCGTGTAGCTGACGCTGGAATCGGTAATGACCGACTTCGCGGTGACATCCTGATCGTTCACCACCAATCGGACGCTCTCGCGGGCAATGCCGTTCGCGACATCGCGATATTGCGCAGAGATCACCGGCTTTGAACCGGCCGGCAGTTCGCCCGCAGCGGGCGTCGTGGCGGTGATTTCCGGCGCGGAGGCCAGCGCGAATCCCCAGTCGGACACAGCTGCATTGCCCGCACGATCGGCGATCGACAGCTTCACCTCATGCCGGCCGTCGCTCAGCGCTTGAGGAGCTTGATAGCGAATGCCCGTGGCGGACACCTGCGCCTGAGCGGTGACGTCCATGCCATCCAGCCACAGGCGCACACGCGCGGTGTCCACGCCGGCGCCGATGTCGCTGAAGTTGGCCACGATGGCCGGAGACGCACCGGTCGGGAGGAAGACATCAAAAGGCGATTGGCCGGCAATCACCGGCACCGACCGCGTCACAAAACTCCCACTGCGGCTCGCCGCATTCCCCAACGTATCCCGCACCGACACGGTCCAGCTGTGCGGCCCTTCCGTCAATGCCGCTGCGACCGTCGCGCTGAACCCATTGCCGCTGATCTGCGCCGTCACCGGCTGCCCGTCCAGGCGCACGCTCAGCGACGCCGGGTCGATGCCGGCTTGCGACACGGCCCATTGGCCGCTCAGCGTCGGCAGCGCATCGGCCGGCAGGACCTCGCCCTCGGCCGGCGTGGTCAGCGTCAACGCCGGTCCCGACGTCAGCACCGTGAAATTCCAATTCACCGAGGCTTCGTTGCCCGCAGCGTCTCGCACCTTCAACACCAAAGCATGCGCGCCCTGCGCCAGGTCGGTGGTCGGCGTGTAGCGGATGCCCGTCGCGGACACCTCCGCGCCGCTGACCGGCTGGCCATCTAGCGTCAGGACCACGCTGGCCGTGTTGATCGCGCCACCGGCGTCCGCATAGCTGGCGGAGATCACCGGACGCGACGATGCCACGTTGCCGAGCGGCAGCGTGGCGGAGATGACCGGCGCGGTGACGTCGGTGACGGCTTGCAGCCGCCACTCCAGCACCGCATTCAGCTTGGTCACGAACCAGGTGTTGATGGCGACATCGCCCAGCTCCAGATTCAACGGCGCGAAGCCGGCCTGGGCATCGTCCGGATCGGTGCCGGGCACGTCGTAGGCCATGCGGCCGTTGCGGCGCGACTTCGGATCGAGGCGGCGGTCGAAGAACTGACCGGCGCGCAGGCTGAAGGTGTCGCTGCTGACGGCGAGCTGTCGTGCCTTGATGGCGGGGAAGCTGACCTCCGCATCGGTCGCGATCACCGAGCTGCGGCGGCTGGTCGCGGCGCCCTGCGCGCCCGCGACATCGTTGCCGGCATTGCGGACCTGGAGGCGATAGACGTAGTCGTACTGACCGGTCGGGCTGCCGGCGACCGCCGTCTTGCTCACCAGCTGGTAATCGACGATCGGGAACTGCGACGGCGTCGTCGCGGCCATGGCCATTCCGATGCCCATCAGCCAGCTGAAAACAGCCGTGCACAGCCATGCCGCAGCCTGCGCTGCGCGCTTGAAGTCCCTAGCCATAAGCCTCCCTGAAAGGCGCGTCCGAACGCAGAGCGCCCCATCCCTCGATCTCAGCCGTGCGATCCCTGTCGACATCACGTCGCCATTCGCCCGCGTGTGCTGGTGGTTTGCCCTCATGCAAACGGAGCGCAATGTAACTTAACGATCTCGGCCACCCGAAATGACTTTCGTAACCCAAAGTGGCGGCATGTCGGCTTTTTGCGATTCGCACACTCGAACGCGGGATAGGACCTTGCCAAGCGCTTGTGCCAATTGAGAAACTGCGCCGCCGCGAAGGCTCCGAACCGGACTTTCGGGACAAGACCAACACCACCACGACCAGCACACACTGGCCCTCGCCGCGACCCGGCCGAGCGGCTGGGAGGGACGCCGCTTGCGCACGCATCCGGCTCGGGAGATTCACTTGATTCGTTATTCGCAGCAGCGCGCCCTGACGCGTGGCTTCACCTTGCTGGAACTGCTGGTGGTGGTGGCCATCATCGGCCTGCTGGCCGCCTACGTCGGCCCGAAATACTTCGCCCAGGTCGGTCGCTCGGAACAAGCGGCCGCACGCGCCCAGATCCAGGGCTTCACCCGCGCGCTCGGTGCCTACCGCCTGGATGTGGGCAGCTTCCCCACCACGGAAGAAGGCCTGAATGCGCTGGTCGAGCGCCCGGCCAATGCCACACGCTGGAACGGCCCCTATCTGGAAAAGGCCGTGCCGGCCGATCCCTGGGGTCGACCCTATCTGTATCGCTCACCCGGCACCAACAACGCGGACTACGAGATCGTCAGCTACGGCAAGGACGGTCAGCCCTCCGGCACCGGTGACGCCGCCGACATCACGAACTGATCCGTCCTCACGGGCGATCGCCTGACATGCAGTACGAAGTCCGGGTCCTCGACGCCGCGCAGCAGGTGCACCGCCTGCGCGTGGATGCGCTCGACGAAGCGGATGCGCGCCGCCAGGCCGAGTCCCGCGGCGAGATGGTGCTGTCGGTCGCCGCGCTGCGGGAGCGGCTGTCGCGCCGTCGCGGCGCCTTCGCACTGCTGCTGTTCGCCGAGGAGCTGCATGCGCTGGTCACCGCCGGCCTGAGCGTGGTCGAGGCCATCGAGGCGCTGGCGGAGAAAGCCTCCAGCGCCGAGTCCCGCACCGTGCTGCGCCGTCTGCAGGCGCATCTCAATGAGGGTTTGTCCCTGTCCGATGCGCTGCGCCTGCAGCCCGACCTGTTTCCGCCGCTGTTCGTCGGCGTGGTGCAGGCCGCCGAAGGCACCAGCGATCTGCCGCGCTCGCTGTCGCGCTACATCGCCTATGAGCGTCGCATGAATGCGGTGCGTCATCAGGTCGTCTCCGCAGTGATCTATCCGGCGATCCTGCTGGTGGTCGGAACGGCGGTGGCGTTGTTCCTGCTGGGCTATGTGGTGCCGCGCTTCTCCGCCGTCTATGCCAGCACCGGTCGCGCAATGCCGTGGGCATCGCAACTGTTGCTGGATTGGGGCCGCTTCGCCGGCGCCCACAGCCT
Organism: Burkholderiaceae bacterium; assembly: GCA_913776825.1. GTDB lineage: Bacteria > Pseudomonadota > Gammaproteobacteria > Burkholderiales > Burkholderiaceae_C > Roseateles. The sequence continues at coordinate 189,114 of CAJYPV010000031.1, forward strand.
GAGCCTGACGGCCGGCTTCGTGGCCCTGGTCGGCACCGCGTTGGCGGTGGCCCGCGCGCAGCTTCGGCAGCACGGCTGGTGGCGGATGCTGCATGTGATTCCTGGCGCGCGTGATCGCCTGGCCACGCTGGAGTTGTCCAGCCTCTATCTGACCCTGGGCATGCTGCTGGAAGGCGGCATTCCGCTGCCGCGCGCGATGTCGCTGAGCACCGCCGTGATGACCGGCGCGCGCGCCGCCATGATCGACGACGCCCGCCAGCGCATCGAAGCGGGCGAGTCCTTCTCCGATGCGATCGAGACCGCCGGACTCGGCACCCCGGTCGCGCTGCGGCTGATCCGCGTGGGCGAGCATACCGGCCAGTTGGGCGACATGCTGGGCCGCGCCGCCGCGTTCTATGAAGGCGAAACCAGCCGCTGGCTGGAACGTTTCGCCAAGGTCTTCGAACCCGCGCTGATGACCGCCATCGGGTTGGTCATCGGCCTCATCGTCGTGCTGCTGTACATGCCGGTTTTCGATCTGGCGGGAAGCTTCCAATGACCCCGTCACCGACCCGTCACCCCCAGCGGACCACGCCGCCCGAGTCCGACGCCCCGCCCGCGCTGAGCAGCGTGGCCGCCGCGGTCGAGGCCGCGTCGCCGCGCGTCGACGCGCTCCAGCCGCTGGCCCCGGCCGATCTCGATGCGGTCCGCCTGGCCGCCACGCAACGCGCCGTGCCCGGCGCCCTGCCGCCGATCGAGCTGCTGGCCCAACGCCTGCAATGCGCCAACCGCGAAGCGGCGGCGCGTCTGGCGCTGAGCTTCCGGCTGCCCTATCTCGATTCCGAGGCGATGGCCGGCCATCCGCCCGCCTTCGACCTGTTGCCGCTGACGCGTGCTCAGAAGCTGCGCGCCCTGCTGCTGCGCAGCGGCCAGGGTGCGGGCCTGATGCTGGTGACGAGCGATCCGTTCGACGGCGAGCTGCAGACCCAACTGGAGCATCTGGCGCGCGGTCCGGTGCGCCTGGCGCTGGCGACTGCAGAAGACATCCACGCCTTCCTCAATCAACAGGAATCACGCGCCCGCGCGGTCGACGATCTCGAGATGGTCGGCCCGGGCAACGAGGCGGCTGGAGAAGCGCTGCAGGTGCTGTCGCTGGCGACCGCGGCCGAAGGCGCCAGTCCCGCGGTGCGGCTGCTCAATTCCACGCTTTACGACGCGCTGCGCGCCGGCGCGAGCGACGTGCATCTGGAGAGCACGGCCAAGGGCTTGGCGGTGAAGTACCGCATCGATGGCGTGCTGGATGAAGTCACCCAGATCACCGGCACCGTGCTGGCGGAACAGGCCATCTCGCGCTTGAAGGTGGTCTCGCAACTGGACATCGCCGAGCGCCGCGTGCCGCAGGACGGCAGCTTCCGCGTGCTGGCCCAAGGCCGCGAGATCGACCTGCGGGTGTCGATCATGCCCAGCATCCACGGCCAGGACGCGGTGATCCGGATTCTGGACAAGCAACGCATGATCGAGGCGCAAGGCCGTCTGACGCTGGATGCGCTCGGCTTCGACGGCCCGTCGCTGGCCAGCTTGCGCCGCATGATGCGGGCGCCACACGGCATGCTGCTGGTGACCGGGCCGACTGGCTCCGGCAAGACGACCACGCTGTATGCGGCGCTGTCGGAAATGCACACCGGGCGCGACAAGGTGATCACCATCGAGGACCCGGTGGAATACCAGCTGGGCGGTGTGCTGCAGATCCCCGTCAACGACAAGAAGGGCCTGACCTTCGCACGCGGTCTGCGCTCCATCCTGCGCCACGATCCGGACATCATCATGGTCGGCGAAATCCGCGACCGTGAAACCGCCGAGATCGCCGTGCAGTCCGCCCTCACCGGCCACATGGTGCTGACCACGGTGCATGCGAACAGCGTGTTCGATGTCTTCGGTCGATTCACCCACATGGGGCTGGACCCCTATGCGCTGGTGTCGGCGCTCAACGGCGTGTGGGCGCAGCGACTGTTGCGCCTGAACTGCCCGCATTGCAGCCGGCCGACCGAACCGACCGATGAGGAACTGCAATCGCTGCAGCTCACGCGGGATCAGGTCAGCGACTGGCGCTTCATGCGCGGCCCGGGCTGCGGCGACTGCCGCGGCACCGGCTATCGCGGCCGCCATGCGATCGCCGAGATCCTTCGGCTCACCGACGAACTGCGCGACATGATCATCGAGAAGCGCCCGATCGGCCAGATCAAGCGCGCCGCGTATGCCGCCGGCACACGCAGTCTGGAAGCGGCCGGGCTGGACCTGGTACGGCTCGGCCAGACGACGTTGGAGGAGGTCCATCGTGTCACGCTGGCAGCCTGATCGCAGCGCCCCTCGCGGCGCCCTTCCCTCTGTCGTCGGCATCGGTGCGCAGGCGATCGCCTGGTGGCCGGTGGCCGCGACGTCGTCGGCCGCCCTCGCGCCGGAGATCCGCTGGCATGGCGGCGATCCCGCTGCCGCGTTGACCGGTGTGACCAGCGCGGTGCCGGCTGCGACCCGTCTGGTGCTGTCGCATGCCTGGGCGCGCCATTGGCTGCAGGCGCCGGTGTCGGGCGCCGGTTCGTTGAAGGAGCTGCAGGCCATCGCGGCGGGCCGCTGTGCCCAACTCTTCGGCGGACGTGCCCACGGCTGGCGCGTGGCTGGCGATTGGCAGCTTGGCCAGCCCTTCCTCTGCGCGGCGCTGCCCGACGCCTGGGCGGACGCGTTGAACCTGCTGCCGTCGGGAAGCGCTCGTCTGGAGACGTCCTTGCAAGCGATGCTGAGTCGCGCCGCCGCCACGCTGCCGGACGACGGCTGGGTGGTGCTGCGTGAAGAGGGTCAGGCCGCGCTGCTGCATCTGTCGGAAGGTCGACTCGATGGACTGCGCGTGATTCATCTGCCGCATTTGCCGCAGGACGCGACATCGACATCGGCGACCGGCGAAACGCCATTGCGCTCGACCGATACGGCCTCGTCGGCTGTCGAGAGCTCGACACTCATCGCCGATGAATGCGCCCGTTGGGCCCTGCGAGAGGGCTGGGAGCCGCCTGCGGAGATCGTGGACGTGAGCCCGCAGCCTCTGTCGGCTTCAGTGGCCGCTGCCAGCCGCGCGTCGGCGATGCCGCGCTGGACACCATGGGTCGATACCGCGTCGACCGCGTCGACCGCGTCGGGCGCGCGACCGGTCGCCATCGACATTCAAGCCATCGATCCGGCGGCACGCGATGCCGTCCTGGCCTTGTGGGCCGCGTCGCCACGGCCGGAGGGATCGGCATGAAGACGCCGCATTTCCATCTCGGCAGTGACGGCAGCCGCATCGTCGCTTGGGGCCATGCGACGTCGCCGCGCGCGCGGCGCTGGATCGGCCTGAGCGTGCTGCTCGGCCTAGCGGCCTGTGGCGCGCTGGTGGCCGCCGGCGTGGCCCAGCGTGCGCAGTTGCTGGAGGCGCAAGATCAACTGGCCGAACGGGCGTCGCGTCGGCCCATGCCCGTGGTGGCGGCCGCATCCGCACCCGCCATGCCGACGATGACGCCGGCCCGACTGGATGCGTGGAATGCGGTGGTCCGTCAGCTCAACACCGCCTGGCCGGCGGTGTTCGATCTGCTGGAGCGGCGCACGCCGAGCACGGTCGCGCTGCTGTCGGTGGAGCCGGAAGCCCGTCGGCTGCGGCTGCGTTTGACCGCCGAAGCCCGCAATCTGCCCGATCTGCTGGACTTCGCGCAGGCGCTGCGGGAAGACGAACAGGTCAGCGATGTGGTGCTGGTCCGCCACGACACCGATGAACAGAATCCGCAGCAACCGGTGCGGCTGACGCTCGATGTGGCGATGTACCCGCCTGTGCCCCTGGCTGCGGCGACGAGCGCATCAAGCCCCTCGGCTGCAGCCAGTCAGACGACTGCCAGCGGTGCCGGGTCGGTGCCGTTGTCGGCATCGTCCGCTGCATCGGCGCCGATGGCTGCATCGGCCGCATCGGCTGCTTCGACAACAGGCGGCGTGGTGAAGACCGACCAAGGCAAGACCGTCGCCCCATCGCCCTCGGCGTCCGCACGCGCTTCGGGAGCTCGACCATGAGCCGCGCCGAGATCTCGTCGTTGCGCGCGCAGTCTCTGCGCTTGCGCCTGGACATCGCGCTGTGGCGATATGGCTGGCTGGCCGTGGTCGGCCCGGTGCTGGGCTTGATCGCCGTGGTGGGCTGGTGGCTGGTGGTGCGGCCGGATGGCCTCGCCCTCGCGCAAGTGAATGCCCAACTGGCGGCGCCGCCGGCGCCGATCACCGAGCGCGCCGAGCCCCTCCGCAACGACGCGTTGCGCTGGCAGGCCTTGCAGGACACCTTGCGCGCCGCGCCCGCGCAGGACGAGCTGGTGCGCCGCTGGACTGAACTGGCCAAGACCCATCAGGTCCGCTGGCGTCAGACGCAATTCCAGACCGCCTTCGAGCCGCAGACGGGCACGCAACGCATCAAGGTCGTGCTCCCGGTGACGGCGGCCTATCCGAAGCTGCGGGCCTTCACCGAAGCGCTGCTGCGCGACAGCCCGAATGTCTCGCTCGATCAGATGCACTTCGAACGCCGCAACACGCTGCTGGATCAGGTGGAGACCCACATCAGCCTGTCGATCTGGTTGCCGCCGGCCGCCGAGGCCGGCAGGTCCATCAGTCGTGTGTCGACCGCTGCGGCTGCGGCCTCTGGTGCGGCATCGTCGGCTGTTCAATCACCCGACGCGGCGAGCGCCCGTTCAACGGCCGTGACCGGCGCAACACCAGCTTCCGCTGGCGCGTCGCTCGCAACGACCGCCACCGCTGACACACCGTCCGTGCGGGTCGCAGGAGGCCGTCCATGAGCGCCGCTTCCAAGTCCGTGCCGACCTGGCGAAAACTCGCGCTCGGCGCCGCGCTGCTGACGGCGGCGTATCTGGCCATCTTCGGTGACAAGACGCCCGCCGGCACGGTCGATGTCGCGCCGCGCCCGTCATCGGCGGGCGCCGTGGCGGACCGAGCGGCCGTCCAGCGTCCTGTGCCGGCGACCACGTCGGCGCCGACTCGCGCCACCAACGAGCCGTCGGCCAGCGGTGGCACTGGACGGACCTCGTCCGCGACATCGAAGGCCGTCTTGCCCGTGCTGGATGAACTGATCCCGCGTGCCGAGCTGCTGCCCGCGCGGTCGGCCTCCGCCAGCGTCCCGCGTGATCTGTTCGCGGGCGTCGACTGGACGCCGCCACCACCGCCGCCGGTGAAGGAGATCCCGCTGCCGCCGCCACCGCCTACCGCGCCGCCCCTGCCCTTCCAGATCATGGGCAAGCGGCAGGAGGCGGGCCAGTGGGAAGTGTTCTTGAACCGGGGCGATCAGGTGCTGATCGTCCGCAAGGGGTCGGTCGTGGAAGACAGCTATCGGATTGACGATATTTCGCCGCCGTCGATGACGGTGACCTACCTGCCGCTGCGTCAGACCTTGTCCTTGTCCGTTGGGGAAGCCCGTTGAAGTCCACCTCCGCCTCCCATCTCCTGCGCGCCTGCCGTCGCTGGGCCTCCGCCCGCAGCCCCGCCGCACTCGGCGTGCTGCTGACGGCCGCCCTGCTGGCCGGTTGCGCCGCGCAGACCGCCTTCCGAGAAGCCCAGGACCTGCAGGCCACCGGCCGCCCCGAGGCCGCGCTGCAGAAATACGAACAGGCCTGGCGACTGGAGCCGTCCTCCGGCGCCTACAAGCTGAGCTACCTGCGCGCCCGTGACCAACTGCTGGAGCAGTGGCTCTCGCAAGCCGAGGCGGCGCGCCAGGCGGGTCGGTATGACGAGGCCGAGCGGGCGTATCGGCAAGCCCTGACCCTGCTGCCCACGCATGACCGTGCGCTGCAGGGCCTGCGCCAGGTGGAACAGCATCGGCGCTGGGATGTCTGGTTCAAGGAGGCCGAGACCGCCTACGCACGCAAGGACCTGGACACTGCGCAACTGCGGCTCAAGACGCTGCTGCTGGAGAACCAGCAGCATGCCGGCGCGCGTCGTTTGATGCAGAAGATCGAGTCCGAGACCGCCCGACCGACGCCGGCCGAGAGCGGTTTGTCGGCTGCCTTCCGCAAGCCGATCTCGATCGAATTCAAGGACGCTTCGCTGCGCAATGTGTTCGATGTGATCTCGCGCACCTCGGGGCTGAACTTCCTCTTCGACAAGGATGTGAAGACCGATCAGAAGACCTCGATCTATCTGAAGAATTCCACCATCGAGGCGGCCATCAACCTGACCCTGCTGACCCAGCAACTGGAGCAGCGGGTGCTGGATGCCAACACCATCCTGATCTATCCCAACACCCAGGCCAAGCAGAAGGACTACCAGTCGCTCACGGTCAAGAGCTACTACCTGACCAATGCGGATGCGAAGAGCGTGGCCAACACGCTGAAGTCCATCCTCAAGAGCCGGGATGTGGTGGTCGATGACAAGCTCAACCTGCTGATCGTGCGTGACACGCCGGAGGCGATCCGCCTGGCCGACAAGCTGGTCACGCTGCACGATGTGCAGGAGTCCGAGGTGATGCTGGAGGTGGAGATCCTGGAGGTGAAGCGCACCCGGCTGCTGGACCTGGGCGTGCGCTGGCCCGATCAGCTCACCTTGAGCCCGCTGCCCGCCGCCACGGGCGGTTCGGTGACGCTGAACGATCTGAAGAATCTCAACAGCTCGCGCATCGGCGCGTCGCTGGGCACGCTCTCCATCGCGGCCAACAAGAGCGATACCGACGCCAACATCCTGGCGAATCCGCGCATCCGCACGCGCAACCGCGAGAAGGCCAAGATCCTGATCGGCGAGCGCGTGCCCAACATCACCACCACGTCGACCTCGACCGGCTTCGTGTCGGAATCGGTGACCTATGTGGATGTGGGTCTGAAGCTGGATGTGGAACCGATCATTTATCCGGACGGCGAGGTCGCGATCAAGGTGGCGCTGGAGGTGAGCAACATCATCAACCAGGTGCAGACCAAGAACGGCGCGTTGGCTTATCAGATCGGCACCCGCACCGCGCAGACGGTGCTGCGGCTCAAGGACGGCGAGAACCAGGTACTGGCCGGCCTGATCAACGATGAGGACCGCCGGACCGCCAACAAGGTGCCGGCGCTGGGGGAAGTGCCGATCGCGGGGCGGCTGTTCGGCCGCCAGGCGGATGACTCGACCAAGACCGAGATCGTGCTGTCGATCACGCCGCGGATCGTGCGCAACACCGTGCGACCGGAGGCGGGTGTGCTGGAGTTTGATTCCGGCACCGAGAACAGCCTGGGCGTGCGTGGCGCGGGCGGCGGCACCACGGTGTCCGTCAGCACTGGCGCGGCGGGCACCAACAACCGCGCCGTGCCGACGAACAACGTCGGCAATGCGGCGAATGCGAACAACGCCAACACGGGCAACAACCTGAACAACCTCAGCGGCGCGAATGGCGTCGGCGTGGGCATCGGCAATAACCTGGCCAACAACTCGGGCCTGACGGCGGGCGGCGTGGCGGGCAATGTCGGTGGCGGTGTGACCGCGCCGGCGACGGCCGTGCTGAGTTGGCAGGGACCGCCCCAACTCAAGGTCGGCGACAACTTCACCGCGCAGTTGATCATGTCGGCCGATCAGCCGCTGATCAGCGCGCCGCTGTCGATCGGCTTCGATCCGCGCGCGATCCAGGTGGTGTCTGTGGTCGAGGGCGACTTCCTCCGCCAGGGCGGCGCCCAGACCAGCTTCAACAGCCGGATCGATCCGGCGGGTCAGGTGATCATCGCCGCCAGCCGCGCGACTGACACCGGCGCCACGGCGCCCGGTGCGGTGGTGACGCTCAACCTCAAGGTGATTGGCGCGCCCTCGGCCGAGACGCGCCTGCAGTTGCTGGCGATCAATCCCACGGCCACCGGCGGACGTCCAGTGACCGCGCCGCTGCCGACGCCGCTGGTGGTGGTGTTGCAGCCATGAGCGACCGCACGATGCGTCAGGGGCCGCGCATCGATCGTGCGTCGTGGGGCGCATCGGACTTGAAGGCGTCGGTCGTGACGCAGGCGTCGCGATCGGCGCGGCGCTCGGGCTTCTCGCTGATCGAGCTGCTGGTCACGCTGGCGATCCTCTCGGTGCTGGCGACGCTGGCGGTGCCGGTCGCGCAAGTGCAGGTGCAGCGCCAACGTGAACAGGAACTGCGCCGCGCGCTGGTGGAGATCCGCGAGGCAATCGATGCCTATCACCGAGCCACCGAGACCGGTCGCATCCGCAAGGAGGCCGATGCCACCGGCTATCCGCCGACCCTGGATGTGTTGGTGGAAGGCGTGGAGGATCAGCGCGACCCGAAGCGCCGCAAGCTCTACTTTCTTCGCCGTGTGCCGCGCGATCCCTTCGCCGCGGCGGATTCGGGCAGCGATGCGTCGACCTGGGGGCTGCGCGCCTACCGCAGCGAGCCGGGCGAGCCGTCCGACGGCGCGGATGTCTACGACATCTTCAGCCAGTCGCCGCTGACCGGCCTCAACGGCGTGCCTTACCGGAGATGGTGATGCGACGACTGCCCTCTCGGCTGAGTCACCGCCTGCAAGCGTCGTGCGGTCGCTCGCGACATGCGACACGCGCCGGCTTCACGCTGATCGAATTGCTGGTCGTGCTGGCCATCATCGCGGTGCTGCTGACCATCGCCCTGCCCCGCTATTTCGGGCAACTCGAAGCCTCGCGTGAAGCGGTGCTGCGCGAAAACCTGCGAGTGATGCGCGAGACCACGCAGCGCTTCTACGGCGATGTGGGCCGCTATCCGGAGAGCCTGGAGGAGCTGGTCGAGAAGCACTACCTGACGGCGGTGCCGCTGGACCCGATCACCGAATCGTCGACAACCTGGCAGGTCACCTCGCCGCCGGCCGGGTACGACGGCAATGTCTACGACATCCACAGCGGCGCCCCGGGCGTTGCACGCCATGGTGAGCCGTTCCAGTCCTTCTGAGCGCGGCCGCCTGGCGCGCGCTCGCCGCGTCGGTCTCGCGAAGCCGGGCGCCATCGTCCATCCATCGGCCGTGGTGATGGCCAGCGACCGCGTCGCGCGACGGACATCGCGGGGATTTGCCTATCTGTTGTTGATGATGGCGCTGGCGGTGGTGGGCATCGCGGCCAGTTTTGCGGTCACGCTGGGTGCCGCGGCGGAGCGCCGCGATGCGGAGCGCCATCTGCTGTTCGTCGGCGGCGAGTTCGAGCGCGCGCTGGTGGCGTATGCGGCCACGGCGCGTCGCGGCCCGCGTGAGCTGAGCGAGCTGCTACGCGATCCGCGCGTGCCAGGCGTGCGCCGGCATCTCCGTCAGATCTATGCGGATCCGCTGACCGGCAGCACCACCTGGGGCCTCGTGCGTGACCGCGAAGGCTTCATCATTGCGGTCCACAGCCTGGCGCGCGGCACGCCGATCCGCCGCACCGGCTTCGCTCCGGGCCAGGAGAGCTTCGCGGACGCCGAGGACTACGCCGGCTGGCGCTTCGGCCTGCCGATCGCGAAGGCCGTGGTGGTGCGGCCGGGGAGCGCGGCGGCGTCGGGGCCGGTGGTGAGTGGATGGCCGAGGCAGCCGTAGGCGACTCGTTGCAGAACTCGCGGGCCTTGCGCGGGTTTATGCGCGCGGTCAAATTGGACACGGTCATCTCCGCTGCCACATTCATCTCGGTGATAAGTTGAGGGCTGTTCAAGCCCTGACGGAGATGCCATGAGCAAGCGGATTTCAGCGCCTTCACGATGTCCGATATGTGGAGAAGGAACTTTGCACGCCAGCGTTCGCGCGGAAGTCTTTCACCCCCGTGGCAAGGATGTTGTCGTGGAACTGGTGGCGTCGCGATGTGATGCCTGTGGCGAGGACATCACGCGCGGATCGCAGCACGACGAGAACCTTCGCCGGCTCGCCGGTCGCAAGCCGGCTTACGACGGCTTGTTGATGGGGGAGGAACTTTTGGCCCTCCGCCGTCGCCACGGTTTGACTCAGCAGGCCACCTCCAGAATCTTCGGGAAAAGTCGGCACACGTTTTCGCGTTACGAGGCGGAAGTGACGTACCCCGACGCCACCACGACCTTGCTCTTGCGCCTCGCCATCGAGCAGCCGGAAGCCATGAAGTGGCTTGCTGATCAGGCGGCCGTGCCGCTCCCGTCTTGGAATGATTCTCTTGAATCGCATTGCGCGAGCGACACCTGAACTGAAATGGCGTTCGGGGCGGCCACCCGCTCCTGCCCCACCCCCACCGCATACCCCGCCACCGCCCAGAAGTGGCTCACCGTCCCCGCCAGCACGAACAGGTGCCAGACGCCATGGCCGTGCCGGTAGCCGGGTCGGTTCAGGTAGAAGAAGGTGCCGGCGGTGTAGATGAGGATGCCCGCGCCCAGCAGGAGCGCGCCCTCGCCGGGCAGGCTCCACAGCGCAGGCACCGCCGCCAGCGCGGCACACCAGCCGAAGGCCAGATACCGCTTCAGCGGCGGCGGTCCCTCCGATGCGCGCAAGGTCTGCACCGCGCCACGCAAGGCGATGGCCCACGCCAGCACGGTCACCGCGCCGCCGAAGACGCCGCCCACCGTCAGCAGGGAAAACGGCGTCACCGTGCCCGCGATCAGCAGGAAGATGCCGGCATGGTCCAGGCGGGCCCACCAGATCTGCCGCTCGCCACGGGTGCTGTGACACATCGTCGACGCCCCATACAGCACCACGACCGACAGCACGAACACCAGCGCCACCGCACGCTTGAGCACGCTGCCCGTCGGCCACACCGCGACCAATAGCCACACGCCCGCCGGGATCGCCAGCAGCAGCCCCAGCAAATGGGTCGCCGCATTCAACCGTTCACCGCGATGCATCTGCTCAGCACCGTGAGGGGCGCCCACCATGTAGATGCCGCAAGCCTACGCGGCCGATGTGACAGTTTGGTGCCGGCGTGAGCCCGACCGGCGATGCGATCCCGTCTGATCCGATTGCACCGTCAAAACGACAACGAGGACGCTGCGGCGTCCTCGTCGGGTTGGAAGGGATCGGGCCTCATCCGTCGGCGCTCGGCGCGATGGCGGATGATTCGCGGCGGTGCGTCACGACGGCTTCAAGGCCGATCGCCGCTGACGATCAATAAGTCACGACCGACCGGATCGACTTGCCTTCATGCATCAGGTCGAAGGCCTCGTTGATGCCGGTGAGCGGCATGGTGTGGGTGACGAAGGGCGCCAGCTGAATATCGCCTCGCATCGCTTCTTCCACCATGCCCGGCAGCTCCGAGCGGCCCTTCACGCCACCGAAGGCCGTGCCCTTCCAGGTGCGGCCGGTCACCAGCTGGAACGGCCGGGTCGAGATCTCCTGACCCGCGCCCGCCACGCCGATCACCACCGACTGCCCCCAGCCCCGGTGCGCGCATTCCAGCGCGGCCCGCATCACATTCACATTGCCGATGCATTCGAAGGAATGGTCGACGCCCCAGCCGGTCATCTCGACGATCACCTGCTGGATCGGCTTCTCATGGTCCTTCGGGTTCACGCAATCGGTCGCGCCGAAGACCTTGGCCAGTTCGAACTTGCTGGGGTTGGTGTCGATCGCGATGATGCGGCCGGCCTTGGCCAGCTTCGCGCCCTGGATCACCGCCAGGCCGATGCCGCCCAGGCCGAAGACCGCCACCGAGTCACCCGGCTGCACCTTGGCGGTGTTCTTCACAGCGCCCAGCCCCGTGGTCACGCCGCAGCCCAGCAGGCAGACCTGCTCCGGATTGGCATCCGGATGGATCTTCGCCAGCGAGACTTCCGCCACCACGGTGTACTCGCTGAAGGTCGAGCAGCCCATGTAGTGATAGAGCGGCTGACCGTTGTAGGAGAAGCGCGAGGTGCCGTCCGGCATCACGCCCTTGCCCTGCGTGGCCCGCACCGCCACGCAGAGGTTGGTCTTGCCGGACTTGCAGAACAGGCACTCGCCGCATTCGGCGGTGTAGAGCGGGATCACATGGTCGCCGGGCTTCACGCTGGTCACGCCCTCGCCCACTTCCACCACGATGCCGGCGCCTTCATGGCCGAGCACCACCGGGAACAGCCCTTCCGGATCCTCACCGCTGAGGGTGAAGGCATCGGTGTGGCAGACGCCGGTGTGGGTGATGCGCACCAGCACCTCGCCCTTGCGGGGCGGTGCCACATCGATTTCAACGATCTGCAGGGGCTGGCCTGCTTCAAAGGCAACAGCGGCACGTGACTTCATGGGGGAGCCTTTTGAATGAAGAGAGAGTGGAAGGGATGAACCGGCTGCCCGGCTCATTTGAGATAGGTCCGCACCAGCGCGGTCATGTCCTGCGCCAGTCGGGCATGGCGATCATCGGTCGGCGACACGGCCCCGAGCTCCTCGCGGATATGCGATTCGAGGATCTCCGACATCAACCCGTTGACCGCGCCCCTGATCGCCGCCAATTGCACCAGCACCGGCGCGCAATCGGCGCCGGCCTCCAAGGCCCGCTCCAGGGCTTCGGTCTGGCCAAGAATGCGGCGCACGCGAAGCAGCGCCTTTTTCTTGTCTTGAGGTGAATGGGGCATGCGGCGCAGTATATACCCCCAGGGGGTATCAGATCAGGGGCGGAGTCGCTCGCCCCCGCCTGGCCATGCGAGCGCTTCTCACGCGCTCATCACTCGCTCAACAACGCGCCTCATGACGCTCTCTCTCACGTGCTCCGACGCCTCACGGCAGCCGGAATCGCCCGACCTGCGTCACCAGGCCATTCGCTTGGTCCAGCAGCGAGGCGGCAGCGGCAGCGGTCTCTTCCACCATCGCCGCGTTCTGCTGGGTGGATCGGTCCAGCTGCTGCACCGCATCGCTGACATGGCCGATGCCATCGGTCTGCTCGCGGGAGCCGGTGGCGATCTCGCTCAGCAGCGCCTGGATGCGTTCCGCACTGCCGACGATCTCCTGGATCGCCGCGCCCGCATCCTGGGCCACGGTGGTGCCGCGTTCCACGCGCTCGACGCTGGTGCTGATGAGCGACTTGATCTCGCGCGCCGCATCGGTGGTGCGCTTGGCCAGCGCCCGCACCTCGCTCGCCACGACCGCGAAGCCGCGGCCCTGCTCGCCGGCGCGGGCCGCTTCGACGGCCGCATTCAGCGCCAGGATGTTGGTCTGGAAGGCGATCGCGTCGATGACGCCGATGATGTCGGCAATCCGGCTGGAGGACTCCTGGATCGCCTGCATCGTGCCGACCATGTCGGCCATCACCGCGCCGCCACGCGTGGCGAGCGTGGCATTGCGTGCAGCCATCTGGGTCGCTTCTTCGGTGTTGGCCGCGGTCTGACGGACCGTCGCGCCGATCTGCTCCATGGCCGAGGCCGATTCCTCCAGGCTGGCGGCCGTCTGCTCGGTACGCGCCGAGAGGTCGCTGGAGCCCGCCGCAATCTGGCTGCTGGCGGTGACGATGCCGTGCGAGGCCTGGCGCACCTGCGCCACCATCGCGCGCAGGCCTTCCTGCATCTGTGCGAGCAAACCCACCAGGTGCGCGGCTTCATCGCGGCCGCGCGGTTCGGCGCGCTCGGTCAGGTCGCCGCGGGTCATGGCCTCCAGATGCCGACCCACCTCGCCCAGGCCGCCGGCCATCGAGCGATAGAACGCATAGAACAGATAGGCCGCCACCAGCAGGCAGGCCGCGCCCAGGCCGCCGACCAGCCGACGGCTGCGCTCGGTGGCCTCCAGCCGTTTCTGCAGCAGCTCGCGAAGCAGCACGGTGCTGCGCTCGGCGAGCGCGCGCAGTTCATTCACTGCAGTTTGTCCGACCGGATTCAGCCGCTCGACATCGGCACGGAACGTGTCGTCGAACCAGGCGCTCGAGGCCGCCGTGAAGAAGGCCTCGGCCGCCTGACTGGCCTTCGCCGGATCAAGCGTGGTCTTCACCCGGGCATTCATCTGCCCGGCCCGCTCGGCGGCCTTCATCAGATCGGCGATGCGGTCCTGCCCCTGGAACCAGGTGCCATACAAGCGGCGGACCTCGGCGGCGTCAGCGGCTTGGGCACGTTGCAAGGCACCCGCCACGGCGCGGCTGCGAGAGATCGATTCGATCAGGTCGGAGCTGATCTCGCCGGCCACGGTCATCAGGTAGTAGCTGTCCTGATCCGGATCGAGCGTCAGCGCGGATTCGTCCAGCAGCTCGGTGCGCAGGTCCACCAGCGTCTTCACGTAATGCTGCATGCGCCACTCGAATTGCGGCGAGCTGGCCGTCAACCCGCCCTGCGCCAGCGACTGCTGCGCCGCCGCCGCGGCCTGCAGCGCGCGGCGGAGGTCGATCTCCGCCGGCATCGATGCCACCACCGCCTGAAACCGGCTGCGCGAGCGTTCGATGGCGGCCATGTCCACCTCGGCCGCCATGCCGGACAACACCAGCCGGCGCTGCTTCTGCACCTCGATCATCCACGGCTCCAGCGCCTGCAGGCCATCCACGCCATGCAACTCGCTGCGCGCCTGCGCCACCGTCGCGCGGGTGCTGGCTTCATAGGCCAGCGCCAGGACCAGCAGCGGCACGAGAAAGGCCAGGCTGATCAGGCACGCCTTCCAGCCGAAGCGCAGTTGCTGGAACAGCCGCACGCCGGGCGCCCAGAATGCATGCGGCTCACGAAGACGCCGAGCGATGCGGCCCTCGCGCTCGATGGATGGACCGGAAGCGGCCGGCGAGCCGTCCGGCGTGGGGCGGATCAAGGAAGAGGAAGCCGCGGGCGGCGCGATCAAACCGACAGACATTTCGAGAGTTCCAATGACGCGAGAGACAGGAGACAAAGAATCTGAACGGTCGAGAGTGTCCGGCGCCCGCAGGTCCATGCTGGCGGCCGACGGGCAGGAATCGGCGACCGCTCCTGCTTACTCCCCACAAGTCGCGCTTTTTGAAGTTCCTTGATTCGGATCAAGGACTAACCGGAAGCGTTTGTGATGACCGCCGGCGCACGTCCCGGCCTTGCGCTCGCTCCAGGACTCGACCGACCTGTCCACCACGGTCGTCGCGTCCCTCGCGTCCCTCGCGTCGCTCGTTTACCTGGATTGGCCCCAATGCGGGCCCCGGTTTGCGGGACGCCGCCCCGCGCCCGCCGGACCGCGCGCAACAATGCGCCGCATGCGTGACCTCGTCTTCTTTGCGGCCTCGATGCCGTCTCCAGCCCGCGCCGGCGGCCTTCCCCTGGATGGATCGCCGATCGGCGGGACGGCGGGGCGCCGATCGTGCCGGCGCGACGTTGTCATCCTCGCGGGAGCAGGCGCATGAGCGGCGAATCCGAATCGTCGTCGCGACCCGGCGCGCCGTGGCCGCTGGATGAGGTGGTCGCAGGCTTGCGCGCGGCTCGTCAGGCGTGGCGTGAACAGCATCGCGATCACGAACCGCGCGGCCGGGAGTTGCCATCGCCCGAGGCGCTGGACGACATCATCCAGGGCCTGCGCGGCGCGTTGTTTCCGTTGCGGCTGGGACCGCCGTCGCTGCGTCCCGAAGCGGAGGACTACTACATCGGCCACACGCTGGACACCCAGCTGCAGGCCTTGCGTCAGCAGATCCTGCTGGAGCTTGGGGCGACGGCGCCGACGCGCGCCGCCGATCCGGCGGAGCCAGGTCTTGCCTCCCGTGCCGATGCCTTGACCGCCGCGTTCGCCCGGACGCTGCCGGAGGTCCGTCGGCTGCTGGACGCCGATGTGCTGGCTTCCTTCGAAGGCGACCCGGCGGCTCGCAGCGTCGACGAAGTGCTGCTGTGCTATCCCGGCATCGCGGCGATGATCCATCACCGTCTGGCGCATCGGCTCTACACCCTGGGCGTGCCGATGCTGGCCCGCATCGTCGCGGAGCTGGCCCATGGCCGCACCGGCATCGACATCCATCCGGGCGCCCGCATCGGCGCCGGACTGTTCATCGATCACGGCACCGGCGTCGTGATCGGGGAGACGGCGGTGATCGGCGAGCGCGTGCGCATCTATCAGGCGGTGACGCTCGGCGCCCGCAGCTTCCCGACTGATGAACAGGGCCAGATCCGCAAGGGCGCGCCCCGGCATCCGGTGGTCGAAGACGATGTGGTGATCTATGCGGGCGCGACCATCCTCGGTCGCATCACGCTGGGTCGCGGCTCGGTCATCGGCGGCAATGTCTGGCTGACCCGCAGCGTGCCGCCGGGCAGCCACATCAGCCAGGCGAATTCGCAGAGTCAGGCGCCCGGCGAGGTGTGAGGCTCAAGTCGACGAGGCCTCGGAGCGGTGCCGCTCCCGCCTCGCGCATCCTGGCGATCGACGGCGCGCGGGGCCTGTCGTCGAACGATTTCTGACGGCCGCCGAGCGTTCGAGAAACGCCTGTATCACGGCGGCCCCGTGGCGCCGTCCCCTGCATCCGCGACAGCCGCCACCGCGCACCCGCAACCCTTCCTGCAAGCGGACGTAAGTCCTGTGTGCGCCTCGGCCAACCGTCCCGAGGGTCTGGGGTCAGGTCTTTTCCTTCAACCAGGAAGAGCCGAGGCAGCGCGCTGAATGCCTCCGAGGCCTCGCCCTCGATGGAGCCACGCAGGCGCGTCTCCGAAGCGCGCTCGCGAATGGCGCCTGACCAGTCCACGTCCGCTCCCGGGAGGGATCGAGGCCACGGCAAGCCCCCGCGTGTCACACGATTTGTCACCACGACTGCGGGTTTACCCTGGAGACGAACTGAAAGCGCTTTCGCAAAGTGGTATGCAAGCGGTGGCTAGATAGACGCTCACAAGAGATACCAGTTGGGGCCGCCGACCCGTTCATGACCGGGATGGAGATCGATCCCGGTCATGTGTCGCCTTGCAGCGGGACGCGGCCCCGCTGTCGGCTGGATTGCCTTCAGGACACCTCCCCGTCATGACCTCTCCCTCCTCCACCGCTTCGTCCACTGCCATGTCGCGCCCTCGCGCGCGGGCGCTCTCAGTCCACGCGCTGCGGCAGCTCGCCGTGATCAGCACCGCCGCCTTCGCGCTGCATGCCGCCGCTCAAACCGCGGCCGCCTGGAAGCCCGATGTCTACTACGCGGCCGGCACGGTCGTCAGCTACAACGGCCATCTCTACCGCGCCACCGTCAACCAGACCGACTACAGCAGCACCGGCTGGAACCCCACGAACGCCTCGCTGTGGACCGACCTCGGCCCCACCAGCGGCACGTCGCCCTCGCCCTCCCCGAGTCCGGCGCCTTCGCCCTCGCCTGCGCCGTCCCCGACGCCCTCGCCAAGCCCTGCACCCGCGCCGTCCGGCACCTGGAGCGCAGCCACGGCCTATCCCGGCGGCTCGATCGTGAGTTACCAGGGCGTGACCTACAAGGCCAACTGGTGGACCCAGGGCGACAACCCCGCGTCGCGCAGCGGCCCGACCGGCTCCGGCCAGCCGTGGACGGTGTTCAGCGGCGCACCCGCGCCCTCTCCGGCTCCCACCCCGGCGCCGACACCCACGCCCGCGCCTTCGCCCGCACCGACGCCGTCTCCCGCTCCATCGCCGTCGCCGAGCCCCTCGCCGGCACCGGGCGGTCATCACCTGATCGGCTATTGGCACAACTTCACCAACCCGTCCGGCCCCACCTTCCCGATCAGCCAGGTGCCGTCGGCCTATGACGTGATCGTCGTGGCCTTCGCCGACGATGCGGGCAACGGCAATGTGGCCTTCAACCTCGATCCGTCAGCGGGTGGCGAGGCGACCTTCATCGCCGACATCGCCGCCGCACGGGCCAAGGGCAAGAAGGTGGTGTTGTCGCTGGGCGGGCAGAACGGCACGGTGACGCTCAACAACGCGACGCAGGTGACGAACTTCGTCAACAGCATGGAAGCGATCCTGCGCCGCTATGGCTTCGATGGCATCGACATCGATCTGGAAAGCGGCGCGGGCGTGACCAGCGGCGCGCCGGTCCAGACGAATCTCGTCACCGCGGTGAAGCAGCTGAAGGCGCGCATCGGCAGCGGCTTCTATCTCTCGATGGCGCCGGAGCATCCGTATGTGCAGGGCGGCTATGTGGCCTATGGCGGCATCTGGGGCGCCTATCTGCCGATCATCGACGGGCTGCGCGACGAGCTGAATGTGCTGCACGTCCAGTACTACAACAACGGCGCGGTCTACACGCCGTATGCGACCCAAGGCCTGGCCGAAGGCAGCGCCGACATGCTGGTCGCCGCCAGCCGCATGCTGATCGAAGGCTTCACCACCAACAACGGCACCGGCACATATGTGTTCCGTGGCTTGCGTCCGGATCAGGTGGCGTTCGGTCTGCCATCGGGCCCGTCGTCGGCGAACAGCGGCCTGGCCAGCGTGGCCAGCATCACCAGCGCGCTCAACTGTCTGACCCGCCTGACCCAATGCGGTGCGATCAAGCCGGCCAAGGCCTATCCGACGCTGCGCGGCGTGATGACCTGGTCGATCAACTGGGACCGCAAGGACGGTCTGGCCTTCTCGCGCGACGTGCGTGCCGCGCTCAACACCCTGCCCTGAGGAGCACACCATGACGATCACCCTGACGCCTTCCCCCCGCGCAACGGCCCGATCGGGTCCGGGCGTGTCCCAGTGGCGGCCCTCGATCGCGGCCCTCGCGCTCGGCGTGGCCAGCCTGGTCGGCTTGAGCGGCGAAGCACAAGCGCAGGCCTGGCAGCTGGTCTGGCAGGACGAGTTCACCAGCAGCATCAGCTCGAACTGGAAGTTCGAGATCGGCAACGGCCAGAGCGGCTGGGGCAACAACGAGCTGCAGTACTACCGGCGCGAGAACGCGACCATCGAGAACGGCAACCTGGTCATCACCGCCAAGCGCGAGAACTTCGGCGGCTACCGCTACACCTCCGCCCGCATGACGACCCAGGGCCTGGCCAACTTCCGCTTCGGCAAGGTGGAAGCGCGCATGCGACTGCCGGCGCGCAATGGGCTGTGGCCGGCATTCTGGATGCTCGGCAGCAACCTGGGCAGTGTCGGCTGGCCGGCCTCCGGTGAGATCGACATCATGGAGCAGATCAACACCGACCCGGCGGTGCACGGCACCATTCACTGGCAGGGTCCGGACGGTGGCCATGCGTCCTACGGCGGCTACACCAATGTCGACACGACGGCCTATCACGTCTATTCGGTGGAATGGGATCCCAACACCATCCGCTGGTTCATCGACGGCCGCCAATTCCATGTGGTGGATATCGCCAACGGCGTCAACAGCACCGAAGAATTCCAGCGCGACTTCTTCCTGTTGCTGAACCTCGCCGTCGGCGGCAACTGGCCGGGATTCAACATCGATGAGAGCGCCTTGCCGGCCAAGATGTATGTGGACTATGTGCGGGTCTACAAGGCGGCGTCGGCGGGCGGCTTCAACAGCTGGGTGGCTCGCGCGCCGGCCGGTCTGACGATCCGTCACCAGGCCAGCCGCGGTCGGGTCGATCAGCCCGGCTCGATCAATCCGATCGCCGACGGCAACTGGAAGATGGTCACCGGCCTGGCGGGCAGCGGCGTGTCGTTCCAGTCGCAGAACTATCCCAACAGCTATCTGCGGCAGCGCAACGGCGAAGTCTGGCTGGACCAGAACGATGGCTCCACCCAGTTCCGCCAGGACGCGACCTTCCTCCAAGGCCCGGGCCTGGTGGACGGCAGCGGCGTGTCCTTCCAGTCCTACACCCAGCGTGACCGTTGGCTGCGCCATCGCAATTCGCTGCTGTTTGTCGAGCCGATCAACGATGCCCTGGCCCGCTCGGATGCGACCTTCTCCAGCGCGAATCCGCTGACCGGCGCTGGCGTCGGCTTCAGCACCACGCTGGCCGCGGACGGCTATGCACAGATGCAAGGCATGCAGCTGGAACCGTCCAGCGAAGGCGGCCAGAACCTCGGCTGGATCGAGGCCAACGACTGGGTCGTCTGGAACCTCAACCTGCCGGAGAGCGGCACCTACACCGTCGAATACCGCGTGGCGAGCCTCGGCGGCGGTGGCGTGCTGCAGCTGGAAAAGGCCGGCGGCGCGCCGATCTACGGCAGCCTCGCGGTGCCCTCGACCGGCGGCTGGCAGAACTGGACCACGGTGTCGCACCGGGTGCAGCTCAACGCCGGTCAGCAGCAGATCGCGGTGAAGGCGCTCGGCTCCGGCTGGAATCTGCGCTACATCCGCGTCACGAAGTCCTGAGGCCTCACGGCGGACCGGATCGGGCGCGGCGACGCAACGCCCGCCTCTCCCGGTCTGGGTCGCCGACCCAGGCACGCGACATCACCGCTCGAGGGCCAGGTCTTGCCGATCTGGCCCGGATTCACCCTCACCTGCCACACCCTTGGGGCCGCAGGTGAGGTGCTTTCGTGCGAGCGTCTCGCGCCAGCCTGGACGATCGCCCCCCATCGCTTCCTCTCATCCGGCACGCTTTGTATCCAACGCGGTCGCACTCGCAACGGGTGCCCGCAGGACGTTACTTTCCCGATGCAAGAAAGCGCTTTCAACGGCTTGATCTTTTGCCTAGGATCAAAGCGCGAGGTCGGCGTGCCCATCCCCGCATTCACAACTCCGGAGACGCCATGAAACGCTTCCTCTCCTGGCTGGCGCATTGCCTGGCCTTGTTTTCATTCCTGTCGCTGACGCTCGGGTCGGCGGCGTTCGCTCAATCGAATGCGAGCTTCTCGCATGGGGTGGCCACCAGCGGCAGCCAGTCGCTGATCTGGTTCAAATCGAATGTCGCGACCACCTGGGTCGATGTGCATTACCAGCTCAACGGCGGCGGCCAGCAGAACCTGCGCATGCCCTACAACGCGTCGGCGGGTCGTTATGAGCAGTTGCTCAATGGCGCCGTCTCCGGCCAGCGCGTGGACTACTGGTTCACCTACAACAACGGCAACCCGGCTTATGACAGCGCCCGCTTCTCGGCGGTGCTGGGCAGCGCGCCGCAGACCGTGGCCGCCCCGACCTTCAGCCCGGCGCCGGGCCGCTACACCACGGCGCAGTCGGTGACGCTGTCGACCGCCACTGCGGGTGCGTCGATCCGCTACACCACCGACGGCTCCACGCCGCAGGCCAATTCGCCGCTGTATTCGGGACCGATCAATGTCTCGGCCAACACTACCGTCAAGGCGATGGCGATGCGCTCGGGCTTCACCAATTCGTCGGTCAGCACCGGCGCCTATGTGATCGAGCAGACCGGCACCTGGAACGGTCGCACCACCTTCAACATCCAGAACGCCACCAACGGCCGCTGGACCGATGCGCAGGTCTACTGGGCCATCATCGGCAAGAGCTGGGAGACCGGTGAGTTCGTGCATGTGGACATGAACGGCAATGTGCTGCCGATGCGTGTCTCCGACAACACCGTCCCGAAGAACGGCCGCAACTACGCCAACTACTTCTACACGCTGGCGCAGACCAAGTCGATCACCATCCCGGCGATCGATTCGGCGCGGGTGCTGATGTCGGTCGGCAGCCCGATGTTCATCGAGGTCAACACCGATGGCGCGGGCCGTGTCGCCTATGCCGGCGCCAACATCGAGAACGCCAGCGATCCCAATCTGGATGTGGTCTTCGACTTCGGTGAATTCGCCATCGTTCCGAAGGGCCGTGCGGACCAGGGCATCTTCGTGAACACCACCCGCGTGGACCACTTCGGCTTCCCGCTGAAGCTGCGTCTGCAAGGCCTGAACGGCTATGACCGCACCGTCGGCGAGCCGCTGACCGAGACCCGTGACCAGCTGTTCAGCAAGTTCCAAAGCGAAGTGCCGGCCGAGTTCCGCAGCCTGGCCGAACCCAACTTCCCGAACGTGCCGGCCCGCACCCGCATCCTGGCGCCGGCGCACTACACCTTCCGTCCCGGCAATGTGAACGGCCAGTACCTGGACGGCTACATCAGCGAGATGTGGAACCGCTTCAAGACGCAGGACCTGGTCTTCACGCTGGAGAACCTGGGCACCTTCCGCGGTCGTGTGGATGCCAGCACCAATCGCTTCGTCTTCACCGGCGGCGCACAGAACGGTCCCTACTACATCAACGGCCAGCCCAACACTGCCGAAGTGCTGCTGGGCGCCGGCAAGCTGGACGATCCGCGCAAGCCGGACGGCAGCTTCCAGCCTGACCTGATCAAGGCCACCCAGCTGCAGATCCAGGCGCAGGTCTGTGCCGCGCTCAACCGCCATGTGCTGGCCAACCCGGCCGACTGGAACCGGCCGTCCGCCTTCTATCCGGCCGGCTCGCGCGCCAACTGGTATGCGAAGTTCTGGCATGACCATTCGATCAAGGGCACCGAAGGCAATGCCAATGGCTATGGCCTGGCCTACGGCTTCGCTTATGACGACGTGGGCAACTTCAGCCCGTCGCTGCATACCAATGCGCCGACGGTGGTGACCTACACCATCGGCTGGTAAGCCTCACGGGGAGGCACTCCCCGACGCACGATCGCCTGATCGGCACCACGGCGCAGCTCTTCGCTGCGCCTTTTTTTCGTCCATTGCGCCGGCGTTTTCGGCCGTATCGGACGTGGTCGGCCTCGCCATTCGCGCTCCTGATGAGCGGCCTGTTGACGCGTTCCCGCGCGCTGCAGACGTTCCACCGGGCCGCGATCCGCATCCGGGTTTTCCCGTTGCGCTTCTAGGGGGGTGGACCTGCGTTGGGTACAAGGCGTTCTGCCGGACCGCTTCCTAGACTGCTTCTCACCCGCGGCGCATCCGGTGCCGCGGGGGTGTTTCATCCCTGAGGAGACAACATGAAGCAGTCAGTCTTGGTGCGTCGCGTGCTGCGCGTCGCCGCCACCGCGTTGGCGATCGGATCGGTCGGCCTGGCCTCGGCCCAGGTCGGTCCCGCGCCCACGTCGTCCAGCCTCAATGCCACATCGGGTCCGTTCTCGGTGGCCACCAGCAATGTGACCCTGGCCCGCGGCTTCGGCGGCGGCACGATCTACTACCCCACCACCGCCGGGCTGTATGGCGTGGTCGCGATCAGCCCCGGCTTCACCGCGACGGAGACCAGCGTCGCCTGGCTCGGCCGGCGCATGGCCACCCATGGGCTGGTGGTGATCACCATCAACACCAACACCACGCTGGATCAGCCCGCCAGCCGCGCGACGCAGCTGATGGCGGCGCTGAACTATGTGGTCAACAGCGCCAGCAGCACGGTGCGCAGCCGCGTCGACAGCAGCAAGCTGGCGGTGGCCGGGCATTCGATGGGCGGGGGCGGCGCGCTGATCGCGGCCGAGAACAACCCGACCTTGAAGGCTTCGCTGCCGCTCACGCCGTGGAATCTCAGCACCAGTTTCACCGGCGTGCGGGTGCCGACGCTGATCGTGGGCGCGGATGGGGATACGGTCGCCCCGGTGGCGGTCCATGCGCGGCCCTTCTACGCGAGCCTGCCGTCCGGCACCTCGAAGGCTTATGCGGAGCTGAACCTGGCGACGCACTTCACGCCCAACAGCACCAACACGCCGATCGGTCGATATGGCGTGGCCTGGATGAAGCGCTTCGTGGATGCGGACACGCGTTACTCGAGCTTCCTGTGCGGCGCGGAGCACAACGCCTACAACACCGCCCTGGTGTTCGAACGCTACAACCAGAACTGCCCGTACTGATCCGCAGGAGCACGCCATGTCACACAAGCCTGTTCAAACATCGGGCCGACGCTTCGGCGCAGTGATCGCCGTGGGACTGGGCGTTGTGGTCTTGCTAGCCGGGATCGTCCTGGCCTGGCGGTCGCCGGCAGCGGACGCAGAGCCGCAACCGGTCGCCGCCTTCCCCTGGAGCCAGGCCGGCGTTTCGCCACCGATCGCGAGCGCCGGCTCTGGCCCGTCGAATGATCCATCGCTCGCCGCGACCGGCGCAGCGATCACCGATCCCGTCGCCCTCACCCAGATCGCCCCGACCGGCGCTGGCCGCGGCACCGGGGTCTTCCGCTTCAATGAAGCGGGTCAGCTCGTCGTCGATCAAGCCACCCGCGTGCGCGTGGAGGCCTTGCTCGCCCTGAACGAGGGACAGGCCTTGACGTCTCGCATCGATGCTGAACTGGCCACCCTGCCCGCGCCGGCGGCGGCCGGTGCGCGTGAGCTGCTGACGCGCTTCGAGGCCTACCAGACGGCGCAGCGCGAGGCCTTTCCGCCCAGCCAGGCTCCGCTGGTGCCGGAGGAAGGCCTGGCGCAACTGGACGCGCTGCAGGCCCTGCGCGCCGCGCACTTCGGCGCCGACGCGGCGAAGCGCCTGTACGCCGAGGACGATGCGGTCTCACGCCGGCTGCTGGAGCTGATGCGGGACGACACGTCCACCGCGCTCAGCATGCAGGAAAAGGCGATGCGGGCGCAGGCGCGCTTTGACCTTGAGCGCGGCGCGGTTCGGCCTTGACGGCGTCCGTCGGCCTGATCGAGCATCAGGCTCATGTCGATGCGATCTGCCGTGCCCAGGTTGGGCCTGTTGGGTGACAGCTTCATCTACACCTGCGCGTCTGTGCAATCGAATGTCTGCCGGCATTCGGTGACCTTGGCCTGCGCATTGGGTGATGCGCCATTGACCGTGACGGTCGGCGGCCGTCGGTGGGTCGGCACGCTGGTGGCGATGCGGCCGTTCTCGCCGCGCCAGATCGATTCCGCCGGGCAGCCGGTCGCGCTGATCGACCTCGAGCCCACCCATCCTCGCTACAACACTTTCAGCCGCTCGGTGGCGGGCCCGCCGCCGGTGTTGCTGCTGGATCCCGATCGATTCGCCGGCCTGCTGACCTGTGCCCGCGCCTTCGCCGATCAAAGCCTGGACGGTCGCCGTTTGCAGGCGTCGGTGCAATGGCAGGTGAACAGCGTGGCGGACAGCATCGGACCGGCGCGCGCGCTGGACCCCCGGGTGCTGCGCATGATGGCCGCGTTGCGCATGGACACGGGGCTGTCGCTGGCCGCGCTCGGCCGGCAGGTGGGCTTGTCGGCGACGCAGGCATCGCGCACCTTCGTCGAATCGCTGGGCATCACGGTGCGGCAGTACTCGCTGGCCGCCAAGATCCAGCGCGCGGCGATGTTCTTTGGCAGTGGCCGCGCATTGACCGAGATCGCCCAAGCGGCGGGCTTCACTGATTCCGCGCATCTGGCCAAGGTCTGGACGCGCTGCTATGGCGCCAGCCCGTCAGCGCACTTTCGCGCGCTGCGTGGCGCAGGCGAGGGACGCATTGATCATGCGTGGCGGCAGCGGGTGAGCTTGGGGTCGGCGGCTTGAGGATGGCGGTGCGTGGGGGCTGGTTGAGGACTGGTTTGTCGGTGGGGTCGTGGCTTGGGGATGTGGTTTGGTCGTCAATGCCCATGCGGCGCTGATCGCAGCCGTCCCTCGTGACGACGATCCCACATTGGGCTCGAAGCAGCGCGATCAGCTGCTGCTGAACCAAGCCGAAATCGAGCGCGAAGCGAATGCGGTGTCCATGACGTGGGTGGCCGTGTCGACCGTGCCCGACGCGGTCGCCAGGGTGATCGAGATTGCGGGATGAGCAGGGACGCCCCCATCTGACGACGCGAAGGATCCCTTTCCCCCCTCGCACGTTCCCTTACACTCGGCCCGCTTTCCACTGATCCCCGAGCCCATTCCCCATGAAGAGGTCCAAGACCGTCCATCCCGCCGGCAAAGTGACACTGGACATGGTGGCGCAGGCCAGCGGCGTGTCGCCCAGCACCGTCTCGCGCATCCTCAATGGCACGGCGGTGGTGAGCCAGGACAAGAAGGACGCGGTGGACCGCGCCATCGCCGAGCTCGGCTTCGTGCCCAATCCGATCGCCCGCGTGCTGGCCGGCGGCCGCTCGCTGAGCGTGGGCGTGGTGACTCAATCGATCGACAGCCCGTATTACGGTGTCGCGCTGCGCGGCATCGAGGAAGTGCTGGAGACCGTCGGCTATGTGCCGCTCTTCGCCAGCGGCCACTGGAATGCCAAGGAAGAACAGCGCTGCATCGACACGCTGCGCGCCCGCCGCGTCGACGGCATCATCGTGCTCACCGGCCGGCTCAGCGATGAATCGCTGCGCAAGCTGGCCAAGGAGCTGCCGGTGGTGGTCACCGGCCGCACGATGAAGGCGCCGGGCCTCTACGCCCTGAACTTCAATGATTTCGAAGGCGCGCGGCTGGCCACCCACCATCTGCTGTCGCTCGGCCATCGCCAGATCGCCTTCATCACCGGCGACCCGGTCCATCCGGATGCGCAAGAACGGCTGCGAGGCTATCGCGCCGCGCTCGAAGCCGCCGGCGTGCGCTATCAGCCGGACCTGGTGCTGCCCGGCCTCTTCCATGAAGACAGCGGCCTGATGGCGGTGGAACGGCTGCTCGACAGCCGCCAGCCCTTCACCGCGATCTTCGCGGCCAATGACCAGATGGCCTTCGGCGCCAACCTGGCGCTGCATCGACGCGGCATCCGGGTGCCGGATGAGGTCTCCATCGTCGGCTTCGACGATCTGGCCGGCGCGGGCCATGCGATTCCGCCGCTCACCACCATCCATCAGGCCGGTCTGGAGCTCGGTCGCTGCGCCGCCCAAGCCTTGATGGACCTGCTGGCGGACAAGAAGCCCACCGCGCAACTGCCGGAGCCGCGACTGATCATCCGCTCCTCGACCCGCTCGCTCGCCAGCGCACGCTGAGCGGCATTGCAGCGCACGCGACCGTCTGGATCGCGATCGTCTCCTAGCACTAACCCTGGTGTGACCGGCGTCCTCTCGCAGCTATCATGAAAGCGCTTTCAGACGAGGCGCAAGTGCTGCTGCCCTGAGAGCACCCCAACCAATAGCGCACGGCCCCATGAGGCACGTGCCGGAGACAAGGAGATCCTGGACATGCGGCAACCGGCCCGATGGCTGCTCGCGTTCTGTGCGGGCCTGACGCTGGCGCCCTGGGCGGGGTCAGGTCATGCCGCATCGACCGCCGCGCCCACTGCCGCCCCGGCGGCTGCCGCGAAGGCGCCGACGATGACGCTCACCGTCGCCGCTTTTCCGGCGGTCGATGAGATCGTGCGCGCCTCGCTGCCGGCCTGGTATGCGCTGCATCCGGAGGTCGAGGTCAAGGTGGTCAGCCGCGAGGTCAATGACCATCACACCGCGATGACCACGGCGCTGTCGACGGCCAAAGGGCTGCCCGACGTGATGGCGCTGGAGGTCGGCTATCTGGGTCGCTTCGCGCAAGGTTCCGGCCTGCAGGATCTGTCGCGCCCGCCCTATTCGCTGCGCAATGACCAGCAGCGCTTCGTGCCCTACGCCTTCGACCAGGCCAGCACCGCCACCGGCGCCGTGCTGGCCGTGCCGACCGACATCGGCCCCGGCACCCTGCTCTACCGCACCGATCTGCTGCGCCGCTCGGGCTTGAGCGAATCCGATCTGACCACCAGCTGGACCGGCTATGTGACGGCCGGCATCAAGATCAAGGCCGCCACCGGCGCCTATCTGATGGCCCATGCACGGGACATGAAGGACATCCTCATCCGCACCGGACTGGGCCCCGGCGAAGGGCTGTATTTCGATCAGAACTCGCAGCCGGTCGTCACCTCGCCGCGCTTCGTGCGCGCATTCGAGCTGGCCCGCGAAGTGCGCCGGCAACGGCTGGATGCCAAGGTCACCGCCTGGTCGGCCGACTGGAGCGAGGGCTTCAAGCGCGGCACCATCGCCACGCAGATGTCCGGCGCCTGGCTGGCCGGCCATCTGAACAACTGGCTGGCGCCGAGCACCCGCGGCCAGTGGCGCGCCGCGCAACTGCCGGAAGGCGCCTTCGCCGCGTACGGCGGTTCCTTCTTCGCGATGGCGCGGTTGGGCGATGCCGAGCGCAAGCCGATGGCCTGGGCCTTCATCCGCTTCATCACGATGAACCGTGACCTGCAACTCGCGGCCTTCAAGACCCAGGATGCCTTCCCCGCGCTGCTGGACGCCCATCAGGATCCGTTCTTCGAGCAACCGCTGCCCTTCCTTGGCGGACAGGTCGCACGACGCGACTGGCGTGAAGCCGCGAGCCACATCCGCGCCGTGCCCGTCCACAAGCAGGATGCGTTTGCCCGCGAGGTGATCGACACCGAGCTCGACAAGGTGCTCGACCGCGGCAAAGACATTCCCACCGCCCTGGCCGATGCGCAGCGCCTGCTGCTGCTGCGAGCCCGCCGTTGAGGACCCAGGACCCACCGATGCTTCGACTGCCTCACTTCCTGCGCCTGTCGCCTCGCTATGCGCCGTATGCGCTGCTGGCGCCCTTCCTGGTGCTGTTCATCGTCTTCGGCGTGTTCCCGCTGTTGTTCTCGCTCTACCTGGCCTTTCACAGCTGGGAGCCCACCAGCGGGCTGGGCGCGATGCATTGGGTCGGCCTGGACAACTTCGCCTTCGCCCTGCAGGACGAATGGTTCTGGAAGTCGCTGCGCAACACCGGCTGGCTGGCGCTGGCCTCCGGCCTGCCGCAACACCTGGTGGCGATTCCGCTGGCCACCTTCCTGCACCTGGCCTTCAAGCGCTGGCGCAATCCGGTGGTGGGCGCCTGGTTCCTGCCCTACATCACCTCGTCGGTGGCGATCGCGATCCTGTTCAGCTCGCTGTTCTCCACCGACTATGGCCTGATCAACCTGGCCATCGCCACGGTGCGCGAGATCCCGCTGATCGGCGCCTTGATGCCGGCCGCCGCAGTCGACTGGCTCAATGACCCGGAAGCGCTGAAGCCGGCCATCGCCACCATCGTCTTCTGGCGCTATGTCGGCTTCAACGTGGTGCTGTATCTGGCCGCGCTGCAGACGATTCCGGTCGATCTGTATGAGGCCGCGACCATCGATGGTGCCGGCCGCTTCCAGCAGTTCTTCCACATCACGCTGCCGAGCCTGCGGCCGATGATCCTGTTCGGTGTGACGCTCAGCGTCATCGGCGGGCTGCAGCTCTTCGAAGAGCCCTTCATCCTCACCGGTGGCAAGGGCGGATCGGACCAGGCGGGCATGACCGCCGCGGTGTACCTCTACCGCAATGCCTTCGACTTCAACGACTTCGGCGCGGCCAGCGCGATGTCCTGGCTGTTGTTCCTGGTGGTGGCCGCGCTCACCTGGCTGACCCACCGTGCGTTCCGCCGTCAGGGCGATTGAGACGAGCCGCCCACGCCATGAGCACCACGATGCCCGCTTCCTTCGAGTCCGCCAGCCTGTCCGCCGATCCCGGGCAGCGCATGAGCACCTGGGCCGCCTACCTGCTGGTGGGCGTCGGGGCGCTGATCATGCTGGCGCCGTTCTATTTCATGTTCGTGTTCGCGACCCACTCGCGCACCGAGATCTTCAGCCTGCCGCCGCCGATGTGGTTCGGCGATGACCTGCTGGCCAACATCCAGTTGCTGACGCAACGCCTGCCGTTCTGGCGCAACCTTGGCCTGAGCCTGTATGTCGGCGTGTGCAACACGCTGCTGACGCTGCTGTTCTGCTCGATGGGGGGCTATGCGTTCGCGATGTATGAGTTCCGCTTCAAGAAGGCGCTCTTCGGCCTGGTGATGGGCACCATGCTGCTGCCCAGCTTCATGAACATGATCCCGAGCTTCATGATCATGGACCTGCTGGGCTGGATCGATCAGCCGCGCGCGCTCTACATCCCCGGCGCGGCAAGCGCCTTCGGCATTTTCCTGATGCGCCAGTTCATCGGCGCCTCGGTGCCGCGTGAACTGGTGGAAGCCGCCCGCATGGATGGCTGCGGCGAGCTGGGCATCTATGCCCGCATCGTGCTGCCGCTGCTCAAGCCGGCGCTGGGCACGCTGGGGCTGATCACCTTCATCGCCTCCTGGAACAACTTCATCGGACCGCTGGTCGTGATGCGCTCGCCGGACATGTACACCCTGCCGCTGGCGCTGCGCAGCTTGCAGAGCCCGGTCGACACCGAATGGGGCGCGCTGATGGCGGGCTCGGCCATCGCCACGCTGCCGCTGGTGGTGCTGTTCATGCTCTGTTCGCGGCAACTGATTTCCGGTTTGACCACCGGCGCGGTGAAGTAAGGCGCGGCGTCGCGCCCATCACCGCACCGACTGCGCTCAGACCTCCACGCTTTCACGGACGCTTCCCACCGGACGCCACCCCACCCTTCCCCCGGCGCGCCCCAGGCACGACCCACGGCCCGCCGGCGGTTTTCAACGCTCATCCGCGCCTTGCGCGCCTGCATTCGATGGTTTCCAACGCTTCTTCACTCGCCCTGCCCACCGCCGCTGCGGCGTCCTTCCCGGCTGATTTCATCTGGGGCGTCGCCACCAGCGCCTTCCAGATCGAAGGCGCACCGACCGCGCATGGCAAGGGTCCGTCGATCTGGGACACCTTCTGCCGCCAGCCGGGCGCCATCGCCGACGGCAGCAACGGCGATGTGGCCTGCGACCACGTCAACCGGCTGGAACAGGACCTGGACATGATTCGCGACCTGGGCGTCCAGGCCTATCGCTTCTCGGTGTCCTGGCCCCGCGTGCAGGCCACCGGCGACGGCGCCTGGAACGAGGACGGCCTGGCCTTCTACGAGCGGCTGGTGGATGGCCTGCTCGCCCGCGGCATCAAGCCGTATCTGACCCTCAACCACTGGGACCTGCCGCAGGCGCTGCAGGACCAGGGTGGCTGGGCCAACCGGGCCACGGTGCATCGCTTCGTCGCCTATGCGCTGGGCGTGGCGAAGCGGCTGGGCGACCGCGTGGTCTCCATCGCCACCCACAACGAACCGTGGGTGATGGCGCAGCTCGGTCATGAGACCGGCATCTTCGCGCCCGGCATCAAGGACCGCGCCATCGCGGCGCAGGTCTCGCATCACCTGCTGCTCAGCCATGGCCTGGCGGTCACCGCGCTGCGCGAGGCCGGCGTGAAGGCGTCGCTGGGCATCGTGCTGAACCTCTCGCCGATGTATCCCGCCACCGACACCGACGCCGATCGCGCCAAGGCCCGACTGGAAGACGGCCGCATCCGCCGCTGGTACATGGACCCGCTGTTCAAGGGCCAGTATCCGCAGGATGTGCTGGATGACCTCGGCGCCGCAGCGCCCAGGATCGAGCCCGGTGACCTCGCGCAGATCCAGGTGCCCATCGACTTCCTCGGGGTGAACTACTACTCCCGCGGCATGGTCAGCGCGGACAACTCCTTCGATCCGAAGCAAAGCGGCCTGGAGCTGACCGACATGGGCTGGGAGGTCTATCCGCAAGGGCTGACCGACCTGCTGGTGCAGCTGCATCGGGACTATCCGATCCGCCGCCTGTATGTGACCGAGAACGGCGGCGCCTTCAAGGACCCCGTCGGCACCGATGGCCAGGTGCATGACGAGGACCGCACCCGCTACCTCGACACCCACATCGCCGCCGTGGCCGAAGCGATTCGCCAGGGCGTGCCGATGGGCGGCTACATGGTCTGGAGCCTGATGGACAACTTCGAATGGGCCTCGGGCTACGAGAAACGATTCGGCATCGTCCATGTGGACTACGCCACCCAGCGCCGCACCTTGAAGGACAGCGCACTGGCGTACCGCAACTTCGTGCTGGGACAACGGGCCGCGCGCGGCGGCTGATTTTCAGGAGCGGCTGATGGGACAAGTCACACTGCGCGGCATTCGCAAGCGCTACGGTCAGAGTGAAGTCATCCAGGGTCTCGACCTGGAGGTGCGCGATGGCGAATTCATGGTCTTCGTCGGCCCGTCGGGCTGCGGCAAGAGCACGACGCTGCGCATGATCGCGGGGCTGGAGGAAATCAGCGGCGGCGACCTGCTGATCGACGGCCAGCGCGCCAACGACCTGCGACCCGCCGACCGCGGCGCGGCCATGGTGTTCCAGAGCTATGCGCTCTATCCCCACATGACGGTGGCGGAGAACATGGGCTTCGCGCTGAAGATGGCGGGCGTCGGCCGCTCGGAGCGCGACGCCCAGGTGCGCCGCACCGCCGAGATCCTGCGCATCACCGATCTGCTGGACCGCACGCCCAAGCAGCTGTCCGGCGGTCAGCGCCAGCGGGTGGCCATCGGCCGCGCCATCGTGCGCAAGCCCAAGGTGTTCCTGTTCGACGAGCCGCTCTCCAACCTGGATGCGGCCCTGCGGGTGGACATGCGCATCGAGCTGACCCGGCTGCATCAGCAGCTCGGCACCACCATGATCTACGTCACCCATGACCAGGTCGAGGCGATGACCATGGGCGACCGCATCGCCGTGTTCAACAAGGGCCGCATCGAACAACTGGGCGCGCCGATGGCGCTCTATCGCCAGCCGGCCAATGAATTCGTCGCCGGCTTCCTCGGCGCCCCGCGCATCAACTTCATCGACCGGCCCGCCGCCAATGCGGCCGGCGCGCATCGCCAGCTCTGGGCGGCGCTCGGTGGCGAGCAACGCAACAGCGCCCAGCGCCTGGGCCTGCGCCCGGAGCACCTGACGCTGGTCCCCGGCGGGGGTCAGGGCGTGCCGGCCAGCGTGGTGCTGGCCGAACACCTGGGCGATGTGTCCATCCTGCACCTGCGGGTGGAAGGCGTCGACGGTCTGCTGACCGCCAAGCTCGCGTCCGGGGCCAGCACGCTGACCGAGGGTCAGGTCGTGCAGGTGATGGCGCAGCCGCAGGAGGCGCTCGGCTTCGATGCGGAATCTCGCGCGGTCGAGCCGTTCGCCCGCGCGGCGGCCTGAGCGCAACAGCACGCGTCATCGCGCGTCATGGCGCGCGATTGCGCGTCAAACGTCATTCGCAGTACCCCGCGTCCAGGTGGGCGCGGTCCTTTCGCTAGGGAAAGTCAGTAGAGGACACCGGACCGAAGCGGTTAAATTCTGAAAGCGCTTTCACAGCACTTGGTGAACGGCCCATTCCCCGCCGGCTCACCTGCTGCGACGGCGTCGGAGCGACGGGAACCAGCGGCCACACGAGCTGCGCCCGCACCGGAGCCGACTCCAGCTTGCCCTGCATTTCAATGGCCCGCACCTCCGCGCGGACCAGGCCAAGACTGAGACATAACAAGGAGACAAGATGACCGTCCAACCGAATCGACAGCGGGCTGATCGCCTGAGCGCTGCCCTGCCGCAACGCCAACCCGTGGCAGCGGCTTGCGCCCTGCTCTTCTTCAGCGTGGCCGCCCAGGCCCAGCAGGCGCCGGAGCCGCCGGCCGCCGCGGCATCCGCCACCCAAGCCAGCGCGCCCAGCGTGCAGGTGGCCCAGGCCAATACCGGAAGCGCGCAAGGCGCGCAGCCGCAGCAGATCGAGACCGTGGTGGTGTCGGGCATCCGCCGCTCGCTGGACAGCTCGCTGACCCTCAAGCGCAACACCCATGGCGTGGTGGACGGCATCGTGGCCGAGGACATCGGCAAGTTCCCGGACACCAACCTGGCCGAATCGATGCAGCGCATCAGCGGCGTGTCCATCGACCGATCGAATGGTGAAGGCTCCAAGGTCACCGTGCGCGGCGTCGGTCCCGACTTCAACCTGGTGCTGCTGAACGGCCGTCAGATGCCGGCCTCCAGCATCGCGGACACGGCGGCGTCCAACTCGCGCGCCTTCGACTTCGCCAACCTCGCCGCGGAATCGATCGCGGCGCTGGAGGTCTACAAGACCAGCCGCGCCAGCACGCCGACCGGCGGCATCGGCGCGACCATCAACATCAAGACGGCCCGCCCGCTGGACAACCGCGAGACGGTCGCCAGCATCGGCGTGAAGGCCGTCTATGACGAGTCCAACAAGAACCTGCCCGACCTGCTGCAAGGCGACAAGGTCACGCCGGAAGTCTCCGGCATCTACAGCACCACCTTCGGCGACGGCCGGTTCGGCATCGCGTTGAGCGGCAGCTTCCAGCGTCGCGACTCCGGCTACAACCAGGCCGGCGTGCCCAATGGCTGGCGTCCGCAGCGCGGCAATGAGACCGGCTACGGCACGATCCCGCAGGCGGGTCAGCCGGGCTCGGAGAACATCGTCAACCGCCCGGGTGCGACCGATGTCTACTCGCTGCCGCAGAACCTGAACTACAGCATGAACGGCATCAGCCGTGAGCGCACCAACGGCCAGCTGACCTTCCAGTTCGCGCCGACCAAGGCCATCACCGCGACGCTGGACTTCACCGGCTCGCAGAACAAGATCCACACCAAGCGCAACGACCTGTCGGCCTGGTTCAACTTCGGCCCGTCGAGCAGCGCCTGGACCAGCGGTCCGGTGGCGGGCCCGACCTATTACTCCGAGACCATCAATCCCGCCAATGCCGACCTGGCGATGGGCGGCGCGGAATTCGGCGTCAAGAACAAGAACCAGTCGACCGGCTTCAACCTCGCATGGAAGGCGACCGACAAGCTGTCCCTGGCTTTCGATGCGCACCACTCCACCGCCACGTCCGGCGCGGACAGCCCGTACGGCACCAACGCCGTCATCGGCACCGCCAGCTTCAACCGCGGCACGACCAGCGTGGACTTCACCAAGGATCTGCCGATCCTGATCATCGACGGCACCAACGCCGATGCGTCGCGCCAGCTGGTGACCGGCTCGTCCTTCCGCAACAGCTACATGAAGTCGGGCGTCGATCAGCAGCAGATCACCGGCAGCTGGACGCTGGATGAGGCCTCGAAGCTGGACTTCGGCGTCGGTGCGACCAAGGTGAAGAACCGCTCGGCCTACGGCTATGTGCAGAACGACACCTGGGGTGGCGCGACCAGCGCGGCGGACTATCCGGACCAAGTCTGGATCCCGCAGGCACTGCGCCCCTACTTCAGCAACATCGGCGGCAGCAGCGATCCGCGCCTGTTCAATCAGTTCTTCGTCTGGGACTTCCAGACCGTGCGTGACCTGGCCGCCAAGGCCGATGGCAACCCGGCCAAGTTCCTCGCGCCGAGCGAGTTCTCCACCGACCGCCGCACCCAGGAAAAGTCGCAGAGCGCCTTCCTGCAGTACAGCCGCGATTGGGAACTGGGCGTGCCGATGAGCGCGACCGTGGGCATGCGCTACGAGACCACCAAGGTGAAGTCCACCGCGCTGGTGCCCATTTCCACCGGCATCACCTGGGGCTCCAACAACGAGCTGACGGTGCTCAAGGGCGATCCGGGCTTCACCACGCTGGATGGCAAGTACAGCTACTGGCTGCCGAGCCTGGACTGGGATGCCGAGCTGACCGACCGCGTCAAGCTGCGCGCCAGCTATGGCCAGACCATCGGCCGTCCGGGCTGGGGTGACATCCAGGGCGGACAGACGCTGGACCAGCTCGCCCGCGTCAGCGGCGGCACCGGCGCACAGGGCAATCCGGCGCTGAAGCCGCTGAAGTCCAAGAACATCGACTTCTCGCTGGAGTTCTATTACGCCAAGTCCAGCTACCTGTCGGCCGGCTTCTTCCGCAAGAACATCGCCAACTACATCGGCAACAGCATCACGACGGCCACCCCGTTCAGCCTGCACACCCCGATCGGCGGCAAGCTCTACAACGAAGCCGTGGGCACCGGCGGTTGCGCACAGGATCTGACCTGCATCCGCAACTACATCCTCAACACCTACAACGGCCGCAATGGCGTGGTGAAGACGGGTGTGGACGACAACGGCAATGCCAAGGGCACCATCGCCGGCCAGCCGGATGATCCGATCGCGACCTTCCAGATCACCTCGCCGTCCAACCAGCGCTCCAACTCGCTAAGCGGCTACGAGCTCAATCTGCAGCACTACTTCGGCAACTCCGGCTTCGGCATGGCGGCCAACTACACCCATGTGAAGTCGGGCCTGAAGTACGACGGCACCAGCTTCGCCGAGCAGTACGCGCTGCCGGGTCTGAGCGACTCGGCCAACCTGGTCGGCTTCTATGAGAACGACAAGGTCAGCGTGCGGGTGGCCTACAACTGGCGCGACAAGTTCCTGACCGCGCTCAACGACGGCAACTCGCTGGGCCGGTCCTCGCCGGTCTACACCGAGGCCTACGGCCAGATGGATGTGAGCCTGGGCTACAAGTTCAGCGAACGTCTGAGCCTGCAGGCCGAGGTGATCAACCTGACCGACGAGATCCAGCGCCTGCACGGCCGGACCAAGGAAGAAGTGGTGGCGGTCACCCAGACCGGACGTCGCTACATGCTGGGTCTGCGCTACAAGTTCTGATCGAGCGATGACGCTCTCGGCGTGGTGAGTCACCATGCTGGTACGGCGCGCGGGTCCTCGTGATTCGCGCGCCGTTGTCGTTGGGGTCGGCGCAGGACGAGCGTGATGCTGCGTGGCCTCATCGCTGCACGGCAGGATCGCCTGATCGCCGGCCCGTTTCGATCAACATGGATCAAAACCCGATCGGACCTAGGGAATCGCCCGTCGACCCAGGCCGGTTGCCCGGGTGAAGATCACGGCGGCGCCAGGTCTGGCCCCGGCCCGGCCCGTCCCGGCCGTGCGCCGCGCCGGTCTGATGGCGTTCCCCTCCGCTTCCCTGCTGTACCGACATGTCCGCTGCGTCCCCGACACCGATCCGCGAAATCCAGATCACGGCCGCGAGCCCGCCTGGCCGCTTGCCGGAAGGTCTGGCCGAAGCCGCCGAGCCGGTGGTGCTGCGCGGCTTCTGCACCCACTGGCCTGCGGTCGGGGCGGCCCGTCAGTCCGATCGCGCGGCCGTCGACTATCTGCGTGACTGCGGCGCCGGCGCGCCGGTGGCGATCATGGCGGGCCCGCCGGAGATCGATGGCCGCATCTTCTACAACGACGACTTCACCGGTGTGAATTTCCAGCGCCAGGATGCGCCCTTGCCCGCCGTGATGGAGGCGCTGCTGGCGCTCAAAGGGGAGACCCGTCCGCCGTGCTATTACGTGGGCTCCACCACGATCGACGAGGTGCTGCCGCGCTTTCGCGCGGCCAACGATCTGGATCTGCGCTCGGCGCCCGGCGGTGACGACGCGCTGGTGAGTCTGTGGCTGGGCAACCGCACCCGCATCGCGCCGCATTACGACCTGCCGGACAACCTCGCCTGCGTGACCGCAGGCCGCCGCCGCTTCACCCTGTTCCCGCCGGAGCAATTGCCCAATCTCTACATCGGGCCGATCGATTTCACCCTGGCCGGCCAGCCCGTCAGCCTGGTCGATCTGCAGCGACCCGACTTCGACCGTCACCCGCGTTTCGCGCAGGCCTTGCCGCATGCGCAAGTGGCGGAGCTGCGACCGGGCGATGCGATCTTCATCCCGAGCATGTGGTGGCACCAGGTCGAAGCGCTGGACGATTTCAATGTGCTGGTGAACTACTGGTGGCGCCAATCGCCGGCCCACATGGATTCGCCGATCGCCGCCCTGATGCTGGCGCTGATGACGATGCGCGACCTGCCCGCGCCGCAGCGCCGCGCCTGGCAGGGTCTGTTCGACCATTACGTGTTCCAGGCGGATGACCAGACCGCCGCCCATATTCCGCCGCACGCCCGCCATGTGCTGGCGCCGCTCAGTCCGGAGGGTGCGCAGCATCTGCGCGCCCATCTGCTCCATCGCCTGCAACGTTGAGACGCCGCCATGACCGCTTCCCGCCTGGATGGATCTTCCTCATCGACCCGCGGCGCGCCGCCCTCACCGCTCGCGCCTCGTGACGACCGGGCCCGCCGCCCGGTGCGGCGCGTGGTCATCGCCGGCGGCGGCACGGCCGGCTGGATGATGGCCGCGTGCCTCGGCAAGATCCTCGGCCGCTTGCTGGAGATCCGGCTGGTGGAGTCCGACGAGATCGGCACGGTGGGGGTCGGTGAGGCCACGATTCCGACGATGCTCACCTTCCATCGGCTGCTGGGCATCGACGAACGCGAGTTCATGGCCGAGACGCAGGCGACCTTCAAGCTGGGCATTCAATTCGAAGGCTGGCGCGATCAGGGTCAGGACTACATCCATTCCTTTGGCGACACCGGCCGCGATCACTGGACCGCGGGCTTCCAGCATTTCTGGCACAAGGGCCGCGAGCGCGGTCTGGCCAGCGATTACGGCGACTACTGCCTGGAGCTGCGTGCGGCGCAGGAAGGCCGCTTTGTGCATCAGCCCGATCCGCGCGGCGATGGCCTGAACTACGCCTTCCACCTGGACGCCACCCGATACGGCCTGTTCTTGCGGCGCTTCAGCGAGGGCTTCGGCGTGCAGCGGATCGAAGGTCGCATCGCAGAAGTGTTGCGCCATGAGGATGGCGACTTGAAGGCGCTGCGGCTGCAGGATGGCGCGGTCATCGACGGCGATCTGTTCATCGACTGCACCGGCATGCGCTCGCTGCTCCTGGGTCAAACGCTGGGCGTGCCGTATGAGGACTGGTCCCACTGGCTGCCCTGTGATCGGGCGATCGCGGTGCAGACCGCATCGGTGCGGGATCCCGTGCCGTTCACGCGGTCGATCGCGCATCCCTGGGGCTGGCAATGGCAGATTCCGCTGCAGCACCGGATCGGCAACGGCGTCGTCTTCAGCAGCCGGCATGTCGACGAGTCGGAAGCGCGCGAGACCTTGCTCCGCCACATCGAGGGCGAGCGGCTGACCGAGCCCCGCGTGATCCGCTTCCAGCCGGGTCAGCGCGAGGTGGTGTGGTCACGCAACTGCGTCGGTGTGGGTCTGGCCAGCGGCTTCCTGGAGCCGCTGGAATCCACCAGCATTCACTTGATCCAGCGCAGCGCGATTCGGCTGATGCAGCTGTTCCCGAAGGACGGCATCCGCCAGTCCGACATCGATGAATACAACCGGCAGATGAATGAGGAGATGGCGCACATCCGCGATTTCATCGTGCTGCACTATCACCTCACCCAACGCGACGATGCGCCCTTGTGGCGCGAGTGCCGCGAGATGCCGATCCCGGACACCCTGCGGCACCGCCTGGCGCTGTTCCGCGAGAGCGGACGGGTGGTGCGCATGCCTTTCGAGCTGTTCGCCGACAACTCCTGGGTGCAGGTGATGCTGGGCCAGGGCCTGATGCCGGAGCAGCATCATCCGAGCGCCGATTTGATGGGCGATGCCGAGCTGACGCAGTTCCTCGGCGGCATCCGCGACCAGATCGAGCGCACGGTGCGGCAGATGCCGACGCATGCGCAATACCTGGCGCGTCTGGGTGTCGCGGGCGCTTCCTCGGCAGCCAGGCCGGTGACGCCAGCGTCTGCGTGAGTCAGCGAGATCGCTGAGAACGATGCGACTGACGAGAACGATGAGATCGATGACACACCGCCCGTGACACGGGCGGCGTGAATCGTCTCAAGCGCCGATCACTGCCCGTTGACCAGCTTGATGGCCAGGTCCGGATCGAACACGCCGGCGGCTTGACCGCTGGTGCCGCACTGGCCGTCTGACTGGCCGGGGCTCTTGATCCAGAGCGTCATTTCCGGGCCGCTGCCGGCGGGCGCGACGGCGGAGCTGCTGCCCAGCCGACGACCGGCCGGGTTGCACCAGATGCCATCGCCGGCGGGGCCATTGCCGTTGCGGCTGGTATCGATCACGAAGGTCTTGCCCGGCAGGCCGCCGCTGGCCAGCAGCGCAGCCACCGCCTGGCCGTGGCTGGTCTCATGGGCGGTCGTCTGGAAGTTGGAAACGTTCAAGGCGAAGCCGCGCACGTTCTGGATGCCGCCCTGCTGGAGCCACTGCACCGAGACCTCGGGCGTGAGCCAGCCGCCGTGGCCGATGTCCAGGAACACCTTGGCATTCGGGGCCTTCTCCTTGAACTGCAGCGTCGCTTCGTTCAGCAGCGCCAGGCGTTCGGTGCGGAAGGCATCGCAGCGGCTGTCGGTGAGATGCGCCAGCGCATCCGGCTCCAGCACGATGACGGCCGGACGGTTGCCCACGCCGGCGGCGAAGGCGGAAATCCAGTTGCGATAGGACGCCGCGGACGTCGCGCCACCCGCGCTCTGCCCCGCCGCGCAATCGCGATGCGGGATGTTGTAGGCCACCAGGATCGGCATCTGTCCGGCCGCTGCCGCAGCCGCCACATACGCGGAGGCATTGCCGCCGACATCGTTGGTCCAGTCGCCCAACCAGCGCGCGGCCGGCTGGCTGGCGATCCGGTCACGCAGCGCGGCGGCTCGGCTGTCGCCGGCATGGGCATCGACCCACTTGCGCGCTTCGGAAGTGGGATCGACGTAGAAGGAGGTCGGTGCCGGCGATGGCGAGGGTGCCGGCGATGGTGAGGGTGCCGGTGATGGCGAAGGTGCCGGTGATGGCGAAGGTGCCGGCGACGGCGAAGGTGCCGGCGACGGCGAAGGTGCCGGCGAACCCACGCCGACCGCGGGATCGACCTCGCGATCAGCACCGTCATTCCCACCGCCACAAGCCGTCAACACGGCGCCGACGGCGCAGGCCGTCAGGGTGGCGCGCAGCGCGCTCGGCAAGGGGCAGCCCAGCCGACCCCGGGGTTCAGTCTTCGAAGAGCGCAGCACGTCCATCCCTCTGGCGTTTTTGAAAGCGCGCCAGTGTGCAGGAGCGGCCCACGCTCAACCTCGGCCGGAAGGAAACATTGGTGACAAGACGCTCGGACCGCCGATACGCCGGTCCGCCGACCTGTGCTTCAGGTCGCCGCCAGCGCCCGCCCATGCGCGCCGGCATCCCCGGCGAGCTTGAACACCCGCACCACGTCGGCCAGCGAGGCGGCCTGATGCTTGAGGCTTTCCGCCGCTGCGGCGCTTTCCTCGACGAGGGCGGCATTCTGCTGGGTCACCTGGTCGAGCTGCGCCACCGCATCGCCGACCTGGCTGATGCCCTTGGATTGCTCGTCGGTGGCGTTGGCGATCTCCGAGATCAACTGGGTGACCCGCTGCACCTGGGCCACGATCGCATCCATCGACTGGCCGGCCTCGCCGACCTGCCGCGTGCCCGCCTCCACCCGCTCGGCGCTGGCGCCGATCAGCGACTTGATCTCACGCGCGGCTTCGGCGGACCGGCCGGCCAGGGTGCGCACTTCGCTGGCCACGACCGCAAAGCCCCGCCCCTGCTCGCCGGCACGCGCCGCTTCCACGGCGGCATTCAAGGCCAGGATGTTGGTCTGGAACGCGATGCTGTCGATGACCGAGATGATGTCCACGATCTTCTTCGAGGCCTCCGAGATGCCCTGCATCGTGTGGACCACCGCGCCCACCACTTCGCCGCCCTTCACCGCGGCCTCGGCCGCCTGCTGAGCCAGGCCGTTGGCCTGCTGGGTGGTGTCGGCGTTGTGGCGCACGGTGCTGGCCATCTGCTCCATCGACGCGGCCGTCTGCTGCAGGTTGCTGGCTTGTTCTTCGGTGCGCTGGCTCAGGTCCTGATTGCCGGTCGCGATCTGGGTCGAGCCCGTGGCGATGTTCTCGCTGCTGCTGCGGACCTGTCCCACCACGCGGGCCAGGCTGTCGTTCATCGTGCCCAGGGCGCGCAGCAGTTCGGCCGGCTCATCGCGGCCATGCACCTGGAGCTTGGGGCTGAGGTCCCCGCTCGCAATTTCCTGGGCGACGTCGACCGCCTGATGCAAGGGTCGCGTAATGCTGCGCGTGATCACCACCGCCAGCGCGATGCCCACGGCCAACGCCAGGCCGACCGCCGCCAGGTTCATCACCACCACGGTGCGGTAAGTGGCGGCCGCGGATTTGCCGCTGGCGGTGGCGCCGCGCGCGTTCAGCTCGATGTCTTCTTCCAGCAGCTTGAGCGTGTGCTCGAAGGCCACGGCGGCCGGGCCGACGCTGATCTCGCGCGCCTGGTTGATCTCCTCCGGGCCGCCCTGCGAGAGCGCCAGCAGCTTGCGATTGAGCGTCAGGTACTCCGCCCATTGCGTCTTGATCTGCTGCAGCAACTGGGTTTCCTCGGGCGAAGACACCAGCTTTTCATAGCGGGCGAACGCCTCCGGCACGATCTTCTCGATCAGCTCCTGATGCTTGGCATATTGCGCGTCCTTGGCAGCCTTGCCGCTCTCCAGCACATGGCGCAGTGACGCGCGGCGCGCCGAATTCACCTGAGCCCGCAGATCGCCGAGCACCCGGACGCTGGGCAGCCAGTTGTCGGCCAGGTCCACCACGCTGTCGTTGATGCGGGCGGTTTCGTAGCTGCTCAGGCCAGCCACGGCGCACAGCAACAGGAGCAAGGCGCCAAAGGCCGCGGCGAGGCGGGTTCCGATCTTGAATTCAGCCAGCACGTGGGTCTCCGGATGTCAAAAGTGGGGGGAACCGTGCGAAACAGGAAAGCCGCCAGGTTCATAAAATTCAATTTCCGCACTTTCAATCATCGAATAAATCAAATCAAGCAGCGAAACAACCTTTGTTTGCTGTTGACGGAATAGTTCACATCGAGGCAGCCATGACAGTGCGCCGGAGCGATTTGGCGACGGCGAATCCGGGCGTGCGCTCAGGCTCTCGCCGCCCGCCGCTTCAGCAGTCGCCATCGCCTCCCCACACGCGACCGATCAATTCGAAAGATTTGGCTTTCGATTTATTTCTATCGAAAGGATAATTCGCCCGTGAAAACGCGATAGGAAATCAGTCGAAAGTCTTTTTAGACTGGCCCGGCGGTGGGATCGACGCGTGGCTCGTTCGGACGACCATGCGTCGGGCGCTCGCCAGAACCGGCACGACTCCCGTGCCTGGGCCGTCGGAAGCGCTGCTGGCGGCTCGTGTGAATCAGCGCGCACAGGGAAGAAGCGAATGACTCGACTGACTCGATCGACAGGACTGGCCACGGCGGTGGCGGCGGCGGCGCTCTCCGCCGGGCTGGCCCAGGCGGCGCCCACCGGCTTCGGCATGGTGGCGTATTGGGGTGAGACGGCCAGCACCTACGGGGGACAGATTCCCTCCGGCAGCTATGTGGTGATCAATCCCAACAGCGGCGCGCTCGGCTTGAGCGCCAGCCAGATCACCAACTGGAAGGCGGTGATCGCCAGCATCCGCGCTCAGGGCGGCAAGGTGCTCGGTTATGTCGCGACCGGCTACGACGCCAACACCGCCGACGAGCTGAGCCGCTACAACGCGATCAGCAGCGAGCTGACGGCCTACAAGAGCAGCCTGGGCGGCGTGGACGGCTATTTCTTCGACGAAGCGGCCTTCGATGACGCCAGCCTGTCCGACACCCAGAAGTGCAGCGGCACGCCCGGCAAGTGGGCGAATGTGCGGGCCAAGGTGGCGGCGGCCGGCACCGGCGGCACGCTGGTGTGGAATGCCGGCTGGCCCGGCGCCAGCGGCTGTTTCATCAGCGCGGCCCAGGCCCAGGAACATGTGGTCATGTACGAGGCGGCCTACAGCGACTATCTGAACGGCGCCAGCTGGCTCAACGGCGATGTGCAGAACCTCGCCAACTCGCTGAACGTCAAGACCTGGCTGCTGGTGCACTCGGCCACGCAGGCGCAGATGCAGGCCACGATCAAGGGCACCACCGCCAACTATGTCTATGTGACCAGCATGACCTACAACCCCAGCCTGCCCTGGGGCGGTCCCATCTGGAACTACACGCCGACCTACTGGGGCAACAACACGCTGTCGGGATCGGAGCGCTGGTGCCTCAACAGCCTGAAGACCGGCGGCAGTTGCTGAGGGTGGGTTGATTGCGGGGGCTGGCGGGAACACCCGCCTCGGTCATCGACTTGAAC
The DNA here is from genome assembly GCA_913776825.1 of Burkholderiaceae bacterium. Taxonomy (GTDB): domain Bacteria; phylum Pseudomonadota; class Gammaproteobacteria; order Burkholderiales; family Burkholderiaceae_C; genus Roseateles. The sequence goes on from CAJYPV010000031.1 coordinate 232,377, forward strand.
GGGCCGACGCGACGTCGCCGGCCCGTGCTTGGGTCCTGCCCTGCTGGTCATCAGGGGCTGATGGGTTGACGGCCTGATGGGCTGACGCCACGCCCTTATTTCGACGGACGCTGATAGACGCGCACGTAGTCGACTTCATAGCGCAGCGGGAAGCTCGCGTCGTCCACCTCACCGCCCAGGTTGCCGCCGATCGCCAGGTTGATGATCAGGAACTGCGGCGCATCGAAGGGCCATTGCGACCGGCCCTGGCCGGCATTGCGGTAGGTGGCGTGCACCCGGCCATCCACGGCGAAACGGACCTCGGTGGGGGTCCACAGCATCTGGTAGTTGTGGAAGTCGGAGCAGGCCGTGAGCAACTCGCGGCCATCGCCGACGCCCTGCGAGCCGTGGCCCGTCGTGGTGTGGACCGTGCTGAACACACGCGTCGGCTCGCGGCCGATGTGCTCCATGATGTCCAGCTCGCCCGCGGCGGGCCATTCGCCATGACCCAGCGTCCAGATCGCCGGCCAACTGCCCTTGCCGCACGGCAGCTTGGCGCGGATCTCGAAATAGCCATAGGTCCATTCGGCCCGGCCCTTGGTCAGCAAGCGCGTGGAGCTGTAGGGCTGGCCGCCCCAGTCCGGTTCAGCGCTTCGCGCTTCCTTGCGGGCGGTGATCACGAGCCGGCCATCGCGCAGCTCGGCGTTCTCGGCGCGCGGACCGCTGTAGTACTGCTGCTCGCGGTTGTGCCAGCCCTGCTTGTTCATGCCGGTGTCATAGACCCATTTGGATTCGTCCGGCAGCGCACCCCGGTCGAATTCGTCGGACCAGACCAATTGGTAGCCCTCGGGCAGCGACAGCGACTCCGCGGGCGCGGAGGCCGATGCGGACACGGCGGACGTTGCCGTCGCGCCCGGTGCCGAGCCGCCGGAGCCGGCGGTGCCGCATCCGGCCAGGCTGGTGATCATCAGGGCCGAGGTCATGGACAGCGAGGTCCATCGGCGAGGGAATCGCGGGGTCATGGGGTGTCTCCGGAAGGGTTGGAATCGTTGAAATAGCGGGAATGGAATGAATGCGGCGTCGGCGCTCGCGAACGATCGCGTGGCGGCTCGCCCCATCGACGTGATGAGAGACAGGGCGCGGATCACGCCCTGGCCGGATCAGCGCTTCGCCCGACGGGCCAGCAGCACTTCGGCATCGGCCAGCGCCTGTCGAATGGTTTTCTGGCCGCGCAGCACCTTGTCGAGCTCGGTCTGCACCACCTCTTCGGCGAACTGGTTCTGCTTGTGGACCGGCATCGCGGTGATGCGCAGCGCCGTGTCGCGCCACAGCAGCCGGGCGCGCTGCCCGCCCAGAAAATCGACCGGCTCGCTGAAGAACGGATCGGCATGCACATCCCGCAGCGCCGGGAAGGCGTCATGGGTCTTGAAGGCCTGCAACTGCCGCGCCGGGTTCAGCGTCATCAGCCGGATGAAGTCCCAGGCCAGGGCCTTGCGCGACGGCGCGGACTTGCGGGCGATGGCATAGAACGCGCCGCCATACGCGGCCTGCGTGCCGCCCGGCAGCGGCGCCGCACGCCACAGCCCGCGCGTTCCCGGCGCCACGAAGCTGTTGAGCTGCCCCACCAGCCAGGCCGCCGACAGCTCGGTCGCCAGCCGGCCCTGCTTGAGCCCGGCGCCCCAGTCGTTGGACCAGTTGCTGACCTTCGCATCCAGCCCCAACTGCCGGGCGCGCAGCGCCAGTTCGAAGGCACGCTCGAAGCGCGGCGAGTTCACCAGCACGCGGGAGTCGGTGTCGAAGTACATGCCCTCGCCCGGCTTCAGTCCGTCGCGGATCAACAGATCCTTCATCGTCTGCACGCTGGAGATCAGGTACGCGCCACTGCGCGCCTTGATGCGCTGACCGGCGGTGATGTAGCTGTCCCAGCTGTCGGTCAGCTCGTGTTCGTCGACGCCCGCGCGGGCGAGGATGTCGTGCCGGTAGAGCATGGTGCCGGGGCCGATGTCGGTGGGCATGGCCACCACCGAGCCATCGCGGGCGATGGCCTGGTCGTAGGCGAACGGCACCAGGTGCTCGCGGTAGGCCTCGATGCCGAACGGTGGCCGACGCAGATCTTCCAGCCCGCCGCCCTGAGCGAAGCGGCCGACGACGCTCGATTCCAGCGCCATCACATCCGGCAGCCCGACCGAGGTCGACAAGGCCGTGGTCATCGCGGTGTGGTGGTCGGCGTACTGGCGGGTCAGCACGCGCAACTGCACCCGCGGATGCAGGCGCTGCCAATCGGCCATCGCCGCGCGGGCGATGTCGTCCACGAGCGGGAACGCCGCGACGGTCAGCACGTCCTCCGGTTCTGGCGAGGCGGCGACCGCAGGCGCGGGCGCCGATGCCGCCACCGCGCCAACGGGCGCGGCCAGGCCGCCCCATGTCGGCAGCGCCGGCAACGCCATCCCGGCCAGCCAGGTCCGGCGACGCAGCGATCCGGCCGTCGATGGCGCCTCCGCTGGCAGGCCCGCGCTCAGGGCACCGTCGATCGAGGTGTCGTCATGGCCGCGCGCTTCCCGGACGCCCTCGCCTCGCGGCTTGCTTGCGTCCGCCATCTCAGCGCGGCAGCAGGTAGCTGGCCATCGAGCGCGGCGGCAGCGCGGCGATGGTGGCCTGGCCGTCGATGGTCAGCAGGAAGCGATGGCTGTCCTCGCTGCGGTTGAGCACGACCAGCGCGACGCTGCCGTCCTCGTTCACCGCGGCCGTGCATTCCAGCGCCTCACGGCTGGCCGAGCACAAGGCCCGACGGGCGCCCGGTCGAATGAAGCGGGCGAAATGGCCGAGGTAGTCGTAGGAGTTCTGCGGCATCAGCCGACCGGTGTCCCGGTCCGCGATCATCGGCGCGCTGCACAGGTTGCCGACGTGATTGGGGCCGCCGGTCTCGTCGAGCAGCAGGTTCCAGTCGATCCAGCCCACCGTCCAGCGATTCAGGTCGTTGATGATGCTGCGGGCATAGCGCTCGCCCAGGGCCCAGGACCCGAGGTGCGGTCCGCCTTCCTGGCAGCCTTCGGTGAACAGCAGTTGCTTGTCCGGGAAGGCGTCATGCACCAGCCGGACATGGTCGAAATGGTCTTCCACATACCAATGGAAGCCGCAGCCCCAGACGTACTTCGCCGCTTCCGGGTCGGAATAGACCACGTCGGCCCGCTGCACCATCTGATCGCGGTTGTGGTCCCAGATCACGATGCGGATGCGCGACAGCCCCGCCGCATGCAGAGCCGGCCCGAGGTGGTCGCGCACGAAGTCGCGCTCCTCTTCGGCGGTGTAGACGCAGGAATCCCAGCGCTGGGTGGCGTCCGGCTCGTTCTGCACCGACACGCCCCAGATCGGCACACCTTCCGCCTCATAGGCCTGGATGAAGCGCACATAACACTGCGCCCACACGGCGGCGTATTCCGGACGCAGCTTGCCGCCGTTGTTCATCTGCCCATTCGTCTTCATCCAGGGCGGCGGGCTCCAGGGCGACACCAGCAACTGCATCGGCCGGGCCGCGATCTTCTGAGCGGCCTGGATCATCGGCAGCAGCGCCTGGCGGTCGCGGTCGATGTTGAAGTGCGCCAGCGCGACGTCATCCGCGACCTCGGCATGGGCGTAGTTGCCCAGCGAGAAGTCGCAGCTGTTCATGTGGACGCGGCAGAAGTTGTAGCCGTGACCGTGATCCGCATCGAAGTAGGCCCGCAGCAGCGCGTCGGCCTCGTCGGCCGGCAGCTTCTGCCAGGTCGTGGCGGCCGCTTCGGTGAACGCGCCGCCAAAACCCTCGATGCGCTGAAAGGTGCGGCGGCTGTTCACCACCAGCTTGGCCAGGCCCTGGTTCTCGGGTTGCGCCGCGAGGCTGGCCGCATCGGTCAGCGGCAGCGGCGTCTGGGTGGCGAATCGGGTCGAGCTCGCCAGATCCGCGCCCTTGGCGGACAGGGTCCAGGGCAACGCAGCGCCGGTGGACAAAGCGCTCGAAGGCACGGACGAGGGAACAGCAGCCGACGCGGAGGCCGGCGAAGGAGGCGTGGAAGGCATCGAGGGATTTGTCTCTTTGTCGACCGACCCACCGATCCTGCGAGGCTCGGCGTGACGCGTCGTTGTTGTGTGAATGGCTGAACTGATGGCGCCTTTGAAAGCGCTTTCACGATTAAGCATACGGGTTCGAATCGACAGGGTCAACGGGCAAAACGCGACCGGGTCGCTCGAATCTTCAGGGGCGCTGTGGGTGCTCTTTCGGGAGCCCCCGGCGTGCCTTGGACGCCAAGGCCTGACGTGATGAGCCGCAAAAATCAGTAATCGGCTCAGGTTGTGAGCCGTATTCATGAAAATACGGCTCATCGGATGAGCCGTATTTCGCCGTTGTTCGATATCTGACCTACCCCTCCCCGCTGGACCCACGGTCTGCCCGACGTTCCGGGCGCGCCCGGCCAGTCCCTCCAGACCGACGAATCCCATCGCCCCGTGGCCCACCGCCACGCGGCGCGCGCGCGCCACAGCGATCCCGACGAATGACGAAAGGCCAGCGGCCTCGGCGCATTCCTCCAGTAGAGTGCCGCCTGTTTTTGGAAGGACGTGGCGGAACCTCTTTTTGATCCGCCCCGATCCGCCTCCACCCGATGTCGACCTGATCGGCCGCCCGCCGCCGAGCCCCGCCCTCGCTTCACGCCCATGACCCGACTGTCCACCCAGTTGCGCCGACTCTTCGCCTGGCCTGCCGACGTGCCGGCCGCCGCCGATGCCATTGATGCCGCCAATGACGCTGGCACGCTGCCCTTCATCGCTCCCGACCAACCGGTTCGGGCCCTGATGCTGGCGCTCGCGCGTCCGGCGGACTGGTCACGGTTGGGCGCCGTCTGGCGCGCGGTGCAGAACGACCTGTCCTGGCCGGCGCCTGCCATCGCGGTGTCGGGCGACGACGGCATCCAGCTGTGGTTCTCCACGCAGGATCCCGTGCCGGCCGCAGACGCCCACGCGCTGCTGGTGGCGCTGGTGGCGCGCCATCTGGGCGGTCTGCCGGCCTCGCGCCTGACGCTGCGACCCGCGCCGGTGGCGGCGATGGAGACCGGCGCGCCCACCGAGGCGAGCAGCGGCTTGACCTTCCACGCCGCCCTGCCGTCGGTCGCCGAAGTCAGGCCGGAGCAATGGTCCGCCTTCATCGCGCCGGATCTGGCGCCGATCTTCGCGGACACGCCCTGGCTGGACCTGCCGCCGGGCGATGACAACCAGGCCGATGTGCTGCAGCCGCTGCGCAGCATCGGGCCCGCCCAATGGGCCGATGCACTGGCGCAGCTAGCGGTCGACCGTCCGCCGCTTGCGCTCAGCGCTGCGGCAAATCGGCCCGTGGCTGAGAGTTCAGCGCCGACCGCATCGAGCGCCTCGTCAGCCCCGCCCGCATCGCCGGCCGCCGCGCTGCAATCCCTTCCCCCCACCGACGATCCGCGTGTCTTCCTTCGCCGGGTGATGAATGACGACACGGTGCCCATGACGCTGCGCATCGAGGCGGCGAAGGCCTTGCTGGCGGCAACGGCTGGCCCCGTCGCTCCATCGCTCACACGCGGCGACTGATTCTTTCCTCATCAACAACTCAAACTGTTCCAGGGAGCTCGTCTTGAAAGCGATCATTGTGGCCATCGTGCTGGCCGTCGGCGGCTGGTGGTATTTCATTGGCGGGCGCACCATCACGCCCGAGCAGGTCAACGCTTTCTACCGCGAGTACGAAGCCGCGACGCTGAACCGCGAGCCGGAGAAGCTCTGCGCGCTGATCGCCGATGAGTACAGCTCCGAAGCCGTGGTGCGGGCGCCCGGCCTGGCTCGTCCGCGAGTGGACATCCTGAACAAGCAGCAGACCTGCGAGTCGCTGCGCCAGACCTTCGAGGCGTGGGAAGAGCTGGGCAACCGCATGGGCGGCATGCTGCACCTGGATTCCAAGTATTCGCTGAAGGACATCCAGATCGCCCCCAATCGCAAGCAGGCGACGGTGGAGGTGCAGAGCACGCTGGAAATCGGCGGCTCGCTCATGAGCATGCGCACCAAATCGCATGACACGCTGATCCGTCGCAACGGCAAGGTCCTGCTGCTGCGCAGCGAAGGCACCGGCACGATCAGCGCGGGCGGCTGATCCGTCACGCGGTCCGTCGCAGGCTCGCGTCGCTTCAGCGCGAACGCGTGTCCCTATAGAAGCGCTGCATCACGGCCGCGAGGAAGGATGCGGAGCTTCCCGGGCGGTCCGGAAAGTCACCGACCAGCGCAACCGCTCCACCGGCGGGACGCTGTGCTGCCAGCCCCATCGCGCCTCGCCCCGAATCCGATAGATCGAGCGCGGCGCGACGTCCAGCTTCACCAGATCGGCGCGCCGCGGCGCATCGGGGGGATACGGCCGAAAGCGCAACTGCGCCGTCGCGCCCAGCGAGACGCCGAAGATCTCCTCGAAGTCGGGCACATCCCGATGCCAGCCCAGCGGCGTGCCCGGCGCGTATTCCGCCACCAAGGTGTGCACCAGCGCTTGCGGGGCCAGGCCCGCCCATGCGGCGATCCGATCGCGCAACGGATGCAGAGCCTCGATCAAGGGCGACGACGGCAACAGCCGGTTGGTGTCGTAATCAAAGCTGCCGCCGTAGCTCAGCACGCGACGGCGCGCGGTGTAGCCCTTGTACTGCGCCGCGGCCAGCGGCAACTCGCGGATGACCGCGATCAGGGCGGCCTCTTCGTCGATGGACAGAAACCCCGTCTCATAGACGAGTCCCGCCGGCAACTGATCGGCGGGAATCGGCAGGTCGTCGAAGAGCGAGGTTTGGTCGGCTGAGGACATGCGGGCAGTATGGCAGGCCGCCCTGCCCGAGCTCAGACGCGGAACACTTCCACCGTCTGCAGCAGCGTGCGGGCCTGGTCGTTCAGGCTCTGGGCCGCGGCGGCGCCCTCTTCCACCAGCGCCGCATTCTGTTGGGTCGCCTGGTCCATGTGCGAGACCGCCGAGCTCATCTGGCCGATGCCGGCGCTTTGCTCAGTCGCGGCCGTCGAGATCTCGTTGATCAGCTGGGTCACGCGGGCCACCTGGTTGACGATGTCGCGCATCGTCGTGCCGGCTTCGCCCGCCCGTTCCGAGCCGGCTTCCACCTTCTCGACCGAGGTGCCGATGAGCTGGCGGATCTCCTTGGCCGCTTCGGCGGAGCGCTGCGCCAGCGCCCGCACTTCGGTGGCGACCACGGCGAAGCCGCGACCATGCTCACCCGCCCGGGCCGCTTCCACCGCCGCGTTCAGCGCCAGGATGTTGGTCTGGAAGGCGATGCCGTCGATCACGCCGGTGATGTCGCCGATGCGTTTGCTGGAGTCCGAGATCTCGTTCATCGTGCCCACGACATCGGACACCACCTGCGCGCCCTTGTCGGCCGCCGCACTGGCGGTCTGCGCCAGGTCGGCCGCCTGGCGGGCGGCATTGGCGCTCTCGGCCACGGTGCTGGTCATCTGCTCCATGGACGAGGCGGTCTGCTGCAGCGCGCCGGCCTGCTGCTCGGTGCGGCTCGACAGATCCAGGTTGCCCGCGGCGATCTGGCCAGCGGCCGTCGACACCGAGTCCACACCCTGACGCACGCCCAGCACCACGCTGCGCAGCGAGCGGGTCGACTGGTCGACCGCACGCAGCAGGTCGCCCATCTCATCGCGGCGGGTGACCGTCAGGTCCTGCGTCAGGTCACCCTGCGCCACGCGTTCCAGCGCCTTGACCGCATGCGACACCGGTGCGGTGATCGAGCGGCTGATCATCACGCCCGCGATCACCGCGAACACCACGGCCGCCAGTCCTGCCAAAGCGATCGTGTTCAAGGCCTTGGCCGTGATCACGTCGGCCTGGTCACCGGCCTGGTCCATCTGCTTTTCCTGGTAGTCGCTGAACGCTTCCAGTTGCTTCATGTAGTCCAACTGCGGACCGCGCACCGAGTCCATCAGCACCTTGCGCGCCGACTCCAGGTCATCCGATTTGGACGCTTCAAGGAAGGCCTTGAGCGGCGTCAGATAGGCCTGTCGCTTCTCCTTCACCGCATTCAACAGCTGCTTGGCCTCATCGGTCTTGACCATCACCGTCAGCTTCTCCAGCGCGTCGAGCACGACCGGAAACTGTGCTTCGATCTTGCGGCGTTCCCCGTCGCGGTCCTGTCGATCGCTGAACAGCACCAGGTTGCGCGTCGAGCGGGCCTGCTGATTCACGGCCTTGGTGATGGTGGCCGAGAGCTTGAGCTGGGGATAGTCCTCGTCCGTGATCACATTCACCTGATCGCCGATACGGACGATGCCGAAGTAGGCGACCAGGCCAATCGCCACCAGCAGCGCACAGACGCCGCCGAAGGCCATGAACAGGCGCTTGCCGATCTTGAGGTTGTCGAGGAAGGTCATGGATGTCCGGTCGCGAAAGAGTGAAACGGCCCCGTTCGAGGGATGCCGCACTCTATCGAGCCAGACGGGAAAACCCTGCACGCGGAACGTACCGCCACGGGTCAGCGAACTGCACCGATCCCTGTCGGGCAATCGCCTACAGCCGCAGGCCGTCGATCGCCGCCAGGACCCGCCAGCGCCCATGGGATGGGCTCTGGCGACGGCGCGAGACCGATGGCGGGCGCCATCCGCCGCGCGCCGACACGGGGTCGTCCGGTACGAGGCTTGCCGACGCGGGCGACCGATCTCCCGACCGGCCTCGCCCGCACGCGATCAACGGCCGAGGCCGCTCATCGTGAACCCCGTCACGATCCGGTGCGCCTGACGTGCCCTCTCCCGAGGGTCACGTCTTGCGCGCGCGCTCACTTGCAGACGTTGGCATCCACCGGCGAGCCGTCCCACAGGCGCTTCAGGTTGTTGTACTTCTCCGTGGAGACGGTCTGCCAGTCATCCTGCAGCACGCCGCCGGTGTCGCCCGAGTTCGGGTTCCACGACCAGTAGAAGAAGTTGCGCACGCCCTTGCACTTCAGCCAGTCGACGAACTTGACCTGCCACTGGCGATCCTTGTCGGTGAAGCGACCGCCGAACTCGCCCAGCACCACGGCGTGGGTGCCCATGAACTGGCCGAGCTGACGCTGCCAGATCGCCGGCATGTTGTTCGGAAAGCCGGTGCCGTCATTGAAGTAGGACTGGTTGGAGACCGACGGGCCGTAGATATGCGGCGAGAGCACCAGCTTGTTGGCCGGGATCTTGGTGCTGTCGATCGGATAGCACGCGACCGGCTCGATGTTGCCGCCCCACCAGTGGCCGTCCGGCGATTCGCAGCGGCCGGCGTTGTCCGACACGCCTTCCACGAAGATCAGCACATTCGGGCTGGTGGCATTCACTGCCGCACCGGCGCGGTCGGCGGCCAGCTTCCAGTCGTTGTTGATGTCGCCCGTGCCCCAGAAGGCGCCGCTGCCGCCGATGCTGTGCGGCTCGTTCTTCAGATCGATCGCGAACACGTTCGGGACATTCTTGTAGCGATTGGCCACGAACTTCAGATCGGCCGTCCATTGGTCCAGCGTGTAGCCGGCGATCTGCGGCGTGGGCGAAATCGCCTGGCAGTCCGGACGGTGGTGATCCAGCATCACATAGAAGCCGCGGCTGGCGAACTCCGCCACGATGCGGTCCAGCAACTGCAGCGGCGTCTTGCCGGCCAGGTCCGGATTGACGCTGGTGTTGAGCACACCGCCGGGCGGCGTGGTCGAGCGCAGCGTGTTGGGGCAGAACGGCAGACGGACGGCATTGAAGCCCAGGTCCTTCATCTGGCCGATCATTTCCTTGTAATTGCGCTGCCACAGGCCGTGCGCGACCAGGTCCGGCGTCTCGAAGCCAAACCAGTTCACACCGCGGATCGACACCGTCGTGCCCTTGGCATCCACGATCTTGCCGCCGGCGGCCACGCTGAACGGCAGCTTGAATTCGCCGGTCGCGGGGACCGACAGGTCACCGCCCGGCGTCGGCGCCGGTGCAGGCGCCGGGGATGGGGCGGGAGCGGGAGACGGCGCCGGTGCGGGGCTCGGAGCCGGAGAAGGCGCCGGGGCTGGCGACGGTGCCGGTGCGGGAGAAGGCGCCGGGGAAGGTGCAGGAGACGGCGACGGTGCTGGGGAAGGTGCTGGCGCAGGCGACGGGGCCGGCGCCGGCGCGCCGGCTTCGCTGATCCGGAAGGACGCGGCGGTGGGCGCGGTGCCCGTGCCGCAGAAGCCGACCTCGAAGCTCTGGCCCACCGCCACCGGCGAGTTCCAGGCCAGGCCGGTCACCGACACGCTGCTGCCGCTGATCTTGAAGTTGCCGCTCCAGGTGCCGTTCAACTGGCCTTTGGGCAGGTCGAACAGCAGCGTCCAGGCGCCACTCGGCTTGGTGCCGGGATTGCGGATCGTGACGTGCGAGCAGAAACCGCCGTTCCAGGTGTCCTGGGCCACGTTGAGCGACAAGGCCGCATGGGCCGAGCCCAGGCTGCCGACAGTCAGCGCCAGGAGGGTGAAGCGAAAGGCAAATCGACGATGTGATCGCATGGTGTGAGGCAACAAAGAGGAACGGCACGCCCGCCCGACCCGCGGCTGCCCGGTGAAGGGCCGGCGGCGCACCGCGATGACAACGGTGTCGCGGCCGCGCGCGAGTCGGCTGGTCCCAGGTCTGAAGGCGCGGAGGTCCTTCGGACAACGATCGAAGTGTCGAATTGCGACGCGAAGCGCTCCGCGTGAAAAGGTAACCAGCCGCTGCCGGCGCCACCGGGCCGCCTCACCTGGCCGATCCAGCGGAATGCCGATGACGACGGGCCTGCCGCGATCCTTGTCTCCGAGCGCCCATGCCGCCAACCGCTCGTCGGACACGACCGGACACATCCACAGGCCGACGAACGGTCGATCGCGCCGGGCATCCGGCTTGCTCGTCGACGACATCGCTTGAGCTGACAGAGGGAGCGCATGTTCGACATGCAAGTGAATGGCTGGGAGCTGGTGGCCCGCGCCGCCCTGGTCTACTTTGGACTGCTGGTGATGGTCAGGCTGTCGGGCAAACGGACCGTCGGCCAGTTCACGCCGTTCGATCTGCTGGTGATGCTGCTGCTGAGCGAAGCCGTCAGCAATTCACTCAGCGGCGGAGAAGACTCGGTGCCGGGCGGCCTGCTGCTCGCGGCCACGCTGATCGGCATCAATGGGCTGCTGGGCTTCATCGGCTCGCGCAGCCGACGGCTGGAGCGGCTGCTGGATGGACCGCCGGTGCTGATCGGTCGCGATGGTGCCTGGTTCGAGCAGGTGGTGCGTCGCCATCGGCTCAGCCAACAGGACCTGGAGCGATCCCTGCGCGAAGCCGATTGCCGCTTGAAGGACATGACGTTGGCCGTGCTGGAAAGCGATGGCCGCATCAGCATTCTTCAATCCTCGGACGCAGCGCCCCGATGAGTCGTGGGTGGATGAGGCGCATCCGGCATCGCCGGTTGACGCGCTCGCGCCGCCGGCCTCAATGCGACAGCAGATAGCGCGCCATCAACTTCGCCTGGGTGTCGCTGATCCCGACCGTCGGCATCGCGGTATGCGCATCGAGCGCGCGGGGATCGCGGATCCAGTCCGCCAGCCCTTGCTCGGTGGCGGGCACGCGGCCGCCGATCTTGTCGCGCCCCGCCAGCCCGCTCAGACGGGGTCCCACAGCGGTGGCGGGCCCCACGACGCCCGGCACGATGTGGCACGCGGTGCAGCCATGCTGTCGGAAAGCGCGCTGCGCCAGCTCGACGGTGGGCAGCGGCGGTGTCAGCGCGGCGGGCGCCTCGCTGATGGCGCGGCAACTTGGCGCGGCGGAGGCGGACAGCGCGGCGTACTGGGTCGGCGTGAGCGTGGCCAATTGGTCCAGGAAGGCGACCACGGCCCAGAGCTCGTCCTCGCTCAGGCGGTATTCCCAGGCCGGCATGCCGCTCATCTTGATGCCGTTGCGGGTGATCCAGTAGAGATCCTGATGGCGCCAATGCCGCGTGCCCTCGATGAGCGATCCCGGCACCGGCTGCATGCCCAGCGCGAACGGCTCCGGCGCGACGCCCGGCGCGCCATGGCACGCCACGCAGCGGTCGCGGAAGCAGGCCGCGCCCTGCTGCAGGCGAGCCGGCGTGAGCAGATCGGCGGGCGGCGGATGCGCGTCCGCACGCTGACGCACCGCCTGCTTCAGCGCGAATTCCAGCAAGGTGTGCACGGGCTGCAGATGCGGGCCGGTGGCCGATACGTCATAGAGTCCGAGCGCGATGAAGGCGGCCCCGCCGACCGAGCCAACCGTGGCGAGCGCCAGCAAGGTCGCGGCGACCCACGTCCCCGCCGATCGACGGCGAACGGCACCACCCGAGGTCGGTGTGATGGGCGACGTGGTCGACGTGGTCGACGTGGGCGGTGCGGACGGCGTGCGAGGACCAGCGGGGATGTCAGGCATGGCGCGAATCGGCAAGCGAGGTGCCAGGGACCGAGCGCCACATCTCGCAGCGCTCAAGCAGCCGGTCATCCGTCGTCAGGAGGGCGGGCACTTCACATGCCCTGCAGCGGCCATGCCTTGCTCCGCCCCCCGCCCCGCTTCTCCGCTGCTTGCCTGGTGCCGACGTCGTCTGCAGCCGTGGCGGTCCGTCTGGTCGAGCGGTGAGCCCTTCCGATCTCTGGCCTGGCCGCCGTTCACCGTGTGGCCGCTGCTGGTGCTGGCGGCCTGCAGCCCGGCGCGCGAGGACCTGACCGAGCGCTGGCAGGTGCCCGGTGGAGATCCGGTGCTGGGGCGCCGGTTGATGGCCCAGTACCAATGTGGCAGCTGCCATGTGATTCCGAATGTCGCCGCCCACGGCAGCGATCGCGGCCCATCGCTGCAGCAATTCGGGCGACGCAGCTACATCGCCGGCGAGTTGCCGAACACACCGGACCATCTGCAGGGCTGGCTGCTGGATCCGCCCGGTCAGGTGCCCGGCACGCCGATGCCGCGCCTGGGACTGTCCGAGCAGGACGCGCGCCACATCGCCGCCGCCCTGATGGCGGAGCCATGAGCAGCGGCGGCATGTTGGGGCCGGCCGGACCGGAAGCCCGCCTCCTCGCGGAGCAGCTGTCCACCGCGATGATCGTCTGCACCGTCGCCTTCGTGATCGCGATGGCCTGTCTGGCGGCCGCCCTTTGGTGGCGCGGCCGCCGCGCGGTCGCCGACGGCTGGTGGCTCTGGGGCGGCGGCCTGGTGCTGCCGGTGCTGTTCTTCGGCGGTCTGCTGCTGCACAGCGAGCGTCAAGCCGCGACCCTGGACACACCGCCCCCACCAGATGCCCTGCGGATCACGGTGACCGGCCATCTGTGGTGGTGGGACATCCGCTATGCCGCCACCGAGGGCAGCGCCGCGTTCAGCACCGCCAACGAGCTGCGGGTGCCGGTCGGTCGCCCGGTGCATCTGACCTTGGCGTCCAACGATGTCATCCACAGCTTCTGGGTGCCGGCCCTGGCGGGCAAGATGGACCTGGTGCCCGGTCGCCTGAATCGGCTGACCTTCACCGCCGATCGCGCGGGCGTGTTTCGTGGACCGTGCGCGGAATACTGCGGCACCCAGCATGCGGGCATGGTGCTGCACGTCGTCGCCATGCCGCCGGAAGACTTCGCCCGCTGGCGCGACGCGCAGGCGGCGCCGCGCATGACGTCGGCGGATGCGGTGGCCCAGCGGGGCCGAGCGCTGTTCAATCGGCGCGGCTGCACCGCCTGCCATGCGGTCCAAGGACGTGACGATGCGCCGCGGGAGGTGCTCGGTCCCGACCTCACCCATGTGGCCGATCGGCTCTGGCTCGGCGCGGGCACCTTGCGAAATGAATCACCGCAGGCCGCGCTGCGCCGCTGGATCACCGACCTGCATCAGGTCAAGCCGGGCGCGCGCATGGCCAGCTATCGACACCTGCCGGATGACGAGATCGACGCCCTGGTCCGTTATCTGAGCGAGGGCCCCTCAGCAATGTCGACGTCGACGTCGACGTCGACGCCCCCTTCCTCCCCCACCTCCGAAAGCCCGGTCCGATGAGCGTCGACGCCAGCGCCCCAGCCCATCGCCCCCGTCCTGCCGGAGAACTCGAGCGGCTGCGCGCCGCCTGGCGCGCGCCGTCCGGCTGGCGGGTGATCGGCAGCGTCAACAACGTCTTCATCGGCAAGCTCTACATCGCCACCGCTTTCGTGTTCCTGCTGCTGGGCGGCGTGCTGGCGCTGCTGATCCGCGCCCAGTTGGCGGCGCCGCAGCTCGGCCTGATCAGCGCGCCGGCCTTTCAGCAGCTGTTCACCATGCACGGCACGGTGATGATGTTTCTCTTCGCCGTGCCGATGGTGGAGGCCATCGCGGTCTATCTGCTGCCCAACATGCTGGGCGCGCGCGATCTGCCGTTTCCTCGGCTGTCCGCCTATTCGTACTGGATGTATGCGGTCGGTGGGCTGGCCTTCTACGCCACGCTGTTCTGGCAACTGGCGCCGGACAGCGGCTGGTTCATGTATCCGCCGCTCAGCGGGGCGCGCTACTCGCCGGGACTGAATGCGGACTTCTGGCTGCTGGGCATCGGCTTCATCGAGATCTCGGCCATCGCCGGTGCGATCGAGCTGATCACCGGCATCCTGATGACCCGCGCGCCCGGCATGACGCTCGGCCGCATGCCGGTGTATGCGTGGTCGATGCTGGTGGTCGGGTTGATGATCATCCTGGCCTTCCCCGCGGTGATCGCCGGCACCGCCTTGCTGGAGATCGAGCGGGCGCTGGATTGGCCGATCTTCGATGCCACGCGGGGCGGCGATCCGCTGATCTGGCAGCACCTGTTCTGGTTCTTCGGCCATCCCGAGGTCTACATCATCTTCCTGCCCGCCGCCGGTCTGGTCTCCACCATGGTGCCGACGCTGGCGCGCACCGCCCTCATCGGCCGGCGTGCGGTGGTGGTGGCGCTGTGCGGCATCGGCGTGGTGAGCTTTCTGCTGTGGGCTCATCACATGTTCACCGCGGGTCTGGGCGGTTTGGGCATGAGTCTGGTGTCGATCTTCAGCGTCGCGATCGCGGTGCCCGGCGCGCTGCAGGTCTTCGCCTGGATCGGCACCCTGTGGCGCGGTCGCCTGCGCTGGACGACCGCGACCTGGTTCCTGATCGGCTTCCTCATCGCCTTCGTGCTGGGCGGTCTGACCGGCGTGATGCTGGCCTTGCTGCCGGTGGACTGGCAGGTGCACGACACCTACTTCGTGGTCGGCCATTTCCACTATGTGCTGATCGGCGGCATGGTGCTGCCGATGTTCGCCGCGCTCTATCACTGGATCCCGCTGTGGCGCGGCCGACCGCTGTCGGAGCGCGTGGGCCGATGGGTGTTCGGCCTGTTCTTCGGTGGCTTCAACCTGACCTTCTTCCCGATGCACATCGCCGGCATTCTCGGCATGCCGCGCCGCGTCCACACCTACGACCCGGACCTCGGGCTGGCGCTGCCCAATCTGCTGTCCAGCCTGGGCGCGGTGATCCTGGCGGCGGGCGTGCTGCTGTTCGTGATCGACCTGGTGCGCAGCCAGATCGGCCCGTCGCGCGATCCCGGCAATCCGTGGGACGCTCCCACGCTGGAATGGCTGCCGTCGGACGCCTACGGCACCCGCAGCATTCCCCAGATCGATCACCACGAGCCGCTCTGGCAACAGCCCGAGCTGCCGCAGGAGGTTGAGGCCGGCCGCCACTGGCTGCCCGGCACCGTCACCGGCGGACGAGAGACGCTGCTCACCAGTCCCCTCGCCGCTCGTCCGCTGCGCGTGGCGGTGCTGGCCGGCGACAGTCTGTGGCCGGTGGTGGCCGCGCTCGGCACGGCCGCGTTCTTCCTGCTGATGACGGTCAAGAGCGTCGTCGGCACGGTGCTCGGCGGGGTGATCGGCGTGGTCGCGCTGTGGTGCTGGTTGTGGCGCACCGATCGGGCGCCGTCGCTCGATCAGGCGGAGGTGGCCGATGGCATCGTCCTGCCGGTGGGTCCGACCGGATGGCAGGCCCCGTCGTTCTGGGGCGTGGTGATCCTGATCGTGGTGGAAGCCAGCATCTTCGCGTCGATGGCCTTTGCGCACCTGCATGTCGCGATGGCCCTGGCGGTGTGTCCGCCGCCCGGGGTATCCGTTGCTGCTACCTCCACCCTGACCTTGCAAAGCCTGGCCTATCTGCTGAGCCTGATCGTGACCGTCGCCGCCGGCTGGGGCGCCAGCCGCGCCCCGGTCGCGCGATGGCGCGCCCTGCTGATGCTGCCCGCGCTGCTGCTGGCGGCGGGCGCTTTCCTGAGCGGGCTGTCCACCGCCTGGCCGGCCGAGCGGCCGCCGACGCTCGATGCCTGGACCGGCACCCTCGCCGCCCTGCATGGGCTGCAAGGCGTGCACCTGGGGGTGGCGCTGATGTTGGCGGCCTTCCTCGCGGCGCGCATCGGCCACGGGTTGCTGCGCCCCCGCCAGCATGCGACCCGTGAAGCCGTGGTGCTGCTGTGGGGCTGGTTCTGTGTGCAGGGCGTGGTGGTGCTGTGGTGGCCGCGGATCGCGGCTTGAGCGCCACCCCGTCGAGCTTTGCCTTGGCGTCGTGATCCCTTGACAAATCTTTTCAGCAAACCGGCACGCGCTCACCTAGCCTGAGAACCCCTTCCACTCCGCTGAGATTCCACGATGACCTCTGTTTCGACGCTCCTCGGTGCGACCGCGCTCACCCTGCTCGCCCTGACCACTTCGGCTCAGGCGGAAGAGGCCAAGGGCGCCAAAGCCGCACAGGCCGCCAAGCAACTCGAAGACCGCTTCGCTGCCGCCGACAAGGACCATGACGGCAAGCTCACCAAGGCGGAAGCGGAGGCCGGCATGCCGCGCGTGGCCAAACGCTTCGATGCCATCGACACCGCCAAGACCGGATCGGTGACCCTCGACCAGATCAAAGCGTATGGCGCGGAGCACATGAAGAAGAAGTGAGCCGGCGCGCCATGACTCGGCGCCATGACACGGCGCCTGGCGACCGCATCGCCGCCATGACGATGCCGGGGCCCATCGGCCTGGGACCATAAAAAAACGCCCGACGTTTCGCAACGCGGGCGTTTTTTCAATGTCAGGGCCTCATCGATCGGCCGGGGCCGCCATCGGGCGGAACCTCAGCGGGCCGACGAGCGCGCCCCGAACGGCGGCTTACTTGTTCACCGCATCCTTCAGCGCCTTGCCGGCGGTGAACTTGGCGGCCTTGGACGCCGGGATCTCCAGCACTTCGCCGGTGGCCGGGTTCTTGCCGGTGCGGGCAGCGCGGTCGCCGACCTTGAAGGTGCCGAAGCCCACCAGGGCGATCGAGTCACCAGCCGCCAGGGCTTCGGTGATGGTCTCCAGGGTCGCGTCCAGGGTGGAGGCGGCCACGGCGCGGGTCACGCCGCTCTTGGTGGCGATGCTTTCGATCAGTTCACTTTTGTTCATCAGATTTCCATCTAGCTATCAGGATCCCGTTGCCGGGGCTCGCGATTATGGGGCCGGCCCCCGCAAGGACCGGTATCGAGGTGCGACGGCGCCCGCGTGACAAGCCACGCGCCGGGCGCCGGGCAGCGTCCGCGGCCGGGGCAAATTCGAAGCCTGCCCTCCTGACGCCTGGGCGGCAGGGGTGGCCTGTCGACTCTGTCGCGACCGGCACGGACCGGGACCGACCCGGTGCCGCGCCGCGACCGGATCAACCGGCCGCGCGGGTCCCGAACTGTAGTCGCTCCACAGCGTGCGCCGGGCCTGCGGGCGCCCTCTGCGCGGTTCTCGCGGCCTGCTTCGGGCGCGACCCGCACAACCGAGCCCCGAAGCGGCGCGATGAAGGACGATTCCGGATGGCGAGTGTCGTCCGCTGGTGTTAAGGCCAGCCGCTTGGGACCGTTCGCTCGCCCGCTGCGCTGCACCCAGCGCTGAGCGCGCTCGCGCCCGCGTGCTGTCGCCCGATGCGGCATGCAAGCCCGCGATCCGCATCGACCTGATCGGTGGTGCGCATGCCACGCAGCCACAAGGATCCCGAAGTCGACCCGATATGATCCGCGCCGTTGGTGCTCGCGCCCGGCTCTCGGCCGGCGCAGTTCAACGGGAATCAGGAAGGGCACGGTCCGCCGCGGACCCCGCCCCCACCTGAGCTGCCCCCGCAACGGTAAGCGGAAGGCGCCCTGGCTCGACCAGCGCGCGACCTGTGTCAACGGCCACTGGACGACTCGTCCGGGAAGGCACCACGGGTTCATCTTCCGACAGCCCGGATACCGGCCAACAGGCGGACCGCCCGCGCCCAGGCGCGGTCAGGTCCTTGTCGCAGGCGACCGCGGGGAAGCGGTCGTCCTGCCATTCGACCTCCCGCAGTAGTCATGTCCTCCTTTCCTCTTCGCGCCACCGCGCGCTCGGCCCTGCTCGGCCTGATCTCGGCCTCCGCCCTGCCCGTGGCGATGGCGCAAGGCCGCATCGATCCGGTCGTCGTCACCGGCACCCGTGAAGCCCAGTCGCTGCGCGACGCGATCGCCGATGTCGTCCAGATCGACCACGCCACCCTGCGCGACAGCGGCACCGCCAGCGTCGCCGATGTGCTGCAGCGCTATGCCGGCGTGCAGGTGCTGCACAACGGCGGCCCCGGTCAAGCCAGCGGCTATCTGGTGCGCGGCGCCAGCAGCAACAGCACCGTGGTGCTGATCGACGGCGTGCGGGTCGGCTCGGCCACCTTGGGCCAGGTGTCGCTGGAGGCGCTGAGCGTCTCGCAGATCGACCGCATCGAAGTGCTGCGCGGTCCGGCCTCCGGCCTGTACGGCGCGGATGCGGTCGGCGGTGTCATCCAGATCTTCACCCGCCAGGGTCAGGGTCCGTTCAACGTCAGCGCGTATGCCGGCGTCGGCGATTTCAATTCGCGTGAAGGCAGCCTGCAGCTCAGCGGTGCGCAGTCCGGAATCGACTATGCGCTCGGTCTGCAGCGCGAGACGAGCGACGGCCAGACCGCGATCCGTCCGTTCGATCAGTTCGGCAACTACAACCCGGACAAGGACGGCTTCGCTCGCACCGTCGGCAGCGCCCGTCTGGGCTTCACGCCCGCGTCCGGTCACCACCTGGGCGTGTCCTTCATCCAGAGCCGACTCAACGCGCAGTACGACGGCGCCGATTTCCTGCCCGACTTCAGCGCAGACCCCACGCCGGATTTCCGCAATCGCCTGAAGACCCGTACCGTGGCCGCCGACTACCGCGGCCAACTCTCGCTGCTGTGGACGACGCAGCTGCAGGTGGCGCGCAGCACGGATGACCTGCTCTCCGGCGGGAATCTGGTCGACCGCTTCAAGACGGACCGCGATCAGATCACCTGGCAGAACACGCTGCGTTTCGCGCCCGGCCAGCAGTTGCTGATCGCGTATGAGCATCTGCGCGAGAAGGCGCAAAGCTCGGTCTACCTGGACAGCGATCGGCGCACCAACCACGCGGTCTTCACCGGCTACACCGGTCAATTCGGCCGCACCGGCGTGGAAGCCAGCCTGCGCAGCGACGACAACAGCATCTATGGCGGCAACACCACCGGCAGCCTCGGCGCCAGCGTTGCGGTGACCGACACGCTGAAGCTGCGCGCGCTGGTCGGCACCTCGTTCCGCGCGCCGACCTTCAACGATCTGGACTATCCCGGCTTCGGCGTGCGCAGCCTGCAGCCGGAAGAAGGCCGCAGCATCGAGCTGGGCGTGAACTGGCAATCCGGCGTCAGCAGTGCCGGCGCGACCGTCTATCGCAACCAGGTGCGCAACCTGATCGGCAATGAGACGGACACCACCCGCTGCCCGCCCGGCTACCTCTACGGCTGCGCCTCCAACACCGCACGCGCCACCTTGCAGGGCGTGACGCTGACCGGGGCGCATCGACTCGGTCTGTGGCACTTGCGCGCGAGCGTCGATCTGCTGGATGCGACCGATGACCGCACCGGCAATCGGCTGATCCGCCGCGCCGCCCATCAGGAAAGCGTCTCCGCCGATTACGACACCGGCATCTGGCGCGCCGGCGCGACGCTCATCAGCGTGGGCGCGCGGCCGGACGGCATCACGCTCGGGGCCTATGCGCAACTGGACCTGCGTGCCAGCTGGCGCTTCCTGCCGCAATGGCGCCTGGAAGCCAAGCTGCTGAATGCGACCGATCGCGACATCCAGCCCGCGCGGGACTATCAGGCGCTGGGCCGGCAGGCCTGGGTCGGCGTGCGGTACGACATGAAGGGCTTCTGAGCCCAGAGGCAGCCCTCCCAAGCGGGACCGCGCGGGAGAGTGCTGCCCGGCCCCTGATCCGGCGCGAGCCAGGAGACTGGCGCGCCGCTCAGCGTCCGACTGACGCGGCGTCCCGCACGCCGGTCTCATCTGGGGCTGGCCATCGTGCCCGCAGCGCCTGCAGGAATCGCTCCGCCGCCACGTCCGATGGCCACGGCTCCCAAGCCTGACCGCCATAGATCGCCTGCAACGGGTCGATCTCCAGCACGGGATGGTCGATGCCCAACACGTTTCTCACTTCGCCCACGGACCAGCCGGTGCAATGCACCGCTTCACTGGCCGCCGCGATGCTGTCGGCCTGCTTGTGCCGGGCATGGGACGCGGCCGTCCAGTCGGGCAACTGGTAGCGCAGCGCGATCGCCTGCATCAGACGGTCCGCGACGATCCGAAACGGCTCGCCCAGCACGCGCTTGAGCGGCGAGATGCAGTCGAAGCCGAGGAAGCCTTCCTCGGCGTCATGCAGCAGTTCCGCCAAGGCCGCCTCGTTCGACAGCGGCTCGCCCTCCGTCTGCGCCCAGTGCTCGCGCAGCGCCAGCACGAGCAGCGAATGCTGCGCCACCGACAAGGGCCACGGCCACACCGATTCGCCGCCCCAGCGGTAGGTGCGCGCCAGACGCAAGGCGAGGTCGCGATCCGTCCAGGCCTCGGGCGACGGGTTGATCAGGTCGAGCGCCGCCCCCGAGGGCAGGCGAATCCAGGCGCGTGGGCGATCAGTCATTGAGTGGTCCAAAGCCTTGGTGGCGTGGTGGCATGCGCTCGGCGTGTCCAGGGAAATGGGGGCATCGGCGGTTAAGTTGGGCGGCTTCGCTCTTCAGGTGTCGGTGATGCGCGGAGCGTCCAAAGAGTGTGCCCGCGATCTCATCGCCAGCGTGCCAGATCCTGTCAGTGGCCTTCGCTGCCTGCACGCGAGCCCTTTTCACGCCCCCGGGGTCAGGTCTGCACCCTGTGTCCAATCGCAGGCTGATTTACAGCGCACGCCCGCAGCGACGCGGGTGGGTGATCCGAGGCTTTGCATGAAGTTGCGAACTGTTGCGGCTGCGGCGGTGCAAGTTGCCGGCAGTGCGTGCCACACTGATCTGGCGCTGATGCAGACCAACAAACGGCGACAGCGCAAGCCGACGAGTGGCAACGAGCCCAGAGCCCGGCGGCACCGCCGCCCAGAGACGCCGCCTGCGCACAACGTGGGACGCAGGGATCGGCCGCGCATCGACCTGAATCGGTGCGCGCCCGGCGATCTTCATTCGCCCTCCTCGACGGTCATCGCCGACCCTGTCCACACAGTGGCCGGAGAAGTCCGCAGCCGGGTTCCTGGCGTTGTCGGTGCGGCAACGGCGTCCGGAACAGCAGCGCGACTTCGCGCACGCGGTGCGGCATGACGAGCCCTCGTGATGTCGGGTCGCGCCCTGTCCTTTCATCCGATTCAGGAGACTTTCCATGCAATTCCTATCGACTCCGGTCCGCCGCGCGGCCATGGCCCTTTGTGGCGGTCTGATGCTGGCGCATGCCGGCCTGGCGCTGGCCGATGTCAGTCCCTTGTCCGTGAGCGGCAACAAGGTGCTGGCCGGCGGCCAGCCCGCCAGCTTCGCCGGCAACAGCCTGTTCTGGAGCAACACCGGATGGGGCGGCGAGAAGTACTACAACGCCAATGTGGTGAGCTGGCTCAAGAACGATTGGCGCTCCAAGGTCGTGCGGGTGGCCATGGGCGTGGACGAAGACCGCGGCTACCTCGCCGAACCCGCGGCCAACAAGGCTCGGGTGAAGGCCGTGGTGGACGCCGCCATCGCCAACGACATGTACGTGATCATCGATTGGCACAGCCATCATGCGGAGGACTACCGCAACCAGGCGGTGGCCTTCTTCGAGGAGATGGCGCGCACCTACGGCAAGAACAATCACGTCATCTACGAGGTCTACAACGAGCCGCTGAACATCTCGTGGAGCGGCACCATCAAGCCGTATGCGCAATCGGTGATCAATGCGATCCGAGCCATCGACCCGGACAACCTGATCATCGTCGGCACGCCCAACTGGTCGCAGGATGTGGACGCCGCTTCACGCGATCCGATCAGCGGCGCCAACATCGCCTACACCCTGCACTTCTACGCCGGCACCCACGGCCAATGGCTGCGCGACAAAGCGCAGACCGCCTTGAACAACGGCATTGCGCTGTTCGTGACCGAATGGGGTTCGGTGAGCGCCAATGGCGACGGCGGCGTGGCCGAGGGCGAAACCCAGGCCTGGGTCGACTTCATGAAGACCCGCGGCATCAGCAATGCCAACTGGGCCTTGAATGACAAGGCGGAAGGCTCGTCGGCGCTGGTCCCGGGCGCGAGCGCGCAAGGCGGCTGGTCGGCGGCGCAACTGACCCGCTCCGGCACGCTGGCCAAGCAGATCATCAGCGGCTGGCCCGGCACCACGCCGCCGCCGGCGGGCTGCAGCCGCATCTCGGTGCCGGCGCAGATCCAGGCCGAAGCCTACTGCAACATGTCGGGCGTTCAGGTCGAGACCACCAGCGATGCGAATGGCGGCAGCAATGTCGGCTACATCGACACCGGCGACTGGATGACCTATGACGTCAACGTGCCCACCGCCGGCACCTACGTGGTGAACTACCGCGTGGCCAGCGCCTCGGGCGGCGGCGTCATCCAGCTGGAGCGCGGTGGCGGCGGCACCACTTACGGCACGGTCAATGTCGGCGCCACCGGAGGCTGGCAAAACTGGACCACCGTCTCCCACAACGTCAATCTGCCGGCCGGTCAGCAGACGCTGGCGATCCTGGCCAAGTCCGGCGGCTTCAACATCAACTGGCTGGACATCAGCCGTCCCGGCGATCCGTCGACCGGTGGCACCACCATCCAGGCCGAGAACTTCGACGCCATGTCCGGCGTGCAGACCGAAGCCACCACCGATTCCGGCGGCGGCCTGAATGTCGGCTACCTGGACGCGGGCGACTGGCTGTCCTACCCGACCATCAACGTGCCGACCGCCGGCAGCTACACGGTGGAATACCGCGTGGCCAGCCTGAATGGCGGCGGCAACCTGCAGCTGGAAGAAGCCGGCGGCAGCGTGGTGTACGGCTCGGTCAACGTGCCCGCCACCGGCGGCTGGCAGAACTGGGTGACGGTCAAGCACACGGTTCAACTGCCCGCAGGCAACCGCAAGTTCGGCATCGCCGTGCGCAATGGCGGCTGGAATCTGAATTGGTTCCGCCTCACCAAAAATTGATGGCATGACCTGACCCCGCGTCGCGCGGCCGCATCTTGCGATGCGATGGGCACGGCGTCTTGAACCGATCAGCCCGCCCTCGCCCTCTTCGGCGTCGGCGGGCTGATGCTTTGGGGGAGTCGCCGCGCCCGCCTCGGCGCGGATTGCGGTCGACTTGAGCCCTTGTGCCGGCTCCACGTTGACCGGGTCAGGGCTTGCCCGGCGAGCAGCCGTTGAGTGAGGGCCCTCAGCGCCGACGGACGTTTCGCCCGCTCAACCATCGGCTGATCGCCGCTGCGGCAACCGCCGCCACGACGGCGACAGCCGCGCCGACCAGGGCCACACTCTGAATGCCCCAAGCGGCGATGCTGGCGCCGCCCAGCAGCGCTCCCAAGGCGATGCCGCCATTGGCCGCGGACACATTGATCGTGCCCGCCAAGGCCTGCGCCTGAGGCGCCGCCTTCATGACCCGGATCTGGCAGATCGGATAGAGCGCCGTGTTCGCGATGCCCCAGACCCCCAGCGCGACGGCAAGACCCACGGGGTTCGTCGCCAGCAGCACCGTGGCCAGCATGCCTGCGGCCAACACCAGGCTGAACGCCGCGGTGGTGCCTAGCGGCTTGCTGTCGACCCATCGGCCGCCCAGCCAGTTGCCCGCCAAGCCCACCCCACCGAAGCCCATCAGCCACCAGCCCACCTGGGCGGGCGGCACACCGGCCACCTTCTCCAGGAATGCCGCCAGGTAGGCGTAGCCAGCAAACATGGCCGTGAAGACCGTGACCGACAGGACGACATGGGCGATGAATGCCCGGTCGTGAAGGATGCGCGCCTGCTGGGCCAAGCTGACCCGCTCGGCGGCCGTCGTCTTCGGCATGCAGACCTGCAGCAGCGCAGCCACCAGCAACGACAGCAGCGCCAAGCCCCAGAAGGCGCCGCGCCAGCCCAGGGCATCGCCCGCGACGGTGCCCAGGGGAATGCCGAACAGCATCGCTGCGGAGATGCCCAGGTAGACCGTCGAGACGGCACGTCCCGCTCGCGCGGGACCGGCGAGCTGCGCGGCCGTTTCGCTCGCCGTGCCCCAAAACACCGGCAGCGCCAAGGCCGGCACGATGCGGGCGACCGCCAGCACCCAAAAATGGGTCGCCAACGCGGCCATGGCATTCGACGCCGCGAAGAGCACCAGAACGGCGAGGAACAGGCGCTTGCGCTCAACATGCGATAACCACGCAGTCAGAGGCGGCCCCGCCAGCATGACGACGACGGCAAACAGCGTCACCAGTTGTCCGGCCGTGGGCACGGAGATGGAGAGGTCGCGCGCCAACGCCGGGAGCAACCCGACCATCAAAAATTCGGTCGTGACGATGACGAATGCGGCAATCGCCAGGATGGCCGTGGTCGCGGCGCCGGCTGAGGTGGAGGCGGGGCCGCCTGTAGCGGCTGCGGTGGTCGGAAGTGAAGACATGGTGCGCAGTGAAGGGACGACCGCGCAGCTTATTGACTCCATTGATTCCGATGTTGGATCAAATTTCGCCGCATTCCATCCATTTATTCCACGGTGCGCACGCGAAGGCGGCTGCTCAGGTGGGTCAGCAGCGCGTCCACCTTCGGCAGCAGTTGCCGGCTGCGCTGCCACAGGAGGTAGAGAGGCAGCGCGTCCACCGCGTAGGACGGCAGCACTTCCACCAGCGCGCCAGTGGCCAGGTGGTCCTGAACCAGCCAGGTGGAGAGTTGCCCCACCCCGAAGCCTTGGCGGACGGCTTCGACCCAGGATTCCGCGCTCCCGATTTCAAGCCGTGCCACGGGATGACGATGCTCGACCGGCGCATCGCCGCGCTGGATGAGCCAAGGGCTTGGCGTGCCATTGGGGCGTCGGTACAGCACCGAATCGACGCGATCCAATGCCTCCAGGTCGTCCGGGATGGGGCCCACGCGCTCGAGGTAGCTTGGCGCGCAGCAGAAGATTCGACGCTCGCGACCGAGGAATCGATGGCCGATGGGCGCCGGCCACGCCTCGGCGCCGCCCAGGCGAACCGCGACGTCGATACCGTCTTCGATCAAGTCGATAAAGCGGTCTGTGAAGGAGACCTGCGGCTGCACGCCCGGATACGCCTTCAGGAACTCGAACAGGGCCGGCATGACGTGCATGCGGCCATAGGTGGCGGGAACGTCGATACGCAGCGTGCCGACGGGGACCGAATCCTCCGCCTTCAGCACGTGTTCGGCTTCCTCCAATTCGCCGAGCACCCGTTGGCAGGTCCGGTAGAAGGCCTGACCCGCGTCGGTCAGCCCCAGGCGACGCGTGGTGCGCTCGAACAGCCGGACGCCCAATCGGGCCTCCAGCCGAGCGACCGACTTGCCCACCGCGGAGTTGGTCAGGTTCAGTCGCTCCGCGGCGGCGGTGAAGCTTCCCGCGTCCACGGCGGTGACGAACACGTCGATGCCCTTGAGGCGTTCTGAGGAGTGCATGGATCTGTCTCGTGTCTTGATCGCATTCGCGCCAGGTTGCCGGTGAGGATCAACCGGCCGGGCTCAGCACGCCGTCCGCATGGAAGCCGACGAGGAACTCGACGAAGGCCTTCACCTTCGGGCTCGCCAGTCGTCGTGAGGTGTGCAACACCCAGAGCTCGACCTCCCGGCCCGGCACCTCGCCCCACAGCACCAGTTCACCGCGGGCCAGCGCGCCCCGGACGAGGGACTGCGGCAGCAGCCCCACCCCCGCGCCGGCGACCACCGCATCCCGCGCCATCCACATCGACGACAGACGCAGGACCGGTTGCGGCAGCACCGTCAGGCCGTCGGCCGACGTCCATTCGTCGCCTTCCCGACCGGTGGTGATCACCGCCGGCACGCTGACCGGCGCCGTGCTCGGGGGCGGCTTCGGGATGTCCGGGGAAGCGACGATCACCAGCCGGTCGGTGGCGAAGCGTCGGCCGACCAAGGCCGAATCCATGCGCGGATTCGGACGGATCGCGACATCGAAGCGCTCCTCCACCAGATCGACCACCCGGTCCTCGGCGACCACGTCCAGCGTCACCTCGGGATGGCGCTGATGGAACTCGGCGCAGAGCCGCCCCATCGCCAGTTGCGAGAACAACAGCGGCGCGGCAATGCGCAGCACGCCGCGCACCCGCTCGCCACCGTCCATCGCGGCCGCGAAGGCCTCGCTGACCTCCTGCATCGGTCCTTCGGTGCGGGCCAGCAGCTGTCGGCCGGCGTCGGTCAGTTCCAGGCCTTTGGCATGGCGCTCGATCAAGCGCACGCCCAACTGCTCTTCCAGCTCCGCCACGCGTCTTGAGAGCGTCGCCTTGGAGCGCCGCCCCGCACGGCTGGCGCGCCCGAACCCGCCCTGGGTGGCCACGAGGTTGAAGTCGGCCAATGCATTCAGATCCATGTGTTCCACATTTGAGACGGACTGTCTGCATTTTGGCGTCTATGTTTATCGATCGCAACAACCTATCGTTCAACCCATCGCAGCCAAGCCCTCCACATCACAGGCACGGCAGCGACCGGAGGCACGCCACGCCGCATCGATTGACCTGGGATGGCGCCCTCCTCCTTCATCCATCGTTCCAAGGAGATTTCCATGAGCATCCTCGTGACCGGCGCCACTGGCGCCATCGGCTCCCTCGTCGTCCAAGGTCTGGCGCGCCAAGGCGCCTCGGTGAAAGCGCTGGTGCGCCAGGCCGGCAGGCTCACACCCACCGCCGGCGTGCAGGAGGTCGTCGGCGACCTGTCGGACGTCGCCTCGATGCGCGCCGCGCTGGCGGGCGTCCGCACCTTGTTCCTGCTGAATGCGGTCACGCCGGGCGAAGTCACCCAGGCCTTGCAGACCTTGAGCCTGGCGCGGGAAGCCGGCATCGAGCGGCTGGTCTATCTGTCGGTGATCCATGCCGACGAATTCGTCGAGGTGCCGCACTTCACCGGCAAGTTCACGGTGGAGCGCATGATCGATCGGCTGGATCTGCCCGCCACCATCCTGCGTCCGGCCTACTTCATGCAGAACGAGCAGCAGGTGCAGGCGGTGATCGAAGGCTATGGCGTCTATCCGATGCCGATCGGGTCGGCGGGCGTGTCGATGATCGATACCCGCGACCTGGCCGATGTGGCCGTCGCCGAGCTGCTGCGTCGCGATGCGTCAGCCACGCCGCTGCCGCGCCGGCTGCTGGAGGTCGTCGGTCCCGACAGCCTGACGGGCGAGCGCGCCGCTGCGGTCTGGGCCGCGGCCTTGCAGCGCCCGATCCACTATGGCGGCAACGATCTGGCGGCCTTCGAAGCCCAACTGGCCACCGCGGCGCCTGGCTGGATGGCCTACGACTTGCGGCTGATGATGGCGCGGATCCAGCAACACGGCATGACCGCGGCAGCCGGCACGGTGCAGACGCTGGAACAACTGCTGGGTCGACCGCTGCGCCGTTATGAAGCGCTCGTGAAGGAGCTGGTGGAAGCCTCGACGATGGCGCAGGCGTCCGCCCCGTCTGCCCCGTCCGAAGCAGCGCTCACGGCTTGATCGTCGCAGGTGGCGGCGCGACAGCGGACGGACGCCGCCTGAGCCGACGGGCGCTACCCCGCCCGCCGATCCGTCGGCAGCACGCGCGCCAGATGGCTGGCCAGCATGCCGGCGGTGATGCGCGCCACCTCGGCGGGTTTGAGCGACTCGTCGAACAGCATTTCGACCGTCGCATAGATCAGCTCGACCACGATGCGGCTGGCCAGTTTCAGTTCGGCGCGCTTGGCGCCGGGCAAGGCCTTGACCAGCAAGCGGGTCTGGCGCTCGGTGACCGCCACATGGGAGGCCAGCCGCACCTCCTGCAGCGCCGGCACCGCCCGAAGCGCCCGCATGATCCACACGCCGCCTTCGGTCCGGCGCGTCACCTCATAGGTGTCGAGCAACAGGCCGGCCAACGCCGCCTCCAGCGCGGGGACCCCTCCGGCGATGACGTCCGGCGCCATCCAGCGGTCCACGCAGTCGTTCTGGGCCTGCATCAGCCGCTGGCCCAATTCCGAGAGCAACGCGTATTTGTTGGGGAAGTACCGATAGAGCGCCGGCGGCGAAAGACCGGCGCGCTCGCACACCAGGTTGGTGGACAGGCGCTCGATGCCGACTTCCTCCAGCGTGTGGGCGGCGGCTTCGAGGATGCGCTCGAAGGTCTCCGCACCGCGCTGCTGGGCGGGTTGCAGCTTGGTGGACAGATCGGGTGAGGCGCGGCGCGTTGAAGGCATGCGGGGCGGCATTGAGGAGGACTTGCGGGATTCTCCCAGGCCGCACGGGCGCCCGGGAACAGTAATCATCACTATAAGATAGTCATCGATAGCCTTGCTCGGGGAGACCTTGACGTGGATCAGGCGGAACCTTCGAATCCCATGGACATCCCCGCGAGCGCCGCCCCAGTGGCCGCCGCGCGCAGCCCCTCGGCGCCGGCGGTCGACTCGCCCGCTGCCAGCTCGGCGCGGCCGTCCCCGCGACGCCGTCCCGCCCCTTCGGACCGGGTCAGCCTCGCCGTCGCGATGACGGTCGGCTCCGTCGCCTTGTTGGTGCTCGGACTTCAGCCCTTGATGCTCGGCGCCATGCTGGAAGCGGGTCAGGTCACGCTCGAGGGCGTCGGGCTCGTGGCCATGGGCGAGATCGTGGCGCTGGGCCTGGGCGTGCTGTTGGGCGATCAGTGTCTGCCCTTGAACCGCCTGCCTGCGATGGCCGCCGTGGCGGCGCTGGCGGCCGCCGGCCTCGATCTTCAGACCACGGCGCTGAGCGGCGACCTGGCGATCGGGCTGACCCGCGCCGCCGCCGGCGTCGCGGAGGGCGTGATGGTGTGGAGCACCACCGGCGTGATCGTCCGGGCCGCCGCGCCGGAGCGCACGGCCGGCCTGTTCTTCGTGGTGCAGACCTTGGCGCAGGCGCTGATGGGGCTGGTGCTGGCCCGGGTCGTCCTGCCGATGGCGGGCTGGACAGGCGCGTGGCAAGTGCTCGCCGCCATGGCAGCCGCCGCGTCGCTGGTGGCGCTCGCCCTGCCAGGCTCTCTGGCACCGCTGCGTGAGCGCAGCACGGCGGTCAGCATGAGTTTCCGCTGGTCCCGTTCGCGAGCCTGGCCGCTGCTGGTCGTCTTCCTGCAGCTCTCCACGCTCGGCGCCTTCTGGGCCTATGCCGAGCCGCTCGGCACCCGCGCGGGTTTCTCGCCGATGGCGATCCAGACCTTGATCGCCGCCGGGCTGCTGATGCAGGTGATGGGCGGCGCGGCCGGAACCGCGCTGGTTCGCCGGCTGCCGGTGCGGACAACCTTGCTGGCGTGCAGCGCGGTGCTGGGCCTCAGTGCGCTCGGTGTCTGTGCCACGGCGGGCGACGGCCACATCGGCTTCGCCTTCCTGGGCGCCGCGTTCACCTTCACCTGGTTGTTCATGCTGCCGTTTCAGATGGGCCTGGCCTTCAGCGTCGATCCGTCCGGGCGAGTGGCCTCCCTGGTCCCCGCGCTGCAGCTCTTCGGCAGCGCCTTCGGGCCGTTGATGGCGTCGCTGCTGGTGACGGGCGAGAACGTCGCCCCCGTCCCGCTGGTGGCGGCCGGCTTCGCGCTGCTGAGCGCGTTGGCGCTCGTCGCCACACGGCGCCGTTCCGCCGATTGATCCCAGCGAGCGAGGCTTCGCCTCCGGGTTTCTCCGAGCGACCAAAACAGTAGCCATCGCTATACCATAGTCATCACTATCACACGACCCAGCGACGGCCGACGCCGCAAGGAGTGATCCTGATGAGCCCCTTCATTCGCTGCACTCGCTTCATCCGCCTCTTCTGCGTCTTCGCCACCGCAGGGCGCGTGTCCGCACGAGGCTCCCGCACCCGCTCGATTGGCCCCAGCCATCCATCTCCCTCCGCCGTGCTCCCGCTCCTGCTCTTCGTGGCCGGCCTGTGCGCAGCGCCGACCGCTCAAGCCGCCAGCGCGGACGATGCCAAGGGCTTGTGGCTCAGCGCGGACGGCGGCGCCATCATCGAATTCAAGCCCTGCACCGACGGCGGCAGCTCGCTGTGCGGGCGCATCGTCTGGGACAAGGACGCCGGCCACGCCAACGACACCTGCGGCATTCAGGTGGCCCAGTTGAACCGCTATGAGGACGAGGCCTGGCGCGACGGCTGGGTCTTCGATCCGCGAGACAAGAAGAAATACAAGGGGGCGCTGCGCATCAAGCAAGGCGACCTGCATCTGCGCGCCTTCATCGGCAGCGAGATCCTCGGCCAGACCGAACAGATGAAGCGCGTGTCCGCCCTGCCCGCCACGCCGGTCTGCGGCAAGTCCTGAGCGCGGCTCGCTGCGCTCCCATCGACGGATTGACCAAGGAGACTCCCGATGCACATCCCGTCCCTGACCGCGCTGTCGGCGCCACGGCTGCTGCTCCTGGCGGCGGTCCTCACGCTGACGAGTGTCCGAGCGGATGCCGCCGACGACGGCATCGCCACCACGGCGATCGACACCGAGCTGAAGCTGGTCTCCGATCTGCGCAATCGCGGCATCTCGGATTCCGGCCGCAAGCCGGCAGTTCAACTGCTGGTGCAGGCCGCGCATGAAAGCGGGCTGATCGGGTTGCTGCAGCTGTCCACCGTGAGCGACAAGGCCTTCACCGACAGCGACGGCGTCAACCTCTTGCTCGGCGCGGGTTATCGATTCGGCAATCCAGACGGCTGGCACTTCGGCCTGGGGCTGGCGCATGAATGGTTCCCCGGCGCGAAGTTCGAGGCGCCGCATGCCATCGATCTCGAGGCGGGCGCGCCGGTCGACTTTCGCCGCACCCGCTACGACACCTCGTATGCGGTGATCGAAATCGGTTGGGGCCAGCTCGAAGGCCGCATCCTGCATGTGCTCTCCAAGACCTACCGTGGCGCGGACACCGGCGGCGTCTGCGGGCAGATGCTGGCCGCGTCGGTCGATCCCACGCAAGCCCTCGCGTGCTACGCCCGCGGAGACCAGAATTCACGCGGCAGTTGGCTCTACGACCTCGGCTACAAGCTGTCCCTGACGCCCACCACCACGCTGCAGCTGCATGCGGGCACGCAGAAGATCCGGCATTTCAAGGAGGCCGACTTCAGCGATTACTCAGTCGGCGTCACCCATCAGCGCTGGGGCTTCGGCTGGACCGCCGAATGGGTGACCACCCGCACCCGCACGCCCGAGCTGTTCATGATCCCGGACGGCAATCGCCTCAAGCGTCAGGACGATGACCGCCTCGTGCTGTCGGTCTCCCGCAAGTTCTGAGCGCCCGCCCCATGCCTGACGATCCTGACCGATCGAGCGCGCCGCTGGTGCTGGCGGTCGATCTCGGCACCTCGGGCTGCAAATGCGCGCTGGTGGCCTTCGATGGCACGGTGCAGGCCTGGGCATTCCGACCGGTGGCGCTGAGGGTCCAAGGCGTGCAGGCCGAGCAGTCGCCGGACGACTGGTGGGCCGCGCTGCTCAGCGCCGCGGCGGAGGTGTTGTCGTCGATCACCGACCGCTCACGCGTGACGGCGGTCTGCTGCTCGACGCAAACCGAAGTGACGGTCTGCGTGGATCGCCACGGTGAGGCCATCGGACCGGCTTTCAGCTGGCTGGATTCGCGCGGCGCCGGCGCCATCGCGCGGCGGATCCGCGGCCGGGGCCTGTCCATCGAGGGTTATGGCCCGCTGAAGCTGTGGCGCTGGCTGCGACTGACCGGCGGCGCGCCCTCCACCACCGGCCGGGACGGCGCGGGCCACATGGCCTTCGTTCGCGACCATCAGCCGGAGGTCTATGCCCGCACCCACAAGTTCCTGAATGCGCTGGACTACCTGAACCTTCGCCTCTGCGGACGCTGGTGTGCGACGTCGGATTCCATCCTCACGAGTTGGGTCACCGACAACCGCGACCTCCGCCACCTGCGCTATGACCGACGGCTGATCCACTGGCTGGGGCTGGATGCGGACAAGCTGCCCGAGCTGGTACAGAGCACCGACACCCTGGGGCCGCTGCTGCCGGACGTGGCCTCGGCGCTCGGCCTGTCGACCAATGTGCGCGTCATCGCCGGTGCGGTCGATACGTCAGCGGTGGCGGTGGCCGCCGCGACGACCGACTACGAGACGCATCTTTACCTCGGCACCTCGTCCTGGCTGGGCGCCCATGTGCCGACCATGCGCACCGACGTGCGCCACAAGATCGCCGCCGTGCCCTGCGCGATCGAGGGCCGCTACCTGACCCTCGCGCTGCAATCCACCGCCGGCGCCAATCTGTCCTTTCTGCGCGACCGCATCCTCTACCACCCGGACGAGCTGGCCAGCGACGAGGAGCATCCCGCCGTCTATGAGCTGCTGAACCAGATCGCGGCGCGGGTGCCGCCTGGCGCGCGCGGGCTGATCTACACGCCGTGGCTCTTCGGTGAACGCACGCCGGTGGATGATCCGCTGCTGCGGGCGGGGTTGATCAACCTGTCGCTGGCGCACTCGCGCGAGGACATCTTTCGCGCGTTCCTCGAAGGCGTGGCGATGAACACGCGGTGGATGCTGGCGCCTTTCGCGCGGCTGTTGGGCCGATCGCCCGGCACCATCGCCGCCGTCGGCGGGGGCGCGCAGAGCGAGGTGTGGTGTCAGATCATGGCGGACGTGACCGGGCAGCCGATCCGTCAACTGGCGCAGCCGATTCAGGCCAATGCCATCGGAGCCGCATGGCTGGCGGGCGTCGCGCTGGGCGAGCTGGGTTTTGCTGACCTGCCGACGCGCCGCCAGACCCGGCGAATCTATGAGCCGTCGCCCGCGCTCAGAAGCGTGTACGACGATCAGTTCGAGACCTTCCTGGAAGTCCGCGAACGCCTCGCGCCGCTGTACCACCGCATCAATGCGCGACGCCCCGTGGCGCCGGAGAGCGATCCGTCCAAAGTGCCGTCCGCGTTGATGGCGGGATCGACATCCACAGCGGCAGCGAGTGCGAGATCGACGGCGACACCGGCGGCGCCATCGTCCTCAGGAGTGCTGCCGTGAAGCCCGTCGCAGATCGACAGAAAGGACTGGCGCCGACGGTCGATGCAGTTCGGCGCGAAGTGGTCGAGCTCTGCCTGGCCTTGTCCCGCCGCGGGCACTTTGCTGGCACGGGCGGCAACATCATGCGGCGCATCGATGCGTCGCTGGTGGCGGTGACGCCATCGGCCACCGACTACCTCACCCTGCAGCCCGAGGACGTCTGCGTGCTCCGGTTGAATGACCTCGCCGTGGTGGACGGTCGCCTGGCGCCTTCGGTCGAAGCCGGCCTGCATGCGAAGCTGCTGCGCGCGCGTCCCGACGTGGGATGCAGCATCCACACCCATCAGCCGCTGGCCAGCGCCTGCGCGCTGATCGGTGAACCCTTGACCGTGCCGGCGACCTGGCGCGGCTCGCTGGGTGAGCAGGTGCCCGTCGTGGGCTATGCGCCGTCCGGAACCGGCTGGCTCGCGCACAAGCTGCGCCGGGCGGTGCGGCCGGATCGACAAGCCTATCTGCTGCGCAATCACGGCATCGTCTGCTGTGGCGCCGACAGTGCATCGGCGATGCGCGCGGTAGACGACCTGGAGCAACTGGCCCGCGATCATCTGACGCAACGAATGACCGCGCGCCTGAACGCCGACGCCTCCGCACGAGACCGACTGGCGCCGTTGATCGAGCTGCTGCAACATGTTCCCTCCTGCTGAACCGGATGCCCCATGAGTGCGCTTGCCTCCGCCCCGCTGACCTCGACCGTCCCACCGGTCGCTCCCGTCCCTGCCCTGTCCGGGTCGGATGCGACGTTGAGCTCCATCGGCCCGGACACCCCGGCCATCTCGGCCTGGCCGGATACGGTGCAGCTCTACCAACGCCTGGCCGAGCTGGTCCAGCAGCCGATGCGACCGATTCGGCCGGAGGCCATGGCCAAGGTGATGCGCTGGTTCGAGGACCACTGCCAGGGCTCCAAGCGACTGGCGGAGCGCGCATGTGCCGTGATTCCTGGCGGCGTGCAGCACAACCTGGCGTTCAACCATCCGTTCCCGCTGGCGATGGCGACGGCTCAGGGCCCTTATCTGACCGACATCGACGGCAATCGCTACATCGATTTCCTGCAAGCGGGCGGTCCCACGCTGCTGGGCAGCAATCCGGAGGCGGTGCGTGCGCCGGTGAAGGCCTTGCTGGACCATTGCGGACCCGTCACCGGCCTGCTGCACGAGTACGAGGTGAAGCTCGCCGAGCTGGTGTGCCGGCACATGCCGGGCGTCGAGATGATCCGTCTGCTCGGTTCCGGCACGGAAGCGGTCATGGGCGCGATTCGTCTGGCCCGCACGGTCACGCGGCGCCAGCGCATCATCAAGATCGGCGGCGCGTATCACGGCTGGAGCGATCAACTGGTCTATGGCATGCGGCTGCCCAAGACCGGCCGCATGGAGGCGACCGGCATTCCGCGCGGCGCCACGGCGCACACGCAGGAATGCCTGCCCAACGATCCGGAAGCGCTGCGCCGACTGCTGCGCTGGAACAGGTTGCGCGGCGGCACGGCGGCGGTCATCGTCGAGCCGTTGGGACCGGAGAGCGGCACGCGGCCGGTGCATCGGGACTACAACGCCCAGGTGCGCGCCCTGTGCGACGAGTTCGGCGCGCTGCTGATCTTCGACGAGGTGGTGACCGGGTTCCGCACCGGCCTGGGCGGCGCGCAGGCCTACTTCGGCGTCACGCCCGACCTCACCGTGCTGGGCAAGTGTCTGACCGGTGGCTATCCGATGGCAGGCGCGATCGGTGGTCGGCGCGACTTGATGATGTCGCTGGTGGGCGGCATCGGCAGCACCTCGCGACGGGCCTTCGTCGGCGGCACGCTCTCGGCCAATCCCCTGACCTGTGTGGCCGGCTATCACGCGCTGCTGGAAACCGAGCGCACCCATGCGCCGGCGGTGGCCGGCCGTGCCGGCGATCGCCTGCGTCGCGGCCTGGACGAGATCATCCAGCGCCGCGGTCTGCCGTATGTGGCCTACAACATGGGCTCGGTCGTGCATCTGCAGACGTCGGGCGTGCTGCTGCTCGACACCAGCAGCCTGTGGAAGCTGCTCAAGGTGAAGGACGAGGCGCGACGTCGCAAACACATGATGGAAGAGATGGGCGCGGCCTACACCGCCCACGGCATCGTCAGCGTGGCCGGCAGCCGGCTCTACACCAGCCTGGCCGATACCGATGCGGTGATCGACGACGCGCTCAACCGTTTCGACGATGTGTTTGCGCTGGTATGAACGGGGACCGCATGGCGATGACCGCGCCCGCCCATGGCACCCCCTCGACGCTGGCCGCGGCGGTGGCGGTGGCAGACGATCCAGCGCAGACGGGCGCGCGGCGATCGGGCCACGTCGTGAGCACGTCACCGTCGGACCTTCGCGTCGAATGGCGCGCGCTGCGTGATCGCCTGAGCGCGAAGGATCTGCTTCGATCCGCAGCGCCATGGCCCGGGACGTCCTCCATCGCGACGCTCTCGCTGCGCATTCCGGGCGAGCAGGCGCTGTGGTTCGGCGAGGCCACGCAGGCGGAGCCTCAGCGCATCGAGGTCGACGCGACCTTGCCATTGGGGCACGCCTCGGCCGGTCCGGTGGCTCCGCGTGGGCTGGCGCCTCATCTGGCTGTTTATGCCGCGCGTCTGGACGTCTGTGCCGTGCTGATCGGCGCGGGCCCGTTCGGTGCGCAGTGGGCGGCGATGGGCGGCGTCATCCCTGGCGTCTTCGATGAGCAGGTGCGTCATTTGGGCCGCATGCCGGCGCCCGTGCACGCGCTGCGCGAATTGGCGCCGTCCCTGGCCGCCGGCGCCAACGTGTTGCTGGTGGAAGGCGGGCCGATGGTCCTCGGCATGACGCCGTCACGGCTGGCGCTGAATGCCGAGCTGTTCGAGAAATGCGTGAAGGCTTATCTGCCAGCCGTCGCCAGTGGTGGGCCGGTTCGCCCGCTGCCCTGGTGGGTGCGTTGGGTGGCGAATGGACGGCTGATGAAGGACGAGGCGCGCGCCCGTGGGGAGGTGGGCAGCGGGCGTATGCCGGTGGAGGCGAAGGGGTACTGAGTCAAGCCGCGCATTCAGGGCTGGAACGCGGGGCTGATGAGAGATCCGCTAGCGGATCGGCAGGCAGATCATCCTTGAGGTGGACCAACCGGTGGACCAGTTGGTCCATGGCGGTGAACGGCTGCGTGCCGTCGTGCGCCGTGGTCCGCGCGGCCAGACGCCTGGCGCGTTGACGAGCGGACACCCAGTGTGTCTTCGTGCGTGACCAATGGCCGCCACTGCCTTTTTCGTAGTGCTTGAGATGACGCTTCAGGCGCGTGACCGTCTCCACGCGATGCAGAGGCGCCTGAACGTCCTCAAAGTGCAGCAACAACCACAGTTCAAAGCAAGGCACTGATGCCACGGCCTCCACCGGCACGGGCGCAGCCAGATCGCTGCGCAGCTTGCCGCTTTGAGCGGCGGCCTGCGCCAGCGCCGCGTGGTAGGACTGATGTTCATCGCGGTCGAAGACGACGACGATTCGGTCGAAGGCGCGCGGGTGCAGGCCGCGGTCACGGTCGCCATCCTTGAACACCTTGAGCGCATACGCCAGCACCTGTTGCGGTTCCGTGCCCCACTCGCCATGGAGCACCTGCACATGTGCCGTGGCCAGCCTGAAGTCGCGCTGGATCTCGCACAGATATTGCGGCTCGGTCTTTTCGCCCTCGCAGACGATCAACAGGCGCTCGTAAGGCTTGCGGACAGCCGCGCGACGCTTCAGGCTGCGCGCGGCCTGCCGGTGCTTGGGTTGATCCTCCTTGCCCATCGGTCAGCACGATCCGCCGCTGGAGGCCATCGGCCAGGCGCCGAAGAACGGCACCGCACCATAACGGCCTGACAAGTAACCGCGCTCCCAGGCCTCCTGCTTGCGCGGGCTGAAATCGGTCAACGGATAAAGGCGCGTGGCCTGGTGGTCATCCTTTTCGGTGAACCAGATCTGATCGCGTCGGAAGAGCGTGTGGTCCAGCAGCGAGGTGTCATGCGTGCTGAAGATCAGCTGCGCGCCGCGGGCATTGAGCTCGGGCGTCTGGAACAGCGTGACCAGTCGCCGCACCAGCAAGGTGTGCAGACTGCTGTCGAGTTCATCCACCATCAAGACACGGCCCTCCCGCAGGCATTCCAGCACCGGCGCGATCAGGCCGTACAGCCGCTGCGTCCCCTCGGACTCCTCGTGCAGTTCGAACTTCGCTATGCCGTGCGGGGTGGTGTGTTCGAACAGGGGCACGAGCACCTCGCGTTCCTCCTGGCTGGCTTGAAAGCCGCCTGCGCCCAAGATCCAGTTCGAATGAAGTCCTTTGCGCGCCACCGCCTGCACGCGCGTGATGGAGATGTCTGCCGCGACCAGGAAATCCCGGATGGCCAACCGACCTGCCTCCGACGCGAGCAGCGCCGTGGTGAAGTCCGGCTGCACGGGAAGCCCCGCGGGCAGGAAGTTGATGTTCCGGACGATCCAGTTGAACACCGGGCTGAGTGGCTCGCTGTTGAGCTGAGCGGCCATCGACAAAAAGAGCGCGTTCGGTCGGGTGCTCTCCTGCCAGAGCTTGCGGGGGCCGGACAGGTAGGTGCTGAACTCGTAGCGGTCGAGGTCCCCGGCGACATGCTGTCGGCTGAACAGTTGCGTGGGCTTGCTGGTGCGATACACCATCAAGGATTCCCTCACGATGCGCTCCGACGTCATCGAAAACGCGTACTGATGCCTGACGCCCTCCAGCAAGAACGTGATTTCGAAGTCGGTGGGTTGCCGGGCGCTGGCGGCGTCCAGCTTGAACGGCGTCAGGCTGAAGCTGTGGCCGGGCTGGATGCTGGTGGCGGATTCAGCCACCACGGCCCGCAGGTAATCCAGCGCTCGCAACAGGTTGGACTTGCCGCTCGCATTCGGGCCGTAGACCACCACGCTGCGCAGCGCGTGCGGGATGCCCCTCAGGCCCGTCGGCGCGAGATGCGTCGCCGCCAAGGCGCGGTCTCCCGAAGCGACGAGCGTCAGAGCTTGCTCATCGCGAATCGAGCGGAAGTTCCGGACCCGGAATTCCAGCAGCATGGTGGGCCTCCATCAAAATATGAAGGCCATTTTTGCACCACGTCTGCATAATCGACATTGATATTTGTCTTGAACCCAACAGCGCGGCGACTTGGTGCACTCGCTCACGCCGGGTGCGCGGACTCGCCACGCGGGGCCGGCCTCCACCCACCGCCGCCGACCAGCCGTGCCGAATGAGGCACAACGTATCGCCCCACTGCGCTACTGCGCCATCGCGCCAAAGGCGAGCCATCAGGTCCTACGTCACCAGCAAGCCGGCCCGTACGACGCACGCTCCGTGACCATCCGGATTTGCCCCCACCTCGCCACATCGCGATCTGCCCGAGCCCCGCTCACGTCATCGACCCCGCCGTCACACCTTCGTCATCACCTCGTCACCGACGGCCATCCGGCGCGCCTCACCGCCGGTGATCAACCCTGATAGGGAAAGAACTACCCCTGCGAGTGAGGGGGGACCTCGTATCCGCCCCCGTCGCATTTCGTGACCTTCGTCACAGAATCGTTCGGCCCGTCCGAGCGTCGATGTCCTCCCCGTCGCCGGTCCTGACGAGCCTCTGCGCCATCCGCCATCCGTGGACGCGTATCTCCCACCGCGTGGCGGACATCCCGCCGCTTTGAGAAGAAGGATCTTGCAATGTTCAAGAAAGCCTCCGTGGCCCTGGCGCTGGTCGCCGCCGCGGCCTCGGCCCATGCGGGCGTGACCCTCCTCAACGAGGGTTTCGACCAGGTGCCCGGGCTCACCAGCGCCGGCTGGATCATCACCAACACCGGCACCCCCGGCGGCAGCTCGCTGCCCTGGGTGCAAGGCGACAGCAATGTCCTCACCGCGCTGAGCGGCAGCGCCGAGTCCTACATCAGCGCCAACTACAACAACGCGCCGGCCGGTGGTCTGCTCGGCAGCTGGCTGATCACGCCGGTGTTCTCCACCGCCGAGAACCTGGTGATCTCGTTCTGGGCCCGCAGCGACATCCTCGCCGGCTATGCCGACCAGCTCGCCTTCGGCCTGGTCGATGCCAGCGGCGACATCAGCAACGCGCTGCTGTCCTCCACCATCACCACCACCGGTGACTGGACCCAATACAGCCTGTCGATCGCCGGCCAGGGTCTGGGCAGCGAGGCGCGCTTCGCCATCGAATACATCGGTGCCGCCGATGGCGCCAACTATGTCGGCGTGGACAACCTGGTCGCGAGCGTGCCGGAACCCTCGTCCTGGGCCCTGGCGGGACTGAGCCTGCTGGGATTGGCGGCGGTGCGTCGCCGTCGAGCGGGCTCGGCGAGCGCTCGCTGATACGCCATTGAGCCGCCATTGAGCCGCCGCTGAGCCATCAGTGAGCCGCTCTCCGAGCGTTCGCTCAACCTCCGCCGAACACACGTCGCAAGGAATTCACCATGCAGACCCGTCATTTCCTGGGCCTGGCGCTTGTCGCCGCCCTGCCCCTGACCGCCACGGCCCATGAAGGCCAGGCGGCTCAGGACAGCCTGCCCGTCAGCGCGGCCACGGCCGCCGAAGCCAACACCCCGCAAATCGTCGTCGTCCGTGATGCCGAGACCGGCAAGCTGCGCGCCGCCACGCCGGAAGAGCATGCCGCGCTGCAATCGCTGCGCAGTGCCCGCCGCATGGTGCTGCGCGCCGCGCCCGTCACGCCGCAGATCAAGTACCACGCCAACGGCGCCACCGGCGTGCGGCTGACCGACGACATGACCAGCTTCTCGGTCATGGTCCGCCGCGCCGACGGCAGCCTGGCCGAGCGCTGCTTCGCCACCAAGGAAGAGGCCGACGCCGCCGTGCGCAACGGCATCGTCGAGTCCACCGCCGCGCTGCCCACCAAGTGAGAGGTCCCATGCACAAGACCCTGAAGCAGACCGCCCTGCGCTCCGCGCTGCTGGCCGCCTTCTGCGGCGCCGTGGGCATGGCCCAGGCCGCCACCATCGTCATCCAGAGCCGCGATCCCGCCGGTGTCGGCTTCAACGACACCACGCCGGTGAGCCCGGTCGGCGGCAACCCGGGCGTGACGCTCGGTGAACAGCGGATGTATGTCTACCGCTACGTGGCCGACATCTGGGAAAAGGCGCTGCAGTCGCCGGTCACCATCACGGTGAACGCCGGCTGGGAAAGCCTGACCTGCACCGCCACCTCCGCCACGCTCGGCAGCGCCGGCGCCTGGAACCTCTGGCACGACTTCCCCGGCGGTCAGCCCGGCACCTGGTATCCCCAGGCGCTGGCCAACAAGCTGGCGGGCGTGAATCTGTCGGAAGGCCAGCCCGATGACGGCTCCGGCTTTGGCAACGTCGACATCAAGACCCAGTTCAACGTCAATCTCGGCAACACCGGCTGCCTGGAAGGTTCGCCCTTCTACCTCGGCGTGGACGGCAATGCCGGCGACAAGGTGAACTTCGTCGAGACCCTGCTGCATGAGCTGGGCCACGGACTGGGCTTCTCGGTGGTGTCGGTCTACACCGGCTCGGTCAGCAGCGCAGTGGGCTACCGCTTGAATGCCGCCGGCACCTCCTACGTCGCGTCGGGTGGACTGCCCAGCGTCTGGGAACAGTTCATGTTCGACAACACCGCGGGCAAGACCTGGCTCAACATGACCAGCGCCGAGCGCCGCGTCTCGGCGGTCAATCCGGCCGGTCTGGCCTGGAATGGCCCGAACGTGGTGGCGGGCGCGCCGATGCTGACCGCTCAACCGGTGCTGAAGATCGCATCGCCCGCACCGGGCTCGGCCGGCTTGTATTCATACAACACCGCGTCCTTCGGTCCCGCCGTGACCACCGGCCTGAGCCTGGGCGCACTGGCCACGATCAAGCCGGATGTGGTCAACGGTCAAGGCTGCCTGCCGTTCGACGCGGCCGACACGGCGGCCGTGACCGGCAAGGTCGCGGTCATCGACCGGGGCACCTGCGGCTTCGCGGTGAAGGCCAAGAACGCGCAGAACGCCGGTGCGATCGGGGTGATCATCGCCAACAACGCGGCCGGCTCGGCTCCGGGCCTGGGCGGCACCGATCCGTCGGTGGTGATCCCGACCGTCAGCGTGTCGCAGACCGATGGCGCCGCCTTGCGCGCCGCGATCACCGCCTCGCTGCCTTATGGCTCGCGCGGCAAGCCGGGCTCGGCCACGGCGTCGCTGTCGACCGATCCGAACCGGCGTGCCGGCGCGGACCTGGCCGGTCGCCCGCTGCTGTACACGCCCAATCCGCTGGTGACGGGCTCCTCGGTCTCGCACTGGGATGTGTCGGCCACGCCCAATCTGCTGATGGAACCCAACATCAACCGCGATCTGGGCACGGTGCTGGTGCCGCCGAAGGACCTGACCGTCCCGCTGCTGAAGGACATCGGCTGGTAAGCCGATCCGGCTGACCCACGCGATTCGATCGGCCGCTGCGGCAGGCCGACGGATCGGCAACCCAACCCGACGGGAGACCGTCGGGTTTTTTCTTTCAGCGCGGGCTCACTGCCGACTGCCGGCACCGCCTTCCAGCCCGACATCGGTCGCGCGAATGCGCGCTTCGACCTGCGCCACACTGCCGCACCCCTGCGGCGCCGTTTGCACCGCCACGGCAGGCAACGGGCCGGTCGATGCGGTCGGCGGCACGAGCGCGACCAGATGCTCACAGGCGGCCGTCGGTCCGCCGGCCTCGCGGCACGCGGCGTCGGACGGTGTCGGCTCCGACAGCGCGGCACCTTCCATCTGGGCCTGCAGCAGCAGGTCCCGCATCAGATACGGCGCAACGCCTGACCCCGCACTGGCGCCCGATTCCTGCAACAGCGTCCGCGCGATGCCCAGCCGATCGGAGGTCCAGCGCGTGGCGCGTTGAAGACCTTCCCAAGCCCTCGCCGATTGCTCGGGCTCCTCCTCGGCCCAGGCGAGCCAGTGCATCGCGTTGTCCGGCTCGACCCGAACTCGCGCGCGCAACAAGGTGGTCCGACAGGCCGGCCCATCCGCCGCCCACGGGCAGGCGGCGGCCGCCCAGTGCATCGCCTGCGCATCGCCGCTGTGCAGCGCCGCGCGCACGACCGAGGCCGACCAGAGCTGCCACGCGCCCTCGCCCGCCGCATCCGATGGCCGCGACATCAGCACGCTCACCACCCGCGCTCGCGCCGAGCCTTGCATCAGCCGCGCCGCCACCTGTTGCCGCGCCAGCCGCAAGGCGTCTTCGCCGAGCGACGCCGGCAGTTCTGCCGCCGATCCGCCCGCGCCCGGCGGCACCGGCATGCGACCGATGCCGCACAGCTCCCAATGGGTGAGCGCACTGGCAGCGCCCGCCTCGTCCAGCGCCACGGCGCCGGCCGTTGGCGGCGCGGCCTCCACGGCCTCCGACGGATCGACCGGTAGCGAGGCCCAGACCGAGCGCTCGGCCAATCGAACGCGATCGTGCGCGGTGGCCTGATCGGTCCACCAATGGGCTGCGCCGGCGGACGCGGCGGTCAGCACCACGAGGCACAACGCGATGCGTCCGAGCTTGCGCCGCGCGCGTGGACGTGGGCTCACGGGTTTGTGGAGGCTGGGCATGACGGATCTTCCCTGCTGCGGTCCGGCGCGCCGTCGCGGACCTGGATCACGGATGTCGATGAGCGCGTGGGATATTGGCAGAGTCGGGCGTCGCGGACCACCGCATGTCCCACCCGATCGAAGGGCTCCTGAGGTCGCGCTGTCGTGGCGTCCCTGATGTCCGCGTCATCCGCTGCGGCAGCGCGCGAAGCCATGGCTGCCTGCGCGAAGTCCGGCGTCGCATCGCGTCGAGGCGTCAGCCTCACCAGCCGATCGCCGTACAACAGCAACGACGCGGCGGAGAGGCCGCTGCGCGCTACCCCATCCCGCTCCACCTCATTCACTTCCACCACCACACCACGCAGATGCTCCCGAGTGCGGGTGAAGACGCGCTGCCAACTGGCGCCGTCATCCGCGCTGCTCAGCAGAAGGCCGTCGCGCCCCGGCATCCACCAGCGCCGGCGCGGCGCCTCCCACACGGGCGCGCGCAGACCTGACGTCGTGCCGACGTCCACCGCCTCCCATTGCGTGCCGCTTCGGTCGCTGCGCCACAGCGCGCCGCGGGTGCTGCCGATCATCAGATGTTGGCCATCGGCGCTGCGTCGGACAAAACGCCAGCCGCCCAGCGCGCTCGCGTCCTCCAGCCTCCGCAACGGCTCAGCC
This sequence comes from Burkholderiaceae bacterium, assembly GCA_913776825.1. Lineage (GTDB taxonomy): Bacteria > Pseudomonadota > Gammaproteobacteria > Burkholderiales > Burkholderiaceae_C > Roseateles. Next base: position 275,955 of record CAJYPV010000031.1, read on the forward strand.
GCGCCGGTCGGTTGACCGTCCTGCAAGGCCACGCGCCAGACCTGACCCCCATCGCCGACCAGCACCACGGCTTCGCCATCCGGAGTGAGCGCGCCGGCATGCAGCGATGCGCCGCCGAGTGAACGGCGCAGCCACGCGTCGCCCTCGCGGTCCCGCCACGTGAGCCGTCCCTGCTCGCCGAAGAGCAAGGGGCCGCGCGGCAGCATCAGGCCGCCCCACAGCGTCGTGACCTTGTCGTCGAGCACATGGCGCTGCCAGCGTGCCGACGCGGCATCGACCTGCGTGACCAGCCCACCGCTGCCGAACAGCCAGACCTCGGCACGATCAGGCGCCACCAGCGCCTCGAGGTGATCCGCCCCATCGCCCAGGCTGTCGCTGCGCCAATGCTGGCCATCGGCGGAAGCCAGGACCGACGCGTGTCCGCCGCCCACCACCACGCCACGCCCCACAGCTTTCACGCGGAAGAGATAAGCCGGCTCCTCCAGTTGCTGGAACTGATGGCTGCGCCAGTGCCGCCCCTGATCGTCGGAGCGCGCCATCCAGCGATCGGTCAGACCCGCAACCAGTCGACCCTGGCCCAGATCCGCGATCTCATGGACATGCCCGGCGGGTGCGCTGTGCACCACGCGCCATCGACGTGCCGACGCATCGGCCTGCAGCACCACGCCGAATTCGCCCGCCACCCACCATCGGTCGCCGGACGCCACGACCGCCTGCAGATGCCGCCCGCGCACTTGCAGATTCGCGAGCACGTCGTCGCGCACCGGGCGCCAGCTTTGGCGCGCAGTCTCGCGGACCATCAGCAGGCCGCCTTCTCCCGCAGCCAGCCAGCGGCGGTCTTGGGCATCGGCGGACATCGCGAGCACGGTGGCGGTCGTCGGCAACTGACAGTCGTGCATGGCGGAACGGCGCGCCTCAGAGGCACGCCACCACAGGCATCGTCCACGTTCGCCGAAAGCGACCCAGCGCGTGCCCACGCGTTGAATACGGTGCACGCGCTCGGGCCGGGCGCGGACTCGCATATCCGCCCGCAGCGCTCCCGCGCCCGGCGGGCCCTCGGCGCCGATCGACCACAGGCGCCCATCGCGGGTCGCCGCCCAGGCGCGTCCGGTGTCTGCCACCAGCGCATCGATGCCCGCGCCGAGACTGCGACTGCGCCAGGCCGACGTCTCCGCCGCCGTGTGCCAGACCTGTCCCTGCGCGCTGGCCAACCACCATTGACCGCGCCCATCGGATGCCACGGCGGTCCATTCACTCGAGGACGCGTCCGTCGGCATGGGCAAGACCTGCCACCGTCTTCCGGCGTCGCGGCTCAGCAGCAACGCGCCCTGATCGCCGATGACCAGCACGTCGCGTCCCTGATGAGCAATCGCGTGCCATGAGCGCGCGGCGATCGCCGTCGTCGATTCGGCTGAGGTCGCCCCGCTGATCACCGGCGACTGCCAATGCGTGCCGCCGTCCTCGCTGAACATCAGCAGGCCATCCGCGCCTGCGATCACGGCCTGCTGGCCGTGGTCCAACAGCGCCAAGTCATGGATCGCGCCCGTGTGGGTGAGATCGATCAGTTCGCGATCCCCGTCAATCGACGGCAATGTGGACGAAGTCGATGACGTCGATGACGTGGATGCGGGCGATGACCCTCGCAATCGCCAGAGCATCGCATCGCTGCCCCACAGCCAGGCGCCCCGATCGGCCGGCAGCGCGATGCCGCCGCGCCAATGGGGATTGAGCACTTCCACGCGCCAGTCCGTCGCTGACGGGGTCGCGGCGGTGGCGCTCGCGGTGACCGTTCCCGAAGCAGACGCGCCGCTCATGCCGGTGATGAGGCCCATCAGGCCCATCACCCACAGGGCGGCGCGTTGCATCGAGCTCCTCGTCATTGAGCCCGATGCCATGAGGTCAGAACTTGGTGATGTCGGTCTTGCTCACATTGCAGGCGGTGGTGTTCCACTCGACCGGCAATTCCTTCGCTTCGCCGTTGCCCTTGAGCACGCCATTGAAGGGCACGCACACCTTGGTCTTGTTGACGTCGAAGTTCTTCCACTTCACGTTGCGGATGCTGACGGTGTCGCCGTAATTCTTGTTGACGCCCGCCAGGCCGGACTTCACGCTGCCGTTGACCGTCACGTCGGTGATGGTCGCGGTGCGCTTGCCCTGGCTGGAGCAATTGCCGCAACTGCGATAGAGCTTGCCGTTGGTGCCGTTGACGGTGATGTTGGACAGCTTGACGGTGCTGCCCACGCCGTTGTGCTGGAAGATCTTGTCATCGGCGTTGTTCACCGTGGCGCCATTGACGGTCATGGTCTTGCCCGAGCCGCCCTTCATCGTCGCCGCGTCTTCACAGACGTCTTCCCAGGTCACGTTCTTGAGCGTGCAACTGCCTTCGCAGTGGATGCCATCCGCCGCCTTGCCCGCGGCCAGCACCACATTCGAGACCGATCCGCCATCCTTGATCAGGATCACCGGCTGCTGGCTTTCGCTGCCGCCGGCGCAGGAGGTGCCGACCTTCTCACCGCCGAAATCGCGGGATCCGCTCACCGTGATGGTGGCCATCGCCGCGCTGGCGCCCAACATCCAGGCCGTCGCGACCGCCCATCGTTGCCATTGCTTCATCTCGTTGTCTCCATGCCCTTTCCGGGCTTTTCGGCAAGCACCCGCCGGGGCCGCCTTCGGCACCGGCTTCCACAAACCGCCAGCGCGCTTGCCGGTCGCTGGCGGTTCGAAAGGAATCGGTCCCGAAATGGAGCGCGACAACAACGTCAGCGATTCAATCGTCATCGTCAGCGGTGGAGGCCGACAAAGATACCGTTTTGAATCGAGGTTGCGTCTTTATTGAAACAGCGTTTCCATTATTGGACGCTTGCGCTGGACGTCTGAATGGGGGTTAACCCGAGCCGCAAAGCCCGCGATCGACCTGCCGCCGAACACTCGCGATTCGGCCGCTCGCTGAAGCGCGCTCAAACGTTGAGAGGGTTGGGAGAGGCCAATGAGCGCTGCCAGCAGCGTCTGATGGCGAGGTCCCGCCAATGGAATGGCAGGCGTCTGTCACCGCCTTCGGTGACGTCATCCCGACGTGACCGAAGGCGAATCGTCTCGTGGGCGGAGCCACTCGGCCCCGTCACGACATCAAGCGTCTTTCCGCGCGGATTCCAGCGTGGCGATCGCGTCGGCGGTATCGCCGTGGCGCACCTGCCAGATGGCCTGTTCCAGACCGCGCACCTGGCCGGCATCGGCGTCATCACGCTGCGCCAGCAGCTGTCGACGCGCTTCCCGCAGCATCGACATCGCCTGATCCGAATGGTCGCAATACAGCTCCACCTCGGCGGCCCGCATCTGCTCGTTGACCAAGGCGCGTCGATCGGCGCGTCGCTCACCCTCTTCCGTCACTGGAGCCGCTTGCGCCGAGGCCGCCGCGAAGGCCGCCACCAAAGTCCAGGCCGAAGTCGTTTTGCTCATGATTCAACTCCTTGTCATCAGGCCGCCGGGCAGTCGCCGCCGCGGTGCTGAAGGCATCGATCAGCGGGATTGCCGGCGATGCCTGGTCCTACGGTCCCACCGGCGAATTAGGGATCGCTTAAGAAACGATGTTTCCAGTGCGCATACGAGATCCGGAGCGTTTCCCCGTCGATCACCGTCAAGGTCGGTGGCTTGACGTTGTGGAGCAGACCGTGTGCCCGGCCGACCTGCGTGAGCTGCCGCCGCGGTCCCCATCGACGCGTCCCTCGCCGCCCTCCCGCCGGCATTGCTTCCACACGTAACGAACACCTAGGTATTTCTCCCCCATTTATTTCGTGCAACGGCCGAACTAATATCCTTCCCAAGTCGCCGGCTCGATCCGACGACATCCAAAACAGGAGACAACGTTGCAGCAGCCCGAAACGGCCAGCAGCCAACAGCTGCTGAAGGTCATCAACCGCATGGCGCTGGTGCGCCATCTGTGCGTGCATCCCGGGCTGTCGCGCGCTGACCTCGCCGCCGAGGTCGGACTGACGAAATCCACCATCAGCCTGCTGGTGCGCGAGCTCATCGCGGAAGGCTGGCTGATCGAAAGCATCGTCGTGCCCACCGGCGATCTGGGGCGCCGCCCCACCCCGCTGTTCATCAATCCGGAACAACTGCTGCTGCTGGGCGCAGAGGTCGGCATCGAGTCGGTACGCGTCGTCGCCACCACGCTGACCGGCGACATCCGCGCCCGCGCGGTCGCCGCCTACGGCGCCAGTCGCAGCGCCAAATCCTGCATCGGCGTGCTGGCCTCGCTGCTGCTCAAGGTGCGCGGCCAGCTGGAGGCCACGCAGCGCATCATCGGCATCGGTGTCGGCCTGCCCGGCGGCGTGGATGAGCATCAGGGCATCCTGCATTTCGCGCCCAACCTGGGCTGGCGGGATCTGCCCGTCGGCCAATGGCTGGCCGACCGACTGATCGACACGCCCCTGGCCAACACGCCGCTGTATCTGCAGAACGAAGCGGATGTGGCCGCGCTCGGCGAGATGGAATTCAACGCCTCCGCCCAGCCGGTCGACCCGCTGCTCTACGTCAGCATCAACCAGGGCGTGGGCGCCGGCGTGATCGTCGGCGATCGACTCTTGACCGGCAGCCGCGGCTTCGCGGGCGAGGTCGGCCACATGGTGCTGCAGATCGACGGCCCGCGCTGCTCCTGCGGCCGCCGCGGATGCGCCGAAGCCTTGATCGGCATGCGGGCCATGCTGCGCCCGGACGAGGCGACCGAACCGGGCCCGCATTCGCTGGCCGAGGTGCGCGCCCGATTGGTCGACAACGATCCGGACACCCTGCGCTCGGTCAGCACCGCAGGCCGATACCTTGGCGTGTTGCTGCAGAACCTGGCCACCGCCTACGACCCCGCCGCCATCGTGCTCGGCGGCGCGGTGGTGGAGCTGGGCGACGAATTCCTGCAGCCCGCCCTCGCCACCCTGAATGACTATGCCCAGGCCGCCAGCCTGGCGCCGCCACTGGTGCGGACCTCCCGCTATGGCGCCGATGCGGTCGCCGCCGGCGCGGCCGCCTTGGCGCGCTATCGGGTCACGCGCCCGCAATGGCCACTGGCCAGCGGCAGCCGACCCGCTCTGCCGGCCACCACCGAAGACGCCGAGGAGTCGTTGTGATGTTTTTGGGAATCGATCTCGGGACCTCCGAAATCAAACTGCTGCTGTTGGATGGCGGCGGTCAGGTGCGAGGCCGTGCGGCCGCGCCGCTGACCGTCTCCCGACCGCAGGCGCTGTGGTCCGAGCAAGACCCCGAGCAATGGTGGACCGCCACCCAGCAAGCCATCGCGCAATTGCGCCAGGCGGCGCCCGATGCCTTCGCGCAGGTGAAGGCCATCGCCCTGTCGGGCCAGATGCACGGCGCGGTCCTGCTGGACGAGTCCGACCAGGTGCTGCGCCCCGCCATCCTCTGGAATGACGGCCGCAGCCATGCGGAATGCGAGGAACTGACCGAGGCCGCGCCGCGCCTGCATCAGATCGCCGGCAATCTCGCCATGCCCGGCTTCACGGCGCCGAAGCTGCTGTGGGTGCGTCGCCATGAGCCCGAGCTGTTCGCCCGCACCCGCAGCGTGCTGCTGCCCAAGGACTATCTGCGGCTGCGCCTGACCGGCGAGAAGTGGAGCGATCCCTCCGATGCCGCCGGCACCTTGTGGCTGGATGTGGCCGCACGTGACTGGTCGGATGAGCTGCTGGCCGCCACCGGCCTGACCCGCGCGCAGATGCCGCGCATCGTCGAGAGCAACCAGGCCAGCGCGACGCTGCGTCCCGCCCTCGCCCGCGAATGGGGCCTGAGCGCCGAAGTCGCGGTGGCTGGCGGCGCCGGCGACAACGCGGCCAGCGCCATCGGCATCGGCGCCACCGCACCGGGATCGGGCTTCATTTCGATGGGCACCTCAGGCGTGCTGTTCGTGGCGAATGATCGCTTCCGTCCCAATCCGGCGTCGGCCGTGCATGCGTTCTGCCATGCCCTGCCCGCTCGCTGGCATCAGATGAGCGTGATGCTGACTGCCGCCAGCGGCCTGCGCTGGTTCTGCCAGTTCAGTGGCGCGGCCGATGAGCGCGCCCTGCTGGCCGAGGTCGAGACCCTCAGCGCGCAAGACCTGGCACGTGCGCCGCTGTTCCTGCCGTATCTCGCGGGCGAACGCACGCCGCATAACGACGCCTTCGCCACCGGCAGCCTGCATGGCCTGACACACGAAACCACCCGCGCCCATGGCGGCTATGCGGTGCTGGAAGGCGTCGCCTTCGGCATGGCCGATGGCCTGGCGGCGCTGCAGGCGGCGGGCACGCAGGTGCGTGAGCTGTCCTTCGTCGGCGGCGGCGCCCGCAGCCCGTTCTGGGCGCAGCTGATGGCGGACGCGCTGGACGTGTCCATCGTCCAGCATGCCGATGCGGATGCCGGCGGCGCGCTGGGTGCGGCGCGGCTGGCCTGGATGGCGGCCGGCGCCACCGAGGCGCAAGCCTGCGTGCGTCCGGCAGTGACCCGACGATTCGATCCCCAGCCGGCACGCCAGGGCGTGCTGGCCGAGCGACTGGCCCAGTTCCGCGCCTTGTACCCGGCGCTGCGCGCGGCCCGATCCCTGACCTCCTCGGCAGGTGCCTGAGCGGCGCCTCGCTGACTGACCTTCAGACTTTCATCGGCCGCTGACCCGGCTCGCCCACGACATGAGCAGCTATTTCGATTCCATCGCCCCGATCCGCTACCAAGGCCCCGCGACCGACGAGGCGCTGGCCTTCCGCCATTACGACAAGGACCGCGTCGTGCTGGGCAAGCGCATGGAGGAGCATCTGCGCTTCGCCGTCTGCTACTGGCACAGCTTCTGCTGGACCGGCCTGGACCCGTTCGGCGGCGGCACCTTCGAGCGTCCCTGGTTTGAAGGCGGCTCGCCGATGGAGCTGGCGCGCATGAAGGCCGATGCCGCCTTCGCCTTCTTCAGCAAGCTCGGCGCGCCCTACTACTGCTTCCATGACCGCGATGTCGCGCCCGAAGGCGCCACGCCCAAGGAAAGCCACGACAACCTGCAGCGCATGGTCGATGTGCTGGGCGAGCACCAGCAGCGCACCGGCATGAAGCTGCTGTGGGGCACGGCCAACCTGTTCAGCCATCGCCGCTTCATGTCGGGTGCGGCGACCAATCCGGACCCGGCCATCTTCGCCCTCGCCGCCCTGCAGGTGCGCGATGCGATGGACGCCACCATGCGCCTGGGCGGTGAGAACTATGTGCTGTGGGGCGGACGCGAAGGCTACGAGACCCTGCTGAACACCGACCTGTCGCGGGAGATGGACCAGATGGGCCGCTTCCTGTCGATGGTCGTCGACTACAAGCATCAGAAGGGCTTCAAGGGCACCATCCTGCTCGAACCGAAACCGCGTGAGCCGTCCAAGCATCAATACGACTTCGACACGGCCACCGTCTACGGCTTCCTGACCCGCTACGGCCTGGAGAAAGAGGTCAAGGTCAACATCGAGGCCAACCATGCGACGCTCTCCGGCCACAGCTTCGAGCATGAGATCGCCACCGCGGCGTCGCTGGGCATCCTCGGCAGCATCGACATGAACCGCGGCGATCCGCAGCTCGGCTGGGACACCGACCAGTTCCCGCACAACGTGCCCGAGATCGCGCTGGCGCTCTATCACATCCTCCAGGCCGGTGGCCTGGGCAGCGGCGGCCTGAACTTCGATGCCAAGGTGCGTCGCCAGTCCATCGATCCGGAAGACTTGTTCCACGGCCACATCGGTGGCATGGATGTCTGTGCCAAGGCCCTGCTGGTCGCGGAACAGATGATTCAGGACGGCCGCCTGCAGCAGGCCGTCCAGGAGCGCTATGCGGGTTGGGACACGGCCGAAGGCCGCGACATCCTGAACGGCCAACTGACGCTGGATCAGTTGGCGGACCGGATGCTGACCCGCAATGCCGATGTCGCGCCGCGATCGGGTCGCCAGGAATACCTGGAGAACCTGGTCAACCGCTTCTGCGCTGGCTGACCCACCGCAGCGGGACGCCGCGCGCGCCCCGGCCCCGCGCCTCGCGCCCAGGAACAGCTGACCTGTTTCCGCTGGCGCGACCGGCCTGATGCCCTGCTTCTTCTGGCGGCCTGGCGGCTGATCCGCCGGCACGCAGCGCGATCGTCCGCCGTCGGCGGCGATCGCTGGCGGCGGTCTGTACCGCTGGCCGCTCCGTGGTACCGCAACCAGCCTGGGTGCGATGCGGCGGATCCCTTGACCGGTCGTGATGACCTCCGTCGGCCTGCGGGCCCGGGCCGACGGAAGACCACTGTCCAAGACGCCGACACCGACGTCACAGCGCCCGTGATTCGCCTCATGAGGCCTCGCCATCGAGCAAGAGGCCCACAACACACACAAGATTGGAGACAACATGAGCCTTCCTCAACGGACCGCGATCGCGGTGGCCGCTGCCCAGGTCGCGATGATCGCGGGCACGCTGACCTTCGCCACGGGCGCTTTCGCGCAGGGCGCGCAGACCGCCGCGCCCGCCTCGGCGGCGTCCGCGCCCGCTGCTTCGACTTCGACATCGACATCGACATCAACGCCCGTCAGCACGGAGACGCCCACCAAGGTCGAAACCGTGATCGTCAGCGGCAAGCGCGCCGCGCTGAGCTCGGCCCAGCGCATCAAGCAGAACTCCGACGAGATCGTCGATTCCATCGTGGCCGACGACATCGGCAAGCTGCCCGACCGCTCGGTCACCGAAGTGCTCTCCCGCGTGGCTGGCGTGGCGATGGACCGCACCATGTCCAAGAGCGATCCGGAGCATTTCTCGGTCGAGGGCTCGGGCGTGACGATCCGCGGCCTGACCTGGGTGCGCTCGGAAATGAACGGCCGCGATTCGTTCTCGGCCAACGGCGGTCGCTCGCTCAACTTCGAGGACGTGCCGCCCGAGCTGATGGCCGCGGTGGACATCTACAAGAACCCGTCCGCCGAGCAGATCGAAGGCGGTCTGGGCGGCCTGGTGAATCTGCGCACGGCCCTGCCGTTCGATTTTGACGGCCTCAAGACAGCGTTGTCAGTGCAGTCGACTTATTCGGACCTGAAGAAGAAATCATCGCCCAGCGTCTCGGGCATGGTGAGCAATCGCTGGAACACCGACCTGGGCCAGTTCGGCGCCATGCTGCATCTGGCCAACTCGCGCAGCGGCACCCGCACCGATGCCTTCCAGGTCGAGCCCTACTACCCGCTCGCCAATGCCGAAGCCGGCCAGGCCCCGGGCACCTATCGCTGGGTGCCGAAGGGCTCGGCCTGGCGCACGCTGGAATTCGATCGCAAGCGCGAAGGTCTCTATGGCGCGCTGCAATGGAAGTACGACAGCGTCGACTCCAGCCTCACCTACTTCAAGAGCAAGTACCGGATGCAGTGGGATGAGCGCGCCATCTTCGCGCAGTCCGAACCGTACAAGCTGCGGGTCAGCGATGGCGTCTTCGGCGCCAACGGCGAGTTCCTGGCCGGCACCTTGCGCAACACGGATGGCTCCGGCATCAACTTCGGCGCCGACACCCGCAGCGCCAATCGCGTATCCGAAACCCAGGACATCGGCTGGCGGGTGAACTGGAAGCCCAACAACCGCTGGGTGCTGACGTCGGACCTGCAATACATCCGCGCGACCACCGATTCCTTCGACTCCACCGTGGCCACCGGCGTGCAGATGGAGAAGGAAACCATCGACCTGCGCGGCAGCCGGCCGCAACTGATCTTCGACGATGCCGACCGGGCGGCGCTGGTCGATCCGTCGCGCTACTACTGGGCGTTCACGCAGGAGCATCGCGACAAGAGCAAAGCCACCGAGAAGGCCTGGAAGGGCGATGCCCGCTTCCGTTTCGAAGACGGCTTCCTGCAGGACCTGCGCTTCGGCGTTCGCCTGGCCGAGCGGGATGCGACCACCGTCAACACCATTCCGAATTACTTCTGGTCGCCGATCTCGCAAACCTGGCAACTGGGCTGGGACATCAACCAGCTCGCCTATCTGAACGATCCGCGCTTCAGCGGCAACAACTACGTCCACTCGTTCAAGAACTTCTTCGGCGGCAAGGCCAGCGTGCCCTCGCTGATCTTCCCGACGCTGAACACGGCGACCGGCTATCCCAGCAGCTATGCCGCGCTGCATCAGTACCACGACATCCTCTGCGCCGAGGCGCATGCCGGCGACAGCAGCTCCTGCACGCGCTGGGCACCGGCCAGCTTCGGCACCGATCCGGCGGGCACGAATGACCAGAGCGAGAAGACGCAAGCCGCCTATGCGCAGTTGCGCTTCGCCTTCGACGATCTGCCGATGCCGGTGGACGGCAATGTCGGCCTGCGGCTGGTGCGCACCCGCACCGAAGCGGCGGGCTACACCGTCTTCACCGGCAAGCCCATCCCGGCCGGCGCGGTCGGCGTGCGGGTGCCGGTCATTGCCGACTTCTCCGAGCAGAGCACCTTCAGCCAGACCTACACCAACAGCCTGCCCAGCCTGAACCTGCGGATGAAGGCGACCGAGAAGCTGCAGTTCCGCTTCGCCGTCTCCAAGGCCGTCTCGCGTCCCGACTTCGACAAGCTGCAGGCCTACACCACGCTGTCGCAGGACTTCACCTCGTCCACCGACGGCAATGGCGTGACCAATGTGCTCAACGTCACCCGCAGCGGCACGGCCTCCGGCAATCCGATGCTCAAGCCGATCCGCGCCACCCAGGCCGACCTGACCGCCGAGTGGTACTTCAGCCGCTCCGGCTCGCTGACCTTCGCCGCGTTCCACAAGGATCTGAAGGACGTCATCATCGACCAGACGACCTCCAAGACCCTCACCGATGTGAACGGTCAGCCGCAGAACTTCACCGTCACCTCGCCGGTGAATGGCGCGAAGGGCAAGGTGAATGGCTTCGAGCTGGCCTTCCAGACCTATTTCGACAGCCTGCCCGGCTGGCTGTCGGGCTTCGGCGTGCAGGCCAACTACACCTATGTGGACAGCAGCACCAAGCTCTACCACCCGGTCTCCTCGGTCTACTGCGCCGGAGCCAACGACACCGGCAATCTGAACCTCAACCTCAACGGCTGCGACACCGACGGCCGCACCTTCGGCAACCTGCCGCTGGCCAACCTCTCCCGCAATTCCTACAACCTGTCGCTGATGTATGACCGCGGTCCGATCTCGGCCCGCCTGGCCTACAGCTGGCGCTCGAAGTACCTGCAGGCGGTGAATGTCAACGGCACCAAGGGCGGCGATGGCCTGGACACCAATCCGGCCAGCCCGACCGTCGGTGAAACCACGGTCGGCTGGGCGCTGCCGACCTGGGCCGGCGACTACGGCCAGCTCGATGCCGGCGTCTACTACAAGTGGAACGACCACCTGACGCTGGGTCTCGAGGCGCAGAACCTCACCAACGCCACCTACAAGCAGTTGATGCAGCAGCACATCGGCATGATGGGCCGCGCCTGGTTCGACACCGGCCGGCGCTACACCCTCTCCGCCCGCATGAGCTTCTGACCGTGGCGTCCACCGCGCTGCGACCGGCGTCTGGCCGGCTGGCGCGGTGACCAACGCCTGACGCCATCGTGGCCCGCGTGGCCATCGTGGCCATCGTGCTGATCGTGGTTTTCGCCAAGGACGTTCCGTTGACTCTGCTCACCTTGCCCTCCTCTGCTGTCCCGCCGCGCCGTGCGGGTGTGTCACCGCGCGCGGTCCACAGCGATCGCCTCCAGGCGCTCGAAACCGTGCGCGGCGCCGCGCGCTCGCTGTCGCGCTCGCCGCGAGCCCGATGGCTGCGTGCGGTGCCCCGCGCCCTGTCCATCGCCGCGCTGATGACCCTGGCCATCTCGACCGTCGCCACCAGCGCCGTCGCCGCCGAACTGCCACGCCTGGTGGCGCGAGACGGCCGTCACGCGCTGCTGGTTGACGGCCAGCCCTATCTGATCCTGGGCGCGCAGGTGCACAACTCCAGCAACTCGGCCGAGGCGCTGCAGCAGGTCTGGCCGGCGGTGAAGGATGCGCAGGCCAATACCGTCGTCGTGCCGGTGGCCTGGGAGCAGGTCGAGGCGCAGGAGGGCCAGTTCGACTTCAGCTTCGTCGACACCCTGCTCGCGCAAGCGCGTGAGCGCGGCGTGCGGGTGGTGCTGCTGTGGTTCGCGACCTGGAAGAACACCAGCCCGCAATATGCGCCGGCCTGGGTCAAGCTGGACAACCAGCGTTTCCCGCGCATGCGCGATGCGCAGGGCCAGCCCAGCTACTGCCTCTCGCCCTTCGGTGCGCAGACCCTGGCGGCGGACAAGCGCGCCTTCGTCGCCTTGATGACGCATCTGAAGCAGGTCGATGAGGCGCATCGCACCGTCATCATGGTGCAGGTGCAGAACGAGGTCGGCACCTATGGCCTGGCGCGTGACCATGGGCCGGAGGCACGACAGGCCTTCGAGGCCGACGTCCCCGCCGAGGTCCTGCGCCGCCAGAAGTCGCCGGTGCCGGGCGCGTCCCGCGGTTCCTGGAAGGCCGTCTACGGCGACTATGCCGAGCAGTATTTCCACAGCTGGGCGATCGCTCGCTACATCGGCGAGATCGCGGCGGCCGGACGCCGGGTCTATGACCTGCCGATGTTCGTCAACAACGCCTTGCGCGACCCCATCGCCCCGATGGCGCCGTGGAAGTCGGACTTCGCCAGCGGCGGTCCGACCCATGACGTGATCGACCTCTACAAGGCCGCCGCCCCGAAGATCGACATCATCGGTCCGGACATCTACATGCCCGAATCGACCAAGGTCGCGGCCGTGCTGCAGCAGTTCCAGCGCCGCGACAACGCGCTCTGGGTGCCGGAGATCGGCAACGCGGCGACCTACGCCCGCTACCACTACGCCATCCTCGGCCAGGGCGCCATCGGCGTCGCGCCGTTCGGCGTGGACTATGCCGACTACAGCAACTATCCGCTCGGCTCGCCGCACACCGATGCCCGCATGACCGCACCCATCGCGGCGGTCTACGGGGTGTTCCGTCCGATGGCCTCGCAGTGGGCCCGATGGGCGCTGGAGGGCCGCACCCACGGCGTGGCGGAGGGCGATGATCGCCAGCCGCAGACCGTCGCGCTCAAGGGCTGGACCGCCAGGATCAGCTTCGGCGAATGGCAATTCGGCGAACGCAGCTGGCCGCAGTTGAAGGACGACGCACCGCCCAGCGCCGCCCGCCCGCAAGGGGGCGTGGCGATCGCGCAGATCGGCGATGACGAATTCATCGTCACCGGCCAGTCGGCCCGGGTGCGCTTCGATGCCGACGCATCGTTCAAAGGCCTCGGCACGATGCTGATCCACGCGCAGGAAGGTCGCTTCGGGCCCGATGGTCGCTGGATCACCCGCCGCAACTGGAATGGCGATCAGGTCGATTGGGGCCTCAACCTGCCGGCCACGCCCACCGTGCTGAAGGTCAAGCTCGGACGGTATTGAGCGAGCAGAGTCTCGCCATCACCGGCCGATCACCGTCGCACCCTCCCACCTCCTCCGCACGTGCCACCAGGACCATCGCCCATGCAACGTCGCCGCTTCATAGCCCAATCCGCCGGCCTCGCGGCGCTCTCCAGCGCCAGCCTGCCCGCCGCGATGGCGTCCGGCGCGGGCGCGTCCGCAGCGGCCAGCGTCGAGCGCTACGACTGGCGCAGCGTGCCCTTCGGCGGCGGCGGCTACATCGACGGCTTGCTGTTTCATCCGCGCGAGCCCGGTCTGCTCTATTGCCGCACCGACATCGGCGGCGCTTATCGCTATGAGCCGCAGGGCCGTCGGTGGTCGCCTTTGCTGGACCACCTCGACAAGGCCGATGCCGACCTGATGGGCGTGCTCAGTCTGGCGGTCGATCCGCAGCACCCCGATCGGCTCTACGCGCTCTGCGGCCTTTATCTGACGCCGGAGGTGCGCGACGGCGCGCTGCTCGCCTCCAACGACCGCGGTCGCAGCTGGACGGTGCATGAGCTGGGCCTCAAGGTCGGCGGCAACTCGCCCGGCCGGGGCAGCGGCGAGCGGCTGCAGGTGGACCCGTGGGACGGCGAGGTGATCTATCTGGGCAGCTCGCAGGACGGCCTGTTCAAAAGCACCGACCGAGGCCGCCGCTTCCAGCGGCTGGACCTGCCGGTGCGCCATGTGTCGCTGGTGCTGGTGGACCCGGCCAGCGGCCGCGCCGGGCAGGCGGCCACACGACTCTATGTCGGCAGCCACGACCAACCCGGACTGTATGTGTCCAACGATGGCGGCCGCAGCTTCGAGCGCGAACCCGGCACCCCGCCACTGGCCCCGCAACATGCGGCCATCGGACCGGACGGCGTGCTGTTCGTCGCCTTCTCGATCGGGGATGGCCGTCACGTCGCCAATCCGAGCTATGCCACCACGGGCGCTGTCTGGAAGCGCACCATGCAAGACGGGCGCGCGATCTGGACCGACATCACTCCCGTCAAGCCCGGCCTCGGTGCCAAGGGCTTCGGCTATTCCGGCGTCGACGTGGATCGCCAGCGCCCGGGTCGTGTGATCGTCTCCACCATCGAGCGCTGGGCCGATGGCGATGACCTGTTCCTCAGCGAAGACGGCGGCGACTCCTGGACCGCCCTCGGCGCGCGATCGCGTCATGAGCTCGGCGCCCATCCCTGGCTGACCAACTACAAGCGCGCCACCCGTCGACCCGATCCCATGGGCCACTGGATGGCGGACGTGAAGATCGATCCGTTCAACAGCGACCGCGCGGTCTACGGCACCGGCTACGGCTTGTGGATGACCGAGAACCTCTCCCAGGCCACGCGCACCGCCGAGCCGGCTGGCGCGGTGACCTGGCGCTTCGAGGTCGATCAGATCGAGGAGACCGCCACCCTTGAAATCAGAAGCCCGGCCGTCGGCCCGACCCTGCTCGCCGCGATGGGCGATGTGTCCGGCGCGGCCTGGCATCAGGTCGGCGGCTCACCGGACGCGGGCCTGTTCGCGCCCAGCAACGAGACCAACCGATCGGTGGACTTCGCGGAACGCGTGCCGCGGCTGATGGCGCGCACGTCCGACCACTGCGCCACCGGCGGCTATGTGTCGCGCGATGCGGGCGCCAGTTGGCTGGCGTTCGGTCCCTCACCTCGCGTGGCGAAAACTGCCCAGGGCGGCCGCGCGCCGACCGGTCTGGTCGCCGTGAGCGCGCAAGGCGGTTCGATGGTGTGGGCGCCGGAACGGCAACCCGCGCTGTGGTCGCACGACGAGGGTCGACAGTGGACGATCTGCCAGGGCTGGCCGGCCGATCCCGGTCCGCAACTGGCGCCGGTGGCCGATCGCGCGGTGGAGGGCGTGTTCTACCTGCTCGACCGCACGCGGGGCCAGGTCTTGCTGAGCCGGGACGGCGGGCGGTCCTTCGTCCCTGCGCTCACCGGTCTGCCGCCGTTGGATGATCATCCGGACGCGCAACTCGTCAGCGCCGCCGGCCCGGGCCGAGACCTCTGGCTGGCGCTTCCCAATGGGCTGTTCCGACTCCCGGATGCGGCGCGCGCCCTGGGCGCCATGCCGGGAGCAGCCGGCTCGCCGGCGACCGCAGGTTCACCCACGCGCCGCGCCTTCAGTGACCTCACCCCGGTCGCCCCGGTGGCCGAGGCCTGGATGGTGGCGCTCGGCAAGCCGGCGCCTGGAGCGAGCGCATCAGCGATCTATGTGTGGGGACGGGTCTCCGTGGCCGGCGCTTCCCCCGAGGAAGGCTTCTTTCGCAGCGACGACGACGGCCAACGCTTCGTGCGCATCAGCGATGCGCTGCATCGCTACGGACGACTGCTGTCGATGACCGCCGACGCGCGCACCCACGGAACGCTCTATCTGGCGCCGCATGGGCGTGGCGTCATCGTGGGCCGCCCCGCCACCGCCGCAGCGACCCCATCGACCAAGACCCCGACCAAAGCCAGCGCCAACGCCAAGGGCTCAACGGCGAAGCCCACGGCGGCGTCCGAGAAGACGACGCGATGACCATGCATCCCAAGACGACCACCTCTCGCGCCCACCTGGGCGCGCTGGCCTGCTCATGGGCCTGCGGGGTGACGCTCGCCGTCGTCGCCGCACTCGCGCCGCTGAAGGCCTCGGCCTCCGACCTGCGCCTGCACTACACCGCGCCCGCCCCCGACACGCCCGAGGGCTGGGAGCGCCAAGCCTTGCCGATCGGGAATGGTCGGCTGGGCGCGATGCTGTTTGGCGGGCTCGCGCAGGACCGTCTGCAGTTCAACGACAACACCTTGTGGACCGGCGACCGCCGCATCATGGGCGCCTATCAGCCCTTCGGCGACCTGGTGCTGACCTTGCCCGGCCATGACCGCGACAGCGCGGACTACCAGCGCAGCCTCGACCTCGGCGAGGCGATCCATCGCGTCCGCTATCGCCAGGGCGAGGTGCAGTTCCGCCGCGAGGTGCTGGCCAGCCATCCGGGACAAGTCATCGTGCTGCGCCTGACCGCCGACCGGCCGGGGCAGTACACCGGCAGCCTGGCGCTGCGGGACCGCCACGGCGCGCACATCGTGGCGGCCGGCAGCCGGCTGTATGCCACTGGCTCGCTCGCGGGCTATGTGGTGCCGCGCACCGACGGCCAGACCAATGATCAGCCGCCCAGCACCAATCGCATGAGTTATGCGGCGCAGGCGCAGGTCGTGGCCGAAGGCGGCACGGTGCGGGTGGACGGCGATCGTCTGCGGTTCAGCGGCTGTGATGCGCTGACCATCGTGCTGGGCGCCGGCACCAGCTATGTGCCGGATGCCGCGCGCGATTTTCAGGGCGAGCATCCGTTGGCGCGGGTCACCGCGCAAGTCGATGCGGCCGCCGCGACGCCGTGGGACCAATTGCGCGAGCGCCACGTGGCGGACCATCGCCGCTTCTTCGACCGACTGTCCTTGCGGCTGGGCCACACCGACGCCGCGCGCCGCGACCTGCCCACCGATGAGCGTCTGCGCCGCTACACGCAAGATGGCCAGGACCCCGAGCTCGAAGCGCTGCACACGCAGTTCGGCCGCTATCTGCTGATCGCCAGCTCGCGCGACTCGCTGCCGGCGAATCTGCAGGGGCTGTGGAACGACAGCCTCACGCCGCCCTGGAATTCGGACTATCACACCAACATCAATGTCCAGATGAACTACTGGCCCGCCGAGACCGCCAATCTCGCGGAGCTGGCCCAGCCCTTCCTGCGATTCGTGCAAAGCCAGGTGCCGGTCTATCGTCAGGCGGTGGCGGAGGTGGCGGCGCAAGCCGCACAAGCCGCGGTCGCCTCGTCGACGGGCGCATCGGCCGCCTCGTCGACCGGTGCGTCCGCCGAGCCCATCCCCATCGATGCGCATGCCGGCAACGCCCGTCCGCCGGAGGAGCGATTCCTGGATGCGCGCGGCCGCCCGGTCCCGGGATGGACGGTGCGCACCGAATCGAATCCGTTCGGCGCGATGGGCTATCTCTGGAACAAGACCGGCAATGCCTGGTATGCCCAGCAATTCTGGGAGCACTACGCCTTCGGCGGCGACCGGCGCTATCTGCGCGAGGTGGCCCTGCCCTTGATGAAGGAAGTCGTGCGCTTCTGGGAAGCCCAGCTCAAGACCTTGCCCGATGGCCGACTGGTCGCACCGCAAGGCTGGTCTCCGGAACACGGTCCGGTGGAAGACGGCGTCAGCTACGACCAGCAGATCCTCTGGGACCTGTTCAACAACGCCGTCGCCGCCGCCGACGCGCTGGGCACCGAGCCGGCCTGGCGCCGTCATGTCGCGTCCTTGCGCGATCGGCTGGCCGGTCCGCAGGTGGGCCGCTGGGGCCAGTTGCTCGAATGGCTGCAGGAGAAGAACGACCCGGTGCTCGACACCCCTGGCGACACCCATCGCCATGTGTCGCATCTGTTCGGGCTGTTCCCCGGCCGTCAGATCTCGACCGCCCGCACGCCGGCCTGGGCAGCGGCGGCGCGTCGCACGCTGGAAGCGCGTGGGGATGCGGGCACCGGCTGGTCGATGGCCTGGAAGATGGCGTTCTGGGCGCGGCTGGGCGATGGCGATCGCGCCTACCGCATGCTGCGCGGCTTGCTCGCCACGCCGGGCGCCCGCGCCTCGGAACAGCGCAGCAGCGGCACCGAGCACAACAACGCGGGCGGCACCTATGCCAACTTGCTGGATGCCCATCCGCCGTTCCAGATCGACGGCAACTTCGGCTACACCGCCGCCGTCATCGAGATGCTGCTGCAATCGCATGCCGATGAGATCGCCCTGCTGCCCGCCCTGCCCTCGGCCTGGTCCGAAGGCGAAGCCAAGGGCCTGCGCGCTCGCGGCGGCCTGACCGTCGACCTGCGCTGGTCGGCCGGCCGATTGAATGCCGTGCGATTGCAGGCGTCCGCCACCGGCTTCGACGGCGCACGCGCCGTGCAACTGCGGGTCGGCGATCGGCGCACCCGTCTCACGCTTCGACCCGGCGAGGCCCGCCAGCTCGATGGCGACCTCCGACCGCTGCCATGACGGCGCCCTGCACGGCGCTGCCCCTCTGACCTCACCTCGGCCATTCCTCCATGAAACTCGTTCCGCTTGTCATGACCATGACCACCACCGCCGCCCTGCTCAGCGCCGGCGCCCCGGCCCAGGCGGCCGACGGCACGGCTCCCGCCACCCCGTCCGCCAGCAGCCGCACGGCCGCCGTTCCCGATGAGCTGCGCCTTTTCGTCGGCCAGCCGCTGCCCGGCTACCGCGTCACGGTGGCCGACTTCGAGCTGAGCCAGACCCTGACCGGCGACACCGCCACCGTGCCGAAACCGGCGCAGCCCAAGGTCGAGCCGAGCCAGGTCACCTTGCGCCGCAGCAGCAAGGACGGCGCCAAGGATGCGCTGACGCTGCAATGGAAAGAGGCCTGGACCGCGATGGTGCGGCTCGAAGGCGGCGCGCCGGTGGACCTGCGGCCCTACCTGGCGCACGGCACGCTGGAATTCGACATCCTGGTCAAGGACCTGAGCCAGGGCGGTCTGAATGTGAAGCTGGTCTGCGGCGATGACTGCGAGCGCAAGGTCAACTACCTCATGCCCGGCCGCGCCTTGGAGGGCAAGGGCTGGCAGCGCCTGTCCTTCGCGCTGTCCTGCTTCCATCGCGATGGCGACGACTTCAGCCGGATCACCCAACCGTTCGTGCTGGACAGCAACGGCCGCGGCGAGCTCTCGATCGCCAATGTGCGGGTGCGCCGGAAGGGTCAGGCGAATGCGATCTGCGCGGACCACCGCACCGAGTCGGTCACGCCGTCGCCGCTGCTGCAGGCCTGGTCGCTGGAGTGGTGGATGCCGCGTCATGAGCAGAAACTGGCCGAGATCCGCGCGCTGCGCGAGGCCGGCCATCAGCCGGAGGTCGTGTTCATCGGCGACTCCATCACCCATGGTTGGGAAGACGCCGGAAAGGCCGTCTGGGCCGAGCATTTCGCCCAGTACCACGCGCTGGACCTGGGCTTCGGCGGCGACCACACCGAGAACGTGCTGTGGCGTCTGCAGCATGGCGAGATCGACGGCATCCAGCCCAAGGTGGCGGTGCTGATGATCGGCACCAACAACACGGGTGATCGTCAGGAAGATCCGCGCACCACGGCCGCGGGCATCCGTCGCCTGATCGACGAGATCCGCATGCGGCATCCGTCGACCAAGATCCTGCTGCTGGCGATCTTCCCGCGCGATCCGAAGCCCGGCAGCCGCCTGCGCGCCCTCAATCAGCAGGTCAACGACCTCATTCGCGGCTTCGCCGATCAGGAGGTCGTGCACTTCCTCGACATCAATGCCGCGCTGATGAATCCCGATGGCAGCTTGTCGCCGGAGGTCATGCCCGATTGGCTGCACCTGAGCGAGCGCGGCTATCGCCAATGGGCCGAGGCCATGCATCCGACGCTCAAGCGACTGCTGGCTGAATCCCGCTGACCTGATCTGACCCGGCGCCCGTTCGGCTGTCCTGAGCGGATCGGCGCCCGCCTTCCTGTTGTCCCCTTCTGACGTGAGTTGCCCTTGACCTCCACCACGCCCCCTGTCCATCCGACGTCCTTCGGTTATGCCTCGCCGTTTCCCGATCACTTCGTGTTCGGCGTGTCCGCCTCCGCGCCTCAGATCGAGGGCGCGGCCTTCGAAGGCGGCAAGGGCGAATCCAACTGGGACCGCTTTGCCCGCCAGCCGGGCGCGGTGCATGGCGGCGACACGCTCGATGTCGCGGTGGACCATTACCACCGCTTCGACGAGGACTTCGCGCTCATGGCCTCGCTGGGCATCCGCGATTACCGTTTGTCGATTGCCTGGCCGCGCATCATTCCGGACGGCACCGGGCCGGTGAACCAGGCCGGCATCGACTTCTATCACCGGCTCTTCGCCAGCATGAAGCGCCACGGCATCACCCCCTGGGTCACGCTCTTTCACTGGGACCTGCCGATGCCGCTGGAGGCCCGCGGCGGCTGGACCTCACGCGAGACCGTCGACGCCTTCGCCCGTTATGCCGAGGTGGTGGTGCAAGCCTTCGCGGGCGAGGTCAAGCACTGGATCACGCTCAACGAGATCCGCTGCTTCACCATGCTGGCCTACGGCTTCGGCACCAAGGCGCCGGGTCGTCGGGAATCGGCCGCCGTGGTGAACCAGACCTACCACCATGCGATCGTCAGCCATGGCCATGCGGTGCGGGCGGTGCGCCAGTTCGGCGGCCCGGGTGCCCAGGTCGGCTTGACGGACAACAGCGATGTCTGCGTGCCCGTCACCGAGACCCCCGCCGACATCGCGGCGGCCACGGCCTGGTTCCGCGATCGCAATGCCCACATCCTGGGCGCGATCCATGCGGGGCACTATCCGGAGAGCTATCTGCAACGCGTCGGCGCCGATGCGCCGCAGGTGCTGCCGGGCGACTTCGACCTGATCAGCCAGCCCACCGACTTCCTCGGGCTGAACATCTACACCGCCCACTATGTGCGCGCCGCCGACAACCCGCAGGGCTATGAGCAACTGACCCTGCCGGCCAACTATCCGCGCGCCGATCCGCCGTGGCTGCATCTGGTGCCGCAGTCCATCTACTGGGCGCCGCGGCTGGCGACCGAGCTCTATGGCCACCGCGCCATCTACATCACCGAGAACGGCTGCGGCTATGACGACGAGCCGGTGCGCGACGGCGAGGTGCACGACCTGCACCGTCGCGACTTCCTGCGCAGCCATCTGCGCGAAGTCCATCGCGCAATCGGCGACGGTGTGCCGATCGATGGCTATTTCCTCTGGTCCTTCATCGACAACTTCGAATGGGAAGACGGCTACCAGCGCCGGTTTGGCATCGTGCACTGCGATTACGAGACACTCGTGCGCACGCCCAAACTGTCCGCGCGGTATTACGCCGAGGTGGTTCGGGCGCGCCGCATCCTCTGATGCGCCCTTCCACCCAGCCGCTTCGGCGGCTGACCCTGCCGAGAACCTCACCATGAGCACCCCACCCTCCAGCACCAAGGCCCGCACCACCCGCCATGCCGCGACCCTCGCGGATGTGGGGCGGGAGGCCGGCGTGTCCGCGATGGCGGCGTCGGCCGTGCTCAATGGCGCCAAGACCTCGGCGCGGATTTCGGACGAGACCCGCGATCGCATCCTGGAGGCGGCCCGGCGTCTCAACTATCGGCCGAATGCCACCGCCCGCGCGCTGACCCATCGCCGCATGAACACGCTGGGTTTGGCCACCACGCTGTCCCGCGATGAGCTGAACCAGTATTTCCTGGAAGTGTTCAACGGCGTGATCGAGGCTGCGGCCGAGCTGGGCCAGAACACCACCGTCTTCGCCCTGCCGGACTGGACCCAGGGCGCCGCGCGCATTCCGCAACTGTGTGATGGCCGCATCGACGGCCTGATCCTGCTCGCGCCGCTGCTGGGCCCGGAAGATGCGCGCTATCTGCCCGACCACACGCCGATCGTCAGCATCCATGCGAATGTGGATTTCCCGGGCGTCATCAATCTGGAATCGGACGAAGAAGCCGGCGCGCAGGCCATGGTCAGCCATCTGCTGGCGATGGGGCATCGCCGCATCCTGCATCTGGCCGGGCCGACGCATTCGCTGGGCGCGCGTCGACGGGTGGACGGCTACCTGCGGGCGCATGCGCTGGCCGGGGTCGAGCCGCTGCCGGACCATGTCGTCACCGGCGACTTCACCACCGAATCCGCCCGCCGCCTGCTGACCCAATGGCTGGACACCCATCGCGGCGAAGACCTGCCGCAGGCGATCTTCGCCGGCAATGACGCCATCGCGATGGGCTGTCTGGATGTGCTGACCGCACGCGGCCTGTCGGTGCCGCAGCAGATCTCGCTGATCGGCTTCGACGACACCGTGCTGGCCCGCGCCGCACGGCTGGCCACCGTGCGCCAGCCACTGCGCGAGCTGGGCCAGCGGGCCGCCCGACTGCTCGTCGACAGCGTCGATGCCAAGCTGGGCGAAGCCGCGCCGCCCACCGTCACCAACCTGGTGTTGCCGACCGAATTCGTGGTCGGCGCCACCCTCGGCGCGCCGCGGTCACAGCCGCTGCGCATCGACTGACCCCACGGGCTTCGCCCGCCACCCCATGAGCGCCACACCTCTGACCCCTCATTCCTCCGCCGCCGATGCCGTGCCTGCCGATGCCTCGGCGCCCGCTTCCCATGCGAGCGGCACCCGCGCCAGCGATCGCGTGCCGTTGCGGCAGAAGGTGGGCTACGGCCTGGGCTCGGTGCTCGACATGTGGGGCCACTGGCTGTATCCGACGCTGGCCTTCCACGTGTTCAATGTGTTTCTGGGCGTGGCGCCGGGGCTGATCTCCACGGCGCAGATGATCAAGATCTTCGTGGACGCCGCATCCGATGCGGTCTTCGGCTGGATCTCCGACAACACCCGCACGCGCTACGGTCGGCGGCGGCCGTTCATCCTGGTCGGCGGGGTGCTGGCGGGCATCGGGCTGCCGCTGATGTTCGCGGTCGGCCGGGGCTGGACCGACACGCAGTACTTCATCTTCATGGTGGCCTCGACCATCCTGTATGTGCCGGTGATGAGCTGCTTCAACATGCCCTGGCTCAGCCTGGGCGCGGAGATGACGCCCGACTATCACGAGCGCACCCGGGTGATGCAGGCGCGCAATGCGATCCAGAAGGCGCCCGAGCTGGCGATGTTCTTCGCGGCCCAGTTCACCACGCTGGCGTTCTTCCGCGGCGAGGACGGCAAACCCGACATCCTGCTGGGCGCGCAGACCTACTGCGCGATCCTGGGCGCGATCATGGTGGCTGTCTCGATCACCATGTTCCTGACGCTGCGAGAGCGCTATTACGTGTCGCTGGTGGCCCGCACCCAAAGCCACATTCCGTTCGCCGACACCCTGTGGCGCACCCTGCGCTGCAAGCCCTTCCGCTATGTGCTGCTGATGATGCTGGCCTACGGCATGGGCACGGCGATGGTGGCGGCGCTGGGCTACTACGCCACCGTCTATTACGTCTGCCGCGGCGACATCGCACTGGCGACCCAATGGAACACCGCCATGGGCCTGTCCGGCATGGCGTTCGGCTTCCTGGGCATTCCGTTCTTCGGCGCCATCGCCACCCGCTTTGGCAAACGCACGGCGCTGGCACTCGTGCTGATCCTGGCGATCTGCGCCTTCATCGGCGATTGGTGGCTGTACAACCCGAATTACCCGGCGCTGCAATTGCTGGCCTGCGGCTTCGTCGCCTTCACCGGCGCCGGCTTCTGGACGCTCTACGGCTCGACCGTCGCCGACGTGGTCGATTACGACGAGCTGCAGACCGGTCAGCGCCGCGAGGGCTCGTTCTCCGCCTGCCAGTCCTGGATCTCCAAGGTCGGCATTGCGCTGGGCGTCGGCGCCTCGGGCTGGATCCTGCAGTTCACCGGCTTCGATTCGAAAATGCCGGTGCAGTCGGAGCAGGCCATCTTCATGATCCGCATCCTGCTGTCCGGCATTCCGGTCATCGGCCTGGTGCTGGCGCTGATCGCGCTGACGCGCTTCGATCTGACGGAGAAGCGGATGCTGGAGATTCGCCAATCGCTGGAGGCGAATCGCGGCATGGTGTGACGGGCAGGCGCGCGGTCCCGGCGCCTGAGTGGCTAGTCAGCGGTTTCGCTGCCTCGCGTCTGGCGAGACGGCTCAGGCGCGACGCTCGCTCAGTTCCGCCTCTGAAGAGACCGGGCTTGGTGTCGGATCAACGGATGGCTCAGCCGTGGGCTCAGCGGTCGGCTCCGACGCCTTGCGCCGTTTCTCCAGCCGCTCCCGCAAGACGCCGTTGACCTCAGCGCCGTAGATGAGCGTGGTCGCGCTCATGTAGAGGAAGACCAGGGTCGCGACCACGCCGGCGAAGCTGCCGTACAGCAGCGCCAGCTTGCCCGCGCTGCGCAAGGTGTAAGACAGCACCGCCGCCGCCGCGACCCACAGCAGCCCGCCGACGATCGCGCCCGGCAGCACCGTGCGCAAGCGCTGCGGCGTGTCGGGCAACCAGCCATAGAGCAGCGCATACAGCAGCACCAGCACCGGAACGGCCACGCCGTAGCGCACGCTGTGACGCAGCCACAAGGTCTCCCGGCCGACGCCGACGCTGCGTTCCAGCGCTTCCCAGACATACGGCATCACGATCACCGAGCTGAAGATCAGCAGGATGCCGCCGCCCACGACCACGGTGAACGGCGTCACCTTGAGGCGCGCCTTCCAGAACGGCAGGCCGCGCTGAATGCCGTAGGAGCGGTTCAAGGCGGTGCGCACGGCCTGCATGCCGGAGGACGCTGTCCACAAGGTGACGAACAGACCGATCGCCAGCAGCGCCTGACTGCGTTGCGCCAGCACCTGGTTCACCACCGGCTGCAAGGCGCTGCGCACCAGCGGCGGCGCGTATTCCACCACCCGCGTCGCCAATGCCGCGGCATCGCCCGGCGAGCCGATGAAGGCCGCGCCGGCCGACAGCAGCAGCAACAGCGGGAACATCGACAGCACCGACGAGAACGCCATGCTGCCCGCCTGATTGGCGCTCTGATGCATCACATAGTTGCGGATCGCCTGCAGCAGCACGCCGATCACCGGTGCCTGCATCACTGCGTCATGCAGGCGCTCCAGGCGCCGCTTCAAACCCGCCATGACGGCTCCTGATGGGCCGAGCCCACGTCCATGACCGTCACCGTGAGCGTCACCGTCACCGTGACTGTGACCGCGCAGGAACTGGCCGAGGGCCGCAGCAAATCGATGATGTCCAACACGTCAGGTCAGCCTCGTCAATGAATCGACAGGTCACCCTGGCCTGGGCGCGATCGCAGGAGCGACGGCGGCCGGCCACGGCGGCGAATGGGGCGATGCGCCGCACGCCAACCGTGGCGCGCGGAGCCTGCCGGGCGCTCTGAGCAAATGGCGCGCCTGTCCCGTCATCGCCGCGTCGGCCGGTCGAATGGACGAGTGCGCAGGGTGCTGCGTCCGCCCCGACGTCGACCTGCGGCGCGCAAGGACGTCCGGTTTGCGATAGGGTGCGAAAAAACTGGATGCCCTCATGACCGAACACCCTCTGACCTCCACGCCGTCGGGCGATCTCGATGCCGCTGCTGCCGCCTCGCCGGTGCTGTCCGTCCAGGCCTTGGGCATGCCCTGGGAAACCCTCGATCCGTTCCTGTTCTGCGTCCACCATGACGACGCCTACCCGGCCGGCAATGGCCGCTACGGGCCCGATCCTGCGCTGCTCGCCGGTCGACAGATCGGCTCGGACTTCTCTGGCCGACAAGGCTGGAGCATGTACCACGGGCAGCAGGTTCCGGGCTTTCCGGCGCATCCGCATCGCGGCTTCGAGACGGTCACTATCGTGCGGCAGGGCCGCATCGACCACTCGGATTCGCTGGGCGCGGGCGCGCGTTTCGGTGGCGGCGATGTGCAGTGGCTGACCGCCGGCAAGGGCATCGTCCATGCGGAAATGTTCCCGCTGCTCAACACCGAGGGGCCGAATCCGCTGGAGCTGTTCCAGATCTGGCTCAACCTGCCCGCCGACAGCAAGATGGTGGAGCCGCACTTCACCATGTTCTGGTCGCAGGACATTCCCCGGCATCGCTTTGTCGATGACGCCGGCCGGGCGACCGATGTCACCGTCATCGCCGGCGCCCTGCCCTTGTCCGAGCCCGTCGCGCCGAAGGGCGCTGACCCGGCCGATGCGCCCGCACACGCCGTCGGTGTGGCTCAGCCGCTGGCGCCGCCGCCGGATTCGTGGGCCTCGCGGCTGCATTCGGACCTGGCCATGTGGACGATCAAGCTGGCGCCCGGTGCGCGCTGGACCTTGCCCGCGGCGCTCGGCGACGGTACTCGCCGCAAGCTGTATTTCTTCGCCGGTCAGCGACTGAGCGTCGCCGGTCGGTCGGTGCCGGTCAGTTCATCGATGGAAGTCCGCGCGGGTGTTGCGATCGAGCTGGTGAATGGCGATGAACCGGCTGAGCTGCTGATGCTGCAAGGACGCCCGATCGGCGAGCCGGTCGCGCAGTACGGTCCCTTCGTCATGAACACCGAGCAGGAGCTGCGCCAGGCCTTCGAGGACTACCGCCGCACCGAATTCGGCGGCTGGCCCTGGCCGGATTCCGCGCCGGTGCACGGCGAGGAAGCCGGCCGCTTCGCGCGGCATGCGGATGGACGGACGGAGCGGCATCCTTCCCAGGACTGACGACCGGCCCCGAGCGGCGGCCTCACGCGGTGGGGTCGCCTCTCAGAATGAATTGCCGCCCATCGTCGAGCGCCACGCGCACCGCCAGTTGCCCGCGCTCATTCACCGACACCGGATTCAAGGCGAAGTCGGTCACGGTGCCGCCGAACAGCGCATCGCCCAATCCCAGCAGACGCCGCGGGGAATCGATGCCGGCGTAAATGCCCAGTGCGCCGCCGACGGGCGTCCCGTAGAACGTCACCAGCCCGGCGTTGTTGATGAGCACGCCGCGCAGGCTCTCGAAGGCGGAGCCGCCATCGATCAGGCATTGGCGGTCCGTCTCGGTCTGCAGATAGATGCCCCAATCGCCCGACCGGTGCCTGGCGGCAAATGCCACCTGGCCAAGATCGTTCAGGATGGGAAAGCGCCCCAGCTCGGTGAACTCGTCCCCGGTCGTGGCGATGACGCGCTGAGCCCCGTCGCGCTGGCAGAAGATGGCCTGTTGCCCCTCCATCAGATTGGCGCGATAGGCCACCTCGCCGCGCTGATTGACCACCGGCAGACCCTCGAATCCGACGATCGGGCCACCGGATTCGGCGACCGTCTCCCAGGTGTCCTTGCGCCAGATCTGGATGAGGGCCTGACCGGAGCCACCGACCGCGCGCACGGCCACTTCCTGGCGGTCGTTCATCGTCGGGCCAAGCGGTCCGATGGACTGGGCGGGCGCCAGCGGATGAATGGCTTGCAGACTTCGATCCGCATCGATCAGCACCAGCGCCTCCTCGCCACCCTTCAGGGTGGCGTAGATCGACAGTGACGAGCGGGCATCCAGGTCCGGATGGCTGGCGAAGCGTTCGACCGGACTGCCTGCATCGGTGCTCAGCGCCACGGCCGTGACGTCACGCCCATCGCTCACGAACACGCCGGTGCCGCCAGACTTCAGCGCCGCCTGGAACGCGACCCGGCCGTCATCGTTGATGGACGGGACATAGGGGGCGAAGTCGGAGCAATGCTCGGCGTTGGTGGCCAGGACGGTCCAGGGTGTGGCAGGAAACGACGCGGGCATGGGAACACGGCTCCTTCAGCTTCAATGGGCTGAGGTGAATTCTGGCCGCGAACTAGCCCAACTGCCGCGAATGGACGCGAATCGGCGCGAGTCGACGCGGTGACCCTCGCGACTGGGATCAATCATCCGACGACCTGGCGCCCTCCACAAACGACAACGCCCCCGGCTTGTGCGCCGAGGGCGTTCGAACTCAGCCTGCCGCGGCTGTGGCCGCGGACAGGCGATCGCCAGGGTCAGGCCTTGCGCTTGTTGTACACATCCACAAACACCGCCGCCAGCAACACCAGGCCCTTGATGACCTGCTGGTAGTCGATGCCGATGCCGAGGATGGACATGCCGTTGTTCATCACGCCCATGACAAAGGCACCGATGACCGCGCCCATGATCTTGCCGACACCGCCCGAGGCCGACGCGCCGCCGACGAAGCAGGCGGCGATCACGTCCAGCTCGAAGCCCAGACCCGCCTTGGGCGTGGCCGTGTTCAGGCGGGCTGCGAAGACCAGACCGGCCAGCGCGGCCAGCGCGCCCATGTTCACGAAGGTCATGAAGGCGATGCGCTGGGTGCGCACGCCCGACAGCCGCGCCGCCTTCTCATTGCCGCCGACCGCATAGACCCGACGACCCATCGTGGTCCGGCCGGCAATGAAGTCATACGCCAGCGTCAGCACCACCATCACCACCATCACGGTGGGCAGGCCCTTGTAGGACGCCATCAGCCAGCTCATGGCCAGCACCGCCGCGACGATCACCGCTTGACGCGCGATGAACACGGGCGACGGCTCGGTCTCCATGCCGTGACGCACGCAGGCATTGCGATGCCGCCAGGACACGATCACCGCCGACGCCGCCAGCAGCACGCCCAGGCCCAGCGTGGTCGGGCGCGGATCATCCTGGCCGAACAGCTCCGGCAGGAAGCCGGCGCTCAGCGCCTGGAACGACTCCGGGAACGGGCCCAGGGACTGCCCTTGCAGCAGCGCCAGTGCCAGACCCTTGAACACCAGCATGCCGGCCAGCGTGACGATGAAGGACGGAATGCCGAGGTAGGCCACGAACCAGCCCTGCGCGCCGCCGATCACCGCGCCCACCAGCAGGCAGACCAGCCCGGCCGGCAGCGCGGGCCAGTTGTAATTGACCATCAGCACCGCCGCCAGCGCCCCGATGAAGCCGCAGACCGAGCCGACCGACAAGTCGATGTGGCCCGCCACGATCACCAGCAGCATGCCCAGCGCCATGATGACGATGTAGCTGTTCTGCAGCACCAGGTTGGTCATGTTCAGCGGCTGCAGCAGCGTGCCATCGGTGAGGTACTGGAACAGCCCCATGATGGCCACCAGCGTGATCAGCATGCCGTAATCACGCAGATGACGCTTGAGGAAATGGGCGATACCGCCCGAGGCCGGGCCGCGCGGCGCCGGCGGAGGCGCGGTGCGCGCAGAAGGGGCACCGTGAACCGGTGCCGTCAGTGGGTCATGCATGGCGTAACTCCCGGGCGCCCACGATGGCACCCATGATTCTTTCCTGTGAGGCATCGGCGGCGTCGAACTCCGCCACCATGCGCCCTTCATTCATCACATACATCCGATCGCACATGCCCAGCAGTTCCGGCATTTCCGAAGAAATCATCAGAATGCCGCAGCCGCTTTCCGCCAGTTGGGCGATCAGGCTGTAGATCTCAAACTTGGCACCGACGTCAATGCCGCGGGTGGGTTCATCCAGGATCAGCAGACGCGGTTTGGAGAACAGCCACTTGGCCAGCACCACTTTCTGCTGATTGCCGCCGGACAGGTGCACCGTCTGCTGCGTCACATCGCGGCAGCGGGTGGCCAGTTGCTGGCGGTAGTCCTGCGCCACCGAATGCTCACGCGCCGCATCCAGGACCCCGGCGCGCGACACGCCGTCCAGATTGGCCAGGCTGGTGTTGCAGGCGATGGAG
>CAJYPV010000032.1 GCA_913776825.1 Burkholderiaceae bacterium
AGGCTGGCGTGCTGGCGGTTTCCAGGGCGCGCCAGGAGCCCACCAGCAAGCCCAGCGGTACTCCGACCAGCAAGGCCAGGCCCAGGCCGATCAGTACTCGCTCCAGGCTGACCAGGATGTGCGGCCACAGCTCGCCGCTGGCCAGCAGGTGCCAGAGGCTGACGAAGGTGGTGCCAGGGCCGAAGCGCCGAGCCATGCTGCCCGGCGCCGCAAGGCCCTGCACCGCCGCCCACCAGAGCACCACCAATACCAGTAGGCCGGCGCTGCCGAGCAGGATGCGTTCGAGACGAGACTCCCTCACACCTGGATCTCCTCCTGGCGGGCGAAGCCTTCGGCGAGGCCGAAGGTGCCCATGCCGCCCACCGCGGCGATGGCCTGGCGAACGAAGCGGTCGTCCACCAGGTCGGTGGCGGCGAATTCCGGGTCCAGGCTGGCGAGGAAGCCGGCGTCGCCCTGGATCAGGGTGTGCTTGAGGCGCTTCACCAGCTCACGGGTGTAGCTGGGATAGGGATAGGGCTGGAAGTCGATACGCTCCTCGTGCCAGTCGGCGTGGCGAATGGCGCCATCGGCCAGGTAGCGACCACGCGCCGCGGCATTGGGCACCAGCACCTGCTTGAGCAGGCTTTCCGGATGGGGGGTGTAGTGACCGCTGCCTTCGCGGGACAGCAAGGCCGCGGCGTCGGCCCGGTTCTCCCGGGTCCAGACCTGGGCCTTGACGATGGCATTGACCACCCGCTGCGACCACTCCGGCCGCTCGTTGAGGTCACGCTCGTGCATGAACACCACGCAGCAGGCGTGATTGCGCCAGATGTCACCGGTGAAGCGCTGGATGCGCCCGACCTGCTGGCTTTCCGCCAGGGCGTTGAAGGGTTCGGCAACGATATAGCCGGCGATGCGTCCGCTGGCCAGCGCCGGCGGCATGTCGGACGGAGCCAGCACCAGCAGGTTGACCTCGTCGGCCGCCAGGCTGGCGTCGGCCGGGCGGCTCACCGCCTTGAGGCCATGCTGGCGCAGCAATTCCTGCAGCACCACGTTGTGGATGGAGTACCAGAAGGGAATCGCCACGGTGCGCCCGGCGAGTTGGCGCACCTCATGGATGTCCGGCGCCACGGTCAGGCCCGAGCCGTCGACGTGGTTCCAGGCCACCACCTTGGCCGGTACCTGGCTGCCGTAGCGGGCCCAGACGGTCATCGGCGACAGGAGATGGATGACGTTCACCTGGCCGGACAGGAAGGCCTCGATCACCTGCGCCCAGCTGCGCAGCATCACCGGCTTCTCCGCCTTGACCCCTTCGGCATCGAACAGGCCGCGGGCGTGGGCCACCAGCAAGGGCGTGGCATCGGTGATCGGCAGGTAGCCGATGCGGACCGGCGCATCGGGTTCGGCCGCCGCGCGCGCCTCCAGGCTGCGCAACAGGGGGAAGGCGCCGGCGGCGCTGAACAGCGCGGCCAGCTTGAGGAATTCACGGCGCGAGGGACGGGGATCTTGCAGGCACATGGGCAGGCTCCGCTGCAGAAGGTGAAGGATGGGGTCGGCTCGCCCGCCGTAGGGTTTGCAGGATCTCGATGCGCAGAGTGCCCAGGGCCTCGATGGCCTCGGTCCGCGGTTGCGCCAGGTCGAGTCGCCACTCGCCGATGACCCGCGCCGGGTGGTCGCCCAGTAGCAGGATTCGGTCGGAGACCAGCAGCGCCTCGTCGATGTCGTGGGTGATGAGCACCGCCGCGGTTCCCTGCTCCGCCACCAGGCGCAGCAACAGTTGTTGCATGTCGGCGCGGGTCACCTCGTCAAGGGCGCCGAAGGGCTCGTCCAGCAGCAGCACCCGCGGCTCGACCGCCAGTGCCCGCGCCAGGGCGATCCGCTGGCGCTGACCCCCCGACAGCTGCGGCGGATAGCGGTCCGCCAGCCAGTCCAGTTGCACCAGCTGCAGCAGCTCATGCACCTTGCGCTTGATCTCGGGTTCCGGCGGACGCTGCTTGCGCGGCTTCACCCGCAGACCGAAAGCGACGTTGTCGAACACCGTCATGTGGCGGAACAGCGCGTAATGCTGGAAGACGAAGCCGACCTCGCGCTCCCGCACATGCGTGTCCGACGCATCGGCGCCGTCCAGCAAGACCTGACCCCGGTCCGCCGTCTCCAGGCCGGCAATGATGCGCAGCAAGGTGGTCTTGCCGCAGCCCGACGGGCCGAGCAACGCGGTGAGTTCGCCGGTGGGAAAGTCCAGGCTGACATCGCCCAGCGCCGTGAACGCGCCGAAGGACTTGTGGATGTGGCGGACTTGAATGCTCATGGGAATTCCTTGCTCACGGGGCGACGGCGGCCGCGCCCAGTTCCTCAGTTCGTGCTCGCGCCCCGGCGGGCCTGCCATTCGACGAATTGCTTCAGCCCCAGCGTGACCAGCGCCAGCAAGGCCAGCAGCGAGGCGACGGCGAATGCCGCGGCGAATTGATATTCGTTGTAGAGGATCTCGACCTGCAGCGGCAGCGTGTTGGTCTGCCCGCGGATGTGACCGGAGACGACCGACACCGCGCCGAATTCACCGAAGGCCCGCGCATTGCACAGGATCACGCCATACAGCAGGCCCCACTTGATGTTGGGCAGCGTGACATGCCAGAACGTGCGCCAGCCGCTGGCACCCAGCACGGTGGCCGCTTCTTCCTCATCGCGGCCCTGGGCCTGCATCAGTGGAATCAGCTCGCGCGCGACGAACGGGAAGGTGACGAACACGGTGGCGAGCACGATGCCCGGCACAGCGAAGATGATCTTGATGTCATGCGCCTGCAGCCACGGACCGAACCAGCCCTGCGCACCGAAGATCAGCACATAGATCAGGCCGGCGACCACCGGCGAGACCGAGAACGGCAGGTCGATCATCGTGATCAGCAACTGCTTGCCGCGGAAGTCATGCTTGGTGATGGCCCAGGCGGCGGACACACCGAACACCACATTCAGCGGCACCGAAATCACCGCCGCGACCAGCGTGAGCTTGATGGCCGAGACCGCATCCGGCTCGACGAGCGCGGCGAGGTAGGTGTCCCAGCCCTTTCGCAGCGCTTCGCTGAACACCGCGACCAGCGGCAAGACCAGGAACAGCGCGAAGAAGCCCAGGCCGAGGCTGAGCAGCGTCCAGCGCACCCAGCGGCGTTCCGCCGTGGCCGGGTTGCCCTGGTAATGGCCGGCGCCGCGCGCGCGGCCGAGGGTGGCAGCAGATCCAGACATCTCAGTCACTCGCTCCGTGAGCGTCGGCCGCATCGGAGCGGCCGGGGACGGCACCGACCGACGGCGCGATCGCCGTGGTGGTCGTCATCGTGGGGGTGAGGGCAAGCGCGCTCATCGGCGGCCGTCCATGCCATTGCGTCGCGCGCTCCAGGCCTGCAGGCCATTCACGCCCAGCAGCAGCAGGAAGGAGAACACCAGCATCACGACCGCGATCGCGGTGGCGCCGACATAGTCGTATTGCTCGAGCTTGGTGATGATCATCAGCGGCGTGATCTCGCTGACCATCGGCATGTTGCCGGCGATGAAGATCACCGAGCCGTACTCGCCCACCGCGCGCGCAAAGGCCAGCGCGAAGCCGGTCAGCAGCGCGGGCGTGAGCATCGGCAGGATCACCAGCCGGAAGGCTTGCCAGCGGTGCGCGCCCAGCGAGGCGGCGGCTTCTTCCAGCTCGGTGTCCAGGTCTTCCAGCACCGGCTGAACGGTGCGCACGACGAAGGGCAAGCCGATGAAGATCAGCGCCACCAGCACGCCCAGCGGCGTGAACGCCACCTTGATGCCCAGCGGCTCCAGCCATTGGCCCATCCAGCCGTTGGGCGCATACAGCGCGGTCAGCGCGATGCCGGCCACGGCGGTCGGCAGCGCGAACGGCAGGTCGATCAGCGCATCCACCAGCTTCTTGCCGACGAAGTCATAGCGCACCAGCGACCAGGCCAGGATGAAGCCGAACACCACATTGATCGCCGCCGCCAGCAGGGCCGCGCCGAAGCTCAGCCGGTACGAGGCCAGCACCCGTGGCGAGGTGGC
Source organism: Burkholderiaceae bacterium (assembly GCA_913776825.1). GTDB lineage: Bacteria > Pseudomonadota > Gammaproteobacteria > Burkholderiales > Burkholderiaceae_C > Roseateles. The sequence continues at coordinate 4,021 of CAJYPV010000032.1, forward strand.
CGCCGCCCAGAAGGCATCGAAGCCATGGCTGGCCGATTTCAGAAACACCGCGCAGAGCGGGATCAGGATCAGCAGCGAGAGATAGAACAGGCTGAAGCCCAGCGTCGGGGCGAAGCCTGGCAGCACGCGGCGGCGTTTGCGGACGGGCGCCGGCTCAGCCGACGCCGGAAGCACGGCGGTGTTCATGCGGGGATCGGTCCTGGGCCTGCGATCAGCGCTTCAGTCCGGCCATGATCTGGTCGTACTGGCCGCCATCGGCGAAATGGGTCTTGCTGACCTTGCTCCAGCCGCCCAAGGTCTGGTCGACGCTGAACAGCTTGATCGGCGCGAAGCGTTGCGCATGGCGCTTGAACACGGCCGGGTCACGCGGGCGGAAGTTGTTGCGGGCGATGATTTCCTGGCCCTCGGGCGTCCACAGGTAATCCAGATAGCCCTTGGCCAGCGTGAGGCTGCCCTTCTTCGCGACGACCTTGTCCACCAGCGCGACCGGCGCATCCGCCTCGATCGACAGGCTGGGCGCGACGACCTCGAACTGGCCCTTGCCGAATTCGTTCTCGATCAGTTCCGCTTCGGATTCGAAGGTCAGCAGCACATCGCCGATGCCGCGTTGGGTGAAGGTCGTGGTCGCGCCGCGGCCGCCACCGTCCAGCACCGGCACATTCGCCAGGATCTTGCCGAGCAGGTCCTTGGCCTGAGCGTCGGTGCCGCCCTTGGCGATCACGCTGCCCCAGGCGGCCAGGTAGCCATAGCGGCCGTTGCCGGTCACCTTTGGATTGGGAATGATCACCTGCACGCCGGGGCGCGCCAGGTCGTTCCAGTCCTTGATCTGCTTGGGATTGCCCTTGCGCACCAGGAACAGCATGGTGGAGCTGTAAGGCGCCGCGCCATTTGGGAACTTGGCGCGCCAGTCGGCGCTGGTCAGGCCTTTCTCGGCCAGCGCATCCACATCGGTGGCCTGGTTCATGGTGACCACATCGGCCTCCAGTCCGCCAATGACCGAGCCGATCTGCTTCGACGAGCCGCCGTGCGATTGGTTGATGGTCACCGTCTGGCCGGTCTTGGCCTTCCAGTAGGTGACGAAGGCCGGATTGACCTGCTTGTAGAGCTCACGCGCCACGTCGTAGGAGACATTCAGCAGCGTCGTCGCTTCCTGCGCCTGGGCGGGCTGGCCGGCCTGCAGCGCGATCAGCGGCACCGCGGCAGCCATCATCAGCACGCCGCGGCGGCTGAGTCCGTGCAGGGCGGCGCGGCGGGCGCGCGGGGCGGTGGATCGGTCGTGGCGGGGGGAGTCGGACATGGCAGGCAAGCGCAATCAGGCGACGTTCGGGTCGGGCTGAGTAGCTTGCCAACAAGTCCTTATTCGAGGAACGATTGTTTAAGTATTTGCTTATCGCGAATATGAAATAAGCAGACAGGGAAAGACGCCAGGACCGTGACCGTCTCCGCCAGAAGCGCCTCCCCCAAGACCCTGAAGGCGGGCGCGGTCACGACCTGGGCTTTCACCATGCCATCCCGTTCGCGGCGGAGGGCCGCGTCGGGCGGGGGCGACATGGGCGCGCCCCGTGAGACAGAGTGTGGTCGTGCCGCTGACCGCCGGCCAATGCGATCTCGGCGCATGGATCTAGCGGGAATGCATATGAGGGCTGACCCGCCCGTTTCCGGCGGGCCACAGGCATGCACCTTGCCGCCCAGAGGACGCTGCCGCCAGATGAGACATTGTTCCGCTGCCGCCCGCTGGAGCGGCGAGGACGCCTGCTGAGCCGCTCCCGGACCGGCTAGGCTCGTCGAGGGCCGTCACGGGCCACGGGAGAAACCGATCCATGCTCCGACCTGCCATCCCCACCCAAGAGGCCGAGCGTCTGCAGACGCTGCGCGAGATGCTGATCCTCGACACGCCGCCGGAGGCGCGTTTCGACCGCATCGTGGGCTTCGCCGCCGAGGAATTCGGCGTGCCGATCGCGCTGCTCAGCCTGGTGGACGAGCGCCGCCAATGGTTCAAGGCGCGCTTTGGACTGGCGGTCTGCGAGACCAGCCGGGATGTGTCCTTCTGCGGCCATGCCATCCATGCGCCGCAGGTGATGGTGGTGCCGGATGCGACCGAGGATCCGCGCTTCGCCGACAACCCGATGGTGATCGGCCCGCCGCACATCCGCTTCTACGCCGGCGCGCCGCTGGAGCCCAAGCCCGGGCTGCGCATCGGCACCTTGTGTCTGATCGATCGCCGCCGCCGCACGCTGGATGACACCGATCTGGCCATCCTGATGAGCCTGCGCGACCTGGCGTTGGCGGAACTGCTGGGTCAGTCGACGGAGGCCAGCTGATGCCGCATCGGCAGTTTCTGGTCGTCGATGGCCATTCGCTGTTCCGCCGCACCGTGGCGCTGGTGGCCCGGCAACTGCAGATCGCGGAGGTGCATGAATGCAGCAGCCACGAGGCCGCGCAACGCCTGTTGGAGCACCGGCCGATGGACGGCCTGCTGCTGGACATCGGCGAAGGCCTGCAGGCCCTGGCGCTGGTGCAGAGCGTGCGGGCCGGCGGCCTGCGCTGTCCCGCGCAGATGCCGATCGCGCTGACGGCCGAAGCCTGCGATCTGGCGACGGCCCAGCTCTACCGCGACCTGGACATCCGCCGCATCATGCTCAAGCCGTTCAAGGTGAAGACGGCGCTGGAGGTGATCCAGGATCTGGCGCGTCCCGCGCCGACCGCTGCCGCCAGGCCGGGCGCCGCGTCGTCGAACTCACGCGACGCGGGCGGGCCCGGTGGCCCGAGACCGCCTCACTGAGCGCGGCGCGACCTCACTCCACCCAATGCTGCGTCAGCCACGGCGTGGGGCGCACATAGCGGGTCATGTGCTTCCAGCGGTTCGTCATGCCGGAAGAAAACGTGGCCAGGAAATGCGCCCACGGCGTCTCATGCGCCGGCTGCTTCTGGGTCCAGCGTCCCACCAGCACGTCGCTGGGATTCGGGCCACCGGGGAAGGTGACGATGCGCGAACCCTTGGGCAGCTTGGCCGGCTTGAAATAGCGCAGCGGGAACGGCGGCAGGCAGTGCAGGCGGAAATGCCGGGTCCACAGATGCGGCCAGAACTTGATGCCGCCCGGGACCGACGCCGTCACGAAATGCTGCTCGAAACCATGCTTGTCCGCCACGCCCTGCGGATCGGCGCGGAAGTTGCGGATGATGTGCGGATAACGGCCGACCGGGAAGCGGAAGACCGAGGTCTGTCCCAGCTTCTGCATCGGCTTGGCCCAGTTGCGCGCCAGCACGACGTCATCCGGATCCCCATAAGAGAAGTAACCGTCGATGTTGTCGACGATCACCGAATCCAGATCGATGAACAGCACCGGGCCCGACAGGCCGGTGGTCGTGCCCAGGTCCTCGCTCCACAGCACCAGCTTGCGCCACTTGCCCATGGACTTGCGAGGCCACTCGCAGCCGAGCTCCGGCAGATCGTAGGCATCGACTTCCGGACGCAGGCCGACCTTGTCGTCCGTCAGGCACACGAGGCGAAAGTCGCCGGTGACATGGCGGCGCAACATGCCATACAGACGGTTCACGTAATCGGCGCCGTACGCCGTACCCCACTTCACGCAGATGACTTGTTTCATCGTGCGACTACTCCTTAGACAGCAGAGGCTGTCGTATTAACCCTCACTTTAGGGATAGTCGCTTTCTTGCGTCGCTCTAAGGGTAAAGATTGATTGCTGTGACGCTGTATTCGCCCCGTTCGCAGCGCTATTCGCGCATTGCAGACATGAATGAGGGACACGACCGTTCATCGCACAGCCCATCGAGCTCGATGGGGCGGTCCTTGACGAGCGAATGGAATGCCTCACCGCATATGCAAATCCCGAGCGAGGACATGCCGTCTTGTTCGTTTCGACCGTCGGCCTCGCGGCCTAGAGTGCTTTCGCATGACAGCCCTTGCCCACCGCCCGCGCCCCGCCGCGGCCACCCGCGCGGCGACGATCGCGCCGGTCGTCACGCACGGTTTTGAGATCCGACCGCTCGATGCGCCGCTGGGCGCCGAGGTGCTGGGGCTGGATCTGAATCGACCGCTGAGCGACGGCGACTTCGCTCGTCTGCATCGCGCACACCTGGATCACCACCTGCTGGTGTTTCGAGATCAGCGCATCACGCCGGCGCAGCACGTCGCATTCAGCCGCCGTTGGGGTGAGCTGGAAATCCATGTGCTGCGCAACTTCCAGTTGCCCGGTCATCCGGAGATCCTGCAGGTCTCCAATCTGCGCGGCGTGGACGGCGAGCCGCTGGGCCTGGGCGATGCCGGCCGCTATTGGCATTCCGATCTCTCTTACAAGGATGCGCCCAGCCTGGGCTCGCTGCTGCATGCACAGGAGTTGCCGGACGAAGGCGGCGACACCTTGTTCGCCAATCAACACCTGGCGTATGAACAGCTCCCGCTGGCGTTGCGCCGCGCGGTGGCGGGGCGACGTGCCGAACACAGCTATCTCGCCCGGTATGAGGAACTGCGCGCGCGCAATCCCTGGCGCCCGAAGCTCACCCCGGAGCAGATCGCCGAGGTCAAGCCCGCCATTCATCCGGTGGTGCATCGGCATGCGGAGAACGGGCGCGCCGCTCTGTTCGTTAGCGAACATTTCACCACCCGCATCGTCGACCTGCCTGAGGACGAGAGTCGCGACCTGCTGAATCAGCTTTTCGATCACAGCACCCGACCGCGGCTGGTCTACCGGCACCGGTGGCAACCGCACGACCTGATCTTCTGGGACAACCGCTCGCTGATGCATCTGGCCACGGGCTGCCCGGATCATCTGCGCCGGCATCTCTACCGCACCACGGTCAGGGGCTCGGTGCCCGTGGCCCATCACCTCGACGGATCGGGCCACCCATGAGCATGCGTCTGCGCACCTTTTCCGCTGGCCTGCTGGCCGCCCTGATGACCGTCGTCGCCCTGCCGGCCCGCGCCGAAGGGCAGCTGCGCATCGCCGAGCAATTCGGCATCGTCTATCTGCTGCTGAATGTCGCGCAGGACCAGAAGCTGATCGAGAAGCACGGCAAGGCCCAGGGCATCGACATCCGGGTGCAGAACGTCCAGCTCTCTGGCGGCCCGGCGATCAATGAGGCGCTGCTGTCCGGCAGCATCGACATCGCCGGCGCGGGCGTCGGCCCGTTGCTCACGCTGTGGGACCGCACCAAGGGCCGTCAGAACGTGCGCGGCATCGCCTCGCTGGGCAACTTCCCGTATTACCTCACCAGCAGCAATCCGGCCGTCCGAACGATCGACGACTTCAGCGATCAGGACCGTATCGCCCTGCCGGCGGTGGGCGTGTCGGTGCAGGCGCGGCTGCTGCAACTGGCGTCTGCCAAGCGTTGGGGGGATGCCCAGTTCAACCGGCTCGACAAGCTGCAGGTCGCCTTGCCGCATCCCGAGGCCACGGCGGCGCTGATCAAGGGCGGCACCGAGATCAATGCGCACTTCGGCAATCCGCCGTTCCAGGAGCAGGGACTCGCGGGCAATCCCAAGGTGCATGTGGTGCTCAACAGTTATGAGGTGCTGGGCGGGCCGGCGTCGGCCACGGTGCTCTACACCACCGAGAAATTCCGCCAGGAGAATCCGAAGACCTACAAGGCCTTCATCGCCGCGCTGGTGGAAGCGGCCGACTTCATCAGCCGCCATCCCGAACAGGCCGCCGACATCTATCAGCGCCAGGAAGGCTCCAAGGCGCCGCGCGAGCTGCTGCTGAAGGTGATCCGCAATCCGGAGGTGCAGTTCAAGGTCGCGCCGCAGAACACCTTCGCGCTGGCCGAATTCATGCATCGGGTCGGCGCGATCAAGAACAAGCCGGCTTCGGTGAAGGATTACTTCTTCGACGACCCGCACAACGCCTCCGGGAGCTGAGCGTGAGCGCCCGCCTGGATCGAGTGAGCCACCGCGTCCCGCTGCTGAGCGCGGCGCCCGATTCGCAGATCGTTCCCCGCTCGGCATTCGAGGCGCCGGCTGAGGAGGCGGCGCGCGTGCCCGCACCCGATGCGGCCACCGCCTTGCTTCGCGTGCAGGGACTCAGCCTGGACTACCGCAGCGATCGCGGCGTCGTGCGCGCCACGCATCGGGTGGACTTCGATGTCTTCCCGTCCGAACGCTTCGTGTTGCTCGGCGCCTCCGGCTGCGGCAAATCGTCGCTGCTCAAGGCGGTGGGCGGCTTTGTGCCGCCCAGCGAAGGCCGCATCCTGATCGATGGCCAACCGGTGCAAGGCCCCGGGTCGGACCGGGTCGCGGTGTTCCAGGAATTCGACCAGTTGCCGCCCTGGAAGACGGTGCTGGACAACGTCGCCTTTCCGCTCATCGCGTCCCGCCGCGCGACGCGTCCGGAGGCGCTGGCGCGTGCGCGAGACTGGCTGGCGCGTGTCGGCTTGGCCGACTTCGCGAATGCTTATCCGCATCAACTCTCCGGCGGCATGAAACAACGGGTGGCGATTGCCCGTGCGCTGGCGATGAAGCCCCGCGTGCTGTTGATGGACGAGCCCTTCGCCGCGCTGGACGCCCTCACCCGGCGCCGCATGCAGGACGAGCTGCTCGCGCTCTGGGAACAGGAGCGTTTCACGTTGCTGTTCGTCACCCACGCGATCGACGAGGCGCTGACGATCGGCCACCGCATCCTGCTGTTGTCGCCGCATCCCGGTCGTGTGCGGGCCGAGCTGAATGCGCAAGGCCTGACCCCCGCCCAGCGGCTGGCCCAGGCCCAGCGGATCGAGCGTCTGCTGTTCGAGCATGACGCCGTCGCAGGCGCTCAGAGCGCGGCTGACCACGAGGTGACCGCGCCGCTCGCCCGGCACGCGCCGCTTGATGTCGTGACCCGACCCCGTTCGGACGCGGGCCGGACGTCGGTGGCGATCGTCTCCAGCGAGTCCCGCGCATGAGCCTGCCCCACCCATCGAACGTCGCGATCCCCCAGCATCCGGCGCCGCGCCCCGAGCGCGAATTCACGCCCGCACCGTACCGCGCTGACGCGGTGGCGGTGGCGTCACGCTGGCGTCGCCTGATCGAGGCCAGCGCCTGGCGGCAGGTCGCGCTGCTGGCGCTGCTGGCCGTGCTGTGGGAAGTCGCCGCCCGTCTCGCCGACAACGACCTGCTGCTGCCCACGTTCAGTGCGGCGGCCAAAGCCCTGGTGCTGGGCGTGATCGACGGCGAGTTGCTGATGCGCGCGGCGATCTCCTTGAAGCTGTTGCTGCAGGGCTATCTGCTCGGCGTGGTGTTGGCGCTGGCCTTGACTGCGCTGGCGACCTCGTCCCGATGGGGACGCGATCTGCTGGCGAGTCTGACGGCGATGTTCAATCCCTTGCCCGCGATTGCGCTGCTGCCTTTGGCGCTGCTGTGGTTCGGCCTGGGCGCGAAGAGCCTGATCTTCGTGCTGGTCCATGCGGTGCTGTGGCCGCTCGCACTGGCGGCCTCGGCGGGCTTCGCGGCCGTGCCCGAGACCTTGCGCATGGCGGGTCGCAATTACGGTCTGGCGGGCCCGCGCTATGTCGCGCAGATCCTGCTGCCGGCGGCCTTGCCGTCGATCCTGTCGGGGTTGCGCGTCGGCTGGGCCTTTGCCTGGCGCACGCTGATCGCGGCCGAGCTGTTCTTCGGCGCGTCGTCCGGTCAGGGCGGGCTGGGCTGGTACATCTTCCAGAACCGCAACGAGCTGATGACCGATCACGTCTTCGCCGGGCTGGCGATGGTCATCCTGATCGGATGGCTGGCCGAGCGGCTGGTGTTCAGCACCGTCGAGCGGCTCACCGTGCGGCGTTGGGGCATGCAGCGCTGAGGGCGACGCTGATGGCGGTCGCGTCGGCCTACCGCGCCGGCCCACCGCGCTGGTGAACACGCTGGCGCACGAAGCCGCTTGACGGCCTCTTCGCCGCGCATTCATACCGCAGCGGTCTGGCGCCCGAGGCGCTGCGCCCAGAGCGACAAGCCCCAGCACATCAGGAAATAGCTCAGCGCCAGAAACCCATACACCGCCACCGGATGCACCAGCACCTGGGCATTGACCTGCCCCGCGACGAACGACAGTTCCGACAGGCCGATGATGGTGCCCAAGGAGGTGGCCTTGATCGTCGAGGCCAACTGATTGACCAACGACGGCAACATCTGGCGCAGCGCCTGCGGCAGCAGGATCAGGCGCAAGGCCTGGCCCCGGCTCATGCCCAGCGCCTCGGCGGCCTGCCACTGGCCGGCAGGCAAGGCCTGCAGGCCGGCACGCACGATCTCCGCCAGGTAAGCGGCATCGAAGATCACCAGCGCCGCCAGCATGGTGCTGAATTGGTCGGTCTTGTGGCCGGTGACTACCGGCAGGAAGAAGTAGGCCCAGAACACCACCATCAACAGCGGCGTGCCACGCACGGCATGGACCAGCACCGTGACCGGCCGCCGCCACCGTGGGCGTGGGCTGACGCGGGCCACGCCCAGCACCACGCCCAGCGGCAGCGCCAGGACCAGGCCGCTGCCGGCGAGCAACAGCGTCATCGCCAGACCGCCGAGCGGCCCATGCGGATACTGGCCGATCAACACATACAGCCAGTAGGTGTCGAGCATCTCGATCAGGCTCATCGCGCGCTCCGTGTCGGGGGGCTCATCGTGCTGCGGGCCGCATCGGCGCGCGGTGCTGATAGAGGGCGCCCGCCGCGGTGATGAGGAGTGAGACGCTCAGATAGACGGCCGTGGCCGCTGCGAAGGTTTCGAAGCCGCGAAAACTCGCCGTTTCGATGCGTTGGGCCTGATACATCAGCTCGCCCGCACCGACCACGGTCGCGAGGCTGGTGTTCTTCCACAGATGGAGCGTCTGCGAGATCAACGGCGGCACGGTGGCGCGCAAGGCTTGCGGCAGCACGATGAGGCGCACCGTGTCGCGCGGCGTGAGCCCCAGCGCACGCGCGGCGAGCCATTGACCCGTCGGCACCGCGCGCAGGCCGGAGCGCACGTCCTCCGCCATGTAGGCCGCGGTGTAGCTGACCAGCGCGGCCAGTGCGGCGAAGGCTTCGACGTGGCCGGCGTAAAGCCAGGCCCGAGGGCCTTCCGGCAGGAGCTCCGGCACCGCGAAATACCAGAACAGCATGTGGGCCAGCAGCGGCACATTGCGCACCACCGTCACATAGGTGCGGGCGAGGCCCCGCCACAGCGGCGCTCGCGCCAATCCGGCGAGCGCGATCAGGATGCCCAGCGGCAGCGCCATCGCGCCGGCCGCGAGGGTCAGCACCAGGGACAGACGAATGCCGGCGAGCAGCCAGTCGAGAAACTGGCCGTGCAGCAGCGGGGTGAAATCGAGCACGGGCATGGGCAACGGTGGGCGGTCCCACAAAGGAACGCCCCGGCCGAAGCCGGGGCGTGCTTGCATCGGATGTCAAAGTGATCGGTTCATCGCTGGGTCGTGTTCAGCCCTCCACCTGGTCGCTGTCAATCTTGAAGCTGCGGGTCTGGAACTTGAGCCGCGTCTGCGGCCCATACCATTTCTGGAACAGCTGCTCCGCGCTGCCGCGGGCCTCCAGCTCGCGCAAGGTGCCGTCGACCTGGGCCTTGAGTCGCGATTCACCCTTGCGCAGGCCGAGCGCCAAGGGCTCGATGCTCAGGTTGGTCGGCAGGATCTCGTATTGCGCTGCCGCCGGACCCAGCTTGGCGAACTGGTCGAGCAAGGACACCTCGTCATTGACGAAGGCGACGCCCTTGCCCTGCTGCAGCGCCTGGAAGGCCAGCGGTCCGGTATCGAAGGTGACGACTTCCACGCTGGCCACGGCCTTGCGGATGTTGGGCTCCTGGGTGCCGCCCTTGACCGTCACCACCTTCTTGCCGGCCAGCTGGTTCAGCGACTGGATGCCGCTGTCCTTGCGCACCAGCACTTTCTGGCCGGTGATGAAGGTGGTGAGCGAAAAATCGATCACCGCCTCCCGCTCCTTGTTGTGGGTCAGGCTGGCGGCCAGCAGGTCGACATGGCCTTGCTGCAGCTCCGGAATGCGCGCGGCCACCGCGAGCTGCTTGAGCCGCAGCTTCACGCCCAGCTTGTCGGCGATGGCCTTGGCCAGGTCCACTTCATAGCCGACGATCTCCCGCGATTTGGGATCGATGAAGCTGTTGGGCTCATCGGTGCCGAGCACGCCGACGACCAGCTCGCCCTTCTTGCGGATGTCGTCGAGCTGATCGGCATGCGCGATGCCCATCAGGGAGGCGGACGTGGCGATGATCAGCAGGGCGCGGCGGGTCAGGGACATGGTGATGGGCTCCTTGATAAGCAGGGATCAGCGAGATCGAGAGCGTCCCTGGGGAAGGGCTGCTCGATGGGTTGAATTCGACTGGGCCTGAGCTTAGGCAGCGGCCGGCGCGCCACGAACGAAGCGATGGGCATATGCATGCGCGGCTTCCATCCATGTGCGCCGAGGCCTGCGCGCCGGCGGACCCCGCCGTCGGGCACGCGGCCTGCTCGCGTCCCTGATGCGGCGGACACGGCAGGCCGTAGAGGCGGCTCGTCATCGGTCAGGTCATCCACCATTCAGACGTTCCGCGGATAAGCTCATGCGTGAATCGCGCTTGGTGCTGTCTCGCTTCGGCGATAGCCTGCCCGGTTCGCCTGCGCCGTCCTACCCGGACGCCGCCGCGCACATCCATCCCACCAGGATCAAGAAGGAGCGCACCATGAGTGCCACGGAGACATCGACCTCATCCGCCCCCCCGACCTCGGCCGACGCGCAACATGCGGCGCCCCGTTCCGGCCGCCCCGCCGTGCTGGACCTGATCGGCAACACGCCGCTGGTGCCGGTGCGTCGGCTCGACACCGGCTGCTGCGAGCTGTTCCTGAAGCTGGAATCGCAGAACCCGGGCGGCTCGATCAAGGACCGCATCGGCCTGTCGATGATCGAAGCTGCGGAGCGCGACGGCCTGCTGCAGCCCGGCGGCACCGTCGTGGAGGCCACTGCCGGCAACACCGGTCTGGGTCTGGCGCTGGTCGCGCGGGCCAAGGGCTATCGGGTCGCGCTGGTGGTGCCGGACAAGATGTCGGCGGAGAAGGTGCTGCAGCTCAAGGCGCTGGGGGCCGAGGTCCACATCACCCGCTCCGATGTCGGCAAGGGCCATCCCGACTACTACCAGGACCGCGCCGCCAAGCTGGTACTGGACCTGCCCGGCGCCTGGTATGCCGACCAGTTCAACAACCCCAACAACCCGCTCGCGCATGAGACGACCACCGGCCCGGAGATCTGGCAGCAAGTCGGCCACCGCATCGATGCGATGGTGTGCGGCGTCGGCTCGGGCGGCACCTTGACCGGACTCTCGCGCTTCTTCGCCAAAGTCCGGCCGGGCCTGGACATGGTGCTGGCCGACCCGGCCGGCTCGATCCTCAAGGACTATGTCGAGACCGGCACCTATGGCGACGCCGGCTCCTGGGCGGTCGAGGGCATCGGCGAGGACTTCGTGCCGCCGATCGCGGACCTCAGCGGCGTGCGCCATGCCTACCGCATCACCGATGAGGAGAGCTTCGCCACCGCCCGCGCGCTCTACAAGGCCGAAGGCATCCTCGCCGGCTCGTCGACCGGCACGCTGCTGGCCGCGGCGCTCCAGTACTGCCGCGCCCAGACCACGCCCAAGCGTGTCGTGACCTTCGTCTGCGACACCGGCACCCGCTATCTGTCCAAGGTCTACAACGATCCGTGGATGTTCGACCAGGGCCTGCTCAAGCGCACCACCCAAGGCGATCTGCGCGACCTGATCGCGCGGCGCACCGAAGACGGCGCCGTCGTCAGCGTCAGCCCGGAGGACACGCTGTCCACCGCCTTCGCCCGCATGCGCCAGGCCGAGGTGTCCCAGTTGCCCGTGCTGCGCGACGGGCGGCTGGTCGGCCTGCTCGACGAGTCCGATCTGCTCGCCCAGATGCACATGGACGCGCGCCACTTCAAGGATCCGGTCGAGCGCGCGATGAGCCATGATGTGCAGACCTTGCCGCCCCACGCGCCGCTGTCCGACCTGATCGCGCAGCTGCGCAAGGGCCTGGTGGCCGTGATCGCCGACGATCGCGGCTTCTACGGCCTGGTCACCCGATTCGATCTGTTGAACCACCTGCGAAAGGGCTTGTCATGAGCCAGTCTCCGAAGAACGACGCCGCAAACAACGGCCACGGCCGCGGCCACGATGGCGCCTCCCTGCGTTTCGATACCCTCGCCATCCACGGCGGCCAGCATCCCGATCCGCTCACCGGCGCGGTGATGCCGCCGATCTACGCCACCAGCACCTACCGCCAGCAGAGCCCCGGTGTGCACCAGGGCTACGAATACGGCCGCACCCACAACCCGACGCGGCAAGCCTATGAGCGCGCGATCGCCAGCCTGGAAGGCGGCGTGCAGGGCTATGCGTTTTCCTCAGGTCTGGCCGCGATGGCCACGGTGCTGGACACCCTGGATGCCGGCGCCCACATCGTCGCGGGCGATGACCTGTATGGCGGCAGCTATCGCCTGTTCGAGCGGGTGCGCAAGCGCAGCGCCGGTCTGCAGGTCACCTATGTGGACAGCAGCAATCCGGAGAACGTGCGCGCCGCCCTGCGTCCCGAGACCAAGATGATCTGGATCGAGACGCCCAGCAATCCGCTGCTCAAGCTGACCGACCTGGCAGCGGTCGCGGCGATCGCCCGGTCGCACGGCGCGATGGCGATCGCGGACAACACCTTCGCCAGCCCGTGGGCGCAGCGTCCGCTGGAACTGGGCTTCGATGCGGTGATGCATTCGGCCACCAAGTACCTCAACGGCCACAGCGATGTGATCTCCGGCGTGGTGGTGGTGGGCGGCGAAGCGCGCCAGGCTCCGCTGCGGGAACAGCTCGAATTCCTGCACAACGCGATCGGCTCGGTCGCCGGCCCGTTCGACAGCTTCCTGGCCCTGCGCGGCCTGAAGACGCTGGCGCTGCGCATGGCCCGCCACAACGAGACCGCGCTGGCGCTGGCCCAGTGGCTGGAGCAGCAGCCCAAGGTGCGCCGCGTGCACTATCCCGGCCTGGAGAGCCATTCGCAGCAGGCGCTGGCGCAACGCCAGATGCGCGGCGGCGGCGGCATGATCAGCGTCCAGCTGGACACCGATCTGGCGGGCGCCCGGCGCTTCCTGGAACGGGTGCAGATCTTCTCGCTGGCCGAAAGCCTGGGCGGCGTGGAGAGCCTGATCTCGTTGCCCGCGCTGATGACGCATGCGTCCATCCCGCTCGAAACCCGTCAGCGTCTGGGCATCACCGATTCGCTGATCCGCATTTCGGCCGGCATCGAAGATCTGGAAGACCTGCGCGCCGATCTGCAAGCGGGCCTGGATGCGGTCTGATCCTCAGGTGAACTGACGTCGATTCCCCCGGCGCCGCCTCGACAGGCGGCGTGGGGGGCTCGAAGCGCATCCTCAGCGCGCTTCTTTCCAGCCCAGCAGCCGCGCCGGCAGGAACAACACCGCCTTCAACAGGGCGAAGACGGCCTCCACGCTCAATCCGATCAGCCGGAAGGGCAGCGTGATCACCCACAGCAGCGGCCACAGCACCAGCGCGAGCAGCGCCAGCGGCCAGCACAGCACGAACAGCAGCAGCCAGAACAGCAAGCCGACGAAACCCATGGTCGTTCTCCTTGGAAGAGGGGCAGCGGGGGGGGCAGCGCGCGTGGTCCGTCGGTCGGGCACCGGTCGGTCCCGGGCCCCGTTTCGCGGGCGCGCTCATCCCGGTCATTCAGTGCAGCGCCGCACCGGCGGGGCCCGGTCGGCCCACGGGATGAGCCCGGCTGGCGCTGCGAGGACGAACTCTAGGCAAGTGCGGCCACCGCCGCCCGGCGTCCGCGACGAATGGAAGGGCGAGCTTCCCAGACTGCGCCTGGCGCTGACCGCCTGCACGCGACTTCCGCCCGCGCCGGCAAGAAGGCCATCGGTTTTTCGGGTGATTGGCCGATCAATACTTCCGATAAAGCGAAGTTGGGTATCATCACGCTTCGTTTTTTCCGGAGGCTTTCATGACTGCGCTCAATTACCGCCACCTGCACTATTTCTGGGTGGTCGCCAAGGAAGGCGGCTTCGCCCGCGCGGCGGATCGGCTGGGCATGGCGGTCCAGACGATCAGCGCCCAGGTGCGTGAGCTGGAGCGCTCATTGGGACACCAGTTGCTCAAGCCGGAAGGCCGCGGCCTGGTGCTGACCGAGGCCGGCCAGGCCGCCTTTGCCCGCGCGGAAGAGATCTTCCAGATCGGCCAACTGGTGCCGCATGAGGTCCATGAAGCCGCCACCCAACGGGTGGTGCGGCTGTCGGTCGGCCTGTCGGACGGGCTGTCCAAACTCGCCGCGCATGCGCTGCTGGCGCCGGTGCTGGACACGCCGCATCTGCGTCTGGTCTGCCATGAAGGCGAGGTCGATCAGTTGCTCGGGGAACTGGCGCTCCACCATCTGGATTTAGTGCTCACTGACCAGCCAGCCCCCGTCAATCCGACGCTTCGCATCACCAGCCAGTTGCTGGCCAGCACTTCGGTGGACTGGTGGGGCCCGGCGGAATTGGTGGAGCGCGCCCGTCGCGCTCCGGGCAAATCCTTCCCGCACAACCTGGAAACCCTGCCGGTGCTGCTGCCCACCCGCCACGCGTCGCTGCGTGCCGGACTGGAGCGCTGGTTCGAGCAACACCACATCCGGCCGCAGGTGGTGGGCGAGTTCGAGGACAGCGCGCTGATGAGCGTCTTCGCGGCGCGCGGGCTGGGTGTGTTCCCGGTCAGCCGACTGGGCGCGGACGACCTGTCGATGATGAACGGCCTGCATCTGCTGGGCCAGACCGAGGTGGTGGAGGACGTCCACGCCATCTACTCCCGCCGCGGTCAGAACCATCCGCTGGTGGCCACGCTGCTGGCCCAGCGCCGAGCCGGCAGCCCGGCGTCGATGCCCTCGGCGGCGTCGATCGGCGACGAGTGAAGCGCATCGAAAAAACACTCATAAAAATGAGTGATTAGCTGGTTTTTCGGAAGTCTGATTTCCGGTACGTTTCGCATTCGTGCGCAAGGCATGGCGGCAGCGCCGCCGGCCGATCGCAAGTTTCCACCGTCCCAAGGAGTTCAGTCATGAGCGACTACCAACGACCCTCGGCGTCCCCCACGACCTGGACGCCGGTGTCCGCCAACGGCGACACGTCGGTCTTTTCCCAACGCGGCGATGTGGCGCGCGTGCTGCGCAACACCTATGCGCTGCTGGCGATGACGCTGCTGTTCAGCGGCGCGGTCGCCGCCGCTGCGGTGGCATTCAAGCTGCCGGCGCCGCACATGATCATCACGCTGGTCGGCTACTTCGGCCTGCTGTTCGCGATCCATAAAACCCAGAACAGCGGCGCGGCGGTGCCGCTGGTGTTCGCGCTCACCGGCTTCATGGGTTACACGCTCGGCCCCTTGCTGAGCGCCATCCTGACGCTGCCCGGCGGCGCGAGCACGATCGCCCTGGCGCTGGCCACTACCGGCGGCACCTTCCTGGTCCTGTCGGCCTACGTGCTGGCGACCAAGAAGGACTTCAGCTTCATGGGCGGCTTCCTGTTCGCCGGCATGATCATTGCGCTGCTGGCGTCGGTCGCCAACCTGTTCTTCCAGCTGCCGATCCTGTCGCTGGTGGTCTCGGGCGTGGTGGCGCTGCTGTCGGTGGGCATGATCCTGTTCCACACCAGCATGATCGTGAATGGCGGTGAGCGCAATTACGTGATGGCCACGGTCAGCCTGTTCGTCTCGCTGTTCAACCTGTTCACCAGCCTGCTGAGCATCTTCGGCCTGGGTGGCGGCAGCGACGACTGATGACCACCTTCCTGTGGGCCGTCACCGGCTTGCTGGCTTTGCTGTGGAGTGGCCTGGCCTGGGCCACCTCCGCGGTGGTGGGATGGACGGTGGAGGCCCTCTCCACCGGCCGCGCCGCCGAGCTCGGCCAGGCCGCGGTGACCTTCAAGCTGCCGGCCTGGATGGAGCTCTTCGTCGACACCAGCCTGATGACGCTGGCGCAGCAGGCCACGCAATGGCTGATGGAGATGGCCGGTTCCGGCGCGCCGCTGGCCGGCGCCGCGATCAGCTGGCTGGTGCCGCTGATCTGGGGCGTCTGGGGCATCGGCCTGCTGGTGATGCTGGCGATCGCCGTGGTCCTGCATTTGCTGATCAAGCGCTTGCCCAAGGCGGGCCTGGCGCCTGCCTGATCCGACCTCGGCCCTTCGGCTGAATCGCCTCACCCTATCCGACGCCGCGGCTTTGTCCGCGGCGTTTTCACTGGTCGGTGCCCATCGACGTCAGTCACCAGCCCGCCGATGGCTAGAGCTTCCCGTCCGGCCCCCGCGAAGGTCGCGAAGACTCAGCGCTCGTCGAACGGATACCTCACCCCGGCCAGCGCCCGGATGCGGTCCATCCAGCCCAGCACCGCCAGCGTTTCGTCGTGGGGAATGACGGGACTTTCGATC
The DNA here is from genome assembly GCA_913776825.1 of Burkholderiaceae bacterium. GTDB lineage: Bacteria > Pseudomonadota > Gammaproteobacteria > Burkholderiales > Burkholderiaceae_C > Roseateles. The sequence continues at coordinate 20,434 of CAJYPV010000032.1, forward strand.
TCCCCGGCGCGCACGCAGCGCATGGCTTCGCGGATTTCATTCTCGAAGCCGTTGATCTCGAATGGCCGCTCCAGCGTCTCGGCCGTGCCGCGCGCGGGCTGCAGCACGGCGCGCGTCGCCTGCCAGAAGGTTTGCGGCAGCACGATGCTGCCGGTCTCGCCCAGCACATGGAGCGTGTTGGGCGCCGCCGTGTCGATGCCGCAGATGAACTGCGAGACCAGGCCATCGCCGAAGTCCATCGACACCGACAACCGGCTGTCCACCCCTGTCGGCGCCAGCACCGCCTTCACCTGCAGATCCTGCAGCGGCGGCACCTCGCCGTAGGCCTGCTGCAGCACCCAGCGCGTCGCGGTCAGGTTGTAGATGCCGACATCCAGCAGCGAGCCGCCCGCCAGCGCCGGATTGAACAGGCGACCTTGCGGGTCATACGGCGCGGGGAAGCAGAAGCTCGATTGCAGGCCACGCAGCGCGCCGATTCGGCCTTCGCGCAGCCAGACCGCCAGGTCCTGGTAGAGCGGCAGGAAGCGGGTCCACACCGCTTCCATCAGGAACACCCGACGCTGCCGCGCTTCGGCGACGAGCCGCTGGCCCATCGCCTGATTCGGCACCAGCGACTTCTCGCACAGCACCGGCTTGCCCGCCTGCAGCGCGGCCAGGGCGTACTCGAAATGCTGGCCATGCGGCGTCGCGATATAGACGCCGTCGACCGCCGGATCATTCAGCATCTGCGCCGGATCGGTGCAGGCCCGGATCGGCGCCTCGCCCGCCGGGCTCCAGCGCTCCGCGAACTGCCGCGTCCGCTCGGCATCGCGGCCGCACACCGCATGCAGGCGACAGCCGTCCAGCCGGTTCACCGCCTCGGCGAAACGTCGCGCGATCGAGCCGGGGCCGATCAGCGCCCATTGGAAGGGCGCGTCGGCGGCGCGGGTCGAAGCGGCCGGGGAATCGATGTCGGACATGGCAAGACCTCGGAGTGATGACCGGCCCGGAGCGGCCGTCGATGCGCGCCGATGCTAATGCGTCTGGCGACCGCGTCGCGGCGCCGCGTGCCGATGGCGATCCGGCGTCTCAGGGTTCTCCCGAAGGGAGGGGCGGGCGCCACGGTCGCGAGCCGCCCGAGCGATGGTTTTTCAGCCCCAGGCAGGGCGGACCGCGCCCATGCCGTTCGGCAATCGGGTGCTGATGGGCTAGGCTTTCGCCCTTGTCCCCCGACTGCCTCGCGCCAGCGAGCCGCTTCCCATGAGGATTCCTTTCGTCCTGGCCGCCACCCTGGCCATTGCCGCGCCGGTGCTGGCGCAGACTGCCGCCGCCACCGCGGCCTCGGCCACCGCGCCCGCGCAGGCCAATGCGCTGCTGAGCCCCAGCCCGCTGCCGCTGCTGTATCCGCCCTTCGACAAGATCCGCGATGCCGACATCGGTCCCGCGCTTGACCAGGGCATGGCCGAGCAACTGGCGGAAGTCGCGGCGATCGCGGACAACCCCGAGCCGGCCAGCTTCGAGAACACCATCGTCGCGCTGGAGCGCGGTGGCCAGACGCTGGGACGCGCCACCACGCTGCTGTTCAGCCTGCTGGGCGCGGATGCCAATCCCGCTCGCCTGAAGCTGCAGGCCGATTACGCCACCCGGCTGTCGGCGCATCGGGATGCGATCTCGCTGAATCCCAAGCTGTTCGCCCGCATCGAGTCGCTCTATCAGCGCCGCGCCAGCCTGTCGCTGGGTGCGCAGGAGCAGCGCCTGGTCGAGCGCTATTACAACAACCTGATCCGCGCCGGCGCCAAGCTGGATGACGCCGGCAAGTCGCGCATGAAGGCGATCAATGCCGAGCTGGCCGGACTGGGCGCACGCTTCAACCAGAACGTGCTGTCCGAGGTGAATGATTCGGCCGTGGTGGTGGATCAGGTCGAGGCGCTCGCCGGTCTCAGCGAGGAACAGATCTCCGCCGCCGCTGCCGCCGCGAAGGCGCGCGGCCTGGAGGGCAAGTACGTCATCGCCCTGCTCAACACGACCGGCCAGCCGGCGCTGGCGCAACTGGAAAACCGCGCCCTGCGCGAGCGCATCTACACCACCTCGATCGCCCGCGGCAGTCGCGGCAATGCTTTCGACAACACCGCGCTGGTGTCGCGCGTGGTCACGCTGCGGGCCGAGCGCGCCAGGCTGCTGGGCTTTGCGACCCATGCCGAGTTCGTGCTGAAGGATGAGACCGCGCACACGCCGCAGGCGGTGAATGCGATGCTGCGCCAGCTCGCCCCGGCCGCGGTGGCGTCCGCGCGTCGCGAAGGCGCGGAGCTGCAGGCGATGGTCGACAAGGAGCAGGCATCCAAGGGACAGCCGAGCTTCCAGGTCGCCGCCTGGGACTGGAGCTTCTACAGCGAGAAGGTGCGCGCCGCGAAGTACGGCTTCGACGAGTCGCAGCTCAAGCCCTACTTCGAGATGAAGAACGTGCTGGAGAACGGCGTGTTCTACGCGGCCGGCCAGCTCTACGGCCTGCGCTTCAAGGAGCGCCACGATCTGCCGGTTTATCACCCGGACGTGCAGGTCTACGACGTCTTCAATGCCGATGGCTCGCAACTGGCGATCTTCATCGCCGACATGTATGCGCGTCCGTCCAAGCGCGGCGGCGCCTGGATGAATGCGTATGTGGATCAGAGCGGTCTGCTCGGCCAGAAGCCGGTGGTGGCCAATCACCTCAACATTCCCAAGCCGGCGGACGGCAAGCCGACGCTGCTGACCTGGGATGAGGTCAACACCATGTTCCACGAGTTCGGCCATGCGCTGCACGGCATGTTCTCGAACGTGCGCTATCCCAGCATGGCCGGCACCCGCGTGCCGCGCGACTTCGTCGAGTACCCGTCGCAGGTCAATGAGATGTGGGCCGACTGGCCCAGCATCCTGGCCAACTATGCGAAGCACTACAAGACCGGCGAGCCGATGCCCCGCGCGCTGCTGGACAAGGTGCTGGCGGCGAAGCAGTTCAACCAGGGCTTCGCCACGACGGAGTACCTGAGCGCCGCGATGCTGGACCAGCGCTGGCATCAACTGCCGCTGGAGCAGGTGCCCGCCGCCGACGGCGTGATGGCCTTCGAGGCCAAGGCCCTGCGCGAAGAAGGCTTCGACTACGACGCCGTGCCCCCGCGCTATCGCACGCCTTATTTCAGCCACATCATGGGCGGCTATGCGGCGGGCTATTACGCCTATGTCTGGTCCGAGGTGCTGGATGCCAACACCGTGCAGTGGTTCAAGGCGAATGGCGGCCTGAAGCGCGAGCTGGGCGATGCCTTCCGCGCCAAGCTGCTGTCGCAAGGCGGCAGCCAGGACGCCATCACGCTGTTCCGCAGCGTGGTGGGCCATGAGCCGCAGATCCAGCCGTTGCTGGAACGTCGCGGTCTGGTGGTGGCTCCCGCGGCCGCCGCGTCCAAGGCCTCGACCCCGGCCGGCGAGCCGAAGGCGCCGGTCAAGGGCACGCTGAAGATCGCGCCGAAGGCGGCGTCGAAGTAAGCGGGCGCCACCCGCCGCGGCGCGAGCCTGCGGCGGGCGACGGCGAGTTCAGGCTTTCTGAACCGTCACGGGAGCAATTCCGCGTGATTCAAGGCGTCCTTCGGGACGCCTTTGTCGTTTCAGGGATTGCCGCCGCCGCCGCCGAAGGACTCCGGCACGCCGGCGTTCTGGTCCTTCAGCAGCCGCTGCATCAGGGCGAAGAAGCGGTCGTAGAACTGGCCGGCCGGAATGGTTTCCGAGGCCACTTTCACCAGCGATTCGGAGGTCGACGACAACGGCACCGAGATCGAGCCGATCGCGCTCACGCCCAGGCTGGTGGAATTGGTGCTGCGCTTGACGGTGTAGCGGTCCTGCAGCGCGGACACATAGGCCGTGGCCAGCTTGCCGCCACCGATTTCGGGCACGCAGACGATGGTGAAGCTGATCTCCACATGCACCTCGCCCTCGGGCTGGAAGCGCTTGCTGCCGGTGATCGACGCCGGTTGGGCCAGGTTGATCACATAGCCCTGACTCAGCAGCGCGCGGCGGGCAGCTTCGCAGGTGTCCTCCACGCTGGCGTCGAACAGGCGGGAGAAGGTCTCATCCGCCTGGAAACGCTCGTTCTGGTAGACCGAATTCTTGCGGCTGCCTGCCCCCTCGCCACCGAGCGCGCCGCAACCGGCCATCAGGCCCAGCAGCGCGGCGGCGAGGGTCAGGCGAAGTCCCGGCAGGCGGGTGGTCGGTCGATGACGACGATCGGAAGCGGCCAGTGGCTTGGAGGCGGACAGGTGGGAAGTGCGGCGGGACATCATCATCGTCGTGAGGCCGGGACGGCCTGGCGCGCATTATCCCCACGCGGGCGCTGACGAAGCGGTCAATACCGGGCGCAGGCACGTGTCGACAGGTAAAGAGCAGCCGAAGCAGGGGCAGCAAGGCCAGATGGACAAAAGACCCAGCGAGCGTGCCGCTCGTGGGTCTATTGCTGTGTCGTCTACCTGTCTACCTGTCTACCTGTCTATGGGTCTTTCTCGCTGTCTTCAGTCTCCTGTCGGTCTTCAATCTTCTGTCTTCCGTGGACGGAGGGCGCCAGGGCGTCTCCGCCGATTGGAAACGAGTCGTCAGCGCCTCAATGCGCGCGCTCGAGCGCCTGGGCCGACAGCACGGTCTGCCATTCCCCATCCACCCGCACCTGCAGGCGGCGGGCATGGCCCGGGCAGCGGTGCCAGTGTTCCTGCGCGGCCGCCAGCAGCGCCGGCCAGTAGGGATGGTCACCCTGGCAGCGGCTGCGGGCGATGACCAGCGCGACTTCATGGGACTGCACCGCACCGGCGGCATCGGCCCAATCGAGGCGGGCGCACACCACCACGGTCAGCGGCGTCGAGAGCAGCAGCTCGGCATCCACGCAGTGGGTGGCCTTGAACGCGGGCGCCGCGGGAGCGGCGGCGAATGACATGCCTGCGCGGGCGGCGCCCAGCGTCGGCTGAATCGGGGTGATGGGATTGGGGAGCGGCAGGGGGGCGGTGGCACTGGCCAGCGCGGCGCTCATCATGTTCTTGTCCATGGGCTGCATCCTAAGGAGCGGGCCTCGCGGCACCTGTCGGGACGCGGCGCGAGCGTTTGTAGGACAGCGCCTCACGTCCGCTTGTCCTACAAGCGGTCGCGGACGCTGACTACAGGTGCGCTTGTTCGGCATCCGTAAAGTTCATTCCAGCGCGTCAAACGGGACGCAAGGAGCCGACAGATGAGCCACGCCGATCACTTCCAGTCTTATGCCGCCCTCACCGCTCACAACGAGTGCCAAGTCCTCTGGACCGCACTCGATGACAGCGATCCGGTGCTGGGTCTGGAAGCGGCACTGCCTTATCTGCTGGACCATGCCCCCGTGACGTTTGCCGAACCGGCCCCTGCCGTCGTGTCGAATACCCGCCACGCCGCGTGAGCCAGTGTCTGTCATCGACAAGGAGATCAACATGATGATTCGAGCCACCGTTCTCGCCCTGGCCACTGCTGTGGGCGCCCTGACCTTGTTGCCTGGCTGCGCGGTCACCCGCGGACAGTCGTCGGTCGGCGAATACGTCGACGATGCCGGCATCACCACCGCGGTGAAGGCCAAGTTCGTCGAAGCCAAGACCGTGGACGCCTCGTCCATCAGCGTGGAAACGCTGCAAGGTGAAGTGATGCTGTCGGGCTTCGCCAAGACCGCCACCGAAAAGGCGGATGCCGAGCGCATCGCCCGCAACGTCAAGGGCGTCAAGCGTGTGAAGAACGAGATCGCGATCCGCAACTGAGATCGCTTTCCGACACCGGTGCCGGGTGATTCACCCGGCGACCGGACCGCGCGAACAGCCGCGTGCTTCGGTACGACGGCCGTTCGCGCGCCCTTGTTTGTGGCTTCCGATCGAAGGGATTCCCGATGACCGTCGGTGCCACCGCCTTCGCTTCAGCCGGTTCGCCCGGCCGCGCCCCGAGCCTGCCCGCCATGACTGTCCAGCCCGACCCCGCCGCCGCGCTGACCTGCTTTCTGGTCGAAGACAACGCCGTGATCCGGGAGAACCTGGTCGCGACGCTGGAGGAAATGCTCGACGTCCAGGTTCTGGGCCATGCGGTGGACGAGGGCAGCGCGATCCAATGGCTGTCGTCCGAGCCGCAGCGCCGCTGCGATCTGCTGATCATCGACATCTTCCTGCAGCAGGGCACCGGTCTGAATGTGCTGCGCGCCGCTCGTCAGGAATTGCCGGGCGCGCACCGCGTGGTGCTGAGCAATTACGCGACGCCGGACATGCGCCAGCGCTGCCTGGCGCTGGGCGCCCACAAGGTGTTCGACAAATCCGAAGAGCTGGAAGACCTGCTCGCCTACTGCCAGACGCTGGCCGACGGCCTGGAACCGGACGCTGATTCGGGCGTCTGAGGCCTGCGTCGGCCGACGCCGGACGCCGGTCAGGCCGGCTCGCCCGGGTCGCCGATCAAGGCGTCACTGAATCAGGCCGTTCTTGAGCGCGTAATAGGTGAGCTCGCTGTTGGTGTTCAGGCTGAGCTTTTCCAGCACCCGGGAACGATAGGTGCTCACGGTCTTCACGCTCAGCGACATGCCGTCGGCGATATGGCCGACGGTTTCGCCGCGCGCCAGGCGCAGGAAGACCTGCAATTCGCGCTCCGACAGGGTGTCATGCGCGGCCTGATCGGGCGAAGCGCCCAGGCCATCGGCCAGCAGTTCGGCCACGGCGGGGGTGATGTATTTGCGTTTGCGGAACACGGTGCGGATCGCGGTGGCAATTTCCTCCGGATCGCATTCCTTGTTCAGATAACCGCTGGCGCCCTGGCGCAGCAAGGTGGTCGCGTAATGGGTTTCCGGAAAGCCGCTGAGGATCAGCACCGGCAGTTCCGGCTTGCGGGCCTTGATCGCGGCCAGGGTCTCGACGCCGCTCTGGTCGGGCAGCGAGAGGTCCATCAACATCACATCGAGTTCAACCCCACGCAACAGATCCAGCGCTTCACGACCCGAGCCCGCCTCACCGACCACGCGCAAATCGACCTGTTCGGAAAGAAATTGCCGTAAACCGGCACGGACAATGGCGTGGTCATCAACGATGGCGATTCGGATCATGGTGGCGATTTCTAGTGAGCGTATCGCTCAAGGGAGTGTAGAGGATGAGTCTGAAAGAGACAGTCGCCAATATAGGAAGCAAGACCTGGGCCTTGCCTCTGGGATTGTTTGTCGCGCTGTTGATGGTGCTGATCAGCGAGCTCGCGTATTTCGGCGCGATCTCGCAGATGGACCGGCTGGCCACGCTCAACCGCGCGCGGGTGGAGCTGGTGCGCCTGACCGCGCGGGTGACCGATGCGGAATCCGGCCAGCGCGGCTATCTCATCACCGGTCGCCCTGAATACCTGGATCCCTACCGTTTTGCCGCCGAAGATGCCTCCAAGGGCCTGGACGCGCTGCAGCGCATGTATTCGCAGGTGGATGCGCCGGATGCCGAGCGTCGCAGCAAGGAAATCGCCGCCGCCGTGAGCGCCAAGCTCAGCGAGTTGCAGGAAGTGCTGTCGCTCCATCAGAGCGGCCGGGTGCAGGCGGCGCAGACGCTGATGATGACCGACATCGGTCGCGACCAGATGGAGCAGATCCGCCGCCGCTCGGCCGAGCTGCTGGCCGACGAGAACCAGCGCATCGCCATGGGCACCGCCCAGGTGTATGACACGCTGATGCTCAACCGCATCGGCGTGGCGGCGATGACGCTGATCAGCCTGCTGGTCTTCAGCCTGTTTCTGCGCAAGAGCCGCGCCATGGACGAGCAGCGCGAGCGCCAGCAGCAGGACATGCGTCATGAGCGGGATCTGCTGGAGGTCGAGGTCGGCCGCCGCACGGCCGAGCTGACCCAGCTGGCCCGCCACCTGCAGACCGCGCGGGAGGACGAACGCGCCCGACTCGCCCGCGACCTGCACGACGAGCTGGGCGCGCTGCTCACCGCCGCGAAGATGGACGTCGCCCGACTGCGTCCCAAGCTGCAGGCCGGCGCGCCGGAGCTGATGCAGCGGCTCACCCATCTGACCGAAACCCTCAACAGCGGGATCGCGCTCAAGCGCCGCATCATCGAGGACCTGCGTCCTTCCACGCTCGACCAGCTCGGCCTGGTGCCGGCGCTGGAGATCCTCTGCCGCGAAACCGCCGAACGCCTCGGCGTGCCGATCGAGCTGGAGCTGGAGGACGACCTGCAACTGCCCCGAAGCGCCCAGCTCACTGCCTTCCGGCTGGTGCAGGAAGCGCTGACCAACATGGCGAAATATGCGCAGGCGACCGAAGCCAAGGTCGTGCTCAAACGGGAATATGCGCAGGCGCTGGTCAGCGTCAGCGACAACGGCTGCGGCTTCGATCCGGCCTGCATGACGCTGGGCTCGCACGGGCTGCTGGGCATGCGTTTCCGTGTCGAGGCCGAGCGCGGCCAGCTGCAGCTGCACAGTGCGCCGGGTCAGGGAACCGTCATCCGCGCCTGGCTGCCGCTGGCGGACGAGCCGTCCCCCGAGCCGGCGGAGGGCGTGCCGCTGTAGGCGCGCACCTACAGGCCCCCGCGCCTCCGTACGACCCGAGGTCGTGGCGCCGACCGACCGGCCGTCGCCGGCCGCCTGCCTACAGTCTTTTCATGGCCCCGAGCCATCCCACTCAGGACCGATGCACGACGTCGCACCGATGTCTGCGCTTCGCGCCGCATCCGGCTCCCGGACACCTCGTGAAGACTTTCAAGGAGCAAGACATGAAGCACGACCGACACGCCCGCCCTGCCCTGATGATCCTGCCCGCCGTGATCGCGGCGGTCGCACTGGCCGCTTGCGGCCGCGAGGATGATGGCCGCACCGCCGGCCAGCGCCTGGACGACGGCATGGCCAAGATGGAGCAGAAGTCCGAGCAGGCCAAGGAAGACACCCGTCAAGCCATGGACAACATGGGCAACAAGATGGACCGCACTGCCGACAAGGTCGGCGCTGCCGTCGACGATGCCCAGATCACCACCACCATCAAGACCGCGCTGGCGGGCGATCCGAAGCTGAGCGCGCTGGACGTGAAGGTCGACACCGAACGTGGCCATGTGGTGCTGGACGGCACCGCGCCCGACCTGGCCGCGCGTGATCGCGCCGGCTCGCTGGCCCTGGCCACCAAGGGTGTCCAGTCGGTGAACAACCGCATCAAGGTCAACGGCTGATCCTCTGCTCGCCGCTGATCGGAGCCCCGGGGCTGCGCTGACCGCGCGGCGCCCGGGGCTTTCTCTTTGGGGGCGCGGTGCTGACGAACGCGGTCATCCGCCGCCTGCCGCCTGCCGTTGTTGTTTCGGACCGATGTGTCGACCTCCCTCTGGCGGCACCTGCGCAGCGCCGTCCATGACGTCTGGCTGTCGATCCGGATAGTTCCTTGTGGCGGCTTTGTGGCGAATTCATGGCAGTGTCACGGGCGGTCCCTAGCGTGCCGGGCTGTTCTGACCTCCCCCCTTCGCACGCCATGACCGCCCACGTCCCCTCGCGCTTTCCGTCCGTCATTCCGTCGGTTGGCCCATTCGGTGCCCCATCCCGCTGCTCGCTGGCGATGGCGATGGCGAAGCCGTCGCGCCGATCAGCGCCCGTCTCCGCGCTGGCGGTGGTGGCCCTGGCCGGCCTGCTCAGCGCCTGTGGCGGTGACGACCGCAGCGCCCAGCCGCCGTCGCCCGCGGTGATCCAGGCGCGCTTGCTGGACGGTCCGGTGGAAGGCGTGAGCGTCAGCGCCTCGCCGTCGGCGTTGGCGGGCAAGACCGGCGCGGCGGGCACCTTCTCCTGCCAGGCGGGCGATACCGTCAGCTTCAGCATCGGCGGTGTGGCCCTGGGTCGCGCGGCCTGCACCGTCGACATCGCCGTGTCCGACCTCGCCGGCACCAATGGGCTGACCGATGCCGCGCTGCAGAACCGCCTGGTGTTCCTGCAGGCGCTGGATGAGGATGACGATCCGTCCAACGGCATCCGCATCACCGCCGCAGTGGCCGAGGCGCTGGCCGGCAAGACGCTGGATTTCGCGGCCGCGCCGGCGGCCTTCGACACCGCCTTCGCCGCCCTGCTGCCCACCGCGCAGACGGATGTGTATGGCCAGCCCTATGCGGCCCGGCTGATGAGCGCCGCCCGTCGCAGCGCGGCGGTCGAGCATTACGAAGCCACCCTGGCCGCTTACCTGGGCAAGTTGGGCACCAGCAGCAGCACGCAGGACAGCGCGGGCGGCACCGTGTCCCTGACCAAATTCCAGGTGCGCGCGGCCGATGGCCAGTACGTGGCCTATGAAGGCGGCAATGCCGCGGCGAAGAAGGATTTCCCCAAGGGCTTCTTCCCGGCGGTCGGCTCGGGTCTGGTCTTCAAGGGCCGCAATGCCGACGGCGCGCTCGAGTTCTGGGGAATCACCGACCGCGGTCCCAATGGCGACAGCCCGCAGGCGCCGCGTCCGGACACCAGCGCGATGGTGGCGACCAAGATGTTCCCGTCGCCCAGCTTCACGCCGTCGATCGGCGTCATCACGCTGAGCACGCAGGGGGCGGTGATCTCCAGCCTGATGCCGATCAAGAGCGACACCGGCGCCCGCATCAGCGGCCGTCCGCTGCCCTTCGGCGCGGTCGGCAGCAGTGCCGAGGTGCCGCTCAACGATGCGCTCAAGTACGACGCCGACAAGGCCGGTTTCGACGCGCAGGGCCTGGACAGCGAAAGCCTGGTCTATGACGCCGCGGCCAAGGTGTTCTGGACCTCGGATGAATACGGCCCGTTCATCGTCAAGATCGATGCGGCGACCGGCCAGATCCTCAAGCGGTATGCGCCGGGCACGGCAGCGGGCAGCCTGCCCGAGGTGTTGAAGCACCGTCGCCCCAATCGAGGCATGGAAGGTCTGGCGCTGGACAGCGCCACCGGCAAGCTGCATGGCTTCCTGCAGAGCCCGATCGATCCGCTGGACACCGCCGGCAAGAGCGTCGAGGTGGTCGACACCAGCGATCTGGATCAGGACGGCAAGACGACCGACAAGGTCAAGGTGCGGGACTTCGCCCAGTTCGCGCGCTGGATCGAATTCGATCCGAAGACCGAGACCTCCCGTCTGTACGCCTACCCGCTGAGCTATCCGCTGGCGGCCAAGGGTGAGAAGTGGGACCGCAACCGCACCGGCAGCGCCAAGCTGGGCGATCTGGTCTCGCTGGGCAACGGCAAGTTCATCGTCATCGAGCAGGGCGCCGATGCGACCGGCGCGGTCCGCAATTTCCTGATGCTGGTGGAGGTGCCGGCAACGGCGACCGACATCGCCACCCTGGGCATCGAACTGGAGAAAAACAGCATCGATGGCAGCACCGCCGTCGCCACCCGCTGGACCGATGTGGTGAAGCTCAGGAAGACCGTCCTGCTGGACCTCAATGCGGCAGGCTGGAAGGCCGAGAAGGCCGAGGGCCTGGCGGTGGTGGATGCCCAGACGCTGGCGCTCATCAACGACAACGACTTCGGTCTGCGCACCACGCTGGTCGATGCGACGGGCAAGCCGATCGCCGGCGATCCGACCGAATGCAGCGTGGATGTGAATGGCGTGATCGTCGCCGACGGCAGCTGCGCCGCCGGTGCGGCGGGCACCCGCGTCACCCGCGGCAGCGAGATCGATCGCAGCACCCGGTTGTGGCTGTTGAAGTTCCCGAAGGCGCTGACCGGTTACAGCGTGCCTTGAGGGACGCCGCGCGGCGCCACGGCCACGCGGCGCCGCGCTGCGCAGTCCGCCAGACCCTCCGGAGCGCCTCGTCGTGGTCGATGGCGACGCGCTTCAGCCGCGATCTGCTCGATGGCATTTCTGCGATTGATCATGGTCGCGGCGAACCGGCTGACTAGGATGGATCGGTCCTTCACTCGAGGAGCGCGCCATGTACGCCAAGATTCTGGTTCCGGTGGACGGCAGTCCCACGTCCCGCGCTGGCCTGGCCGAGGCGATCCGCCTGGCCCAGCTCAGCGGCGGCGAGATCGAACTGCTGCATGCAATCGATCTGCAAGCCTTCGCCATGGTGCCCGGCGCCGGCATGGGGCTGGCCTCGGGCACCTTCGACCTGATGCTGGACAGCGGTCGCCAGGTGCTGGCCGAGGCCGAAGCGCAGGTGCGCGCCGCCGGCCTGGTGCCGCGCACCAAGCTCTGCGAACGGCTGGCCGAGCGGGTCAGTGATCTCGTCATCGAGGAATGCCAGGCCTGGGGCGCGGAGGTGATCGTGCTCGGCACCCATGGCCGGCGAGGCTGGTCGCGCGCGTTGCTGGGCAGCGATGCCGAATTGATCGTGCGCCAGTCGGCAGTGCCGGTGCTGCTGGTGCGTGGCCAGCCAACGCGCGGCGGTTGACCGCGCGATCGGTGAACGATCGGCGCGCGGGGCATGCGCCGCCGCTGCGAGGCGGTCCAAAGGCCGTCGCCTGGTTGCGTTCGAAAACCAAACGTTGGAACGGGGTCGAGGTCACCGTCGACTAGCCGGGCTCATCATTCCGGTGAGCCTCGGTATCTGCGGCCGTGGCCGCTGGGTGCTCTGTCCGGAGACCCGCTCATGTTCCCCTCTTCCTCATTGCCTGGCGCCACGGCTGGCGGCGCATCCTGGCGCACGGCGTCCTCGTCCTCATCGTCATCGTCCTCGGATGACACGTACGAGGAGGTGCCCTCCCGACAGGCGACCGGCAACCCCCGAGCCGATGAGGACGCGCCCAACCTGAGAGCGCTCCAGCGCACGGACGCTTCATCTCGCGCGAGGCAGGCTGGCGCGCGGGCTGCGCGGCCGCTGTTCGCCGAGGACGAACACGTGCTCCGCGATCCGGCGATGGTGCCGCCGGGTCAGCGCTGTGCGCCGGTTCGTCCGGCCCATCTGGTCGCCTTGGACCCGGCCTATGAGATGGCGTTGTGCCCGGAACTCCGGAGCCTGGTGGGGGGCGGTCCTGCCCGCGCCAATGCCACGCTGCTTCCGATGGGATCGAACGCGCCCGGCCGCCCCACGCAGAATCTGCTGCTGTTTCAGCCCTTGGCACTCGATGCCAACGTGCTCGAAGTTCCGAACACGACCAACGGGCATCGGCTGCTGATGTGCGCCTTCGCGCAGCATCAGGTGGCGGATGTGGTGTTGGTGCATGAGCGCCAGCCGCTCCTGCCGCCGATGAACATGTTCGAGCACCATGAGCCGACGACCGCTCAGGCTGCAGCGGGCGCAGCGGCTAAGACACCTTCGCCGAGCGAGCCGGACAGCCTGACGATCGTGCTGTTGAAGTCGAACGACGCGCCGGTGGTCTGTCGATTGCGGGTGCACCGGCTGTCGATCATGGACGACCCGGCGCAGTTGGTCGAACGCGTTCGATCGATCGACGAGGCGTCCCGTCAAGGCACCGCCGTCGCGATCGGTTGCGCCGATGGGTCGGACCATTCCGGGCTCTTCAGCCTGTTGCTGCATCAGCGCGCCGTGGCGCATCAGCGGCAGGCGGCGGGCGCCGTGGTCGATGCGCCCTCCCTGGTCAGCGCCAGCTTGAGAATGATGTTGCAGGGCCGGTCGCGGCGCGGCACCGGTTTCGCCGACTGCGTGGGCGAGGCGCGCTTCTCGGCGCTGTTGCAGCGCCATGCGGATCAACTGGCGATGGAGTTCAGCCCCGCCCGAAGCCGCCGACGCGACCAAGCGCAAGCGGTGGCGCAGGCAATGCAGCTGGTGCGGGCCCGCCGACAGGAAGCTGCGCAGCCGCCGCTGGGCCCGGCCGCGGCGCCGAGCCGCGCCACTCGCCTCGTCCCGCTGTCCACCGCTCGCAGCGCCTTGGCGAGCGCCGCCACCCAGTTGCCCGCCGCGTCGCCCGGCGCCCGACCGAAACGTCTGGCCGTCGAGCCAGCGAAAACGCGGCCCAGCCCATCCAAGGGATCCGCCCAGAAGCCACCGTCCGCGCCGCCCGCGCCGCTCACAGCCTCCGCGTCCACCGCCTCGACGGCGGGGCCATCGCGCCAACGGCCTCCGGTGCTGCGCTCGGCGCATGACGACTGCCCACCGCCCCTGCCGCCGCGCCCGACGACCACACCTGCGCCGCCTCCGTTGCCACCGCGTCCTGTGGGCGCGCGTGGCGTGGGATCGAATCCCCACGCGTCGACCTCGTCGACCTCGCCGTCCCACTCGTCGTCGAGCGCGCCGCGGGGCGCGTCAGGCGGCGTTCGGTCCGCCGCGAGCGCGGGTCCACACCGCCACGCCGCCGCGCGCGACACGGCGCTGGCCGGAGACGACCGGGCGCAGGACCGGCTCATGGACATGCTCAACGCGTTGAGTCCGGCAGCGCCTCGCGATGAGGGCGCTTCGGCTCTCGGGCCGCTCTCGCAGCGCCTGACGGACTTCGGCGCATCGGCGCCGGAGGAACAGGCCCGGCTCCTGGAGCGCCATCTGGTCAAGGTGGTGAAAGCCTTGATTCATCCCAGGCCCTGGTTGGGCGCGCAGGAGCCGCCCGCCGAGTCCCAGCATCAGGCCGTGCTCTGGCAGGTGCGCGAACTGAGCGACAGCCCTCGGGGCCTCGGGCCGATCGTGTTCAGCGAGGAGGGGCCCTTCGATCCCACCGCGAGCGGCGCCGAGGAGCAAGTCATGCGGCTGCTGACGGACGTGCTCAGCGAGGCCTACGCCGCGCTGCCGCCCCATCGGCAGAACCGCTGGCGTGAGCGGGTGGATGTCCGTGGCCCGATCCAGGAACATCTGTCGGCCGTCGTGGAGGCGATTCACCGGGGCGCCACCGAGCCGGTCACCGGCGAGACATTGGCCCATCGGCAGCGTGAACTGCAAGCGCTGCTGTTTTCGCACGCCGTCCTGCAAGCGGTGGCGCGCGCACCGGACCAGGCGTCGGGCTGAACGCCGCGAGGGCACGCGGTGGCGGCGCGACGCGTTCGTCGCGCTCGCCGGATGACCACGGTTCCAGGGACCCGGCGATGAGACCCCCGGCGCGGCCTACGGGCTGCAGGAGAATGGCCGACCCGATTCAATCTCCGCTGCGCATGTCCGCCATCCTCCCGACCCTGCCACCGCGCGCCGCCTCGCCGGTGAAGACTGCTCCTTCGTTCTCGCTCGCGACGCTGGCGCTGGCTGCCTTCGGCGCACTCGCCGGACTCACCGCGTTCCCTCTGCCAGCAGCGGCGCAGACGACGCCGGCGGCGGCCGCGCCCGTCGCCGCGTCGACCCCGCCGGCCAGCGCGGCCAGCGCGGCCAGCGCCGGGATGACCTCGGCCGAACAGCCGCTGGACCGGCTCCCCTACACGCCGAGCCTGGACACCACCGCGATGGACCGCACCGCCGATCCCTGCGAGGACCTCTACCAGTTCGCCTGTGGCGGCTGGATGGCCAACAACCCGATCCCGGCGGACCAGGCGCGCTGGTCGGTCTACGCCAAGATGGCCAATGAGAACCAGCGCTATCTCTGGGGCATCCTGGACAAGCTGTCCGCCGCCGACCCCGCGCGCAGCGCCAACCAGGCGCGCATGGGCGACTACTTCGCCGCGTGCATGGACGAGTCCGCAACCCAGCAGCGCGGCCTCACGCCGCTGCGGCCGCTGCTCTCGCGCATCGAGGGCCTGAGCGCGCGCGATCAACTGCCCGCGCTGCTCGCCGAGCTGCATCTGGCGACCAACAACGAACGGCTGTTCTTCCGCTTCGGCTCGGGACAGGACCTGAAGGCGTCGACCCGCGTGATCGCCTTCGCCTCGGCCGGCGGCTTGAGCCTGCCGGACCGCGAGTACTACTTCAAGACCGACGACAAATCCCGCCGCCTGCGCGAGCAATTCGTCGCGCATGTGGCCCGCAGCTTCGAATTGCTGGGCGATTCGCCGGAGGCGGCGCGCCGTCAGGCGGCGGATGTGCTGTCGCTGGAGACCGCGCTGGCCAAAGCCTCGCTGAGCCGGGTCGACAAGCGCGATCCCTACAAGAGCTTCCATCCCACGCGCGCCGCCGGCCTGCAAGCGCTGACGCCGGGCTTCGATTGGGCCGCCTACCAACGGGCGCTGGGCCTGTCGCCATTGGGCACCTTCAATGTGACCGAACCGGCCTTCTTCAAGGCCTTCGCCACCCAGCTGCAGCGGCGTGACCTGGCGCAGATCCGGCATTACCTGCGCTGGCAGTTGCTGAGCAGCCAGGCGGCGACACTGTCGCCGGACGCGGTGCAGGCGAATTTCGAGTTCTTCGGTCAGACGCTGCAGGGCGTGCCGCAGCTCAAGGCGCGCTGGAAGCGCTGCGTCGAGCTGGTCGATGCGCAACTGGGTGAGGCGCTGGGTCAGGAATTCGTCTCCCGCAACTTCAGTCCCGAGCTGAAGCAGAAGACCCTGACCATGACGCGCCAGATCGAGGCCGCGATGGCCGCGCGCATCGAGTCGCTGAGCTGGATGAGTGCCGTCACCCGTCGGCGCGCTACCGAGAAGCTGCACGCCATCGTCAACAAGGTCGGCTATCCGGATCGCTGGCGGGATTACAGCGCGCTGCCAGTGGCGCGGGACGATTTCGCCGGCAATGTGATGCGCGGCAATGGCTTCGAACTGCGGCGCCAGCTCGGCAAGATCGGCAAGCCGCTGGATCGCGGCGAATGGGGCATGACGCCGCAAACCGTCAACGCGTATTACGACGCGCAGATGAACGACATCAACTTCCCCGCCGGCGTGCTGCAGCCTCCGCTCTTCGACCCACGCATGGACGACGCGCCGAACTACGGCAACACCGGCGGCACCATCGGCCATGAGCTGATTCACGGGTTCGACGACGAGGGCCGGCAGTTCGATGCCCAGGGCAATCTGCGCGATTGGTGGACCCGCAAGGACGGCCAGGCCTTCGAGCGTCGCGCCGCCTGCGTGGCCAGGCAGTACGCCGGCTATGTGGTGGTGGACGACATCCGCATCAACAGCAAGCTGACGCTGGGTGAAGACCTGGCGGACCTGGGCGGCCTGGTGCTGGCCTATGCGGCATGGAAGGCGCAAGTGGCGGACATGTCGCCGCCTGCGGCCGATGGCCTGACGCCGGAGCAGCGCTTCTTCGTCGGCTTCGCCCAGTGGGATTGCAGCCACGCTCGCCCCGAGTACGAGCGCGTCAAGGCCATGACCGATCCGCACTCGCCGGGCCGCTACCGCATCAACGGCGTGGCGGTGAACATGCCGGAGTTCGAGCAGGCCTTCCACTGCAAGCCGGGCCAGAAAATGGTCAAGCCCGACGCCGAGCGCTGCAAGGTGTGGTGACCGCCGCGGGATCGGTGGCGACGGTGGGATCGCCTCCCACCGGTTGAACTGATCACGGCCGAGCCTTGACCTGCCGGGGCGTCCACCGATCCTGGTGGACGGGCGAAGCGGCGCCGCCGGTGGTTGGCAGCCGTTTGAACAGGGCGAAGGGATCGGCGACTACACACATCCGTGTCCCGCCGATCCCGGATCGGGCGGGCGTCATGTCGCTGTCCCGGAGTTCCCATGTACATCAGCCCTCACAGCCTTCGCCCCACCGGGGGCGCGGGCATGGCTCACGCCCCCACCGACGAGGCGGATTACGCCACCGTCCACAAGACCGCGCGCGGCCCCGCCTTCGCGTCGCCGACGCCGGAAACCCGGCTTCACAGCCGCGGATTGGTCCCTTACGACGGCTGCCCCGCCGTCCGTCCCGAGCATCTGCTGCAGCTCGATCCCGAATACGGCCAGACGTTGCAGCACGAGCTGGAGTCGCATGTCGAGACGCCGAACGCCCGCCCCAATGCCACACCGATCCCGTTGGGCTCGCTGGGCGGACGCGAAGCGCTGGTGTTCCAGCCGCTGGTGCCCAGCCGCTCGCAGATGCACCCGGACACCCCGCGAGGCCTGGCCACGCTGCTCTCCGGCTTCCTGCAGCAGCAGGTCAGCGATGTGGTGATGATCCAGAACCCGTCCAATGGCGGACGGCCTCAGCAGATGCTGGACCGTGCCTTCCAGCTGAAGGACTTCGATCCAGCAGCGAAGGTGTCCTGGCAGGCCATGGATTCAGACGGCAAGCAGCCCAGCCTGGTCCAGGTGACCGCAGAGCGGGTGACCCAGCCGCCGCATGTGGCCGAGATGCGTCTGCATCGGCTGGCCCTGGGCGACGATGTGGCCAGTCTGGCGCAACAGCTCAAGGCGATCCATCAAGCGAGCGCGCACGGCACCATCGCCATCGGCTGCAACAGCGGTCAGCGGGAATCGGGTGCGGTCGCGGTGCTGCTGCATCAGCGCGAGACCGCGCGCACGCTGCAGTCCGAAGGCAAGCCGGTGACGGCGCAGGCGCTGGAGCGCGCCGGACTGGCAATGCTGAAGGACGGCCAGGCGCTGCGCGGCAGCGATTTCGCGCGAGACATCGCGCCCGGTGGCGCGCGAGCCCACCTCATCAAGGACCATGCCGAGCAGGTCGCCAGCGAGTTCCCGGACCAGCGACGTTCGGGTCCGCCGGTGGCGACCAAGCCGGGTCGCGGCGCGCTGGCGGCCGGCGGCGCGGCGCTGCGCCCGTCGCACCTGCCCCTGTCGCCGAGCGGCGGCCCCGCCACGGTCGCGAAGCCGGTCCCGCCACCGGTGGCGGTCAAACCGTCGCTGGCGTCGAAGCCCGGCATCGGCCAGCCGGCAGCGGCGACCACGTCCTCCACGTCGTCCCGCGCCGAGAAGGAGTTGATTTACGCCGACCTCGACATCGCCCACCTGGAGCGAGGCCGTGCCGCCCTCGGTCCGCGTGCCGCGAGGCCCACCGCCGCAGCCACTGCCAAACCGGCGCTGGATGACGATGAGCCGGTGGAATATCGCTCGATCGTCGGCACGCCGCCGGATGAGCACGAGGACTACCAGAACGTCCCATCGCGGCGCTCACCGCCGGATGAACACGGGGATTACCAGAATGTCCCCTCGCGGCGCTTGCCGCCGAACCGACTCGCGCCGCTGCGCGGCAGTGCCGCGGAGGACGCGCCCCCGGCGCTGCCGCCTCGCGGACCGCGTTCGCCCTCGCCTCAGGCGGCTGAGATGCCGCGTTCACCGCTGTCGCCGGCAAGCTCGGACGTGTCCTGGGGCAGCTCGAACTTCTCCAGCGGTCGGGCGTCGCCCGCCAGTCCGGCCACGGCGAAGTCGGCGGACCCGATGAGCGCGCCGGCGGCCGATTTCCAGAAGATGCGCCGGATCAGCCGTCGGTTGTCCACGCGTTGGGCCCAACGCGCGGATGCGCCCCTCTCCCCGCGCAGCGGATCACCGACCGGCGAATCCGGCCCGCTGGCGTCGCTTCAGAAGACCTGGGGCAATCCCAAGACGGCCGAGGGTCGCCTGCTGGCGGACTTTGCGCAGAACGCCACGGTCGGTTTCCTGAAGGATGCGAAGGCCGGCTGGCTCAAGCCCTTGAAGAAGGCCGACACCTATGGCGCCGGCGCGGCGGCCAAGGAAGTCCGGCATTCGGCGGAGCAGTCGGCCGAACTGGCCCGCCGGATGCTGGGCGCTGGCGCCGATCTGGACGCCGCCGTCGAGGACAACGAGACCTTGACGCGCCAGCTGCTGACGTCGGTCTTCGATCAGCAGTTCACTCGTCTGGGCACCGCGCAGCAGGAGAAGTGGCTCAAGCGCTGCGAGGCGCGCGGCGAGGTGTCGCGGCAGATCACCCAGTTGCAGGCGCGCAGCGAGAAGCTGATGTCTCAGGGTGACGGCGCGGACGCCGGCTCGACCACTGCCGACCACATCCAGTCGACCTGGCTGGCGATGGGAGCCCTGCTGGCGATGAAGGAAGTGGCGAAACAGCATTCGACCGCGACGGCCTGATGAGGCTCAGCCGAAAGGCTGATGGCCGCTGACCGAAGGCGGACCGACACGGACGCTGTCGATCGTCTCGGCCCTCCGCCGCCCGGTCCGCAGCAGCCGCCCTCATCCCATGAGAAACGCCCGGAGATGGATCGTCGGATCCGTCTCCGGGCGTTGTCGCATGGGGCGTGTCAGCGCTGGATCAGCAGCTCTTCGGCGGTCTTGCCGGAAGCGATCGCTTCCTTGAACCAGTTGGGACGCTTGCCCACGCCGGTCCAGGTGCGACCGGCGCCGTCCTGGTACTTCGGCGCGCCGGCCGATGCGCGAGCGGGTGTGCTGGCGCGTCCACCGCGTTTGCCGGTGCCGGCGCGACGGCCGGGCTTCGCGGCGGCGGCGCTGGCTCGGCCGCGCGACGGCGTCTTGCCAGCGGATCCGAACAGTTCCTCCGGTGTCAGCCCATAGTGGTCGATGGCTTCACGGATCCGCGCGACCACGCCCGACACCTCACGGGCCCGCATGGCCTCGGCTTCTTTCTGGAGCTTTTCGATCTGATTGAGGACTTGTTTCAGAGACTTTGGCATTCGGCCAACTCCGCAATGGGCGACGGGCCTGTGGCTCTGTGTCGCGATCTCTCCCCAAGTCGAGACTGTAGCCGCTCCTTGAATGCAAGGGGAAATGGCGCCGCGATTGGGAGAGATCAATGAATGACGCATTGTTCCTGCGCGGCCCCTCGGATCGAGGACACGCGCCGTTCATCAAATCGAGAATGGCCGGTCATTCAGGAGTTGCTCTCATGGAACGTCCACCCCCTGTCTCGGCCTCTGAGCCGACGTCGCCCGCCAAGCATGCCGAGGACATCCTGCAGACGCGCGCGGCATTGACCGAGGTGTTGATTCGCTCGGTCACGCAGCCGATTGCGGACGGGACCTTGGCGAATGTCCGCGCGTTGGTGGACGAGGTGAGCCGTGCCATCCAAATCGGGGACGCGGCCCGGTTCGAGGCGGCGGTGTCCGCCTTTCGATGGCAAGCACTGGCGCTCGGGAGCAATGAGATGGCACTGGCGTGGATGCGCGTCGGTGACGATGGTCTGCGGGCGCTGCGCGCCGAATGGCCGCGCATGTCCGACCCCGCGCGTCGTGAGCGTGAAACCCGGCGCTGGATGCTGGCGCTGTCGAGTGGCGATCTCGACACCGCCTTGCAGGCGGCGATGGCTCACATTGAGATGGACCAGCAAGACTTTCTAGCGATGTCGAGTGACGCGTAGTCAATCCGGCATTGGACTTTCATTCATTGCTTGATGAACGGCAAGGGACCGATGCCGAGGCGGTCGCCGAGCACTCGCCCGCCCGGCCGCGCTGGCTAAAGTGACCGCCCCATCGCTTCACGCCCGAGTGTCATGGTCTCCAAGAAAACGCCGATCAACACGCCGACCTATCTGCGGCTGCGAAGTCAGATTCGGGAAGACATCGTTGCGGGTCAGTGGGCATTGGGGCGGCATCTGACGTTGCGCGAGCTGGGCCACCATTACGAGGTCAGCAATGTGCCGGTCCGCGAGGCGCTGCTGCAGCTGCAGGGCGACGGCATGGTGGAAATGAAGATGAATCGTGGCGCGATCGTCCGCCCCATCGATGCCACGACGCTGCGCCGCTTCTTCGAGATCCGCCAGGCGCTGCAGACCCTGCTGGTCCGCAAGGCCTGCGCGCTGCGCAGTGAGGAGCAACTGGGTCAGGCGGAGGGGCTGTTGCAGGAGTTCGAGCGCACCAGCCGCCGCGTGGATGCCAATGACTTCTTCGGCGCTGAGCGCGGGTTCTACGAATTCATCGACACGCTCGGCGACAACGCGCATGCGATCGAGCTCATGCATCCGCGCAATTGCCTGGTCGAAGCCTTTCGGCGCTCACTGGGCGCGCACATGCCGGCCGATGCCAAGCGCTGGGTGCAGCGTGCCCGACAACTCATCCGCGCGCTGACGGCCCGGGACGAACGTCGGGCGACCACCACCCTCCAGCACCATGTGCAGGCGGTGCGCGACCACCTGCTGCAGCTCATGTCGGCGCCCACGACGCTCGATTGACGGCCGACGGACGACCGACCGATGCACGCCTGAACGCCAACCCACGGACCGTCCTGTGGATACGCCGACAATGCGGCCTCACGCCCCGACCACCGACGCGCCCGGCGCGGTGCCGACCGGGCGTGCCGAGCCTGCTGCGATGTCCGATCCGATTTTTCTTCCCACCGCCATTCATCCGACGCCCGAGCAGCTGGCCATCCAGACCGCGCGGGTGCGGCATCTGCTGGTCGAGGCCAATGCCGGCGCGGCCAAGACCACCACCCTGGCGCTGCGCATCGGCCAGGCGCTGTTGCGCGGCGCTCGGCCGGACATGATCCTCGCGCTGACCTACACCGAGCCGGCGGTGCAGGCGCTGCGGGACCAGCTGCATCGAATCGGCGTGTCGCCCGACCAGATCGCGGGCCTGCGGCTGCACACCTTCGAGTCCTTCAGTGCCGCCGTGCTGGCGCAGATGGAAGGCGGCCCGGTGCTCACGCTGCACACGTTGGAGCAGGTGAAGCCGCATGTGCTGCGCGCCATCGACCAGGCGCTGACGCAGCCGCATGAACGCCATCCCGAAGCGCTGGTGACGGGCGCCTCCCCGGTGGCGCTGGTGGAGGGGTTGCTGAAGTCCTTCGCGGTGCTCAAGGGCCGTCTGCTGATCGAGCAACTGCCCGAGGACGAGCCGATGACGCCCGCCCTCGCCGATGAGCTGGGCGTCGACTACCTGACCCTGCGGGTGCGCAATGCCTATGAGGCCCTGCGCCGCAATCCGCAAGCGGATCGGCCGCTGTTCCGCCACGCGGGCGATGCGAGCTTCGATCTGGCCTGCGCGATCCTCGGCGGGCTGCTGTCCTTCGAGGACTCGCCGCTGCAGCTCGGACTGGCGCTGATCGTGGTCGATGAGATGCACGACACCAACCGGGTGATGTTCACCGTGCTGCAGGCGCTGCTGACGCACAACCGCCGCGCCGCGTTTGTCGGCGTCGGCGACCGCGATCAGGTGATCCATTCGCAGGCGGGCGCCGAGGCCGGCTTCATGCATGAGCATTTCGTGCGCGAGATCGGCCCGCCGCAGCGCCTGCCGCTGACCGCCAGCCATCGCTTCGGCCCGTCGCTCGCGCGGGCGGCGGGCGGGCTCGCTCGCAAGCCATATGCCGCCTTTGGCGAACGCGACACCGAGATTCAGCTGCTGCATGCGGAGTCGCGCGCGGTGATGGCGACCCGTGTCGCCCGGCTGGCCCAGGACCACATGGCGCAGCATGACCTGCATGCCTTGCGCATCCTGCTGCGCCGGCCCGCGCAATCGGTGATGCTGGAACGCGCGCTGCTGGACCTGGGCGTGGACTACCTCAGCGACGGCTTCCAATCGTTCCTGCGCCGGCGCGAGGTGCTGTTGGTGCGCGGTCTGCACGCGTACTGCAGCGGCGACTACACCGGCTTCGAAGAGGCGGCGCTGCGGGCGGAGACGCTGGCCGCCATGCTGCTGTTCGCCGGGGCCTGGATCGACAGCCAGGAGGTTCAGCAGGTCGATGCGGTGACGGCCCAGCGGCGCGCCATCCAGGAAGCAGTGGCGCATCCCGACGGAATGCATCACTTCATCGATGGCCAGATCCTGCGCAACGGCAGCCCCGAGGCGCTCAGCCTGATGGGCGCGGCGATGGAGGTGCTGGCGGGCGGCGATCTGCAGGCCTTTGGCGAACGCTTCCTCACCGCGCTCCAGCCGCGACGCCTGGCCGGCCTGGTGCTGGTCCGCCAGGACGATGTGGCCGAGGTCCGGGACAACCTCGACGCGCTGGTCCAGATGGCGATGCTGGAATCGGATCGCTCGCTGGCGGATGTCTTCCGATTGCTGCATGAGCTGGACGGCCGGCGTTCACGGATGCGGGCGAATCGGCGGGTGTCGCTGTCCAGCATCGAGGCGTCCAAGGGCCTGGAATTCGACCATGTGGTGATTCCGACCCTTTCGCGCGGCGAGTTCACCGGCGAGGTCGGCGGCACCGAGAACCGCAATCTGCTCTACGTGGCGATGACCCGGGCGCGGCATCGGCTGACCTTGGGCTTCGATCCCGCGCGTCCGTCCAAGTTCCTGCAGGAAGCCGGGCTCATCGGCTGATCGCTGACCCGTGGTGACCACGAGAAACCGATCGACGCGGGCGTGTGTCAACGGCCGTTCGTGATCGCCCGTTGAACTGGCCAGGGCGTGCGGCGCGTGGCCGCCGCATGGATCGGTGGCAGACAGGGAGTCCACATGTCGAAGATGCTGTTGGGATGTTGGCTGGCGTTGGCGGTCAGTCCGGTCTGGGCGGGTGAGGTCTGGAAATGCCGGGTCGGCGACAAGATCCATTACGCCGACCAACCGTGTGCCAGCCAGGGCGAACCCTTGAGCAAGCGGACGCTGCAGCCCAATGTGGTGGATACCTCGGCGGACAACGCCCGCCGCCCCGTGACGGGCGAGCGCGCCGGCCCGGACGGCCCCGCGCCCAGCTCCGCGCCGATGCCGCCGTCGAACGTGTGCCCGTCGGATCGCGACCTCACCGCCATGGAAACCCGCGCCAATGCCAACAGCCTGAGCCCGGAAGCCAAGACCTTCATGCAGGATGAGATCCGCCGCGCGCGGCAGTGCCGCAAGGGCCAGGGCAACTACACCGCCGCCGATTGGGACATCAGCCGCCAGGCGCAGGACGCCCAAAGCAGCCTGAGCGGCGGCGCCGATGCCCGCCGTCGCGCGGAAGCGATGCACAGCGCTGCCGATGTCACCGAGGGCGACCGCATCGCCCGCCAGCGCGAGCAGGAGCAAGCCCAGCGCGAGGCTCAGCGCCGTCTGGAACAGCGTCTGCAGAACCAGCCGCCCGCCCGCCCGGCCAGCGCGCCCTGACAGGGCCAACAGTTTCGCCGGTGGAGGTCGTTGAGCGCCCGCCAGCGAACGGAGCCGGACGAGGATCGAACGAGGCCCGGGTGAAACCGGGGTCTTTGATTTAAATCGGCCGGGGGTTGCTGCGATGCAGCATAGAGTGACCTCATGTGCACCAGCCATGAGGTCCGTATGACATCGATCGCGATGAATGTGTTCCTGGACTCGTCACCCGGCGAGTTGGTGGATCTGCCGCATGCCGGCTCCGGGCTGGAACATCCGCTGGTCTTCGACAGCGCCGCTCAGGAAATCCACCGCCTGGCCGCTGAAGGCCGCGCCGAGGTGGTCCAGCAACGTGTCGACCGCTCCGGCGACGATCCGATCATTCGCGATCTGCGGTTTCGGCGATTGGTCTAGCGAGCGGTCGATCTCGGTGATCGACGTGGGCGGGCTTTCGGCCCGCCATCCAACGCTCCTTGCATCAAGGTCCCTGCGACGCTTGATGCGCCCTGCCCCCGTACGGGGGAGCAGTCCTGCGGACCACCGAGCGCCAGGGCGCGAGCCAGAGGCCGCGCTTCGTCAGGCGTGTTCACATTCCTCAGCGCGACCTCTGGCTCGCACCCTGTGAGAGGGTGTGGTGACCCCGGCGCCGACGAAATGCCGCTGCGGCGATCGATTTCCTCTCTTCCATTTCCTTTCCCTTTCCCTTTCCCTTTCCCTTTCCCCTTTTCTCCTCCCCCACTGCGCTGCGCTGTGGATAAACCTGTGCATAGCCAGGGGGTTTCCGGTGATTCGTCGGTGGATCAACCGGCTGAGCCTGTGCATCAAGCTGTGGATAGCCTGTGCGCTGCATGGGGGTGAGTTGTGCGTGACCTGTGGGTCAACGGCCCCTCGTCGGTGGATGAGCAGTGAATAACCGGTGGATGAACGGGTGTCGTATGGCCGCCTGAAAGGACATCGGCCCCGGACTCGTGTGAGGCCGGGGCCGAGCGGGCCAGCGATCGAGGGCCTTGAGCCCCCGCCCTGGGCTTACTTCAGGGTGTAGCTCTGCTGCGCGGAGTCATACGCGCCATTGCGGGAGGCATCCCAGTAAGTGAAGTTGTAGCGCACCACATCGCCGGCCTTCAGACCGGTGACGGTGTAGGCGTTGCCGCTGCCGTCCTTCTGCATGCGCACGTTCATCTGACCGCCGCCGTTGATCGTGTAATGCACATCCGCCCAGGTGCCGATCGGCTCATTGAAGCGCACCGAGGTGGACGTCGGCTGGCTGATGCCCGCGGGCGTCGGGTTGGTCGGCGGAGGCTGGGTCGTGGTGCCCGAATCCCAGACCACATCGTCGATCGCGAACTGGAAGGCCGAGGTTGGCAGCCGGTTGTTGTCGCCCGAGAACATGAAGATGTCGGCGATCGACTGCAGCGCGACCTTCGGACCCACCAGGGTCGACACCGGGATGGTGGCGGTGGCCCATTCGCCATTGCGCACCAGACCGTAGGCGGTGGTGTTGGCGGGGAAGTTCACCCAGTTCTGGTTGGTGTAGGTGTCGCCCAGGCCGATGTTGAAGGAGACATTCGCCGGGATCTTGATGCGGAACTTGACCGTGCCGTTGCGGTAGTTGGTCAGGTCACGGATCTGACGCGACTGGATGCCGCCGCCGAACCATTGGCCCGGCGTGTTGTAGCTCCAGGCGATGACGTTGGTGCCCTCGGCGGGCTGGATGTTGCCCGCGCCGGTGGAGGCGCCGTTCCACAGGAAGATGTCGGACGTGCTGCCCGCCACCAGCTTGTTGCTGATCGAGGTGTTGTCGGTGAACACGCCAAACTTGCCGCTGGCTTCCGGCGCGGTCTGGTTGCCCAGCTTGACCTCGCCCTTGCCGTCCAGCTCATAGACGCGGACATAGTCCACGTACATCGTGGCGGGCATCGGCGCGGTCACTTGAGCGGGCGTGGCCGCGTCGGTGAAGTTGCCGCCGACCGCCAGGTTCAGCAGGAAGTAGAACGGGGCCCGCAGCGCGTCGGTGTTGACCGGCAGCGGCTGGTTGTACATGTCGTGCTCGCCGTCGTTGTCGACGACGGTGAAGCGCATCTGGCTTTCCGTCCAATAGAAGCGGTACTTCACGAAGCGGTTGGCCAGCGAGGCCGACGGCCGATACCAGTTCTTGGTCTGCCAGGCGGTCGATGCGGCGCAGGACTCATTGCCCGGCACGCAGGCGGCTTGCGCCCAGGTGATCACGTTGGCGCCGACGTAATAGTCCGGTCCCGGCGCACCTGCGGCGGACCAGGCCGAGGCCTTGTGGCCCAGCTCGGCGATGTCGATCTCGCCCTTGCGCGGCCAGACCTGCGGGCTGGTGCCCAGCATCCACGCGGCCGGCCACAAGCCGGTCTGCAGCTGCGGCGTGGCCATGCGGATTTCGATCATCCCGTACTTGACCTGCACCTTGTTCAGGGAATCGATCTTCCCGGAGGTGAACTGGTTGCTGCCGACCGTCTGACGCAAGGCCTTGATGGCCAGCGCGCGGGTGCCCGATTCGAAGGGCACGTTCTCGATCGACAGGTTGTTCGGGCTGTAGTACTCCAGCTCGGCGTTACCGTAGCCGCACAGGTTGATCTGGCAGCCGTTGCCGTCAAAGGCGGTCCACAGCGCGGTGTTCAACGCGGTGCCGTTGAATTCCTCCGACCACAGCAGGCGGCCGATGGTCGGGTTGGTCACGCTGGCATTGGCCTGCGCGGCGGCCGTCACCAGCAAGCCCAGTGCGGTGGCGCGCAGGAGGCCCTGCGCATCGAAGCGGTTCTGCAATCCCATTCAAATCTCCAAGAGGTGTCGAGGGTGTGTTGCAGGGCGCCCGATGGGCGAGGGCCGGCCAGCGCTCTGTCGGCGCTCGTCCAGGTCCGTCACTTGTCTCCTGCGCCGTGCATCCTAGGCAAGAAACGCGGATTCTGAAAGCGCTTTCACACATTGGGCGTGTTGGTTTGCAACCGCTTGCAAGCAATCGCGCGCATGACCCCGCCCGGCGCCGTTCGAACGCAACCGCCGTTGTGCACCTGCACATCAGTTGCAGCTTGGTTGCATGTGCCGCGACTCAGCGCGACGCGTCGGCGCGGAGCACGTCGACCATCGTCCGCGTCAGCTGATCGAAATACGGATTGAAGGTCAGGCGCGCATGGACCTTGCCGGGCTCGGCATAGCCCCAGTCGGAATACCAGACCTCGGCGCCCTGCAGGCAGGCGGTGACGGCCTGATCGTCGCGGCTGTTCCGGCACAGCTTCAGCGAGCCCTGCTGGCCGTACAGCGGGTTGTCCGGCGCGAACAGGATGCCCATGTGCGAGAACTGGCTGATGCGCCAGGCCGGCAAGGCATCCGGCAGGGCGGTCATCCTCGATTCGCGCGGCGGATGGCTGCCATACCAGATGAGCCGGCTGGCCGGGTGGGTGAACTGGTCATGGAAGGCGCGCGCGGCATGCGCCACATCGACCACCGAATCGCTCTCGGCCAGCACCATGAAGACCGGCTGTCGAAACGGGCCGGACGCCAGATGATGCTGAGCCAGCTGGCTGCTGCGGTGGAACTGCGCGAAGCCGTTCGTCGGCACCATGCCGTAGCGCACCGGCAGGGCCTGCGCGATGGGCTCGGGATCGATCAGCCAGGGCCGCACATGCCGCAGAGCGGGCGCCAGCCAGCCGAGTGGCACCGATGAGCGGAAAGCCGGCGAGAACAGCAGCAGCCCCGCGACATCCTGGCGGCGGTAGGCGTGATCCAGCACCAGGTTCGCGCCGGTGGAAAAGCCGCCGAGGTAGAGCGTGCCCGCATCCCGGCGCAGCAGGTCCGCCTGTTCGTCCACCACGGCGCGCCATTGCTCCAGCGTCACCCCCAGCATGTCGCTGGCCTGCGTGCCATGGCCGGGCAGCAGCACCGTCCGGGTGAGAAAACCCTGCTCCGCCAGCACCGGACCGAGGTCATGGAACGACCACGGCGAATCGCCCAGCCCGTGCACCAGCAGGACGCCGCCTCGAATCGGCCCGCTCGGCCGCCATTCCTGCGGCGCATTGAGCGCGGCTTCGGCGGGGTCGGCGCGGCCGGCCTCGGTGCGGCGCCGCATCAGCCAGGCGAGGGTGTCCTGCCGGTAGTCCTCGAAGCGTTGATAGCCGGTCGGCGGCGACGGCGCGTCCGATGAGGCGCAGCCGCCGGCCAGCAACGCGAGCACCAGCAGACCGGCGGCGAAGAGAACGCGCTTCATGCGAGCCCCCGAGGTTCAACGACGCCGGATCGCGCCGGCACGGCCGGCGCCGTGGCGGTGGGCGCAGGCGGGGCCGCCATCATCACGCCGACCCACAGCCCGCGCGGGAGCGGTCGTGCCTCGATGCGCCAGCCATGCGCCTCGGCGATGGCGGCGCAGATCGACAGACCGAGGCCGGCGCCTTCGTCGCGGCGACCGGGACCGCGCCAGAAGCGCTCGAACAGATGGGGCAGGTCCTCCGGCGTGACGCCGGGTCCCTGGTCCTGGATGCCGAATCCATCGGGCGTGGCACGCAGGGTGACTTGATCGCCGGGGGCGCTGTGTTGAATCGCGTTCTCCAACAGGTTCTTGATCAGGGTGTACAGCGCGCCGCGATCGGCCAGCCAGGTGTGCAGCGACGGGTCGACCTGCAGCTGCAGGATGACCGAGCGCCGATCGGCCACCCGCGACATCACATCACAGACTTCCTCCAGGATGGGCTGCGGATCGATGGCGCTGCGCTGGTAGTTCAGCGGCTCGCTGGTCTCGGCCAGCAGCAGCAATTGCTGGACCTGGCGCGCCATGCGGTCGATGTCGGCCAGCACGCGCGCCCGGGCCTCGGGGCGATGGCCCAGCTCCACCTGCGCCCGCACCAGCGCGAGCGGCGTCTTCAGCTCATGCGCGGCATGCGCCAGAAACTGCTGCTGCGCTTCGAAGCCCTGCTGCAATCGGTCCAGCGCCTGATTGAAGGCATTGACCAGCGGCCGGATCTCGGCCGGCTGCGCCGCCGCATCCAGACGCTCGCTCAAGGACGTGGGCGAGATGCGCTGCGCCGCCTGCGAGGCCGCATGCAGCGGCGTCAGGCTGCGCTTCAGCAGCCAGTGGAAGGACAGCAGGAAGACGACCAGGAACACCGCCGACATGGCCAGCACGCCGCGCCGCACGCCGGGCACGCTGAAGGTGTCGCGCATCAGGCCGATCAGCCGGTCACTGGCCGCCGCCTGCAGGGTCCAGCGATGGCCGGCATGCTCGACCACGCGCGTGGTCAGGTGCATGGCGACGCCCTGGTGGAGGAAGTCGCCCGCTGCGGCGCCGCTGCGGTCGGTGGCCTGCCCGAGCGGGCTGAGCGGCGCGGCGTCCATCAGCCGTGCGTCGGCATTGCTGTAGCGCACCCGGCCCTGTTCATCGAGGATGCGCACGGGAATTTCGGTGGCCAGGCTGGACAGGATCCAGGGCTCGATGACCTGCGGATCGAAGCCGACCGGCTCGCCCTGCGCATTGAACTGGAGGTAGGTCGCCAGGGCATCGGCGAACAGGTCGGTCTTCTTGACCAGCAGGTCGCGTCGATAGAGGTCGCCGACCACGGCCACCACCAGCACCACGATCAGCGCGCTGGCGCCCATGCCGAGCAGGAAGAACAGGCGCAGCCGGGCTTGCAGGCTAAGAGAGGGGATGTTCACGGAGGGCAAACCCGTAGTTGCGGATGTTCTCGATCGCCAGCCGCGACCCGATGGCCATCAGCTTGCGGCGGATGCGGTGCAGCGCCACATCCAGCGCATTCGGCGTCACCGCCTCGCTCAGCCCCCATGCGGCCAGTTCCAGCGCGGCGCGGCGCACGGGCTGGCCGGCGGCACGCAGCAGCGTCACGACGATCTGCAGCTCGGTCGGCGCGAGCGAGACCGATTCCGTGCCGCAATGCAGCCGGCCCGAGTCCAGCTCCAGCCGCAGATCGTCATGGCAGGCGCTGCGTTCAAGCAGCGTGGCCGGGCGGCGCATCAGCGCGCGCACGCGGGCGACCAGCTCTTCCATCGAGAACGGCTTGGTCAGGTAATCGTCCGCGCCTGAATCGAGCCCGGCGACGCGGTCATGCAGCGCGTCGCGCGCGGTGAGCATCAGGCAGGGCGTGGTCTTTCCGGCGGCGCGCAGGCGGCGCACCAGTTCCAGGCCGTCGCCATCGGGCAAGCCGCGGTCGATGATCCAGACCGCGAAGTCCATCTGCTGCGCCGCTTCGCTGGCCTGCGCCAGCGTGCTGAAGGTATCGACGGCGATGTGCGCCGCGAGCAGGGCCTCCCGGACCAGCTCGGCCATCCGTTCCAGGTCCTCGACGATCGCGATCCGATTCATGGTGTCATCTTAGAAGGGCGGCCCGGCCGTCGCCGGCACGCCCGGCCGCGTCCGACGGCCGATTCGATGGTGCGCCAGCGGGCGCTGGGCGATGAAACGGCGCAGTGTCGCGTCGGCCGAATTACGGAATTCTTTCCGCTCCGGCGAGTGAGCGAGGCCGTCTTGCTTGGCGGGAGGCGTGCTTTGGGCGCGTGTCGATCTGCGGATTTACAGTCCGCCAAATGAATCCGTCGCTGTTGCCGTCGTTGGCCTGGTTTGCCCACATTGCCCGCCATGGCAGCTTCACGCGCGCCGCCGATGAGATGGGGGTGACCCGCGCCGCCCTGTCCCAGAACCTCAAGGCGCTGGAACAGGCGCTGGGCGTGCGGCTGATGTATCGCACCACGCGGCACATGTCGTTGACCGAGGCCGGACAGCGGCTGTTCGATGCGCTGGGTCCGGCGTTGGGTGAGATTCAGCAGGCCGTCCAGACCTTGGATGACCTGCGCGACCGCCCTTCCGGAACCGTGCGCATCAACACCTCGCGCCTGGCCGCGAGAGCCTTGATCGAGCCGCACCTGACGGAATTTCACCTGCGCCATCCCCAGGTGACGATCGAGCTGGTGATGGCGGATTCGCTGTCCAACATCATTGCCGACGGCTGTGATGTCGGCATCCGGCTGGGTCAGAGCCTGGCGGAGCACATGGTGGCGGTGCCGATCAGCCCGGAGCTGTCGATGGCCGTGGTGGCCTCACCGGACTATCTGAAGCGCCACGGCGTGCCGCGAAAGCCGGCCGACCTCGCGCAGCACAACTGCATCAACTACCGGTTCCCAGGCACCGGCGCGATTCACGACTGGGAGTTCACCGATCCTGCCGAGCCGGACATCCGGGTGACCCGGACCGTGGCCGGCAGTCTGGTGACCAACGACGACCAGAGCAGCATTCACGCGGCGCTGCAGGGATTGGGACTGACCCAGATCGTGGACCTGGCGGTGCGCGACGCGCTGGCCTCGGGTCAACTGGTTCAGGTGCTCGAAGACTGGCGTCATCGGCACGCGGGCTTTTATCTCTACACGCCAGCCCGGCAACATCTGGCGCCCAAGATCCGCGCGTTGATCGACTTTCTGGTGGAGAAGCGCGAGGGGCTGGCCGTCCCGCTCGCAGCCCGTTGAATCGTCAGCGCGCGGTCATCACATGTTGACTTCGGCTCGCCCGACTGTTGCAGCGCCGCGCGAACTGACCTTGGCGCCACATTCGCCCGATGAATAGCGAGGACCTTTACCGACGAGTGGTTGAGACACCCGGGAGCTTGCTCCCGGCTCCTAGCCTGGTCGAGCGCGCCGCTTCAAGCAGGAGGCGAGTCAGTTTTGTGGACCCGCCTGCCGTGCCCCCAGGACGTCGCGCATTTCTGCCACCAGGTTCGCCAGCGATATTGCACTCACCGGCACCGTTCCAAGACGTGCCTCGTTGGCCAGCTTCCAAGTCAAATGCAGCCTTCCCTCTGAAGGAATGAGGAAACACAAGACGTCGTCCGTTGTTGGCCCCCAGTCAAGCCAGCGGAGTGCCTCGTGCAACGCAGGCGCTTCCTGACTTGAGAGCAGATCGAACGCGGCTTGGATAGAAAGCTCGGACAACTCAGCTTCGTGTTGAAGCAGCGCATCCGGCCGACGTAGGCGCGCCTCGCTCGCTTCGAGCCTCGGGAGAAAGGCGGGCAAAAACGGATATCGGTCATTGGGCGTCAGGCACTGGTTGCCCGCCCAAATTTCTACCGCGACGCCGTCGGCTTGCCGTTCTTCGACTACGAATGCGAAGGTGGCCTTCGCCCCTACTGTCTTCATCAATCCTGCCCTTCTCTCCCGATTCGTAGAAGTAACCGCGCAATCTCGAGGCGCGCGCGCCGACATTGGCTAGCGCGGCAACGGCGACCGTCATCCCATGTTCAACCCTGTTGCACATCGTCGCCGAAGCATAGTCACTGGCTGTCCAACTTCTGAGGGTCAGTTCAGTCGTTGATGGACACGAGCATCCTAGGCGCCGCTCAGCGGATCAACATGAGTTGCCTGGACGCTTACGTTGAATCGCTGCGTCGTCAGGTCCGACGTCGTCCCCGGTCGTCGACTGTCAATCGTCGTTGAACACTGATGTACGCAGCCGGG
The DNA here is from genome assembly GCA_913776825.1 of Burkholderiaceae bacterium. GTDB lineage: Bacteria > Pseudomonadota > Gammaproteobacteria > Burkholderiales > Burkholderiaceae_C > Roseateles. The sequence continues at coordinate 53,524 of CAJYPV010000032.1, forward strand.
CCTGACGCTCAGCGGGCCCGATTCCTAGGATCACTTCATCGAACCGTTGTACTCCGCGCGCTCTGTCTGGCGGCGGGCGGTTCGATGCGGAGTCCATGAATGACAGTAAAGCAAATTCGGGTTGGCCTCATCGGTGCCGACACCCAGGCCAGTTGGGCGGGCGCCTCCCATGTGCCGGCGATCCAGGCGCATCCAGGCTTGACCCTCGCGGCGGTCGCCACGCGGCGTGAAGCCAGCGCAAAGGCCGCGGCCGAAGCCTTTGGTGCCGAGCGCTGGTACGCCGATCCCTACGCCTTGATCGAGGCCGAGGACATCGACCTGGTCACGGTGGCCGTGAAGGTGCCCGCACATGCGGATCTCGTGCGCGCCGCCCTGAAAGCCGGCAAGGCGGTGTATTGCGAGGCGCCGCTGGGCGTGGATCTCGCCGAAACCCAGGCGCTGGCCGAGGCGGCCACCGGACTGCACACCGCGATCGGAGTGCAGGGGCGCCACAACCCGTCGGTGCGACGCGCGGTGGCGCTGGTGCAGTCCGGCCGGTTGGGTCGGCTGATGTCGGCCAGCGTGCGCGCGACGACCTTCGGCTTCGGTCCGCAGTCGCCGAGCGTCTACGACTACTTCAACAAGGCGGCCTCCGGCGCCAGCTTCCTGACCATCACCACGGCGCATGTGCTGGATGTCGTGGAGGCGGTGCTGGGCACCATCACCGAGGTCGACGCACGCACCGAGCGCCTCTGGCCCACCATCGAGCTGGTCGACACCGGGGAGACGTCGGTGCGGGAGATCGCTGACCATGTCGATCTGATCGCGAAGACGACATCCGGCGCCTCGGTGTCGGTTCAGGTGTTGGCCGGCGTCGCGCCGGAGGATGCGCAATTCGTGATGGAGCTGCGCGGCTCGCTGGGACGTTTGACGCTCACCGGACATCACGCGGCCGGTGTGCAGGTGGGCGACCTGACCCTTCATGCCACGGTGGACGTGGAGGCGCCGGACGCGCCGATGGCGACCGGCGTCGGACCCACTGCCGCTGCGTTCTGGGCGGGCGCCGCGATCAATGTGGGCGAGCTGTATGACAGCCTGGCCCGGGACCTGCAGCGCGGGACGTTCCATACGACCGGCTTTGCGCAGGCCGTGCACAGCGCGCGACTGGTGGCGGCGGTCGAGCGTGCGGCGGTATCGGGCGTGCGACAGCGCATCGACGGGTAAGCGCGCGGCGGGATGCGCAGTCGTCCCGTGCGGGAATCGGCTCAAGGCATGGATCGGCGATCGGTCGCGACCCGCTCGCCGCTGCCCCCCACGGTCGAATCGTCCTGCACAGAGCAGGATCAGTCAGTGACGCCCCGCCGGCGAGTCGGCAAGATTTTCCCCTTGTTCATCGAGGCGTTGGACGCCGACGTCTGACGTTGCGTCTCGATGCCATGGAGCGCCATCGCGCGCTCCTTCGACTCTCATCCAGGGGAACTGACTGTGAAGTGGACGCAGCTGATCGGAATCACCTTGCTGGCCTGCCTGGCCGGTGCGGGCACATGGGCCCAGTCCGGCGATTCGACGCCGGTGACGCCGGCGGCCTCGGGCGCCGACCTCATCGTCTTCAACGCCCGGATCCACACCGGCAATCCGGCGCAGCCGGCCGCCACGGCGCTGGCGGTCAAGCAAGGTCGCATCTATTCGGTGGGCTCGGACAGCGACATCCTCGCCTTGAAGAGCGCCATCACCCGCGTCATCGATTCGCGCGGCCGTCGCCTGATTCCCGGCCTGATCGATGCCCACACCCATGTGCTGAATGAGGGCGGCTACAACTACACCCTGCGCTGGGACGGCGTGCCCACGCTGCGCCGCGCTCTGGCGATGGTCAGCGAGCAGGCCCGGCGCGTGCCGGAAGGGCATTGGGTGAAAGTGACCGGCGGCTGGTCGCCCTATCAATTCGAAGAGAAGCGCTTTCCCACGCTCGATGAGGTGCAGCGTGCCGCGCCGGATCGGCCGCTGATCATCCAGTACGCCTACAACCGCGCCTATCTCAACACGAAGGCGATGCAGGCGCTGGGCATCGGCACGCCGCGCTTTCCGCTGCTGCCCGAGACGGTGCTGGAGAAGGACGATCAAGGCCGCTACACCGGCCTGATCCATGGCAACACCTTCCAGTTCATCGCCATCGAGGCCATGGTGCCTCAGCTGTCGTTCGAGGAAGAAGTCAGCTCGCTGATCCAGACCGTGCACACGCTCAACCGCGTGGGCATCACCGGCATCGTCGATGCGGGCACGGGCTTCCGCGGCTATCCGAAGGCATTGCCGACGGTGCAGGCGGTCATGCGAGACAACCGGCTCAACCTCCGGATGCCGTTCGTGGACATCCAGTTCGGGGAAGGGCCGTCCTTCAACATGGTCGATGCCCAACTCACCGCGATCACCCGGACCGCCCCGATCGCGCCGGGACACAACCTGCATCCGCAACTGGCCCATGGCCATGTCTACCAGGGCGCGGGCGAACTGCTGTCGGCCGAGGTCCATGACCACGAGAACTTCGACCGCCCGGCCGTCATCATTCCGCCTGCCAAGATGAAGGAGCTCGTCGACCGGGACATCTCGAAGCTGATCCAGCGTCGCATCCCGTTCCGTCTGCACATCAGCTATGACGAGAACATCACGCCGTTCCTCGATGCGCTCGAAGCGCTGAATGCGCGGATGCCGATCGATGGCCTGCGCTGGAGCCTGGAGCATGCTGAAACCATCAGCCCCGAGAACATCGCGCGGGTGAAGGCGCTCGGCGGTGGCATTGCGCTCGACACCAAGATGGCGCTGCATGCCGATGGCTTCATCGCCACCCATGGGCTGGAGAAAGCGCTGCAGACCCCGCGACTGCGCCAGCTCGTGGACAGCGGCATTCCGCTGGCGATGACCACCGACGCCTTCCGTGCCGCGTCGTTCAATCCGTGGGTGGGACTGAGCTGGATGGTCACCGGCCGATCGATCGCCGGCACCGAGGTGCTGGCCAAGGACAACCGGCTCACCCGCGCCGAGGCGCTGGCGCTGTTCACCCGCAAGGCCGCCTGGTTCATGCAGGCGGAATCGGAGCTCGGCATGATCGCGCCCGGTCAGTTGGCGGACTTCGCGCTGCTCGATCAGGACTATTTCGAGGTGGCGGAATCGCGGATCAAAACCATCAGCTCGGTGCTCACCGTCATGGATGGCCGCGTGGTGTACGGGGCGCAGGACTATCAGTCGCTGTCGCCGGTGCTGCCGGCGATCCTGCCCACCTGGTCCCCGATCCGTCACTTCGGTGGCTATGCCGACGCGCGCTGAGCCGCCGGCCGCAACAGGAAACCCATCGATGACTCAGCAGAGCCACGAGGCCGCCCGCCATGACGGCCGCGCGGTGCAGACGGATCTCACCCGCTTGCTCAAGCGCTACGAGACCGCGTTGAACACCTCGGACCTCGAGGCCGTGATGCAGGCCTTCGCCGCCGATGCGGTCTTCATGGCGCCGAATCGAGCCGCTGTGGTCGGCGCACCCGGCATCCGCGCGGCGTATCTCCACCTGTTCGAGCAACTCTCGTTCGAGACTTCGATTCAAGTGGAAGAGGTCCGACCGATCGCCGACGGCTGGGCCTTTGCGCGCACCCGGTCGGCGGGCGTCGTGAAGCTGAAGCCGGGCGGCGAGCGGGTGGAGGATGCGAACCACGAGCTCTTCATCCTGCAGCGCACCGAAGACGCGGCCTGGCGCATCGCGCGCTACTGCTTCGCCAGCACTCTGCTGTTGCGTCGCTGACCCGTGGCCATCATTGCGCGCCGTGTGCGTGCTTTCCTTGGCCAAGTTGGCGGAGCGGCGTGGCCGACGGCCATCGGCGGGCTGCTCATGCTGAGCGCAGGGAGCGTCAGCGCTCAATTCAGCCCGCTGCGTTTCGATGATGCCGCGGCGGCACCGCGTGTCCGCTGCGCCGCCGGGTCATCGACGGCGTCGTGTGCCGAAGCGCCGCCGATGGCTGATCGCTGGCGCTGGCGCGTCGGTGGCGATCTTCGGCTGCGCTATGAATACACCGGCCACCCGCGTTATGGGCTGGACCCTCAAGACCGGCATGGCGTGCTGATGGCGCGGGCCTCGGCGTTCGTGGATCTGAGTTGGGACGACACCTGGCGCGCCTTTGTGCAACTGGCCAGCTCCGAGACGCAAGGTCGTGCCGCCGGGCCATCGCCGGTGGATGAGAACCGCCTGGATCCGAGCAATGCGTTCCTGGAATGGCGCAGCGCCACGGCCGCGCGCACGGTGGGATGGCGGGTCGGCATCCAGGAGCTGCAGTTTGGCTCCGGACGCGCCATCGACGTTCGCGAGGGACCGAACGTGCGCCGGAGCTTCGAGGCGGTGCGCGGATTCATCGCCGCGGGTGCCTGGCGGCTGGATGGCTTCAGCGCGGCGCCGCGCCAGAATCGACAGGGCGCCTGGGATGACCGGCGCTCGCCCACCCAGCGGCTGCAGGGCGTTTATGCCACCCGCACCGGCGTCGTGAGTGATTGGGATGTCTATGCGCTGCACTTCCGCGATGACGCGGCACGCTATGCGCAGGGCACGGCGAGCGAGCGTCGCTGGTCCCTGGGCACACGGCTGTTCGGTGCGCGCGAGGCCTGGGACTGGAATTGGGAAGCGATCGCCCAAGGCGGACGCTTTGGGCCGGCGCGCATCCGGGCCTGGTCGTTGGCGACGGACACCGGCTACACCTGGACGGGCAGCGCCGGGCAACCGCGTGCCGCGCTGCTGGTCGCCGTGGCCACGGGGGACCGCCGTCCGGAGGATGGGCGCTTGGGCACGCTCAATCCGATCTATCCCCGAGGCAACTACTTCGGCGACGAAGCCACGCTCGGTCCGCGGAACTTCTTCAATCTCCAACCGGCGTTGTCGATGCGGATCGGGCCGAACCTGCGCATGAATGCCGGCGTCGACTTCTTCTGGCGCTACAGCACGGGCGATGGCGTTTACGCGCCGAATGGACAATTGATCCGCACGGGTCGGGACAGCCGGGCCCGCTTCGTGGCGACGGTGGGCTCCCTGGGCACGACATGGGCGTTCTCGCCGGGCTGGTCGGCCACGGCAGTGATGGCCTACGCTCGGCCCGGCGCCTTCTTGCGCGAGACAGGGGCCGATGATCCGCTGAGCTTCATCAGCCTCGGCCTTCACCATCGATTCTGATGATCCAGCTGCCTGAGAACGTCGCCACTCGCATCGAATACAGCCGCACCTGGAATGGCGTGGAGGTGAATCGCCACGAGTCGCAGTGCACCGGCCGGGTGTCCTTCCGCCTGCTGCGCAATGAAGGTTTCGCGCGGGTGGGCGCGCTGCTGGATGAGCAGGGTCGGCACCACCTGGAGGCCCGCACCGCGCAAGCCATGCCCAACCCGCATGGCTACCGGCCGAAGGGCCTGTACCTCGCGCCGGCCGAGATGCCGCTCTGGGGCCATTCCGACCACTGCCGGTTCCTGAACTGCGCGGTGCTGAGCTTTCATCCGGCGAGCCTCGCGGAACGGCTCCAGATCGCCGGCGCGCCACGGGTGGCGGCGATTCCGCGATTGCGATTTTTCGACGAGCGACTCTGGACGCTCATCCGCTTGCTCACCGACGCGATTCCCGATGTCGACCCGGCCGCGCAGCTCTACGGCGATGCGCTGACGGCCGCGATCGCTGCGAAGTTGTTCGATCCGCCGCAAGCGCCCAAGGGCAGTGAACGACGGCTGTCTGCCCGGCAATTGCGCGATGCGATCAGCCTGCTCGAGGCGCGCTTGCCCGCCAAAGTGGAACTCGCCGAACTGGCGGCGCTGGCGGGCGTCTCCCAGGCGCATTACAGCCGCGCCTTCAAGGCCTCGACGGGCCTGGCGCCCTATCAATGGCAACTGAACGCCAGGATGACGCAGGCGAAGGACCGGTTGCTCAATTCCTCGGACTCGCTCACCGACATCGCCCACGCGACCGGCTTCGCAGACGCGGTGCACTTCGGCCGCACCTTCCGGAAGCTGGTGGGTGCGTCACCCGCCGCGTGGCGGGAAGACCGTCGCCGTTGAGGTGTCAGGTCTTGCTCTCGCCGCGTCGGCGGCGCACCGCCACACCCACCGCGCCCAGGCCCACGAGCATCAGCGCCATCGACGCCGGCTCCGGCACCACGGCGGCGGTGTAGGTGAAGTCGTCCATCACATAGAACGAGTGCAGCGAGCTGGAGACCACGACGGTGTCGATCAGGCCTTTCCAGCCCGCGTCGAGGAAGGACGGGCTGTCCGACAGCGCCAGCGTGGTGGAGTGTCCGACCAACGTGCCGTCGCGGTACAGGTCGAAGCGCACGGTGGCGTCGCTGTAGCCGGCGAACCAGGCGCCTTCGAAGACGGTGGGCGTCTGGAAGCGGATCGTGCTGGAGGCATCGGTGCTGCCCCAGCCCAGCGTCACGCGGCCCGCGCCGGAATGGGCGGTGTAGGGCGCCTGTTCGGTCGTCAGCGCGGCCCAGGCCGAGCCGGACCAGTCGAGCCCGCCGTAGGACGCCGGAATGGCCGCATAGTCGCCGCCGTCGACGATGTCATCGAAGGTCAGCACGGTGGCCGAGGCGAGGCTCGCGCCGCAGAGAAGCGCGGCCGCAGCCGCGAGTTGGCGAATCATGGGGAACTCCTCAAGAAGGTGTAGATGCAATGGCGCTGACCACGACCCTCGCGGCCAGCGCGGCAGACCCGCGCACGATCGGCGCGGATCCTCGATGGGGACGACACGCGCCAGCGCGGGCCGGCGCGCGTGGAGCGCCGCTCAGGCCGAGGTCTGGCCCAGCGCCGGGTCGCTGACCGTGGGGCGACCGGTCTCGACCCGTCCTGCGAAGCGCCGCAGGAATTCCGGATGGCCGGAGACGGTGACGCTGAAGTCGTACCAGTAGCCGTTGGCGGCCACGGGCACCCGCACGCTCAGCTCGGCGCGTGCCGCCAGGGAGTGGGTCGACGTGGTGGCGGCATAGGCGTTGGCGCGCAAGGTCACGGTGCAGGGCGCGGTGCCGGCGTTGACATAACGAAGCACCAGCTCGCCGGTGGCGCCATCGCAGCGCACCTGCACATCGGGTCGCGGCTGGCCGGCGGCGGCGGCGCGCCAGGCGCTGCCGGTGAAGTGGCGGTGATAGCCGTTGGGACCGAGCACCCACAGGTCGTAGCCGCCGCCGTTGGCCGGCATCCAGACATCGGACAGTGACTTGCCGGGCTCCACCATGTAGCGGCGTGGGACGGCGCTCAGGTTGTTGCGGTCGTAGACATGAAACACCGCGGCCTGAAGGCCGGTGTTGCCGAAGGTCAGCGCCACTTGCGTCGCGGTCACGCTGGTGGCGCCGGGCTGCACCTCGCAGGTGGTCGACAGCTCATAGGGCAGCGGCCGCGACGGCCGCGTGCCGATCGCCTGAACGGCCATGCGCGGCGTCGTCGGCGGGGCGATCTGCTGCAGGCGCTCTTGCTGCTTGCGCAGCGCGTCGGCCTGGGATCGGTCGCGGCGTCCGGCCAGCGTGGGCAGGACCTCGTTGTTGGGCGTCGCGAAATTGAAGGCGCTGGTCAGGTCACCGCAAACCGCGCGACGGTACGGGCTGATGTTGGGCTCCGCCACGCCGAAACGAGCTTCCAGGAAGCGCAGCACCGAGGTGTGGTCGAACACCTGGGAGTTGACCCAGCCACCGCGGCTCCAGGGCGAGATCACATACATCGGCACGCGGGGACCGGGACCATAGACCCGGCCGTCCGGCTTGGGCTGCCGGCTGCTGCCGACCGGCTTCGGATGGGTGAAGTATTCGGCGGCCAGGGCGTCGGCGGGCAGCGTCGTCTTGCCGGCATAACCGCCCTTGCCATCCGGCGAGGGCGCGGAGGGCGACGGCACATGGTCGAAGTAGCCGTCGTTCTCGTCGAAGTTGACGATCAGGACGGTCTTGCTCCAGACCTCCGGCACGGCGGTCAGGGCATCCAGCACTTCCTGCAGGAACCACGCGCCTTGCACCGGGCTCGACGGGCCGGGATGCTCGCAATAGATCGAGGGCGCATTCAGCCACGAGACCTGCGGCAGCCGGCCTTCGCGGATGTCGCGTCGGAAGGTGTCCAGGTACTCCTCCGGCTTGGTGCCGGGCAGGGTGTTGGCGATGCCCTTGTAGAGCGGGTTGCGGGCGTTGTCGGTGGCCTCGTTGTAGGCGTGATAGGGCAGCGCCTGTCCGGTGTTGGTGTAGGGCGAGCCGGGCGCGCCGCCACTCGACACCGGATAGCCGGATGCCAGGTTCGCGCGCTTGAACTGCTGGAACGCGCCGAGCATGTTGTCGCCCCATTCATCCGGCATGTTCTGGTAGCTGATCCAGCGCACGCCGGCCTCTTCCAGCCGCTCCGCATAGGTCTTCCAGGTGTAGCCGGTGGTCACGCCACTGGAGACGCCGTCGATCGCATCCCATTCGTTGGTGACGAAAGCGGTGCCGGTGGGCATCGCGCCGTTGGTGCCGGTCAGGAAGAACGAGCGGTTCGCGTCAGTGCCGGTGTGCATCGCGCAGTGGTAGGCGTCGCACACGGTGAAGGCATTGGCCAGCGCGAACTGGAACGGGATCTCGGCCTCCTTGAAGTAGCCCATCGAGATCGGGTTCTTGTAGCGCGGCCATTGGTCCATGCGACCGTGGTCCCAGGCCATCTGACTGTCGTTCCAGTCATGCGGCGTGCCGCTGGCGCGCTGGGCATTGCCGGCGTTGCCGTCCAGGTGGAACGGAAGGATCACCTGTCCGGCGGCGGTGCGTTGCTGCCAGACATTGCGGCCCTCGGGCAGCGGAATCGGGAAGCGGTCACCGAAGCCGCGCACGCCGGCCAGGGTGCCGAAGTAGTGGTCGAACGCGCGGTTCTCCTGCATGAGGATGACCACATGCTGCACGTCCATCAGGGTGCCGGTCGCGTTGTAGGCCGGAATGGCCAGCGCACGTTGGATGGACGGCGGAAACGCGCCGAAGGCGGCGGCCGTGAAGCCGGCGGAGGCGCTCCCCCGCAGGAAACTGCGTCGTGTGGTCATGGCGTCGGGCTGGAAGTGGAGGGCAGGCTCGCCGCGCCGGCACCACCTGGCGGCGGGCTTCGGGCGAGTCGCGCAGTCTCAGACGACGGTATGACCGGGGCGTGACGAATTCCACACTCGACAGCGTGCAGCGCCCCGCGATGACGGTGGAGTTGTCACCACTTGTTCCAGCCCATCGAGGCGATGGGGCCTCGAGATGCCGCCTGGCGACCATCAGGCAGGCGGCCGTGGCCGCACGTCGATGCCATCGCCGAAAGATGCCCGGTGATGTGGATCCGGGCGGGAGCGCCTGATCAGCGCGGCGCGACGTCGCCGTCTGCGCCGAGGCCGTCGCAGCTGGTCTCCTGGACCGCGCAGATCCGGTTCACCCAGGCGCGGAATCGACCGGCGGGCAGGCCGGCGCGGGCCGACGCGTCCACCCTCACCGAGCCCCGGTCCATCGAGCGCAAGCGCTGGTCGGCGAACTCCACCTGCGCCCATTTGCCGGTGCAGTCGGTGAGGCGACCGGCTTCGACGAGGAGGTCGCTGTCGAAGGACTCGTTGTCGCCGATGCGCAGCACCACGGGCGCCTGGAGGTCCGGCTGAGCGCGGCCCACTTCCGCCTGCGACTTCACCGTCAGCTTGCTGCCGCTGACCCAGCCTTCGCCGGCGTACATCGGGCGCGGGGGGCGCTCGGTCAGCATGTCGTTGTCGGTGGCGTTGCGGATCAGGAACCAGCCGCGACGTGCGCCGATGACCTCGACCTCCACACGCACGCCGTAGTTGTTGAACGTGGGTGAGACGAACGTGGGCGGAATTTTGCCGAGCACCTTGGCGGTAGGGCTGGGCGCCGCGCGGACATTCAGCCCGGCTGGATCGGTCTCGGCGACAAACGCGCCGAAATCGCAGGTGCGGGTGGCGGGCTCGGTGGCGACGGCGTTTGGGGCTTTGGGGGCGCTCTCGGCGGTGCCTGCGCAACTGGCCAGTGGGGTGAGGCCGGTTGTCGTCAACAGCAACAGCACGAGGTGGCGGAGGCGGTGATCAGTAGCCATCGACGAGCACGTAGTGGAACGATGAGATCCGGCCCATGGAGGACAGGAAGCGTGGGTGGATCGGCCTGGCGGCTTCGTCAGGGCGCGTCGAGTGACGACGGTCCATCGCATGAGGTTTCCTGGATGCCGCACATCCGGTCAAGCCAGGCACGGAAGCGACCCTTGGGCAGACCGGTGCGGGCGGACGGCGAGACCTGGAGAAGCGGTCGCAGGTCGGCAGGGAATCGCGCCTCTGCGTAATCCATGAGCACCCAGCCTCCTCGGCAGTCCACGGGGCGACCGGCATCGATCGCACCGTCACTGTCGAAGGTCGATTCATCCTTGAATTTGACGGATGCCGGCGCGTCCTCGGAAGGACGCGTTCGCCCCGCCATGGCTTGCGATTTCACGACCAGCTTTCGCCCATGTACCCAGCCTTCGCCGGCGTAGACAGGCCGTGCGGGTTGGCCGGTCAAGGTTTCGTCGTCCGCAGCATTCCGGATACGGAACCAGCCATTGGAAGCCGCGATGACAGTGACGCGGATGCGCACCTGCCAGCCCGAGCCGTCGGCCCATACGGGCGGAAGTGTTCCCAGCACGGGGGACGTGCTTGAAGGCGCTGCACGCACGTTGAGTCCGGCAGGATCGGTCTCCTCAACGAACGCTGGGAAACGACAGCTCGCCGGTTCGAGCGGGCCGCCGGAGGCGTGTGCTGCGCTGGCGAACGCAGCGCAGCCCGCCAACGCTGCCAACAGCGTTGAAGCGGTGCGAAGGTGGTCACTGGCCATCGACGCGCCAATGTTCAGACGCGCCCCAAGCGACGTTGAGGTGATTCGCCACACCCTTGGCTGAGCGGGCTGCGAGTGGGTTCCTGTCGGGGGCGATGCGTGGGGTTTGGCGCGTCATGGCAGTCATTCGCGAGGGGGGCCGAACGGCCAGTCGCGTGCAGTCTATGGAGCTGGTGCGGGAAGCGCATTGGACAAAGGTCACGCGGCTGGTTCTTGCGGCGGAACAGGCGTTGGGGATGACCGCGACGGTCCGGCCATGCGTCGCAGACGACGCCACAGTGACTTCGGCGCGGCGCCCTGCCACTGCTGGCTGAGGCGAAGGTTGTTGATCTCCGCGAGGCTGGCTTCGCTCATCGATGCGGAATTGCTGCTTGGCGAATGAGCTTGCGCGGTTGAACGCGCAACACTAGCTCCGCAAGAAATGAGACTCTCGGCTCTTGCTTCCTCCTGATGCAGCAGCAGCGGATATCTTGCTTCATTATTAGGACGCAAAGAACCATCTTATGCTTCCCTATAAGAGAGCTATTACTTGCGAGTTGACAGCCTATAGGCTAGCATCTAGGCGAATGGGGTCAGCCTATAAGCAAGCAATGTCGCCCGAACTGAATCATCTCCGCCTCGAGCAACTGCAGGCATCCCTGTCCAATTACGCCGACTTGGTGACGCGCCAGGCTCCCTCACGGGGATGGTTGAAGCTCATCCGTGAAGCCTTGGGGCGTACGGAACGCCAGCAGGCTCAGCGGCTCGGAATCTCCGGGTCAACACTGCACAAGTCCGAACAATCCGAAGCGGATGACCGCATCACCCTCGGACAGTTGCGCAAGCTCGCCGACGGACTGGACTGCGAACTGGTCTACGCCCTCGTTCCCCGGCGCCCGCTCACGACGGTGGTCGAGGACCGCGCCCGCGCCATCGCCATGGAGGAAGTCGCAGGCGTGGCCCACACCATGGGGCTCGAAGACCAACGTCCGGGCGCTGAGAGACTGCGCAAGCAGGTGGAACGCAGGACGGCAGAGCTGCTGCGCGGCCGCTGGTCGGACCTATGGCGATAGACCTTGACGAACAGGATGGCCAGACCCCGTTGGACCCGGATGAGAAGGCCGGGCTCATCCCCGAGCACCTGACGACCAAGGGCGACCTGAATGACTGGGAGCAGGAGAACATCCTGCGTGCCGTACGCTGGCTGAAGCGGGCACGCGCACCCGACGTGCTCAGCGAACGCTTCTGCAGGATGCTGCACGCCAAAATGTTCGATCTGACTTGGTCATGGGCGGGCACGTTTCGCAAGTCAGACAAGAATATTGGGTGCGATTGGACGCAAGTGGCGGTCCGGCTCAACGGCCTGTTTGGGAACGCCCGTTGGTGGGTCGACAACGCCACTTTCCCGCCCGACGAAATCGCAGCGCGTTTTCACCGCGACCTGGTTTGGATTCACCCCTTCCCCAATGGCAACGGCCGGCACTCGCGCATGATGGCTGATGCGTTGCTGCGTAGCCTGGGTCAACCGGCTTTCTCCTGGGGAAGCAGCGGCGATCTGGTCGCCGCTAACGACGTGCGAGCTCGCTACCTGGCCGCTCTGAGGGCGGCGGACCAAGGCGAATACCAACAACTTCTCACGTTCGCTCGTAGCTGAATCGTCCTGCTTTAGAACTCATCGGCCGAGCGTGCATCGCGCTGCGGTGCAGAAGGTGAGGTGCCGGCCACTCTTGTCGGGCGCAACAAGGCTGAGCGAACCATAGAAAAAGACCCATAGGTCGCGCCAACCTATGGGTCTTCGATTCACGCTTGATGCGCGGCTGATCGGTGGCAAGAATTTAATCGGTAGTTTGAAGACGGCGATTCGGCGGGCTGTCATCTGGCGCCCCTCGCCGCCTGAGCAGGTCAATGCGTTGAAGCCAGTCAACGCGGCGATCCAGATGTTGAGGGCGCCGACCGACCCGGCGCGATGCGATCCTGCGTCGGTCCGCCGCGTCGCGAGCCCAGGCGCTGCGCATAGAGCCACGTGAATTCGGCGCCGACCAGAAAGACCTGGGCCGAGTAGTACACCCAGACGAACACGACAGCCACCGAACCGGCCGCGCCGAAGCCGCTCGCCACGCCGGTCTTGCCGATGTAGAGGCTGATCAGGATGCGTCCGATGGTGAACATCGTGGCCGTGACCGCCGCTCCGACCCAGACGTCCGCCCAGGCCACTTTGACGCGCGGCAGCACCTTGTAGATCAGCCCGAAGACGGCCGTGGTCATGGCGAACCCGACCACGGCGTTGAGGCTTTGCAGCAACCATTCCCAGCCGCCGAACCAGCCGCCCCACCACTTGCCGAGCGCCGCCACCACCGCGCCGGTCACCAGCGACACCAGCAGCAGGAAGGCCACGCCGACGATCATCCCGAAGCTGAGCAGGCGCGCGCGCACCAGTGTCCAGAGGCCGCTGGTCCGTTGGCGCACCGGCGCCCGCCAGATGCGGTCGAGGGCGTCCTGCAGTTCGCCGAAAACGGTGGTCGCGCCGATCAGCAGCACGCCGACGCCCAGCACGGTGCCCAGGATGCCGGTGCTGGGCTTGCTGACGTTGCTCAGCACCTCCTGGATGCCCTTGGCCGCCTCGGGCCCCATCACGCCCTCGATCTGGCCGAAAAGCTCGCCGCGCACGGCGTCCTCGCCGAAGACCAGTCCGGCGATCGAGATGACGATCACCAGCAGCGGTCCCAGCGAGAACACCGTGTAGTACGACAGCGCCGCGCCCATGCTGGGCGCATAGTCGTCGATCCAGGCCGACATCGAGTCTTTCAGCAGCGCCCACCAAGTCTTGAGCGATCGGCCTGACCAGGACGGCGTCATGGCCGTGGAGGGCGTGGCCGCCGGGGCCGCGGCCGTCGCGGTGCCTGCGGCCTGGCCGTCGAGGCGTGTCGTGTCTGCTGAGGATGGGCTCATGCCTCCCGAGGGCAACGAACGCGCCCAGGACAGGGGGACGTCCCGAGGCCGCGAGCCTGCGATCAATTGCCCATTCATCGCTCTCCAAACAGGATTGGGCAAAACTCCGGCAGCTTCGTGCGTTGCCTGGATGCGGCCGGCGGCGAACAATTCAGGCCATCGACGCGCATCCTCGTTCACCCCTTCCGGAGCCGACAGCCATGAACAACTTCACCCTCAACACCCCCACCAAGATCCTCTTCGGCAAAGGCCAGATCGCCGAGCTCGGACGGGAGATCCCTGCGGACGCCCGCATCCTGATCACCTACGGCGGCGGCAGCATCAAGAAGAACGGCGTGCTGGACCAGGTCCGCGCCGCGCTGACCGGGCGCACGGTGTTCGAGTTCGGCGGCATCGAGCCGAACCCGACGTTTGAAACGCTGATGAAGGCCGTCGAGGTCGTCAAGGCCGAGCAGGTCGACTTCCTGCTGGCGGTCGGGGGCGGCTCAGTCGCGGACGGCACCAAGTTCATCGCCGCAGCGGCGCGGTACGACGCCGCCGAGGACCCGTGGGAGATCCTGCTGACGCGCGGCGCCAAGGTCAAGGCCGCCGTGAAGATGGGCGTCGTGCTGACGCTGCCCGCCACCGGTTCCGAGTCCAACAACGGCGCCGTGATCAGCCGCCAGGCGACGGGCGACAAGCTGCCGTTCTTCTCCGCGCACACCTACCCGGTGTTCGCGGTGCTCGATCCGGTGACCACCTACAGCCTGCCCGCGCGGCAGGTGGCCAACGGCGTCGTGGATGCATTCGTCCACACGGTCGAGCAGTACCTGACCTACCCGGCCGAAGGCCGCATCCAGGACCGCTTCGCAGAAGGCATCCTGCTGACGCTCATCGAGGAAGGTCCGCGTGCGCTGGCCGAGCCGGAGAACTACGACGTCCGCGCCAACGTCATGTGGAGCGCGACACAGGCGCTGAACGGCCTGATCGGTGCCGGTGTTCCGCAGGATTGGGCAACGCACATGATCGGCCACGAGCTGACCGCGATGCACGGTCTGGATCACGCGCAGACGTTGGCGGTCGTGCTGCCGTCGGTGCTCGCCTACAAGAAGGAGCAGAAGCGCGCCAAGCTGCTGCAGTACGCGGACCGCGTCTGGGGTCTGCGCGACGGCAGCGAGGAGCAACGCATCGACGGCGCGATCGCGGCGACGCGCGCCTTCTTCGAGCAGTTGGGCGTGGGCACGCGCCTGTCGGCCTACGGCCTGGACGGCAGCACCATCCCGGCGCTGATCGCCAAGCTGGAGGAACACGGCGGCACGGCGCTGGGCGAACACCAGGACGTGCGGCTGGACGACAGCCGCCGGATCCTCGAAGCCGCCCGCTGACCTGCCCATGGCCACCACGCTCAACGACGGCATCCGGCGGCGGATCATCGAGACGGCCACCCGCTACAAGTCCGGGGCCTTCTCGACGCCGTCGCCGGTGGCGGGCGTGCGCATCCTCTACTCTGAGACGCCGCACCCGCGCACGCCGGTGCTGTACGAGCCGTCGATCGTCATCGTGGCGCAGGGGGCGAAGGTGGGGCATGTCGGCGGCAAGACCTTCCGCTACGACGCGCAGAACTACCTGCTGCTGACGGTGCCCCTGCCTTTCGAGTGCGAGACGATCGCCAGCAAGAAGGAGCCTTTCGTCGGCGTGTCGATCGACATCGACACGGCGGTGCTGCAGGAGCTGCTGATCGAGCTGGAGGATGAGCGTCTTGAGCGCCCCGCGAGCCTGGACGCCGCGGGCGTCAACAGCGCGGCGTTCACCGAGGACGTGCTCTGCGCAATCGAGCGGCTGTTCGACGCGATGCATCGCCCGCGCGACGCGAAGGTGCTGGGCAAGCTCATCCTCAAGGAGATCATCTATCACGTGCTCTGCGGCGAGAGCGGCGCGGCGCTGCAGGCGCTGGCCAACCGGCACACGCACTTCGCGCAGGTGGCGAAGGCGCTGCAGCACATCGAATCCAACTACGCCAAGCCGCTCAGCGTCGAACAGCTGGCGGGGCTGGTGAACATGAGCGTGTCCGCCTTCCATCACAACTTCAAGGCGGTGACCAACACGTCGCCGCTGCAGTACGTGAAGAGCTACAAGCTGCACAAGGCGCGCTTGATCATGCTGAACGAAGGCGCGAAGGCCGGCGTCGCGGCGACGCGCGTGGGGTACGAAAGTCCGTCGCAGTTCAGCCGGGAGTTCAAGCGGTACTTCGGCGCCACGCCGGTGGATGAGGTGGCGAGGTTGAGGGCGCTCAGTCCGTCGGTGTCGTGACAGGCCGGGATGCTCGCTGGCGGCGATTTGCCGGGCCACTACGTGCTCAACCACGCGCCGAAGATGCTGATGCAGTTCGGTCTGCTGATCCTGTTCGGATTGCTTTTCTGCAACTGGGCCATGCGCCGGCTGCTTGCGCACTCTGGGCACCGCTGGGGCACGCAGGACGTCGCCGACGTGGCCAGCTTGCCACTGCTGACCGCCGTGTTCTCCGTATTCATGCTGGCGGCCACGCCAGTGTTCAACAGCATCATCCGCATCCAGGAGATCGAGGCCGACCGCTTTGACCTGTGACCCTGTACCCGTTTCAGTACCGCTCGGAAGTAGAACTTTCCGGCTCCTCTGACATCGCCGCGGCCGCCTGCAGGCGGCTGCGGCGGGCGAATTCGGCTGGCGTGGACCACTCTAACGCTGAGTGGGGACGGTTCTCGTTGTAGTCCCGTCGCCAAGCCTCGATCTTGGCCCGCGCATCGTCCAGTGACAAGAACCAATGCTCGTTCAGGCACTCCTGGCGCAGGCGCCCGTTGAAGCTCTCGACTGTGGCGTTGTCCGTCGGCTTGCCTGGTCGGCTGAAGTCCAGTTCGACGCCCCGCTCGTAGGCCCATTTGTCCATGGCCTTGGAGATGAACTCGCTGCCGTTGTCGGTCTTGATGGTCAGCGGCAGCCCGCGGTGCAAGACGATGCCACTGAGGACGCGCACGACGTCTTCGCCCTTCAAGCTCTGGCCCACGTCGATCGCCAGGCACTCGCGCGTGTACAGGTCAACCACGGTGAGCATGCGCAACTTGCGGCCGTCGAACAAGTTGTCGGCGACAAAATCCATGCTCCAGATTTCGTTGATGGCATGGGCTAGCTGTTTGGGCTGCCGCAGCTGGGCGGCCTTGTTCCTCTTCGGCCGCTTGAGCCGCAGTGACAGCCCTTCATCCCGATAGAGGCGGTACACGCGCTTGACGTTGTCGGGGTGGCCTTCGCGGCGCAGGAGCACGTGCACCCGGCGGTAGCCGTAGTGCACGCGTGTGCTGGTGATCTCCTTGATGCGCATGCGCAGCGCGGTCTCGTCCTTCTTGACCGGCTTGTAGAAGAAGCTGCCCGGCGACACGTTGGCCACGCGCATGGCATTGCGCTGGCTGCAGCCAAACAGGCGCATCAGCTCTGGCACCAGCTCTCGCCGCCGCGAAGGCCCTAGGCTTTTTTTGCGACGATGTGCTGCAGCATGGCCTTGTCCAGGCTCAGGTCCGCGACGATCTGGCTTGAGCTTGCGGTTCTCTTCCTCGAGCTGACGCATCCGTCGCAGCTCCGATGGGCCCACGCCGGCGTACTTCTGACGCCACTTGTAGAAGGTCGCGCTGCTAATGCCCATCTTGCGGCAAACCTCTTCGACGCTGATGCCCAGCTCAGCCTGCTTGAGCGCGTAGGCCATCTGCTCCTCGGTGAACTTGCTCTTCCTCATGGCATGAACTCCTGGCCCCTTCCAGAGCCTCTTCATGCCGGTCCATTCTGTTACCGAACGGTACGGAAACCTGGGACAGGGTCACGGAGAAGCCGACTGAGCGACTATGGTCGGACTGGCGCATAGAGCTTGATGTTGTACGCCGAATCGACGAACGCCATGGTGCCGCACTTGGGACACTCGGCGACCACCTTTGACTTCGCGACGATGGTATCAACGTACTCAGATCGCGGACCTGCCAGCTCGGCGGGACCTTGGTCTGTGAGTTCCTCGGGAACCAGCAGGTGAAGGCCGTGGCCTTCGTACAGATTCGTGCGGACCACTTGGCCGCACTTGCAGGTGTATTTGCTGGCCAATTGGTGCTCTCGTTTGGGTGCTGTTCGGGAAGGGAGTAGCTGAAGGCGAGGCCGCCACGGCATCCGCCGGTATGGCGCCTAACGTGCAGGCTCAGCGGACGGCGAAGCCGTCCGCCGCTGCGTAGGAAGTTCGCAAGATTTCAAGCAAACACTCCCCAGATAGGCTCGTACTTGACAGTCACTGATCGATGGGGGATCTGGCGCGCGGTGAGAAAGGTTTCATGCTCACGAATGTGGGCCAAAAGTTCGTTAACGCCATCCGGTGACCAGCAAAACCGATTGCCTTCGGGTGCTGCCGGCTTGAGGCGCTCGATGAGACCCGACGCTATAACCGTTTCCCACCAGGGGTAGTTGAACGACAGCCGAAGCCTCGATCCATTCGCAGGTTCCGGAATGTCATTGCGCCTAAAGAGTCGCATCATGCCGACTTCAAATGGCGACGACGATCCGCGGTGGACATGCACGTAATAGAAGGCAAGCCCGTCTCCGTCCTTCTCCGCGGCGTTCTCCGCCGGCTCATTCTTGTAGAAGGATGTCATCAGTTCGATCGCGTCGTCGAGCGTCAGCGTCTTCTGCGTCAGCCCGCGCTCCTTCAGGACTGATCTGAATGCTTTGTATGAGTCTTCCGCGCGCATCGTTCTACTGCCTTCTAACGTGAAAGCTCAGCCGACCAAGCAAGCGAAGTTGGCGTGGGTCGGCTGCAGCGAAAGGTTGGGCGGAGACTACACATGTAAGAAGAACTTTGCGAGAAACAAACTGCCCACGAAGGAGCCAATCCAGGACAAGAAGCGGACTCGCTTAACCATCAGCTCGTTCTCGACCAAAGCGGCAGGGCGTTGCTTGGCTTGCCACCAAGCTCCGATCAAGAAGGCCGGGTAGAAACCAAAGGCCGCAGGAACTACGAAAGCCTTGGTGAAGCTGTCCGACTTCACAAGAAACAACCCAGCGACCCCAAACATAAGGTAGGTCTTCACCCACGTATCGCGTAACTCATGGATCGGCCTGAGGTCGCTCCATGAGTAGGTGAAGAAGTAGTCACGAAACTTCATCGCCAAGCCGCTCAACGTGCAAGCTCAGCGGATGGCGAAGCCGTCCGCTGGGGCGAAGGGTTGAGCGGCACGCTGGCGCTATGCCTCTGCGTCATAAACCTCCCGCCGAAGCGCCAGCGTTAGCTTCGCGCAGAGCTTTGTGACCCAGCCGCGAAAAAGCAGAGGATCGACGTTCCCTTCGAGCAGCAAGCCACTTGGCTCCGCAGACGCTGACAGATACATGGAACTGTCGAGTGCGCCAAACCAGCATGGCACGGACTGACCTGGCATCCAGCCATCCATCGTTTCGTAGACCGCCATGACCTTGGCCCATTCGGACTCGGCAAGGTCATACGGCAAATTCAGGGTGATCGATTGGCTCATATCAGTGCCGCTCAACGTTGAAGCTGAGCGGCCAGCCGGTTGAGGTCCGCTTGAGCGACCGGTTAGCCCGCATGATTTCGTCCTTGGCGAGCCAACAGCATTGCAGTACCAGCCACAGTGGTAGCGCCAGCAAATGCAGGCAGAGGCGACAGACCGGTTACCAGGTTCAACCAGGCCCACAAGATTGGATTGGCTGCATCAGGACAAAGAGCCGCACTCTTGCAGACTGCCGCCAATGATGCGGAGGGCAGGAGGGGCGCGATCAGGGTGGCCAGTGCTGCCAAGGCTGAGAGCAAGACCAATGTTGCTGTGCACCGCCAGGCCTTTGAGACTCTTAAGGCACGACCAGCCGCCCAGGATGCGAGCCAAAGCACGACGAAGTACGCGGGCCATACACCGCTGATGAAGCCGACGCGAACAGCAGACAGTGTTTTGTACTGACCCGCTGCGTTGAGGCCATCGCTAAACCCAGTGGCGAGCAAAGCTGTCGCACCGAGAGCAGCGATAAGAAGGGGCAGGCGAGTGGAGGATGCCATGCGGGCTAACGTTCGACATGAGCGGCATGCCCCGGCTTGCCCGGGCATGTCCGCTCGATGGAGGGGTTAGGCCTCGGCCGCATGGACTTGGTGCTCTACGCTTCCCTCGTGGAAGCGAACAACCTTGAACTCAGTGGCTGAACACCTAAAGGCGACAAGGTACTCCTCTCCTTGCCCTGCAAGCCCTTCGGCCCAGCGAAGAGCGATCAATTCATGGTCTTCGCTATCCGGAACGCCAGCGAGGGCTCGAATGTTCTTGCGCTCGGGAAAGCACACCGTCGGCTGAAACCCCTTGAACCCCGGCTTGTTGATTACATCGCGCGTGATCTCCACGAACTGCTCGATCTGCATCCGAATCCTTCCCGGCCTATCGGCTGGACATCAACACGGGGCCTAACGTGTTCTCGGGAGACAGCAGCCCCTGACTCCTCACGAATCAGGGGCTATACGCATCATTGGTTAGAAAGTCCGGCGTTATCCAGGAAATCCGTCCGACGAATTCGTGACCTTGCCGGCTAAAACCGTCCTCTCACAAGATCACCGCTCACACATCAATATTCGCCGCCCTCAACGCATTCTGCTCAATGAAGTCCCGCCGCGGCTCGACCTCATCGCCCATCAGCATCGTGAACACGCGATCCGCCTCGATCGCATCTTCGATCTGCACGCGCAGCAGACGGCGGACGGTCGGATCCATGGTCGTTTCCCACAGCTGTTCCGGGTTCATCTCGCCCAGACCCTTGTAGCGCTGACGGCCGACGCTGGATTCGGCTTGCGTCATCAGCCAGGCCATCGCGGCGCGGAAATCACCGACCTTCGATTCCTTGGCCTTGTCGCCCTCACCCTTGCGCACCACGGCCTCTTCAGTCACCAGGCCCTTGAAGGTCTTGCCCGCAGTGGCCAGCACCTCGTAATCCGCGCCGTGCACGAAATCGGCGGTGATGATGCTTGAACGCACATTGCCGTGATGACGGCGCGAGATGCGCAGCAACAGCTTGTCCGTGCGGGGATCGGTCTCTGCGGTGACCGTCGCGTCATGCAGCTGCGTTTGCAGCGCGGTGGCGGCGATCTCGGCGGCGTCCTTGGTGTCCAGGTTGATGGCCAGACCGGACGCCAGCAGATGCAGCGCCTCGCCGTCCATCCAGGCCGACAGGCGCTCGATGACGTTCTGCGCCGCCACATATTGGCGCGCCTTGCTTTCCAGGTCTTCGCCCTTGAGCACCGGGCCGGTGCCGATGCCGGCGGTGTGCAGCTCGGCATCGTTCAGCGCGACCTTCAGCAGGAAGCCGTCCAGCTCATGGCCGTCCTTCAGGTATTGCTCCTGCTTGCCGACCTTGACCTTGTACAGCGGCGGCTGCGCGATGTAGATGTGGCCGCGCTCGACCAGCTCCGGCATCTGCCGATAGAAGAAGGTCAGCAGCAGCGTGCGGATGTGGGCGCCGTCCACGTCCGCGTCGGTCATGATGATGATGCGGTGGTAGCGCAGCTTGTCCGGATTGAAGTCATCGCTGCCGGCGCCGCGGCCGATGCCGGTGCCCAGCGCCGTGATCAGCGTGATGATTTCATTGCTGGTCAGCAGCTTCTCGTAGCGCGCCTTCTCGACGTTCAGGATCTTGCCGCGCAGCGGCAGGATCGCCTGGAACTTGCGGTCCCGACCTTGCTTGGCCGAGCCGCCGGCGGAGTCACCCTCCACGATGTAGATCTCGCACAGGGCGGGATCCTTTTCCTGGCAGTCCGCCAGCTTGCCGGGCAGCCCCAGGCCATCCAGCACGCCCTTGCGGCGCGTCATTTCGCGGGCCTTGCGGGCTGCCTCACGCGCCCGGGCAGCGTCCAGGATCTTGCCGCAGATGGTCTTCGCATCCAGCGGGTTCTCGAGCAGGTAATCGGTCAGCAGGCGCGACACGATGTCTTCCACCGGCGCCCGCACCTCGCTGGACACCAGCTTGTCCTTGGTCTGCGAGCTGAACTTCGGCTCTGGCACCTTGACGCTGACCACGCAGGCCAGGCCTTCGCGCATGTCGTCGCCGGCGACCTCGACCTTGGCCTTCTTCGCCAGCTCGTTGTCCTCGATGTACTTGTTGATGACCCGCGTCATCGCGGCGCGCAGACCGGTCAGGTGGGTGCCACCGTCACGCTGCGGAATGTTGTTGGTGAAGCAGAGGACGTTTTCATTGAAACCGTCGTTCCACTGCATCGCGACCTCGACACCGATGTTGGTGCCCTGCTCCGACATCTTGTCGCCCTGCGCGTGGAAGATGTTGGGATGCAGCGTCGTCTTGCCCTTGTTGATGAACTCGACAAAGCCCTTCACGCCGCCCGCATAGGCGAAGTTGTCTTCCTTGTTGTTGCGCTCATCGACCAGACGGATCTTCACGCCGTTGTTCAGGAACGAGAGCTCACGCAGGCGCTTGGCCAGGATGTCGTAATGGAACTCGTTGTTCTGGGTGAAGATTTCGGTGTCGGGCAGGAAATGCACTTCCGTGCCGCGCTTGTCGGTCTCGCCGATCACGCGCATCGGGCTGGTCTCGGCGCCATCGCGCACTTCGATCAGGCGGTCCTGCGGGATGCCCTTCTTGAACTCGATCTGATGGACCTTGCCCTCGCGGCGCACCGTCAGGCGCAGCGTCTTGGACAGCGCATTCACGCAGGACACGCCCACGCCGTGCAGACCGCCCGACACCTTGTAGCTGTTCTGGTTGAACTTGCCGCCCGCATGCAGCTCGGTCAGCGCGATCTCGGCGGCTGAGCGCTTCGGCTCATGCTTGTCGTCCATCTTGACGCCGGTCGGAATGCCGCGGCCGTTGTCGATGACGGAGATCGAGTTGTCGGTGTGGATGGTGACGACGATGTCGTCGCAATAGCCGGCCAGCGCCTCGTCGATGGAGTTGTCGACGACCTCGAAAACCAGGTGATGCAGGCCGGTGCCGTCGGACGTGTCACCGATGTACATGCCGGGCCGCTTGCGGACCGCCTCCAGGCCTTCCAGGATCTGGATGCTGGACTCGCCGTAGCCCGCGCCGTCGCCTTGCGGTGCGGGGACGGGGGTGTTCTCGGTATTCGGAGTGTCGCTCATCAGGGGGTACTCGAGGCCGCCACGCGGCCGTTTGTCAATCTGGCTAGAACCCCCGCCGGACGGGGGCCCGGGATGCGCAACCCGGCGCTCCCCGCGAGGAGCCGCCGGTGCGCAACAACCTTAAATCCGCATCGGCATGACCACGTACTTGAAGCCGGCGTGGTCCGGAATGCTCAGCAGCGCACTGGACGAGCTGTCGTTCAGGTCGATGCGGACCATGTCCTGGCTCATGTTGGCCAGCACATCCATCAGGTAGGTCACATTGAAACCGGTCTCGA
Organism: Burkholderiaceae bacterium; assembly: GCA_913776825.1. Classification (GTDB taxonomy): domain Bacteria; phylum Pseudomonadota; class Gammaproteobacteria; order Burkholderiales; family Burkholderiaceae_C; genus Roseateles. Next base: position 76,663 of record CAJYPV010000032.1, read on the forward strand.
TCTGGTCGCCGCCGTAGTCGATCTCGATTTCTTCCTTGGCTTCTTCCTGCTCGGCATTGCTGGAGGCGATCGACAGCAGACCCGGATCGAAGGCCAGGCGCACCGCCTTGAACTTCTCGCTGGTCAGGATCGCCGCACGCTGCAGCGCGGCCAGCAGTTGCTGACGGCCCAGGATGACGTGGAACTTGTGGTTCTTCGGAATGACGCGGTTGTAGTCGGGGAACTTGCCCTCGACCAGCTTGGTCACGAATTCCATGCCGCTGAAGCTGAACTTGGCCTGGTTGCCGGCAAAGCGCATCTCGATCGGGGCCTGGTCTTCCTCGCCCTTGCCGCCGTCCTTGAGCAGGCGCATCAGCTCCAGCACCGTCTTGCGCGGCAGGATCACTTCCTGGCGCGGCATTTCGGTGTCGGTCTCGGCCTGCGCCAGGCCCAGACGGTGGCCGTCGGTGGCGACCAGCGTCAGCGTCTTGCCTTCGGCGACGAACAGGATGCCGTTCAGGTAATAGCGGATGTCATGCACCGCCATCGCGAAGTGCACCTGATTGATCAGGCCCTTCAAGGTCTTCTGCGGCACGCTGAACGCGGGACCGAAATCGGCGGCTTCCTGCACCAGCGGGAAGTCGTCGGCCGGCAGCGTCTGCAGCGTGAAGCGGCTCTTGCCGCCCTGCAGCGTCATCTTGTTCTGGTTGGAGGTCAGGCTGACGGTCTGGTCCGACGGCATCGAACGCAGGATGTCGATCAGCTTGCGGGCGCCCACGGTGGTCGAGAAGTCGCCCGCGTCGCCGTCGAATTCGACGGTCGTGCGGACCTGGATTTCCAGATCGCTCGTGGTCAGCTCCACCTGCGGTCCCTGCTTGCGGATCAGCACATTGGCCAGGATGGGCAGGGTGTGGCGCCGCTCCACAATGCCGGACACTGCCTGCAGCGCGGCAAGCACCTTGTCCTGGCTGGCTTTCAACACGATCATGTCAACCTCTCTCCACTGTTGGCTGTTCGGGCGAACGGGGCATTTTCGCTGATGGCCGAGTGATTTTTTGTCATCCCTTCAGCGTCTGCTCCAGCACATGCAACTGCTGGTTCAGTTCGGTGTTCTTCTGGCGCTCACCGCCGATCTTGCGGACCGCATGCAGCACCGTGGTGTGGTCACGGCCGCCGAACAGCTCGCCGATCTCCGGCAGGCTTTTCTGGGTCAGCTCCTTGGCCAGATACATCGCGATCTGGCGCGGACGGGCAATGCTGGCCGGGCGCTTCTTGGAATACATGTCCGCGACCTTGATCTTGTAGAAGTCGGCCACGGTCTTCTGGATGTTTTCCACCGAGATCTGCCGGTTCTGGATCGACAGCAGATCCTTCAGCGCTTCCCGGGCCAGCTGGATGTTGATTTCCTTGTGCGAGAAACGGCTGTAAGCCAGCACCTTGCGCAGGGCACCTTCCAGCTCCCGAACGTTGGCCCGCACATTCTTGGCGATGAAGAAGGCGACGTCCTCCGGCATCGGGGCGCCTTCGGCATCGGCCTTCTTGATCAGGATCGCGACCCGCATTTCCAGCTCCGGCGGCTCGATCGCGACCGTGAGGCCGGCGTCGAAGCGGCTGGTGAGCCGTTCGTCGATGTCCACCAACCCCTTGGGGTAGGTGTCGCTGGTCATGATGATGTGGGCGCGCTTGGCCAGTAGCGCCTCGAAGGCGTTGAAGAACTCTTCCTGCGTGCGGTCCTTGCCGGCGAAGAACTGGACGTCATCGATCAGCAGCAGGTCCAGCGAGTGGTACTTGGCCTTGAGCTCGTCGAAGGTCTTGCGCTGGTAGTTCTTGACCACGTCCGAGATGAACTGCTCCGCATGCAGGTACAGCACGCGCGCATCCGGACGATCCTTCAGCAGCGCATTGCCGACCGCATGGATCAGGTGGGTCTTGCCCAGGCCCACGCCGCCGTAAATGAACAGCGGGTTGTACATCTGGCCGGGCGCGCCGGCGACGTGCAAGGCGGCGGTGCGCGCCATCTGATTGGCGCGACCGGGCACCAGCGTGTCGAAGGTCAGGCTGGTGTTGATGCGGTGACGCGTGGCGCTGGGCGGCAGGTTCTGCGGGGCCATCGGCGCCATGCTGGCCACCAGACCGGCCGCGCTGGGCGGATTCATCGGCGCAGGCGCCGCAGCGGGCCGCGCCCGGGACGCCGCAGAGACGGGCGGCTCGCCAGCCGGCACCGCACCGGCGCCGGCACGCAGGCCGTGCTGTTGCAGCACCTGGCCCATGCCCATGGCCGGCGCGCTGTTGCGCGGCAGGGGAACGATCGGTTCACGCGGCGCCAAGGCCAGTTCCAGGCGGGCCGGCTTGCCAGCGAGTTCGCTCAGGATGGTTTCGATGCGGCTGGCGTATTGGCTGCGGATCCAGTCCAGCTTGAAGCGGTTGGGCACGCGCAGCGACACCAGGACGGCGTCTTCGCCGTTCTTCTCTTGCATGTGGACCACTTCCGCTGCAGGCAGCGGGCGGATCCAGGTATTGAATTGCTGTTCAGGCAGTTCGGCGGCCAGGCGTTCGCAGCCGCGCTGCCATAGGGCCGCCCCTGACAAGTCTGGGCTCATTGTGGAAAACTTATTCTTCGAGCGGCCAGATTGTACTGACCCGAGGCCGCTGGACCAAGGTTATCCACAGATTTTTTGGCCCGGTCAAGCCCAGGTAATCCCCCGCGCCGACTGGACTTGCATTGACCGGTCAGCGAATCTTTGCTGTAATCGCGGGTTTTCCGGACGCCCGGACGTCAATGCGTGGGTCTCCGATTCGCTTCCAAGAGTCGCGCACCCTCCTCGTGCCCTCCCACATGCAGGCTGGCTTTCATCGGTTGTCGACTTCATGTCGATGACTTCGATAGGCTGGTGCTGAAGCGGTGATCGGACACCGATGAAGGGGGCGATCCAGACGTCACCCCGATGTCATCAGCAATGCCGTCGTCGGCATTCGACAGTTCCGAAAGAGGTTCACCATGAAACGCACTTACCAAGGCTCCAAGACTCGTCGCGCCCGTACCCACGGCTTCCTGGTTCGCATGAAGAGCCGTGGCGGCCGCGCCGTCATCGCTGCTCGTCGCGCCAAGGGCCGCAAGCGCCTGGCCGTCTGAGCGTCCTCCTGACGATCTGACTTCCGCAAGCATCGTGATCGGCCGCATCGTGCGATCGGCCGATTTCGAGCGTGTGCTGGGCACCCCCAGCCGCGCAAGAAGCGCGCATTTTGCGGTGCACCATGTGGTCGCCAGACCTTCGCTGCCGAAACGTCGCCCTCCTTCCGTGAAGGCCGACTTGTCCACAGGTGACGCCTCGCCTCATCCCCAGCTTGTGGATGACCTGCGCGAATCCACCGACGCCGCGGCTTCGACCGCGGCGTTGTCCATGGTGGATGCCGCTGCCGCCGTGACCCCGTCGCAGCCCTCCGAATCGGCGATCGCTTCGCCCGATGCGGGGCGCTCGCGCGTGGGCGCGACGCCGTCGACGTTGCAGGGGGATGTCTCGCCGCCAGCGCCGACCGGCGCCTGGCTCGGCTACGTCGTGCCCAAGCGTCATGCCAAGCGTGCGGTGACGCGCGGCCTGCTCAAGCGCCAGATTCGTGCGGTGTTCGGTGACTTGCCGGACCTGCCGCCCGGGCTCTGGGTGGTGCGACTGCGCATGCCCTTCGATCGCAAGCAATTCCCCAGCGCCTCGTCGGATGCGCTGCGCGCGGCTGCGCGCGCCGAGTTGCTGCAACTGACCCGCAAGCTGGCGCGTGCGCCAGCCGCGGCTGGCTGAGGCCACGATGCCCGCCGACCGCCCTCGCCTGGCCACCCGGCTGCTGATGGGATTGGTGCGCGGCTATCAGTTGCTGTTCAGCGCCTGGCTGCAGGCGGGCTGTCGCTACAGTCCGACCTGCTCGAACTACGCGATGCAGGCGCTGCGCCAGCACGGCGCGGCCACCGGCACCTATCTGGCAGCCGCACGCATCCTGCGCTGCAATCCGTTCTGCCTGGGCGGGCATGATCCTGTGCCCGACAATCCGCCCCGCCTGTTCACCCGTCTCACCGGATGCCGGCCGGGTCGGGCCACCTCAACCGCCAAATCAAAAGCTTCCCCATGACTGATATACGGCGCACCATCTTGTGGGTGGTGTTCACCATGTCGCTGTTCCTGCTGTGGGACGGCTGGCAACGGCACAACGGCCACGCGTCGCTGTTCCACCCCGTGCCGGCGAAGACCGCCGCCAGCCCGGCCTCGGCCGCATCGGGCCCGGCGTCCGCGCTGCCCGTGCCGGGTGCCGCGACGGCCACCGCCGCCGCAGACGCGGCCTCCGCGCCCGCCCCGGTGCAGAGCCAGCTGGTGACCATCACCACCGACGTCGTCAAGGCGACCATCGACACCCGCGGCGGCAGCCTGATGCGCGTGGAGCTGCTCAAGCATGCCGACGACACCAACCCGAGCGGCCATGTCGTGGTGCTCGATCCGATCCGTCAATACAGCGCCCGCTCCGGCCTGTTGAACGTGGCCGGCGCGCCCAGCGATCAGACCGTGCTGACGATGGTCGAAGGCCCGCGCGAGCTCACGGGCGACGCCCAGACGCTGACCGTGCGACTCGAAGGCGAGCAAGGCGGCGTCAAGCTGGCCAAGACCTACACCTTCAAGCGCGGCGATTACGCCATCGGCGTGCAGCACGAGGTCACCAACACCGGCACCGCAGCGGTCACGCCGCAGCTGTATCTGCAACTGGTGCGCGATGGTCACATCGACCACACCGGCCCGTCGTTCGCGCCGGCGTCGTTCTCCGGTCCGGCGCTCTACACGGACAAGGCCAAGTACCACAAGCTGGCCTTCGATGACCTGAAGAAGGGCAAGGCCGAGTACGAGAAGCTGGCCGATGACGGCTGGGTGGCGATGGTCCAGCATTACTTCGTGAGCGCCTGGCTGCGCACCGAAGCGGGCCCGCGCGAATTCAACGTCAAGCCGCTCAACGAGAACCTGTACTCGGCCGGCATGGTGATGAACTTCGCCACCGTCGCGCCGGGCGCCTCGGCCAAGCTGGACAACCAGCTTTATGTCGGCCCGCAGGAAGAGAAGAAGCTCGAAGTGCTGGCCCCGGGCCTGGAACTGGTGAAGGACTACGGCATCTTCAAGGTGCTGTCTAAGCCACTGTTCTGGCTGCTGGACCTGCTGCACTCGCTGCTGGGCAATTGGGGCTGGGCGATCATCATGCTGGTGGTCCTGCTGAAGGTCGCGTTCTACGGCTTGAATGCCAGCGCCTACCGCAGCATGGCCAAGATGAAGGCGGTCAATCCGCGCATCCAGCAGATGCGCGAGCGCTTCAAGGACAAGCCGCAGCAGATGCAGCAGGAGATGATGCGCATCTACAAGGAAGAGAAGATCAATCCGCTGGGCAGCTGCCTGCCGATCTTCCTGCAGATGCCGTTCTTCATCGCGCTGTACTGGGTGCTGCTGTCGAGCGTGGAAATGCGCGGCGCGCCGTGGGTCCTGTGGATCCATGACCTGTCCAAGCCCGACAGCCTGTTCGGCCACATCCTGAGCGCGCCGATCGGCCCGCTGCCGCTGCTGATGACGGCCTCCAGCCTGCTGCAGGTCTGGCTGAATCCGCAGCCGGCCGATCCGGTCCAGGCCAAGATGATGTGGTTCATGCCGCTGGCCTTCAGCGTGATGTTCTTCTTCTTCCCGTCCGGCCTGGTGCTGTACTGGCTGGTGAACAACATCCTGTCGATCGCCCAGCAATGGATGATCAACCGCCAGATCGGCGTGACGAAGTAATCCGACCCGGACCCGCCGCGATGCGATCGCCAGGGTCCCGGTGATTCTTCACACGACGCACGAGCCCCCGCATGCCGGGGGCTTTTTTTCGTCTGCGTGACGGCGCTTAATCCGTCCATGCGGGGATCGCTTTCCGATGCGCAAGCACCGGGAACCGGAGGCTCCCGGCGACGGCGCATGCGAGCTGTCGCCGCGCCTGCCCCGCGCCAACTTTTGAGCTGGCTGGCGATGGATCGATGGATCGATGGCTCGACCCCATCGATCGTGTCGAAGCGGCGCGCATCGATCTCTCGCCATCCGGCGGCCATCGCGGATCTCAACGCGGCTGCGAGACAATCCTCGGATGCTGTCTCGTCATCAGGATCCCATCGCCGCCATTGCCACCGCCCCCGGGCGCGGAGCCGTGGGCATCGTGCGGGTGTCGTCGCCGCAAGACCTGACACCGCTGATCGCGGCCATCTGCGGTCGCACGCTGAAACCGCGCGAGGCCACCTACCTGCCCTTCCGCAGCGCAGCCGGCGAGGCCATCGATCGCGGCTTGGCGCTCCTCTTTCCCGCGCCTCATTCCTACACCGGCGAGCATGTGCTCGAGCTGCAGGCCCACGGTGGGCCGGTCGTGCTGCAGCTGCTGCTGGCGCGCTGCCTGGAGGCGGACCCCGCGCTGCGTCTGCGGCTGGCCGAGCCGGGCGAGTTCACGCGTCGCGCCTTCCTCAACGGCAAGCTGGACCTGGCGCAGGCCGAGGCGGTGGCCGATCTCATCGATGCCAGCACCGAAGCCGCCGCGCGCAGCGCGGGCCGTGCGCTGGCGGGAGCGCTCAGTGGCGAAGTCGGTGAGCTGCGCGATGCGCTGATCCAGCTGCGCATGCTGGTGGAAGCCACGCTGGACTTCCCGGAAGAAGAGATCGATTTCCTCCAAGCCGCCGATGCGCTCGGCAAGCTGCGCCGCCTGATGGCGCGCCTGGACGCCCTGCTGGAACGCAGCCGTCAAGGCGCCATCCTGCGAGAGGGCATCAAGGTGGTGCTGGCCGGCCAGCCGAACGTCGGCAAAAGCTCCTTGCTCAATGCGCTCGCCGGCGCCGAGCTGGCGATCGTCACCGCCATTCCGGGCACGACCCGAGACAAGCTGAGCCAGACCATCCAGATCGAAGGCGTGCCGCTGCACATCAGCGACACCGCCGGGCTGCGCGACACCCAGGACGAGGTGGAGCGCATCGGCGTCGCGCGCAGCTGGGATGCCATCGCGGATGCGGATGTCGTGCTGTTCCTGCACGACCTCACCCGCATCGGTCAGCCCGATTACGAGTCTGAGGATGCCGACATCCGCGCCCGGCTGGTCGATGTCGATCCCGCGCGTGTCCTGCAGATCTTCAACAAGGCCGATGCGCCTGGACGGTCCGGCGCCCCAACGCTGCCGGACGGCGCGTTGACGCTCTCCGCCAAGACCGGCGCGGGCCTGGATGCGCTGCGCCAGCGGCTGCTGCAGCAGGTGGGCTGGCATGCGGTGCCGGAGGGCTTGTTCATCGCGCGTGAGCGGCATGTCCAGGCGCTGCGCCGGACCCGCGAGCATGTGGATCTGGCGCTTCAACAGGCTGCAGCCACGCCGGCGGCGCTCGACCTGATGGCGGAAGAGCTGCGCATGGCGCACGAGGCGCTGGGCGAGATCACCGGCGCATTCAGCGCGGACGATCTGCTGGGGGAGATCTTCAGCCGGTTCTGTATCGGGAAGTGAGGCGGCCATCCGGCCGGCCACATCTCCGCAGCGTCCGTGCGGTCGCAGCAACTTCCGTGGCCGACGTCGCCCGTCGAGGTCTGTGGCTCACAGCCCCTCGAAGTCCACCAACGAAAACACCTTCAACCCCGCCTCGCGCAGCTTCGCTGAGCCGCCGAGTTCGGGCAGGTCGACGATGGCGGCACCCTCGATCACGGTGGCGCCCAGGCGCTCCAGCAGGCGCTTGCCGGCCATCATGGTGCCGCCCGTGGCGATCAGGTCATCGATCAGCAGGACCCGGTCGCCGGCCTTCACCGCATCGGTGTGCATCTCGACCGTGGCGCTGCCGTATTCCAGCTCGTAGGTCTCCTGCACCGTCGTGAACGGCAGCTTGCCCTTCTTGCGGATCGGCACGAAACCGACGTTCAACTCATACGCCAGCACCGACCCGATGATGAACCCCCGCGCATCCAGACCCGCGATTGCATCCGGCCGCGCATCGAAATAGCGATGCACGAACTGGTCGATCAACACGCGGAAGGCGCGCGGATTCGACAGCAACGGCGTGATGTCCCGGAACTGCACACCCGGCTCCGGCCAGTCGGGCACGGTGCGGATCTGTTGCTTCAGGAATGGGATGGCGTCCAGGGCCGGGAAGGCGGTGTTCATCTCGCGATTCTCGCGCGGTCCCGCTCGAAGCGCTCGTGACGCTTGGCGCAGCGTGAGGCGCCGGAGGGCCTTCGCCGAGGCGCAGGGCGAGAGCCTTCGGACTCCTTCAACGTCCCGCTGGAGCGTCCTGCTCAAGCGAACCGCCAGAGATCTGTTCAAGCGAGACGTTCAGCCCGCACCGGCTTCGCAAGGCAAGACGTGCGTCCGCCGTCCGTCATCGCGCTCCCGCCGGCTGATCCAGCCATGCGCTCAAGCAATGTGCTGACAGATCAGCCGCGCCCGTCCGGCCGCCTTGGCCTGATAGAGCGCCGCATCGGCCACTTCGATCAGCTTGTGCGGATCCTGGCTGGCGTTGGGCACGCAGGCGGCCACGCCGATCGACAGGCTCACCGATCGCCGGACCGGCGACCCTTCATGTTCGATCGCGGCCAGGCGCACGCTGTCCAGGCAGCGTTGCGCCACGACCTGCGCGCCTTCCAGATCGGTATCCACCAGCACCACGGCGAATTCCTCGCCGCCGTAGCGGCAGACGGACTCACCGCCCCGGCCCACGCAGCTGCGCAACAGGGTGGCGACACGGCGCAGGCAGTCGTCGCCGGAGACATGTCCGTAGCGGTCGTTGTATTGCTTGAAATGATCGATGTCGACCATCACCAGCGCCAGCGATTGCCCGGTGCGGGTGCCGCGCTGCCATTCCTGCTGCAGCAGCTGGTCGAACAGGCGGCGGTTGCCGACGCCGGTCAGGCCGTCGGTGGTGGATTGGCGGGCCAGCAGCTCATTGGCCCGTTTGAGCCGCTCCTCCTGGCGCTTGCGCTCGGTGAAGTCGCTGACGATGCAGACATACAGATGAATCGTGTCGGTGCGGACTTCCGCCACCGTCACCTGCAGCGCCAGCATCTCGCCGCTGCGATGCCGCGCCGTCAATTCGCGCGGCGGGCCGAGCATCGTCTGCGGATCGACGGGATCGCCCTGCACGCCGAACAGCATGCCGATGTGCACGCCCTGCAGCTCGGTGGCGCTGTAGCCGAAGAGCTGCTGGCAGCTCGGATTGGCCTCCAGCACATGGCCGCCGGAATCCAGCGTCAGGATGCCGTTGCCCGCCGCTTCGATGGTGGCCTTGAGCTGCGCACGGCTGGCCGCCAGACGCTGTTGTTCATGGATGAGGTCGGTGACCTCCATCCGCACACCGACGATGCCGCCCGAAGGCGTGCGGGATTCGAAGATGCGCAGCCACATGTCGTCATGCACGCGCTGCAGCAGCGGCGCCGGCTGCTTGCCGCGCATGCGCTTGCGTTCTTCCAGCCAGGCCGACTCCCGCCCCCGCGCTTCCGGAATGCCGCCGCGCGCGAGCGATTCCGACACCAGTTCTTCGAAGGTGGATTTGCGCTGAAACGCGCGCACCATGTGCGGATAGATCTCCACCAGCCGGCGGTTGAAGGCGACCAGCCGGTCTTGTTCATCGAAGATCTCGACGCTGGCGGGCAGGGCATCGATGGCCTCTTCCAGCGTGCGCTGGGCCTGGCGGGCGCGGGCGTGGGAACGCGCCAGGGCGGACAGCACGCCCAACGCGAGCAGCACCGTCAGCGCCAGCGCGGCAACGCCCAGCCACGCCATCCAGCCGCGCACCGACGGCGTGCCGAATCCGGTCGCGAGCACGCCAGCCTGCAGGCCGACGAGCAGCGCGAAGGCCACCAGGGGCCAGGTCCGGACTTCGGTGAATCGGTTCATCGGCGACGACGGGCGCAGGAAAAAAGGTGCCCGATCCTAGCCAGCCCGACCCCGTACGCGATACGCCCCGGAGGGGGGAGACCTGTTCCGGCGACACAACGTGGTGTGCGGTCGTCATCCCCCTTTGGGACCGTGTCGGCGACCGGTCCGCGACAGCGCCTCCCGGCCTGCCGCAGGCCGGCCGCCCGCTCAATCGCTCAACTGCCGCGCGTCACCGGCATGTCCACCGAGCCGGCCGGCAGCTTGAGGTGGCGTGCCAGCTCCAGCTTGGCCAGCGAGTTGCGATGCACCTCATCCGGACCATCGGCGAAGCGCAGCGTGCGCTGGCCCGCCCACATGTAGGCCAGCGGCGTGTCGTCGCACACGCCCATGCCGCCGTGGACCTGCATGGCCCAGTCGATGACCTTCAGCGCCATGTTGGGCGCGACGATCTTGATCATCGCGATCTCGGCCTTGGCGACCTTGTTGCCCACCGTGTCCATCATGTAGGCCGCCTTCAGCGTGAGCAGGCGGGCCTGTTCGATGCTGCAGCGGGCCTCGGCGATGCGCTCCTGCGTGACGGTCTGCTGCGCCAGCGTCTTGCCGAAGGCGGTGCGGGCGATCGCGCGCTGGCACATCAGCTCCAGCGCCCGTTCGGCCGCGCCGATGGAGCGCATGCAGTGGTGGATTCGTCCCGGCCCCAGCCGGCCTTGCGCGATTTCGAAGCCTCGGCCTTCGCCCAGCAGGATGTTCTCCGCCGGCACATGCACATTCTTGAGTTCGATCTCCATGTGGCCATGGGGCGCGTCGTCGTAGCCGAAGACGCTCAGATGGCGCTTCACCGTCACGCCAGGCGTGTTGGCCGGGACCAGCACCATCGACTGCTGCTCATGGCGGCCGGCGTCCGGATTGGTCTTGCCCATGACGATGTAGAGCGCGCAGCGCGGGTCGCCGGCGCCGGAAGACCACCACTTGGTGCCATTGATGACGTAGTCGTCGCCGTCGCGCTCGATGCGGCACTGGATGTTGGTGGCATCGGAGGACGCCACCTCCGGCTCGGTCATCAGGAAGGCGGAGCGGATCTCGCCGCGCAGCAGTGGCGCCAGCCAGCGGTCCTTGTGTTCCTCGGTGCCGTAGCGCTCCAGCGTTTCCATGTTGCCGGTGTCGGGCGCGGAACAGTTGAAGACTTCGGAGGCCCAGTAGACGCGGCCCATGATCTCCGCCAGCGGGGCGTATTCCAGGTTGGACAGGCCTTCCGGTGCCCGCTCCGAATGCGGCAGGAACAGATTCCACAAGCCGGCGGCGCGGGCCTTGGGCTTGAGCTCCTCGATCACGCGGGTGGGAATCCAGGGATTGCCGGCGCGCCGGTTGGCCTCGATTTCCTCGTGATAGCGGCGCTCGTTCGGATAGATGTGGTCGTCGAAGAAGGCCAGCAGGCGAGCGCGCAGCTGTTCAACTTTGGGGCTGTAGTCGAAGTTCATGTGGGTCTCCCCGTTGAGCGAATCAATGAAGGCGGAATGAAGGCGGCCTGACGGCGGAATGACGGCGGAATGACGGCGGAGGATGGGCACGGCCACTCAGCCGCGCTGGCTCCGATAACGAAGGTATTGGGCGAACAGCGCTTCCATGGTGGTCGAGCGTTCCGGGCCGTGCAGCGGCTGCATCACCGCGACGTTGACCGCACGCAGCAGCCAGTCGCCCGGGCCCTCGCCGACATCCAGCACATTGATGCAGGCCGGCGACTGCACCCAGCTGCCGAGCATCAGCCGCTGGCCGCCGCTGACCGCATGCGAGAGCCAGGCCGCATTGACCACCCCATGCAGCACCAGCAAGGCGCAATCCCAGTCGGGATCGGCCCGCAGTCGCGCGATGCCGCCCAGCACGCGGTCCAGCAGCTCACCGATGCTTTCGCCGTTCAGGAAGCGCTGCGACTCGGCCACCGGACTGCGCTGCAAGCCGGTGAAGGCCTGCGCCAGATCGGCCGCAGGAATCTCACCGAGCCGTCCGCCGCGGATTTCCTGCCATTCCGGCCAGACCTGCGGCGTGAGCGCTGTCTGGTCCGAATGGCGCAGCACCCAGTCTGCGGTCTGCACCGTGCGCGGCAGGCCGGAGACGATCACGCGATCGAAGCGCACGCCCGCCGCGCGAAACGCCTCGCCGGCGGCGCGGGCCTGGGCCACGCCTTCGTCATTCAGGGCGACCTGCTCGGGCAGCACCGGACGCCCGGTGGCGCCGTCGAAATAGGTGACCGCGCCATGCCGCATCAGATAGAGGCGACGTCGCTTCGGCGCGCGAGGCAAGGTGTCCAGCATGGGCGGCAGTGTGGCCCAAGGCAGGATCGCGTTCTGTCGCGCAGGCGGCAGGGCTGACAATTCGCCCGCTGCGGCGTCCGGCTCCGTCCGACAGCGGCGCAGGTGTCCGGTCCGCTGCCGGATGCCGCCTCCTGATGGCGGCCAGTTGCCTGCCTGCCTGCCGCACGCCTGCGTGCCCGCTGCTTCTCCTTGATCGATTGCTGCCTTCTTCCATGTCTGACGCCTTGGCGACATCGCCCGCTCCCCACACCTCCGAGGCGCCGCTGCGGGCGGACATCCAGATCCTGCGCGCGCTGGCGGTGCTCTGGGTGCTGGCCTATCACGCGCAACTGCCGGGGGCGTCGGGCGGCTACCTGGGCGTGGACATCTTCTTCGTCGTCTCCGGCTTCCTGATCACCGGGCTGATCGACCGGGCGCTGCGGCACGGGCGCTTTTCGTTCGCCGCGTTCTACGGGCGCCGCGCGCGACGACTGTTACCCGCGGCTTACGTGGTGCTGGCCGCCACGCTGTTGCTCGCGCCATGGACGCTCAATCGCAGCGAGCAACTGGACCTCGTGACCCAGACCTGGGGCGCGCTCGGCTTCGCCAGCAACCTGGTGCTGTGGCAGCAGACCGGCTACTTCCAGGGCGCTTCGGAGCTCAAGCCGCTGCTGCACTTCTGGTCGCTGGCGCTGGAGGAGCAGTACTACCTGCTGCTGCCGGCGCTGCTGGTGATGACGCGTGCGTCCGCTCGCGGGATCGTGCTGTCGGCGATCACGCTGCTGAGCGTTGTGTGGCTGGTGCTGTGGCAATCGCAGGATGCGAGCGCGGCGTTCTACCTGCTGCCGACCCGCGCGTGGGAGCTGGGCCTGGGCTCCATCGGCGCGCTGTGGGCGCACCGGTTGTCCGCGCCGCCGTCGCAGCGGCTGTTGCGCTGGATGGCCTGGCCGGCCTGGTCGCTGCTGATCCTGGTGCCGATCGCCCCGCAGTGGTTCGGTACCGCGCATCCCGGGCCCGCTGCGGCCGTGGTCAATCTGGCAACGCTGGCGCTGCTGCTGCGCACCGACGCCGTCGTGCCGCGCTGGAGCGCGCCGCTGGTGCGGATCGGCGATGCGTCCTATGCGCTCTATCTGGTGCACTGGCCGCTGCTGGCGATCCTGCACAACGCCTGGGTCGGCGTGCGTTCGGCGGATTCGCCGCTGTGGCTGTGGCGCCTGGGCGCGGTCGCGCTGGCGGCACTGCTCGCCGCGGCGCTGCATGTGGCGATCGAGCGCCCGGCCAAGCAGGCCCTCACCGGTCGACGCGGCGGGGCCGTGCTGCTGAGCGGCACCGTGCTGATCGCGCTGGGCGCCGGTCTGCTGCGATTGTGGACACCCTCATCCGGCGCGGTGGATTTCGTCGAGCTGCGGCGTCCCAACTATGGGCTGTCCGCCAACTGCGATGCGGAGGAGCCGTTCCAGGGCCGCGCCGATTGCCGCAGTGGCCCGTCGCCGCGCTGGCTGATCTGGGGCGATTCCTATGCGATGCACCTGGTGCCGGGCCTGGACGAGGCCCTGGGATCGCGCGGGCTGGTGCAGGCGACCAAGTCCTCCTGCGGCCCGTTCCCCGGCGTCACGCCGGTGCGGCCGGAGCTGGGGCCGGGCCACAGCTTCGCGTCGCCCTGGATCGAGCAGTGCGCGGCCTTCAATGCCTCTGTGCTGACCTGGCTGGCGCGGCATCCGGAGATCGACACCGTGGTGCTGTCCAGTTTGTTGACCCAATATCTGGAGGCGCCGAAATACGCCTTGCAGCGCACCGCCGATGGCGCACGCGTGACCGATCCCACCGCCATGGCGGACGCCGCGCTGCAGGACCTGCAAGCGACGGTGCGACGGTTGAAGGCGATGGGCAAGCGGGTGCTGTTCATTGCGCCGCCGCCGTCGGCGCCGTTCGACATCGCCGCCTGCCTGGAGCGCGCGCAGGCCGGGCGCTGGACCTTGGGCGCCACGCCCGGTTGCCGGATCCGGCCCGATGAAGACCGCGAGCGCCGCGCCGCCGAACACCGCTTCGTGACGGCGATGTCGGCCGCGATGGCGCCGGGCACCGTGCTGCGCTTCGAGCCGATGCTTTGTCGTGCCGAGGACTGCGACGTCGCGCGTGACGGCGTGCCGCTGTATCGCGACGCCGGTCACCTGAGCCGCGCCGGCTCCCGCCTGCTGCTGCCGCCCTTGATCAGGGAGACGGGTTGGGTGCACGGCCCACAGCCGTCGTCGATGGACAAGCGCTAGCCAGCGCCACGCCCCGCTGACCTGCCCACTCGCCCGCGCGCATCCACGCATCCAGACGCATCCAAGAGCATCCTCACGCATGCAGAGGCAGCGGTGTGTCGCAGGGCGCGAGCCCGAGGCCGCGCGAAGGAATGCGAACGCGCCTGACTGAGCGCGGCCTCGGGCTCGTGCCCTGTTGCTCGGTGTTGCGAGTACTGTGGACGCCGCGACTGCCGCGACCGCCACAACCGCTTGCAACCGCAGCAACCTGAGCCCGTCCCCGCGTGCCCCGCACCCGGAGACCCGACTCACACCACCAGCAAGCCTTGCTCCGCCCGCGCGAGCGATTCCGGCGTCCCAGACACCACCAGCGTGTCGCCGGCTTGCAGCACCAGATCGTCCTCGGCGGTTCGCACCGCGCCGTTGCGTCGCCGCACCGACACGATGCTCACCTGCCAGCTCGACGCCTGCAGATCGCGCAGCGACTGACCGACCAGCGGGCTGGCCTCGGGCAGGCTGATGGACAGCAGCCGGGCCTGATCGCGGTCTTCGGCGGTGTCGTCGTCGGAGCCGTGGAAGTAGCCGCGCAGCAGGCCATAGCGGCGATCGCGGGCATCGCGGGCGATGCGCAGCACCCGACGCATCGGCACGCCGACCAGCGCCAGCGCATGGCTGGCCAGCATCAGCGAGCCTTCGATCGCCTCGGGGACCACTTCGGTGGCACCCGCAGCGCGCAGCTTTTCCAGATCGCTGTCGTCGATGGTCCGGACGATCACCGGAATGCGCGGCGAATGGCTGCGCACCTCGTGCAGCACCTTCAAGGCGGAGGGTGTGTCGTGATAGCTGATCACCACCGCGCTGGCGCGCGACAGGCCGGCCGCGATCAGGCTGGGCAGTCGCGCCGCATCGCCGAAGACCACGCTCTGGCCCGCCGCAGCGGCCTGGCGGACGCGGTCCGGATCCAGGTCCAGCGCCATGTACGGGATTTTTTCGGCCTCCAGCAGGCGCGCCAGGTTCTGACCGCTGCGACCGTAGCCGCAGATGATCACGTGGGCCTCGGTCTGGATGGACTTCTTGGCGATCGAGGTCAGCTGCACCGACTGCAGCAGCCAGTCGCTGGCCGACAGTTTCATCACGATGCGGTCGCTGTATTCGATGATCAGCGGCGTCATCAGCATCGACATCACCATCGCCGCCAGCACCGGGCTGACCCACTGCGCGGCGATCAGGTTGTGCTGCGCGCCCAGCGTGAGCAGCACGAAGCCGAATTCACCGGCCTGCGCCAGATACAGACCGGTGCGCAGCGCGGTGCCGGTCGGCGAGCGGAACAGCTTGGCCAGCCCCGCCACCAGGATGAACTTGGCCAGCGTGGGCACCAGCGTCAGCACGATCACCAGCGGCCATTGGTAGACCAGCGTCTGCCAATCCAGCCGCATGCCAATGGTGATGAAGAACAGCCCCAGCAGCACATCGTGGAAGGGGCGGATGTCCATTTCCACCTGATGCTTGTATTCGGTCTCCGCGATCAGCATGCCGGCCACGAAGGCACCCAGCGCCAGAGACAGGCCCGCATGCTCGGTCAGCCAGGCCAGGCCCAGCGTCACCAGCAGCAGGTTGAGCATGAAGAGCTCCTGGCTCTTGCGCCGCGCCACCAGCGTCAGCCAGCGGCGCATCACATGCTGGCCGCCGGTCAGCAGCAGCACCAGCAACAGCACCGCCTTCAGGCCGGCCCAGGCCAGGGTCTGCGCCATCGCGCTGCCGCTGCCGCCCAGCGCCGGGATCAGCACCAGCAAGGGCACCACCGCCAGATCCTGGAACAGCAGCACCCCGATCACGCGCCGGCCGTGCTCGCTTTCCAGCTCCAGCCGCTCGGACATCAGCTTGACCACGATCGCGGTGGAGCTCATCGCCATCGCCGCGCCCAGCACCAGCGCGCCCTGCCAGCCCAGGTCCCAGGGCCGGCCCATCGCCGCGAATCCCCAGCGCAGCAGCGCCTGGCCGAGCATGGTGCCGACGATGGTCACCACCACCTGAAGCAGGCCCAGGCCGAACACCATCGACCGCATGCTGTTGAGCTTGGGCAGGTTGAATTCCAGGCCGATGGCGAACATCAGGAACACCACCCCGAATTCCGCCAGATGCTGGACCGCCGGCACATCGCTGGCCAGCGCCAGCGCATTCGGGCCGATCACGACCCCCACGACCAGGTAGCCCAGGATCGGCGGCAGCTTCAGTGAACGGCAGACCACGACGCCGAGCACGGCGGCGACAAGATAAAGCAGGGTCAGATCCAGGGCACTGAGCATGGCGTCGATGGTAGCGGCGGCGGGGCCGCAGGACGGGTCGGAACCGGGCCTGGGTGGCGCGAATCCGTCAGTCGCGCAGGCTGGTGTCGGATGTGCGCTGCATCACGCTCGGGGCATCGACCTCCCCCGGACAGGACTGGAAAAGTGCACGGTGCGGGCGCACACTCATCGCCCACATCCTCTTTATGCGTGGCCTGCATGCCCGCATGTGCACTCGGCTTTGGTGGACGGGGCGGAGCGCCAAGGCTTCGAGGTACCGTTCGCGCCACCAAAAAGTTTCGGAGCATGACATGCCCAATCTGTCTTTCGTTTCTCCCACGCGCAACAGTCCCTGGGGCACCTACCTGTCCCAGATCGACGCCGTCGAGCCTTACCTGGGCAAGCTGGCACGCTGGGTGGAAACGCTGCGCCGCCCCAAGCGTGCGCTGATCGTGGATATCCCCATCGAACTGGACAACGGCACCATCGCCCACTTCGAGGGCTATCGGGTGCAGCACAGCCTGACCCGCGGCCCCGGCAAGGGCGGCGTGCGTTATCACCCGGACGTGACGCTGGAAGAAGTGATGGCGCTGTCGGCCTGGATGACGGTCAAGAACGCCGCGGTGAACCTGCCTTACGGCGGCGCCAAGGGCGGCATCCGTCTGGATCCGAAGACGCTCTCGCTCAAGGAGCTGGAGAAGGTCACCCGTCGCTACACCAGCGAAATCGGCATGATCATCGGCCCGACGCAGGACATTCCCGCGCCGGACGTGAACACCAACGGCCAGATCATGGCCTGGATGATGGACACGTATTCGATGAACGTCGGCGCCACCGCCACCGGCGTGGTCACCGGCAAGCCGATCGCCCTGGGCGGTTCGCTGGGCCGCGTGGCCGCCACCGGCCGTGGCGTGTTCGTCGTGGGCCGTGAGGCGATGCGCCGTCTGAACGTGCCGCTGGAAGGTGCGCGCGTGGCGGTGCAGGGCTTCGGCAACGTGGGCTCGGTGGCCGCCAAGATGTTCGCCTCCAACGGCGCCATCATCGTGGCGGTGCAGGACCACACCGGCACCATCCTGAACGAGAAGGGTCTGGACATGACCGACCTGCTCGACCATGTGGCCAAGACCGGCGGCGTGGGCGGCTTCAAGGGCGCCGACCGCATCGACAACGAGAACTTCTGGGATGTGAAGTCCGACATCCTGATCCCCGCCGCGCTGGAAGGCCAGATCACCGGCGAGCGCGCCAAGCGCGTCCAGACCCGTGTGGTGCTGGAAGGCGCCAACGGCCCGACGACGCCGGACGGCGACGCCGTGCTGGCCGATCGCGGCATCATCGTGGTGCCGGACGTGATCGCCAACGCCGGTGGCGTGACCGTGTCCTACTTCGAATGGGTGCAGGACTTCTCGTCCTTCTTCTGGACCGAAGACGAGATCAATGTCCGCCTGGACAAGATCCTGGTCGGCGCCTTCAAGGGCATCTGGGACACCGCCGAGCAGCACCGCATTCCGCTGCGCACCGCCGCGTTCACCGTGGCCTGCACCCGGGTGCTGGAAGCGCGCGAAGAGCGCGGCCTCTACCCCTGATCGGCCGAGCGCCACGGCGCTGACCGGCACCGCGTCGTCGCCCACCCGGCCGACGCGGCCCGATCTGCGGCGGGCGGCCTCATCGGCCTCTCGCGGTGGATCGGTCCGGCACCGTGGCCGCTGCCAGACGACTCGTCCGCTGGCCGGTCAGTTGATCTGTCCGCTGACCTGTCAGTTGACCTGTCTGTGGATCGGCCCCTTCGGGGGCCTTTTTCATGCGCGCGCGGAACGCGCCGCGTGGGTGGCGACGCCCGCGCCCGGACGTCTCACGACCGGGTCGCCGTGGGCTGGAGTTCGACCCGCTGCGGCGGCCGGCTCCAGCGCGGACCGAGCCCGTCCAGCACCTCGGCGGGATCGAGCGACCGGATCGGAATGCTCAGATCCGATGGAATCCGCTCATGCGCCATCAGCGCCATGTAGCGCAGCGCCGAGACCCGCAGGAAGGATGCGAAGTTGCCGACCGCGCCGCGTGCGGCGACCAGCTCGTCATAGAGCCGGGCGATCAGCTGGGTGACGCTCAGGCCGTCGCGGGCGGCGATCTCCTCCAACACGTCCCAGTGCAGGTTTTCCAGCCGGATGCTGGTCACCACACCATGCAGCCGCACGGAGCGGGTGCGCGATTCATAGGACTGGGGATCCGCGCTGATGAACACCTGGCACATGGCGTGTCCTTTCAATGGCTCGCAGGCGATGGGCAGGGCATTGTGCGCCTCTGCCCCCGCCATGCGCGCACAGGGGCCAGCCGGCTGGCGGGCCGCGGGTCAGTGACTGATGCGCGTGTCCAGCACCGTCAGGAACTGGGCGATCCACGCCGGATGCGCCGGCCAGGCGGGCGCGGTGACCAGCCGACCATCGGTCACCGCCTGATCGACCGGGATGTCCGCATAACTCGCCCCGGCCAGCTCCACTTCGGCCGCGCAAGCGGGATAAGCCGACACCCGCTTGCCCCGGATGATCCCGGCGGCCGCCAGCAGCTGGGCGCCGTGGCAGATGGCGGCGATCGGCTTGTCCGCCTGCGAGAAATGCTGGATCAGCGGCAGCACGCCGGCGACGGTGCGCAAGTATTCGGGCGCGCGTCCGCCGGGGATGACCAGCGCGTCGTAGTCCTGCGGGCGGATCTCGTCGAAGCTCGCGTTCAGGGTGAACCGGTGGCCGGGCTTTTCGGAATAGGTCTGGGCGCCTTCGAAGTCATGGATCGCGGTCAGCACATGGTCGCCGGCCTTCTTGCCGGGACACACCGCATGCACCTGATGACCGACCGCCAGCAAGGCCTGGAAGGGCACCATGATTTCGTAGTCTTCGACGTAATCGCCGGCCAGCAACAACAGCTTCTTGCTCATCGCCTGTCTCCACATCGTGATCGGAGTCACGATTCTGGGAAGCGATGGTCGCCGGCGGGTAGTAGCCGGTTGTGAAGTTGAGCGGTTGGGGGCAGAGATCCCGCACCAAGCCCGCGGCGATCAAGCCGCTTGCAGGATCGCTTTCAGCTCGTCAGGCTCGTTATCGCGCCGAGACCAGCGCGGCCCGCTCGTCCGGGCGGACGTCGGCGCCGACCGGCTTCTCGCGCAGCAGCCGCGAGGCGACGACGGCCAGCGTCCAGCAGATCCAGGCCGTCCACATCGTGTGGCTCGGATAGTGGGCGCCACGGGCGAGCTGGGCCAGCCCGTAGAGCGAGCCCGCCACCAGCACGCCGATCAGCGCCATGCGCGCTTGCGCCGGATAAGCGCGACGCAGCATGAAGAACAGGCTGAAGAAGGCGAAGGCGGAACTGGCGTGTCCGGACGGGAAGCAATGGCCGGGACCGCCATCGCGCAGACCGAAGCTCCAGTGCGACAGGTAATGCGCGGTGCCGCCGAATTCGGCCAGGTCCCAGGGGCAGCTGGTGGTGCTGCCTTGCTTGATCAGCGGGATCACGATCAGGCTGACCGCGGTGAGCGCGACCGCGCCCCAGCGCTCGCGACGGGTCAATCCGGGCCACAGCGGTCGGACCGCATTCACCAGCAGCATCACCGCCAGGCCGGTGGCCAGCCAGCGACCGCCCTGGTGCAGCACGCCGGAGGTGAGCCAGTGATCACGCCAGGCAAAGCCGCGCGCGTCGCCGAACAGTCGGACCACCGCCAGATCCCATCCCAGCGCATCCCAGAGCAGCAACGCGGCCAGCATCAGCACCACGAAGGTCATCGCCCGCCCGGTTCGGGGCAGCGCGACCGACGGGGAGTTGGCAAATCCGCCAGACGCGTGGGCGCCGACGCCGACATGGGAGAGGGGATTGAGCAGCTTCACGGGGCGGAGTGGGCGCCCCGCACCTGAAGGTCTCCTGAAGCCAAGCTGAGGTTCAGCTGAAGGCCGCGTCAGAATACGCATCTGGCGCATCCCGGGCCCCCTACGGCGCGGCAGCGGATGGCGCCGACCTATCGTTTCTACCGAGATCCTGGGAGCCGTGCGTGCGGCGCGCTCCCGATCCCAGACCCTGGTCACACGCCATGCGATTGCTGCTGCTCGAAGACGATGAATTGCTGGGAAGCGGCCTGCGGGACTTCCTACGAGCGGAAGGCCATGAGGTGACCTGGCTGACGCGGATCCACGACCTCCTGCCGCGGCATCACGAAGAATTCGACGCCCTGCTGGTCGATTGGCAATTGCCGGACGGCTCGGGCCTGGACTGGCTGCGCTCGCTGCGCCAGCGCGGCGTGTCCACGCCCGCGCTGATGCTCACCGCCCGCGACCTGCTGGCCGATCGGCTGCAGGGCCTGGACGGCGGTGCCGATGACTATCTCGTCAAGCCGTTCGCGCCGGAAGAGCTCTCCGCCCGCCTGCGCGCGGTCAGCCGCCGTCACATGGGCGCCAGCAGCTCGCAGCGCCGTCATGGCGATGTCTGGCTGGACCTGGCCGCCAAGCGCGTGACCCGGGAAGGCGCGCTGGTGGAGCTCACCGCGCGGGAATGGGCGGTGCTGGAAGCGCTCGCCCAGCGCGCCGGGCGGCTCTATCCCAAGCGCGAGCTGGAGCTGCGGGTGCTGGGCGACGATGCCGAGGTCCAGAGCAATGCGCTGGAGGTGCATGTCTCCAGCCTGCGCCGCAAGCTTGGCCGGGACCTGATCGAAACCGTGCGCGGCCTCGGCTACCGCTTGGGCACGGAGGCCCGATGAGCGCCGCCCCTGCTCCGGCGCCCGCGCCCGCCCGCAAGCCGTCGATCGCAGGCCGTCTGGCCCGGCAACTGCTGTTGATTTCGCTGTTCTGGGCGGTGCTGGCCGGTGTGACCGTCTGGCTGGTGGTGCAGGAGGAAGTCGACGAGCTGCTCGACGAAACCTTGCAGGCGTCCTCGCAGGTGCTGGGCCAGTTGCTGCGCCAGAACCCGTCCATCCTGCCGGCGGAGGTGTCCGACTCGGACGACCTCAGCACCCATTTCGCCTGGCAGTTGATCGGCCCCGACGGCCAGTTGCTGCATCGCTCGCCGCTCGCGCCGACCACCGCGTGGCGGCTGCCGGCCGGTTTCAGCGACTGGCGTGATGACCGCACCGACCGGTCCGACCGCCATGACGGCGTCGACGTCGACGACTGGCGGGTGCATGTGCGCCCGCTGAAGACGGCTGCCGGCCCCGGCTACCTGGCGGTCGCGCAGGCCAATGCGGAGCGCGACGAGGTCCGCTCCCGCGTGGGCCTGGCGAGCGCCTTTTCGGCCTTGCTGGTCGGTGGTCTGTGCATGGTGTGGCTGAACCGCCGCGCCCGTGCGGAGCTGGCGCCGCTGTCGCGGCTCAGCGCGTCGCTGGCCGACTATGACCCGCTCGACAGCCAGCAACTGCTGCCGGAGCAGGCCCGCAGCGAGCTGGTGGAAATTCGCGCCGCCGTGCTGGAGCTGGGCCAGCGCCTGGCGCAGCGGGTGGCCAATGAGCGGGCCTTCAGCGCCCATGCGGCTCACGCGCTGCGCACGCCGCTCGCCGGCATGGATGCCCAATTGGCGATGGCGCTGCGGGAAGCGCCGCCGGAGCAACGCGAGCGGCTGCAGCGCACCCGCGAGGCCGCCGACCGCCTGCGCCGCGTGGTCACCGCCTTGCTGACGCTGTTCCGCAGCGGCATGCACCTGCGCTGGCAGGGCCTGGATCTGGCGGATCTGCTGGTCCATGTGCAGATGCCGGAGCGGCTGGAGCTGGATGTGCCGCCGGGCGCCTGGATCAATGCCGATCCCGACCTGCTGATCGCTGCGCTGATCAACCTGATGGACAACGCCTGGCGTCACCGCGCCGACCGCATCAAGCTGGACCTGCATCCGCATCCGGATGGCGGTGTGACGCTCGTGCTGCACGACAACGGGCCGGGCGTGTCCGACTTCCAGCGCGAGGACCTCAACGATGCGCTGGAGCGCCAGCAATACGAGGGCCGCATGGGGCTGGGTCTGATGATGGCCGACCTGGTCGCCCGGGCGCATGGGGGCGATCTGCGCCTGCCCGCGGTGACCGAGGGATTTGCCGTGGCCCTGCGGCTGGGGCCGGCACCGCTCTGAGCGCCCCCGCGGGCGCTCGGGCCAGGTTGCCACGGCTACACTGACGCCCACTATGACGACGCATGCCGCCCTGACCCATTCCCGCGCGCTGGACGTGGCCCGCCAGGCCCTGACCGTGGAGGCCGAAGCCATCCTCGCGCTGGCCCCTCGCCTGGGCGAGCACTTCGAGCAGGTGGTGCAGCTGATCTTGTCCTGCAGCGGCCGGGTGGTCGTGATGGGCATGGGCAAGAGCGGCCATGTCGCCCGCAAGATCGCCGCCACGCTGGCCTCCACCGGCACGCCGGCCTTCTTCGTGCATCCCGGCGAAGCCAGCCATGGCGACCTGGGCATGGTCACGCCGCACGACATCGTCCTGGCCCTGTCGAACTCCGGCGAGAGCGATGAGCTCAACGCCATCATTCCCGCGCTCAAGCGTCAGGGCGTCAAGCTGATCGGCATGACCGGGCGATCCGGCTCCTCGCTGGCCCGGCATGTCGACTATGTGCTGGATTCGCGGGTCGAGCAGGAAGCCTGTCCGCTGAATCTGGCGCCGACGGCCAGCACCACCGCGCAGATCGCGCTCGGCGATGCGCTGGCGGTGGCGCTGCTGGATGCGCGCGGCTTCCGCGCCGAAGATTTTGCCCGCTCCCATCCGGGTGGCGCGCTCGGCCGCAAGCTGCTGACCCATGTGCGCGACCTGATGCGCAGCGGCGATGCGCTGCCGCGTGTCTCGGCCGATCTCTCGTTGCTGGAGATGATGAGCGTGATGTCCCGTAAGGGCCTGGGCTGCGCGATCCTGGTGAATGACGACGGCCAGATCGGCGGCATCTTCACCGACGGCGATCTGCGCCGTCTGATCGAGCGCGGCGCCGATCTGCGCGGCCTGACGGCGGCCGAAGTCGTGAATGCGCATCCGCGCACCGTGTCGGCCGACGCGCTGGCGGTGGAGGCCGCCGACCTGATGGAATCGGCCCGGATCACGCTGGTGCTGGCGGTCGATGATCAACAACGTTTGCAGGGCGCGGTCAGCTTCAACGACCTGATGCGCGCCAAGGTGATCTGATGGCGGTTCGAGAACTCCAGCCCGCGCTTCGTTTCCCGCCGGAGCTGCTGCTGCAGGCGCAAGGTCCGGCCCTGGGCCTGAAGGCGGCGATCTTCGATGTCGACGGCGTGCTGACCGATGGCCGCATCTATCTGAGCGAACACGGCGAGGACTTCAAGGCCTTCGCCACGCTCGATGGCCACGGACTGAAGCTGCTGGCCCAAGGCGGCATCCTGCCGATCGTCATCACCGGCCGGGACTCGCCGGCCGTGCGTCGCCGTGTCGCCGACCTGGGCCTGAGCCATGCGGTGTATGGCGCCAGGAACAAGCTGGCCGCAGCTCAACCGCTGCTGGATGCTCTGGGCCTGCATTGGGATGAAGTCGCCGCGATCGGCGATGACTGGCCCGATCTGCCGCTGCTGCTGCGCGCGGGCTTCGCCTGCGCCCCGTCGCAAGCCCATGCCGAGGTCAAGGCCGCCTCGCACTACATCACCCAGGCCGCTGGGGGCCACGGCGCGGCACGCGAGTTCTGCGACCTGCTGTTGATGGCCGCCGGCCGCTATGCCGCGCTGCTCAACGGGCACCTCGAGACCCTGGACGGAGGCACGGCCTGATGTCGACCCTGGCGCCGCCGCAGGCCGCCCCTCGTCGCCGTGTGCAACCGCTGTTGTGGCGGGCGCAGTCGCTGCTGGCCAGCTATGTGCCGCTGCTGCTGATGGGTTTGCTGGCCGCCTTCACCTGGTGGCTGATCAAGAGCACGCCCCAGCTGCAGGCGCCCCGCGAGAAGACCGCACCCAAACATGAGCCCGACTACCGCATGCAGGGCTTCGAGCTGGAGCGCTTCACCAGCGATGGTCGCCTGATGGCGCGGGTGCTCGGCCGTGAGCTGCGCCACTATCCCGACAACGACACGATGGAGATCGATGCGCCGGAGCTGCGCGCCTACGGCCTCCAGGGCGAGCTGCTGATCGCTCAGTCCAAGCGCGGTGTCGCCAATGGCGATGGCAGTGAAGTGCAACTGCTGGGTCAGGTGGAATTGCATCGCTATCCGGATGGCGATCCGCGCGGCACGCCCGACCTCGTGGTCTACAGCGAATTCCTGCATGCCTTCGTGCCGCAGCAGAAGATGCGCTCGCACCTGCCCACCCGCGTGGTCGGCGTGGGCGGTGAGATGCAACTGCGCAGCTTCGAATACGACAACGTGTCGGGCAAGCTCAACTTCAGCGGCGGCGGCCGCGCGCAGTTCAGCGCGCAGGCGGGACGCCGCATCAGCCCGGCCGCTGCGGCCGCTTCCTCGCCCGAGGCGGCGAGCGCCCCGGCCAGCGCCGTCCCGGCCAAGCCATGACCTCACTCGTTTTCATCACCGGTGCCTCCAGCGGCATCGGCCAGGCGCTCGCGTTGCAGTATTACCGCGAGGGCTGGTCCCTGGCCCTGGTGGCGCGGCGCGTCGATGAGCTGACCCAATGGGCGCAGTCGCAGTCGCTGGATCCGGCGCGCTGGCGGGTCTATCGCGCCGATGTCAGCGACGTCGAGGCGATCACCGCCGTGGGCCGGACCTGCATCGCCGAACAAGGCCTGCCGGACGTGGTCATCGCCAATGCCGGCATCAGCATCGGCATGGACACGGCGATCTACGAGGACCTGGCCGTGATGCAACGCATCTACGCGACCAACAACCTCGGCATGGCGGCCACCTTCCAGCCCTTCATCCAGCCGATGCGGGCGCGGCGCAGCGGCACGCTGGTCGGCATCGCCAGCGTGGCGGGCATTCGCGGCCTGCCGGGTCATGGCGCCTATTGCTCGAGCAAGGCGGCGGTGATCAGTTACTGCGAGAGCCTGCGCGGCGAATGCCGGCCGGATGGCGTGCAGGTGGTGACCATCGCGCCGGGCTACATCGACACGCCGCTGACCCGCGAGAACCGCTATCGCATGCCCTTCCTGATGAAGCCCGACGACTTCGCCCGGCGGGCCTTCGACGCCATCGCTGCCGGCGCGCGACTGCGCTTCATCCCGTGGCAGATGGGCGTGGTGGCCAGCGTGATGCGCGTGCTGCCGGGTGCCGTGTTCGACCGATTGCTGTCGGGCCGGCCGCGCAAACACCGTCAAGGCGAGTGAGCCGGTCAGGAGAGACTCGTTCCGAAGCGGACATGAAAAAAGGCGCTCCGAGGAGCGCCTTCTTTGAGCCATTCAGGCTTTGCGATCAGTAGCCGCTGCTGCCGCCACCGTAGCCGCCACGGCTGCCGCCGTAGCCACCACCGGAGCCGCCGCCGCCGCCGTAGCTGCCGCGACCACCGCCGCCGCCGCCGCCACCGCCGTAGCCGCCACGGCTGCCGCCGCCGCCGCCACCACCGTAGCCGCCGCCACCGCCGTAGCCGCCACGGCTACCGCCGCCGCCGCCACCACCGAAGCCGCCACGGCCACCGCCGCCGCCGCCGAAGCCGCCACCGCCGCCCGGACGCTCTTCACGCGGACGAGCCACGTTCACCACGATCGCGCGGCCTTCGAGGGCCTGACCGTTCATGCCGTTGATGGCGGATTGCGCCTCGGCGTCAGACGCCATTTCCACAAAGCCGAAGCCCTTGGAACGGCCAGTCTCGCGATCCATCATGACCTTTGCGGATGTCACGGTACCGAATTGCGAGAATGCCTCCTGGAGCGACTCATCGCGCACGCTGTAAGCGAGGTTGCCCACGTATAGCTTGTTTCCCATGGGGAAGCCCTTTCAATAACCAAATAACCCAATGTGCTGCTTCAACCCATCGTGAACCACTCATACGAAGGCGCTGCATTCAGGCCGTCTGATTATGTGTGACAGGATTGGCGATTCGCAACGCGTCAACCGGGCTGTTGTTTTTCGGCTTCTGCGAGCAAACCCCGAGCAGGTGTCAAGAAGCCGCAATGCCTCTTGGAGCACGTCTCTCCCATGGCAAAGATCGATCCCAAAACCCCTGCGGCAACGCGCTGGAATCTCGCACTTCTGAGAGTTGTCACCAAGCGTGTCACCGTTTACGGGGGCACTTTCCGGTGATTCGCATCGTCTCGCTGGTGCCCTCGATCACGGAGCTGTTGATCGCCCTGGGCCTGGCCCCGTGGATGGTCGGCCGCACCGGCTTTTGCATCCATCCGGCCTCGGTGGTGGCCGGGATTCCGAAGGTGGGCGGCACCAAGGATGTGAACCTCACCAAACTCGAAGCGCTTCGCCCCACCCATGTCATCGTCAATGTGGATGAAAACCGGAAGGAGACGGTGGACGCCCTGCGCCGCTTCGTGCCGGCGGTGATCGTCACCCACCCCTGCGGTCCGGAAGACAATCTGACCTTGCTGTCGCAATTGACAGCGCAATTTGCCGATGAGGTGCCGGCAGTGCGCCCGGCGGCCGAAGCCCTGTCCGAGCGCCTGCGCCTGGCGCTCGCCGCCTGCCGCGAGACCGCCTGGCCGACGCGGCGCGTGCTTTACCTGATCTGGCGAACGCCCTGGATGACCGTGGCCCGAGACACCTACATTGCCCGCATGCTGGCCGAGGTCGGCTGGCAGACCTGGCCGCCCACCGACGGCGGCCCCACCGGCGCCGCCCGCTATCCGATGCTGACCGGCGACGAGCCGTGGCTCTCCGAGATCGATGAGGTGCTGCTCAGCTCCGAACCGTTCCAGTTCGGTCCGCAACATCTGGACGAGGCGCAGACCCTGTGTCCGCGCGCCCGGGTTCGCTTGATCGATGGCGAACTGGTCAGCTGGTACGGCCCTCGCGCGGCCGAAGGTCTGGACTATCTGCGCACGCTGGCGCAGCCCGCCTCATGAGCGGCGCGATCCGCATCCTCTTGCTGGAAGACGACCCCGCCATTGCGCAAACGGTGGATTTCGTGCTCTCCCGCGAGGGCTATCAGGTGCAGGTCTGCGGCTGGATGCAGGAGGCACGCACGCTGGCCGGGCGCGGCGGATGGGATCTGGCGATCCTGGATGTCGGCCTGCCGGACGGCAACGGCCTGGACCTCTGCCGCGAGATCCGCCAGGGACCGCAACCGCATCTGCCCTTGCTGATGCTGAGCGCGCGCAGCGAGGAAAGCGACAAGGTGTTGGGCCTGGAGCTGGGCGCGGACGACTACCTCGCCAAACCCTTCAGCACCCGCGAGCTGGTGGCGCGCGTGCGCGCGCTGTTGCGTCGCGCCCAGGCACCCGCCAGCACCACGGCCGCGGCCACGCCGGATCGGCATGGGTTCCTGGTCGAAGCGGAGGGCTCGCGGGTGAGCTTCCACGGAGAGCTGCTTTCGCTCACCCGGCGCGAGCTCGGCTTGCTGCTGCGCCTGCTGGCCGCGCCGCAGCGCATCCACACCCGCGACAGCCTGCTCGATGCGGTCTGGGGCATGGAGGCCGACAGCAGCGATCGCACCGTCGACACCCACATCAAGACCTTGCGCGCCAAGCTGCGTCAGGTGCGTCCGGACCTCGATCCGATCCGCACCCATCGCGGCCTGGGCTATTCGCTGGAGTAGCCGCTCGTGCGCCTGGGCCTGCGACTCTTCTTCGGCTTCTTCCTGATCGCTGGCTTGACCTCGGTCATCTTGCTGCGGGTGGTGCTGGGCGAGGTCAAGCCGAGCGTGCGCGAGGTGATGGAAGACATCATGGTCGACACCGCCAACCTGATGGCGGAGCTGGCGCAGGACGATCTCGCCGCGATGCCCACCGGTGGGGACCTGACCCATAGCCGCTTCGCCAAACGCGTGCGCGCCTATGCGGACCGGCCGGTGGATGCGCACATCTGGGGGCTGCGCAAGCAGAGCCTGGACTTCCGGATCTATGTCACCGATGCACGCGGCCGAGTGGTGCTGGACAGCAGCCCCGACGGCGCGGCGCTGGGCCGGGACTTCTCGCGCTGGAACGACGTGGCGCGCACCCTGCGCGGCGGCTACGGCGCGCGCTCGTCCACCGATGCCTACGGCGATGGCGGCAGTCCGGTGATGTATGTGGCCGCGCCGGTGCGGGTCGACGGGCGCCTCCTTGGCGTCGTCACGGTGGCCAAGCCGATCGCCACGGTGCAGCGCTTCATCGATCGCGCCGAGCGCCGCATCTGGCTGGCGGGGCTCGGTCTGCTGGCGGTGTCCTTGGCCGTGGGCGTGGCGGTGACCTGGTGGCTGGTGGTGAACGTCCGGCGCCTGCGGCGTTATGCGCTGGAGGTGCAGTTGGGCCAACGTCAGCCGCCGCCCAAGGTGCCCGGCGAGCTGGGCGAACTGGCGCAGGCCATGGACGCGATGCGCGAGCGGCTGGATGGTCGCGAACGGCTTGAGCATCTGGCGCGGGCCCTCACCCATGAACTGAAAAGCCCGCTGGCGGCGCTGCGCGGCGCCGGCGAATTGCTGCAGGACGATCTGGACACCGCCGACCGGCAACGCTTCGCCGCGCAGGTCGTGTCGCAGAGCGAGCGCATGACCGAGCTGGTCGAGCGGCTGCTGGCGCTCTCCACGCTGGAACTGCGGCGCGGTCCGGCGCATCCGCGCGAAGTGCGGCTGGATCTGGCGGTCGATGAGGTGCTGGCCACGCTGCAGGATCTGCTGCAGCAGCAGGACCTGACGGTGCGCTGGATCGAGCGCGACGCGCTGCGGGTGCAGGTTGATCCGGAGCTGCTGTCGCTGGCGCTGAGCAACCTGTTGAGCAATGCGGTCGACTTCTCGCCGGCAGGGTCGACGCTGGATTTGAGCGTGCGCTCGCAGGACGGCCGCGTGGTCTTCGAGCTGCGCGACCATGGCCCCGGCGTGCCGGCGGCGGCCTTTGCGCAACTCGGCCAACGTTTCTTCTCCACCGCGCGCCCGGGCAGCCTGCGCAAGGGTTCCGGCCTGGGCCTGGCGATCGTGCGGCAGATCGCCGAGCTGCATGGTGCGCACCTGCGCTTCGAGCCGGCCGAGCCGGGATTGCGGGTGCGGCTGGACTTCACACCGACCTCACAATGACTTCGTCCTGACCACACCGGCGCTTTGCAGACTGCGGCCTTCCCATGACGAAGGAGCGAGGCGAATGCGCACTGCGATGCGAACGATGTGGTGGAAACTGGCGGCCCTGATCGCCATCACCGTGGTCCTGTTGATCGTGCTGACCCGGATCGGCTGGCTGGTCGATGAACGCCAGGGCCGGCAGCGAGTCGCCGAGGCCGGCGTGGCGCAGGCGCTGGCCGGCCCGCAAGTCCTGCTCGGGCCGATGTTGCAGCGCAGTTGCAGCGAAACCTGGACCCACACCACCGGCGAAGGCAAGGACCTGCGCAAGACCGACGAGCGCCGCGACTTCGTGCTGTCGACTCTGCCCGCCCAGCTTCAGGTGAACGGTGCGCTCAATCCGGTGGTGCGCCATCGCGGCCTCTTCAAGATCAACGCCTATGAAGGCCAGCTGCAGTTGCAGGCGGATTGGCCGTCCTTGTCCGCGCTGGTGCCGCGCGCCGAGCATGCGGGCGAACTGAGCTGCGGCGTTCCACGGATGATGATGGCGCTCAGCGATGCCCGCGGCCTGCGCGCGGTGCAGTTGCGCCGGGGCGAGGAGCCGCTCGGCGTGCTGCCCGGCACCGCGAACGAGGCCTATCCGCGCGGTCTGCATGCGCTGTTGCCGAATCAGGCGCTCGACCAGCCGCTGCAGCTGAAGGTGAGCATCGACCTGGTCGGCATGACCGACTTCGGCCTGGTTCCGGCGGCCGGCGCCACCGATGTGCGCCTGCGGTCGAGCTGGCCGCATCCCAGCTTCGGCGGCCGCTTCCTGCCGGTCACGTCCCAATTGGGCGCGGAGGGCTTCGACGCGCATTGGCAGGTCTCCGAGCTGGGCACCACCGCGCTGGCGGATGTGCTCGCCGGTCGGCCGCTGCCGGACGTGCAGCGCGATCCGGAACTGGACGCCAGCTATTCCGCGCTGCACGCCCCCGGCGCGCGCAAGGAGCAGGCACCGATCGCCGACGCGCTCGCGTTCTCGATGATCGACCCGGTGAATCCCTATGTGATGAGCGACCGCGCCATCAAGTACGGCCTGATGTTCATCGTGCTGACCTTCGTCTGCGTCGGGCTGCTGGAAGTGCTGTCCGCGCGCCGCGTGCATCCGGTGCAGTATTTGCTGGTCGGTCTGGCGATGAGCCTGTTCTTCCTGCTGCTGCTGAGCCTGTCGGAGCATCTGGACTTTCGGCTGTCTTATGCCCTGGCGGCCAGCGCGGCGGTCGGCTCGTTGAGCGCTTACGGCGCGGCGATGCTGGGTCGATGGACGCGCGGGTTGGCGTTCGGGGGGCTGATCGCCGGCTTGTATGGCGTGCTGTTCGTGCTCCTGAGCCTGGAGCAGGCGGCCTTGCTGGTCGGCGCGCTGCTGCTGTTCGCGGCGCTGACGGCGGTGATGATGCTGACCCGTCGCATCGACTGGTACGCCCTCGGCGGCCGCGCACCGACGGACGCTGCAGCGACTCCGTGACAACGCGGTTGCCCGCGAGCGTCGGCTCGGTCAGCATGGGGCCATGACCTCACACGATTCCAACGGAGACGCGCCCCGCGCTGGCGCGGCCGCAGGTGGGCCGCGTTTCGACTTCATCATCGTGGGCGCCGGCACGGCCGGCTGCCTGCTGGCCAACCGGCTCAGCGCGGATGCGTCGAAGCGGGTGCTGTTGCTGGAGGCCGGCGGAAAGGACGACTACCACTGGATCCACATCCCGGTCGGCTATCTGCACTGCATCGGCAATCCCCGCACCGACTGGCTCTACCAGACGGAGCCCGACGCGGGCCTGAACGGCCGCAGCCTGCGGTATCCGCGCGGCAAGGTGCTGGGCGGCTGCTCCAGCATCAACGGGATGATCTACATGCGCGGTCAGTCGCGCGACTATGACGACTGGGCCCGCGCCGTCGGGGACGAGGCCTGGCGCTGGGAGTCGGTCCTGCCGTTCTTCAAGCGCCATGAGCATCACTGGCGGCTGGATGCGGGCGCCGAACAGGTGGCGGGCTTCGACCCGTCCTTCCACGGCCACGGCGGTGAATGGCGGGTCGAGAAGCAACGCCTGCGTTGGGCGGTGCTCGATGCCTTCGCGGCGGCGGCACAGGAAGCGGGCATTCCCGCCACGCCGGATTTCAATCGCGGCAACAACGAAGGCGTCGGCTATTTCGAGGTCAATCAGAAAGCCGGCTGGCGCTGGAACACCGCCAAGGCCTTCCTGCGGCCGGCCTGTTATCAGCGGCCCAACTTCGAGATGTGGACCGGCGCGATGGCGCAGCGCCTGCTGCTGGAGACGGTGGAGGGCCAGCAGCGCTGCGTCGGCGTGCAGGTGCGCACACCCCATGGGATCGAGGACGCACGATTGGCGCCGCAGGGTCAGGTCTTGCTGGCAGCCGGCGCGATCGGCTCACCGCAATTGCTGCAGCTCTCGGGCATCGGGCCGGGCGACTGGCTGCAGTCGCTCGGCATCGAGGTGCGACAGGATCTGCCGGGTGTCGGCGCCAACCTGCAGGACCATTTGCAGATCCGCGCAGTGTTCAAGGTCCATGGCG
Organism: Burkholderiaceae bacterium; assembly: GCA_913776825.1. GTDB lineage: Bacteria > Pseudomonadota > Gammaproteobacteria > Burkholderiales > Burkholderiaceae_C > Roseateles. The sequence continues at coordinate 108,931 of CAJYPV010000032.1, forward strand.
TGAGCACGCTCAACACCCTGGCCGACAGCTGGTTCGGCAAGGCCCGCATCGGTCTGGAATATGCGCTGCGCCGCCGCGGTCCGATGAGCATGGCGCCCTCGCAGCTCGGCGCGTTCGCACGCAGCGGGCCGGACAAGGCCTGGCCCGATCTTCAATTCCATGTGCAGCCGCTGTCGCTGGATGCCTTCGGTGAGCCGCTGCATCGCTTCAATGCGTTGACGGCCAGCGTCTGCAATCTGAATCCGACCAGTCGCGGCACGGTGCGCATCCGCAGCGCCGACGCGGCCGATGCGCCGCGCATCGCCCCCAACTACCTCAGCACCGAAGAGGACCGCCAGGTGGCGGCCCGCAGCCTGCGCCTGACCCGGCGCATCGTGTCGCAGCCCGCGCTGGCGCGTTATCGGCCGGAGGAATTCCGTCCCGGCCCTCAATTCGATACCGACGAGGAATTGGCCCGATTGGCCGGCGACATCGCGACCACCATCTTCCATCCGGTCGGCACCTGCCGCATGGGACGGGAGGACGACACGCAGGCGGTGGTCGACAGCCGGCTGCGGGTGCGCGGCGTGGCGGGCCTGCGGGTGATCGACGCGAGCGTGATGCCCTCGATCACCAGCGGCAACACCAACTCGCCCACGCTGATGGTGGCCGAGCGCGCGGCCGACTGGCTGTGCCGCGGCGAGTGAGGTGACGGCGTCCCGGGCGGGGCCGCCGCGGCCGACCGATCGAGCGCGCGTCGGAACGCCCGCTCGATTCGGTGGCGCTGGAGGGATCAGGCGCTGAAGCGCTCTTCCAGATAGGCCAGCAGGGTGCGCAGGGTTTGGGCCTCGCCACCGACCGGGCGACCCGGACGCGAGACATCGTTCCAGGCGAACAGGTCGATGTGCAGCCAGTCCTGCTGCGCCGGCACGAAGGCTTCGAGGAACAGCGCGGCATTGATCGCGCCGGCCAGCGCATTGCGGCCGGTGTTGACGATGTCGCCGATGCTGGAGGTGATGCCTTCCTTGTAGGGCGCCCACAGCGGCATGTGCCACATCGGGTCGTCCATCTTCAGGCCCAGGTCGACCAGGTCGCGGCCGGTGTCCATGTGGCGGGTGAACAGCGCCGGCAGTTGCGCGCCCAGCGCGATGCGGGCGGCGCCGGTCAGCGTGGCCATGTCGATGATCAGCTCGGGCTCGAACTCGGTGGCGTAGGCCAGCGCGTCGCACAGCACCACGCGGCCTTCGGCGTCGGTGTTGCCGATCTCGATGTGCAGGCCGGCGCGGGTCTTGATCACATCGCCAGGGCGGTAGGCATTGCCGGAGATCGAGTTCTCCACCGCCGGGATCAGCACCTGCAGGCGCATCGGCAGCTTCAGCGCCATGATCAGCGTCGCCAGGCCCAGCACATTGGCGGCGCCGCCCATGTCCTTCTTCATCTGGCGCATGCCGTCGGCGGGCTTGATGTCCAGTCCGCCGGTGTCGAAGCACACGCCCTTGCCGACCAAAGTCAGGCGCGGATGCTTGTCGCTGCCCCAGTTCAGCTCGATCAGGCGGGGCGCGCGGGGGCTGGCGCGGCCGACCGCATGGATGGCCGGGAAGTTCTTCTTCAGCAGGTCGTCGCCGACGATTTCCTTGAACTTGGCGCCATGCTGCTTGCCGACCACGGCCGCGGCCTTGGACAGCTCTTCCGGTCCCATGTGCTCGGCCGGCGTGTTGACCAGGTCCCGCACCGCAGAAATCGCGGTGGCGATGGCCAGGCCGCGCTGACCGTCCGCGCTGCTCTTGATCAGCAATTGCGCGGGCTGGCGCTTGCGCGGCTTGTACAGGTCGAACTGGTAGCAACCCAGCTCCCAGGACAGCGCGGCGGCTTCATCCTGCAGGGCCAGGCCGTCGGACGACAGCGTGTAGTGACCTTCCGGCAGGCTCAGCGGCAAGGCCGACAGGGCGAACGGATGGGCCGCATGGGCCACGCCGGCGAAGACCTGGGCCAGCTTGCCGTCGTCGCCGGGCACCAAAGCGAAGGTGTCGGGCGCGGCGCTGAAGCCCAGGGTGGCGAGCCACTGCTGGGTCCGCTTGGGCAGGCTGGGCGCCAGCGCTTGATAGGCCGCGCGATCCAGCGCCAGGATGGGCGTGGCGCGGGCCACCGAAGTCTTGAATTGAACGTTCATCGGATGTCGCCGTACGGCTGAAAGGGGCCGGCCCGGTAGGGCCGCGAACCGGGCGTGGGCCATCCGGGTCGGACAGCCATCCGCGCCCGTATCGACAGGGAGGTGGCGCATTCTCGCTTGCAGGCCTCGCGGCGACGCAAGGCATCCCAGAACCGGGCGACAACCGCCCGTCATCCGACGGAAGGCGTTCCTGCGCCGCAGCGCGGTGGCCCGCGCCGGGAGGTGCGGTCAGCAGGCCTGCCGCAGTCGGGCGAGCAACGCCTGCGCGGCCACGGTCGTGCCGGCGGGCGCGGTGGCGCTGGCGGCGGACATCGCCGGGTTGTCCAGCGCGGCCTGGATCAGCCGCTGGGACGCCCCGGGCTGGGGCAGCACCGGTCCGATGAAACAGAGCCGCTCACCGGCGCCGATCAGCAGCGTGGGGAAGGTCTCGACCTCCAGGTCATCGACCAGTTCAGCGTCGTCCTCGATGTCCACCCAGACGAACTGGACCTGCGGATGCTGCTGGCGCAGGCGGGCGAAATCCTCGCGGTAACCGTCGCAGACGCGGCACCAGTCCGCGCACAGACAGGCCACCAGCAGGCTCGACCCGGCGGCAGGCGCCGCAGCAGGGCCTGGCGTGACGGAATCGACAGCGGCGGCCGGGACGGAATCAGCGGGAACGTCGGGAATGGCAGACATGGGCGCAAGCTTATCGACAAAGCCCCGCCCCAGCCGGCGCGCGCCTTCTGGGGTCGTTGCGGTCTGGCGACGCTGACGGATCCCTTCCCGGTCCGCTCCAGGCCGGCTCCGGACGCCGAATGTTTCTTTAGCGAACGGAATGAGCGATGTTGGTGCGCAAACTTTTGTGATCTGCCTGTCAACGGGGCGTCGATGCACGGCGTTAGAGGTCGCAAGGCGTTCTTCCCCGCCTGGAATCCAGAAGGTCCACGACCATGATGAAGTCCCAAACCCGTACCGAATCCCAACCGCGTCGCCTGCCGATGTCGGAAATGAACAGCGACAAGGGTCGCAAGCACGAGGCGTTCGAAGTCGCCAGCCTGGGCTGTGACCGCCGCAGCGTGGCCCGCGCCCTGCGTTTCGACCGCAAGCGCTGATCCCGCCGGGGCCGCTCTGGCCCCGCGCGTCCGGCTGCACCGTTCTGGTGGCCGGCCCTCCCCCTGCTTCGCTTTGAGCTCTGCCGCCGCGTCGTGGCCGTCCGATCAGATCGACGGCTGCCGTGGCGACCAGTGCTGGCGTTCTCGCCAGCGTCGCACGGCGGGTTTCAGGCGATGTCGTCCTGATCCGTCTCGTCCAGCAGCGGCGCCAGCAGCCGCTCCAGCTCGGCCGGACTGAATTTCTCCAGCTGAGCGCCCCCATCGCTGCCCAGCAGGCCGTCCGCCAGGGCGCGCTTGCGGGCCTGCAGCTCCAGCATGCGTTCCTCGATGCTGCCGTCGATCACCAATTGATGCGCGAACACCGGCCGGGTCTGTCCCAGCCGATGCGCCCGCGCCTGGGCTTGGGCATCCACCGCCGGATTCCACCAGGGATCGACCTGGATGACGGTGTCGGCGGCCGTCAGGTTCAGGCCCACGCCGCCAGCCTTCAGGCTGACCAGCATCAGCGGCACTTCTTCCGCCTGGAAGCGCCGCACCAGATCGCCGCGCCGTGATTCCGCGGTCGCACCGGTCAGGCTGAGCAGCGGGACGCCGGCCTCGGTCATGGCGGCTTCGACCAGATCCAGCATGCCGGTGAACTGGGAGAACACCAGCACCCGGCGCCCCTCGGCCACCATGGCCGGCACCTGCGTGCGCAGCCAGTCCAGCTTGGCGGACTCCATGCCCGCCGGCAGCGCCAGCCCCGGCACCAGCCGCGGGTCGCAGCAGACCTGGCGCAGCTTGAGCATCGCGTCCAGCACCGAGATCAGCCCGTCCCCGAACACCTTCTGCTGGGCCAGCACGCGCCTGACCAGATGGTCGGCGCCGATGCGCACGCTCTCATAGAGCTGGCGCTGCCGCCCCCGCAGCGGGATGCGCACCGTCAGCACGGTGAGCGGCGGCAGCTCGGTGGCCACCTCCGACTTCAGACGGCGCAGGATGAAGGGACGCACCTTGGCGGCCAGTTGCCGCGCGCGGTCGGCGGAGCCGATCACCTCGATCGGCTTGCGCCAGTGCCGCGCGAAGCTGCGGCTGTCGCCCAGATAGCCGGGCATCAGAAAGTCGAACTGGGTCCAGAGCTCGCCGAGATGGTTTTCCAGCGGCGTGCCGGTGAGCACCAGGCGCTGGTCGGCCTCCAGCCGCCGCAGCGCCCGAGCAGCGCGGGAGCGCGGGTTCTTCACCGCCTGCGCCTCGTCCAGCACCAGCACTGAAAACCGATGGCGGCTCAGCGCCCGCAGCTCGCGCCAGACCAGGCCGTAGCTGCACAACAGCAGATCGACCTCGCCCAGTTGCGCCAGCACCTCGCGGCGCTGCGCGGGATCGCTCAGCGTCGCCACCCGCAGGCCGGGCGCGATGCGGGCGGCTTCCGCCGCCCAGTTGAACATCAGCGAGGTCGGCGCCACGACCAGCGCCGGCCGCGTCAGCCGGCCGGCCTGGCGCTCCACCCACAGATGGGCCAGCGCCTGGGCCGTCTTGCCCAGGCCCATGTCGTCGGCCAGGATGCCGCCCAGCGATTGCCGCGCCAGATACTGCAGCCAGGCCAGCCCCTGTAATTGATAAGGACGCAGCTGGATGCCCAGCCCATCCGGCTGCTGCTGGGGCGGCGGCGGGCCGGCGGACTGCAGCCGGCGCCACATCGCGCGCAACTCATCTGCGCCGTAGACCTGCCAGCGGCTGTTCGCGCCTTCCAGCAGCGACAGCCGGGCGGCCTCCCAGGATGTCAGGGTCACCGCCCCACGCCGGGATCGCTGGACCACCAGCACTTCCAGCAGATTCAACATCAACTGCTTGAGCGGGGCGGCGGTCGTATGCAGCCGCCGACCGCCGGGCGCGCGCAGGCTGATGATGGCGTCATCGTCGATGAGGCTGATGGACTCGGCGGCCAGCCAGCGCCGGTCACCGCGCAGCAGATGCCAGATCAGCGGCGCCAGATCGACCCGCTCGCCCTGCACCACCACGCCCAGACTCAGCAGCCAGGAGCCCTTGCGGCGTGACAGACCCAAGGTCTGCACCCGGTCCGGCTCGGTTGCCCCCTTGTCGGTCTCGGGTTGGAGGTCCAGCGACCAGGCATCGATCGCCTGGCTGTGGTGGGCGAAGCCGGGGCGGATGTCCACCTCCCAGCCGTGCTCGCGCAACAGCGGCACCTGCTCGACGACGAAGTCAGCGAAGAATTCCTCCTGCTCCAGCGTCCAGCAAGGCGTCAACGCGCGGCCGAAGCTCAGGTCGCGCCATTGCAGCATCTCGGGATCGACCGCCCGCAGCGGCAGTTGCTCCCACAGGCGCCGGTCGGCGTCGGAGGTCGGCCAGCGGCCGAGCTGCACCAGCGTGACCTGATCGCCGCGCGGTCCCATGCGGCTGTGCGGACGCATGCCCAGCAGGCCGTCACCTCGGGTCAGGGTCTGCAGGATGAGTTGAGGCGGCAGCGCGGACGAAGTCATCGCCCGCGATTGTCAGCGCGTTGGCGATGGCAGACTGCCGACCCATGAAACGGCTCTTCCATCGTTTTCTCCTCGCGGCGCTGGTGATGGTGCTGCTCACGCTGGCCGGCGCCGCGCTGATGCTGCAAGGCGCCCCGCATGTGCCTTTGCGGGACGCCTCCGCCCTCACCGCGCAGGTGGCGCAGGCCCATGCGGCCTTCCAGCGCAATGACCCGCGTGGCCAGGCGCCCGGCGTGCGACCGCTGCGCCTGAGCGAATCCGAACTGGAAGGGCTGCTCGAGCTGGGCCTGACCCGCTGGCGGCCGACCCGCGCGGATCTGCAGCTGTCGCCCGGTCAGGCGGACCTGCAGCTCAGCATCGAACTGCCGGCGCCGGACGCATGGCGCTGGCGCTGGCTCAATCTGGACACCCGCTGGCACCAGGCCCCGGCCGCCGCGTTGTGGCCGACGCTGGAGTCGGTCCGGATCGGTCATCTGCCCTTGCCGGCGTCGCTGAGCGGCTGGCTGCTGCATCAGGCGGCTCGGCAGGCGCTCGGAGAGAAAGACCTGATGCTGGCCCGCAGCCTGTTGCGGGAACTGATCTTCGACACCCACGGCATGGACCTGCGCTACGACTGGCAGCCGGATGTGGCCCGTCAGCTGGCCTCGCGGCTGTGGCCGGACGCGGAGCGCGAGCGGCTGCGCTTCTATCAAACCGAATTGGTCGCGCTCAGTGAACAGGCCGGCGAGGGCCCGTCCGCGCCGCTCACGCCGTGGCTGCAAGCGCTGTTGCAGCGCGCGGCCTCGCGCAGCCAGGGCCGGGTGGAAGTGGCCGCCGCCGAACATCGGGCCTTGATCCTGACCCTGGGCCTGTATGCCAGCGGCCAGACCTGGGGCCGCTTCATTCCCGAGGCCCGCGACTGGCCCCAGCCGGCGCGCCGCGTGCTGCTGCTGGGCGGGCGCGAAGACTTCGCGCTGCATCTGTTGATCTCGGCGGTGATCGCCATCGAGGGCGGCGGTCCGGTGGCGGATGCGATCGGTCTCTATAAAGAGATGGCCGACAGCCGGGGCGGCAGCGGCTTCAGCTTCAACGACCTGGCGATGGACCTGGCCGGCAAGCGGCTGGGGCTGCTGTCGCAGCAGGCGCCGCTGCGGCTGCAAGGCCTGGCGGCCGGCCCGATGCAGGAAAGCGACTTCACGCCCACCGTGGCCGATCTGCCGGAATTTCTCAGCGCCGAGCAGTTCCAGCGCGACTACGGCGGCACGGACGGCGCGCCGTACAAGGCGCTGATGGGCCGCATCGACGCCCGCGTGGCCGCGCTGCCCTGGTTCCGCTGAGCGGCTGGGCCGGCTCGACGAGATACCGCGCTGAGGTGCGGTCGGTCGTCGTCCCGCCCCGGTGGGCCACCGCCGCCGCGTTGGTCGCGGCGATGGCGATCGCTCCCGCTCAACCCTTCTTCGGCGCAGGTTCTCCGGTCTTCTTGTAATCAGCGGGGACGCTCATCAAGCTGGCGTCGGGCTCGCCGCGGCGGATCTGGCGCAGTTGATAACGCTGTTCGCCGCTGCGCGGATCGCGGTCCAGGCTGCTGATCGTGATCTGCAGCTCGGGCGAGGTCCAGACCTCACGGGTGACGACGATCGGCTTCTCGTTGCCGACCTTGCCCGCTTCGATGGTGCTGGTGAAGCGCTGGCCGGTCAGCTTCAGGCCCTCGACCTCGCGCGGCGGCAAGGTCTCCGGACGCGACCGATCCAGGCTGGCGACCCGCTCGGCCCGCAGTCCGACCGCCGCAGGGACCGGCATCGGCGCGGACGCCCCGGTGGGTGGCGCCACCGGCACGATCCGCATCTCGGGACGTCCTTCCACCGGCACGACCACCACCGCGCGCGGCGTCATCGGGGCGGGTGGCGCGGGCGGGGCCGGCGGCTGGGGCGGCACGGCGGAGGCGGCGTCCGCGGGGGTGGCGCCTTGCCGGAAGCGCTCGCCATGGGCGCGGGTCCAGGCCTTCATCTGCTGGGCGTACTCGCGCATCCGGGCGGCATAGTCGCGCTGGGCTTGCTGGCGCAGGGCGGGATCTTCGTTGCCGCCCAGGTAGCGAGCGGTCTTGCGCTCGGGGTCCAGCAACCAGTTCGCGCCGCCGACCGGGTCGCGCAGGTAGACCCATTTGCGACCCTGCCGATCGACTTCCTGTCGGGTGCGGCCTTCGCCGTCTCGGCACAGCTGGCTGGTCTGCTGATGGACGATGCGGTTGCCATCCATCAGCGGCTGCACGAATTCATGCAGCGCTTGAGCGCAATAGGGGGCGCCTTTGACCACGGCCTCCCGCGAGAGGATTTGCGCGGCGAAGGTCGCATCCACGGCGACCTGCACCGGCAGTTCGGGCAGGACGGGCGGCGGCAGCGGGCGGTCCGGGGCATCGCTCTGGGCCTGGACCGAGGGCGCGCCCAGAACGATCAGGCCCAGGGCCAGGGCGGTGAACAGGGGCTTCATGGCGGACTCCTTGTGGATCATCAAAAACAGGCGGGCGCTCACGGCAGCACCCTCAGCGCCAGCACATCGCCGGAGGCATGGACCAGCAATTCGGCATGGACCGGTTCGGCGGCGTGCGCCGGGTCGTAGGGCAAGCCCAGCAGCGCCAGCCGCTCGCGCGGGACTTCGGTCGGCACCAGCCAGGCGGTGTGGCTGCCGGCGGATTGATAGGCCGCCCAGCGCTCGGCGCTGACCAGCACGATGAAGTCGCTGCCGCGGGCGACCACGGCAGCGCCGGATTCGCCGGGCGGCGCCAGGCTGAGCAGCCACACGCACGCGGCCAGCACACTGGCGCACAGCGCGGGCCCCGCGAGCGCCCAGCGCCAGCGACCACGGCGCGAGGCGGCCTGGCGTTGGTCGAAGCCGGCGCGCATGGCGGCGAGCACGGCATCGTCGCGCTCCGGCGTCGGATGCTGCTGTTGCAGGTCGCGGGCGCTGGCCCACAGCCAATCGGCCAGTCGGGCGCCGCGGGGAGACGGGCGGATGTCAGTCATCGGGAGGACCTCGAAGCAGATGAGGCGGAGACGGCGGCGGCGGCGTGTGCGCCCGGCGCGGCGTCGTCAGTGGGGAGGCGCGCGGCGACGCCCTCAACCGGGCTCAGCGCCACGACCAATCGGGCGCGTCCGCGATGCAGCCGGGTGCGCAGGGTGTTGAGTTCGACGCCCGCGATGCGAGCGGCTTCGGCATACGGGCGCTCCTGCAGATCCACCAGCACCACCGCCTCACGAAACGACCACGGCAGGGTGTGCAGGGCGGCCCACAGTTGCGCCTGGTCCTGGGCGCGAACCAGTTGCTGCTCGGGCGATTCCATCGACGGGCTGCGGTCGGCGGCGCTGTCGGCGTCCTCGTCGTCGTCATGGGCCTGCGGTCGATCCCGCCAGCGCGCCAGCAGGTGATGCCGCGCGATCCCTGCCAGATACGCGCCGAGGCTGCCTCGGCCCGCATCCCAGCCATCGGGTCGAGTGGCCAGTTGCACGAAAGCTTCCTGCATGGCATCGGCGGCCCAGTCCGGCTGACCGCACACCGCCAGTGCATAGCGGTAGACACCCGGCGATTCGGTCCGATAGAGCGGCTCCAGCGCGGAGGCGTCGCCCTGACGCAGCCGGCGCATCAGCGCGGTGCTGCTGTCCGGCGTGGTCGACGCGTCGGACGAAGCCGTCAAGCGATCCGCCGACGGATGCGCGGGATCGGGGTCGTCATCCCGTCGGGCCCGGACGCGGCCGGCCATGCGTGTCCACAGGCTCATGAGGCGGAGCGCCCAGGGCGCGGCGGGTGAGGGTGGGCGAGTGTCGCGGGGACGCTCGGCGGATTCGATCGCAGCATGACCCTATTGCACCGGGCCGGCGAAAAGTTCCCGGCGCGTGGCGACGGGTTTCAGCCCATGGGATTCAGGGCGTCGGTCGAGCCGTTTGGTCCGAGCGCATGGAGGGTTGGCGCAATGGGTTTGATCCACGCCGGGCTGGTAATCGGCGGAAACTCGGTCTCAGGATTCAAGCGGGTTTCTGCATTCCGGCCCGTTGGATGATTTCAGCGATGTGACACGTTTTAGCGACAGCGGGCGCGGGCCGCACGCTGAGCCCAAATGGGGAATGTGCGGTGCTCGCAGAGCGTTAAATGCCGTCGATTGGCCGACGAGTGAGCGCAGGCTCACGGTCCCAAGTTGGTGCATGCGCCGAGTGAAAACCCCAAGTGCGTGCATGGGTACCGAGTCCTACGATCCGCCTCACTCGACGTAACCGCCGTGCGAATGGTGGTTGCCTACGGGGGCTGAGGAGACAAACAAATCAAAGCAACACCAACGAATCAAGAGTGACACTGTCACAATTCGCGGGCACCTGAATCAGGTGCCCGCTTTGTTTTTGTGGCCCGACCGGATGTTGTTTGTGGCCCGCTTCTGCGAGTCACATGGCCATGATCGAGTTGTTGACGGTGGCGACCGCCTCCTTGCTGGCGGGTTTCGTCGATGCCGTGGTGGGCGGCGGTGGATTGATCCTCGTCCCCGCGCTCTTCAGCACCTTCCCGAATGCCGCGCCGGCCACGCTGTTCGGCACCAACAAGGGCGGCGCCATCCTCGGCACTGCCTGGGCCACCCACCAATACGCCAAGCGCGTCACCCTGCCTTGGCGCGCGCTGTTGCCCGCAGCGGGCGCCGCGCTGATCGGCAGCTTCTGCGGCGCCTGGGCGGTGACGCAGGTCAACCCTGACGGACTGCGCAAGGCGCTGCCGCTGATCCTGCTGGGCGTGCTCTGCTACACGCTGGCCAAGAAGGACCTCGGCCGCCACCATGCCCCGCGCCACAGCGTCGGCACCCAGACCCTGATCGCCTCCGCCATCGGCGTGACGATCGGGTTCTACGACGGCTTTTTCGGCCCCGGCACCGGCAGCTTCTTCGTCTTCCTGTTCGTGCGGATGCTCGGCTTCGACTTCCTGCATGCGTCCGCCAGCGCCAAGCTGCTCAACACCTCCACCAATGCCGCCGCGCTGGTGCTGTTCGCCAGCAAGGGGCATGTGTGGTGGCAGATCGCCGCGGTGATGGCGGTCGCGAATCTCATCGGCAGCCTGCTGGGCACGCGGATGGCCCTGGCGAAGGGCGCGGGTTTCGTGCGTGGCATGTTCGTGGTGGTGGTGTCGGTGCTGATCCTCAAGACCGGCTACGACGCCTTCCTTCGCTGACCGCCGCCTGCTGGCCGCTCACGGCGCTCCTGTTGCTTCCGCCGATCACCGGCACGCTCTGGACGATCCCCGCGTGGCTCAATCGCCTGACCCTTGGCGGGCGGGTGCGCCGGGCGGACATCGGCGTCCCCCCAAGCGTCCGCCAAAGGCGGGATGTCCGCTGGCCTCGGTCCAGCGATACCATTGGATAAACAACCTCTTCACACCATGCCCGTCGATCCACAACTGCGTTCGCTGGACATCGAAATCCCCACCCAGCCGGAAGTGCTGGTCAAGCTCTCGCTGTTGATGGCGGATGACGACATCGACCTGCAGGCCGTCTGCGCCCTGGTCGAAACCGACATGGCCATGGCCGCCGCCGTGCTGAAGGCGGTCAATTCGTCGATGTACGGCCTGCGGGGCCGGGTCCAGACGGTGCATCAGGCGCTGACCTATCTCGGCATGCGGGAAGTCGCGGCCATCACCTTCGAAATGGGCCTGCGCGCCGCCTTCCCTCCGGCGGCGGAGCTCGAACCCGTCTGGGACCGCGCCTCCAAGCGCGGCCTGCTGATGGGCCGCATGGGCCAGATGCTGAGCGTCGATCCCTGGGCCGCGCACTCCGCCGGCCTGTTCGAGGAATGCGGCAAGGCGGTCCTCTACCGTCATGCGCCGGGCCACTACCCGGCCATGCTGCGAGCCGCCAGCAGCGACATGGAGCTGGTGCAACTGGAGCACACCGCTTTCGGCGTCAGCCACGACGCGCTGGGCGCCGCGCTGTGCGAAAGCTGGGGCCTGGCGCCGGCTGCGGTGGCGAGCGTCCGCTTCCATGTGCAGTTGCAGTACGACGCGGAAATGCCGGAAGCGATGCAGCGCCGCAGCGTGGGCGCGATCTCGCTGGTGGCCTGGACCTTGATGAATCAGCCGGCGCAGCTCGATGAAACGGTCATGCGCATCGCGCCGCAGGCCCAACTGGACGAAACCCTGATGCTGCGCGCGGCCCGCCGCGTGGAAGAGCAACTGGAGCAGGCGGAGTCTCGCGGCCGTTGATCGGGTGGGGCAACGCCCTCCTCACGACGCCAGACACAGCCGGTCCCGGCCCGTGTGTTTGGCCAGGTACAGCGCCTCATCCGCCGCCTGCATCAGCGCCTGCGGACTCATGTAAGGATGCCCTGGCTGATAAGCCGCCAGGCCGATGCTGAGCGTCACCACGTCGGCCTCGCGGGGTCGGCCGCGTGCGGCGGGCCTGGCGCCATGCGGAATCGCCAGTTCGCGCCACTGCTCCCGCATGCTTTCCAGCAGACCCTGCGCGGTGTCCAGGTCCAGGCCGGGCAACAGCACCACGAACTCTTCGCCGCCCAGACGGGCCACCAGATCGGTGTCGCGCTGGAAATGCTCCTTGAGCACCCGCGCCAGCGCGCGCAACACCTCGTCCCCGGCCGGTCGGCCGTGATGCTGGTTGTAGGGCTTGAGATCGTCCACATCCAGCACCGCCAGCGCCAGACGGCCCTGATCGCGCTGGGCGCGCTTGAACTCGCGCCGCAGTGCGATCTCGAATTCACGCCGGTTGCTGGCACCGGTCAGCGCGTCGTGCCGTTCCAACTGGGCCAGCTCCCGGCGCTTGGCGTCCAGGGTGCGCTCGACCTGCGCCAGCCGTTGATGCTGGCGCTCCACTTCTTCCCGCAGTTGGCGGCCACGAGACTGCTCGCGCTGCAGCTCATCGCCGAGCGCGGTGTGCACATGGACGAAGGCCTGTTCCAGCCGCAGCAGCTCCGCCGGCGGATGCTCATCCGGCTCCAGCCAGGAGAGCGACTGCGGCGGCTGGGTCGGATCGAAGCGACTCGCTTCCTCCGACAGTCGGCGCAGACGTCGCAACAGCCAGCGATCCAGCATCGCCGCGCCGATCAGGCCCAGCGCAATGACCAGCATCAAGTGGATCAGCGTGCTGCGCAGCAAGGGGTCCTGACGCAGGGTGTTGCCCATCGAGACCGCCGGTGCCTGGACGCGCAGCGCGCCGGCTTCGCCCAGCGGAAATTCGGTGCCGGGGCCGGGTTCGACCTCGGCATCCGTCAGCTCGTTCTGGGCGCGGTATTGCGCGCCGGCCAGGGTGCGCAGCTCCGCGCTGTGCAAGCCGTGGCGCTGCACGATCTGGTGCAGCAGTTGCCGCACCTCGTCGGGTTTCTGCTCGATGCTGAGCGTCAGCGGGCCGGCATACAGCGCGGGCAGGGCCGACAGCTCCTGATGCAGCCGGGCGGCGCGACGCTGGGTTTCCTCCCGGAGCTGCCAGCCGCTGGACATCACGACCAGCAGCAGCCCCAGCGCAAACAGCGCCACCATCGTGCGCGCACCAACCGAGATGCTGATGGCCTTCAAGGTCATGGGTAGGTCCGGGTTCAGTGGCAGCCGCGGAAACAGGAACCTCGAATTCATTGTGCATGGCGCCCTCGTGCGTCTTCCCCGGGGAAACGCCAGGGCCCACGCCCCCGAAATCAGCGCCATGACCGCCATGATTCCGCTGGAACGCGGACGGCGCCTCCCCCATTCGATGGACTTCCTGGCCTGTGGACGGGGGGTCTGGCGCGAGCGTCGCCGCGGCTTGGTTCGGGGCCGCACCCGGCGGCGACCCGGCGACCGGTCAGGCGCCCCGCCGCGCTGGTCATCCGCGCGTCAGTCGATGCCGCTCAGCCGGCACTGGCTCTCGAACCGCCGTGCGAGCCCGCTGACCGGATCGACAAACCCGATCTCCCGCGCCAGCAATTGCAGCGGACGGCTGAAGTCCAGCGTGTCCTCTACCGGCATCAGGACGGGATAGATGCGGTCCCCCCACAGCGGCAGACCCAGGCTGCACATCTGCGCGCGCAGCTGATGCTTCAGGCCGGTCTCCGGTCGGAGCTCATAGCGCGCCCAGTCGCCGTCCGCGCGCGGCCCGAGTCGCTCGATCAGGCGGATCTCGGTGAAGGCATTGGGCTCGCCGTCCACCGTGCGCATCTGCATGAAGTCGACCGGATGCTCTTCCAGCCGCGTGGCCAGCGTCAGCGGCCAAGAGAGTTCCTCGCGCCAGCCCGCCACGGCTTCATAGACCTTCTCGACCGCGCGATCGCGGAACAGGCGTTGATAGGCATCGCGGCTGTCCGGCCGCACCGAAAACAAGGTCAGCCCGGCGGTTTCCCGGTCCAGGCGGTGGATCGGGCTCAACTCGGTCAGTCCGGTCTCGCGGCGCAGGCGCGCCAGCAGGGTCTCCCGCGCATAGCGGCCCTTGGGCGTCACCGGCAGGAAGTGCGGCTTGTCCGCGACCAGCAGGTGATCGTCCAGATGCAGGATGCGCGACGGGAAGGGGATCTCCGGCTCATGCGGCAGCCAGCGCCAGTAATAGAGCCGGCGATGGGCGCGATAGGGCGCGTCCGGCGTCAGCGCGAGGCCTTGCTCGTCGAGCACATCGCCCTGGCTCAGGCGTTGCGACCAGTCGTCGCGGGTGACCAGCGGCAGGCGGTCGGCGAGGAAATCCAGCACCCGCGACCACGGTCCCGGCGGGCAGGCCAGCGCGCTGGCGGCCACGCCGTCGCGCAGTGGCAAGGCCAGTTTGGGGGGGCGCGCCATCGCTGAGCGTCAGTCGATCTGCGCCGGCCCGCGACCGCGCTCGTCCAGATAGCGGCGCAGACGCTGCTGATCCTCCGCATCCAGCGGCGCACCGCCGCGCCAGGAACGGATCCACTGGTCGCGTTGCGGATCGGCCGCCATCTCGCGCACGGTCTGGTCGATGGCCTCGATCGCGCGTCGGCCTTCGGGCGAGCGGCTGCAGGCGCTCACCGCCATCGGCGTGCTGCGGCCCTCGGCCAGCGGCAAGGTGGCGAGCGTCGGGCCGCCGGGATGCTGGGTCATGAATTCATCGACCGACACGGGATAGTCCAGCGTGTAGTCCATGCGGCCGGCGCGCAGCATTGCGAGCAGATTGGCGCCGCGACCGGCCACCACCGCGCGCGGCGCGTGCTCGGGCTGAGAGGCCAGCAACTGGTCGATGCGCGGGCCGTAGCTCCGATCCCGCGGCAGCAGGCCGACCAGATCGCGGCGGCGCAGCAGATCGGCCAGCTTCAGCGGCTGACCGCCGGCTTCGAACCGCGCCAGGTCATCGCGACGCACGATCACATGGATCTGGCGCGACATCATCGGCGGATGCAGCGGCGTGAAGTACAGCCACTGCTGGCGCTCAGGCGTGCGCACATGCAGCACGGTGCACAGGGTCTCGCCCTGGCGGACCTGGGCTTCGAACCGCGGCAGGCTCAGCGGCACCAGCTCATGGCGGAACTGAGGCATGCGGCCGATCAGCACCCGCAGGAAGCCGTCGACCTCGCCCTGGCCGAGCTCGTCCGGCCGCTGCGGCGGTCGGCCGTCCCGAAAGCTGAAATGCGGCGGCAGATCCTGCACCAGCCAGCGGATGGTGGCGGGCGTTGCGGTCGCGTTCAGGGTCGCCCAGGCGCTCGCCGGCATGAGCGCGCCCAGCAGCGCCGCGCTGAGCGCGGCACCGCCAATCACTTCCATCACGGCCCTCGCCGAGCCGGCCGCTCGACGCAGGGACTTGGTCAGTCGCCTTCGACCCATTCCACCTTGGCTCCCAGCCGGGTGATGTTCTCAGCGAATTGCGGATGCGCGCGGCGCACCGGCGCCGCATTGCGGATGGTGGACTTGCCCGGAATGCTCGCCGCCACCATCAGCAGCGCAATCGCCACCCGGATGATGTAGGGGCTCTCGACCTCGGCCGGGCTCAGCGTCTTGCCACCGAAGGTGACCATGCGGTGCGGATCCGACAGGAAGGCATGCGCGCCGAACTTGGACAGCTCGGTGGTCCAGCCCATCGCGCCGTCATAGACCTTGTTCCAGAACATCACGCTGCCTTCGGCCTTGACGCCCAGCGCGACGAAGATCGGCAGCAGGTCCACCGGCAGGTAGGGCCAGGGTGCGGCCTCGACCTTCTGCAGGATGTTGCGGGTGAAGGGTTCCTTGACCTTGAGCTTGCCGTCCACCACCGAACGGGACCAGCCGTCCTCGTGAATGATCTGCACGCCGAATTTGGCGAAGGTGCGGTCGATCAGCGGGAACTGCTCGGGATGGGAATTCTTGACCCGCACATCACCGCCGGTGATCGCGCCCAGCGCGAGGAAGGTCACGATTTCATGGAAGTCTTCGGCGAAGGTGAACTCGCCGCCGCCCAGTTCCTTGACGCCATGAATCGTCAGCCGCGAGGTGCCCAGGCCTTCCAGGCGCGCGCCCAGCATCTGCATGAACTGGCAGAACTCCTGCACATGCGGCTCGCTGGCGGCATTCATCAGCGTGGAGGTGCCATGGGCCAGCGCGGCGCAGAGCACGAAGTTCTCGGTGGTGGTGACCGAAGCGTAATCGGTCCAGTGGTCATTGGCCCTCAACTGGCCGTCGACCTTCAGCACCAGGCCGTCGGGCGCGCGGTCCACCTGCGCGCCGAAACGCTCGAAGACTTCCACATGCGGGTCGATCTCGCGGGCGCCGAGGGTGCAGCCTTTGACGTCATCCTCAATGCGCGCGGCGCCGAAACGGGCCATCAAGCCCGGCACCAGCATGATGGAGCTGCGCATCTCTTCCGGCAGGTGGTCCTTGGCCGGATCGAAATGGGTGTCCCGGTGATGCAGGTCCAGCACGCCGGTCTTGAAGTCCACCGACACGCTGCTGCCCAGGTTGCGGAAGACCTCGAGGATCTTCTTCACATCGGTGATCTCGGGCACGCCGTGCAGCCGGACCGGCTCACGGGTGAGCAGCGTGGCGCACAGGATGGGCAGGACGGCGTTCTTGTTGGCCGAGGGAACGATGCGGCCCTTCAGGGGAGAGCCGCCGTGAACGATGAGGTTGGACATGACGTGGCGCCGAAGGCGAACCAGGAGAGAAGTCGGTGGGCGTGCCGGGATTATCAGGGGTGGTGCGATGGCCCGACGCCCGTGCGGGCCATGGACAGGGATCTTGCCTCGCACCATCGCACCGCGCCAGCGCAGGAAGCTTCCGGCAGCGGAAGGAATGCTCCGTCGTGTCGATGGCCGCATCGAGGGCCGCCGCGACCGCCGCATTGATCAGCACCATCGCCCGCCGCCGCGATGGCGGGCCGCCGCTGTCGACGGCACGGCGCCGCGCTCAGCCGCGCTCAGCCTTTCGGATCGAGCCGCCGCGCCCGCGCCAGGCGCCAGGCCTCGGCAGGATCGTCGCCATAGACCTGTTCCGCCGTGGTGGCGGTTTCCTGGCGACGGGTGTCGATGGCGATCCGCTTGTCGAAGACGAAGCACTCGCCGCGCCAGTCGCGGTCGGCATCGGGCATCTGCTCGAAGTAATGGATGATGCCGCCCTCCAGCTGCCGCACGTTCAGGCCCTGGTCGATCATCCAGCCGGACAGCTTCTCGCAGCGGATGCCGCCGGTGCAGTACATCGCCACCGTCTTGCCTTCGCGTTTCCAGGTCGGCGCATGGGCCTGCACATAGGCGGGGAAGTCGCGGAAATGCCGGACCTCCGGATCCACCGCGCCCTCGAAATGGCCGAGGGCGAATTCAAAGTGGTTGCGGTTGTCCAGCACCACCACATCGTCCCGGCGGATCAGCTCGCGCCATTCTTGCGGCGAGACATGGGTCTCGCGCGCATCGGCCAGACCGGTGACGTCGGGCAGGCCGAACGCGACCAGCTCCGGCTTCTCATGCACCTTCAGCAGCGTGAAAGGCCGGGTGGTGCAGAAGCTGCGCTTGAAATGGAGGTCGGCGAACGGTGGCTCGGCCCGCAGCGCCGCTTCGAAGGCGGCCAGCGCCCGCGGCGGGCCACCGATCGCGCCGGTCACGCCTTCCGGCGCCAGCAGCACATTGCCGCCGATCTGACGGTCCAGCGCTTCATACACGTCACGCAGGCGCTGCGCGAGCGCATGGGTCTCGCCCAAGGCGACGAACTTGTAGAAGGAGCTGTGCTCGTGCGGCTCGCCGGCCGGCGTCGGCGCGGGCGATGGCCGCTGCGGGGCGGCCTCCGCATGGGCGGCGCGAATCGACTCGGCGGCCGGAGCGGGATCGTGGGGATCGTGAAGATCGGAGGGATCGGTCATTTGGACAAGGCGTCACGCAAGGCGGCCCCACGAGGGGCGGCACGACTGGGAGCACAGGACGCGGCCCGCCCCGTTCGGGCGGCCGGGTCATCGCGGGCTCGATGGCCTCGATTCTCCCGCAGCACCGGCGCTTCTTCGAGCGCGCCAGCGCCGTCCACTGACCGATTCGCGATGACCGGCGGCGCTCAGACGTAGAGCGCCGAATCGATGGCCGCTTCCTTCGGCCACAGCGCCAGGCCACCGGCCAGCGTGAAGGCGGCCTCATGGCCGAGCCGGCGCAGCGCCTGCGCCGCCTGGGCGCTGCGGTTGCCGCTGCGGCAGAAGAACACCAGCGGCTGATCCGCCGGCAGCGACAGCCATTCCGGCAGCGCATCCACCAGCCGCGACAGTGGCGTGGCCTGCAGCCGGTGACCGGCGCCGCGCTCGGGCAGATCGGGCAGCAGGCTCAGCCGCTGCTCGTAAGGCTCGCGCACATCGATCAGGCGGGCTTGCGGATGCCGCTCCAGCAGGTCGCGCAGGGCGGCCAGATCGACTTCGGTGTCGACCTCGAACCGGCTGCCATCGATGCGGGCGCCGCAGGCCATGGTCTGGTATTCGGTCAGCGCGAGATGGCGTTCCAGCCCCGCTTTCGCCGCAGCGAAGGCCTGGGCGTCCAGCGTGCCGCGCAGCGCATGCGCGAGCAGCGGCTGGTAGGCGGATTCAGCGCTGAGGGTGCTGGCGAAGCGGTTGTCGTAATCATGCGCGGGCGCCAGCACGGCGTGCGGGCCCACCACTTCGGCGAGCTGGCGCAGCGAGTCGCGGTAGGCGAAGGGGGCGCTCTGGTCGAAGTCGCTGCGACCCAGCGCGCCGGGCATGACCATGTCGCCGACGAAGGCGGTGGTCAGGCCGTGGGCATCGTGCAGCAGATACGCCGTCGAATCCTCGGTGTGGCCCGGGATCGGCAGCCGGGTGAGGCGGCGTTCGCCCAGCACCAGCGCGGCGACCCGGTCATGGCGACCGTCGACCAGCGGCCAGCCGAGCGCATCGGTCTCGCCGGGCGCGAGCAGTTCCGGCACCGCGGCCCGCAGGCTGGCGGCAGAGGAGGCATGGTCGCCATGGCTGTGGGTGTCCAGCACCGCAGCCAGCGCATAGCCCTGACAGCGCACCCATTGGGACAGCCGATCGTTGAGCTCCGGCAGCGGATCGATCACCACGCAGCGCTGGCTGGCCGCATCGGCCACCAGCCAGCAGCAGGCGCCATCGACGACGAAACGGGTGACGCCGTCCGCAGGCAGCGGCTGGTTGCCGGTCGGGCTCAGACAGTTTTCACGCAACGCCTCGCCGCAGGCGCGGATGCGGGCGCAGGCCTCGCGGATGAAGGCGTCATCGGTCGCCGGCCCGAAGGACAGCCGCACCGCGGACGCGGTCTGCGACGCCGGCAGGCCCATCGCCTCCAGCACATAGCTGGGCTGAGCCTTGGCGGCGCTGCAGGCCGATCCGCCGCTGACCCGCACATCGGCCGCATCGAACAGGTCGAGCAGCAGCTTGGAGCTCAGACCCGGCACCGAGAAGTTCAGCGTTGTGGGCAGGCACAGGTCGGGCGGCGCATTGAACTGCAGCGCGGGGAAGGCGTCCGTCAGCGCCTGGGTCAGACGCTCGCGGTAGCTGTGCAGCGTGGGGCCGTCGCGGAAGTCGCGGCCCTCTTCCAGCGCGGCCAGCACCGCGCCCAGCGCGGCGATGCCGGACATGTTTTCGGTGCCGGAGCGCAGCGCGCTTTCCTGGCCACCGCCGGCCAGCAGCGGCGTGAAGGGCGCGCCGGCCCGCACATACAGCAGGCCGATGCCCTTCGGCGCATACAGCTTGTGGCCGGAGAACGGCGCGTAATCGATGCCGCGCGCTTCCAGTCGCAGGGGCAGCTTGCCCAGCGCCTGGACGCCGTCGACCATCCAGAACGGGCGCTGCGTCGCCTCCAGCGACGCCAGCACCGCGGCGATGCCGTCCAGATCGCTGATGACGCCGGTCTCGTTGTTGGCCGCCATGGTGCAGACCATGCCCGCCTGCGGCGCATGGGCGCGCAGCCAGTCCAGATCGTGCCGGCCGTCGCGGCCGACGGGGATCGCCTTCACCTCCAGGTCCAGGCCCAGCAGGCGATTCCAGTGACGCAGCGCTTCCGGCACCGCCTTGTGTTCGGTCGCGCCGTACAGCAGCCAGCGCAGATCGCGGGCAGGGCCGGGCGCGTCCTCATCGCGGCGCTGGCGCAGGGCGCTGAGGGCCGACAGCACGGCGGTCTGGATGCCTTCGGTGGCGCCGCTCAGGAACAGCAGCTCGCCCGTGGCCACGCCCAGCACCCGGCGCGCGCGGGCACGTACGGTGTCCATCAGCGCACGCGCCTTGAGGCCGGTGCTGTGGATGCTGCTGGGGTTGCCGAAATCCTGGTCCATCACCGCCATCGCGGCGGCACGTGCCTGGGCCAGTACCGGGGTGGTGGCGTTGGCGTCGAGATAGATTTCCATGGCGGATCGGGCCGGGCGGGCCTGGGAACGGTGACGGGCGAGGGCGGGTGCGGCGCGCGGCGGGGGCTGGCTCGGCGCCGAGGCACCCGCAAAGGCCCATGACGGGCCGCGCGCATCGAGCGCCATATTAGCGGGCAGCGCCGCGCACGGGCGGATGGCATCGACGGGATGTCGCCGCGGTCGGACCGGCGGAAGCCCGCGCCGCATGGGCGGGCGAACCCGGATTGGGCATGGCGGTTGCCCGCCTAGAATCCGCACCCTTTGGTTCCTCCCCAGCCGCCGTGTCCGATCGCCTCGCCGTTCTCCCGCAATACCTGCTGCCCAAGCTGCTGCTGACCCGCTTGGCCGGCCGGCTGGCCAGCGCGGAACTGGGCGGCTTCACCACCTGGACCATCCGCCGGTTCATCGACCGCTACGGCGTCAACATGGCCGAGGCGCTGGATCCCGATCCCGCCGCCTATCCGACCTTCAATGCCTTCTTCACCCGCGCGCTCAAGCCGGGCGCCCGGCCGCTGGCCGAGGCGCCGCTGATCTGCCCGGTGGATGGCGCGATCAGCCAGTTCGGCCGCATCGAGGCCGACCAGATCTTCCAGGCCAAGGGCCACCATTACTCGACCGCCACGCTGGTCGGCGGCGATGCGCAGTTGGCCGAGCAGTTTCGCGACGGCCACTTCGCCACGATCTACCTGAGCCCGCGCGACTATCACCGCATCCACATGCCCTGCGCGGGCCGGCTGGTGCGGATGATCCATGTGCCGGGCGATCTGTTCTCGGTCAATCCGACCACCGCGCGCGGCGTGCCCGGGCTGTTCGCCCGCAATGAACGCGTGGTGTGCGTGTTCGACAGCGAGCACGGCCCGTGGGTGATGGTGCTGGTCGGCGCGACCATCGTCGGCTCGATGGCGACGGTCTGGCATGGTCAGGTGAATCCGCCGCGTCCCGGCCGGATCCGGCAGTGGCATTACGAGGACCAGGCCTTCCGCTATGCCCAGGGCGACGAGATGGGCCGCTTCCTGCTCGGCTCGACCGTGGTGATGCTGTTCCCGAAGGGCCCGCTGCAGTTCAATGGGCAGTGGCAGCCGGGCGGTCCGGTGCGCCTGGGCCAGTCGATGGCGACACGCGGCTGAGCGACCGCCTGCCGGCGATGCCGGCGCGGGGGGCGATGGCGGGCGTCGCCGCGGTCGGTCCTTTGCGGGAGAATCAGCGTTTTGCGAACCGTAGCGAACGAGCTCCCATGACCCTGCGTGTCCTGACCGGCATCACCACCACCGGCACCCTGCACCTTGGCAACTATGTCGGCGCGGTGCGTCGCGCCATCGAAGCCAGCCGCGAGCCCGGCGCCGAGAGCTTCTTCTTCATGGCCGACTACCACGCGCTGATCAAGTGCGATGAGCCGGACCGCATCGAGCGCTCGCGCCTGCAGATCGCCGCCACCTGGCTGGCCGCCGGCCTGGACACCCAGCGGGTGGTCTTCTATCGGCAAAGCGACATTCCCGAGATCCCCGAGCTGACCTGGCTGCTGACCTGCGTCACCTCCAAGGGTCAGATGAACCGGGCGCATGCCTACAAGGCGTCGGTGGATGCCAACGTCGCTGCGGGCGAGGATCCGGATGCCGGCATCACCATGGGCCTGTACAGCTATCCGATCCTGATGGCGGCGGACATCCTGATGTTCAACGCCCACCGCGTGCCGGTCGGCAAGGACCAGGCGCAGCACATCGAGATGGCCCGTGATGTGGCCCAGCGCTTCAATCACACCTTCGGCCAGGGCCAGGATCTGTTCGTGCTGCCCGAGGCGAGCATCGACCAGGAAATGGAACTGCTGCCCGGCCTGGACGGTCGCAAGATGTCCAAGAGCTACGACAACGTCATTCCGTTGTTCGAAGGCGGCGCCAAGGCCTTGCGCGAGGCGATCTCCCGCATCGTCACCGACTCCCGCCTGCCCGGCGAGCCCAAGGAGACCGAAGGCTCGCACCTGGTCCAGATCTATGACGCCTTCGCCAGGCCGGCCCAGCGCGAAGCCTTCCGCGCGGCGCTGCGCGGCGGTCTGTCCTGGGGCGAGGCCAAGGATCAGCTGTTCGCCCTGATCGATGCCGAGATCGGCCCGATGCGCGCCCATTACGACGAGCTGATGGCCCATCCCGAGCGCATCGAAGCCATCCTGATGGAAGGCGCGGCCAAGGCGCGTGCACTCGCGGCGCCGCTGTTGCAGCGGGCGCGCGAAGCGGTCGGTCTGCGTCGCTTCCAGGCGCTGGCGGCGCCGGTGGCACCGGTGGCGAAGGTCAAGTCCGCGCTGCCGACCTTCAAGCAATACCGCGAAGCCGACAACCTGTTCTATTTCAAGCTGCTGGCGGCGGACGGTCAGTTGCTGCTGCAAAGCCAGGGCCTGGCCCAGGGCAAGGAAGCGGGCCAGTGGGTGGCCCGTCTGAAGCGCGAGGGCGCGGCGGCGCTGGCGCAAGCGCCGGTCAGCCGCGAAGGCGACGCCGCCGCCATCGAGCAAGCCCTGGCCGCGCTGGTGGCGGCGGAAGAAGAAGCCGCCGCGCGCAAGGCCTGATCGACGGTGCGTCGGTCGTGATTGGGTCGTGATTCGGTCGTGACTCGGCCGATCGCCGCCGAGGCGCTCGAACCACGCCCGGCGGCGCTGATGCGCGCAAATCGTGCGTTCTGCGGCGTGATCGCTGCGGAACGCGTGCCGTCATCATCGAACGCCGAGAACTCGATCACGCACATCGCAGGAAGCCGCTCGATTCCGGGTCGTCCGAGGCCGTAGTCTGCGGGGCGTTCCTTCATCACGCATCGCGGAGACGATCGTGGCGACGGCGAACGGTGCTCACGCCAGCCGGCGGGGCGCCGTCGGCGCACGAACCGCGCCGTTTTGCATCCCATCACAACAAGGAGACCTGTCGATGTCCGCTCCCCGTCTTTCCGCCGATACGCTGGCCCTGCAGCGCCTCTATCACTGGGAGCAGGAAGCGCCGACACGGGTCGCGCTGCGCCAGCCCATGGGCGGCAGCCGGGTGATGGACTTCAGCTGGGGCGAGCTGGGCGATCAGGTGCGCCGCATGGCCGCGCATCTGAAGACGCTGGGTCTGGAGCAGGGCTGGGAGCCCGGCGCCAAGGTGGCGATCCTCTCCAAGAACTGCGCCTGGTGGCTGATGAGCGACCTGGCGATCTGGATGGCCGGTTATGTCTCGGTGCCGCTGTATCCGACGCTGGCGGCCGACACCGTCGCCCAGATCCTGAGCCACAGCGAGGCCAGGCTGCTGTTCGTCGGCAAGCTGGACGGCTGGGACACGATGAAGGCCGGCGTGCCGGCCTCGCTGCCCTGCATCAGCTATCCGGTCTCGCCGGAAGAAACCCAGGACGACTACGACACCTGGGACGCGATCTGCTATGGCACCGACCCGCTGGCCGGCAAGCCGACCCGCAGCGCGGATGAGCTGGCCACGATCATCTACACCTCCGGCACCACCGGCACGCCCAAGGGCGTGATGCACACCTTCGGCAGCTTCGCGTGGGCGATCCAGTCGGGCCTGAAGCGGGTGCCGCTGCAGGAGGACGACCGCATGCTGTCCTACCTGCCGCTGGCGCATGTGGTGGAGCGGGTGCTGGTCGAACACGGCTGGCTGCGCACCGGCATGCTGGTGTATTTCGCGGAAAGTCTGGACACCTTCACCGCCGACCTGCAGCGCGCGCGGCCGACGGTGTTCTTCTCGGTCCCCCGGCTGTGGACCAAATTCCAGCAGGGCGTGCAGGCCAAGGTGCCGCCACGCAAGTACGAACTGCTCACCCGACTGCCGTGGATCGGCGGCCTGGTGCGCCGCAAGATCCTCAAGGCCCTGGGCCTGGACCAGTGCCGCCTGGCCGCCGGCGGTGCCGCGCCGATGCCGGTGGCGCTGCTGAAGTGGTATCGCGACCTGGGTCTGCCGATCAACGAGGGTTACGGCATGACCGAGAACCTGGCGGTCTCCCACATCACCGTGCCGGGCAAGGACCAGACGGGCAGCGTCGGCCCCGCGTATGACGGCGTGCAGACGCGCCTGGACCCGATCACCGGCGAGCTGCAGATGAAGAGCCCTGCGCTGATGCTGGGCTACTACAAGCAGCCCGAGCTGACCCAGGACACGCTGACCGCCGACGGCTGGCTGCACACGGGCGACAAGGCGGAGATCTCCGACAAGGGCGCGCTGGCCGGCTGCGTGCGCATCACCGGTCGGGTGAAGGATCTGTTCAAGACCAGCAAGGGCAAATATGTGTCGCCCGCGCCGATCGAGGACCGCCTCGTCATGAACCCGGCGCTGGAAGCCTGCGCGGTGACCGGCGCCAATCTGGCGCAGCCGGTCGGCATCGCGATGCTGTCGCCGGATGCGGCACGTCGCGCGGCGCAGCCCGGCACGCGCGAGCAACTGGTCGCCGAGCTGGAGCGCCACCTGCAAGCGGTCAACGCCAAGCTCGATCCGCATGAGCAGCTCGACTGCCTGGTGGCGGTCAGCGAGCCGTGGACCGTCGACAACGGCCTGATCACGCCCACCTTCAAGGTGCGCCGCAACCGCATCGACGAGTTGTACGGCCCCCGCCTGGAGGGCTGGCTGGCGCAGCGCCGCAAGGTCTTGCTGCTGGACTGAGCCCGGCGCGGCAATCGGCGGCATGATGGGACGATGAAACGCGGTTCCCTCAAGCGCTGGGCCGCCCTCATCAAGGGCGAGTTGCTGACCGTCTTCTATGCGGTGCGCGACCGGGAGGCGCCGTGGCCGGCCCGTCTGGTCGCGGTCGCGGTGGCGCTGTATGCGCTCAGCCCGATCGACCTGATCCCGGATGTGATTCCGCTGCTGGGCTGGCTGGATGACCTGGTGCTGGTGCCGGCCGGCTTCTGGCTGGTGCTGCGCCTGATGCCCGCGCCGGTGATGGCCCGGGCCCATGCGCGCGCCGCCGTGCAGCGCGACCGCCTGCCGCGCACGCTGCGGTGGATCGCCGCGTTCGCGGCGCTGTGGATGCTGACGCTGGTCGGTGTGCTGATCTGGTGGCTTCGGTAAAGACCGATGGAGGCGAGGCGCTGATTCGCTGATTCGCTGACTCGCTGATTTGCGGCTCGTTGACCGAATATGTGGGCCTGCGATTCGGTTTGAATCATCAGCCCGATGGCATTATCAGAACCATGCGAAAGCGAGTTTCAACCGACCGATTGAAACTCGCTTCATTTTTTGGCCGCGCTGAATATGCAGCGCGACGCGCATCACGCCATCAGGAGATGCTCAGATCTCCCAACGGCGTCATGAAACTCAACGTCCGGCGACGTTGATCTTGCTGGCGTCGCCGCCAAAGCGCTGAACCAGCTTGGCGTAATACGGCGAACGGCGCAGTTGCTCATACTTGGCTTGCGCTTGGCTGCGGCGCTGCACGTCGTAGCCGTAGGTTTCGGTTTGCTCGACGGCGGCCAGGCCGGATTCGCGGTAAATCTCCAGATCGGCCAGCACTTCAGCGCGGCTCACCTGGCTCGGCGTGTTCACCGGCTGGGTATGGGGATTGTCATTGGCCATGGCGGCGCCCGATGCCAGGGCTGCAGAGGCCAGCAGGGCGACAGCGATGATGTTCTTGGTGCTCATGATCTTTCCTTTCGTGGTCACGCCGCAGGGCTTCAAGGGCAGAGGGCGATGAGGTCAAACTCACTTCTGTGGCAGTCGACGCGTCTGATGGAGCGGTCGATGGCTCAACGATAAGGGATTAGGGTTCACCCTTAAATCCCGTCCGTTGCAACGGACCGTTGAAAAGATCGGAACAATCGTTTCGACCCACGCCGCCTTTTGTGCGCCACCGCACATGAGCGTTGGCGCGACATTCGCGCCGGGTGACAACGGGTTTGTGCGATCAGCATCGAGAAACCACGCGGGACGTGCGGTCCGTGCCCGCGTCGATTCAAAAACCGATTCAGGCGTCAGCGAATTCCTGCGCGACGGAGTAGGCTTTCTCGAATGAATGCCTCCATCGATTCCCGTCCTCCCGGTTCACCCGCCGGGCACTACACCGCGCATGAAAAGCGCAGCCGCATCCTGGCGATCGTCGGCGCGTCCTCCGGCAATCTGGTCGAGTGGTTCGACTTCTACGTCTACGCCTTCACCTCGATCTATTTCGCCCATGCGTTCTTCCCCAAGGGGGATCCCACCGTTCAACTGCTCAACACGGCCGGGGTTTTCGCGGCGGGTTTCCTGATGCGCCCGATCGGCGGCTGGCTGTTCGGCCGGATCGCCGACAAGCGCGGCCGCAAGACGGCCATGATGATTTCGGTGCTGATGATGTGCGGCGGCTCGCTGGCCATCGCCGCCATGCCGACCTATGAGCAGATCGGCGTGTTCGCCCCGGCGCTGCTGTTGATGGCACGGCTGTTCCAGGGCCTGTCGGTGGGCGGCGAATACGGCACCAGCGCCACCTACATGAGCGAGATCGCGCTCAAGGGCCAGCGCGGGTTCTATGCCTCTTTCCAGTACGTGACGCTGATCGGCGGCCAGTTGCTGGCGGTGCTGGTGGTGGCGGTGCTGGAGCAACTGCTCAGCGAGCAGCAGATGCATGACTGGGGCTGGCGCATCCCGTTCGCGGCGGGCGCCTTGACGGCGGTGGTGGCCTTCTACCTGCGCCGGTCGCTGGCCGAGACCGCCAAGACCGGGCAGCTGCAGCGCAAGGAATCCGGCTCCCTGGCCGAGCTGTTCAAGAAGCACGGCCGCGCCTTCCTGGTGGTGCTGGGCTTCACCGCGGGCGGCTCGCTGGCCTTCTACACCTACACCACCTACATGCAGAAGTATTTGGTGTTGAGCGTGGGCCTGGACAAGAAGACCGCCAGCACCGTGATGACCGCCGCCCTGTTCGTCTACATGTGCATGCAGCCGCTGTTCGGCGCGCTGTCGGACCGCATCGGTCGCCGCACCTCGATGCTGTGGTTCGGCGCGCTCGGCATGCTGTGCACCTGGCCGATCCTGAGCGCGCTCAAGACCGTGGGCAGCCCCTACGCCGCGTTCGGATTGATCATCGCGGCGATGGCGATCGTGAGCCTCTACACCTCGATCGGCGGCCTGATCAAGGCCGAGATGTTCCCGCCGGAAGTGCGCGCGCTCGGTGTCGGCCTGTCCTATGCGATCGGCAATGCGATCTTCGGCGGATCGGCCGAAGTGGTGGCGCTCTCGCTCAAGAGCGGCGGCCATGAAAGCCTGTTCTATGTCTATGTGTCGGTGATGTGCGGCATCGCCCTGCTGGTCTGCCTGACCATGCCCGACCTGCGCAAGCACGGCTATTTGAACGACGAGCACTGATCGCGCTCGGCCCGGCGCTGCGGCGCCCGGCCCGGTGGGATCGCGCGCGATGGCAGGCGATCCCACTGGCTGGGAGCTTCCCCAGAGCCGGCGCCGCGTTCAGCGGACGCTCACGGACCGGCGGGACGACCGCGATCGTCCTGCATGCCCTGGTGGTGGCTCAGGAACAGACGGCCCTGGAACCAGTCGGTCCAGCCGCCGGCCTTGAGGCGGTCGAGCACCGGCCCCTTCACTTCGCTCAGATCCAGCCGGCGACCTTGACGGGCCAGCGTGTCCTGCAATTCCTTGAGCGCGCTCAGGCCGCTGAAGTCGATGCTGTTGACCGGCGACATCTGCAGCAGCACGCGCCGCGTCTGGGGATGGGTGTCGAGATGCGCCTGGACCACGTCCGCCAGGCTGCGGCCGTTCAGGAACAGCAGGCTTTCATCGATGCGCAGGCTCAGCACCTCCGGATCGAGCAGCACCTGATAGCGCTCGACGTTGCGGTAGTGCTCGGTGCCGGGGATGCGCCCGATCAAGGCCACATGCGGTCGCGCGCTGCGCTGCAACAGCAGCGCGATGGCGCCCAGCACGCCCAGTCCCAGCGCCGCCGTGATGCTCACGCCCAGCACCAGCAACGTCACCGCCCACATCAGCAGGGCCTCGGTGCGGTCGTACTGCCAGGCATCCCGATACGGGCCGAACTTCAGGCCAGACAAGACCGCCACCATGATGCTGGCCGCCAGCACCGGCTTCGGACACCAGGCCAGCACCGGCGACAGGGTCATCAGCGCCAGCCCCATCAGGCCGGCCACGAACACGCCGGTCATGCGGGTGCGGCTGCCGGCATCGCTCATCAGCACGCTGCGGGAGAAGCTCGCCGCCGAGGGCATGCCCCCGCTCAGCGCCGCCGCGAGGTTGGCGCCGGCCAGTCCCATCAGTTCCCGCCGCGCATCGACCCGTTGACCGACCCGTCGGGCCAGCGATTCCGCCACCGCCAGGCTGGAGACATAACCCAGCAGCGCGATCAGCGCCGCGCCGGGCAACAGCGCCGTCCACAGCGCCGGGTCCAGCCGGGGCGGCGTGAAGCTCAGGGCCAGCGGCGGCAGGGTGCCGACGCGCGACAGCCCGGCCGGATCCCACCACCAGGTCAGCGCGATGGCCGCCAGCAGGACCAGCAGCGGCGCCAGCCGCGCGACCATGCCTTTGGGCAGACGCCGCACCAGCACCAGCGCGGTCAGCGCCAGCAAGCCGAAGCCGGCGCTCACGCCGCGCCAGTCGAACCCGTGGTGGGCTGCGGATTGCCAGAGCTCCGGCAGCGTGGCTCCCCCCGCGCTCGACCCCAGCAGCACCGGCAGCTGGCTGGCCGCGATCGCGAGGGTCGCGCCGGTTTCGAAGCCGTGCAGCACCGGCACCGACAGCAGCGCGGCCAGCGCATGCAGTCGCAGCAGCGCTGCGGCGGCGAGCAGCAGGCCGACTTCCGCCGACAGCACCAGCGCCGCTTCGCTCGGACTCACGCCGGCCGGCGCGAGCTGCAGGGTCTGCAGGATCATCAGCGCCAGCACGGCGACCGGGCCGATGTTGAGGAACGGGCTGGAGCCCAGCGCTGCATACATCAGCGGCGGCAGCAGGCTGGCATACAGGCCGACCTGAGGCGGCAGTCCAGCGAGCATGGCGTAGGCCAGGCTCTGAGGGATCAGCAGCACGCTGACGACGATGGCGGCGATCAGATCGTCGCGCAGGGCGTCGCGCACATACAGGCGGACGGCAGCGGCGGAAACAGGCATGGGCGCGGGCATGCGCGCCAATGCGGCGCAACGCGAGGCAGTATAGGTCGGGCCCTGTCGCGGACACGGGCCCGACCGTCATGGATCGCCCCACGCCGACGCCTGCGCCATCGGCCGGCGCGTCGATCGCTCAGGCGCTGCGCGGGCGATGGGCCACGGTCTTGTCGTCGCCGTGGTTTGCCGAGGGCGGACCGGTCAGCGTCAGGTGCAGGCCCACATGCCATTCGGCGCCGCGCTCCAGCGGCTCCATGGTGGGAATGTCGGCGGTCAGGAACTGCAGCGTGATGCCGGGCCGTCCTTCATGGCGCAGCACGGTGACGCCATGCAGGCCACCCTCGCCGGCGATGGCCATCTGCCGGCCGTCCATCGTGCTCAACACGGCCGCGCCGCTCCAGCCCATCTGCCGCAGCACCTGGCCGCGGGGCGGGCGCTGCACCGTGGGCTCATCCGGATCGAGGCTGATGCGATAGCTGAATTCATCGGGCAGACGGAACTGCCACCCCAGGCGCCGGATCAGCGGGCAGGGTCCCAGGTTGCACATCGACAGGCTCAGCGACAGCCGACGCGGCGCCAGCGTCAGGCTCTGGCCCAGCTGATAGGCGGAATCGGCCAATGACCGGCTGCAGTGCCGATAGAGCATCGCCACCCGATCCGCGCTGGCGCTGCTGAGCTGCCACGCCGACTGCGAGGGCGGGGGACCGGTCTCGGGCCAGCCGAACGGGGTCGGGTCCCGATCCAGCAGGCCGATCTGACCGGGGGCCTGCACCCGCACATGGCCACCGCCGAAATCGCCTTGTTCGCCGCTTTCCAGCGTCTTGATCCAGTTGCGTCGTCGTCCGTTCTCTCTGGAACTCAACGAGCAGAGTTGTCCTCCCCGCTGCGGCGAGACCACGGCCCGCCATCCTTCGGCTTCAATCGCCACTTCCATCGCTTGCGTCACTTGCACCTCTGTCCAATTCGACGATCGGCCAGTATTTGCAAGTTAATAAAAACGCAAGGTGGGTTGAGGGGGGTGTCGGCCCAGAATCCCTCAAAAAACGAGCGTCTTGTTCGCGGGGGACGAGGCCGTGACCGGCCTTTGCGAGGCCTCAGACGCCGGTGATCAGCGCGGCGACGCGTTCTTCCGACAACCGGATCGGCGCCGCCTGCGCCGGCAGCAAGGCGACCACCGCATGCTCCTGGCGGCTGCTGTCGCGCATGACCGGCATCTGGCGGGGCTCGCCGGCGGCATTGGTCAGGGCGGACACCATCGGCCGATGGGCCTTGTCGCCATTGCGGACCACCAGCCCCACCTCGCCGCTGGCCAGGCGCACCAGGCTGCCGGGCGGGAAGATGCCGAAGGCCTTGATCAGCGCCGCCGCCAGCGGACTCTGCGCCGCCATCTGATGCAGTTCGCGGCCGGCCTGCTGGGCGCTCATCGCGGGCCGGTTGGCGCGGCTGCTGAGCCGCGCGGTGTAGACATCGGCGAAGCGCAGCATCTCGGCCAGTTCGCCGATCTCGGTCAGTCCGATGGGATAGCCCGAGCCATCCGGCACTTCATGGTGATGCAGCACCGCGTCCAGCCAGTCGGCGTCATAGATGCCGGCCGCTTCCAGCATTTCGACGCTGCGGATCGGATGTTCATGAATCGCCTCGCGCTGCATCGGCGTGAGCGGCGAGATCTGGGTGGACAGCCGCGCCTGCAGGTCCAGCATGCCCAGGTTCATCGTGAGCGCGGCCTGAAAGGCGCGCCGTTGCTCGTCGTCCGACCAGCCCAGATAGCGCGCCGCCGCCTGGCAGGCTGTCGCGGCATGCAGCGAATGGGTCATGCCGTAATGGCTGCTGCCGCCTTCGGTCTGCCGCACCACCTGCGACAGCGCCATCTCCGGCGAGCAGTGGATCAGCGACAGCATCAGCTCGGTGGCGCTGTCCAGCGCTTCGGCCATGCGTTCCGGCGCGGCGGTGAGCGCTTTGCGCACGTCCTGGGTGCCGCGGTCCCATTCGGCGGGCAACCGGGCCAGGCG
This sequence comes from Burkholderiaceae bacterium, assembly GCA_913776825.1. Classification (GTDB taxonomy): domain Bacteria; phylum Pseudomonadota; class Gammaproteobacteria; order Burkholderiales; family Burkholderiaceae_C; genus Roseateles. Next base: position 140,457 of record CAJYPV010000032.1, read on the forward strand.
ATCGGCCTGGGTCTCGGTGCGGGCGGGCTTCATCGCCTCGGCCAGCTCGTTCACATCCACCAGCGCGCCGCGCGCGAACAGGGCCGCCAGTTGGGCCTGGTCGGCAATCACCTGACCCCGGGCGAGCAGCAGCATCCGCTCCGAATCCCGCACGCTGAAGGGCAGCGGCTGGCCGAGAGTGATGCGGTTTTTCACCGAGGACAGAGAACAGAAACGCATGGGACGCGGGCGACAGGCAAAGGAATGCTCGACCCGCGAACGGCGGGCCGCCGACTCTACATCGGCACCCGCGCTCCGATCTGAAGGGCGAGGCGGTGCTCCCCGAGGCAGACGCGGTCCGCGCCAAGGACGTCACGCTCCGCAGCGCCCGGTCGTGCCGCGCATGTGGTCGCGGGTGGGCCGCCTCAGCGAGCCGCCATGCCGCCGCACCGCGCGGTCAGCGTCGGTTCAGGCCGCCGCAGAGGCCCGATCAGCCGTCCCGGAGGCGCTGGCGGGCAGGGGCGGATAGTCGGTGTAGCCCTGCGCATCGCCGCCGAACAGCTGGGAGCCGTCGAAGTCCGCCAGCGGCAGATGGTCCCGCAGCCGGCGGGGCAGGTCGGGGTTGGCGATGAAGGGCCGACCGAAGGCGACCAGATCCACCAGCCCGGTCCGGATCAATGCCTGCGCCTTGCTCAGGTCATAACGTCCGGCCACGATCAGGCGTCCGTGGAAGGTGTCGCGCAGCGTGTGGCGGAAGTCGTCCGGAATCTGCGGGGCGTCGTCCCAGTCCGCTTCAGCCAGATGGATGAACGCGATGCCGAGCGCGGACAGCCGCCGCGCCGCCAGCAAGATCGTGGGAATGATGTCCGGGCAGTTCATGTTGCGCGCGGTGATGAACGGAGCCAGCCGCACGCCGACCCTGTCGGCGCCGATCTCGTCCGCCACCGCCGTCACGACCTCTTCCAGGAAGCGGATCCGGTTCTCGCGGCTGCCGCCATAGCGGTCGGTGCGATGGTTGGAGGTGGTGCGAAGGAACTGATCGATCAGATAGCCGTTGGCCGCGTGAATCTCCACGGCATCGAAACCGGCCCGGCGCGCCTGCCGTGCCGCCAGCCGGAAGTCATTCACGACCGCATCGATCTCGTCCAGCGTCAGGGCGCGGGGGATCGGGCAGTCCAGCATCCGTCCGACGCCATCCGCTTCCACCACCCAGACCTTGGCATCGGGCGACAACGCCGACGGCGCGACCGGCTGCCCGCCGCCATGGAAGGACGGATGCGACATCCGCCCCACATGCCACAGCTGCACCGCGATGCGCCCGCCGGCCCGGTGGACCGCGTCGGTCACGGTCTGCCAGCCGGCGATCTGGGCTTCCGAGTGAATGCCGGGCGTGAAGCTGTAGCCCTGCCCTTGGGGCGAGATCTGGGTGGCCTCGGTGATGATCAATCCGGCGCTGGCGCGCTGGGCGTAGTACTCGGCCATCAGCGCATTCGGCGTGTTGCCGGGCTGCGTCGTGCGGGAGCGGGTCATCGGCGCCATGACGATCCGGTGCGGCAAGCTCAGCGGTCCGAGCGCGAGCGGCGAAAACAGGTCCACGGGCGCGGTGTCGGTGTCGGCGTCGGTGTCGCTGACGGAAATGATGGGGGTCATGAAATCTCCTGAAAGGATGGCTGGGAAGCGCGTGGGCTGGGGCCGGCGGGTCAGAGCGTCACGCTCCTCGTCCCTCACTGGATCGCCGCACCCCCGTCGACCTGGATCACCGAGCCGGTGACGAACGGGTTGTCGATCGCATAAAGGACGGCGGCGGCAATGTCCGCCGGTCGGCCGACCCGTCCCGCCGGCAACTGCGCGACGGCTTTGGCCAGCATGGCCTCGCGCGCCTGAGGCGCCATGGACGCGTAGGCCTCGGTATCGGTCAGGCCGGGGCTGATGGCATTCACCCGCAGCGGCGCGAGTTCGCGGGCCAGCACCAGGGTGGTGGCTTCGATGGCGGCATTCATGGCGCTTTTGACGAAGCTGCCCGGCGCCGGCCGACGCGCCAGGACGCCCGACGTCAGCGTCAGCGTGCCGCCCGGGCGGAGCCGACGCGCCGCCTGCCGCGCCACATGCACCGTGCCCCAGAACTTGGTGTCGAAAGCGGACCGAGCCGCCGACAGGTCCAGATCGATCAGCGGTCCGCCCGGCGCGGCGCTCCCGGCGGTGACGATCACATGGTCGATCCCGCCCAGCGAGGCCATGAAGGCGGCCACGGCGGTCTCGTTCGAGATATCCAGCCCGGTGCGCCGGCCGGCCGCGATCACCCGACCCGGACGCGCTTGCAAGGCCTCCACCACCGCCCGGCCGATGCCGGAGGTGCCGCCGATGACCAGGCTGACCGTTTCATGATCAAACGCCGACGACGTGGCCGAGCTGAGGGGATGCGTGGGGAGTGTGGGGGTGGTCATGATGGCGTCCAGCGGGTCAACACTGTCAAAGGGATTGGAATGACTGCAGTCTGAAGTGGCAGGTCTTGCGCGGGAATGGGCGCCAGGTCGAATCTTTTTCAATGAAAATCGAACAATGATTCGACTCGCCGACTTGGACTTGCTGGTGCGCATCGCTGACATGGGCAACCTGACGCAGGCGGCCAAGGCGCTGGATTGGTCGCCGGCCGCAGCCAGCGCAGCGCTCAAGCGGGTGGAGGCCGAGCTGGGCTTCGACGTGTTCGTGCGCAGCACCCGCAGCCTGCGCTTGTCCAACGAAGGTCAGCGCTACTTGCCGCATGCGCGGGAGGCGCTGCACGCGCTCCATCAGGGTCAGGCCGAGGCCCTCGCCGGGCGTGAGCGGCTCAGCGGCGAGCTGCATCTGGCCTTGCCGTCCGATCTGGGACGCCAGGTGCTGCTGCCCTGGCTGGAGCAGTTCCAGGAACGCCATCCGGCCCTGTCCCTGCGGCTGCAGATCGGCGATTCATTGGCCGACCTGAAGCGGCGGCCCGTCGATGCCGCCATCCGCTACGGGCAACCGGCCTCCAGCAGCCTGGTCGCCTTGCCGCTGCTGCCGGATTGCCGCCGAGTGCTGGTCGCCGCGCCGCATTACCTGGCGCTGCGCGGCATGCCCGGCTCGCCGGCGGACATGGCCCATCACGAGGTGCTGCGCTACGTGCTGGCGGACGAAGTGCCGGACCGCTGGACCGTCGAGGTCGACGGCCAGCCCGCCCATTTGCCGCTGAGCGGTCGACGGGTCGCCGACGATGGCGAAGTGGTCAAGCGCTGGGCGCTGGCCGGTTTGGGATTGGCCTACAAATCCTGGCCCGACGTGGCCGGCGAGCTGGCCAGCGGCCAACTGGTGCACGTCAATCCGCACTGGCGCGGCGAGCTGTCCCCGCTGAATCTGATGGTGCCCGGGCGGCATCAGCTCTCGCCCTTGATCCGGGCACTGCGGGACGAACTGGGACGCCGCCTGGAAGCGTTCGCCGCCGGGATGCCGCGCTGATCCGGCCCTGCGCGGATGCAGCGCGCTTGAACCGCGACCCTTCAGCGCGCCGGACGTCGTATCAGCAACGGTGTGGCGGTGGGGTCTGTGCGGATGCGCGCGGGCTGTCGGACGCGTCATGACAGGCACACGCCTCACCGTGCGCCGCTGACACGAGTTCCTGCAGGATGCCGCAGGCATGGGCGCCGTGGTCCGCATCGCATCGGTTTTGCAGCGCCACGAGTTGCGCTTCCAGGGCCCGCATGCTCTGCAGTCGGGCGCGGACCTTGCCGAGCTGTTCCGCGACCAGGCCATCCACCCGCGCCAGCACCGCGGCGTCCTGGCTGTCCAGGCTGCCGAGCAGCAGCTTCACATCGGCCAGCGACATGTCCAGCGCCCGGCAGTGCCGGATGAACGCCAGACGCTCCAGATGGGGATGGGCGTAGTCGCGATAACCGTTCTCGCTGCGCGCGGGCGGCGGCAGCAGACCGCTCTTTTCATAGAAGCGGATGGTCTCGATGTCCACGCCGGTGGCTTTGCTCAGTTCGCCGATGCGCATGGGATCAGCATAGGCGCTTGACCTTGGAGTGGCTACAGACTGTTCAATCGACCCCATGGCACATCAGGCAACTTCCCAGCAGCCCACCGCGTCACGGACCGGTGCGAGCGCGTCGAGCGATCCGCAGGCGTCGACGACGCATGACCATGACCACGGCCCAACGCACCCCGAGGGCCACTGCTGCGCCCACGGAGACGCCGCCCCGCATCGGCATGAACATCCTGCAGCGCACGCGCACGGCGCTGGACACGCCGATGAGCACGATCCCCATCACGGCCATTCGCATGGCCATTCGCATGACCACCACCATGCCGCCGACAGCGGCCCGTCGCGTGGTTCGTCGTGCGGGGCCGAACCGGCGGAGGCCGCTTGCTGCGGCGGAGCGACGCTCGACAGCCCCTCCGGCGCCGCCGCCGGGACGCCCCCGTCGCTCGACGGCATCGACCTGACCGGCACCACCCGCCATCGCTACTACATCGCCGGCATGGACTGCCCGACCGAGGAAGGTCTGTTGCGCCGCCATCTGCAGCAGCGCGAAGGGGTGGTGGCGCTGCAGTTCGACCTGATCAACCGGATGCTGGATGTCCACCATCGCCTGCCCGACGATGCCCCGCTGCGCGCGGCCATCGAGGCCGCCGGCTTGCGGGCGGAGACGGTGTCGGCCACCGCGCCGCCGCCGGAGCCGCCGCCCGCCATCCCGACCGGCTTGCGCTGGCGCATGGCGCTGGCAGGCGTGGCCGCCGTCAGCGCGGAAGCACTGGCCTTCGGTGGGTGGTCTGAATCGGGTCCGGTCGTGATCGGCCTGGCCGTGGCGGCGATGGGGCTGGGCGGTCTGCCCACCTTGCGCAAGGGCTGGATCGCGCTGCGCAGCCTGACCCTCAACATCCATCTGCTGATGAGCCTCGCCGTGATCGGCGCGGTCGTGCTGGGCCAATGGCCCGAGGCCGCCATGGTGGTCTGGCTGTTCGGCCTGTCCGAAATGATGGAAAGCCTCAGCCTGGCGCGAGCGCGCGAAGCCATCCGCGCGCTGACCCAGCTCGCGCCGGAAGTGGCCTGGGTGAAGGACGACGCCGGAGGCTATGCCGCACGCCCGGCCGCCGACGTGCCGATGGCCGCCGTCGTGCGCGTGCCGCCCGGCGAGCGAGTGCCGCTGGATGGCCAGATCGTCTCGGGCCGGTCCAGCCTGAATGAAGCGGCGCTCACTGGCGAAGCGATGCCGGTCGACAAGGACGTGGGCGACGCCGTGCTGGCGGGCAGCATCAATGGCGACGGCCTGCTCGAGATGCGGGTGACCGCCGCCAAGGGCCACACCCTGCTCGATCGCATGGCCGCCGCCGTGCAGCAGGCGCAATCGCAGCGCGCGCCGACGCAGGCCTTCATCGACCGGTTCGCGCGGATCTACACGCCGGCGGTGGTGGTGGTCGCCCTCCTGCTGGCGGTCGTGCCGCCGCTGCTGGGGCTGGGGCCGTGGAGCGACTGGATCTACAAGGGCCTGGTGCTGCTGGTGATCGCCTGCCCGTGCGCGCTGGTGATCTCGACGCCGGTGACCGTGGTCAGCGGGCTGGCTTCGGCCGCGCGGCGCGGCATGCTGATCAAGGGCGGGCTGTATCTGGAGCGGGCCCGCCACCTGCGCACGCTCGCGCTGGACAAGACCGGCACGCTCACCCAGGGCCGTCCGCGCCTGGTGACGGTGCAGCCGCTGTTCCCTTCGATCACCGCCGATCACGCGCTGCAGCTGGCCGCCCGGCTGGATGCGGGCAGCCGGCATCCGCTGGCGGTGGCGATCGTCGCGGCCCAGGCCGAGCGGCTGGGCACGGTGCTGGCCCCGGTGCAACAACTGCAGAATCTGCCGGGCCTGGGCCTGACGGCGCAGATCGACGGTCAGGCGCATGCCTTGGGCAATGAGCGGCTGGCCGAGCAACTCGGCGCGGTCGATGAAGCCGCCCGCACCGCCGCGCGCCAGTGGCAGGCGCAAGGCCACACGCTGGTCTGGCTGATGCGCGACCGGCAGACGCTCGCCTTGCTGGCGCTGGCGGATACGCCGCGACCCGAGGCGGCCGAGGTGCTGGCCCGTCTGCGCGCACGCGGGCTGTCGCTGGCGATGCTGAGCGGCGACCAGCGCGCCAGCGCCGACGCCATGGCCCAGCAACTGGGCCTGAGCGTGGCCGAGGTCCAGGCGCCGCTGCTGCCGCAGGACAAGCTGGACGCGATCCAGGCGCTGGCGGCGCAGGGGCCCGTCGGCATGGTGGGCGATGGCGTGAACGATGCGCCGGCGCTGGCGCGGGCGGACATCGCCATCGCCATGGGCGCCGCCGGCAGCGCCACCGCGCTGGAGACCGCCGACATCGCGCTGATGCAGGACGACCTGCGCAAGCTGCCGGAGCTGCTGGACCTGTCGGACCGGGTGGCGCGGGTGCTCACCCAAAACATCGTGCTGGCCTTGGGGCTCAAGGCGGTGGTCGCGGCGCTGACGCTGATGGGCATCGGCTCGCTGTGGCTGGCGGTGCTGGCGGACGCCGGCGCGAGCCTGCTGGTGGTGCTGAACGGACTGCGGCTGCTGCGGACGCCGACGCACGGGGACCGGAACGGGAATGGGCGCGGGGACGGGCACGACGCGCCGGATGAAGCGCCCCCCGTGACCTCCGTCACCTAGGGGCACCCCTAATGCCGCGGGAGCGGCGTCAGCTGACCTTTCGCTGACAATAGCGCGCCTGCCGCTGGCCGGCCCGAAGGATCCACCGATCCGGGGCCTGGACCCGCGGCAGGCGCTTTTGATTCGTTCGCGTCTCCCGCGCCGTGGCCTGTTTGCAGCGGCGGCGCGCGCCGACCGCCTGCTCGTCCTGCTCTTCCTGATCTCATCGGAGCGTCGTTTGAACAAAATTCAAACCCCCGGAGCGCCGCACACCATCCTCGGCCAACCCGACAGCCTGTTCGTCCTGTTCTTCACCGAGATGTGGGAACGGTTCTCCTACTACGGCATGCGGGCGCTGCTCGTGCTGTACCTGATCTCCGAAACCTCCAAGGGCGGCTGGGGCTGGTCCCGCGAGGACGCGACCAATCTGTATGGCTGGTACACCATGCTGGTGTACTTCACCCCGATCCTGGGCGGCTATGTGGCGGACCGGATCCTCGGCACCCGCCGCTCGGTGGTGCTGGGCGGCTTCATCATCGCGGCCGGCCACATCGCGCTGTTCTTCGACACCCAGGCCACCTTCTTCGCCGGCCTGGGGCTGGTGATCATCGGCACCGGCCTGTTCAAGCCCAACATCTCGGCCATCGTCGGCCAGCTGTATGACAAGGACAACGAAGGCGCCCGTGACGGCGGCTACACGCTGTTCTACATGGGCGTGAACGCGGGTGCCTTCTTCGGCATCTCGCTGTGCGGCTACATCGGCGAGAAGATCTCCTGGCACTTCGGCTTCGGCCTGGCCGCGGTCTTCATGATCCTGGGCGCGCTGCAGTTCTGGCTGAGCCAGGGCATCTTCGGCAAGATCGGCGGCCCGCCGGACAAGAACGCCCCGCTGGTCGATGCCAAGGAAGCGCTGGACGACACGCCCGCCCATGTGGTGCGTGACCGCCTGATCGCGATCTGCGTGTTCTCCTTCTTCACCATCTTCTTCTGGTTCGCCTTCGAGCAGGCCGGCGGATCGATGACCATCTTCGCGGCCGACTACACCGACCGCACCCTGGTCGGCACCAGCGGCACGGTCTTCAAGATCGTCAATTCGCTGATGACGCTGATCCCGGTGGCGATCCTGAGCTGGCTGCTGATCCAGCTGATGCGAGGCGGCGGCAAGCGCTACCTGAGCGCCAACCTGCTGCTGGTGGCGGCGTTGGCCGGCATCTGGGGCCTGTCGCTGTGGATGCTGGGTCGCGAATTCGCGATGGAGCAATCCGAGATTCCGGCCACCTGGTTCGGCGTGCTCAACAGCTTCTTCCTGGTGATCCTGGCGCCGATGTTCAGCAAGATGTGGGAGCGTCACTGGAACCCGAGCGGCCCGGTGAAGTTCGGCGTCGGTCTGGTGCTGCTGGGTCTGGGCTTTGCGGCGCTGTCGTATGGCGCAGCCGGCATTCCGCAGGGTGCGAAGACGGCCCAGATCAGCATGATGTTCCTGACGGTGGCTTATCTGCTGCACACCATGGGCGAGCTGTGCCTGTCGCCGGTGGGCCTGTCCTACATCTCCAAGCTGGCGCCCGCGCGTCTGCTGGGTCTGATGTTCGGCGTCTGGTTCGTCAACTCCGCCATCGCCAACAAGATCGCCGGCTCGACCGGCGCCTACATCGACCGGATCTCCGAGGCCTATTCGATGTCGGTCTTCTTCCTGATCTTCACCATCATCCCGATCGCCGCCGGCGTGCTGCTGATGCTGCTGAGCCCCTGGATGAAGAAGCTCATGCATGGCGTGCATTGAGTTCAGACTCGCTTGAACTGAACAGCCCGGGCCGTTGCCCGGGCTTTTTTGTGTCTGCAGCGGAGCGGGTTGGGCCCACCACTCGTCAGGAGTCATCCACCGATCGCACACTCGCGGACGCGCCCCGACCGCACCCGCACCGAACATTCCCGCGCACCATGCTCGCGAACCCGCCCCCTCGATGGGCAGGACGGGCGTCTCGACCGAGTCCATGGCGCCTGCCCCTCTGCGAAATCCGGACTTCGGGCGTCCCACGCGCGCACGCCCGGTGTTTAGCGCTGTATCACGCCCTGTCTGAAAGGGACAGGTATTGCCCCTGGTACTTTCCGGGCCAATACGTACCGCGTACATTCCGCCCCACGCTGCGGTGCACAAGATTTCGCAGCGTTTTTGGGAGTGATGCATGGCCGGACCGTTCTTCGAGCGCAAGTCCGTCAGCGGCGCCTTGTTGGCGCTGACGCTGGCGGCCTGCGGACCACAACAACAGCAACAGCCGCAAGGCGGGCCGCCGCCCGTGTCCGTGGCCCCCGCGCTGCAGCGCGAAGTCCAGGAATTCGATGAATTCACGGCTCGCCTGGAAGCGCCCGACACCGTCGAGATCCGCGCCCGCGTGGCCGGCACCCTCGAAAAGGTGCATTTCCGTGAAGGCCAGCTGGTCAAGAAGGGCGATCCGCTCTTCACCATCGACCCGCGCCCCTTCGCCGCCGAAGTCGCCCGGGCCGAAGCCCAGGTCGCTGCGGCGCGCACCGCGGCCGATCTCAGCAAGTCCGACCTCGGTCGCGCCGAGAAGCTGGTGGCCATCCAGGGCGTCAGCCAGCAGGAAATCGACCAGCTGAAGTCGGCCGTCCGCAATGGCGATGCCAACATCAAGGCCGCCGAAGCCGCGCTGGTGCAGGCCCGACTGAATCTGGAGTTCACCCAGGTCAAGGCACCGGTGACCGGCCGCAGCTCGCGCGCCAATGTCACCCCGGGCAACCTGGTGACCGTGGGCGATCCGGTGCTGACGACCATCGTCTCCAGCGATCGGGTCTATGCCTATTTCGACGCCAGCGAAGCCACCTTCCTGAAATATGTGCAGGCCAGCCGGGCCGCCGGCGCCTCCGCGCCCCGCAACCAGGCCAACAAGGTGCTGCTGGGCCTGGCCAACGAGCAGGGCTATCCGCATGAAGGCCGCATGGACTTCATCGACAACCGCCTCAACACCGCCACCGCCACCATCCGTGGCCGGGCCGTGTTCGACAACAAGGACGGCGTCTTCACCCCCGGCCTGTTCGCCCGCGTGAAGCTGGTCGGCACCGGCGCCTACAACGCCGTGCTGGTGCCCGAGCGCGCCATCGGCACCGACCAGTCGCGCAAGCTGGTGATGGTGGTCGGCCCGAACAACATCGTGCAGCCGCGTCCGGTCAAACCCGGCGCCCAGTTCGACGGCTACCGCGCCGTGGAAGGCGTGAAGCCGGGCGAGCTGGTCATCATCGATGGCCTGCAGCACGCCATGCCCGGCGCGCCGGTGACGCCGCAAACCGTCAAGCTCGACGACAAGGGCTACGCCTTGCCGGCACCGCCGGCCGCCGGCGCATCGAAGTAAAGGGGCGCGAGGCCGTATGGATATCTCACGCTTCTTCATCGAGCGCCCGCGCTTCGCCGCGGTGCTCTCGATCTTCATCTTCCTGGTGGGCCTGCTGGCGATCTTCCAGCTGCCCATCTCCGAGTACCCGGAAGTCGCGCCGCCGCAGGTGGTGGTGCGCGCCCAGTTCCCCGGCGCCAATCCGCGCGTCATTTCCGAAACCGTCGCCACGCCGCTGGAAGAGCAGATCAACGGCCTGGAGAACGTGCTGTATTTCGACAGCCAGGCCACCGCCGACGGCGGCATGACCCTGACCGTCACCTTCAAGATCGGCACCAATCCCGAGGCCGCGGAAACCGCGGTGCAGAACCGCATCAACCGCGCGCTGCCGCGCCTGCCGGAGATCGTCCGGCAGATCGGCGTGACGACCGAGAAGTCCAGTCCCAACCTGACCATGGTCGTGCACATGGTCAGCCCGGACAACAGCCGCGACGCCCTGTACCTGCGCAACTATGCGCAGCTGCAGGTGCGCGACGAGCTGCTGCGCGTGCAGGGCATGGGCTCGGTGCAGGTGTTCGGCTCGGGCGACTACGCGATGCGGGTCTGGCTGGATCCGGCCAAGCTGGCCGCGCGGGGGCTGACCGCCTCCGATGTGGTGGCCGCCATCCGTGAGCAGAACGCCCAGGTGGCCGCCGGTACCGTGGGCGCGCCGCCCGCGCCCAAGGGCACCGACTTCCAGCTGGCGATCAACACCCAGGGCCGGCTGGTCAACGAGGACGAGTTCGCCAACATCATCGTCCGCACCGATGCCGCCACCGGCGCGCTGGTGCGGGTGCGCGATGTGGGCCGCGTCGAGCTGGGCGCCGGCACTTTCGCGCTGCGCAGCCTGCTGAACAACAAGGAAGCGGTCGGTATCGGCATCTTCCAGGCACCGGCCTCGAACGCGCTGAAGATCTCGGAAGACGTGCGCGCCACCATGGAGCGGCTGAAGACCAGCTTCCCGGATGGCGTCAGCTACGACATCGTCTACGACCCGACGCGCTTCGTCAGCACCTCCATCGAGAAGGTCATCCACACCCTGATCGAAGCGGTGCTGCTGGTCGTGCTGGTGGTGATCATCTTCCTGCAGACCTGGCGCGCCTCGATCATTCCGCTGCTGGCGGTGCCGGTGTCCATCGTGGGCACCTTCGCGATCCTGCTGCTGCTCGGCTATTCGATCAACACGCTGACGCTGTTCGGCCTGGTGCTGGCCATCGGCATCGTGGTGGACGATGCGATCGTGGTGGTGGAGAACGTCGAGCGGAACCTGGAGGACGGCCTCACCCCGCATGATGCGACGGTCAAGGCGATGCAGGAGGTCTCCGGGCCGATCATCGCGATCGCGCTGGTGCTGTGCGCGGTGTTCATCCCGCTGACCTTCGTGCCGGGCCTCTCGGGCCAGTTCTACAAGCAGTTCGCGGTCACGATCGCGATCTCGACGGTGATCTCGGCCTTCAACTCGCTGACCCTGTCGCCCGCCCTGGCGGCCTTGCTGCTGCGTCCGCACGACGCGCCCAAGGACGCGGTGATGCGCGGCATGGACAAGGTCTTCGGCCGCTTCTTCCACTGGTTCAACTGCTTCTTCCAGCGCCGCAGCGAAGGCTACAGCCGGGGCGTGACCGGCATCCTGCGCCGCAAGTCGGCCGCGCTGGTGGTCTACGCCATCCTGCTGGTGCTGACGGGTCTGCTGTTCACGCGGATTCCGTCCGGCTTCGTGCCGGCACCGGACAAGCAGTACCTGATCGGCATCGCCCAGCTGCCCGCCGGCGCGACCCTGGACCGCACCGAGGAAGTCATCCGGCGCATGAGCGACATCGCGCTCAAGGTGCCGGGCATCCGTGATTCGATCGCCTTCCCGGGCCTGTCGATCGCGGGCTTCTCGGCCGCGCCCAACGAAGGCATCGTGTTCTTCGGCCTGGACGACTTCGAGAAGCGGACCTCGTCCGATCTGTCCAAGGACGCGATCCTGGGTCAGGTCAACGGCGCGATCCAGCAGATCCAGGGCGCCCGGATGTTCGTCGTGCCGCCGCCCGCGGTGGACGGTCTGGGCAATGCCGGCGGCTTCAAGGTGCAGGTGCAGGATCGCGGCGGTCTGGGCGAGCAGGCCCTGTACGGCGCGGTCTGGGGCACGCTGGGCCCGATCTACGGCAATCCCAACAGCAGCATCGGCACGCCGTTCTCGACCTACGACATCAACGTGCCGCAGCTGTTCGCCAATGTCGACCGGACCAAGGCCAAGCAGATGGGCGTGCGTCTGGGCGACATCTACGACACGCTGCAGATCAACCTGGGCTCGCTGTATGTCAACGACTTCAGCCGCTTCGGCAAGACCTATCAGGTGATCGTGCAGGCGGATGCGCCGTTCCGCTCGAATGCCCAGGCCATCACCGACCTGAAGACCCGCAACGAGAAGAACGAGATGGTGCCGCTGGGCGCGCTGATCCAGGTGGACCCGACCTTCGGTCCCACCCGCGTCACCCGCTACAACGGCTTCCCGAGCGCCGACATCAACGGCGCCGCCAAACCGGGCTTCTCCAGCGGTCAGGCCGAGGCCGAGATCGAGCAGCTGCTCAAGAAGGGCCTGCCGCGCGGCATGACCTTCGAGTGGACCGAGCTGACCTATCAGGACCGCCTGACCCGTGACGTGCATGTGCCGGGCCTGAACATCAAGATCCCGACGCTGGCCGCCGTGCTGGGCCTGTCGGTGCTGCTGGTGGTGCTGGTGCTGGCCGCGCAGTACGAAAGCTGGAGCCTGCCGCTGGCGATCATCCTGATCGTGCCGATGTGCATTCTGTCGGCGCTGTTCGGGGTCTGGCTGTCGCATCTGCCGCCGTTCATGCAGGCGGGGGACCTCAACATCTTCACCCAGGTCGCGCTGGTGGTGCTGGTGGGTCTGGCCTGCAAGAACGCGATCCTGATCGTCGAGTTCGCCAAGGAACTGGAAGAGCGCGGCGAGTCGCTGCATGACGCGATCATCCACGCCTGCCGCCTGCGTCTGCGTCCGATCCTGATGACCTCGATCGCCTTCTGCGCCGGCGTCATTCCGCTGATCCTGGGCTCCGGCGCCGGCAGCGAAATGCGCCGCGCGATGGGCGTCGCCGTGTTCTCGGGCATGGTCGGCGTGACGCTGTTCGGCATCTTCCTGACGCCGGTCTTCTATGCGCTGCTGCGCAAGGGCACCGAGAAGAAGCGGGCCCATGCGGCCGAGCTGCGTCGCGAGATCGACGCGGCGGCCCATCCCTTCCATCCGGGCGTCGATGACGCCACCCCGCCGACCCGCAAGGAGGGCGCATGATGAGCGCTCGGCATGACCTGACCCTCGCGGCGCCGCGTGCGCCGTCGTCCCTGGCCCTGGCCGCCGCGCTCGCGGTGGCGCTGCTGGCGGGCTGCTCCACCGCGCCGGCGGTGAAGAAGTCCGAGCTGCCGGTCGCCGGCCAGTTCGCCAACACGCCCGACGGCGCGCTGGTGGACGAGCCGGTCGCCCGCTTCTGGCAAGGCTTCCAGGATCCGCAGCTGGATGGCCTGGTGCAACGCGCGCTGGCCGCCAACACCGACCTGCGGCTGGCGGCGGCCAATCTGCGGGAAGCCCGCGCGCTGTCGCGCTTCGCGGATGCGCAGCGGCTGCCCAGCGTCAACCTGACCGCCGGTGCCGGACGGGTGCGCGCCCAGGACAGCCAGGGCGTCCCGCAGTCCAACAATGCGTTCTCGGTCGGTTTCGATGTGGCGTGGGAAGCCGACCTCTTCGGTCGCCTGTCCGACGAGCGCCGCGCCGCCGCCGCTGATCTGCTGGCGGGCGAAGCCGGCCTGCGGGCGGCGCAGGTGAGCGTCGCCGCCGAAGTGGCCCGCAACTACTTCGAGCTGCGCGGTCTGCAGGAGCAACTGCGCGTGGCGCGGCTGTCGCTGGAGACCCAGCAGGGCGCCTTGAAGCTGGTGCTCGGTCGCCAGGAGGCCGGACGCGGCACCGGCTTCGACAGCGAGCGCGCGCGCTCGCTGGTGCAAAGCACGGCGGCCACCGTGCCGGCGCTGGAGATGGCGCTCGCACGCACCCGCTATCGCCTGTCGGTGCTGACCGGGCAGCCGCCCACGGCGCTCGACGGCGAGCTGAGCGAGGTCAAGCCGCTGCCGGGTCTGAAGTCGGTGGCGCTGGGCGGCATCGGCACGCCGGAGAACCTGCTGCGTCGTCGTCCGGACGTGCGCGCGGCCGAGGCGCAAGCCGCTGCCGCCGCCGCGCGCGTGGGTGTGGCCCGCAGCGCGATGTTCCCGCGCATCACGCTCGGCGGCACGATCGGCCAGAACGCGACCCGCCTCGGCGACCTGGGCGACGGTGTGGGTTATGCCTACAACCTCGGCGCCCAGCTGGTCTGGAACCTGCTCGATTTCGGCCGCATCCGCGCCCAGATCGCGGCCGCCGATGCGCGCAACGAGGGCGCCTTCATCAGCTACGAGCGCGCCGTGCTCGCGGCGCTGGAGGAAACCGAAGGCGCGCTGGTGACCTACAACCGCAGCCAGGAACAGGCGCAAGCGCTGTTCGATGCGGCGGTGTCGGCGGAACGCGCGGCCCAGATCGCGCGCGAGCGGTTCAAGGTCGGCATCAGCGACTTCCTGGCGGTGCTCGATGCCGAACGGGAACTGCTGGCGGCCCGCAACCAGCTGGCGCAATCGCAGACCGCGGCCGCGACCTCGTTGGTCGGGGTCTACAAGGCGATGGCCGGCGGCTGGGGCGAGGACGCGCCCGCGCAGAGCGCGATGCGCTGACGGGTCGTTCTCGACCGCCTGGCTGATCGGCGCCATCCCGTGGATGCGCCGATCAAGTGCCGGTGAGAAACAGGCGATGTGATCGCCCTTCGACGCGCCGGATCCTCGGATCCCGGCGCGTTGTTCATTCAGCCCGCGAGCCGGAACCGGCTCACCACCTGGGTGAGCTGCGCGGCCTGATCCTTCAGGGACTCGGCCGCCGCGGCGGACTCTTCCACCAGCGCCGCGTTCTGTTGGGTCATGCCGTCGAGCTGGGTGACCGCCGCATTCACCTCGGTCAGGCTTTGCGTCTGGTTGCCGACGGTGCCGGCGATCTCACGGATCAGCACATTGACCCGTCCGACCGCGCCCACCAGCTGGGTCATGGTCTGCCCGGCATCGCCCACGATGCGGCTGCCGCTGTCCACCTGAGCGACCGAACTCGAGATCAGGCCCTTGATCTCCCGCGCGGCCTGCGCGCTGCGCTGGGCCAGGGTGCGGACCTCACCCGCCACGACCGCGAAGCCGCGCCCCTGTTCCCCGGCGCGCGCCGCTTCGACGGCCGCATTCAACGCCAGGATGTTGGTCTGGAAGGCGATGCTGTCGATCACGCCGATGATGTCGGAGATCCGGCGCGAGGACTGCTGGATCTGGTCCATCGTCGACACCACCTGGCCGACCATGTCGCCGCCGCGCTGGGCCACGTCGGCGGCCTCATTGGCGAGGTTGCTCGCCTCCTGCGCGGTGCCGGCGCTGTGGCGCGCGGCCTCGGTCAACTGGCTCATCGCGGCAGAGGTCTGCTCCAGGTTGGACGCGGTCTGTTCCGTGCGGGCCGACAGATCGCTGCTGCCGACGGCCACCTCGCGGCTGGCCTCGGCGATCTGCACCGCGCTGTCGCGCACGGCCGAGACCGACTGATGCAGCGCCGCACGCATCCGCGCCAGGGCCCGCAGCAGATCGCCCAGTTCATCGGCGCGCGCGTCCTGCATCACTTCGCTCAGATCGCCATCGGCGATCCGGTCCGCGGTCTGCGCGGCCTGGCGCAGCGGATGCGTCAACGAGCGCGTCAGCAGCCAGCCGACCCAGCCGCCCATCACCAGCGCCGCGCCGACGAGCAGCCAGATGGTCCAGAGCACCGAGCGATAACTGGCCTGGGCGCGCTGATGGGCGTCCTTCGCGCCGACATCATTGATCTCGATGAGCTGCGCGAGTTGTTCGGTGCCGCCACGGAAGGCAGCGCGCGACGCGCCGCGCACCAGGGCGGTGGCATCCTCGCGTCGTCCATCGCGCAGCAGCGCCAGCATCCGGTCTTGCGCGTCTCGGTAGGCCTGCACCTGACGCTGCAGCGCGTCGAACCGTTCGCGCTCCTTGTCGCTGGCCACCAGCGGGTCGTAGCGCTTGAGCAGATCGGGCAGCCGGCTCCATTGGTCGGCCAGCCGGTTGGTTTCGTCCTTCAGGGTTTTGTCGTCACCGCTCAGCAGCAACTGCAGCTCGGCGCGTCGCATCTGATTGAGTGATTCCCCCATGGCGCCCAGCAACTGGGTACTGGGCAGCCAGTTGGTCGCCAGGTCATCGACCTTGGACTGAACCTGGGAGACCCGGGAGGCGCTGAAGCCGCCCATGGCCAGCATCAACAGCAGCAGCAGCGCGAATCCGAGCCCCAGCCGCAATCCCACACGCAGATCAGACAACAGTCGCATGACGGTCTCCTCCCGGTCGAGCCGACCAAACTATCACAGTCGCCGCGCCGACGCGCGTGACGGATGTCGCGGTCTCCGGCGGCACAGACCCCGCGCCGCGCGGGCGTCGGGCGAGCACACCGATTCGGTGCGTGGCGGGGACCGGCGTTGAGCGGTACGCCTGGCAGTCGCGGCGCGAGAGAAGTCAGGCAGTGCCCGTCCGGCGTGGGCGCCTTCCGCGTGGTGGCGCTAAGTCCTTGAAGGCGCAGCGCTTTTCCTCGTCGCGCGCGGCAGGTCGGGCGCATCGGGAGGCGGCGATCGGCCCGCGACTGGAGGTGCCTCTCCATGCGCGAGCCTCCGGGCGTGGCCGATCAGAGTTAAATTGCGAACCTTCGCCGGCCGGGATGTACCGGTCGGTGCCTGCATTTGTTGAGTTGTTGCATGCTGCTTCGCTGCGAATCGGTCGCTGCGGGCAGTGATGCCTGAGGTTGGATGATGGCTGCGAATCACTGCGAAAAGATCCCGTTGGCAACGCAAGGCGCGACCGAGTGGGAAGTGGTCCAGCTGCCCTCCCCGCTCGGCGACTTCGAGGCCCGCGCCTTCCGCAGCCCGACCAGCGGCTCGGAGCACCTGGTGCTGTCGGTCGGCCCGATCCAGCCGCGCGGCGGCCTGCTGCGCATCCACAGCGAATGCCTGACCGGCGACGTCTTCAAGTCGCTGCGCTGCGATTGCGGCCCGCAACTGGAAGAAGCGCTGAAGCTGCTGTCCGCCGACGGCGGCGTGGTGATCTACATGCGCGGTCACGAAGGGCGCGGCATCGGCCTGGTCGAGAAGCTGCGCGCCTATGCGCTGCAGGAAGCGGGTGTCGACACCATCGATGCCAACCTGCAGCTCGGCCATGCCGAAGACGCCCGCGACTATGCGGACGCGATCGACATCCTCTGCCTGCTCGGCATTCAGAGCGTGCGGCTCATCACCAACAACCCGCAAAAGCGCGACGCGCTGGTCAGCCGCGGCATCGAGGTCGAGGCGCTTGTGCCGGTGCGCATCGCCGCCAATCCGCACAACGAGCGCTATCTCGAAACCAAGCGCAAGCGCATGGGGCATTACCTCGAGTAAGCCCGACGGGTCGCTGCATCGGCCCGGTCTGGGTCTCGATTTCAATCCAGCAATCGCGCCAGCGTCACCGCGTTGTCCGCGCACAGCTGCCGGAACGGCGCGCTGATGCGGCGATCCCGCGATGCCAGCTGCCAGAACCGATGCGCGGCCGGTGCCGCGCGCTGCCAGGCGGCGGACTCGGCCGGCAGCGGCAAGCGCGGCTGATAGAGACGGGTGGGCAGCTCCACGCCGCGCACCGGCGCATAGAGCATCGGCAGCATGTCGTAGATCGGCGCGAGCGCCAGCGTGGGTGTCGGCGACTCCAGCGACGGGCAGAAGGACAGGTTGCCGTCATGCATGTCGGTGTTGCCGATCAGCAGCCCGAACAGCCACACCGTCCGGACGGCGTCGAGCGCCTCCGCTGCCAGCCAGCCTGCCGCCTGCAGCGGGGCCACGCCGTCGGCCCACGGCCGTCCGGCCGCGCCCACCAGCGCCGCATTGAGCGACGACCAGGACATCAGCGGCGATCGCCCCAAGGGGCCATGGCGATCGAACCGGTCGACCTCCAGGAAGGTGCGCCCGCCGGCGGTGTAGATGCGGGAGCAGGCCGCCTCGATGCCGAGCTCGGCCCGGACCACCTCGCCCGCCAGATGCTCGCAGACCAGCAGATCCGCCCAGCGCCGCGTGCCCGGCGCGTCATCCGAGCCGGAGAACTTCACCAGCACCGGTTGAAGCCGGTCATCCTGGAAGCGACGCAGCGCGGTGAACTTGGGAAACTCGCCGCCCGCCGACGACCCGGCCGTGCCATGCGTCAGCGCGGCCTCGGCCAGCGCGGGATAGGTCTTCGCCACCGCCCGGTCGGCCACCGCCGGGGTCGCCTCGCCCGAACGGAACGCCTGCACCTGGGCCAGCCAGAGCCGGCAGGCCGCTTCGCCCACGATCAGATCGCCGGGCAGGTCATCACCCATCAGCGACATCGCCTGCAACGCATCGTCATCCGACCAGCTCGCGGGATCGTCCGACACCTGGAGCACCGCCGCATGGCGACGCGCGAAGTGACGGCCGAGAAAGCCCTGCGGCCGCAGGTCGTGCAGCGGATACGGCAGCCCGTCGAACCAGCCATCGCGCATCGCCTCGTCCAGCGGCCAACCCAGCGGCGTCAGGCTCTCCACCGCGCTGCCTTCGGGATGGATCAGCGCCAGCTGCGCGATCTCGGTCGGCATGCCATCCTGACCGACGCGATAGATCGGCAGCGGTGCGGTGACGCCTCGCAGCGCACGCCGGGCGGCATAGGCGGTGCGGCGGGCACTGCCGCGTGACACCAGCTCGTCGCCAGCGGCTCGCACCGCGCGGCTGAGCGTCGCGCGGCTGATTCCCAGCTGCGTGACCAATCGGCCCGCCAGTTGCGGTCCGGTCTGGCGAAGCAGCGCCACCAGGTCGACGGCCATGAAACGATTCTTTCTTCATCCGTTCACCAAGTTTTCAGAGGAGAACGCTCACGACGGAGACGGTTCGATGAAACGATTGATGAAACGATTCTCTGGATGAAGCGCATCCTATCAGACCGGCTCGGAAATGCCTCGGCACGGTCTCATGAGGGCCTGATCAAGGCCGCATGAGCGCGCAGGAACCCCGCATCAGCCCCTCGACACGAGGCGCCCACCTGAACGTCCGCGGCGCGCAATCGCTCAGCGCGGCTCGGCCTGCGTCGAGGTTTCCGGCGGTGCGTCCGGGCCGTTGCCCTCGGGGTTGGTCAGGCGCTCGAACCAGCCGGCGGCCATCATGACCGCCAGGGCCACCACGGCGGCCAGCACCGCGCCCCAGGACGCGATGCGGCGCCCGCCCGAGGCCTGCGGCGCGGCGCCCGACTCTGCTTGAACCGCGCCGATCCGCGACACCGGCCGATGGCGCTGGATCCGCACCTGCGGTCCGGCGACCGCGCTGGCGGCATCGGCCGCCTCGGTGCCCTGGGTCCAGACATCCTCGGTGGGCGCGGTGCCGCGCCGGCAGGCCGTGGCAGCACGGCGCACCGTGCGGCGCGGCCGTGTCAGTCCGCCTCCGGCGATGCGGGTCGCATGCGATCGTCCGCCGTCCGAGGCCCCGACGGCATGCCCGGCGCCGCTGCTGCCGTCTGCGGTGGCGTCATCCACCTGCAGCTCGTCGTCGACGTCATCCTGCAGATGCCGGGCCACCGCGCCCAGCAAGCGGTTGGCCGAGGCCTGCCGCCTGGACGCGCTCTCTTCACGCCGCCGTGCCGCGGCCTCGGCGGCGCTGGCCAGCGGGCGAGCGTCCTCCGTCGCCGCGCCGGACAGGGCCGCGCGGCTGGCGGGCATCGGCAGGTCGGCACGCATGCGCGGCCCCGTGCTCAGACCCGATCCGCGAGGCGGTCGACCGCGCGGTCACGCAGATCGATGCGGGGCAGGCTGTCGTTCAGGCTGATCAGCGCCGAGGTGGCGGTCGGGGTCTCGCCGAACTGCTGGCGGTAGTTCTGCGCCAGCGTGGAGCGATTGGCCATGCCCCAGCGCGAGGCCACCGACAGCACGCTGTCGCGGCCCGACAGATGCTGCAGCTCGGTCCGGATGCAGGTCATGCGCAGACGACGAATCACTTCGGCCGGCGTCAGGCCCAGATGGGTGCGGAAGGCCATCTGCAGCGCGCGCTCGGTGACGTCGATCTCGGCCGCGATGCGGCGCACCGACAGCGTCTTGTCGTGCAGCTGATCCAGGATGAACTGATAGGCGCGGCGATAACGCAGCGGCAGCCGCAGTTGGTCCGCATCGGATTGCTGGGCGCGCTCCTGATGCTCCAGGAAGCGCGAGTAAGGCACGCGCGTCAGTTCGGACCGAATGCGGGTGAGCGTGAGCTGCGCATGCTGTCGATAGCAACGCAGCGCATCCGCATGCCGGCCCTGCATCGCATGCAGCCGCGAAGCGCAGTAGCGCAGCTCGATGGCATGGCGATGGTGCTGCTGGCGGGCGTCGTCCACGCCCAGCGGGCCGAGCAGCTCGGAGGCCGCATGGCCATTGCCTTGTTCGAGCAAGGCGAGCGCCGCTTCCACCCGGCCGCGCTCTTCCATCTGCACCAGGCGGCGCTCGCGGCACCAGCGCAGCACATCGAAGACTTCGGCGGTGCCGCCGGGTTGCGCCAGGCCCGGCTCCATCAGCGCGGCCAGGAAATGCAGGCGCTGCACCACGCCCGGCATGGACTGCAGCGTGGCCGCGCTGGCGCGCAGCGTGTAGGCGGTGACGCGCTCCATCGCGCCATCACAGGCACTGCCGCCCAGATCATCGAACTGACGCAGCCAGCGCGCGGTGCGCAGCTCCAGGCCGATCGCTTCCAGCAGACGCTGCACCATCGGCGGCGAGCCCGCGGACAGGCTGACCGCATGGGCCAGGGTGCGCATCGCGCGGCGGTATTCGCCGACGGCCTGCAGGGCCTTGGCCAGGCCGGCGAGCGCTTCGATGCGCAGGTCGGTCGGTGCGTCGTCGGCATCGGCCACCACATTGAAGGTCTCGGCGGCACGGCCGGGCTTGTTCAGGTGCAGGAACAGGAAGCCCCGGTCCATCGACGACATCCACCGCACCTGCGAGCGCGGCAGACCTTCCAGCAACCGCAGCTGCTTCTGCACGAGTTCTTCGGCCTGTTCATCGCGTCCCGCGATCAACAGCGCCTGGACCAGCACCTGGCCCAGCACCGCCAGCCGTTCGCGCTCCGCGCCGGCCACCCGGTCCAGCCGACCCAACCCGAGATGCAGCGCTTCCTGCACCTCGCCTCGCCACACAGCGTTGGCCACGTCGGCATCTTGCGCATCCAATCGAATCGCGCTGAGTGCAAGCAACATCATCCTCAACTCCCTTGCTGATTCGCCACAGCGGCGCAAGGAAATAGTAGGCAGATGGACCGGCCGCGATGCTCACATCTTCACGATGAAATTCTCAACAATCCTCACCGCTCGACCGACCGGTCGATGAGCCCGCGCTCACGAGTTCGCGTCGCCACGCAACGCTTCGCCCCTCGCGAAAAGCCGCTGCACCGCCGATGGTGACATCGCGCCTCGATCCCGAAAGGAGCGCGTGTGTCCCCTGTTCTGACCGCCCCCGACCAGCCGGCGTCCTCGATGCTCCCGCCGACGTCATCGCCTGTGTCGTCTGCCTCGTCTGCGTCGATGACGTCGATCACGTCGACGCTGCCGACGTCCGCCCAGCCCTCGCTGCGCATCCGCCACGCGACGCTGGCCGATGCACAGGCGATTGCCGCGATCTACAACGCCTCGCTGCGCACGCCGCCCTATCAACCGGAAGGCACGTCGGCGGATGAAGGCGCCCGCTGGATGGCCGAGCAGATGGCGCAGGTGCGCGAGCTGGATGCGCCGCCGCAAGCCCACTATCTCGGCCCGATGAGCCTGCCCATGGCGCGCATGTTGATCGCCGCGCATGTGCGCGCCAAGCGGCATCTGCTGGTGGCGGAGCGCCACGGCGAGGTGCAGGGCTGGATGGGCTCGCTGGGACTGCATGAACGTCCCGGCTTGAGTCGCCTGTTCGAGCTGGCCTATTACGTGGCGCCGCGTGCGCGCGGTCAGGGCATCGGCACGGGGCTCGTGCATCACCTGATCGAGCAGGCTTCCGAATGGCAGGTCGATCGGCTGCTGGCCATGGTCTGGAGCGACAACACCGCGAGTCTCTCGGTGCTGCGTCGAGCGGGCTTCGAGTCCTGGGGCCAACTGCCTGGCGCGATCACCGCCTTCGGCAAGCGGCGCGACATGCTGCTGCTGGGTCGCGTGCTGCCCAACCTTCCCGCGTGAGTCGACACCATGGGTGAGAAGACCGAAGAGCCCAGTCAGAAAAAACTGGACGATGCGAAGAAGAAGGGCCAGTCGCCCAAGAGCCAGGACATCAATGCCGCGGCCGGGCTGCTGGTGATCACGATCTGCCTGAGCGCGGCAGCGAGCACCGCGCTGGATCATCTGCGGCGGCTGTTCGATCTCGCCAGCGGCGTGGGCATGCAGATCAGCAGCGATGAGGAGATGCAGGCCATCGCGGTGGACATCGCCATCGAAGGCCTGTGGATCGTTCTGCCGTTCGTGGTGGCGGCGATCGTGGTCGGGCTGGTCGCGTCGTTCGCGCAGGTCGGCTTCAACATCACCTTCGAGCCGATCACGCCCAACTTCGACAAGATCAATCCGGGCTCGGGGTTGAAGAAGCTGATCTCGATGCGTTCCATCATCGAGTTCATCAAGACCGTGTTCAAGGCGATCCTGGTGGGCGCGGTGGTCGCGATCATCACCATGGGGCTGATCCCGCTGCTGGTCGGCGCCGCGACGCAGACGCCGATGGGCGTGGTCGCCGTGGCCTGGGGCGCGATGCTGAAGCTGTTCATCGCCGCGGTGATCGCGCTGATCGTGATCGGCCCGGTGGACTTCGGCATCCAGCGCTGGCTGTTCATCCGCGACCAGCGCATGGACAAGGACGAGGTCAAGCGCGAATACAAGGAAATGGAAGGCGATCCGATCGTCAAGAGCCAGCGCCGCCGTCTGGCCAATGAGATCGCCAACAGCAATCCGAAGCAGTCGGTGCCCAACGCGACGGTGGTGGTGACCAACCCGACCCACTATGCGGTGGCGCTGCGCTACAAGCCCGGCGAAACCCCGCTGCCGATCATCGTGGCCAAGGGCGCCGATGCGCAGGCCATGGAGATCCGCCGCATTGCCGAGGCCAGTGGCGTGCCCATCGTGGGCGATCCCCCGCTGGCGCGCGCGCTGTTCAAGGTGGCGCTGGACGACACCGTGCCCGAGCCGCTGTTCGATGCCGTGGCCGCTGTGCTGCGCTGGGTGGCGATGCTGGATCGGGTCGGACTCGATGCCAGCGGGGCGCGCGCCTCGCCGCCTGGCTGATCGACCGACCGATCGATCGCGGCACCGACTGACCGCCTGACCGATTCGCCGATTCACGGATTCACCGATTCACCGACCGATTTCACCCGCCCGCACGGAGTTACCCATGGCCAGATCCCTGATGGACAAAGGCACCCTCGGCAACGACCTGGCGATGAGCCTGCTGGTCGTGGCCATCGTCGGCCTGATGATCCTGCCGCTGCCCACGGTGGCGATCGACTCGCTGCTGGCGGTGAATCTGGCGGTCAGCGTGCTGCTGCTGATGACGTCGCTGTTCATCCCGAATGCGGTGGCGCTGTCGTCGTTCCCGTCGCTGCTGCTGTTCACCACGCTGTTCCGGCTGTCGCTGAACATCGCCTCCACCAAGTCCATCCTGCTGCATGCGGATGCGGGCCATCTGATCGAGAGCTTCGGCGAGCTGGTGGTGGGCGGCAATCTGGTGGTCGGCATCGTGGTGTTCCTGATCATCACGGTGGTGCAGTTCATCGTGATCAGCAAGGGCTCGGAGCGGGTGGCGGAAGTCGGCGCGCGCTTCACGCTGGATGCGATGCCCGGCAAGCAGATGAGCATCGATGCCGACCTGCGCGCCGGCCTGCTCACAGGCGACGAGGCCCGCCGCAAGCGCGCGCTGCTCGGCATGGAAAGCCAGATGCACGGCGGCATGGACGGCGCGATGAAGTTCGTGAAGGGCGATGCGATCGCGGGCCTGATCATCACGCTGGTCAACATCCTGGCCGGCATCGTCGTGGGCATCATGTACCACGGCATGACGGCGGGCGAGGCCGCGAATCGTTTCGCGGTGCTGTCGATCGGTGATGCGATGGTGTCGCAGATTCCGTCGCTGTTCATCTGCGTGGCCGCCGGTGTGCTGATCACCCGCGTGGCCGATGAACACGAGAAGAAGCCGCGTTCGCTCGGCCAGGAAATCTTCGCCCAGCTCACCGCGAATGTGCGGGCGATGTATCTGGCTTCCGGTCTGGTGATCGCCTTCGCGGCGGTGCCGGGCTTCCCGGCGCTGCAGTTCCTGGGCCTGGGCGTCGGCCTGGCGGTGGCGGGGCGCTACTTGTCGCGTCAACGCAAGTCGGCGGAAGGCGAAGTGGCGTCCGCGCCGATGGCGGCGCTGCAGCGCGAAGGCGCGAAGGGCGATGCGCCGTCGATCATGCATGAGGCGCCGCATTTCTCCCGTCCGCTGGCGGTGCGGATGTCACCGGCCCTGGCCCAGTTGCTGATTCCCGCGCAACTGGACACCGCGATGGAACGCGAGCGGCTGCAATTGCAGACCCTGCTCGGCGTGCCCTTCCCGGGCGTCTGCATGTGGATCGCGCCGGAACTGGAAGCGCTGCGCTTCGAGGTGCTCATCAATGATGTGCCGATGCGCGATGTGACCCTGCCCGGCCGGCTGCTGTGTCTGCCGCCGGAATCGCCACTCGCCGCGCAGGCCGCGCGACATGGGCCCTTGCTGGATCAGGCGGAATCGCTCTGGCTGCCCGCGGAGCAGGTGCCGGAGGCCGAGCGCGCGACCTGTCTGGACATCGAGCAGGTGATTGCTCGTCAGGTGGTGTTCCTGCTGCGCCGCCACGCGCATCTGTTCATGGGCGTGCAGGAGATCCAGTGGATCGTCGACAAGGCCAGTGCGGACTATCCGGGCCTGGTCGCCGAGGTTCAGAAGATCCTGCCGCTGCAGCGGATTGCCGAAGTGATGCGCCGTCTGCTGGAAGAGCAGGTGCCGATCCGCAATGTGCGCAGCATCTTCGAAAGCCTCATCACCTGGGGCCCGAAAGAGAAGGACATGCTGCTGCTGACCGAATATGTGCGCGGCGACCTGGGGCGCTATCTCAGCTTCGAAGCCAGCGCGGGTCAGAACTACATCTCGGCCATCCTGCTCGATCCGGGCGTCGAGCAGGCGATTCGCCAGTGCATCAAGCCGACGCCGGCGGGCAACTATCTGGCGATGGCGCCCGAGAGCGCTGCCGCGATCACCGAGAAGGTGATGCAGATCGTCGGCAACCAGCCGCAGCGCGGCGTGGCGGTCATCACCTCGATGGACATCCGACGCTATGTGAAGAAGATGATCGAGTCCCGCATGGACTGGATGCGGGTCTATTCCTACCAGGAGCTGGGCAACCAGGTCGAGCTGCGCCCGCTGGGCCGCGTGGTGGCCTGATGAGCGGGTGCGCACGATGACCGACGAGGAGGTCCGCCGCATCCGGCGCATTCTCGAAGGGCCGCCCGTTCCGCCGCCGCCGGTGGATCCGCGCCAGGCGGAACGCTTCGCACGCGCGCTCGGCAGCACCCGTCGCGTGGCCGCGCCGACGCCGGTCGAGCGGGCCGATCGCGCCGAGCGCGTCGAACGCGTCGAACGGCAGACTCGCGAAGACAAGGCCGAGACCGCGGGGCCGCGGGACGTGTCCTCAGGCTCGACGGCACGTTCATCGTCCGCCGGTTCGACGGCCACGCCGAAGCCGGCGACGGGCGCGAGCGGGCAGCGGCCGTTGCCGCCCGTGGTGGCGGTCGCGGGTCCCGCCGCGCAGGAGACGGCCGAAGAAGACGGCCGCTTTCACACCTCGCCGGTGGTGCATCCGCCGTTGCCCACGCTGCCGGTGGTGAACTGGACGCCGCTGCCGCAGGGCTGGGATGCGGCGCTGGTGGACACCATCTCGCTGCTGTGTCGTGGCGCCGATCCGCACTTCCACAGCTGGACCATCCTGGTGCCGCTCAATCCGGAGACCCTGCCCCATACCGAGCTGCGGTTGAGCTTTTCGCCTCATCGCCTGCAGCTTCGCTTCAGCACCCAGTCGACCCGGTCGCTGGCCCTAGTGTCGGCGCATCACGACGCCTTGCGCAGCCTGCTGCGCCAGGCGCTGCCCGACGATCGCCACATTGACATCGAGATCACATGACCCGGCTGTCGCCCTCCGCCGCCCCGCTGACCGGGCGCCTGCCCGCGACCTCTGCGGGCGAGGCGCTGCTGTCCCGCCTCGCCTTTGATGCGCGCTTTGGCCGCTGGCTGAGCGAGGCGCTGCAACTGCCCACGGTGGCCGTGTCGCGCCGCGAAGCGACCGGCCGCTGGCGCCTGGACGCCGACAGCGACCACGGCCGCTTCAGTCTGGCCGTGGATCTGACGGATTGGCCCGCGCTGCAGCTCGCCGTGGCGCTGGACGATCCCGACGATGCCTGCGCGGTGTTGGGCCTGCTGCTCGCCCCGTGGACCGAGGCGCTGGCGCCCGCGCTGGGCCGGGTGCGGGTGCGTGCGGTCACGCCGCTGGCGCAGGTGCCGGCGGACGTCGCGGTGCTGAGCTTCGGCCGGTTGCAGATCGGCTGGCTCGAGGCCGATGCGGCGCTGCTCGACCGGTTGAGCTGGCTGTGCCTGCGGCCCGGCGTCACCGACATCCAACCCTTTGCCGCGCTGCCGCTGCGCGCGCGGCTGCGGCTGCTCGCCCGCCCGTTGCCGCGCGCGGTGCTGCAGTCCTTGCGCCCCGGCGACGTCGTGCTGGCGGGTGATCCGTCGCCGCGCCTGCTGTGCGGCGTGGGGCGCACCCTGCAGGCCCGCGTCCACATCCATCCCAAGGAGTTCACCGTGCATGTTGCCGAGTCCCCCTATGTCGCCGACGACCCCGGCGTGCCTGAAGCGCCGGCTGCGGCGCCCAGCACCCTGGACGAGCTGCAATTGCCGGTTGCCTTCGAGCTCGACACCGCGCGGGTGAGCCTGGCGGATCTGGCCAACATGGCGCCCGGTTATGCGGTGGAGCTGGACGTGCCGGTGCAGGAAGCGGCTGTGCGATTGATCTGCCATGGCCAGACGCTGGGCCACGGTCAGCTGGTGGCCATCGGCGACCGGCTGGGCGTTCGCATCACCCGCCTGGAGTTCGTGCATGACGCCGCTGTCGCAAGCTGATCCGGTTTCCCTTTTTCTGGTGCTGCTGGCGCTGGCGGCGCTGCCGTTCGCGGCCATGGTGGTGACGTCCTACACCAAGATCTCGATCGTGCTGGGGCTGCTGCGCAATGCGATCGGCGTCCAGCAGGTGCCGCCGAACATGGTGCTCAACGGCGTGGCGATCATCATCTCCTGCTACATCATGGCGCCGGTGTTCATCGAGGCGTCCAAGGGTCTGACGTCCCCATCGGCGCAGACCTCCAGCACCCAGACGCTGATGCAGGCGGCGGACTCTGCCCGCGAGCCCTTCCGCAAGTTTCTCGACCAGCATGCGGAGGAGCGGGAGAAGCAGTTCTTCCTGAAGTCCGCCGCCATCATCTGGCCGTCCGAGCAAGCCGCCGCGCTGAAGAAGGACGACCTGATCGTGCTGGCGCCGGCCTTCCTGCTGAGCGAGCTGACGGCGGCTTTCCGCATCGGCTTCCTGCTCTATCTGGCCTTCATCGTCATCGACATCGTGATCGCCAATGTGCTGCTCGCGATGGGCTTGTCGCAGGTGACGCCGAGCAACGTCGCGATCCCGTTCAAGCTGCTGCTGTTCGTGACGCTGGATGGCTGGTCGCGCCTGGTGCATGGCCTGGTGCTCACCTACCGATGAGGTCACGCGATGGCACGAACGACCACGCCATCGGACCCGCGATGGACGGAACGACTGACTGAACAACGGGCTGAACCGTTGATGGAACGACAGGCTCCAGGAGTCCCGCATGAACTATGACGTGATCGTCCAACTGACGTCCGAAGCGCTGATGATGTGTGTGGTGCTGTCGCTGCCGGCGGTGGTGGTGTCGGCGGTGATCGGCTTGCTGGTGTCGTTCTTCCAGGCCATCACCTCGCTGCAGGATTCCAGCATCTCGCAGGGCATCAAGCTGCTCGCGGTGACCGGCGTGGTGGTGCTGACGGCGCCCTGGGCCGGCTCGACGCTGATGAAGTTTTCGGAAAACCTCTTTGCCGCCGTGTTCCAGACATGAGGCTCGACCGCGCCCAACAGACTCAGCAGGCGACCGAGGCGCGGGCGCAGGAGCAGCACGGCTCCGGCCAGGCGCATCGGGGTTTTGCGGGCGGCAGCCACAAGGGCACCACCTATCGGCATGCGCCGCGTGCCCAGGCGCCGGCGCGTCGCAACACCGGCCCGGCGCCCCGCGCCCGCCCACGACCTGCGCCGAACACCCGATCCGCCGGCCATCCCGAGGATGACCATGCCCAGCTGCCGCCGTCTGATCCGCAGCAGCTGGCGCAGATGTCGATGCAATCGGTCAGCGGCGCGAAGGGCCAGCAGCGCTCGGGCGGATCGGCCGATCCCGAGCCACGCGGCAGCCTGACCGATCGATCCCATTCGCCACCGCCGCCACCCGGCCCGCCGGTGGGCGAGGGTGCGGCCTTGCGCCAGAGCCGCAAGCCGGCCGCGGCCCGGATGCTCGCCACGCCCGTGCCTGGCGGCATGCCGGCGGAGACGATGTTCGATGCGGTCGCATCGCTCTATTTCGGCAATGCATCGTCGGCGGCGTCCACGCGTCTGGCTACGCTGGCGGCGGCTGCGCGGCATCGCTCGCCCGACAGCGCTGCGCCGACGCTGGCCGAGGTCAAGGCGGCGGTCATGGCCTGGTGCGCGAAGGCGGGCAAGCCGCCGTCGGGCACCGAGGCGGAGCGCAATGCCAACCTGTTGTTCCCGATCTTTGCGCTGCGGGCTCTGCGGCCGCTGCCGGAAGGCCCGCAGGGCCTGACCGATGCCCGCAATGCGCTGCTGCAGCGTGCCACGCTGCCTTCGCCCCAGGAGCGACGCTCATGAGCTATGACCGTTATTGCCAACTCATCCGCGAGCTGTGCGAGGTGGTGGACCTGCCGGATGCCGACGGTGCCATTGCCCGCAATGCCATCGAGGTCGAGGGCTTCGAGGTGCTGCTCGGCCACTACGACAACGACCCGGAGGCGATGTACCTGAACTTCACCTTCGGAAGCGTCACTTCCGGCCGCAGCCTGCGGGTCTATCGGCTGATGCTGGAAGCCAATCTCACCCTGTATGCGCAGGACCAGGCGCAGCTCGGTCTGGATGCCGACACCGGCCTGGTGCTGCTGATCGTGCGCATTCCGATGACGCACGATACGGATGGCGTGTATCTGGCGGATACGTTCAACCATTACGCGGAACACGGCCGGTATTGGCGGGAGAACATCCTGGTGGCGGAGGATGAGATGTTTGAGAGTTTGAGTTATGGGGAGTATGCGTGGTTGAGGGTGTGAGGGGGATGAGACTCAGCTCGCGGGGGTTGTTGGCGGAAGTCGGTGAAGCCCACTCGTAACGAAGGACTGCTTTGCAGCGAAAGCGGACGGGAACAGAGAACATACACTTCCTCTTTCGAGCGATGAGATCTGCAACGTGAGTTCAACGCCCTGCAATGGTTGTGCGGAGCTTCAGCCGTCGTTTCGCATCCTCACGCCTGGCGACCTTCAGCACGTCGTCGACGGAATTGCCGCTGAAGTCGCGCGTGGTGTATTGATCGAAGTCACCTTGCCTGGAGTCGTCGGGGAGTGGCAGACCCCCTTTTCACGCCTCGTGGATGGAGAGCGGGACGACCTGGTTCTATGCCGATTCCGGTGCACTACCTGCAACCGCCTGTACTGCCTCTCGTGTGAGACCTATCATGGCTCCGGAGGTTCTTGGGGATTGGCAGAGAAACAGCGGTGAGAGGCACGCGGCGCCCTGCCGCTTAGGCGGACGGGAAATGAAGCGCACTAGATGCCACCGCGAAGGACCGCTTTCAGCAAAGCGGAAACAACTACCTCTCCTACGACTCCGAAGGTCAATATGGACCGCAACCGCCTCGTACTGTTCCTTGAGCATCCGTTCTCCGCATTTGATGCAACGGCTGCCTTGCCAGAAGACGTGCTGCTGGCTGGACTGACTTGGCCAACCGAACACTGGGCAGACCTTGCGCTGTCGTGGATTGAACAGGGTGCGCCGGTGAACGACGAGATTGCCCGAGCGCTCGAGAGTATCAGCGGGAAGCCGTTTTCTCAGCGGGTGCGGCATCTAAGCTTTGCCCTGGCGATTCAGTGGCGGCGTAGGACCATGGAGACGTTGGCGAACGAGAGCGGCGAACGTCCGTAATCAGCCTGAAGCGGCCATCCGCCATGGAGGACTGCTTTGCAGCGGAAGCGGACACAACTTGGCAGTGACGATGACCGAGCGGTGGTAACTTGAGTCAGTTGCCTGAGACTTCGGGGCGGGCCATCAACTCGTCATGTAGCCGGCTTGGATGAGGAAGTGAACAACCAAGCGGTCCACGTCTGCGTCGGATAGCTGGTCACGATGACCAAACCCATGCCAGCGCCGGATGATCATCACGCAGTCGCCGGAAACGTCGGGGAATTCCTCCGCGAAGAGTCTGCTGACCACCCTGCCAGTCAGGGTCGAGTCGTTCTCAACTAGCTCGCTAAAGAGCTGTGATGCTGGGAATCCTGAGGCAAGCCTTTTCATGACATCCAGCATATCGAAAGACTCCCTGATGGATGGCTCCAATGCTTCGACGGCCATGTCTGAGTCAGCGCCCACGGACGACCGCTTTCAGCCTGAAGCGGCCATCAGACCCTCAGCAGACCTCGACATCGCATTCCCCCCTTCGCGATACAGGCCAGGCACTCAGCGCCTCACGCTCTGACTCGGCTTCGCCATCTTGCCCCGGAGCGGACGCAACAGGTCCTTCAATCCGTTGTGGTCGATCTCGTGCATCAGGGCCAGCAGGCGGCCAAGCTCCCCAGGCGGAAAGCCCTCACGCGCAAACCAGTTCAGGTAGTTGCCGGGCAGATCGGCGATGGGCGTGCCCTTGTACTTGCCGTACGGCATCTCGGTCGCAAGCAGGCGTTCGAGAGATTCAATCATGGCCGCATTGTCGTGCCGCAGAGTGACCGCCGTGGTCTTCAAGCTGGCAGAAGCCCGATTGGCGCGTCTATCCGGCCGAGCTGGGCAACTCGACACCACAGGCCGCATTGAGCATCTGATCCGCCAAGGTATTGGGCGAAGCGCGCTCCGGTGCACGCTGCGCGCGAGACGGTCTGTTTTCACCCAGCCGGCGGCCCAGCCCGGCACGCCCCTCGAAGCCGATGTGAGCCACAAGTGCAACGGTACGAGCCCGGCAATCGAGCGAAAATTCGAGTCGTTCCGACCGCCTGCATGCCAGTGGAGCCGATGACAGTACTGCGCTGCGGAGCTCGGTGTGGACGGTCACGGCGGCGGCACCCGTCGCGTCCGGCCGGTCTGTCACTCGCATGAAGACCAGGTTGCCGGTCTGACCGCGCAGAGGTGCGCCCCAGCCGTCGCCGAGCAGCCGCGTGATGCCTTCCATGAATGCGTTGTCGGATTCCGGCACCAGCGCCAGGGACGCTCGCAGCGAGGACCGCTCATCAGGTTTGGCCTTGCGTATGGTGTCGCCGAGGCTCTGTTCGCAGACTTCCCTGACGGGCGTTTCGCGGAAGTAGCTGACGTAGATCAGATGCCAGCCGAATGGCGTCTTGATGGGCTGTGAGACGGTGTTGATGGGCAAGGCGAACAGCGCCGTCTCGAAAGGCCTCACCATTTCGCCTTCCCTCACCATGCCCAGATCTCCGCCGCGCGAGGCGGAGCCCGGATCCTTGCTGCGCGCGCGGGCCAGTCGATGGAACTCGGCGAACAGGTTGGCGCCCTGCTTTCCGTCCAGCGTCGCGCGCGCCGCCGCTGCATCCGTCTCTGAAGCAAACATCACGTGGTAGGTCTGCGCTTCTCGGAGCTGATCGCCATCCTCCTTCTCGCCGAGGGGGGTGAGCGAGAAGGCCGGCGTGACCAGGTGCAGCGCGACGAGGGTAAGCAGGACTCTTTTCATGGGACCTAGCGGCATCAGGGTGTGCGATTCTGGCAGACATCTGGAGAAGCGCCACCGGTCCAACAAGGGAGCGAATCCGGCCCACGCCTGGCCACCCAGTCCCGCCTTCATCGGTCGGGACCGATCGTGTCGGCGCGCATCCTCCAATCGGCGGACCGCAACGTCGCGGTTGCCGGCCACCATCTTCACAGCACGGCCAGACGCCGCCTCAGATCCTCGAGCAACCACCTGCCGCCGATGCCCAGCGGATGACCTTGAGCGTGAGCGGCATAGACCTGAAGCTTGTTTGTGGGGGCAATCCGCTCGTCGTCCACTTCCAGCCTGACCAGCCTGCCCGCGCGGAGGTGCCCGTCGACGACGTCCAGCGGCATCTTGCACCAGCCAAAGCCTGAGAGCAGGAAATCGAGGCGGCGCGCAAGGTCGACGAATCGCCAGATCCGCGGGCTGACGACCCCGTGGGCGGGACCATCCGCTCCAGACGCATCCGACAGAACCAATTGAACGTGCGCCTCCAGGTCGGACCGATCGAGCGGCCTGCGTAGCTTGGCCAACGGATGTTCAGCCGAGACGACCGGAATGAGCTCCAGCGCCATGATGGGATAGGCCGCCAGATCTGCGGGGACGTCCGGCAGCAGGAGGCAGATCGCCAACGATGCTGAGCCATTGCGCAAGCGACGTTCTGCCCCTCCCACGCCCTCGGTCGAGAACGAGACGGGCAACGTCGGAAACTTGTCACCCAATGCGCGCAGGCTGCTGATCAAAGGGGCGGTGGGCACCAGCGGGTCAATCGCCAGCGTCAAGGTGGCCTCCAGGCCTGCACGCGTGCCAGTGGCGATGGCCTCGAACCGGTCGGCGCTCGCCAGCACCGCACGCGCCTGGTCGACGAGGACATGCCCGATGGGCGTCAGCACCGGACGCAGGTTGCTGCGATCGAACAGCTGCACACCTTGCGTCTCTTCCAGCGACTTGACCGACTGGCTGATCGCCGACTGCACGCGGCCGAGGGAACGCGCCGCCGCAGAGAAACTGCCTTGATCGCTGATT
Organism: Burkholderiaceae bacterium; assembly: GCA_913776825.1. Classification (GTDB taxonomy): domain Bacteria; phylum Pseudomonadota; class Gammaproteobacteria; order Burkholderiales; family Burkholderiaceae_C; genus Roseateles. The sequence goes on from CAJYPV010000032.1 coordinate 173,692, forward strand.
TCGACCAGAACGCGGAGCTGGTCCATCGTCAAGCTGCTGATCACGTCGCACTCCAGAAACTGATGACCCATCTGCATTTGAGATGGATATCGTCAACATTAAATCACTTCCGGAGAAGTTCTAGCTGGACTGAAATCAGGTCCCCGCTCCAAGGAAACGTCCATGTCCAAACTTCTCCTCGTCGAAACCAGCCCGCGCGGCGATCAATCTGTCTCTAAACGCATGACGCGCCACTTCGTGTCCCGATGGCGCGAGGCCCATCCTCAAGGCCACGTGACGACCCGCGATCTCGCCAGCACGAAGCTGCCATTCGTCGACGCCTCGTGGCTCGCGGCGTACTTCACGCCGCCGCTGCAGCAATCTCCCGAGATGAAGCAACAGCTTCGCTTGTCAGACGAACTCGTTGAGGAACTGCTCGCGACCGAGCACCTCGTCATTGCGACGCCCGTCTACAACTACAACGTGCCGGCCTCGCTGAAGGCTTGGGTGGACCACATCGTCCGCAAGGGCGTGACGCTGGGCTTCGACGGACAGGGCCTGATCAAGGGAAAGAAGGCCACGGTGATCATCGCCTCAGGTGGCGTCTACACGGAAGGCTCACCGATCCGTGACCGCGACATTGCCACCCAATACCTTCGCCTCATCCTGAACGTGATCGGCATCACCGACGTGACTTTCATCGCCGGAGGCGGCGCCAAGAACGTGGACCTCGGCACCGAGACCATGGACGATTTCCTGGCGAAGCTCGCCCCTGAGATCGACCGAGCCGCTACTCGGTGAGTCGACTGGTCCGATCAGAGCGAACCTGTGATTCGAGCGACTGCGACACCTTCGCTTGGATCGGCTGTGCGTCACCGCATGGCTCGACGACACGGCCTGGTTTCCAGGCATGGGCGGGTATGTAGAACGGCAGTTCATGCGGCCCCTGCAACTCAGCGGCAGCTTCGCAGCGTTCTCGGTCAGTCGACGCCGCGCGTGGTGCGACCGGTCATCAGCGCATTCCTGTCATCCAGGCGCCGACCGGCTCAAGCTCAGACAGATCGGGCTGGTCGCCAGACCGGCCGTTCCACGATCCCGCCCGCGCTCATGACCTCTGAGTGAGCGCTGCCAAGCCTCCCGACCGTCGCCGATCGCTGCAAAGCCGCTCGTCCGAACCGCCTTCAGCCATGACCGTCTCCATCACCGCGAGAAGCGCAGCATCGACCTCGTCCGGAAACGCGGTGAAGGAGTTGCTCCGCGAAGGGCAGAGGATGCTGGGGGTGGTGGAGCGCGCGATTGACCGACGAGCTGAGGAGGGGCACGTCTTGAGCGCGAGTGTCAGAGGCAGAGAGGCGACGGCAAAGGCCGATCGCCTCGCGTCGGATCTCGTTGGCTGTTCGACCTGGCGGCGGCTTCTGCGCCGTCTCAAGGCGCCGGCTCTGGCGCACCAAGACTGGGGCAGCTCGTTTCCTGAATCGCGCAAATGCGATCAACCCAGGCCCGGAAGCGACCGGAGGGCAGACCCTCACGCGCGGCGCGCTCGACTTTCAAACTCGCTCGCATGTCCGCCGGAAAACGCTGCTCGGAAAACTCCACCTGCGCCCAGGTGCCCTTGCAGTCCACCAGGCGAGCAGCCTCGATGGTGTCGTCGTCATCGAAGCGTTGGTTGTCGCCGATGCGCAGCACTGCAGCGGCGTCAGGTCCGGGTAGGGAACGGCCGACGTCGGCCTGAGACTTCACCGTCAACTTGCTACCGCTGACCCAACCTTCGCCGCTGTACAGGCGCCGGGGTGGCTGACCCGTGAGGGCATCGTTGTCCTGCGCGTTGCGGATGAGGAACCAGCCGTTGCGCGCCCCGGCAACCTCGACCTCGATGCGGACGCCGTAGCCCGCCGAGGGTTCGACGAAGGTCCGCGGAAGCTTCCCGAGCACCTTGGCGGATGCGCTCGGCTCTGCGCGCACGTTGAGGCCGGCCGGATCGTTCTCGGCAACGAAGGCTCCGAACTTGCAAGCGGTCATCGGGAGCGTTGTGTTCGCAACGGTCGTCGCGGCCTTGTTCTCGGAGGGAGCGCCAGCACAACTGGCAAGCGAAGCAAAGCCGGCCGTGGCGAGAAGCAGGGCGACGTTACGCAGGACGTGTTCAGTAGCCATCGACGAGGACGTAGTGGAACGACGACATCTGGCCCAGCGAGGCCAGGAAGCGGTAGTAGAGATCATCCGGAATGGTCTGGCAGCCCGCGGACCAGGTGTTGCCTGAGGCCTGGGTGCCGCCCCGGTGGATGTACATCGTAGTCTGGGCTTTCTTCGTGTCGATCCGATTGGGATCGAAGGCGTTGAATCGGCCATCGCCGTTGGTGTCGCGTTCGGCGGTTTGGGTGCGCGTGGCCTCGAAGGCGCGGCGCTTGACGTGACCTCGCGGCTTCTCCCCGAAGAAGTAGGTGCCTGCGCGGAGGCGGCCGATCTCGGCGATGCCGTCGCCATTCACGTCAAAGCCTTCGGTGTGTTTGAAGCGCACGTTCTTGTAGCGGTCATCGAGACGACCATTGCCTGCAGGAGAGGCGCGGTGGGCGTATTGGGCGCCAGGCTCGGTGCAGGCGGGGAAAACGCGAGCCGTACGCAGACCGTCCCCACCATTGAGCACAACGATGTGGTCGTCATAGACACCGAGGCCTTGATTGGCGAGCGTGGAAGTCTCACGACGCAGGCCGACGAGAATCATTCGGCCCTGTTGGAGGGCGTTGACGGCTGCGGCGGTGCCGCGCTGAAGGACGATGCCGGCGCAGTAGGCATAGGTCTGGCGCTGGGAGAGCAGAGGCAGTCGCGGGAGGTGGTCACTCGCGTCGATCGCTAGTATTGCGAGATGCACTCGAAATCTTCTCGCGCTCCGCCGTCCCTGCTGCGCCTCGACGGGATGCGCATTACGAAATGGACGGGCTTGGAAACGGCCCTCGACGGGGGCAATGCCTTGGTCGCCGACGATACGGTCGTCTCCGGCTTCGCCGAAGATTCACCGGCCGTTTGGAGGCACCCCGATGTTCCGTTCTGGCAGTTCGCGTACATCTACCTTGAGACCGCTGCGGGCGTGAACTTCACCTTGGTCGGCGAAGGCGCGGATGATCGACCGGGCGGCCTGCTGCTCGCAATCACTGCGCATGCACCCGAACCGGATCGCGAGCTCCCGGGCAGTCTTTCTCGATTTCGCGTGCTAGACCTGCCGACTGGAACCGCAAAGTTGTCGGTACAGCGTGAAGCGCCAGAGGGGGCAGTTGTGGATGCTTCATTGCAGATTGCTGGCCACACGATAAGGCTGCTCTGTGCAGAGGTGTATCGCCGCAGAGACTGCTCATTCGATATCGTGGCGCCTAGCGAATCGATCCTCGTCCAGTTGAACGGGAGTCGCCCGGACTGATGAGGTAGGAGACTCACACTCAGCCTAGATCGGGCATCCGCCAATGCGCTGCGGCTCAGCGCGAAAGCGGACATCACCGAGCGCTGAAAACAGGGTATTCCTTGCTCACGGCAATAGCGGCGCTGGGTGTCGTCCGGTAGATCGCAGAGCTCGGCCAAGTGGGAGAAAGAAAGGTGGTGGATCAATGTGGGAGACGCCGACTCCCGTTTGGGCTCTGGTGGTGCGGCCAGCGCCGCTGGCAATGCCTCAGCCCCAGGGCCCGCCAGCCATTCGGGAGACAGCGTCTCCCGAATCTGCGGGTACACGCTGTAGAAGAGCCGGAAGCGGCGCAGCTCGCGAGCGTCTACTCGTTTGAGCCCGGCCGCCGCCAGGCGCTGGGCCAAGGCGGGCAAGAGCCTTTCACCATAGGCCGCGCGGTCTTTGCCCTGCTGCTCGAACGCCACGATGTGGTGGCCGATCAGCCAGTTGCGCGCAGTCAGGCTGGTGTTGATGGCCTTGGCCGCCAGGGCCTGCGATTGGTCATGGATGCGGACGATGGCGGACACCAGCGCATCAAAGTTGCCGGGTGACGCGCGCGACATGAGCCGGGTATAGGGCTCGCGACCGTGCAAGAAGGGCCCACCCCGGCTCGCCGAAGAAAGCCCTTCCGACGGAAAGCGAAACCGCCCGCCCCCTAGTCAAAATTCCCACTCAAGATCACCCACTCAATCCCATCCCCATCCCCGCCGACATCATCCCGAGTCGCAATGTTGACGCCCAGCCCCGGGCAATCCATTCCATCCCCCAGCCATTCCGTCGACCGGAATGTGAATCCCAAAGCGCCGAGCCGCTTCTCAATCTCGCCGAAGGTGGTGCCTGCATGCAGCGCCACATCCTGATAGCTCAGGCTGCCACTCAGAAACTCGATGTCTCTGACGGTCGTCCCGTCATACCGGACGCGAATGAAGGTCGAGCCATCCTTGGAATGGAAGTCGCCTTCGTCCGGATAGTCGCTCTCCTCGGGCGGCAAGAACGCCGCAGACAGGGCCTCGCGCAATGCCGGCCGCTCCTGTCCGAACGTCACCTGGATGTCGCCTTGCTCAATGCCCTTGGATGGGAGCAGCGTCCACATTGAATCGCTCATGCAATCTCCTTAGCCGCTTGACGTGTGCTCGGGAGAAATCCGACACCGCCCACGAACGCCCCATGCGTTCCGGATCGGCGCGCCCGACACCCGCCAGCCGTCGATAGCTTAGCGAAATCAGCCGCTCACCGCCCCGCATCCACCCCCGACGCAGCGGGCGACGACGCCGCCGCTGCGCCCGGTGGGACCGTCGCCTCCTGCCGCCCCGCCCGGCTCCATTGCGCCATCTCGCTGGACAGCGTCTGCAATGCCAGCGCCGGTCGGACCTGCTCGAAGAACACCACCACCAGCAGCGACAGCATCGCGATCGCGACCGCCCCTTTGATCGGCTGCGCCAGGTTGTTGGGTTCGAGCTTCTCGGCCGACTTCGACAGGATGCCGAAGCCCAGATCGATCATCGTCAACACCAGCATCGCCGGCGCAGCGATCTTGACCATCATCTCCAGGTAGTGGCCCGTCTGCACCCGCACAAAGTCCTCCAGGATGTTGGACCAGGCCGGCGTCAGGCTGCCGATCGGCCACCAGTTGAAGGAGTCGAACAGCAGACCGGTCAGCACCATCATGCCGCCCAGCAGGTAGAAGCCGGCAATCGCGAGTTGCGACAGCAGATTGCCCACCGGCGTGCTCTGCTCTCCGCTCAGCGGATTGGTCTGCTGCACGTTGTTGTAGCCCGCCTGGTTGTCGATCAGGACACCCACGCCCTCGGCCACCCAGAACACGGTGGACGCCGCGAAGCCCAGCATCAGGCCGATCAGCACTTCCTTGCCCAGGATGACGGCCAGCTGGACCATGTCGACGTTGTGCACCAGGCTAGCCGGCTGACCCCAGGCAATGAAGATCGCCAGGCACAGGCAGACGCCGTTGCGCACATTGCCTTGCAGGCTCTGGTCGGTGGTGGCCGGCAGCACCAGGAAGATCGCGTAGACCCGCAGCAGGCAGACCGCCAGCAGCATCACCGCATCCTTGAGGACCGCACCGGCGCCCATCACCGCCGAGAAGCTGGAGAACATGTCGTTCATGCGTGCTGCTCCGCCAGCGCCCGTTGCTCGCGCCGTTGCGCCACCTTGCGGGCCACGGCGGCTTCCTCGCTCTCTTCGTCCTGCGTGTCCTCGCCGTCTTGATCGATCTGCTTGAGGCGCTGTTGCCGGCGCTCTTCCAGTTGCTCGATCTGGCGCTCCGCGCGCTGCAGCGCCTGCTTCGCCGCGATGCAACGCGCCTGCGCCTGCGCCACTTGCGCGGCCGCCGCCTGTTCGGCCTCGGCGGCCTGGCGGACCAGGTCCGACAAGCCCTGCAGCACCAGGGTCAGCGTGACCGCTTCATCTGGCCGAAAGCCGCCCTCACTGCCCAGCGACTGGATCTTCGCCGCACAGGCGGCCTCATTGGCCAGGCTCAGCGCCTGCTGCTGCACCGCCATGGCGTGCGCCTGCTGCGTCGCCGCGAGTTGCGCGGTGGCGACCTGCACCTGCTGTTCCAACGGCTCCAGCCGGCGGCGCTTGACCCACAGCAGCGTCTTGAGCGAGCGCAGATCCATCAGCCGTCGACCAGCGCTTGCAGCTCGGCGACCGTCTGCTCGAACGGACGCAGGTCGCTGGTGGCCTGGTTCAGGAACTCCCGGATGGCCGCATGCTTGCGCACGGCCTCATCGGCCAGCGCGTCGTTGCCGGGCTTGTACTCGCCCATCTGGATCAGCATGTCCATCTCGTCGTACTTGGCCATCAGCTTGCGCAAGGTGCCATTGGCCTTCTGATGCGTGGCCGGCACGATCTGCGACATCACCCGGCTCAGGCTGCCCAGCACATCGATGGCGGGGTACTGATTGCGCGCCGCGATCTTGCGCGACAGGATCATGTGGCCATCCAGAATGCCGCGCACTTCTTCCGCGATCGGATCGCTGCCGCTGTCGTCTTCCGCCAGCACCGTGTAGAGCGCCGTGATCGAGCCGGTCGCGCCCATGCCGGTGCGCTCCAGCAGACGAGGAATCTCCGCGAACACCGACGGCGGATAACCGCGCCGCGCCGGCGATTCGCCCGCCGCCAGGCCGATCTCGCGCTGAGCCCGTGCAAAGCGGGTGAGCGAGTCCATCATCAGCAGCACCCGCAGGCCGCGGTCACGGAAATACTCGGCGATTGCGGTGGCCACATGGGCCGCCTTGGCGCGCTCGATCGACGACCGGTCCGACGTGGCGCACACCACCACCGAACGGGCCATGCCGGCCTTGCCCATGATGATCTCGATGAACTCGCGCACCTCGCGGCCGCGCTCGCCGATCAGCGCGATCACGCTGATGTCGCATTGGGTGCCGCGCGCCAGCATGCCCATCAAGGTGCTCTTGCCGACGCCCGCCGGCGCGAAGATGCCCATGCGCTGACCCTCGCCGAGGGTGATCATGCCGTCGATCACCTTCACGCCGGTGGGCAACGGATGCTCGATCATTTCACGGTCCATCGGGCTCGGCGGCATCGCAAAGACGGGGCGCATCTCGTCGCAGACCAGCGGCGGCCCGCCGTCCACCGGCTGGCCCAGGCTGTCCACCACCCGGCCCAACAAGGCATCGCCCACCGGGATGCTCTGGATCTGGCCCAGTCCGACGACGCGCGTCTGGCCGGCGCTCACGCCCAGGATGGACCCGAACGGCGACAGGATGGTCTGCCCTTGCGAGAAGCCGATCACCTCCGCGACCTGCAGCAACTGGCCGCCCGCATCGAGCAGATGGCACATCTCGCCCAGCTTGGCCGACAGGCCGCTGGCCCGCACCAGCGTGCCGACCACCTCGGTCACCTTGCCGCTGCGATGAATGATCTCGGTGCCGGAGAGCTCCAGCTCCATCCAGTGGCTGAGGTCTTTCAGATTCATTCGGACACCGCCCGGCGCACAGCCCGCGACATCGCGGCCCGCAGCGCATCCAGTTGCGTGCTCAGGCTGGCATCCACCACCCCGATGTCGGATTCGAAGAGACAGCTGCCCGCCGGCAGCGCCGAGTCGACCACCACCTCCACGCTCAGCCCGGCCGCCTGCAGCTCGGGCACGGCGGCGATGCCGTCGCGGGCGGCTTCGAAGTCCGCCGTCGCCACACGCAGCGTCAGCGCAGTGGCGGAGCGCGACAGCGATTGCACGCTCTTGAGCGCCCGTTGATACAGCGCCGCACGGCCTTCGGTCTGCACGATGCGTTCGACCGCGCTGGTCACCACCTCGGCCAGCCGTTCATGCAGACCGCGCACCACCTTGGCTTGGTCGACCGCCTGATCGGCCTGCCGCTCATGCCAGGCCAGCGCGGCCTGACGCTCGCCTTCGGCACGTCCCGCTTCACAAGCGGCTTCGATCTGCGCCTGAGCCTGCGCCAGCAGCGCTTCCGCTTCACGCTGCGCCGCCGCCACGATCTGCTCGGCCTGGGCTTGCGCCTCGGCCAGCAACGCGTCGGCGCGCTCGGCCGCATCGCGGCGCACGGTGGCGGTCTCCCGCAGCACCGCGACCTCGCCCGCGCGCAGCACGCCGTGTTCAGCGCCGGCCAGGGCCGCGTCGCCTTGCCACCAGATCAACATGGCCAGTTCACTCCAGCATCGGCCAAGGCGGCCAGTGAATCGGGAACATCGCGGTCGGCCGGCACCTCAGGTTGGGCCAGCACATCCGCAAGCAGGGTGCGCGGCATCGACAGCTCGACGATCCGCCGCACCGCCTGGTCCTGCGGCATCAGCCGCGCGGACCAATCCGAGAAACCGACGCAGGCCCAGACGACCGGCGACCAGCTCGCCGTCGACGCATCGACCGGTTTGCCGCGTCGGCTCATGACTGAAAGCGCCTCGAAACTGTCGCCCAGGGCGCGCTGCAGCGGCGCCCGCACGCTGCGGTCGATGCAGCAGCGCAGCACGCCGGGACGACGCGCCAGCGCCAGCGTGCACAGGCGATGGAGCAGCTCGCCCCGCGGCAGGAAGCTCAGACGGGTCAGCGGATCGGCGAATCGCCGCAGCGACGGCAGACCGCCGGTCTGGCGCAGATGGCCGGTCCAAAGGCGCGGCATCAGCCGCCGGGCCTCGGCCTCGGGCATCGCATCGACGAAGGCCCAGGGTGCCATCACGGCTTCCCGCCATTCGTTGTCCAGGTCATCGACCAGCCCCTGCAGCTTGTGGCCGAAGGCCACGGCCCACTGGGCCTGCTGTTCGGCGGTCATCATGGTCATCAGGCCTGGCTGGGCGCGACGGCGCCGAAGCGGCGGGCCAGCGGCGAGGGCAGCCACGAGGGCTTCTTCCACACCATCCAGGCCAGCGCGCCACCGACCAGCAGCAATAGCGCCAACACGCCGCCGCCCACCCAGGCCCACAGCGCCGGGCCTTGCACCGGCGCACTCGCGACCGGCAACATCGCGCCGGGCACCAGCGTCACGGTGACGTTGTCGTAGGTCAGGCCTTCCACGCTGCGCGCGACCATGCTCTTGATCGACGGCGCCAGCATCGGCACATCGATCTCCGGCCGGTATTTGACGAACACCGAGGCGCTGGACGGCTTCACCGTCGTCGCCATCGGATCGTTGTTGGGCAGCACGATGTGCACCTTGGCGACGATCACGCCATCGATCTTGGAGAGCGTGCTCGACAGCTCCTGCGACACGCCATGAATGAAGCGCACCCGCTCCTCGGTCGGCGTGGAGATCAGGCCTTCCTTCTTGAACATGTCGCCCAGCGAGACGTACTTGTCGTTGGGCAGACCGCTGGCGCGCAGGATGCTCAAGGCATTCACCACGTCCTTCTCGTCCACCGCCACGTTCCAGGTCTTGCCCGCGTCGCTGGTCTTCTTCTCCGCATCCACGCCACGGCCCAGCAGGGCGGCCACCATCTCATTGGCTTCGGCTTCGGTGCGCTTGGTGTAGAGGTCGGTCTTGCAGGCGCTGAGCAGGCACAGCATGGCCATCAGCAGCAGCAGGGCCGCGCGTCGCCCGACCGTGTCGACGATCGCGGCAAGCGGGGCCCGACGGGCGCGGATGCCGATGAGGACCCTCGGCGCGGCAGTGGCGGCGGCGGTGTTCATGTCATTGGTTCTTCATCAAGGTCTGCAGGCCGTTCTTGCTGCTCTGCGCGACCGAGGTGCAGGCGGTGAACTGCAGGCCCTGGGTGGCCACCTGCAGGTTCAGCTCCATCGACCGGGTGGTCAGCTCCTGCAGGTCCATCGTGGGCGCTTCAGCGACGAAGCGCTGCATGTCCGCGGTCACGTGGCGCGAGGCCTCGTCCAGCGTGTGCAGCGTCTTGGTCATCGTCGAATCCGGCGCATTGAGCGCCTGGGCGGCCTTGGTGTCGACTTGCGGCTCGCGCGCCAGCAGTTGCTCGAACTTCTGCGCCTGCGCCTGCAGATCGGGACTGGGCGAGGCGGCCTGGCGCATCACCTCATGGGCGGAGATGGCCTGAATCGGATCGGTCATGGCAGTCTCCTCAGGCCCGCATGTAGGCCATGTGCGGCATTTCCAGCGGCAGGCTGGGCGCGGCTGCGGGGGTGTCGTCGCTGCTGTCCTCGGCGTCTTCCGGATTCAGCAGCGTGCGGACCATGTCCAGCGCTTCCGGATTGGTCGAGGTGTGCAGCACGTCCTGCGCCGTGTCGCGCCAGCCCAGGTCGCCGGTGGCGAACTGGCAGTAGGCGAGGAAGGCCTTGGCGGTGCTCCACTCGGGCGCGGCGGCGTCCAGGTTGCGCAGCGTGCGCATCGCATCCGACCAATGACCGCGCTTCATCGCGATCCAGGCCTCGAAGAAGTCCAGCTCGGAAACCTTCGGGCGCAGCAGGCGCACCGCGCCCAGCAGCGTCTCCGCATCGTCGAGACGCTCGCGGTCCACGGCCATGCTCACCAGGCCCACCAGGCCGGAGACGAATTCTTTGCGTTGCAGTGAGGAATCAATCATTTCCGCTCCATGCTTCTCGTTGATGCGTCGATTCACGATTCGGTGCCGGACGCGGTCAGCGCACGAGTCGAGCGCTGAGCCGTTCGTCCGGGACCGCTCCCCGCCGCGCCTGCGGGCACGCGCGGCGGGAGTCGGTCAGGTCAGGCCCGCTCAGCCGCGGGCCAGGGTCTTGTCCAGATCCTTGAGGCTGAACTTGTTGTCGCCGCGCTGGTCGCCCTTGCCTTCGGAGATCTTCTGGGCGTTGTCCGCCGCGAAACTCAGGGCCTTGTCCTGCAGGAACTTCTGGCAGGCCTGCATCAGCTGGAAGCTGGGCTGGTTGCCGTCCGGCATGGCCTTGCCATTGGCGACATCCTTGACGGTGTCCAGGTCGAAGGTCTTGCCGTCCTTGGACAGCGCGTTGAAGTTCTCGCGCAGCGTCGAGATCGTGTCGCGCTGACCCGCATCCAGCCCCTTCTTCTGCAGCGAGGCCGACAGGTCGCCGATGCCGACCGTGCCGTCCGGGCTGCCGCGGAAGATGCCCTTGCCGGCGTTGTCCGCATCGGCGGTGTCCAGCTTGCGCATCGCGCTCTTGCCTTCATCGCTCTTGAGGAACTTGCAGGCGGCCTGGAACTCCGGCGTGAAGTCTTCCGGCTTCATGCCCTTCGGACGGATGCCGTTGGCAGCGTCTTCCATGTCCTTGCCGGTCAGCTTGGTCATGCCCGAGCCGAGCATGCCCTTGGCCAGCGCGGCTTCGGCACGGTCCGCATTCATCGGACCGCCCGCGCCACCCAGCAGACCCTGGTTGCCCAGGGCGTTGAGCGTGCCGGCCAGCGCGCCCGCCGCGCCCAGTGCGCCGCCCAGGCCTTCGATGGCCGAGCCCAGCGCATTCATCATCTGGCCGCCCGCGCCTTGCATCGCGGCCTGACCCAGACCGCCAAGCGCCTGGTTCAGGCCATTCAGACCTTGCGTCAGACCGCCGAGGCTTTGGCCCAGGCCACCGGCCAGGTTTTGCGCCAGGCCCTGGCCCAGGTTCTGGCCGAGGCCTTGCGTCAGGCCGCCGAGGGCCTGATTCAGGCCTTGGGTCAGACCTTCGAGCGCATGGCCGAGGCCGCCCAGGCCCTGGCCCAGACCGCCGAGCGCCTGGTTCAGGCCGGCCAGCGGCGCGTTCAGCGCCTGATTCAGGCCGCCGAGCGCCTGGTTGACGCCTTGACCAGCGGCGCTGAGCGCGCTGGTCAGAGGATTCTTGAGGAGGTTGTCCAGCGGCTGCAGCAGCTGCTGGAGACCTTGCAGGCCTTGTTGAATGCCTTGCAGTGCCTGCTGAATGCCGCCGAGGGGGCTGTTCTCAACCCCCCGCAGCGCGATTTGCAGCGGCATTTGAATCATCATGCTCATGTTCGATGCTCCGACAAAGATTGATCCGGTGAGGCGATGACGCGGCGTGGAGGAAGTCCCCGGTCACACCAGGCCCTTGACGCTGTCGCCGCTCGCCTTGAACTTCTTGCCGAGGGCTTCCGACATGGCCGATTCCTGACTCATGCGACCCATGGCCAGGTTGTTCGCGATCGTCTGCTTGCTTTGCGCCGCCAACTGATCCATCAAGGCTTGCGCCGTGGCGGATGCGCCTGCGGACTCAGCGCCGCCGAGCGCCGCGCCTGAACTTGAGGTCGACATGGAGTTCTCCCTGCACGACGCGGTGTGCCCACCTGCGCCGCGAAAAACACGCCAGTCCCGCAGGGACCGGCGTGTTGAGCGCTACGACGTCAGACGAGGCCTTTGACGCTGTCGCCGGAGGCCTTGAACTTCTTGCCCAGGGCTTCCGACATGGAGGCCTCTTGGCTCATGCGGCCCATTTGCAGGTTGTTCTTCATTTGCTGAACGTTCTGCGCTTCCATCTGATTCATCATTTGGTCCATGGTCGCCGAAGCGCCAGCAGATTGCGCACCACCGATTGCTGCTCCACCAGACATGACTCTCTCCTAGTTGAAATGGAAGTTGACTTCCGGAATGTGGGCGCCGTGAGGCACCCGAAAAAGATGAAACGAACCATTCGTTCCACCGAACAGGTCGCGCCCATCGATCCGTGGATCGGTCCCGGCAGGGATGGGTCGCGGGTTGCGGACATCGAGCGATCGTGGAATCGCCCGATCTCCGCGCATTCATCGGCCCTCGGGCCGTGGTCTCACTGCAGGGTCGCTGCGTACGCCAGCACGCCGTTGGCGGCCTGACGCACGTTCTGATCCGCGCTGGTGGCGAGGATCTCGTCCAGGATCTCCTTCCAGCGGGCATCACGCGCCAGCAGGAAGGCCGTGGCCAGCGCCACCTTGGCCCCTTCATCGTCCGGATGCGCCTCCACATGCTGGCCGAGCGTGGCGGAGGCGTACTCCGCATCGCCGCCGATGCCGTGGGCGATGGCGCGGCAGACCCGGAACGGCGTCGGGTCGTCGAGGGTGAGCTCGACGGCGGCGCTGACGGTGTCGGCGTCATCACGGACCCGGTACACCGCACCCAGCAGACCCACCGCCATCAGGTTGCGGTAGACCAGCGGGTAGCCGGCCGCGTCGGGGGTCAGGGCAGTGGCGGTCATCGGGGGCTCCTTGTGATGTTCTTGGAAAGGGACGACGTGGGTCGGTCGATCGGACCTGAGATCGCTCGGTCCGACGCGCGGCGATCAGGCCGGCAGCGAGGCGGTGTGGATGGACTCCCACACATGGCGCACGATGCGCTGCGAGGCACGGAAGCCTTCGATCAGCTGCGAGGTGAGCTGACGCTCGGCGTCCGGCAGCGCGGTCTGCAGATGGCTTTCGCTGGTCTGCGCCACGGTGTCGAAGTAGCTCAGCATCGCGCGTGTGCGTTCGCCGCTCAGGTCGTCGGTCAGGGTCTTCTCGATGTGCGCGAGGTCCGCGAACACGGTCTGCTCGAGGGGGTTGTCCATCAGGGTTCTCCGAGAGGTGTGGGGTTGACGACAGGGTTGACGGCTGCGGGCGCCGCATCGGTGTCGGACGTGGCGTCCTCCACCGGCGTCCGCAGCGAGAGATGCTTGATGCCATCGGCGGTCTGCACGTACTGCAGGCCGTCGTCATGCAGCATCGCGCCGACACGGGCCCGCGAGGTCGGCAGCATTTCGGTGGCCAGCACCTCGATGCGGGCGACCAGCGGGCCGATGTCGGTGGCCACGCGGCGGGCTTCGCTGCGCAACTGGTCGGGATCGGGCGTCTGGCCTTCGACCGCGAACACGCCCTGGCCGCGATAGCTCACCCGCAGGCCGGGCTGATTCAGCGCATCGCCGATCTGGCGCATCAGGTCGCTGGCGGCGGCATAGCGATGCAGCACCAGGTCTTCGCCGAACGGCTGCAAGGCGGTGCGCACCCGGGCGATGGCGGCGCTGTCGGGCAGCAGGCCCTCCACCACGACGCGGCGATCGATCTCGCGCACCGTCAGGCCCAGCACGCCGGCCGATGACAGCGCGCGCTGCACCCGCTCCAGCGGCCGGATCGGCGCGGTGGCGGTGGCCGATGCGACGGTCTGGGTGGAGACCACGATCCCGAGCCCCGCCGTCAGCGCGGCGACACACACCACCGCGCCGACCTTCATGCCGGTCGAGCGCTTGCGCGGCGCGGCGGCGGGCTGGGCGGGCGCCATCAGCGTCTGCATCAGGGTCAGGTCGCTCGGCCAGGTGGCGCCATCGGGACCGGCGCACAGGACGATGTCTCCGAAGCGCTTCGGCTGGAAGTCGACCAGCCGGCCCAGGGGGCTGGCGGGCTGACCATCCGGTCCGCTGACATGAAGCGCGAGAGACACGTCGTTTCCTTCCTGGTCGGCCATCGGGTCGACCGCTTCGTCGAACATCAGGATCAGCGCGGGCTGGTCCCAATCGCTGATCTGCAGGTCGGCGTCGTCATCGGGGCCGATGCGGTAGTGCCGACGGGTCAACAGTAATTGCGCTCCCGCATGCAGACCGGTGAGGATGCGAAGCTGCTTCATGGTTTGCGAATCCTGGTGCGAGGCGGTGGACGGGCGGTCGTCAGGACGCGGAGCCCGCGTCATGCATGAACGATTCCGGCACCGGTGTGGACAGCGTCGGGGCAGGCGCGGAGGCCGGTGCCATCGGGGCTTTCTCGCCGCGCGACGGTCCCACGCCCGACAGGCCGGACGAGGTGCCCGCTGCCGTCGGTGGCAGATCCAGCGGCTCGCGGATCAGGCGCGGCGAGATCAGGAACAGGCGCTCGCTCGAGCCGGACAACTCGGAGGTCTGACGGAACAGACCGCCCAGCAGCGGCACGCGTCCCAGCACCGGCACCTCATCGCGCCGCGTGGACTGGTTGGTGGTGGTGATGCCGCCGATCAGCAGGCTCTCGCCTTCACCGACATGCGCCTCGGTCATGATCTCGGTGCGCTTGACGATGGGCACGTTGTCCACACGGTCGGCCTCGAAGCTGCCGTCCTCGATGTAGAGCGACAGCTTGATGCGCCGGGACACCCCGCTGCCATCGGGGATCGACGTGATCTGCGGCGTGACCTGCAGCAGCGTGCCGGCCTCGATCTGGAACACATTCGCTTCCAGATTGCCGGCCACCCGCACCGTCACCACGCGCTTCTCGCGCATCACTGCCGGCCGGTTGGCGACGCCCAGCACCTTGGGCTTGGCGACCACCTTGGCCTTGCCGCGCGCGCTCAGGGCATTGATGCGCGCCATCAGCTCTCGACCGGCGTTGGACCAGAGCGTGCTCAAGGTGAAGGTGCCGGAGGTGTCGCCAGCCGGACCGGTCACGCCGAGGCTGCTCTTGCTGCCCTTCAGGTTCCAGTCGATGCCCAGCGATTCGATGCTGTCGCTGCTGACGTCGATGATGGTCGCTTCCAGCTCGACCAGCACCGGCTGCACATCCAGCCGGCGGATCAGGTCGATGTATTCATCCATGCGCTGCGGACGGCCATGGATCACCACCGAGTTCGTGCCTTCATCGGCTTCGAAGACGGGCGGCGTGTCGTCGTCGACCGGGCTTTGCAGTCCGCGTGAACTGCCGCTGCTGCCGGCCCCCTTTTGCGAGGGCTGACCGGTGGTGGTCTGGCCCGGCTTGCGGGCCATCACATCGGCCAGGCGGTTGTCGCGGCCCATCACGCCTTGCAGCGCACGCAGCTTCTCGGGTTGCACCTCGACCATCGTGGGCGCATCGGCTGCGGCGGCCGGGCCATTGGTGGCGCCGCCATACAGCGAGGTCAGGGTCGAGGCCACGCCACGGATGCGGGTCTGTCCGAAGTTGCGATCGCCCGCCGAGGCGAAGCGCAGCGGCACCACCCGCACCGTCTTGCGGCCCCGCTCCATCGCGCCGACGTCGAGCGATTCGATCGCCGCGGCGATCAGCTCCACATGGCGCGGCGGGCCATAGACCAGCAGCGTGCTCTCATTCGCATTGAAGCGCAGCGGGAAGCGGCTGTCGCCCAGCTGCAGCGATTCCAGCAGCTCGGCGACCTGCTCGCGCTTGAAGCCCTTGAGCCGGAACAGCCGGCTTTGCACCGAGCCCGCCGGATAGAAGTAGAGCGCGGTGCCGTCGTGGTACCAGACGATGCCGTAGGCCCGTGCCATCGAGTCCAGGAACTTCTCGGGCGTGGTGTCGAAGGTGGCCTGCACCATGCCTTCGATGCCGTCGGCCATCACGGCGGGCAGACCCTGGCTGGCGGCGAAGTCCATCAGCACTTCGCTCACCCGCTTGCCTTCGGCCTTGTAGACGAAGCGCTGATTGCGCCACTGGCGGGAGACCCGCGTGTTGGCGCGCGGGGTCTTGGCTGCCGGCGTGCGCGCGGCGGGCGGCGCGGTGATGGTGGTCGCGGGCGCGTCGGTGGGCGGCGCGGGCTCCGGGGTCTGACGCGCCGACCAGGTCAGCGTGGGCGCGCACAGCGCCAGGCTCACACACAGGCGCGACAGCGCGGGCAATCGAAGGCGGGGGGCAAGCACGGTGGGACGACCTGTTTTCTGAACTTCGCGCGGGGGCGGCACGCGGCATCGCATGCCGTGCGGTCGAGGAGGCTTATTCCTCGTCCTGCATCGACTGCTTGATCGCGTCGGTCATCTTGGTCATCGACTTGTTCATCGCCTGCTGGCCCTGCTGCATCTGCATCATCATTCGTTGGGCGATCAGGCCTTCGAACTTGTCCATCGCGGCGGCATCGGGCGTGCTGGCGGCCGGCGTGGTGCTGGTGGCGGCCGTCGTCGACGAAATCGGCTGAGTCATCTCATGCTCCAGAGAGGCGATGGCCGGACCATAGAAGCGCCCGCCCATCCCCTTGCCGCTGGACCCGAAGCGGACGACTCGCAGGCGAAGTGAGCGGCCCCGAATTCGGCTGCGGACGAGGGGCTTCGCATGGCGCCGATCACGCGAGGGGCTGCTGCCTAGAGTCCAGGTCTTTATTTGCGATGGAGACCTGGGCATGTCGTCATCAGGGTTGTTGTCGCCGGCGCATGGGCCCATGCCGACGCGGCATGAGGCCGCCACCGTCGGTGTGTGGCGTGTGCAACGTGCTGTCGAGCGTTTGTCACGAGGCGTGATCCGGCCGGCGTCGACGGTGCGAATCGCCCTCGGACCGCACACCTTGACCAAGGCGGTGGCGTGGGCCAGCGCCACCTGGCTGGCGGTGTTGCTGTTGAGCGCGCCCTCTGCGGCGCGGGCCCAGGCGCTGGGCGCTTCGGCCGGTGCGACGGCGCAGAGCGTCGCGCGCACCGGTGCCATGGCCGGTGGTAGCGATACCGGGACGACCGTGGACACCGTGCTGCGCTATCGGTGCACCTTGCTGGATGGCGGCGTGCATCTGCTGGTGGAAGACCTGCGCCAGCGTCATCCGGAGATGGTCGAAACCTGCGAGCCGGTGCGCATCGAGGCCCGCGCCCAGCGCATCGAGGACAGCGCCGAGCTGCCGATGCCCAGCCGTCGCCACGTCGCCTGGTTCACCGTGATCCAGGGCGCGTCCACCCCATGGGAGGGCGAGGCCGCACCGGGCTGGCGCGCCATGCCGCCGGCACTCGCGGCGCTGGTGCAGACGGCGAGTGATCGGCACCAACTCGATCCGGTGCTGGTGTCCGCGCTGATCTTTCAGGAGTCGCGCTATCAGACGAAGGCGCGCTCGCCCAAGGGCGCGATGGGACTGATGCAACTGATGCCGGCGACGGCCGCGCGCTATGGCGTGACGTCGGCGCAGGACCTGCTCGATCCCCGCATCAATGTGGATGTCGGCGTGCGCCATCTGCGCAGCCTGCATGACCGCTACGACGGCAACATCGACCTCATGCTCGCGGCCTACAACGCGGGTGAAGGCGCGGTGAGTCGCTACGGCAATCGCATTCCGCCGTTCCGCGAAACCGAGGATTACGTGCGCCAGATCACCGCGCGTGTTGGCATGCCTGGCCCCCGCATTTCGGGGGGCATAAATGCAAATGAATGAAACGTAAAGGACTTGAAAGGTGGCATTCAGGACAGTGGGAACTCCCCAAGGTCCTCAAGGTGTCCTCCCGTGAAAATCGCTACGCTCGCTCCCTCTCGCACGCTTGAGCAATTTGTTGCCACCGCCTTGCAAGAGGCCGGTTATGAGGCCAGCCTGCATACCCATGTCGCGTCGCTGCTGGCCACGCTGCGCAGCGAAGACATCCAGGCCGTGCTGCTGGAAGACCATGACCCCTTGATCGATGGCTGGCTCACTGCCTTGCGTCTGCACACCGGCCGACCCCTGCCGGTGATCGTCGTCGGGCTGGGGGATTCGGTCGGCATCTCACGCGCGCTGCAACGCGGCGCGGACGACTACGCCGTGATCACCGACGGCGCCGAACCCCTGATCCATCGCCTGCGCGGCCGCATCCAATCGCGCGTCGACAGCCATCGCGCGACCTCGCTGCGCGCGGGCCCGTATTCGCTGCATGCGCCGACG
Organism: Burkholderiaceae bacterium; assembly: GCA_913776825.1. Classification (GTDB taxonomy): domain Bacteria; phylum Pseudomonadota; class Gammaproteobacteria; order Burkholderiales; family Burkholderiaceae_C; genus Roseateles. The sequence continues at coordinate 191,972 of CAJYPV010000032.1, forward strand.
CAGATCCTGTCCACCGAACGCGGCGAGGTGAGCCTCACCGCCCGCGAGTTCGCGCTGGCCTGGGCGCTGTTCGAGAACCTCGGCCGCGTGGTGAGCATGCAGACGCTGTCCACCGAAATCTGGGGCCGCTCCAGCGACATCGGCCGCCGCACCATCGAGCAGCATGTCTACAAGCTGCGCCGCAAGCTGGGCGCCGAGCCCGGCCCCAGCGCGGGCCCGCGCATCCAGACGGTCTACGGCGTCGGTTATCGGCTCGAGGTTTGACGACAACGACCCGGCCGCCCGCCGCGCGACGCGACGGACGGCCGGGCCGTTGAGCCCGAACCGGGATCGGAGGTGATGAGCGCCTGACGGCAGCGCCGTTGGCGTGCTCAGCGCGATGAGCGCGAGCAGCGCTGTAGTCGCCCTCGGCGTCGATGCCGCTGAGGCCGCCGTCAAGCGGCGGGCAGCACCTCGCGCGTCTCCATCGTGATGCGCTGCATCGCCTGCAGCAACGCGGCGGCGTCGCTGGCGCTGTCGCGCTCGGTGGAGAACACCTGCATCAACAGCAGCGACCGGCTGCCGGTGTCGAAGCCGAAGACCGGCATCGCCGGGCCGCACAACAGCATCTGGGTGTGCATCACCGCTTCCAGCACCGGCGCGGCCTGGTCGGACGATCCGAGTGGACCGATCACCGCCTGGGCCATGACTTGCGCGTCGTCGCCGGTCAGCGGGCGGGTCCAGAGGATGGGCACCTCGCCCAGCATCACGGCGGCGTCGGCTTCACAGCGCTGCTGGTCGGCCTCGCTCAGGCCCAGCGCGGCATGCACGCCGCGGAGCCACGGCAAGGAGGTGGTGGGCAGGGAATGGGTGGTTGTCGTGGGGGTCATAGGCCTCTCCAGGGGATTGATGGGCACGCGTGACGGGCGCGCAGTGCGAGGGTGGTCGGCCCGCGTGAGCGGGCACGCGGTGTCTGGGCGGGGCGATCGATCGGCCGGCGTGGGCAACGCCGCACAAGAGCTCAGGCCGGGTTCGCATTCGCCGCCGTCTGCGCGGCACGGGCGTTGCGGTTGCTCTTGCGGACGTCGTCGTTGAGCTGATAGGACTTCACCGTCAGCGCGAGCAGGCTGCCCAGGATCAGGCCCGCGCAGACCGCATGCACGGCCGCCTGCGCGGCGATCTGACCGGGCGGACGGCTGCCGTCCGCATTGGGCTTGGCGGTCTGCTGGATGAGCTGCATCACGCCCAGCGCCGCGAGCGACGGGATCATGGTGTTGAAGACCCGCGCGTCGACCCGCTCGTTCTGACGACCCAGCTCATAGCGGGAGAACGGGTTCTGCATCTTGTCGTCGTGCAGGTGCGCCACATGCGAGGGATCGGTCTGCTGCATGCGCCGCGCCGACGCGCGATCCACCAGGTGATCTTCGACCGAGGAGGTCAGCATGTTGGCCAGGCCGCCGATCGCGCCCGACAGCAGTGCCAGACCGCGATGCGAGTTCCAGGCCGGCTGACCGCCCATGGCGAACTGCTGCATCAACTGCGCCGCGAAATCGATGCCGGCGGCGGCCGTCCCGAACTTGGCTCGCAGGGTCCAGGGAATGTCGGAGGCGGTCAGGTTGCGGCCCTCCGGCGGCTGGGGCACCGAGGCATCGCCATTGCCGACATGCACCGTGTTCTTGAGCGGTCGGCAGAACTCGCGCAGTCCCGCCTGCAGATGCGACAGCACCTGGATGGCGGCGAACGACTGGGCCAGCGGCACGAGGGCCGGATGCTGGGTCGACTTCAGGGTCAAGGCCACGGAGGCGGCATCGGGCAGCAGGATGCCGGCCGTTTGAATGCCTTGCCAGACGCGGCGCTGCAGGCTGCTGTGCTGACCGCTGATGTCGCCGGCGAAGGCTCGGTTGGCGACCGCCGGGTTGCGTTCGCTGTGGAATTGAGAGCCGGCCCGGCGCAGCGCCGAGGCGATCGCCAGGCTCAGCTGGAGCGCAACGGCGGCCTGCGGATGCGATTCGACCAGGCGAGCCACCTCGGGCGAGGCCAGGCCTTGCACCACCGTGCGCACCACCGCGACCGAGCCGAAATGCCGCTTGTTCTGCGCGAGGAAGAACTCGAGCTGTCCCGCCTCTTTCGGCACGTGCGCGTGGTCGCTGGTGCCGCTGCTCTGGCTCAGGCTCGCCCGAAGGTCGTCGCGCTGCCGCGTGACCTGCGAGCCCAGGTTCACCTCATTCGCATGCGAGGCACTGGACCGCGGCGAGGCTTCCATCCGCACATACGACGAGGTGCTCTCCCGGTCATTCTGGGCGCCGTGCACCGAATCCGCCGACGAGGATCGGCGCACGAGCGCCATGGACAGGTCCGTGCCCGTCGGCTGTGAGCTCGACGGCTGCACGGGCGCCTCGATCGACGGACGTGCGGATGCCGTCGGGCTGGCAGTCGCGGCGTCCGCACCGGTGCCGATCTTGGCGGAGGTCGACGCCGGCAGCGTGGCCGTCGCCGGGGTCTGCGAGGTCGACGGCGACGGGACCGTCGATCCGGACAACGCGGCGGTCGGCAACGCCGTCGGCGATCCGGAGCCCGAGCCCGTCGGGCTCTTCGACCGCAGCTCATCCAGCGAGCGTCGCGGCGACACCGAGGCGCTGGCCGACGGCGTGCGGCTGGTCAGCCCCTGCAGCTCCGCCGAGCCGCCGGAGGCGCTGCGTGAGCGCGCCGGTGGCACGGTCGGCGTCGAGGGCGACGTCGGGCCGGTGGTGGGCGGCAGCTGGGTCAGCGGGATGCCGCCACCGAGGCCAGGATTCAGGGTGGGTGATTGCGTCATGGGGGTACCTCGTGCCCCCACTCTCGACAGACCCCATGACGATGCCGTGACCACGGCATGACCTGGCCCTCGCCGCTTCGGGCCGTCGCCATCGGCTTCGGATGGCGGGCCCGAACGGCGGGTGCCGGTGCTGGTGCGTGCGGGCGCTACCGCGCTCGCGACGCGCTCAGGTGGCTTCGACCAGCCCCGGCGCGGCCGGCGACTTCGCCACCACGATCGATGACGCGGAAGTGGCGCCGCTCACGCAAGGCGACTCGATCGCCAGGCTGGCCGCAGGCGCACCGCGCAGGGCGGCGATCTGGGCCTCGTCCTCGGACCAGGCGGCACCCTCGTGCTGCAACCGCGCCAGACGGAAGCCGTCGAGCCGCTCCCGCAGCCGCACCGCCAGCACGCGCCAGGCGGCCGCGGATTCGACCTGATCGAAGCGCGCGCGGCAGACATAGCCCATCAGCCGGGCTCCGTCCTCATGCCGACCTTCCTCGATCGCCAGCCAGGCGTAGACCGGCGCCACGCGGTCGAAGCGCTCACGGCCGCCGGACAGCCAGCGCTCGCTGAACTCGGTCAGCAGCACCCGCGCCTTGGCGGCGCGGCCTTCGGCCAGCATGGACACCGCGAGACAGACCAGCGCCCGCCCGCGAATCGACTCCGGCCCGCAGGCCATCAAGTGCCTGACGATGCCGCGCATCCGCAGCGGCTCGCCATGCATGAGCTGCACCGTCATCAGCCGATGCAGATCGTCCTTGAGCCAGGCGGCCGCGCCGATCTCGGTGGCCAGGGCCATCGAATTGCCCAGCGCATCCACCGCATCCTCGCCGCGGCCTTCCAGCGCCCACACATGGGCTTGTGCGGCCAGGCCCCACAGGCGGGTGCGCACCGACCAGTCGCCTTCCGGCAAGGTGTTGATCTCCGCCACCAGTTCGCCGAGCGCGGGCAGGCTGAGCGCCGCATCCTCCACCGCCTGACGGCATAGCGCGAGGTAGAGCAGCGCCGCATCGCCTGACCCGCGGCTCAGCGCGACGGCGCGACGGAACCATCCCGACGCCTGCACCGGCGCGACGGCGGACAGCAGATGGGCGTGATCGATGCAGAAGCGCGCGCGCTGGGCGATCGGCAGATCGCCGGGCATTTCCGATTCGAACGCGGCATGGCGCCAGCGGGTCTCATCGGTCAGGCCCAGCAGCTCGAACAGCTCGCGGGAACTGGCCAGCAGCGCCACGCCGGAGGCCGGCTCATGGATCAGGCACCAGTCCATCGCCGCGCGGAGGTTGCTCAGCTCCGGCGCGAATTCCGCCAGCCAGCGCTCATCCGGCATCAGATGCCAGGCGCGTTCGGCGCGTTCGAAGAGCTGCACCAGCGTGCGCGCATGCTGGCGGCGCGCGATGTCGGTCTCGTCGGCTTCCTGCTGCAGCAACTGGCAATAGGCGCGCAGGTTCTCGCTGAGCCGGTAGCGCGGGCGTTCGCCGGCTTCCACCGTCACCAGCGAATGGTCGACCAGCGTCTCCAGCGCATCGGCCACCGCCCAGACATCCAGGTCGCTGTCGTTGACCGCGCTGACCACCATGTCCAGGCTGAAGCCGCCTTCGAACGGCTCCAGGCGGCGCAGCACCAGGCGCTCCAGATCGCTCAGCAGGTCATGGCTGGCATCCATCGACGCCCGCAGCGAGCGATGACGCGCAGGACCGGCCTGCGTGCCGCGCGTCAGCAGCCGGAATCGGTCGTTGAGGCGCTCGGTCAGCGGCTCGATGCCGAACATCGCCAGCCGGCCCGCCGCCAGTTGCAACGCCAGCGGCAGGCCATCCAGTCGCTGGCACAGCGCGACCACCGACGCCACGTTGTGCGGCCCCAGCGAGAAGCCCTGGTCCTGCGCGCGGGCATGGTCGACGAACAGCGCCACCGCGCCGTGCTCCAGGGCTTCGGGCGCTTCGCAGGCGCTGTCTGGCACCGACAGCGGCGGCGGACGGAACACGCGTTCGCCGGTCACCCGCAGCACCTTGCGGCTGGTGACCATCAGCGCGACCCGCTCGGTGCCTTCCAGCACCGCACGGCAGAAGGCGGCGGCCTGCGCCGCATCGACCTCGGCGTTGTCGAGCACCAGCAGCAGATCGGTCGATCGCAGCAGGCCCAGCAGCATGTGCAGATCGGTCGCCGGGTCCATGCCCAGCGCCATCGCCACGGCGCACACGACCGGCAGCGGGCCGTCGTCACGCAGCAGATCGACCCACAGCACGCCGTCGCGATAGGCCGGCTTGCGCAGATGCGCGCAGGCCAGGGCGAGGGTGGATTTGCCCAGGCCGGGCGCACCGACCACCGTCACCATCCGGTGCTGGGCACTGCGCATCGCGAGGGCCTGCAGATCGTGCTGGCGCCCGATGAACACGGGCGGCGCGGCCGGCAGGGCCACCGGCATCAGCGGCGCGCTCGGGCCGAGCTCGGCCGCGCCGCCGGGCGGGGGCTCGGGCTCGTCCAGGCGCAGCGCGAAGCGATAGCCCTTGCCGGCATGCGTCTCGATGGCGCCGCGGCCCAGCACCCGGCGCAAGGCCGAGACATGCACCGCGGCATTGTTTTCTTCCACCACCTGGCCGGGCCAGACCGCATTCATCAGCGCATCCTTGGAAACCAAGGCGCCCCGATGCGCGACCAGCACCGCCAGCAGATCGAATTGCCGGCTCCCAAGCCGGACAGGCTCGCCCTGGACCAAGAGCACGCGCTCGGCCAAGTCCAGCTCGAAACCTTCGAAGCGATAACGACTTGTCACTTCATCAGTCCTTCATGACGCTCGCCGACAGTCGCCGCCGATCGTCACGCGATGAATCGCGCTGCAGGGGGGCGGTCGCTGGGCGGGTCCGCTGACGTGCGGACCGCATGAGTCGTGACGAAGTTTACGGTCGGCATGTGACAACGTCCAGGCGCCAGGTCTTGCCTGAGCACGCACTGGCAACCAAAGGAAACGGACAGCGTCCGCTCACTGCGGCCGCGCGACTGCATCGGCGCGAGGTGTCAGCGTGCCGGACTCAGCGATTGCCCATTTCCAGATCCTGGTTGGCGGGCGGCTGCGGCGCGGGCTTGATCGCGTTGGCCAGATTCATCTTCACGTTGATCCAGCCCGGCAGGCCGGCCCAGGCGAGTGCATTGGAGGCCGCCATCTTCGCGAACGGATTGGCGTCCTGCATCGTCTGACCGAGCGCCACCGGCATGCCGACCGGCAGGGTCAGACCGAAGTTGATGCCCAGCCGCGCCATCACGCCGGCGGCCATGGTGTGGTAGTCGACCGAGGGATTCACCGAATTGCCAGCGGTGGCGCCGGGCAGGCGGCTTTTCATGAAGGTGGAGGTGAGGTCGGAGACGGTGTCCAGGGTCGCGCTCGCTGCCCGTTGGCCCACGGCGGAGACCGCCATCGCCATCGCCTGCGCCATCGGCTCGGAATAGCCCTGGCTCTTGAAGGTCTCGGTCAGCATCGGGGTGACCTTCGCACCGATGGCCGCGCCCGCGATGCCGCCGGCCATCGCGGTCCACATGTCGTTCAGACCCGCCATCACGCGCGGACCTTCGATCTGCCAGCGCGTGTCGCTCGGCAGCGAGATGTTGGCGCCCAGGGACGGCTTCGTCTTCATGTTCTCGCCGATGACCTCCTTGGCCACGGCGGCCGTCAGGCCACCGAGGGCGGAGGAGGTGGCCGTGAGCGTCGCCTTCGAGGCGCCCGCCAGGCCGCCGCCGGTCAGCGTCAGCGCCTGCACCGCGAGCGCGGCCGCATGGCCGCCGCCGTAGGTCACCGACCGCTGGGCAAACGTCGCCCACAGCGCCTCCGTCAGCTGGCTGCCGGTGACGGGCGGACGTGCGGGCGCGGTCGTGTTGGTGGTGGTGTTGTTGGTGTTGGTGTTGGTGTTGGCGTTGGCGTTGGCGTTGGCGTTGGCGTTGGCGTTGGCGTTGGCGTTGGCGTTGCCAGCGGCGGTGGTACCGGTGCCGGTACCGGTGTGGTTGCCGGTGACGTTCGCGGGCGCGCCGGAGCCGGATGCGGTGACCTGCGTGGTGTTGGGCGCCTGGAGCGTGGAGGTGGTCTGCGGGCGCGTCGTGGCGGCCGCGCTGGTGCTGGCGCCCGGCTGCGGCGTGGTGGTGGTGGCGCTCGTGGCGGTTGGGGCGGTGGTGTGGGCGGGGCTTGAGGTGCTGGTGGTGGTCGGGGGTGCCGTCGGGCGGGCGTTGCTCGCCGCGTGGGTCGGTGTCTGCAGCGCCTGGAACGGCGTCTGGCTGCTGCCGGAAGGCGTCGCGATGGACGCCGGGCTGGGCTTGAAGGTCTGCGAGCCCGGCAGCGGCAGATCCAGCGACGGCCGCGGCCGTGCGCTGCTGTCGGCGATGGTGGGCTTGGGGGTGCTGGGCATCGATTCGCGGCGCTGGGGCAGGCGCGCGGTGTCGGGCGTCCAGGGATCGTGGCGGGAGGGCGTCTGCGGTTTGACCAGGCTGGTGCCGCTGCCGGTGGGCGCCGTACCGCCGGGTGGGTGGGTGGGGAGGCTGGTGGAGGCGGTCGGCAGGCTGGTGCTGGACGACGTCCGCGCCGGCGCCGCCGAGTCGCTCGGCGTCTTGCCGGTGCCCGTCTTCAAGGCGCCGGACGGCAGCGCGCCATCGGCCGATTGCCGCCGCACCGGCGCCTCGGCCGTCGTGGTCGTGGTGGTGGTGGTGGTGGTGGCCGTGGCGGGCTTCTGCAGCGCGTCCGCCGATAGGGAGTGGGTCAAGGGCGGGCGGGTCGTGGCGGCGCTGGCGGGCGTCTCCGCGCTCGTCGGGGTGCGGGCGGGCGTGGCGGAGGTGGCGGGCTGTGCGGTCGTCGCGGCGGGCGTCGGCGTGGACGGTGTCTGCGTGGTCGCGGTCGTGGGCGTGGACGGCGTGGCGGGCCGGGCGGTGGTGGCTGCCGCGGACGTGGTGGGCGGCTGCAGATCGCTGGCCGTGCGGCGCAGCGCGGACGGCTGTGCCGCATTGCTGGAGGCCGCGGCCTGGGGCAGCGAGCCGCTGCGGGTCAGTGGGGGCGCCTGTGGATCTCGGGGCAGCGTCGGCGGCGTGCTCAACGTCGTGGTGGTGGCGGCGGCGGCCGTGGTGGCGTTCGTGGCGTTCGTCGGCGCGATCGGCGTGGCGGGCGTGGACGCCTCGGAGGGCGAGGCCGGCGATGAGGGGCTCGACGGCGATCCGCCGGCCGGCGTGTTCGGACGATTCGCGTTCAGCGTGGCGGCCGAGGTATCGAGGGACAGGCGTCTCGGCGGCGTCTCACCGCCCGGCTCACGCCGCAGGGTCGGCGGCAACGACTGGCTGCGCGGTGCGACGCTGTCGGCGCCCGCGCGCTGCGGCCGTGCGCCGAGCCGGGCATCCTGAAAGCCGCCGCCGGGCGGGTTCGACGTCGGCGGCGTGGTGGGCGTCGTCGGGGTGTTGGCGGGCGCGGCGGTCGGCAATGCCGGGCTGTGACGGTTCTGGACGGAACTGACCATCGCGGTCTCCCCCCGGCCCCACGGGAACGGCGCCGCCCCCGGGCCGGATCGGGGCTGACATCCGATCCCCAATGTCCGCCTCGACCTCCCGACCCGCTGCGCTCAGGCGAAGCCTTGCCCCCTCATGCGAAGCGCTTCGCCCTGATCCGAAGCGGCGGCGTTCGCTGCCACCGTTCCGTCATCACGGCGACACGTGGATGCGCGGTATCCCGCCTGACGCGCCCGACCTCACCGGCGCTCGCCCAGGTCGTAGTTCCAGCGCAGCTCGGTGCCGGCGGGAATGTCGGTCGAGGCGCGGAACGCATGGATGCGGACCTGCCAACCGTGGCGCATCCGCACCTGGAAGCTCTCGCCGGTCACGTTGTAGCCGGTGGCGGGATGGCCGGTGATGCGGCCGTCGGCATCGACGTCGAACAGCGTGTTCATCAGCGACATCAGGTTTTCGCCATTGACCGCCAGGGTGCCGGGTTCGTCGGCGGCGGACATCAGGTAGCGGTCGTCCTCGAGCAGGAAGATGTCGACCTCGTCCAGCAATTGGCCGCCATAGACGCCCAGGCAGGTGCCGGCGCGGATGTCGGTGCGAGCGAACAGGCCCCATTGGTCGATCAGCGCGGCCTCGCTGGGCGAGCGCAGGTCGGCTGCGGTGAGCCGGCGCGGCACCAGATGCCGCAGGCAGGTCGAGGAGCGGGTGCGGCGGCTGTTGCGCGACGCGGTGAAGGGCTCGACATCGGCGAAGGCGTCGGGCCGGTCCAGCACATCGATGATGTGCACCACGCCGTGATCGGCGTCCCGGAACGGCGGATCGCCGCAGCGGTCATGCCGATAGCTGCGGCGCTGCACCCGGGCGCGATGGTCGTGGCGCACTTGCTGCAGCAGCGCCAGCCAACGTTCGGTGCCGTAGGACAGCAGCTCCAGCTGGCGGGAACGCTCGGTGAGATCGAGCGCTGCGTCGCCGGGACGGCCTGAACTCGATGAGCCAGCGCCTGCGGGGTGGCCCTCATTGCCTTCAGAACCCTCGGGATCGTCGGGCATGAGGCTGAGCAAACGTTCACGGCAGCTCAGCACATGGGCCATGTGGGCCGCGCGGCGCTGGGCGCGCGGCAGGGTGTGGATCGCGTGGTAGCGCTCCCAGAGCAGGCGATCGACCGCGGACTTGTCCCAGGTCGGTCGGATCGCGGCGGCGACATTCATGGCGAGGATTCCCCTGACGCAAAGGCCCAGGGTAGGCAGCCGTCCGTGTGCGCGGCCGGTCGTGCCGAAGGCATGCGCATCGACGCGAAGGGCCCGGGCGGACGGGCGCCGGACGGCACGCGCGACCTGGCGAGCGGTGGGGAGTGTGCAGTAATGCCTCATCCGCCGGGCTCGCGCGGCGGAGGGGATGACAGGCGGAGCGACCGGCGCGAGGATCCGCGTTCCATTCACGCGCTTTGGAGAGGTCATGGCCATTCGTGTTCTGCCTGCGTTGTCCCTGTCGGGCGTCGCCCTGCTGGTTGCTTGTTCCACCATGCCGACGGAGCCGATGGGCCCGCCGGCCAAGGAGATGGCGGTGGCGGTGACCGCCAGCAACGAGCTGATCCAGTTCAATGCCGGCCAGCCGCAGAAGCTGCTGTCGACGCGGCCGCTGCAGGGTCTCGCGGCCGGCGAGCGCCTGTTGGGCATCGATTTCCGCGTCGCCCGTGGCCAGTTGTATGGGCTGGGCAGTACCGGCCAGCTCTACCGCATCCAGCCCAGCACCGGGCAGGTGGAAAAGGTCGGCACGCCGGTGGCCTTGCCGTCAGAGGGCGCCACCGAATGGGGCTTCGATTTCAATCCGACGGTGGACCGCATCCGCGTGGTCAACGATGCCGGCGTGAACATGCGGCTGCATCCCGACACCGGCGCGGTGGTCGATGCCAACGCCGATCAGCCCGGCGTGCAGCTGGATGGGCGACTGGCCTATGACAGCGCCGATGTGAACGCGGGCAAGCCGCCGGCGATCGTCGCGGCGGGCTACACCTACAACAAGGAGAACGAGAAGATCACCACCAACTACGCGCTCGACGGCAAGCTGGGCGTGCTGGTGCATCAGGGCAGCAAGGAAGGCGTGCAGCCGCCGGTCTCGCCGAACACGGGGCGGCTGTTCACCGTCGGCTCGCTGGGCATCGGCAGCTTCAGCAAGGCGACGCTCGACATTTCCGACATCGGCAATGTGGCCTACAGCGCGGTCACGGCGCAGGGCGGGTCGACCTGGTATCGCATCGATCTGAACACCGGCAGGGCGACGCGCATCGGGCGGGTGGGAGCGACGTCGGAAGTGGTGGGCGCGGCGATCTCGCCCTGAGCCATGGCGCCGGCCTGCGGGCCGGCGCATGCCGCGCCTCGCGCTGCGCCGGCGCGAGGTGAACGGGCGCGGGCTCGCGTCGTCCCGCTCACTTCGGCATCCGGTCCCACTGGGCCATGCCGTCCAGACTGACCTCGTACGGATGCGAGCTGACGCTCTGGTCGCCGACGAAGGGCCGGTCCATCTGCACGATGAAGAAGAACACCAGCCCGGTGGAGCAGGCCAGCAGGCCCAGCGCGCAGCGGTTGAAGGCCGTGGGGGGCAACACCAGCATCGGCATCAGCGACAACACGCCGCCCGAGATCACGACGAACCACAGCGTCAGCGGCACCGATTGCTCGCTGGCGCTGATCCGATCCAGCCGGAACTTCAACACCTCATTCAGCCGCGCCCAGATCTCGGACAGCAGGGTAGTGTGGGCCGGGGTGGCGGGCTGGACCGCCTGCATGGCGCGGAAGATGCTGTTGATGCGGGTGTCGTCGTCATGGTGGCCGGGGTCTTGCTGCATCTGGCTCCATTCCTCGTCCACGATGGCGCGCGCATAGTCGCGCACCCGTTCTCGCACGGCCAGAGACTCGGGCGTGCCCATCACCGCCAGATCACGGGCGAGTTCGCTGATGGCCACGGCCTCATTGCCGACGGCGGTGTCGGCGGTGCGGAAGTCCTCCCACACCGACACGGCGCAGAAGGCCAGCAACAGCGAGTTCAAGGTGGCCACCAGCGCCAGCAGCGTCATGGCCAGGCTCTTCTCCGCCTCGTCGAAGGTGGGCTTGAAGAGCCGATGCACCACTTCGAAGCTCAGCATCGCTGGAACGATCCAGATCGCCAACAGGATGGCGCCGAATTCCAGGACGGGCAGGTGATAAATCCAGAGCGGCATGCGTGCCTCGCGAGTCGAGAGAGGTAGTCCGCGCAGCGTAGGGCGATGGTCAGGGCGAGCGCCATCGGCCCTGGGCGGAGATTCCGGCGCGGATAGTCCGAGGCCGTCTCGGCGCTAACATGCGCCGCGCCGTTCCGGGCGCTTCTTTCTGGCGCTTGTTTCCGACGTCGTTCCCGGTGTCCGTGTGGCCGCCGCTTGCTGCCCTGAGTCGATCGAATGAATCATCTTTCCGTGGCGCGTCCCGCCCTCACCGCGCTGGCGGCGATCGCCGCGCTGATGTCCCTCACGGCGCCCGTCCTTGCCGGACCCGCGCGACCGGCGCGGGCGGCCTCCACCGCGACGCTGCCGCCCGCCTCCGCGGCCTTTCCGGGCGTGATCGAGCTGGACGTCGATGCCACCGACATTGCCCACAAGGTGTTCCAGGTGCGGCAGCGGCTGCCGCTGGCCGACGCCCGGCCGATCACGCTGCTGTATCCGCAATGGCAGGCCGCCAGCCATGCGCCCAGCGGTCAGGTGGGACGGGTGGCCGGACTGGTGGTGCAGGTCGACGGAAAAACCGTGCCGTGGACGCGCGATCCCGCCCATCCGCATGCCTTCCGCATTCAACCGCCCCGAGGCGCGACCTCCCTGTCGCTGAGCTTCCAGTACCTGTCGCCCCGCGCGGGCAATCGGGCGATGGGCCGTCACATCGTCAATGTCGGCTGGTCGAATCTGCTGCTCTATCCGGCGGGCTATGACCGCGAGCAAATCTGGCTCGCCGCGTCGGTCCGCCTGCCCGAGGGGCTGCAGCCCGCGACGCCGCTGGCCACTGAATTGGCGTCGGATGGTCGCCTGCGTTTCGCGCCGGTGCGGCTGCCGGTGCTGATGGACACGCCCCTGATCGCCGGCCGCTACACCCGTCAGGAAGCGCTGTCCGATCGCGCCGATCAGCCGGTGCAGCTGCATGTGTTCGCGAATGACCCGGCCGATCTGGTCGCTGCGCCGGACCGCGCGCTGGCCTTCCGCCGGTCGATCGCGCAGGTGCAGCAGCTGTTTGGCGATCGGGCCCGGTCGCCCTTCCATGTCCTGCTGGCCCTGGACGATCGCATGGGCGGCCCGGGCGGCATCGAGCATCGCCATGTCACCGAGCTGTTCCTCCCGGAGGATTACCTGCGCGCACCGGACAGCAACCTGCGCAACCTCGATCTGGCGCTGCACGAATATCTCCATTCCTGGAACGGCACCCAGTTCCAGCCCGCCGACATGCGGGTGCGTCACTACAACGAGCCGTTGCAGAACTCGCTGCTGTGGGTCTATGAAGGGCTGACGCAGTACCTGGGCAAGGTGACTGCCGCGCGGGGTGGCTTGCGCGCCCATGACGAGGCGCTGGATGACCTGGCGATCGATGCGGCGCTGGCGCAGAGCCAGGCGTCCCACCAGTGGAAATCGTTGCGAGACAGCGTGCATGACCCGTTGACGCTGTCGGGCAAGGGCATCGAATGGTCGGACTTCACCGGCAAGAAGAACTACTACGGCGACGGCGCCTTGCTGTGGCTGGCGGTGGATGTGGAAATCCGCGCGCGCAGCGGGGGAAGGAAGAGTCTGGATGACTTTGTCCGCCTGTTCTTCTCGCCGCGGCAGGGCGGCGAAGACGCGACCCAGTTCTACACCGAAGCGGATGTGCATCGCGCCTTGCAGCGTGTGCAGCCCGGCGATTGGAAGCGCTTCCTCGATGAGCGCCTGGATGCGACCGATGCGGGCTGGCTGCTGGATGGCCTGAAGCGTGCCGGCTATGCGCTGGTCTATACCGAGGAGCCCACGCCGACCTTCACGCAGGACGCGCGCGATCGCGGCGTGGAGGACCATCTCTTCTCATTGGGCCTGGCGGTGGATGCGGGCGGTGCGGTGCGCGCGGTGCAATGGGGCGGCCCGGCCTTCCAGGCAGGACTGGCGCCAGGCGCGCGGCTGCGGCAGGTGAATGGCGCGCCCTACAGCCCGCAGGCCCTGCAGGCGGCGGTGCGTGCGGCGAAGCCGTTGCAACTGCGGCTGGATCAGGACGGCGCGCCCCTGGAGATCGAACTCGCCAGCCCAGGCCTGCGCTATCCGCGCTTGCAACGCGTGGGCGACCACGCAGCGCTGGATGCGATCCTGCGGCCGTTGCCGGTGAGCGCGGGTGGCGGGGCTTCGGGACGCTGACGTCCATCGAGACAGTTGGGCGCCGAACGCGCGGGAGCGCGGATCGGCCACGAGGCCCCCGATGCGGCGGGGCGCTCGGTCCGCTTGAATCGCCGTCGCTCGCGGCCGGTGATTTCGACCGGTGATTTCGATCGGTTGACCGCATCTTCAGACAGTGTCGTCGCCTGCACCGCTGGACATACTGCGGTCGCGCTGCGGCGTGTGTCCTGACACACGCGCCGCGCCCCGATGGACACGCCGCCCCTGGCCCATGCGTCAGGCGGCAAGCCCTGACCCCATCGGGCTCCTTCGTTCACTGTCCGAGGACCCCCATGCGCGCCGAGCCCTCCCTTGCCCATGCCACGCAGTACCCCACGGGACTCGCCTTCGATGTGGCGTTCGACGCGTTCAGCGTCCACCTGACCGTCCTGTCGCCCGACCGATTGCGCTTCCAGATCGACGACGGCCCCTTCGCCAAAACTGAAGAGGTGGCGATCACCGCCACGGCGCTGCGCCCGGGCCTCTTCCTGGTGACCTGGGTGGAGCAGAGCGGCGCGACCGTGGTCCATGTCGAGGACTTCGTGAACGGCCAGCTGCATTCGCAGGCGACGCTGCCGGATGGCCGCTTTCTCCAGATGACGGGGAAGATCCGCCTGTCGCCGGCATCGGCACCGCAGCTGCCGCCGACGGCCGTGGCGCCCAAGGACCTGGTGCTGGACGCGATGACCGCGTTGTTCCAGCGCCGTGAGGCGTCCGCGGTCGAGCGCCTGTATGCGCCGGACTACATCCAGCACAACCCGAACATCCCGCAGGGCCGCGAGGCGCTGGCGCGGCTGGTGGGGCAACTGTCGCCGGAGGTGTTCTACGAGCCCGGATTGATGATCGCCGAGGGCGACTATGTCGCGATCCATGGGCGCATCCGCGGCTGGGCGCCGACGCCGCAGGTGGTGGTGGACATCTTCCGCATCGAGAACGGCCAGCTCGCCGAGCACTGGGATGTGCTGCAGGACGAGGTGCCCGCCGACAGCGCCACCTCCGGCCATGCGATGTTCTCCGCGGACGAACAGGCGCGGCAGCGGTCGCCACGTTGAGGCGGCGTGCCGCGACCCGGTAGGTCGGGGCGCGCCGCATCGCGTGATCGATTCGATCGGTCCACCGCAAGAACCGACAGTGACCGTCGCCGGCGCGCTCGGCAACATGACTTCCAGGCCTGCAGCGAGCAGCGAGATGGTCCGCCACGCCAGCGATCGCCGTCTTCGATACCCACCAAGAGAACGCCATGTCCGACCTGATGTCTACCCCCGCAGCGATCGACGACGAGTCGGTCGTCGACCGCCTCTTGCGCGCCAACCTGACCGAGGTCTTCGGGCAGCGCGACGCCGGTCGGCGCCTCGCCGCGATCCAGCGCCTGTATGCGCCGGATGCGGTGCTGCATGAGCCCGACCGCAGCGTGACCGGCCATGCGGCGATCGATCAGGCCGTCTCCGATCTGCTGGCGACGCTGCCCGCTGATTTCGCATTCCAGGCGCAAGGACGCGCACAGGGCCACCACGGGCTCGCCGTGCTGCGTTGGCGTGCCGTGTCGGGCGCCGGCCCGGAGCCGATCAGCGGCATGGATGTGGCGCGGATCGACAGCGGCCGCATCCAGTCGCTGCATGTCCTGCTGAATCCCTCTGAATCCCTCTGAAGGCGCCTGACGCGCCCCTCAACCCCAAGGAGTTGTTCCATGCCGAAAACCGGCCTTCCCGCCTTGCTTCGACCCGAAGACAGCATCGTGGTGCTGATCGACCACCAGCCCTATCAGTTCGCGAACCTGCACAGCCATGAGCCGGCGATGGTGACCAACAACGTCATCGGCCTGGCCAAGGGCGCCAAGGTGTTCCAGGTGCCGACCATCCTGACCACGGTGATCGAGGAGCGCGGCGGCTACCTGATCAAGGGGCTGCAGGAGGTGTTCCCCGATCAGAAGCCGATCGACCGCACCTTCATCAACACCTGGGAAGACCCCCAGGTCACCGACCTGGTGAAGAAGAGCGGCCGCAAGCAGCTGATCCTGGCGGCGCTGTGGACCGAGGTCTGCCTGGCCATGCCGGCCATCCAGGCGCTGGGCGAGGGCTACGACGTGTTCGTGGTGACCGATGCGTCCGGCGGTGTGTCGGCGGAAGCGCATGACATGGCGGTGCGTCGCCTGGTGCAGGCCGGCGCGGTGCCGATCACCTGGATGGCGGTGGTGGCCGAATGGCAGCGCGACTGGGCCCGCCTCGAGACGGCAGTGCCGCTGACGGAGGTGATTCGCGACCATGGCGGTGCCAGCGGCATCGCCTATGCCTGGGAAGTGCAACTGCTGGAATCGGCGGCCCGTGCCGCCAAGGCCGCGCAGTGAGAGCTCGGCGGTGAGCTTCTCGCGCGGGTCGCGAGACGCGTCATCGCCGTGCCGGCGGTGTCGCAGCGTTGTGCGCGGACGGCGGTTCGAGGTTGGGCGACTGCTCGAAATACGCGCTCAGCAGATCGATCAGCTCGCGGATCTTGCGCGCCGGATGCGCGCCGGGCGGACGCAGCACATAGGCGCCGGCGGGCCGCACCGGGTAACGGGTCATCACCGGCACCAGGGCGCCGCTGGCGCGGTGGGTCTGGGTCAGGCCATCGGGCAGATAGCCCAGGCCCAGCCCGGCCACCGCAGCGGCCACCAGCGCCATGCCGTTGTCGGCCTTGAATCGGCCTTGCGGCCGCACGCTGATGACCTGATCGCCGTCCATGAACTGCCAGTGCTCGGTGCCCTGCATCAGCGCCTCATGGGCCAGGATCTCATCGGGCGTCTGCGGCGCGCCATGCGCGGCGATGTAGGCCGGGCTGGCGAGCAATTGCCCGTGTATCGGACCGACGCGTCGGGCCACCAGCGCGGAGTCCGGCAGGTAACCGACGCGGATGGCGCAATCAAATCCTTGGCCGATGAGGTCGACGAAATGGTCGCTGTAGCAGGTCTGGATCTGCAACTGCGGATGCCGGCGGGCCATCTCCGCGATGACGGGCGCGAAATGGGTCGGGCCGAACGACAGCGGCGCGGAGATGCGAAACCTGCCCCGCAGTTCGCCGGCGGGCTGCAGCGTTTCGCGGGCGATGTCGATCTCGGCGCAGACGCGGGCGGCATGGTCGCGGAAGGCGGCGCCGGCCTCGGTCAGCGCCGCGCCTCGAGTGCTGCGGTTGAGCAGTTGCACGCCGAGGTCCGCTTCCAGCCGGGCGAGCCGTCGGCTGACGATGGATTTGGCCACCCCCAGCCGCGAGGCGGCGGGCGAAATCCCGCCCGCATCCGCCACTTCCACAAAGGTCCTCAACGCGTCGATGTCCACCGGTCGTTCCTGTTTGGGCAACACTGCTGCGCAGGCAGCGGCACTACCGTATCACGACGCGCAATGCGAGCATCGCGCACCGTTTTTGCTTCGCTCATGTCGTCGCCTTATCCGCTCTCCGAGAACCTCGCCATCGAACACGCCCGCGCCCGCGAGTGGGACGGCGTGCGCATCGAATTGACCGACTACGCCTGCACCGGCCGCGTCCTGCAGCGCTGGCCGCATGAGCAGGACACCCGCCTGAGCGTGATCCTGGACGAGGTGGGCCGCGACCGCATCGAGCCGCGTCTGGGCGCGGATCAGCCCAGCCCGATCGCGCCGCGGCCGCGCGATCTGCACTTCACGCCGGCCGGCATGGCCTTGTGGGGCTACAGCGCGGACGTCCGCTTCGTCCAACACGCGGCGCTGCGACTGGATGCGACCCGTCTGCGCGAGCGGCTGCATCTGGGGCCGCCCGGCCCTGGCGCGCAGGCGCCTCGTCTGCAGTTCAGCGATGACCGGCTGTGGACGCTGGTGAAGCTGCTGTCGGACGCGATCGACGATCCGGACCCCTCGACCGAGTTGTATGGCGATTCCCTGACGACCGCGATCGCAGCCCGTCTGTTCGAGCCGGCCGAGTCACTGGTCGCGCCGAATCGAGGACTCTCAGCGCTGCAGTTGCGCGATGCCATCAGCTATCTGGAGGCGCATCTGCCGGCACGGGTGGCGCTGGCCGACCTGGCTGCATTGGCGGGCATGTCCCCGTCGCATTACGCGCGGGCCTTCAAGGTGTCGACGGGATCGGCGCCGTATCAATGGCAGTTGCAGGCGCGTGTCGAGCAAGCGAAGTGTCTGCTGCTCGACACGAATGCCTCATTGCAGGCCGTGGCCGAGGCCACTGGCTTCGCCGACGCAGTGCATTTCGGACGCACCTTCCGCAAGCTCACGGGCGCCACGCCGGCGGCCTGGCGCGCTGACCGCCTGAACTGAGCGATCCTTCGCCACCGACGCCGTCGCTGACGCCATGCCTCGCAAGATGACGTCCCCCTTGTCGCCGGGCCTCTCGTCCGTCCTGCCATCGCGCTTGCTGATGTCGACGCCGCGAGTGTCGACGCCATCGCCGCCCGTTGCGCTGCCGGAAAACCTGCTGAGCGTGGCCTCGGCCGCGCGGTCGTGGAATGGGATGCGGGTGGAGGTGACCGAATTCACCTGTGCGGGTCAGGTGTTGCATCGCTTGCGGCATGAGCAGGAGACACGGCTGGGCGTGATCCTGATGGAAGTCGGGCGCGGCCGTTGTGAGCCGCGCATGCGGGCTGGAACGCCCTGTCCGGTGGGCTACACGCCGCGGCACATGCATTTCGCCCCGGCGGGCTTGCCGGTCTGGGGCTTCACGGCCGACGCGCGGTATGTGAAGGACGTCAGCCTGAGCTTCGATCTGACGACGCTGTGTGAGCGACTCGAGATGCGGCCGGACGCGATCGCGCGCTCACCGCGCCTGCGCTTCAACGATGAGCGGATCTGGACGCTGGCGCGCCTGTTGGCGGACGCGGTGGAGGATCCCGACCCGTCCTCGCAGCTGTATGGCGATGCGCTGACGACGGCGCTGGCGGTGCGCCTGTTGGGACGGCCCGCGGCGGCCGAGCGGCCGGCGGGTCAGCTGTCGCCGCTGCAGCTCAGGGATGCGCTGGGGTTTCTGGCATCGCAGTTGCCGAACCGCGTCGAGCTGTCGACCTTGGCAGCGTTGGCGGGCCTGTCGCCGTCGCATTACAGCCGGGCGTTCAAGGCCTCGACCGGCATGGCGCCCTACCAGTGGCAACTGCAGGCGCGGATCGATCAGGCCAAGATGCTGCTGCTCACCTCGACCGGCTCACTGGAACGGGTGGCGGAAGCCACGGGCTTCGCCGATGCGGTGCATTTCGGGAAGATGTTCCGCAAGCTGGTGGGGGTGACGCCCGCAGCGTGGCGGGCGCAGCGGCGGGGTTAGACCACGAGGTGGGCCGGCGGGCTTAGACGGCGGGCGCTGGCACGCTCATCACCGGATTCAGCTGGTACGGCGTAAGCACCCAGAACACTTCCTTATTGACCGCCTTGACCTCATCGCCATCCACGCCGAGGAACCAGCCTGGGTAACGGACGCTTTCAAACGAGGACTGGTTGGCCTCGAGATCGATATGGCGTTTCCATTGTTGATTCACACTGGCGCCGTATTGGTTGAACCAGAGGATCTTCGAATACTGACTTTCCGGGTATTCCAGAAACAGCTCATGCCCCACACGGTTCTCGACCGTGCGCAGGTAAACCGTGTCATTGGACGTCAGATTCGGCAGGATCATCGGCTGCGCGCGCGTGACCTCGTTGCTCACAGTGGGTGTGAAAGCCTGACGCACAGCGCCAGAGCTGAGTCGCGAGGTGGCCGAGAAGCTCAGGTACCGTCCCCCCTGCTGCAGCAGGAACCATTGCGTGGTCGCGGTGTCGGAGGGGGCGTGGCTATAGGGGCCGAGCAGGACGCTGTTCATCTCATCCGACGAGCCGGTGGTGACCAAGGCATTGTTCAGTGCAACACTGGCCGAGTCGTTGGGCTGCCAATAGCGGCTGAATTCGTCCATCACCGATTGGCGAGGGTCCATCGTTGAAGAGAACTGGGCCGCGCGCACAATTCGCCCGATGCCATTGCCCAGTCCACGCAATTGGCCGTAGTTCGCGCGGAACAAGAGCTTGGCAGCGACACTCCACTTGAAGAATTTGAGCGATGTGAATGTATCCACCGGCACTGGGTCAGTCTTCAGCTTTTCGACTTTCCGAGGCCAACCAAATTTGGCTTCGTTGTAGCCGGGGTCCGGGTTGTAGCCGAATCGACCCAGCATATCGGCGAGCGCCTTGCTCCAGCGCTCCTCCGACTTCAAGAACCAATCGCTGGCGAGAATGCAAAGTCCTTCTTCATACATCTTGGTCTCGGGGGCAGACTTCACATCCGGACAGAAGAGTTGCTGAACAGTGGACAGAACCTGGTCGCCCTGAAGTCGCTTCAATTCAAACTCCCTCTGGGTCAATTGCGTATCGTCCCAAATAAAGGCGGAGTTGCTCTTGATGCAACCGAGCGCGGTGATCATGTCGATGAATGCATCCATGTACTGCTGCGGGTTGTTGCGCAGAATGGGTTCGGGCGACCAGACCGGCTTGTACCAATATGCGATCGTTGAACAGTCTGGCATGTGACCCACCTGGCCATGTCCGACCGAGCTCTTGTCTGAAATCTTGGCGCCAGGCGGATACCGGTTGAGCCAATCGGGCGAAAACACGACCTCGCGCGGCCAGACGATCTTTCGAAACGTGGCCTTGTTGGGTTGCCATTTCGCCCCATCCCAACGGCCATAGAGGGTGAATCGCCCCGGATTGTCCGAGACGTCGTTTTCGACGCCATTAAGGGCATACGACGCGGTACCCGCGAAGTCCTGATGCGCATAGGTGTCTGCGAAGACGTGCATCACACAACCGATGAGCATCAGCGCCAATTCGGGGTCGATGGGCTTGATGTGCGCATAGGCTTGGCGCGCAAAGTTGATCATGTGCTGCGCGCTGTCGCTTCGTGGCCGGCAGAGCAGCTGGATGCTTTGGGCGGAATCCTCCACCAGCTCCCCTTGGGCATCGACCGTGCCGCGCAGCTCCACGAATTTGGAGCGTTGACCTGGGAAGTTGCCGGGCAGGAAATGGAAGGGCATCCAGATCTGCCGGTTCTCGTCGGCATTCGATGTCGGCACCCAGTCCGCGACGCCGTATACCGAAGTAATGACCGGAAAGAACGGGTAGACGGTGCCATTGCCCATCTTCACGTTGAACTGCCTGGCGCGGCAGTTGCCCAGGAAGATGCGGCCCGAGTGCGTCAGAGTTTCAGTGCAGTCGTCAATGAACTGAGCGGAAGTGCCGATCAGCCGCGCCTCATCCACGCTGAAACCGGCTCTGTAGGCGGCCAGCACAGTGCCGTAATAGTGAAAGTCGCGATCCATAAGAGCCCCCTGTGATGGCGGCGATCAACGCAGGCCGTCAGCGATGGCGAATCGCTGGCGTCCAGCCGTTTGGCGCCGTGGGGAAATCCTAGAAATCGCGCTCGTTCAGCAATCGGCGTGGATCGGGACAAACACGGGCTGGATGCCGCAGTTGGCGATGGCCATGTCGTCGGAAGCGCAGGGCGCGACCAGCAGATTCGCCGCATGGCGGCGACCGGTGCGCATGGATCAGCGCGAATCGCGACCTCTCCCGAGGTCACGTCCGCGCCGTCTGGATCATTGGCTCGTCCAATGTCCGGAAGCCGGCCAGCCAGCGAGGGCCTGGCCTGGCGCGACGCACCCGATGGCGGGTGCGTCCTGCCTCAGTTGAAGCTGGGCGAGCCGTTTTCGGCGTTCGTCAGCGTCCTGGCTTTGAATTCGATGACGAAATGCCCGCTCGGCTTGCCCGATCCCAGGCCCTTGAGGATCGCGAACACCTGCTTGAATTGATGTTGGAACGCCACCGGCACGGCGTTCTGATCCGACAGCTTGTCGCCGATCTTGACCGGCGCCACCGGCGCGGCCGGGAAGGCGCTCATCAGCAGCTTGTATTGCTTGACGCGCTCGGCGCCCATGTCGCGCAGCGAGAGCTCGCCCGCGTAGACCGTGCGGTGGAAGTCACCGTGGAAGTCATAGGCGGAGACCTTGGCCATGGCGTCGAAATCCACGCCGGCCGCGGTGGCGAGCTGACGGGCCTTGGCGGTCGCGGTCGCCCAGTCAGCCGCCAGTTGACCCGCTGCGGCAGGGGCCGCCACCGGTGTGCCCGCCGCAAAGCAGGCGGCCGTCAATGGCACCACGCCGGCGTGGTCCTTGAGCTGGGCGATGGTGACCGAGGTCTGCAACTGCGACATCGTCAGCATCTGCGCCAGGTTGAGGCTGGTGGCGGCTTCCTTCATCTCGCATGGCCAGTATTCGTCCATGAATCGCAGACGCGACAGCTCACCGAAATAGAAGCGCGTGAAATCGCCATAGCTGGTGGTGTCCAGCACCGCACGATTCCAGCGCTTGGCCACGTCGGCCGGCGCGGCGCTCGATTGCAGGTATTTGTATTCGGTCTCGTAATGGGGGAACAGTTCTTTGAAGCGCGGCACGTTGCTGACGGCAATCGTCTGCACATCGACCGTGTCGGCCGATTGATAGGTGACGATCTTGTACGCCGCGCCATACACCGCCAGCGACGGCGACTGCACATTCACGAGGTAATTGCCCGCCGCATCGGTCAGGTCATTGGTGCCGTTGAAGTGCATGTGGCCGCCGATGTGCAGCCGCAGCCCGGTGGCCGCCACGGCGGCGCCGGTGGCGGGATCGGGCACTCGCGCGGTCTGGAAGGCGCCGGACTTGAACACGGCCTTCATGGCATTCGTCTGATTGGCGTAGAAGTCCATCGTCGGGTAATGCGAAAACGCCATGAGCTGTTTGCCCTGTGCCTTGGCGCGCGCGCTGACCGACTGGATCCATTCCATCAGATGGCGCTTGTGCGTGAGCACCTTGTTCCATCCCGCATTGCCGGCGCCGTCGAATCCCTTGAAGCTCTTCGGATTGGCCGGGTCGAACTTGGCATTGGGCAGATAGACGTTGGCATCGATGCTGAGCAGCCAGACACCCTTGACCGGCTCCACCAGATAGCTGGCGTCCATCACCGTGCTGCACTTGGTGTAGGGCTTGCCCAATGCCGATTCGCCGGCCGCCTTGTACGCGCCGCCTTCACCTTCGGCGCAAAGCTCGAACTGGCGATTGGCCGCTGTCGCGCTCTTCTGGGCTTCGGCCAGAGAGTACTTGCCGTCGGGATAGCGGCTGAAGGGCGTTTCCCAGTGCAGGTCGGCGGCCTGCGGCATGTAGCCGAAGTCGGCCAGCTTGGCGATCAGCGCGTCGTAGCCGAGTTCCTTGAGCTGATCGGTGCAGGCCACGGTCGGGTCGCCCGACTTGCAGCCGGCATTGCCGGTGGCATAGACCTTTTGCTCCTTGCCGTCGCGGGTCAGGAAATCGTTCTTGCCGGCTTCATCGTCGTCATACGGCTCATTCGGATCGTGATTGCCCGGCGCAATGAAGAAGCGCATGCCTTTGGCCTGGTACTCCTTCAGGATGGCCGCAATGCCGTCGATGTTGACGGGCTGCGCGTCGTCCGAGAAATCACCCGGCAGCGCGACCAGCCGCACGCCTTTGGCGAAGGCGTCATCGAGCGCGGCGCGGAAGGCGAAGTAGTTTTCGTTGAACAGGCGCGTCGAGGTCAACTGCGCATACATCGTGCGGATCGTCGCGTTCTTGCCGTCCGCCGTCGGAATGCCGGTATAGGCGGTGGTCTTGAAATCGCCGTAGACGTCTTCGAAATGCACATCCGTCATGAACGCCACGGGCGTTGAGAACGCGACGGGCGGGGCACTCGGCTCGCTGCTCTGGTTGTCGCTGTTGCAGCCGGCCAGTGCGGCCGCGGCCAGGGCCGTCAGCACGGCCAGGCGAGAAGTGGGGAGCATGGGAATGCGCTTGCCGAGTGGAAAGCGCGCATGCTCGGTGGCTGGCGTGACGGGGGCGTGACAGGGTGTGGCGGGACGATGACGCCAATGGTGCCAATGGCGCCAATGGCGCTCATGACGGCGGCGGCACCCTAGGACAATTCGTCCAATCGCGCCACGCAGGCAAGTCGCATTCGGCCTCGTACACTCGCGCCATGCCCGCCCTCCGGCTCATCGTCAACCGCCTCGCCTGGATCGTGTCGTTCGCGATCCTGTGCAATGCATTGCTCCCGCTGCTGTCGCATGTGGTGCTGCCGCGCGACGCTGCAGTCTGGGCCGAGGTGTGCACGGTCACCGGGGCGAAGTTTGTCCGCATGGACGTGAGTCCGTCCGGAAATCTGGCGCCGGTGTCTGCGCCGGACAAGGATGACATGGCATCGATGATGGAGCGTTGCTCCTACTGTGCCATCCATGCGGCAGTCCCTGCCTTGCCGCCCGCACCGCTGAACTGGCGGTTGCATGAGTCGCTCAGCTTCGCGCTGCCCCGGCTCTTCTACCTCGCGCCTCGCCCGCTGTTCGCGTGGGCCAGCGCACTCGCGCGCGCTCCTCCTGTCGTCGCCTGATTCCCTCCGCTGACTGACCGGTCGGGCGACGCCTGCGTCGACCGTTCCGGGACGTTCTCGCGGAGTCGACGTACGGCGCGCCTTCATTCGGCCCGCCGCACGCTGGCGATCTGCCGTCTGACCTGGCCTCAGCTCCCCGCGAGCGACGACGCCTGTTCGGAGCGGCTCCATTTCCATCGAGGAGTCCACGTGACTCGACCCGATCTCGCTTGCCAGGGCATGCCCTGCCTGGGGATCCAGCCTGGGCGCAGCCACGCTGCGCATGGCCCATTCATGGGAGACCCCCGCATGACGACCCACTTCCGTGCCAGACGGACGCTGCTGGCGACGGCGTCGAGCGCCCTGCTCGGCCTGACCGGCTGCCAGCCGAAGCAGCCGCCGTTTCATGGCGTGAATCTGTCCGGCGTTGCCTATGGGCGTGACTTTGAACTCCGTGATCCCGACGGACGAGTCCGCCATCTGGCGGACTTCCGGGGGCAGGTCGTGCTCCTGTTCTTTGGCTTCACACAGTGTCCCGATGTCTGTCCGACCGCGCTCACGCGCGCCGCGGCGGTGCGGCAGTTGCTGGGCAAGGACGCCGCGCTTCTGCAAGTGCTGTTCGTGACGCTGGATCCTGAGCGCGACACACCGAACGTGCTCCGCAGCTACACGACGGCCTTCGACCCGGGCTTCCTCGGTTTGTGGACCGATGCCGCCGGAACCGCCGCCGTGGCCAAGGACTTCAAGATCTTCTTCCACAAGGTCCCGACCGGGTCGAGCTACACCCTCGACCACACCACGCTCAGCTATCTGTTTGATCCGCAAGGTCGTCTGCGCGTCGCCATCAAGCACGACTTGAGCGCGGCAGACCTGACCGCCGATATCCGGCAACTGCTCATTCCCTGACACCACCCTGATTGCTTCGGCCCTGGCGAAGCTCACCAAGGAGACATCCATGCATGCACGACTCAAGTCCGCCATCCTGTTGGCCAGCAGCCTGTTGGCCCTGACCGCTCAGGCGCAAGTCACCGTGAAAGACGCGTGGATTCGCGCCACCGTTCCCCAACAGAAGGCGACGGGTGCCTTCATGCAGCTCATCGCCGCACAGGATCTGCGGCTGGTCTCCGTGACCACGCCGCTCACCCCGAAGGCCGAAGTGCACGAGATGGCGATGCAGGACAACGTCATGAGCATGCGGCAGGTCAGCGCCATCGAACTGCCGGCGGGCAAGACCGTTGAGCTCAAGCCCGGCGGTTACCACCTCATGTTGATGGACCTGCCCGCGCAGGTGAAGGAAGGCCAGACCGTGCCGCTGACGCTCGTCTTCGAAGACAGGCGCGGCGCTCGCCAGACGCAAGACGTCCGAGTGCCGGTGCGAGCGCTCAATGCCGCCGTGACACCGAAGGAGGCGCACACCGATCACCCGCACTGAGCCGCGATCGCGAGGCGGGTCGAGGGCGCCTCGGCCTGACTCGATCTCGGGCTCGCCTCGCCCCGTGGACCGATCGAACCGCTCCCGTTGTCTTGACCAGGATTTGCTTCAATGAACCACCGTACCTGCGCCCTGCTTTCGGCGCTCGCCTTCGCTCCGTATGCCCTGGCCCAGGCTCAGGGCACCCCGCCCGCAGCCATACCCACGCCGTTGCAAGGCGTCGTCGTCTTCGGCAAGACCGCCCCCGATCCAGTCAGAAAGGACATCGCCACCGAGCAAGCCGCCACGCCGGGCGCGGTGACCGTCGTCGACGGCAACGAGCTGCGCCAGCGCAACGTCACCAGCCTGGCCGACGCGCTGCGCTATGTACCGGGGTTGTTCGTCGCCAGCGGGTCGACCGGCGACTCCAGCTTCTACTCGTCCCGCGGCTCCAACCTGGACGCGACGAACTATGACGGGAACGGCATCAAGCTGCTGATCGACGGCCTGCCGGTGACCGGGGCCGATGGCAACAACCACAACCGTGATGTCGACCCGTTGTCCGCCCGCTATGCCGTCGTGGCACGCGGCGCGAATGCGCTCACCTACGGCGCCAGCACCTTGGGCGGCGCCATCGACTTCATCACGCCCACGGCCCGCGATGGCGCCGTCAACGAGGTGCTGTTGAATGGGGGCAGCCAGGGCCAGCGTCAGGCGCGCGGCACGCTCGGCGGGGTGATGGGGGCGGTCGATGGCTTGATCACGGTGGAGGGCAAACACAGCGATGGCTATCGGGCGCATCAACGCCAGCGCCGCAGTGCCGTCTATGCCAATGCCGGCTGGCAGGTCGACGGCAGCCTCCAGAGCCGCTTCTATCTCTCGGCCATCGACAACCAGCAGCAGTTGCCCGGCGCGCTCACGCGGCAGGAATGGGCGGACGATGCGCGGCAGGCGCAGCCGGCAGCCGCCGCCGGCGACTATCAGTACAACGTCAAGACCTGGCGCCTGGCCAACAAGACGACCTGGCAGATCGACGCCGACAGCAAGCTCATGGCCGGCCTCTCCTACGAAGCCCAGACGCTGTTCCACCCGATCGTGTACTCGCCGCCCTACTTCAGCCTGCTCATCGACACCGAGCAGCGCAATGCTGGCGCGATGCTGCGATATGAGCGCCGCGTCGGTTTGCACGACCTGCTGCTGGGGTTGAATTACGCGCGCATGACGGTCAAGGGCTCCAACGACAGCTACACCCCGCACCGTGCCGAACAGACGCCATTCACCCTCGTGGACAACCGCGCAGACAGCCTGGAACTCTTTGCCATGGATCGGTGGCAATTCGCCACGGACTGGACGGCGGTCTATGGGGCCCAGGTCGTCCACAGCCGCCGCGAGATTCGCAACACCAGCCTCCCGACCGGTGTGCTGCTCAATCCGAAAGGCGACTATGACGCCGTCAATCCGCGCGTGGGCCTGATTCGCCAATGGACGCCCGACGTTCAGTGGTTTGCCAATCTGAGTCGGCTGTACGAGGCGCCCACGACCTTCGAGCTGCAGGACGACGCGCGCGGGGATGGCTCCGCGTTGAAGGCGATGAAGGGCTTGGTGGCGGAAATCGGAACCCGCGGCGCGCACAGCACCGGACGCCATCGCTGGCACTGGGAGACCGCCCTGTACTACGGCCGCCTGCGCGATGAGATCCTGTCGCGCGACGATCCGGACGCGCCGGGCACCAGCCTGTCGATGAATGCGGGTCGGACGATCCACGCCGGCGTGGAAGCCTTGGTCGGCGCGAGCCTGGCGGTGGACGACGCCGGCACGCACCGCATCGAGCCGCTGGTCAACCTGACGCTGAATCACTTCAAGTTCCGCGGCGACCGTGTCTATGGTGACGGCGATCTGCCGGCCGCGCCGAGGTACGCGCTCAAGGGTGAGCTGCTGTACCGGCATGCGAGCGGCTTTTTCGCGGGACCGACGCTCGACCTCATCGGCCGGCGCTGGGCCGACTTCAGCAATACCTATCGGGTTGATGCCTACACGCTGTGGGGCTTGCGAGCGGGCCTGAGCGGCCAAGGTTGGGAAGCCTATGTCGAAGGCCGCAACCTGGCGGACAAGGCGCATGTGTCGCAGTTCAGCGTGCGGGACAAGGCCGCGGCGGGCGATGCGATCCTGACGCCGGGAGCGCCCCGCTCGGTTTATGTCGGCGCGCGTCTGACCTTCTGATCGGACCTCGCGCCATCCTCTGTTCTGCAGCTCCAACCTCACCATGACCGACACCCCATCGATCGACACCGTCACCACGGAAGCGACGACGCTTCCGTCGGGCCACCGCCCCGGTGCGCCGGACTCTTCGCTCTATCGGCGCGTGTGGCGATGGCATTTCTATGCCGGGCTGATTTGCCTGCCTGTATTGGCGTTGATGGCGATCACCGGCGGGCTGTACCTCTACAAGGACGAGATCGACGACCTTGTCCACGCGCGGCTGTTGAAGGTGGAGCCGTCGATGCAGCCCTCTTTGGCGGCCTCTGTGCTGATGGCGCGTGCGATCGACGCGGTGCCCGGCACACCGGTGCGCTTCACCGGCCCGCGGGCGCCCGGCCGCAGCGCGCAGGTCAGCGTGCGCACCCATGAGGGCCCGGTGAGCGTCTTTCTGGATCCGGTCGATGGTCGGGTGCTGGGGCAACTTCGGGACGAGCATCGATGGATGGAGATCGCCAAACGGCTGCACTCGATGACGATCGTGGGGCCGGCGGCCAACTACGGCGTCGAGGTCGTGGCCGGTTGGGCCATCGTTCTGGTCGTCTCCGGCGTCTTTCTCTGGTGGCCGCGAGGTCGCTCCGGTGGCGTGGTCACCGTGCGTAGCCGCCCCGCGCAGCGCCTGTGGTGGCGCGACCTGCATGCCGTGGTGGGTGCGGTCGGCGCGGTGGCCATTCTTTTCCTGGCCGTCACCGGCATGCCGTGGTCGGCATTCTGGGGAAAACACGTCGGGCAGATCGCCAACGACTGGGGCGTGGGCCTGCCTCGCTATCTCTGGGAGAAGCCCGCTGCGACGCCTCCGCTGGCGAGCGTCGGCGACACGCCGTGGACCCTGCGCGCCGCCAGATTGCCGACGTCAACGCGGTGGACCGCTGATGCGAGCACTCCTCAGCCGCTGGGCCTCGATGCCGCCGTGCAGCGCTTTGCCGAGCTGGGCATTCCTGCGGGCACGCCGATCAGCCTGCCGAATGGGCCCACTGGCGTGTTCACTGCGATGTCGATGACGGATGACGTGACGCGCCAGCGCGTCGTTCATCTGGATCCGTATGTCGGTGCGGTGCTGGCCGACGTCGGATATCGCGACTATGGCGCCGTGGGCAAGGCGGTCGAATGGGGCGTCAGCCTGCACATGGGTCGCCAGTGGGGCTGGCTGAATCAACTGGTGATGCTGGCGGGCTGCATCGCCATCGTGCTGCTCGCGGTCTCTGCCGTGGTGATGTGGTGGAAGCGTCGCCCGACCGGGCGGCTGGCTGCCCCGCCGCGACGCGAAGGAGACCGCGCGGCGATCGGAGCCGTGTCGGTGGCGGTGGCGCTGGGCATCCTTTATCCGCTGCTCGGGGCGTCGATGGTGGTCGTGCTGATGCTGGATGCCGCTGTGCCCCGGCGTTGGCGTGCTCGATTCGGGCTTTGAGTCGGGGGGGATTCGATGCCGCCGGCAGTGCCGCTCGCGTGACTTCTGTTTATCCTGCGCGGGCACTTCTTGTGAAAATCTCGCCCCATGGCCCTCCACTACCGCATCCTCCCCGTCACCGCCTTCCAGCAAAACTGCTCCCTCGTCTGGTGTGACGTCACTCGCGAGGCCGCCGTCATCGATCCGGGCGGTGAGGTGGCGCGTCTGGTCAGCGCGGCGGCGGCGCTGGAGCTCTCGCTGAAGGCGATCTGGTTGACCCATGCGCACATCGATCACGCCGGTGGTGCGGGCCAACTGGCGCGCGAGCAGGGCCTGCCGATCATCGGCCCCCACACCGGGGATCAGTTCTGGATCAGCGCATTGCCGCAGCAGTCGGCGATGTTCGGCTTCCCGCCTGCGGAGATGCTCACCCCCACCCGATGGCTGGAGGATGGCGACGAGGTGCAGATCGGCCAGGAAACCCTCACCGTGCGGCACTGCCCCGGACACACGCCGGGTCATGTGGTGTTCCACTCGGCCAGCGCGCAGCGCTGCTTCGTCGGCGATGTGCTCTTCGCCGGCAGCATCGGCCGGACCGATTTCCCCGGCGGCGATCACGCGACGCTGATTCGCTCCATCACCGAGCGGCTGTGGCCGATGGGGGATGAGACGGTGTTCATCCCCGGTCACGGGCCGGAGAGCAGCTTCGGCGAGGAGCGCCGCACCAACCCGTTCGTGCGCGGTCGGTGGGGATGAGCCAGGCCGGGCTCAGGCCGCCGGCGGACTGAAGCGCTCGTTCGGCTTGGCGGCGCGCTGGTAGAGGCTCGCCACTTTGGGCAGGTTGGCGCGGATGTCCTGGATGCGGGTCGGGCCGGCCGGGTGGGTGGACAGCATCTGCGGCGGTGCGCCCTTGGAGGCACGGCCCATCTTTTCCCACAGGCTGACGCCGGCCTCGGGGTTGTAGCCCGCGCGGGCCGCCAGCTCCATGCCGACCAGGTCGGCTTCGGATTCGTCCTCGCGGCTGAAGCGCAAGGACAGCAACTGACCGCCAATGCCGGCGATCGAGCGGCCCATGTTGCCCAGCCCGAACAGCGCCGATCCCAGTTCGATCACGCCATTGGTGGCCATGGTCTTGCCCATGCGCTCGCGGGCATGCTCGCGCAGCGCATGCGCGATCTCATGGCCCATCACCATCGCGACCTCGTCATCGGTGAGCTGCAGCGTCTTGAGGATGCCGTAATAGAAGGCGATCTTGCCGCCCGGCATGCAGAAGGCGTTGATCTCCTTGCTGCCCAGCAGGTTCACTTCCCACTGCCATTGCTGGGCGCGCGCATTCCAGCTGCTGGTCAGCGGAATGATGCGCTGGGCGATGAACCGCAAGCGGCGCAACTGCGGATCCGTCGACGGCGCCAGCGCCCGCTGCTGCTGGGCCTGCTGCATCATCTTCGCGTATTGCTGCTGGCCGGCGGCTTCGATCTGCTCCGGCGGAATCAGCTTGGTGGCCCAGCTCTCCTTGCCGACCTCCACGCCCTCACGCGCCCAGGCCGGCGACAGCGCCGCACCGCCCGCGACACCCAGCAGGCCGGTGAACAGACGACGCGACAGCCGTGGGCCGCCGCCGGATGCGCCGGGCCCGGCGCCACAGCCGCAATCGTCGCAGCGGCCGAAGCCGCGGGAGGGGGCGGAACTCAGGAACGGCGTGCCGTCCGGGTGGAAATCGACTTCATCCATGCGGCGATTCTAGGAAAGGTCGGCCCACCCCGCCCAACCGCCGCCACACCAATTCGGGTGGAGCGCCAAATGCCAGTGGCGGGGTTGAGGCGAGCGGTGACAAACAGGCGTCAAGCGATCTCGTGGCGCCGCGTTGCGTCACGTCCGTCACAGCAGGGACCCGGAGCCGCCGCAGGGCTTTCGAAGGCGGGTGACAATCCGACCCACCATGTCCCAGCCGACCTCTCCACCGTCCGCGCCCGCCTCTGGATTGACGATCGATCCCGCCGCGGCGGCCTGTCCCGCTTCGTTCGATCCGCAGCAATTCCGCGCGGCCTTGGGCATGTTCGCGACCGGCGTCACCATCGTCACGGCCCGCGCCGAGGACGGCACGCTGGTCGGTCTGACGGCGAATTCCTTCAACTCGGTGTCGCTGTCGCCGCCGCTGGTGTTGTGGAGCCTCGCCCAGCGAGCGGGCTCGATGCCGGTCTTCAGCCGCGGCTCGCATTACGCGATCAACATCCTCGCGGCGGACCAGAAAGACCTGGCCCAGCGCTTCGCCACCCGGGACATCGACCGCTTCGCCGGCGTGCGCTGGCGCGAAGGCTGTGGCGGCGCGCCGGTGCTGCAGGGCTGCGCGGCGGTCTTCGAATGCGCCAATCGCAGCCAGTATGAAGAGGGCGACCATGTCATCTTCGTCGGCGAGGTGGAAGCCTGCAGCCGCGTGGCCGATGCGCAACCGCTGATCTTCCACGGCGGCCGCTACTACACCGAGCTGCCGATCTGAGGCGCTGAGCGCCGCTCAGCGGGGACCCGACTCGGATCGCCCGCATCCGTCGCCCATCAGCCCCAGCGACCCGTCGGCCAGAACGTGGGCAGCTTCACCACCCGACGCCAGCGAATCATCGCGACCAGCGCCGTGAGCGCGGCTGAGACGCCGAGCATGACCCATGCCGAGATGCCCAGCATCGGCATCACGGCGCCCAGCACCACCATGCCGCCCACCAGCGCCATCACCAACAAGGCGGTGTGCGCGCTGTTGGGCTCGCGTTGCTTCGACCAGTCGCGCCACAGGATCAAGCTGGCAGGCAGCGCCAGGGTGGCGTAGTGCACGGACATCATCGACAGCATCTCGTCCGACGCATGCGGACCCTGCAGCCGCCATCCGAATTGCAGGCCCGACACGATCAGCAGGCCGAAGCCCAGGCAGCTGATGAACTGGATCATCTGCCGACGCGCCAGCCCGCGATTGAGCGCCTCGCCGCGCGGCATGGTGGGCAGCAACATCAGCAGCGCCTGCTCGCGTCGACGCTTGTACAACGCCGCTGGCGCTGACATGACGGGGTTGATCAGCATGCTCATCAGGCCGAATGAGAAGCCACCCAGCGCGCTGCGCAGGCCCTTGAGCGCGCGGTCGCCGTCGCCCGCGAGGCTGTAGCCGACGAGGAAGAACACCGCCATGCCCGCGATGATCACCAGCGAGGTCCCGACCACCATGCTCCAGTGCGTGCTGGGGCTGCCGACCAGTTCCGCGCGGGCCAGCGCGGACGCTGCCGTGGGGCGGGCGCTGCGGACCAGGTGATGGCACCAAAGGTTGCGCAGCCAGCAGAACAGGCCGCGGAACAAGCGAGCGAATCGGCCCTCCGGGAAGAGATTGGCGGCGCGACCGGAGAAGGCCTGCTCTTTCATCGCCTGGCGCAATGCCGCCGCGCGCTGGTACTGACCGCCGTGGGACGGTCCGCCCGACTGGAACAGCCGCCACATCACGACACTCATCAGCCCGATGGCCAGCGCTGCCTGCGTCACCGGCTGGCGAGCGTGCCAGTCCTGCATCACCGCCATCAGCGTCTGCCAGGTGGGCGTCTTCCACCAGGTCGAGGCGGTGGACGGGATGATCCATACCGTCAGCCACAGCATCGGCCAGCGGATCAGGATGGAGAACAGCAGGCAGGCGGCGGTGGACAGAATCGCCCAGGCTAGCCAGTGGCCGACCACGAGCTGCATCAGCACGCCATCCACCAGCGCGATCGTCAGCATCAGGGCGAGTGCCACTTCCCGCAGCTGACGGAGCTGTCCCGGCACCAGCCGTGCCGCCACCGGATGGTTCTGCGCCTGCAGGGCCATGAACGCGCCCCACCAGACGAAGATCAGGCCGAAGGCCACGAACGACGGCATGGCCTTGACCAGCATGTCCCTGCCACCGAAATACAGCGCGAGTCCGCCCGCGATCAGCAGCAGCGGCGCGGCGAGGATCGCGAACAGACGGAACTTGCGCAGCACCGCCCAGAGGATCTGCGCATGTCCGCTGGAAGCGCGGACGGCGGTCAGCGTGGCGCTCATTGGGTGAGCTCCACGAACAGGTCCTCCAGGCCCAGCGTCTCGCAGCGGACCTGGGCGCTGGACATCGGCAGCGGCGATCCGTCGCTGAATCGCACCAGCCAGCGGGACTGCTGCGCGACCTGCACGCCGGTCTTGTCGCCCGGTGCACGACGACGCAAGACCTGGCCCCGGTGGCTGTCGACGACGGCCTGGAGCGCGGCCTCGTCGCCGATGAGCAGCCGCACTTGCTCGGACAGCTCGTCCTGCGGCGCCTGCAGCGTGATGCGGCCGCCGCTCAGGAAGGCGATGTTGAAGGCGACCCGTTCCAGGTCCGAGAGGATGTGGGTGGAGAACAGCACCGTGGTGCCGCGATCGAGCACCTGCTCCACCAGCTCGCGCAGGAAGTCGCGTCGGCCGGCGGGATCGAGGCTGGCGACCGGCTCATCCAGCACCAGCAGATCGGGGTCATGCGCCAGCGCGCGCACGATGGACAGCCGTTGCTGCTGGCCTTGCGACATCCGGCTGATCGCGCGGTTGCGGGGCAGGTCCCATCGGGACATCAGGCCTTCGACCTTGGCTTCGTTCCAGGTCGGATAGAAGCTGCGGAAGTAGCGCAGCAGCTGGTCCGCGGTGAATTCCTCGAAGAGGTCGGACTGTTGGGGCACGTAGCCCAGGCGGGCGCGCAGCGCGTCGTCGGGACGCAGGGCGGGCTGGCCGAACAGGCGGACCTCGCCGCGCTGCGGTTCGCTCAGCCCCAGCAGGGTTTCGAGCAGCGTGGTCTTGCCGGCGCCATTGCGGCCGAGCAGGCCCACCACCTGGCCGGGTTGCAGCGTCCAGTCGAGGCCGTCGAGCACGGCGGGCTGACCGTCGAAATGCAGGTGCAGGCCGGAGGCCCGAACCGGCAGGGCGCCGAGGGCGGGCGTGGTGCTGGCGTCCTGGGGGGCGCTCTCGAGGGCCAGGCTCTGCGTCATGGTGTGTCTCCCGTGTCCTGCAACAAAGTCTTGAACAGCGCCAGCACCTGGTCGGTGGGCAGCTCCAGTTGATGGGCTTCAGCGGCGGCTTTTTCCAGCGTGGGTCGCAGCAGCTCGACCCGCGAGCGCGTGCCCATCGCCTTCTGATGCCGCGCGGCCACCACCATCGGCAACCCGCGTCGGCGCTCCACCAGGCCTTCGGCTTCCATCTGCCCGAAGGCCTTGGAGACCGTCATCGGATTGACCGCCAGCGCTTGCGCCAGCTCCCGCACCGAGGGGATCTCCTGCCCCGCCACCAATTGCCCGCTCGCCACCCGACGCCGCAACTGGTCGACCAGCTGGCGGTAGATCGGCTCGGTGGAGCCGGGGGTGATGGTGAAGAAGAGGTCGGGGTCCATGGGGATGGGTGTGTGTACTACTACAGTAATACACGTGGGTGGGAGCGTCAAGCGGGATGTCCGCATTGAGGCGAAGCGGTCTCCGATTGTCGAAAACCATTCATCTCTGAACTTTTAGTGCAACGAACGGTGAGGGCCGGGACCTAAGTCACTGTCCCATCTGTTCTCCAAGCCATAGCCTGGGAAGTCACGAAACAGCCCGGAGCACGCATGAGCACAACCGTACTGAAGGACGTCTATCTCTCGATGAACCAGGTAGATCGCTACTTCGAAGGAAGAGTGCCAGTGCATCTATGGCGGGCGTTGAACAACCGACGCGGGGGTGCGCTGTTCGATTTTGTGGAGGAGGCAACCGTCCTTCCAAGCGGACGCGATCGTCCCACAGATATCACCATCGTGTCCCGGAGCGGCACCAAATGGGTCACCGTCCGGAACGCTCCGCGGGGCGTCAGCACCTTCGACAAGCCGGGCGTGCCGGCGGGCAAGGACTGGTCTTACTTTCGAATCAGTGCTGGGACACCACTTCCCACCGGGCTGGCAATCGTGAAGGACAGGGAGAACATAAACTACGGCGCAACCCATTACACGATTGCCCCAGCCTTTGATATGCCATTGGAGCAATTCAAACGGCTCCTCACTGAGCTGGCGAAGAACGCGGTGAAGGAAGTCGCATGATCACGATTCCCAACGGCTACGCGCCGATGCTTTTGCAGGCTGTTCGCGACGCCGGGCTGTATCACGAAGGTTTGATGCGGAGCGAAACCATCCGGCCGGAAGAGCGTGCGGACTACGAGGAGTACCACGTCCTGCTGACGCAGTTTCTTGCGTACTTGAAAGGCGAGTACGAAGCCAATCAGGCTGAGATTGATGTGCCGCTTGAAAGGCTGCGGGTGTAGCGCTTTGCCGGTCGATGCTCCTATCAGCTTGCCATTCCAATCAAGTCCAGGCCCAAACTCATATCCGGAAGCAGGTAGATCGATGACGTCACCGACCGCCAGCACGTTGGCGAGGCGATAGTCTTTCGCACGGAACGCTTCGACGCACCGTGTGGCATCCACTTGAAGGTACTGAATCTGATCGGGCTGCAGATCAAGAACCTCGCGCAATGCCCGCGAATAGAAGTCGGGTCCTAGCAGGACGATGCTGGGATCGAAGCCCTCAGCCGTCACTTCGAAGACAGGAACGGGAAAGACGGATAGGGGGCGAATCTCGACAGACCCCTGGCCGACGAAGGCCAGCTCCGCCGTGATGGCGTCTAACACCTGGTCCCTGTTGCGGATCTAAAAGCCGAGCGGATTTGCTCTTGAAAGGCGCAGCATGTCGTCATCAAGCTTGGCCGAGCCGTGCCTGTGCCAAAACCTTGGCAGGTCCGCGCCGTGGCGATCGCCCTTCATGGCAGCACGGGTAGTCACCGCGAGCGCCCATCCGCCGCATGGTGAGCAGCCGGAGATGGAATGTCGCTTCGGTCGCCGGCAATTGGGTCAGCAACGTTGGCGAGATTGAGCTGGTCGACAATGATGCGAAGCGATCGAGCCAAATTGGAGACCTTCGCGATCTTCAACGCGTTCTCAAACAGGGGCCGATACTTTTGCGCGTATTCCCTGATGGCCGGGTCGCCCAGCGATTGCTCGACAATCCATGCGCCCTTCAACCGGTCAACGGCGCTGGGGATCTGGAACTGCGCCACGGCGGCGTCAAGAGCAGCCTTCTTTCGGTCAACGCTTTGATAACCGATGTTTGCGCCGACGCATTGAGATATCCCGTTGCGCACCACAGGGTCCGCATCGTTGATCAGCGGCAGGGCGAGCTCCAGTTGCTGCGGGCAGTTGGCGGAATACTTCCAGAGGATGGAAGCCGCGCGCCGCGTGTTGGGACATGCCTGGTTGAGCAGTGACGATGTCAGCGTGTCGGAATGGGTCGCGGCGATCTTGACGAGCTCTTCCCTGCGAGATGCTCGCGCTGCTGGATCGTTCAACGTCTTCATCATCGCGTCGTTGGCCGCGAAGACCTTGTCGGCCAGCGCGTGATCGCAACCGGGGGGATCGAGGATCGGCTGATAGATCGCGATGGGGCTGTAGTCGTCCAAGGTGATTGCTGTCCCACTTGCCAAAGTGATGCGGGCGCAGGAGATTCGCTTTCCATTCGAGTTCAACTTCTCAACGAACCAATCACAAATTCTTTCGGGCGGCAGCGATCCCGGTGGGCTGAATTCATCCAGAGACACCTTGGACCAGTTCTCAATCGTGACCTCGCCGGGAGCGGCGTGAGCATGAGAAAGAAGCGCCACGGTCAAGGTAGTAGAGAGAAGAAGAGTCTTGCCATTCATCGGGAAAGGGGAGGGAATTCTCCCGCCCATGCCTCATTCGTTTCACTGGATAGGCATTGGTGAAAATCAACTGGCGTGAGATCAATGTGCCGGTTCTCTCCATTGGATTATGCAATCGACGTCCCGCAGCATGGCGTACCACGCGTCGTTGGGCGTGCGGCTCAAGCGGCTTCTAACCGAGAACGGCGCAGCCTTCAGATCTCGCGACTTCGCGACCGCGTGCAAGGACCTGGGCATGCAGGATCGCTTCACGCGGACCTATCGAACGCAGACCAACGGCAAGACCGAACG
This sequence comes from Burkholderiaceae bacterium, assembly GCA_913776825.1. GTDB lineage: Bacteria > Pseudomonadota > Gammaproteobacteria > Burkholderiales > Burkholderiaceae_C > Roseateles. Next base: position 229,075 of record CAJYPV010000032.1, read on the forward strand.
CTTCATCCAATCGGCGCTGAGGGAGCGGGCCTACGGATGGACCTACCAGAACGCCATGCACCGCACTGCCGCCTTGGCCAGCTGGATGCACCACTACAACTGGCATCGACTGCACAGCGGTATCGGCGGTGTCGCACCAATGACCTGGCTCAATGCTTCAGGACATGAGCTTGTCTCGCGGCACGGCCGGGCGGATCAGTTCGGCCTTGCCGGCCTCGTTGACGCCGTGAACCGCAAAAACGTTCTTGGCGAGGCCGATACCCACGGTCAGAATCGTCATGGACTTTCCCCTCCCGGACGAGTTGATGAGAAAGCGCACTTCCCATCGTGGCACTGGGTTGCCGTCCGCCGCAACGCGGCTGGTTCGGGACGGGGAAGTCCCTTTCATTCGTTAGGCATCACAGAAACACCCTTCCCGCAGAACCTCCAGATGATCGAACCCGCAACGCTCCTGACGTTCACCCTACTCAACATGAGCTTCGCGCTCATCCCAGGGCCGGATGTAGTCTGCATCCTCACGAACGCTGTCACTCGTGGGCGGCGAGCCGGCATGCTCGTCTGTGCTGGCATTGCCTGCGCTGCGCTGTTGCACGTTGCTGCCGCCTCACTCGGCCTCACTGCCTTCCTCGCAGCAGTTCCGACAGCCTTCTTAGCCGTAAAGATCATTGGAGCTGCCTACCTTGCTTGGCTCGGGTGGCAGATGCTCCGCAGTCCTGCTGGCCTTCAGGCGGAGACGTCCGGTCAGCGTTGGGCATCGCCCTTCGCGCAGGGCGCCGTCTCAAATCTTCTCAACCCTAAGATCGCCATATTCTTCCTCGCAATCCTCCCCCAGTTCATTGACCCGTCGCTTGGTCATCCAGGCATGCAAGCCGCTGTGCTGGGCATCGTCTCTATCGTGTCGGGGACTGCGGTCAATCTCTGTACTGCAACCCTGGGCGGAAAGGCGGGCCGCTGGATTGCCGCCAAGCCACACATCATTCGCAGGTTTCAGCGCGTCGCTGGCGCCGCATTGGTGGGTCTAGGCGTAAAGGTCGCGTTTGAGCGTGCGTGACCTGCGTACGTCATTGGTTGCCACTGACCTTCCCCACACGCCGACCGATCAACGATCAACAGGCGTCTCAGGAATAACGGCGCAACATTCCTTAGAGCCCGGATCTGTCGCAATCCAGAGTTCAGCGCCCGCGCACCTTGGACTCCGCAGAACGCTGATGGTTCCGTTTCGTGGCACGTTCAGACTTGCCTCTGACGACCGGCCCATGGTTCGCAGCAGGCGCTGCCGAGGCAATGGCGCATCAATAGCTCGCTGGCGTCATTCCTCGGGAGGGAGCGTCGCATTCCACGCGGCGCCTACACGCACCTCGACGAACAGGGAGTCATCTCATGACCAATCGCATCATCTCCGGCACTGTCAACCGCGACGGATCCATCAAGTACGGCAGCGAGTTCAGCGTCACACGCACCCGAGAAGGCCACTACCTGGTGGCATTTCGACCCGCCTTCACGCAGATCAGCGGCGCTGCGGTGACGCAGATCTACCCGAATGACGGCAGCACGCTCGACAACGCCGTCATCCTCGATCTGAAGGGAACCGAGCTCAACCTCAAGACGGGCGACGGCGGCGGCAACGCTCAGGATCGTGACTTCACGTTTGTCGCCACGGGCGTCGGCAGCGCACCAGGGGCTGTCTGATGGCACTGCCGTCGGGACGGATGTTCTGACGGCATTCCAGCGGGAGGAGCCCTTATCGGAGCGGCTCCTCCTCACCCTCGACTTCTCGTCCCATCACGGCCTCAACAAACTCGGCGAATGCGCGTGCCTTGGCCGTCGCCAGTCGCCCCGACGGGAACACTGCCCACAAATCAATATCGGGCAGCGACCAGCCTTCGAGCAGGCGGATCACTTGGCCATTGGCCAGTTCGGGCGCGAACATCCAGTCCGATGCGATCGTCAAGCCCATGCCGGCGAGGACCGCGGCCCGAATGCCTTCAGCAGCGCTGAAGCGCGCCCTGCCGCGCACCAGGACCGACACCTCTCCCCCATCACCGCGACTGAAGTTCCACACGTTGCCCAGCTGACTGAACATGACCGTGTCGTGATCGACCAGATCCGCCGGCACCCGCGGCGTGCCAGCGCGCGACAGGTAGCCCGTGGTGGCCAGCACCGAGCGTCGTGATGACGCCAGCTTGCGCGCCACGACGCCCGAGTCCGGCAAGGTGCCCATCCGCAAGGACACGTCGATGCCTTCGGCGATCAGGTCGATCGTGCGATCGTCCAGCACGACGTCGATGTCCAGGTCCGGATGCGCAGCGAGAAAGTCAGGCAGATGGGGAATGACATGCAAGCGCGCGAATGTCGGTGCCGCTGAGATGCGCAGACGTCCTGAGAGACCGGCACCCGCGCCGCGCGCGGCGAGCTCCGCTTCATCGGCCTCCTGGATGACGACGCGCGCGCGCTCGTAGAAACGCAGGCCCGCTTCCGTCGGTGTCAGCCCGTGCGTCGATCGCATGAGCAGCTTCACCCCCAGCCGATGCTCCAACTGCGCAACGGTCTTGGAGACCGCCGGCTGTCCGACCTCCAGCCCCCGAGCGGCTCCCGAAAAGGAGCCCGCCTCGACCACCCGAACGAAGGTGGTCATCGCCAACAAGCGGTCCATGTTATTCCTGATGGGAATAAAAAATATCGCCGGATGATATCTGCCATTCCAGTGGGCTGATATCCAGAATCTCGATCAACGTCACCCGGGCAGATGCCCCGTCCCACAAGGAACACCATGATCGAGGTCTATGGCTATGCCACTCCCAACAGCGTGAAGGTCGTTATCGCGCTGGAAGAAATGGGGTTGGACTACACGCTGCATGCGGTCAACCTGAAGCAGGGCATGCAGAAGTCCGAGCACTTTCGAGCGCTGAATCCCAACGCCAAGGTGCCCGTGCTGGTCGATGCCCGTCCGGACGCAGAAGCGCTGGTGCTGACCGAATCGGCAGCGATCCTGATGTTTCTGGCCGAACGCCAGCAGCATCTGTTGCCGGCGTCCGGCCTGGAGCGCGCCCGTGTGATGGAGCAGTTGTTCTTTCATGCCTCGGCGGTCAGCCCGAGCTTTGGTCAAGCGGGCTATTTCTCCCGGTTGGCCGAAGAGCCCCAACCGCTGGCACACCAACGCTTCTTCTCCGAGGCCGAACGCGTCAGCGCGTTGCTCGACGAGCAGCTCGCCGAGCGGCGCTTCATGGCCGGAGACGACTACAGCATCGCCGACATCGCCCATTTCGGTTGGTACTGGCGCCGCGCCTTCCCGGGCATTGCGCTGGACGCTTATCCGAACCTCTCCCGCTGGTACGCCAGCGTCGACCAGCGGCCCGCCGTGCAACGCGCCATCGCCCGCGTCCAAGCGCTTGCCGCCTCCTGAACCCCTGTCCATCGAAGGAATCACCATGTCCCGCTTCAACGACTACCAACACGCCTATCCCAACGCTCGCTTGAGCCGATCGCCAGAGGGCGTGCTCGAAATCGCCCTGCATACCGACGGCGGCAAGCTCGTCTTCAATGGCCACACCCATGAGCAGTTCGTCGACCTATTCCATGACGTCGGCAGTGATCCGGATAACCGCGTGGTGATCCTCACCGGCTCCGGCGATGCTTTCATGGATGCGATCACAGCCCGGAAGGATTCGACTTCTTCACCCCTCGCGGTTACGACAAGATCTATCGCGAGGGCAAGAAGGTGCTGATGAACCTCCTCGACATCGAAGTGCCGCTGATCGCCGCACTCAACGGGCCGGTGTTGCTGCACTCCGAATACGCGCTGTTGGCCGACATCGTGCTGGCCACGCCGGACACCGTGTTCCAGGACAAGCCGCATTTCGATTTCGGCATCGTGCCGGGCGATGGCGTCAATCTGCTGTGGCCGGAGGTCATTGGCAGCGTGCGCGGCCGCTACTTCATCCTGACCCGCCAACAGCTGGATGCGCAAACCGCCAAGGACTGGGGCGCTGTCAATGAAGTCGTCCCCGCAGATCGTCTGCTGACCCGCGCTCATGAGATTGCGAGCGAATTGGCGAAGCTGCCGCCGCTGACGGGGCGCTACACCCGCATCGCGCTGACGCAAAAGCTGCGTCGGATCATCGATGAAGGCGCGGGCTACGGGCTGGCGCTGGAAGGCATCAGCGCAGCGGACGTGGCGCGGTCGATGAGTCAGGCGGCTTGACCCTTGTGCCAGGTCGCACCGGTTGGTGGCGACCTGGCTCGGACGGTTGCTCGTGCCTCCGCGCGTGCGCTTCTTCGTCCTTCGTCCTTCGCCTCCCGCGACTCCTCCTTCTCCTCTCCCCATCCCCACTACATTCGAGAACCGCTTCATGTCACTGCAAGACAAGCTCGACGCCTTCAAAGCCGATTTCGAGGCGGGCAAGCCACCGTACAGCGTGCCCCGATCCGTCATTGACACCATGCACCGCGCCACTGCCGAGCTGACGGCTTCCGGCGCTGCAGAAAGGGCCTTGAAGGCGGGCGATCAAGCGCCTGAATTCATCCTCAAGGATCCGGAGGGCCAGACGGTGTCGTCCGCTGAGCTGCTGCGGCAGGGCCCGCTGGTGCTGACGTTCTACCGCGGCGTCTGGTGCCCCTACTGCAACCTGGAACTGCAGGCCCTGCAAGCCGCTTGGCCCGACATCCGCGCAGCAGGCGCGAACGTGGTCGCGATTTCGCCGCAGGCCGCCGCCAACAGCCGCAAGTCGGTCCGTCAAAACGGGCTGGACTTTCCCATCCTGTCGGACCCCCGCAATGAGGTGGCCGCAGCCTTCGGCTTGCGCTTCAAGTTGCAGGACGAGCTGATCGAGCTCTACCGATCCTTGAAGAACGACTTGCCGGCGTTCAATGGCGACGCGAGCTGGACGCTGCCCATGCCGGCGCGCTATGTGATCGCGCCCGACGGCACCATCGTGTACGCCGAGGTCAATCCAGACTACACGCGCCGCCCGGACCCATCGGAAATGATGCCCGCCCTTCGCCAGGCGGCCGGCTGAGGCCTCTGGGGGACGTCCGGCGACGGCGCCTGACTGCCGTGGATGAGCCGGTCATGCGCTTGCACATCCGATGGCGGGCCCTGGCCGATCCGGGATCGGGCAAAGGCAGGCCATCCGCCGGAGGATGACGTTGCCGCTCGCCACGGCACGTCATTTGCCGCATCCGCCCCATGACGCCCGCGCCCCTCCACATCGCCCAGCGGCTCGACCGCCTCCCCTGGTCCCGTTGGCACTGGCGCGTGGTGCTCGCGCTGGGCGTCGCGTGGGTGCTGGACGGGCTCGAAGTCACGCTCGTCGGCTCGGTCGGCGCGGCGCTGGAGCGGCCCGACACGCTGGGACTGAGCGGCGTTCAGGTTGGCTGGGCCGGCTCGCTCTACCTGGCCGGCGCCATCCTGGGCGCCCTCGCTTTCGGACGGATGACCGATCGGCTCGGCCGCAAGAAGCTGTTCATGGCGACCCTGGCCATCTATGCGCTGGCCACCTTCGCCACGGCCTTCGCCACCGACTTCAGCTTCTTCGCGCTGTGTCGCTTCATCACCGGCATCGGCATCGGCGGCGAATATGCCGCCATCAATTCCGCCATCGATGAACTGGTGCCGGCGCGGGTGCGGGGTCGCGTCAATCTGGCCATCAATGGCAGCTTCTGGCTGGGGGCGGCGCTGGGGGCCGGGTCCAGTCTGATCCTGCTGCATCCGGATGTGCTGGGGCCGGTGAATGGATGGCGCGTGGGCTTCGCGATGGGCGCGCTGCTGGCCGTCGCCATGGTGCTGGTGCGCCGCCATGTGCCGGAAAGCCCGCGCTGGCTGGTGATGCACGGACGCCATGAAGAAGCCGAGCGCATCCTGCGCGACATCGAATCCGAAGTGGCCGCCCAGCATGGGCCGCTGCCGCCGGTCCCCTCTGATCGTCCGGACACCCCGCATGGCGCGATGCCGTCGATGCGCGAGGTGATGCAGGTGCTGCTCCATCGCTATCGGTCACGCAGCGCGGTGGCCCTGGCGCTGATGCTGGCGCAGGCCTTCTTCTACAACGCGATCTTCTTCACCTATGCGCTGGTGCTGACCCGCTTCTATGGCGTGGAGGACACGAAGGTCGCGCTCTACATCTTCCCGTTCGCACTCGGCAATGTGTTGGGCCCGCTGCTGTTGGGACCGCTGTTTGATCGCGTCGGTCGACGCCGCATGATCGCGCTGACCTACGGACTCGCCGGCGTGGGGCTGGCGGCCACCGGTGTCGCCTTCGTGGCGGGTGCGTTGGATGCGCGCTCGCAGGCGCTGTGCTGGTCAGCGGTGTTCTTCTTCGCGTCGGCGGCGGCCAGTTCGGCCTATCTCACCGTGAGCGAAGTGTTCCCGCTGGAGATGCGGGCGATGGTGATCGCGCTGTTCTACGCGGTCGGCACCGGAGCAGGTGGATTCGCCGCACCGTTGCTGTTCGGCTGGCTGGTGGACAGCGGCTCCCGCGAGGCCGTGGCCGGGGGCTATGCCTTGGGCGCGGTGCTGGTCATCGTGGCCGGTCTGCTGGCCCTGCGCTTCGGCGTGGACGCGGAACGGCGATCGCTGGAAGACATCGCGCCTTCGGTGGAGCCGTCACGATGAGGACACACGCCTCATCGCGACGGCGGTGAGCTCGCTCAAGGCCTGGACGCCGCAAGCGGCGTGCTCAGCCCTTGAGGCGCTGGCTCACTTGCTGCTGACGACCTGCGGCGCCGACGCGGCAGCGGCCGGCGTCGGGGTGGTGGTCACGGCTTCGGTCGCGACGGTGGGCTGGCCATCCTTCTCGGCGGAGCGATCGAACACCAGCGTCTTGCCGAACACCAACTGCATCCAGGTCGGATAGGTGTAGGCCGTGCCGCGGTTGTGATCCACCACCGCGCCGATGCCGCCGCCCAGGATGATGTTGCCCCACATGCCGCCATTGGCACGCGAGATGGCGCGCGCGCTGGCTTCCGGGTTCTGCGGATCCTTGCAGACGATGTCCAGATCCTTGCTGGAACGACGGATCTGCGCGGTCTCACCGGACTTCATGGTCGTGGTGCCGTAGTCGTTGGTCAGACGGCATTCAGCGCCGGCCACCAGATCGCCATTGGCGCTCTTCGTTTCGACCTTGATGGGGTGCGTGGTTTCGTTCATCACCGATGCGCAACCGGTGCAGGCGAGCACGACCAGTGCTGCGGACAAGCTTTTCATTTCAGGTTCTCCCTCAATTGGTAAGGCTCCGCCGCACATTGTTTTGAGCTTTGACGGCCAGGGCGGAGCGGGCCGCATCCTGCCATCAGTTCGCGGCGGTGCCGAGCCTGGAGAACCCTTTGCGTCCCCTCATTCGAGGTGGGTGAGCGCGCGAGGCGCTGTCCGTTTCTCTGCTAGGACGCAACGCCGCAACGCCGCGGGGCGAGGCGAACGCGGAAGGCATCGCCGACCGGTTCCGAGGATCGCCGTCACCGACGAACCGGCCGAATGGCGATATCCCTCTTCACTTCCGCAGCCAAGGAAAACGAATCAAAGCCGCGCTGGCATCGTTTCGCCACCCAGCCCGTCATTCGCCGCGACCGGCAGACGCGCGTGCGGCTTGGCAGACGGCTGCGGCTCGGGCTTGGCCAACGCGCGCCGGCCGAGCGAGACCGCCACCGCCAGGATCAAGGCGGAGACGATGTAGTTGCCGAGCGCATCTTCGGCTTGCGAGGCAGGGAGCTGCCAGCCGGCGTGCGCATTCAGGGCGGCCAGGCCGACTGCGGCGAGGGCCGCTGCCAGATAGGTGAATTTCATCCCGACGACTCGTTTTGGTTGTGTCCAAAAGTGTAGGAGTCGACGGTGCGGCAGTGAACAGAGGATGTGACATGCGTCACGTCCGCGTGTCCCCTTGATTGCGGGGGAGAGACGAGTCCATCCAGACAATTCGAGAACGATTCCTCACTTCGGCCGTCCCTTCAGCCAGGGCAGCCCGCGATCCGGCGATCCGGCGATCCGGCGATGGCGTGACCATGAATGAAAAAAGCCCCACGGTCTTCACCGTGGGGCTGTCGTCCATGCCTCAGATCACAGCGAGTTGAGGAAGGCGATCAGGGCCTGTCGGTCCGCCGTGCTCACGTTGATGAAGCGCTGGCGGCTGGTGGCCGCTTCGCCACCGTGCCAGAGGATGGCTTCGGTCAGGGTGCGGGCGCGGCCGTCGTGCAGATAGCCGACCTTCACGCCACTGCCCGCCACCGCCTCGGTATAGCCGATGCCCCACAGCGCCGACGTGCGCCACTGGCTGCCGCTGGCCTGGTCTTCCACCAGGTTGTCGGCCAGGTCGCTGCCCATGTCGTGCAGCAGCAGGTCGGTGTAAGGCTTGATCGTCTGATTGCGCATCTCGGCCAGTTCAGAGGCCAGACCGGTCTTCATCTCCGCCACGTGGCAAGCCGTGCAGCGAATGCTGGAGAAGACCTTCGCACCGGCAGCGACCTGGGTCGGATTCACATCCAGATAGGGCAGCGGGGTCACGCCCTTCGGGAAGCCGCTGGTCAGGCTGCGCTGCGCCGGGACGCCCAGTTGCGCGACATAGCGGGAGATCAGCTGCAGTTCGTCCTCGCTCAGGCCCTTCTCGGTCTTGTTGCGATTGCATTGGGCCGGGCCGGCCAGGCAGTCACGATTCGGATAGATCGGCGAGGTCACCGACATGTCCAGCAGCGCGGCACTGGCGGTCTGATGGCGCAGGCTGAACTTGGTCGCCTTCCAGCCATAGCGGCCGACGCGGACCTGCCCGGTCTCCGGGTCATAGACCAGATTGGCCTGACCCTTCACACCGTCTTCATCCGGCGTGCTGCGCACCCGCGACAGGATGTCCGCATCCGGAATCGCTTCCAGCAGACCCATGCCGATCACCGGCTGCGCGCTGCGCAGCGAGTAGACGGCCGGCGTCGGACCATCGAAGCTCACCCGCGGCTTGCTCAGCGTGACCACGGTGCCGTCGGCCAGCGTCACCGTCTTGGTGTCGAAGCCGGCCACCCGCACGCTGTTGCCCCAGTCCTGCATCGCGCCGCTGGTCAGCGAGCGCGCATTCATCTGCACCGCCAGACCATAGACCGGATGCGGCTGCTGCTTGCCGTTGGCATCCACGGCAGCGGTGCGCACGGCCATGGTGTCCAGGCGCTGATTGATCACCTGCGGCGCCAGGCTGCGGCCGTTGTTGATGTGGCAACCGAAGCAGTTGGTCTGGTTGAAGCGCGGACCCTGCAGCTTCACCGCTGCGGTGTTGCGGTCGTTGCCGGCCTCGTTGTGATCGCCCGTCCACATGTTGGTGTGGAACCAGCGGCGACCCTCCACGAAGCGCTGCATGTTCTGCATGCCGATCTGCGTGTTGGGCTGCTGGAACATGAAGGTGGCGTTGTCGGCATAGTCGTAGGAGATCGAGCCGGTGCCGCCTTGCAGCGTTTCCGCAGGAAGCGGTGCGTTCATCAGGCGCGGCTGAATGCCATACCAGGGACGCAGACCACTGCCCACCACATAGGTCACTTCATTGGTGTAGTAGCGGAAGTTGCCGCTGTCGCCGATGGCATCCATCGCCGCACGGCTGGAGAAGAACGAGCCAGTGAACTCGATCGCATCGCCGACCTTCAGATTGCGCGATGACACGTTGACGCCATTCGGCACCAGCACGCCATTCGCATCCGGCGCGACATCGCGATGACCCGGCACGTTGTCCAGCACCACCGAGCAGCCGTCATTGGCGCCCACCACACCGCCATAGCCAGTCGTCGGCTTGAGCAGCGCGCCTTCGGGCGGCTTGGGCACCACGGCGCAGGAGGTCAGCTCCTTGAAGCCATCGGTGTAGGTGGTGTTGTCCAGCAGCGTGCCGGGCGACATCCAGCCATAACCGGTGACGCCCGGTTCATCGAAGCGACGGAAGAACGAATGACCGCCGCCGCGCTGCGCCTGCTGGTAGTACTGGTTGATGACGATGCGCGGCTTGGTCACGCCGGGCACGCGGCTGTTGTCGATGAACTCGACGCCCCAGGTGCGGTTCTTGAAGTAGTTGGCGATGAAGTTCAGATAGGCGCCCGGACCCTTGTCCACCGGCTTGCCATTCGCATCGACCGTTGCGTTGGTGCCGTAGCCGATCTCCGCCCAGTCCTCGCCGCGCTCGCGCGCATGGCGGGAGCGACCGACGAAACCGAAGCGGGTGACCAGCGTGCCGTCCGGCAGCGTGAACTGGGTCTGCTCCAGCACGGTGGGCACCGTCGGCGCGATGACGGTGGCGCCGACCGGCGGCGTCGGGAAGGCCGAGGTGGCCAGCGCGGGGAGCGTGTTGTCATTGCCCGGGCCGTTGAAGCTCACCTCGAACAGCGAGTAGCCGTACTGGGTGGCCCGTGCCACACCTTGCAGCCGCACGTATCGCACGTTGGCGTTCAGGTTGAAGAACTCTTCCGTGCCGCCCTGGCCGCCGGCGACATAGCGCAGCTGGTACCAGGTCTCGCCGTCATCGGAGACCTGCAGCGCATATTCCTTGCCGTAGGCGTTCTCCCAGGTCAGCTTCATGTAGCCGAGCGGGGTCTTGGCGCCGAAGTCGAACTGGATCCAGGCCTTGTCGTCCTGATTGCTGGCCCACCGGGTGGTCAGGCTGCCATCGATGGCCTTGTCCGGACCGTTGTTGTTGTTCTCCGATGCGCTCGCGGTGGCCTTGACCACCTTGACCGCAGCGCCCGGCTTGCTCAGGTCCACGCCGGACGGCAACTGCAGCGACGGCGGCAGTGCCGGCGCGGCCGAGCCGGTGCCGGTCGGCAGCGAGGGCGGCGTCGGCGCCGGAGGCGGCAGCTCGGGCTCATCCGTGCCGCCCACGGGCGACGAAGGCGTCGGCGACGGCGCGGGCGTGCCTGCGACCGGCTGGGTATCGGTCGAACCGCCGGACGAGGATCCACCGCCGCAGGCGGTCAGCACGCCGGCGGCGCTCACGGCGACCACGGCGCCGAACATGAGACTCCACAGAGTCCTCGGAAGGGGGCAGGCCGACGTCGGTTCAGCCTGGGAAGGGGTGTGGCGCATTGCGCTCCTGCGGGTGCGAGAGAAGGAGACTCCACCAGGCGCGCGACAGCCTCGTCCCGGTGTACTTGGGCCTCGTTCAAGCAGAGAACGTGCCGGTTTCCATCTGTCACATTTGGGCGTGGAATGACGGGAATCGTCGCTTTGGCCGACGAGAACCCCCCGCTTGTGAATCGGTTGTGCGATATGACGATGGCGGCCGGGTCGCGTTTTGTCAGAGAGCGACAATTTGTGTCACTTCCTTTGCCCAGTTTCGTCGCGCCATTCGATTTCGAATGACGGCATTCACGATTCAATCCGGCGAATGGCGCGCGCCAATGGCGGGCATCGCCCTGCGCCGAATCCCTCAAGTGCGGGATGGCGAGTCGAGCGGGCCGGGGGCGGGTGATTGATCAGCTGTGTCCCCTCCACTGACATCGCGGTGTCCCCTGCTTTCAGGTGCTGCATGGGACAAGGGCGACGTCGGCGCTCACAGGGACGACCACCGCGCTCCGACCCTCGCCCACGGGTAGCCTGAAGCGATCAATCCCGACGCATGAGGACCCTGGATGCCGCAGGCGGCCAGGTCGATTCGGCCTACAGTCGGCGGCAAGGAGTTGCCCGCATGACTGACCTGACCCCCACCGCCCGTTCGACCGTGGCCCTCGACCGCCCTCAGACGCTCGGCGAGGAGATCGCCAATGCGATCAGTCACGGGCTGGGCACGCTGCTGGCGATCGCTGCGCTGCCGATCCTGGTCAGCCGCGCCATGGGGCATGGCAGCCTGACCGACGTGGTGGCGGCGGCGATCTTCGCCTCCACCGGGATCCTGCTCTACGGGATCTCCACGCTCTATCACGCGCTGCCTGCCCGACTGGCCAATGGCCGCCTCAAGGCCTGGCTGATGCGGCTGGACCATGCGGCGATCTATGTCTTCATCGCCGGCAGCTACACGCCGTTCACCCTGGGCGTGCTGCACACCGGTCCGGGCGTGACCTTGCTGATCGCCGTCTGGGCGGCCGCCGCCTTTGGCGTGACCATCAAGCTGCTCAACCGCCTGCGCCATCCGCTGGTCTCGACCGGGCTCTATCTCGCGATGGGGTGGGTGGTGGTGCTGGCGATCGGGCCGCTGGTGGAGCGCACGCCCGGCCCCGGCCTTGCGCTGCTGGTCGCGGGCGGCTTGAGCTACACCCTGGGCGCGGTGGTCTTCCTGCTGGACAACAAGGTGCGCTATGCCCATTTCGTCTGGCACCTGTTCGTGCTCGGCGGCAGCGTGTGTCACTTCTTTGCCGCGCTCTTCTATGCCTATGGCTGAGCGTCGGGCCTGAGCCAGCCTGACTTGGCGAGGGCTGCGCATCCCGCTGGAGCCGGCAGGTCCCAACGACTTGGACGATGGCCCTGATCCTGCGTCGGACCTTCGGATTTCCCGTACGCCGACTTGACGCCTTGTTGATAAGCTTGCCCGCGCACAGAACCACGCAGGGAGCCAGGCGATGACGCAATTGCAGGTGAATGGCAAAACGGTCGAGGTGGACGCCGATGGCGACACCCCGTTGCTTTGGGCGCTGCGAGAGCAGCTCGGCCTGACGGGTACCAAGTACGGCTGCGGTCTCGCCCAGTGTGGCGCCTGCACCGTGCATCTGAATGGCGAGGCGGTCCGAAGTTGCGTGCGGCCGCTCTCCTCCGTCGCGCCGACGGACAAGATCACCACCATCGAAGGCCTGTCGCCGCAAGCCAGCCATCCGGTCCAGCAGGCCTGGTTGAAGCTGGACGTGCCCCAGTGCGGCTTCTGCCAGAGCGGCATGATCATGGCCGCCGCGGCCCTGCTGAAAGAGAAACCCAAGCCCACCGATGCCGACATCGATGCGGCCATCACCAACATCTGCCGCTGCGGCACCTACAACCGGGTGCGCGCCGCGATCCATCTGGCCGCGGGCCAGGTGCCGCGCAAATCCATCGCCATTCGTCTGCTGGACGCCAACGGGAGCGAAGCATGAACGCGCCGCGCGAACTGACGCAAGACCCGACCCCGTCCGATTCGATGGACGCATCCATCGCCGCCTCCGACCCGGCCGCTCCGCGCGCGCCGTCGCGGCGCTTCTTCCTGCAGAGCTCGGCAGCGGCGGCCGGCGGCCTGATGCTGTCCTTCCATGTCCCGGGCCTGACCGCGCCGGCCGATGCCACGCCCGTCTCCGCCGCCACGGCCGCGCCGGGCGCGACCAGCGGCACGCCGGAGATCAATGCCTGGGTGGTGGTGCAGCCGGATGATGCGGTGATCATCCGCATCGCCCGCTCCGAGATGGGCCAGGGCACGCTCACCGGCCTCGCGCAGTTGGTCGCCGAAGAGCTGGACTGCGACTGGAGCAAGGTCCGCACCGAATACCCGACCCCTGGCCAGAACCTCGCACGCAATCGCGTCTGGGGCAGCTTCTCGACCGGCGGCAGCCGTGGCGTGCGCGAATCCCACGATTACATGCGCAAGGGTGGCGCGGCGGCGCGACTGATGCTGATGCAGGCCGCGGCGGATCAATGGAAGGTGCCGATGGCCGAGCTGGCCACCGCCAACGGCCAGATCCGCCACATGCCGAGCGGCCGCACGACGACCTACGGCCCGCTGGCCGCCGCCGCCGCCAAGCTCACGCCGCCCGCAGATCCCGCGCTGAAGGATCCCAAGACCTGGCGCCTCGCCGGCCAGCCCTACCAACGGCTGGACACGCGCGGCAAGCTCGATGGCAGCCAGGTCTACGGCATGGACCTGCGCCTGCCCGGCATGCTCAATGCGGCGATCAAGGATTGCCCCGTCTTCGGCGGCAAGGTCAAGCGCTTCGATGCGGCGGCCATCGCCGGCAAGCCCGGCGTGAAGCAGGTCCTGCAGGTGGGCGACAGCGCGGTGGCGGTGGTCGCTGACACCTGGTGGCGAGCCAAGACCGCCCTCGACGCGCTGCCGATCGAATGGGACGAAGGCCCGAATGCCAAGCTCGACAGCGACCAGATCGCCGCCATGCTCAAGGCCGGTCTGGACGCGGAGGAGGCCGCCCTGGGCCAGCGCCAGGGCGATCCCAAGGCGGGGCTGAACGGAGCGGCGCGACGGATCGAGGCGACCTACAGCTATCCGTTCCAGAACCACGCCACGATGGAGACGATGAACGCCACCGCGCGTTGGACGCCACAGCGTTGCGAGGTCTGGACGCCGACCCAAAACGGCGAGGCGGCGCTGGCCGCGGCGTCCGAAGCGGCGGGCCTGCCGCCCGCGCAATGCGAGGTCTACAAGCTGCATCTGGGCGGCGGCTTCGGCCGACGCGGCGCGGTGCAGGACTGGGTGCGCCAGGTGGTGGCGATCGCCAAGGCCATGCCGGGCGTGCCGGTGAAGCTGATCTGGAGCCGTGAGGAGGACATGCTCCACGGCCGCTATCACCCGATCACCCAGTGCAAGCTGACCGCGGGCCTGGACGCGCAGGGCAAGCTGCAGGCGCTGCACATGCGGATCTCCGGCCAGTCCATCCTGGCGGGCATCTTTCCGCAGAACATCAAGAACGGCGTCGATCCGGTGGTCTTCCAGGGCCTCAGCGACGGCGGCACCGAAGGCGCGTTCGGCTACAGCGTGCCGAACCTGCTGATCGATCATGCGATGCGCAACCCGCCGGTGCCGCCCGGCTTCTGGCGCGGGGTGAACCTCAACCAGAACGCCATCTACGTCGAGAGCTTCATCGACGAGATCGCCCATGCCACCCGGCGCGATCCGCTGGAACTGCGGCGCGAGCTGCTGGCCAAGTCGCCTCGCCATCTGGCGGTGCTGAATGCCGCCGCGGAGAAGGCCGGTTGGGGCAAGCCGCTTCCGAAGGGCCATCACCTGGGCCTGGCCCAGATCATGGGCTTCGGCAGCTATGTCGCGGCCTGCGCCGAGGTCTCGGTGGCGGCGGACGGCACGCTCAAGATCCACCGCATCGTGGCCGCGACCGATCCCGGCCATGCGGTCAATCCGCAGCAGATCCAGGCGCAGGTGGAAGGCTCGTTCGTGTACGGGCTGTCGGCTGCGCTGTTCGGTGAGATCACGGTGAAGGACGGCCGCGTTCAGCAGGACAACTTCCACACCTATCCGGTGGTGAAGATGGAGCACATGCCGCAGGTCGAGACGCTGGTGATGCCGTCCGGCGGTTTCTGGGGCGGGGTGGGCGAGCCGACGATCGCCGTGGCGGCGCCGGCGGTGCTGAACGCGATCTTCGCGGCCACCGGCCAGCGCATCCGCGACCTGCCGCTGTCCAAGCACACGCTCAAGCCGCGCGCGGCCTGAGCGGGCGGGGCGGTCGTCTCATGGGCCTCGCCGACCTGTTGCTGGCGGGCAGCGTGCTGCTGCCTTTCCAGGTGACGGGCGATGCGATCCCGGCGCCCCTGGGCGGCCTGACCGGCGACGCGGCCCGTGGCCGCGCGCTGGTGGCCAGCCGCTCGCAGGGCCTGTGCCTGCTGTGCCATGCCGCGCCGATTCCGGAGGAGCGCCAGCAAGGGAATCTGGCGCCGGACCTGCAGGGCGTCGGCCAGCGGCTGGATGCGGGCCAGTTGCGCCTGCGGCTGGTGGCGCCGCACCGGGTGAATCCCGAGACGGTGATGCCCGCCTACTACCGCGCCGGTCCGGATGCCGGCCTGAACCGCGTCGCCGCTGAATTCGAGGGCAAGCCGGTGCTGACCGCGCAGCAGATCGAAGACGTGGTGGCCTACCTGAGGACGCTCAAATGACCGGCGGCCGCATGTCATCGCCGAACGGGCAAGTCGCCTCACCGCTCGCCGTGACGGCATCTGAGCGGCGTGACCCGACACGCCGCTTGGTGCTGCAGGCCGGTGTCGGTGCGCTGCTGTTGCCGCGTCCGGCCTGGGCCGACCGCGCGACGCTGGAGCGCGCGGTGCTGGCCTTCACCGGCGGCGTCACGCCGGAGGCCGGCGGGCTGGTCATCGACATCGCCCCGCTGATCGAAAACGGCAATGCGGTGCCGGTCACCCTGTCGATGGCCGAGCCGGCGCGGGTGATGGCGCTGTTCAATGAATTGAATCCGCAGCGTGAAGTCATCCAGGCCGAATTCGGACCCAGGTCGGGTGCGGCGCGCCTGGCCACGCGCATTCGCCTGGCCACCAGTCAGCAACTGGTGGCGGTCGCCCAGACCGCCGACGGACGCTGGCGATCGCAGCGGGTCGATGTGGTGGTGACCCTCGCGGCCTGCGTGGAAGGCGGCTGACCATGGCGCAGACCCGCATCACCCTGCCGGAGCGCGCCCGCGCCGGCGAGATCGTCGAGGTGCAATGGCTGATCGCCCATCCGATGGAGACCGGCTACCGCGCCGATGACCGGGGTCAGGTCGTGCCGCGCAACATCCTGCGCCGCTTCGAATGCCTGTATCTGGGCGAGCGGGTGCTGCAGGTGTCGCTCTATCCGGCCATTGCCGCGAATCCGTATCTGTCGTTTTCGCTGCGCGCGGAGCGCAGTGGGCCGGTGGTCTTTCGCTGGGAGGGCGACCAGGGCTTCGTGCATCAGGAAGAGCGTCGCCTGGAGGTGAGCTGATGCGGGCCTGGCTGCTGTTGCTGCCGCTGCCGCTGCTGCTCGGCGCGGGCCGTGACGACACGCCGATGGCGTCTCGGTCCGGCTTCGATGTCATGACGCCGGCCCTGCAGGCGATGCAGCGCGACGATGCGCAGAATCCGGCGCTGCTCTGGAGCGCCAACGGCGCCACGCACTGGAAAGCGGAACCACCCAACGGCCGCCCTGCCTGCGTGGGCTGCCATGCGACGGGCATGGCCGGCGTGGCGGCGCGCTATCCGTCGTTCTCGGAGCCGCTGAAGCGGCCGGTCACCCTCAGCCAGCAGATCAATCGCTGCCGTACCGAGCATCAGGACCAGCCTGCCTGGACTTCGGAGAGCGAGGCATTGCTGGCGCTCTCCGCCTACATCGGGCAGCAGTCGCGCGGTCTGCCGATTGCGCCGCCGCAAGACGCTCGGCTGGACGAGTGGCGCCAAGCGGGGGAGGCCTTGTATCGGCAGCGCATGGGGCAGCTGAACCTGTCCTGCGCCCAATGCCATGAGGCCCGCGCGGGCCAGCGGCTGGCGGGCGCCACCATTCCCTCCGGACTGGCGACGGGCTATCCGATCTATCGGCTCGAATGGCAGGGCATGGGCTCGCTGCAGCGCCGGCTTCGCAACTGCACGACCGGCGTGCGCGCGGCGCCGTTGAACGAAGAGGCGCTGACGCAGGTGGAGCTCTACCTCATGCAGCGCGCGGCCGGGCTGCGGGTCGAGACGCCAGCGGTACGGCCGTGACGCCGGGCTTCGGCGGGCACCTTGCGCTCGCCATCGCGGCTGCACGATTTGCCTTGCTGAGGCCGTGAGCACGCGCCGTCTTCATCGTTTGGGACGACGCTTGAACCGTTCGACCGCGTGACCCCCAAAAGGCGCGCGGGCTGGGCGTTTTGACACGCCTCAGCCCGCGCTTCGGAGCCCTCGGTGGACGCCAGCCTCACGCTGGCGTCGGAAGACGAGGCCTCAGGCGGCTTGCATATCGCTCAGGCGGCGCAGATGGCCGGGCTCGCTCAGGAAGCGCATGCGCTCGTTGGCGGCCAGCGTGTCCAGCGCGCCAGGGACGGTCGCGATGTGGTCCAGATGCAGACCCCGCACTTCGGCGCGCAGGCCGCGGCCGGTGTCGCGTCGGCCCATGGCCTGGCAGGCCAGCTCCAGCAGTCGACGGCTGGACAGCAGCTCGGACCAACCCGGCAACTGACGGCTTTGCTGACCGTAGGCCCAGGCTTGACGCAGCACCGTCGGCGGCCGCTGTTCCTCAGGGATCAGCAGCAGACCGGCGCGACGCAGTCGGGCGCCCAGCGCAGCACGGCTGGAATAGACGGTGATCGGCGCGGCCAGGATCAGCGGCAAGGCGATCGGCGCGATCCAGATCAGGGTCGACGGACGCAGCAACGCCAGCACCATCGCCAGGCTCAGCGCGAACAGCATCGGCCGGCCGAAGGTCGCGAAGGCTTGCGACCAGGACACGTCCTCGGCGGCCCGCGGGGGCGACTTCCATTCCAGCTTCATGCCGGTCAGCGCGGCCAGGCAGAACAGGCTGTGGCCGACCATGCGCAGCGGCGCTTGCAGCAGGGCCATCGTCGCTTCCGCCACGCTGCTGGCCATCAGGCCCAGCACGCCGCCGTACTGGCCTTGCTCGCCACGCAACACCACGGCGGTCAGCGCCAGCACGCGGGGCAGCGTCAGCATGCCGATGGTGCCCAGCCACAGCGCCAGGATGCCGGGCGCCAGTTGGCCATCGGCGGTGAAGGGATGGAAGCTGTCGTTGCCGCCCACATTCCACATCACCACGCCCAGGCTCACATACAGCAGCCACAGCGGCGCGGCCAGGTAGGACAGCGCCCCGGTGATCAGCATGCCGCGGTGCACGGCGTGCAGGCCGGGCTCGACGATCAGTCGGGCGTTCTGGATGTTGCCCTGACACCAGCGGCGGTCGCGTTGCAGCTCGGCCAGCAGATGCGGCGGTTGCTGTTCATAGCTGCCGATCAGGTCATGCACCAGCCACACGTGATAGCCGGCGCGACGCATCAGCGCAGCTTCGACGAAGTCATGCGACAGGATGTCGCGGCCATTCAGCGGCGCCAGCGCGCAATGCTTCATGAAGGGCTCGACGCGGATGATCGCGTTGTGGCCCCAGTAATGCGCTTCGCCCAGCTGCCAGTACTGCATGCCGGCGGCGAACAGGCGACCGGTGACGCGGCTGGCGAACTGCTGTGCGCGGGCATGCAGCGTGTCGTGGCCGCAGACCTGGTTGGCGGCCTGCAGGATGCCGCAACGCGGATTGGCTTCCATCAGCCGCACCAGGCGGATCAGGCAGTCGCCGCTCATCACGCTGTCGGCGTCCAGCACCACCATGTAGCGGTAGTTGCGACCCCAGCGGCGGCAGAAGTCGGCCACGTTGCCGGCCTTCTTCTTCACCCGACGCTGACGCCAGCGATAGTGGATGCGGCCCTGGCCGGCGAACTGCTCGCGCAGCTCGGCCCAGGCGGCCAGCTCGGCGGTGCGGCATTCCGGATCGCTGCTGTCGGACAGGATGTAGACATCGAACAGCCGCAGCGCGCCTTCGGCGGCCAGCGATTCGCAGCTGGCCCGCAGGCCGGCGAAGACGGTCGCCACATCCTCATTGCAGATCGGCATGACCAGCGCGGTGCGGGCATCGGCGCCGATCGGACGTTGATCGGCATCGGCGGCGGACAGCGCATGGCGATCGCCACGCAGCATCACCCAGAAGCCCATCACTGCGGTGACGCAGCCGGCGCTGACCCACGCGAACAGCAGCACGAACAGGCCCAGATGCAGGCTCTGCAGCAGCAGCGGCAGGCCGGGAGAGGCCCATCCACCCTGCGTGTGCAGCATCACGCCGGTGGCCAGCGTGGTGGCGGCCGCGATGCAGAGCATCAGGGCCTGGCGCCGACGGCGGGCGGCGCGTTCCCAGGGCGCCGGCTCGGAAGCCGGCGGCAAGGCGTGATCGATCGGGGCCTGGCTGAACCATGGGCGAGGCACCATGGCGCCGCGCAGGATGCGCGGGGCGCTGGCACCCGTCGGGCCAGAGGCGCCGGCGATCATTGGGGAGGAAGAATGAGGCTCCATGTTTCCGTCAGAACGTTCGATTCGTGTTGAAGGAATCCGCGCAGCTCGGTCGACTGCCCGGGGCGGAGTTGCTTGACGCGGGCGGTCATCCGCCAGCCGCCAGTGGCCGGATTGGGATAGGCATTGGCTTCGGTCACCTGGCCGTTGCCATCGGTGCTGAGCCGGGCGACGACCTTGGCGTCAGCCGGCAGCGCCTTCAGCGAGGGACCTTCGAAGTCGACGATGAATTGCGACTCGTCCTTGTCCAGCTTCGCGTAGCTGTAGCCGGTGCGGGTCTGGGTGGCCCAGGCGCCGGGCGGGCGCTGCTGGGGCGCGTCGCCCTGCTGGCGCAGCCGGTAGCCGAAGTCCAGCGGCTGTCCCGGCGCCGGCTGCTTGGCCGGCACCCAGTAGGCGACGATGTTGTCGTGGGTCTCGTCCGGCGTGTGCAGCTGCATCAGCTCCACGCGGCCCGGGCCCCAGTCGCTCAGCGGCTCGATCCAGGTCGAGGGCCGCTTGTCGTAGCGGGCTTCGACGTCTTCATAGTTGGCGAACTGGCGGTCGCGCTGCATCAGGCCGAAGCCACGCAGGCCCGGCAGGCTGAACGAGGTGGTGAAGGTGCCCTTGGGATTGATCAGCGGACGCCAGATCCATTCGCCGGTGCTGCTGGCGATCATCAGGCCGTCGGAGTCATGCACCTCGGGACGGAAGTCCCCCAGCTGCGGCTGGTTCTCGCCGAACAGGTACATGCTGGTCAGCGGCGCCAGCGCCAGGGTGGCCACCGGGCGGCGCAGGAACACCCGCGCCTTCACATCGATGACGGTCTCGGCGCCCGGGCGCACCAGGAATTGATAAGCGCCGGTGGCGCTGGCCGAGTCCAGCAGCGCGTGGATGGTCAGGGTCTTGCCATCGTTGGCGGGCCGCTCGATCCAGAAGTCGGTGAAGCGCGGGAATTCCTCGCCCTTCCCGCCGACGGTGTCGATCGCCAGGCCGCGCGCCGACAGGCCGTAATGCTGGCCCGCGCCCAGCGCACGGAAGTAGCTCGCGCCCTGGAAGACCAGCAGCTCATCCTTGTATTGCGGGTTGTTCAGCGGGTAATGCACCCGGAAGCCGGCATAACCGATGTCGCCCCAGCCTTGCGGCGAGAGCTTGTTCTTGCCGTAGTCGAAATCGTCCTTGCGGAACGGGATCGGACGGGCCTGGCCGTTCACCACTTCATTGATTCGCACCGCCTCGGTCTGGTAATGACCCAGGTGGAAGAACATGGTTTCGAACGGCAGCTTTTCCTGACGCCACAGCGCGCGCGCGGGCTTGAAGCGGATGTCGCGGGCCTGGTCGTAGTCGAGGTTCTTCAGCTCGGCAGGCAGGCGGGCGGTGGACGGCGCATAAGGCTGGGCCGCCAGTTGCTGGGCGCGTTGCGCCACATCCTCGAAGCCGAAAGCCTGGGCGGCTGCGCCGTTGAGCGCGAGCAGCAGCCCCAGAAGCGGCCCCAGGACCTGGGTCGCATTGCGCGGGGAAGGGTGGAGGTGGTGTCGCATGTGCAGGCTGTATTGCAAGCCTTGTGCCACACCGAGAAATCCAATGAAATCAACAACTTACCGATGCCATCGGTAGTTTTTGGTGCTCAACCTGTCGCCGCTCGGCGACAACTTGCCGCCAGTCTTTCCCAAGTGATTGATTTCAAAGGGAAATTTCTTGTCGCTATTCGGCGACAGGCCCATCCGAGCGGAAAAGTCCGGGGTTCAGACCGTTGCGCTGCAGCAGCCGATAGAACTCGGTGCGGTTGCGATCGGCCAGCCGGGCCGCATCGGCCACATTGCCATCGGTGAGCTTGAGCAGCCCGACCAGGTATTCGCGCTCGAAGCGTTCGCGGGCCTGCGCATAGTTCAGCACTTCCATGCTGGGCGAGCGCAGGGCGCGCTGCACCAGCGAGAGCGGAATCAGCGGCGACGTGGCCAGCGCGCTGACCTGCTCGACCACGTTGTGAAGCTGGCGCACATTGCCCGGCCAGCTGGCCATGCTCAAGGCCTTGAGCGCGTCGGGCGCGAAGCCGTTGAGCCGCTTGTCGTATTTGGTGGCCAGCCGATTCAGGAAATGCTGCGCCAGCAGCGGGATGTCTTCACGCCGGTCGGTCAGGCTGGGCAGGGTCAGGCTGACGACATTGAGCCGGTAATAGAGATCCTCGCGGAACTGGCCTTCCGCCATCGCCGCATCCAGGTCGCGGTGGGTGGCCGACAGGATGCGCACATCCACCGGCACCGACGCATTCGCGCCGACCGGCCGCACCTGATGTTCCTGCAGCACCCGCAGCAGCTTGACCTGCAGCGGCAGCGGCATGTCGCCGATCTCGTCGAGCAGCAAGGTGCCGCCATCGGCGGCCTGAAACAGGCCGCGATGATTGCTGAGCGCGCCGGTGAAGGCGCCCTTCACATGGCCGAACAGCTCCGATTCCAGCAGCGGCTCCGGAATCGCGCCGCAGTTCACCGCGACGAACGGGCGATCCGCACGCGGGCTGGCCGCATGGATGGCGCGCGCCAGCAGCTCCTTGCCGCTGCCGCTCTCGCCGCGGATCAGCACGCTGGCCTGCGAGGACGCCACCAGCTTGGCCTCCGCCAGCACTTCGGCCATGACATTGGAGCGGCTGACGATGGCATCGCGCCAGGCCGAATCCCCGCCATCGGCCTGGGCCAGGCTTTGCGGCGCGGTCAGCGCCAGCGCCTGGGCGATCGTGTCCAGCAGCGCCCGGCCATCGAAGGGCTTGGTCAGATAGGTGTAGACGCCGCGCGCGGTGGCGGCGACCGCATCCGGAATCGTGCCGTGCGCGGTGAGCAGGATGACCGGCAGCGCGGGATGTCGTTCCCGGATCGCATCGAAGAGCGCGAGGCCGTCGATGCCGGGCAGTTGCACATCGCTCAGCACCAGCGCCGGTCGTTGCACCGCCAGTTGGGTGAGCGCGGCCTCGGCGCTGCCGACGGCGGTGACGTCATAACCGGCCGCCTCCAGCCGCATCGACAGCAGCTTCAGCAGGTCGGCGTCGTCATCGACCAGCAGCAGCCTGGCGCCGCTCACGCCCGGCATCGGCGCGGCGGCGCTTTTCACCGGCGCGTTCATGGCTTGTTGGTCCCGCCAGCGCTGGCACCGGCCGCCGGTGTGGGCGGTGTGCCGGAGCGCGGCGCATTCAGGCTGCGCTCGATCGCCTTGAGCGCTTCCAATTTCTGATTGGATTGATCCAGCCGGCGCTGCACGTCGCGGGTCTGCTGGTTCTGTTTGTCGAGCAGGTCTTCCAGGCGGCGCTGCTCGGCGAGCCGGTCCGCCAGCAGCAGCGCCAGCGGGCGCCATTCCGGCGCGCGGTTGTCGCGCAGGACCTGATCCAGCAGCGACTGCGCGCGGCCCAGCTCGCCGGGTGCATGGCTGGTCATCAGCGCCAGGGCGAGCGGCACGGCGGCGGGCGGCGCCAGCGAGGCATCGTCACGCGGAGCGACTTCCACTTGCAGCTCGGCCGCCGGCAACTGGCGCAGCCGCTCGTGATAGGCCAGCAGGCTGCGCGCCGCGGCGTCGGCGGGCTGCACCACGGGGACTTCGACCGGTACCTCGCGGTGGATCTCGCGAATGATGGTCCTCGGCGGCACGGGCGCGCAGCCGACGACGAGCAGCAGGCCGGCGGCCATCGCCGCGACGGCGCTCAGGCGAGGGCCTCGGCCTGGGGCGACTGGCGCGGACGAGTCGAGCGAAGCCGATCGAGCGGACGGAGCGGACGGAGCGGACGAAGTGCACTGCATGGGAGACACGGACCTCAGGACGTCACGGCGGGGAGCTTGGGATGGGCGGAAGGCAGTCGGATTCTGAAGTGGGCGCCGCGCTCGGACGGCAGCAGCTCGATCTGCCCGCCATGCGCGGCGATGTATTCGTTGACGATGGACAGGCCGATGCCGGTGCCGCGCATCGCGTCCTCGGGCTGCCGCTCACCGCGGAAGAAGGGCTCGAAGATCCGGTCGCGGTCGGCCGGCGCCACGCCGGGGCCTTCGTCGGTCAGGTCGATCAGCAGGTCGCCGTCCTGACGCGACAAGGCAAAGTGAATGCCTCCGCGCGGCGGGGCGAAGCGTATCGCGTTCGACAGCAGATTGCCCAGCGCGACCCCCAGCTTGGTGGGATCGACCGCCGCCGGCATCGGCCCGCCGGTGATGTCGATGTGCAGATCCCGCGCCTGCCACTGCAGCCGCTGGCTGTCGACGGTGTCCCGGATCAGCGCGGCCAGCTCGGTGGGTTGGCGGTCCAGTCGGCGGGCTTCGAACGCGGCGGCGTTGAAGCGCAGCAGGTCCTCGATCTGGCGCTGCAGCACGGCCGTGTTGTCGCGCAGGATGCGGGTGACCTCGCGCTGCTTGGCGGTGAGCGTGCCGGCGACCTCGTCTTCCAGCAGCGCCACACCTTCGCGCAGCGCCGCCAGCGGTGTCTTCAGCTCATGCGACACATGGCGCAGGAAGCGGGCCTTGTCCGCGTCCAGTTCGCCGAGCCGCAGCCGCAGCCAGTCCAGGCGCTGACCGAGCGAGCGCAAATCTTCCGGGCCGGGAATCTCGATGGGCTCGTCCAGACGGTTTTCGCCCAGCCCGACGATCGCATGCTCCAGCCGGCGCAGCGGGCGGGTCAGCCAGATGCCGAAGGTCAATGCCAGCAGCACCGACAGGCCGATCGCGCCCAGCACCTGCTGGCCCAGCTTCACCCGGCCGTTTTCGAGCTGATCCTGCAGCGAGCCGTTGCTGGCCTGGGTGTGCTGGCGCACGTTGTCGGCCAACTGGGTGGTGAGCGCGCTGAGATCGCGGAAGCGCGCGGTCAGGTCGGCTTCGCGGCGGCGCGCGGGACCGCCGCGGGTGGCGGTGTCCAGCAGCGCGCGGATGTCCTGCAGCTTGGCCTGCCAGGCATCGACCGGCGCCGGATCGAGCGGCTGCGCGCGCAGTTGGCGCAGCAGGCGTTCCGCATCATGGGCATCGTCTTCGAAGCGCTGGCGCAGGCTCTTGTCTTCCAGCACCAGGTACTGCCGCGCGGCGCGTTCCATGCCGATGCTGCGCTCGGCCAGTTGCTGCACCTCGCCGCTCATGCGGGCGGCCCGCAGGATGGCTTCACGGCCCTGCGAGGTCAGGCGTTCGAGCGTCAGCAAACCGCCCAGCGAAGCGGCAGCGAGCAGACCCGCGATCAGCAGGAAGCCGATCAGCAGGATCTGACGAAAGGAGATGCGGGGGAGCCTGAACATCCGGCGGCGGCGACTAGGCGCGGGTCGGGCCCGTCGCGGGCCGTCGCGCACGGCCGGATGCCGGGATCGCTCCTCGGCGGGGCGGCATGGACATGGCGGGCAGTGTAGCCCTGGCCGCCGCGCGACCCGGCCCGGTCGGACGAGTGGTGCGAGGGGCGTGCCGTGCCCGTGCGCTGCCAGCGGAAACGACGCGGCCCCTGCGCACCGCATCGGCGGGCAGGGGCCGTGGGCGGGTCAGCCGATCAGCCCTGGACGCGGTATTGGTCGGCCAGAGCGACGCCTTCCATCGCCGGATCGCTGACCGACGGGGCACCGGTCTCGATGTGGCCGGCGAAGCGGCGGAGGAAGTCCCCCTGACCGGTGACACGCAGCGACACGTCATACCAATGGGCGCTGGTGGCCACCGGGATGCGCAGCACGCTGCTGCTGCGCGCCGGCACCGCGACCGATTGCGCCGGCACCTGGCGGTACTTGTTGTGCACCAGCGTGAAGGTGGTGGCGACCGGTCCGGTGTTGGTCAGGGTGAGCACCAGCTCGCCGGTGGTGGCGTCGGCCTTGGCGCTGACTTCCGGATTGGGCTGACCGGCCGCCGCCGCGCGGCGCGCATTGCCGGCGATGTGGCGATGGAAGCCGTTCGGGCCCAGCACCCACAGGTCGTAGGCGCCGGAGGCCGATGGCGTCCAGCTGCCGGTCAGCTGCTTGCCGGCCTCGACGGTGTAGCGGCGCGGAATCTCCGCCAGACGCAGCCGGTCGTAGACATGGAAGACGGCGGCGGCGCGGCCGGTGTTCTCGAAGCTGAGCTCGACCTGCGTCGCGCCGAGCGTCGCATTCGGCGTGATGCGGGCGCGGGTCTGCAGGTCATACGGCAGCGGGCGCGCCGGCCGCACGCCGGCCTGCTGACGCGGCAGTTGCAGGCTGGCCGGCACCGGAGGCGTGGACGTGCTGGGCAGCGCGCGAGCGCGGTTGGCCAGGGCCACGGTGGTCGGCAGGCGGGAGAAGAACTCGCTGTCTTCCGGATCGGCGAAGTTGAAGCAGGAGGTCAGATCGCCCGCCACCGCGCGGCGCCAGGCGCTGATGTTGGGCTCCATCACGCCGAAGCGGGCCTCGACGAAGCGCAGCACCGAGGTGTGGTCCGCGACCTGGGAATTGACCCAGCCGCCCTTGCTCCAGGGCGACACCACATACATCGGCACCCGCGGTCCCATGCCGTAGTTGCGATGCAGGTAGGTGGGCGAGGAGCCGTTGAGGATCTCGTGGTATTCCCCGGTGGTGTCGACCGTCGAGGCCCCGGCCAGCACGGCCTTGGCCGGATTCGCATCCCAGGTCACATACGACGGTGCGGCCGGCGGCGGCAGGTGGTCGAAGAAGCCGTCGTTCTCATCGAAGTTGATGAACAGGACGGTCTTGCTCCAGACCTCCGGATTGGCGGTCAGCGCCTCCAGCACTTTGGCGGTGTAGTCCGCGCCCTGCGCCGGGCTCGACGGGCCGGGATGCTCGGAGCCTTCGGCGGTCGCGACCACCCAGGAGACCTGCGGCAGGCGGTTGTTCAGCACGTCGGCCTTGAGCAGGTCCAGATCGCGGGTGGAGATGCCGCGGTCCTTGAGCACTTGGGAATAGCCGGGACGCTGGTACCAACCATCGCGGAAGGCCTTGAAGCCGGCCAGCGAGTTGTCGGTGAAGTTGTCGTCCATGTTCTGGTAGACCTGCCAGCTCACGCCCGCGGCCTGCAGGCGCTCCGGATAGGTGGTCCAGGTGTAGTCATCGGCCGGATTCGGATTGAACCAGTCGTGGCTGTTGTCGGTGGACGGGCCGTTGCCCTTGCGCAGCGGATCGTTGGTGCCGGTCCACAGGAACAGCCGGTTGGTGTTGGTGCCGGTCTGGGTCGCGCAGTGGTAGTGGTCGCACAGGGTGAAGGCATTGGCCAGCGCAAACTGGAAGGGCAGGTCCGCTTCCTGGTAGTGGCCCATCGAATGGTTCTGCTTGGCGCTCGGCCAGCTGTTCATGCGGCCGTGGTCCCAGGCGGCTTGCGCATCGGTCCAGGAGTGGGGCGTGCCGCTGACGCGCATGTAGGCGAAGTTCTGCGCGGTGTTGAGCGGGAACGGCGCGATCAAGGGTGTGGCGGTGCCGGCGACGGTGGGCTGCACCCACACATTGCGGCCCTGGATGCCGGTGCGGTCGGCCACGGGCACCGGGAACGGATCGCCGAAGCCGCGCACGCCGTTGAGCGTGCCGAAGTAGTGATCGAAGGAGCGGTTCTCCTGGGTCAGGATCACGATGTGCTCGACGTCCTGGATCGTGCCGGTGCGGCGATGGGCCGCGATCGACAGCGCGCGGGCGATCGCGGGCGGGAAGGCGGTCATCGCGGCGGAGGCGCCGGCCGCGCTGGCGACGGCGCGCAGGAACTGGCGACGTGGGGGCTGCGAATGCTGGGTCATGGGGTCATCCTTTCGGCGTGAGGGGCGCGGATTGGTCGGGCGCTCAGTCGGCGCGGCGGCGGCGCATCAGCAGCACCACGGCGCCGAGGCCGGCCAGGGTGAGCGCGCCGGTGCCGGGTTCGGGCACGGCGCTGGTGAAGCTCAGGTCGTCCATGACGAAGTTGGCGGGATCGTTGCTGCGGAAGACCAGGCGATCGACCAGGCCGGTGTAATGGCTGGACAGGAAGCTGGGCGAGTCGCTCAGGTCCAGGGTCGCGGTCGAGCCGACTCGCTGGCCGCCGAGGTAAAGGTCGATCGACAGGGTCACGCCCTGGTAGCCGGCGAACCAGGCGCCGGTGAACACGCTGGCGGTGGTGAAGCCGATGGCGCTGGTGTCGGCGCTGCCGTCCCAGCCGAGGGTGGCGCGGCGGTCGCCGGAATGGGGCGTGAACGGGGCTTGTTCGCCGGCGTACTGGAACCAGCTGCTGGCCGACCAGTCCAGGCCGCCGTAGTTGGTGGGCACCAGGCCGTCGCTGCCGAGATCGTCGAAGGTCAGCACGGTGGCGTGGGCCAGCGGGGCGGCCAGGCTCAGACCGAGGGCGAGGGTGAACGGCACCAGGCCGGCGAGGCGGCCGAGGCGTGCGAAGGGCTTGCGCATGGGGACTCCTGAGGAACGTCGAGGGGGCCGCTGGGGATGCAGGCTGACGCGCTGGGGTCAGGTCATGCGGGCGGCGAGCCGGTCGATCTTCAGAGCCTGGTTTGACAGTGCGGTGAAGCTGCGGTGTCAGCACCGCCGAGTCGGGACGGCCGCGACGGGGATGTCGCGGGAAGCAGGGGCGTGTCGTGGGAATGACGTCAAGGTGTCATGTGGGCGTCGACGGGATCCCGATCGCTGGGCGCGTCGCGACTTTAAGGTCGCACTTTGCGACCTTAGACGCGGTCCTTCCGGACCGGTGCCAGTCAGGGGTCAGCCCTCGTGATCGGCGTGCTGTCGCTCGACGCTGCCCAGCCCCTCAGCCCACCACCCGCGCCAGATTCCCCCTCGCCCGCGCTTCCAACCGTTCACGCAGCACCGGCGTGCTGTAGATCACCGGCCGGTCCAGGAAGCGCTGCAGGATCTGCCTGCGCTTATGGCGGAAGATCAGGCCCGGCACATGGGCGTATTCCTCGCGGATCTGCCGTTCATACTCGTCGAAGCGCGGACCGTCCGCACCCAGGATCGCCAGGTCGATGTCGATCAGCACCTGCTCATCCACGCTGACCGGCACCGCCGTGTGGGCCGTGACCTCGACCAGTGCCCGCACCCTCGCCGCGATGTCCGGCGGCACGCCCGCCGCCCCCAGCGCCTGCTCCGCCCAGGCCGCGCTGCGGGACTCGTTGTCGCTGCCGCGCAGGTCATAGATCGCGTCGTGGAACCACAGCGCCATCTCCACTTCCGCAGGATGCGCCGCGTGATCGCGGACCTCGTCGAACAGCGCCAGGCATTCCCCGAGATGCTGCTGCGTGTGGTACTTGCGCGGCGGCTCGGCATACCGCGTCAGCAGCGCGTCCCGCAGCGTCTGGCCGTCACCCGCGCCGCCCAGCGCGGACCAGGCGCGGGACCAGGAGGCGTGGAAGAGGGACGTCGTCATGCCGGTGCCGCGAGATAGAACGGGGTCGACACCAGCACCGACAGGCCCGCCGCGACGACCACGAAGCCGAAGAACCGGCCCACCGCCCGAAGACGCTCGCCCGCCGGGCGGCTGCGCATCAGGTACACCGGGATGCCGATCAGTGCGCAGGCGATGACCAGGCCCGACATCAACGCGCCGACTTGCTGGCGGCGTTCACGCGCATCCTGTCGCAGCCACAGGTAGGACAGGATCGCCATCACGACCGCATAGAAGACATCGACCGGGCGCGGCAAGATCAGTCCACGGAGCGCGGCGACGCCGTCCAGCAGGCTGATGACGGCGACCAGCGCGAGCACCAGACCCATCGTGTGTCGGGAATTCATAAGGATGAAGGGGCTGTCATGGGGCCGGGCGCTGCCCGGGATCAAGGTCGACAAACTGCCAGAACATCTGGTTGAAGTAGGGGCGACGATAGCCGTACAGCCAGGGCTGGCTGATGTCGGTGACATAGCGGTGGACCCGGAACTTCTGCGGCATGTAGGCGGTGAGCAATTTCTGCGACTCGCGCAGCAGCGCCAGCCGCTCCGGTCCGTCCGGCATCACCAGCATCTGCCGATACAGCTCGTCGAAGCGATCCAGCTTAAAGCGGCCCAGGTTCTGACCGCCCGCCGCCGGGCCATACAGCAGCTCCAGCCCCAGCTGCGCATCCGGCGTCGAGCTGTTGAAGCCCAACTGCCAGATCTGCAATTGCCCGGCGCGCGCGGCCTTGAGGTTCTCCGGCCATTGGCCCATGCGGATCTTCAGCTTCACGCCGAGCCGGTCCATGTCGCGCTTCCACATCTCGTCGTAGGGCTTGGAGCGAGAGTCCGGCTGCGACGCATATTCGATGACCAGGGGCCGGCCGTCGGGCAGGTCACGCCAGCCGTCGCCGTCCTTGTCCACATAGCCATACAGATCCAGCAGGGCCTTGGCGCGGGCCAGATCGAAGTCGCTGTTCTCGGTCTTGAGGGCCTCGTCGTACCCCCAGGTCATCGGTGCGACGACGGTCTGCGCCGGCACCGCCTGATGATGACGAACCTGCGCGATCTCGGCGCCGATGTCGGTCGCCAGACCGATGGCGCGACGCAGTGCGACCTTCTCCGGCGTGTAGCCGCCGACCACCGGATCCTCCATGTTGAAGTAGTACATGGTCCGATCGCTGGCCAGCACGCGATGCAGCCGCATGCCTTGCTTGGCCAGGTTGGGCGCGAGCTTGCCGTGCGGCATGGCGACGTCCGCGTATTCCTCCGGCAAGGTGAAGATGAGGTCGAACTCGCGGTTGAGGAAGGACAGCCAGCGCGGCTGGCTTTCACCAATGATGCTGATCTCCACCGCGTCCACCATCGGCAGGCGGCGACCGTTGAAGCGCGCCAGCAGCGCCTGGCCTTCGGCATCGTCGGCATTGGGCTGGGCGTCGTAGCGCATCTCGCGGAAGCCGGGATTGCGCACCAGCCGGATCAGCGAGCTGCGCCGCCAGCGGTCCAGCTTGAACGGGCCGGTGCCCACCGGGTGCTCCATGATCCGGTCGCCATAACGCTCCACCACTTCCCGCGCCACCGCGCCATAGGTGTCGCCGCCGGCCAGGTTGTAGAGGAAGCGCGGCCGGGCCTGCTCCAGACGGAACTGCAGGGTGTAGCGATCCAGCGCGCGCAGGCCCTCGATGGGCTTGTCGTAGTTGAACGGCCGCTTGGTCTTCAGCGCCTCGTCCCGAAGCGCCTGCAGGCCGATGATGCCCTCCTGCCGGAACGACGAGTAGAGCGGCGATTTCACCGCAGGATCGAAGAAGCGCTTCAGGCTGTAGACATAGTCCTGCGCCGTCAGCTCGCGGCGCCGGCCGTTGAAGGCGGCGTCCTCGGCGAAGTAGATGCCCGGCCGCAGGCGGATGGTCCAGGTGCGGAAGTCGTCCGAGACCTCCGGCATCGCGGCCGCGGTGTTGGGCAGCAGCTTGAATGGCCGCGCCAGATAGTCGTAGTTGTAGAGCGATTCGAAGATGTGGGCCGTGATCACCCGCGAATAGAGATCGCTCAGTTGCGCCGGATCGAAGCCGGTCTCCGCCACCAGGAAGGCATAACGCAGCACCTTCTCCGGCGCATCCGCGCGGTCGGTGCGGTCAGCGGCGGGGATGGACGAGGCCGCGGACGCAGCGCCGGTGGACGCGTCGGGGCCCGAGGCCGTGCTCGCCGCGCCGGACGCCGGCGTGGGCGCCGGCGTCGACGGCTCGGCGGTGGCACTTGAGGCCGGGACCTTCGCCGCCGTGCCGGACGCGGTGGGCGCCGATCCAACAGCCGCCTGGGCGGGCAGAAGCGCCACCGGCGAGGCGATGAGCCACGCCAGTGCGAAGGTGCCGATCACGGAGGGAAACGGAGGCAGGCGCATGGCGTCGGTCGAGCGGAGGCTAGTGAGCGGCGACGGCCCGTGCGGCCGCCAGCGTGGGAGCAGTGACGGCTGCGCGAACGCCGGCCGGTGCGGCGACCGCCGCCGAGGCGGTCGGCTCGCCGGGTGGTGCGATGTCCACGTACTCCCACCAGTTCTGCCAGAACGCGCCGCGACGGTAGCCGACCAGTTCAGCCCGGGCGATGTCGTTGATGAAGCGATGGCCGCGGTATTTGTAGGGCAGGTAGGCGGTGGCGATGCGCTTGGTCTCGAGGAACACTGCATCGCGCTGCGGGCCGTCGGGCAGATGGCTGGCCTCGTCGTACAGCCGGTCCAGCGCCGGCATGCTGAAGCGGGCGTAGTTCTGGCCGTTGATCTGGCTGCTGTACATGCGGGCCAGAGAGTCCTGTCCATCGGGCTTGGAGGCCGACGTGGCCAGCGACCACATCGTGAACCGACCCGCGCGCATCGCCTTCAGGTTCTCCGGCCATTTGCCGGTCTTGAAGCGCAGACGAACGCCGATCGCCGCCAGGTTCTTCTGGTACATCTCGTCGATCTGGCGCTGGAAGGCTTCCGGCGTGGTGAGGCTCTCGATCACCAGCGGCTGGCCGTCCGGCAGGTCGCGCCAGCCATCGCCGTCCTTGTCGACATAGCCATACAGATCCAGCAAGGCCTTCGCGCGTGAGGGATCGTAGTCACCGATCTCGCTCTTGAACGTGGGGCTGAATCCGGTGGTGTTGGGCATGTAGAGCGATTGCGCCGGAATCGCCTGGCCGCGCCGCGCCACCCGCAGTTCGCGGCCCACGTCCATCGCCAGGCCGATGGCACGCCGCAGCGCGACCTTGTCGGCGGAATAGCCGCCGACGATCGGGTCTTCCATGTTGAAGACGGTGAACAGCACATCCGAGGCCAGCGTGCGATAGCCCTTCATGCCCTGCTTGGTGAGGTTGGGCGCGAGCTGGCCCTGCGGCATCGCCTGGCTGATGAAGTCTTCGGGCACCCGCTCGATGTAGTTGAACTGCCCATTGAGGAAGGACAACCAGCGCGGCTGGTTTTCCTCGATCACGCTGACCTCCACCCGATCCACCATCGGCAGCCGACGGCCCTTGAAGCGGGCCAGCAGCGCCTGGCCTTCGGCGTCGTCGGGCGCGGGATGGGCGGTCTCCTCATAGACGCGCTCGCGGTAGGCGGGATTGCGCTCCAGCACGATCAAGGAACTGCGCCGCCACTGCTTGAGCAGGAACGGGCCGGTGCCGACCGGATGCTCCATCGTCGCACCGGCATAGGCCTCGATCACCTCACGCGCCACAGCCCCGTAGAGATCGCCCTGCGCGAAGGTCTCCATCAGGCGCGGACGGGTCTCGCTCACCTTGAACTGCAGGGTGTAGCGGTCCAGCGCCTTCAGGCCTTCGATCGGCTTGTCATAGTTGAACGGCTTGCCGCTCTTGCGCACCTCGGCCCGGTATTCCGACAGCCCGATCAGGCCGAGTTCCTCGACCTCGCTCCAGGAGGGCGCATTCACCGCGGGATCCGCGAAGCGCTTGATCGAATAGACATAGTCCGCCGCGACCAGCTCGCGCGGCTGACCCTTGAAGGCGGGATCGTCGGCGAAGCGAATGCCCGGCTTCAGCCGCACCGTCCAGGTCTTGAAGTCGTCGCTGATCTCGGGCGCGGCGACGGCGGTCAGCGGTCGCAATTGCGCCGGCCGGGCGAGATGGTCGTAGACGTACAGCCCCTCGAAGATGTGGGGCGTGATCATCCGGGAGTAAAGGTCGGTGACCTTGGCCGGATCGAAACCCGTCTCCGCCTGCCGCAGCGCGAAGCGCAGCACCTTGGGGGCGGCCGATGCGGTGGAGGGCGACGTCGCATGCTGGCTTGCATCCCCGCTCGCGCCCGCCGCAGCGACGGGAAGCGATATCGTCAATGAGAGCGCCATCGACAGCGCCATCCACCCGGTGGCCGCCCGCCCGGTCGCCAGCGCGGACCACCACCCGCGCGGCGGCAGTCGACGAGAGAGCACGGCACGGAGTGAGGCGTTCATCGCGGATCCTGTCGAGGTCACATCGTGGAAGTGGGCGCCGGGCGCTGCCAGGCTGTGCGGACGTCCATCACGCGCGGGGGCCGGGTGGCGCCGGCGCAGCGGGATCGATCGCGTCGATCGCAGCGCGCCGGCCCAGCCGGCTCACTGGGCTTGCGAGCGCTGCAGCAGCTGGGTGTCGATGTCCACATAGGTATAGAAATCGCGCTGGTACAGGTTCTTGTCGTAGCCCACCACCCAGGGCTGCGTCATGTCGGTGAAGATGCGATGCACATGCACCTTGTAGGGCATGTAGGCGATCAGCAGCCGCTGGGCGCGGTCCATCACGGCACGACGCTCCGGGCCATCCGGCATGCCGTGCTGCTGACGGTAGAGCGCGTTGAACTCCGGCAGATCGAAGCGCGCCTTGTTGGACTGGCCCTTGCTGCCCACATAGCCCAGGCCGAGGAAGTTCTCGCCATCGGGCACGTCGGCGCTCCAGCCCATGCCCCACATCTGCAGCTTGCCGGCATTGGCGGCCTTCAGGTTCTCCGGCCACTTCGCGATCTTGAAGCGGATGCGGATGCCGAGCGCGTCCATGTTCTTCTGCCACAGCTCCGAGAGCTGGCGCTTCTGGCTGTCCGGCTCGGTCGCGTATTCGATCACCAGCGGGCTGCCGTCGGGCATGTCGCGCCAGCCGTCGCCGTCCTTGTCGACATAGCCGTACAGATCGAGCAGGGCTTTGGCGCGGCCGCGATCGAACTCGCTCATCTCCGACTTGAATTGCTTGTCGTAGCCGGTCACGCCCGGCGAGATGATGCCCTGCGCCGGAATCGCCTGATTGCGACGCGGCAGCCGGATTTCCTGCTCCAGGTCGATGCCCAGGGCGATCGCGCGGCGCAGCGCGATCTTGTCGGGCGTGTAGCCGCCGACGATGGGGTCTTCCATGTTGAAGTAGCTGATGGCCACGTCCGCCCGCTCATAGCGCACCGCCTGTACGCCGTCCTTGGCCAGGTTGGGCGCCAGCTTGTTCTGCGGCATGCCGATGGGCGCGAACTCCGCCGGCAGGTCATCCAGCAGGTCGAATTCCTTGCGCAGGAAGGACAGCCAACGCGGCTGGCTTTCCTCGATCACCGCGATCTCCACGCGGTCGACCATCGGCAGCTTGCGGCCCTGCAGGCGACGTGCGGCTTCGATCAGCTCGGGCCGGCCTTGCGAGGGCACTTCCTCCTGATAGCGCAGCTCGCGGAAGTTGGGATTCTTCTCCAGCACGATGCGCGAGGAGCGCCGCCATTCCGCCAGTTGCCACGCGCCGGTGCCGACCGGGTGTTCCATGATGCGGTCGCCGTAGAACTCCACCACTTCCCGCGCGACGATGCCCACCATCGGATCGGCGAAGTGATAGAGCAGGCGCGGATCGCTGTTGGCCACGCGCAGCTCGACGGTGTAGCGATCCAGCGCGCGCAGGCCTTCGACCGGGCGGTCGTAGTCGAACGGGGTCTTGTTCTTCAGGGCCTCGGCGCGCACGTCGGCCAGACCGAGGATCTTGGCGCCTTCGAAGCGATAGAGATGGCCGCTCTTCACGCGCGGGTCGTAGTGGCGCTTGATCGAATAGATCAGGTCCGCCGCAGTGAGCTCGCGGCGCTTGCCCTTGAACGCGGGATCGTCCGCGAAATAGATGCCCTGCTTGAGGCGGAACACGAAGCGACGCGCATCGTCGAGCACCTCGGGCATGCCGTCGGTGACGGCCGGCTCCAGCCGATAGGGACGCGCCAGATAGCTGAAGCGCAGCGGCGCATCGAAGATGCCGGCGGTGATGTTGCGCGAGTACAGATCGGTGACCTGCGCCGGATCGAAGCCGGTCTCGGCGGCGCGGATGGCGTAGCGCAGCACCTTGGGCGCAGCGGCCGCCGGTGCGGCGCTGGAAGACGTGCCCTCTGCGGCGCGCGCAGGGGCCAGGGGGACCAGGGTCAGGGTCGCGGCCACGGTCGCCGCCAACGTGCGGAGCCGGGCCCATCCGGCGGCCCGTTGCTGGGCCGGTGTGCGTCGCATCAAGATGCCATCCTCGAAAACAGGAGCGCGCCGCTCGTGACCGCGCGCGAATCAAACCTTCAGTCTAAAAGCCGCGACCTCGACTGACCATGCCGCCAACCCTGCTGGTCGAGGGTGCGTGACTTGCGGGGGCGAATTGTGGACCAAAGCGACTGGCTCCTCCGCACCCGATCCTCAGTTTTCTTCGATGGATTCAGGGCAAATGCCGGTGTTGGCACGGGTTGTGCTCGCGTAGACTCGCGCGTGATTTGCTGATCTGCAGGCCCCGGCCGTCACAAGCGTCCGGGGTCTTGCTTTTGTCTGTTGTCCTTGGCCTGCACACGCCGGGCGAGGCGACGCTTGAATGGAGTTCCGCAGCGATGGCGGCATACCTCGTCAGGCGCCTGTGGCAAATGATTCCCACGCTGTTGGGGGTCGTGCTGCTGGTGTTCTTCCTCTTCAAATGGTTTGGCGGCGATCCGGCCGAAGTGCTCGGCGGCCTCAACGCCAGCCCTGAACAGATCCAGTCCATCCGCGAGCAACTGGGCCTGGACAAGCCGACCTGGGAACAGCTGCTGATCTTCCTCAAGCAGATTGCCACCTTCGATTGGGGCAAGAGCTGGGCGACCAATGAATCGGTCGCCAACCTCTTCGCCACCCGCATGCCGGCCACGCTGACGGTGATGCTGCCGATCCTGCTGCTGGAGGTGCTGCTCGCGATTCCATTCGCGCTGGCGGTGGCCTACCTGCGCGGCAGCCTGACCGACCGCGTGGTGATGATGGTGACCACGATCGCCGTCTCGGTCTCGCTGCTGGTCTATGTGATCGTGTTCCAGTACTTCTTCGCCTTCCGGCTGGGCTGGTTCCCGGTGCAGGGCTGGAGCGACAGCCTGTGGACCAACCTCACCACCTACGCGCCGCTGCCGGTGTTCGTGGCGGTGGCGGTGGCGCTGTCGCCCTACACCCGGCTCTACCGCACCTTCTTCCTGGACGAGATCGGCCATGAGTACGTGCGCACCGCGCGGGCCAAGGGCCTGACCGAGAAGACCATCCTGCTCAAGCATGTGCTGCGCAACGCGATGATCCCGATCATGACCAACATCTCGGTGGCCTTGCCCGGGGTGTTCGTCGGCTCCTTCCTGCTGGAAGTGTTCTTCTCCATTCCCGGCCTGGGCCGGGAGATCCTGCTGGCGGTCAACCGCAACGACTATCCGGTCATCCAGGCCTTCGCGATCTACATCGCGGCGCTGACCATGGTGGTCAACCTGATCACCGACCTGCTCTACAAGCTGGTGGACCCACGGGTGGTGCTGAAATGACGCGCCCCGTGTTTTTCTCGAGCGCGGCGACAGGCGCGCGCAGGCTGGATTCTTGGGAGTGGTCGGTATGAGCAGCGTGATGACGACGGCCGGCGCGCCGGTGAAGTCGGGCGCACGGTCGCAGGGGGTGTGGGCGGCGTCGTGGCGTCGGCTGCGGTCCGACAAGGTCGGCATGGGCGCGATGGCGGTGGTGATCCTGTCGCTGCTGCTGGTGGTGGCCGCAGGCCTGGGCCTGGTGGCGGGCGACTGGCAGCGCGAGACCGGCGTGCCCAACGCACCGCCCACCTTCATGGGCCCGGCCCCGGCGGAAAGCGCCGGAGCGATCGAGCAACCCAAGGGACCGAATGTCGATCTGAGCGACATCGACCCGCTCGCCCCCAAGTACGGCGAATGGGCCGAACGGGCCAAGCAATACAAGACCGATGAAGCGCCGCGCGCGCAGACCCTGCCGTTCGGTGCCGACCGGCTGGGCCGCGATGTGCTGGCCAAGGCGGTCAAGGGCGCGGAGATCTCGATCATGGTCGGCCTGCTGGCGGCCGTGGTGGCGACGCTGATCGGCACGGTGCTGGGCGCGCTCTCGGGCTTTTACGGCGGCAAGGTCGGCGACTTCCTGGAGTGGGTCTACAACGTCTTCACCGCGATGCCCAACATCCTGCTGATCTTCGCCTTCGCGGTGGTGTTCGGCCGGGGCGTGCTGCCGGTGGTGATGATCCTGGGTCTGGCGGGCTGGACCGGCATCTATCGCCTGGTGCGGGCCGAGTTCATGAAGCATTCGGTGCGCGAGTACGTGCGCTCGGCCGAGGCCATCGGCGCCAGCAAGAGCTCGCGCATGTTCAAGCACATCCTGCCCAACGTCTCGCATGTGGCGCTGGTGCAGCTGTCGCTGCATGTGGTGAGCTTCATCAAGAGCGAAGTGATCCTGTCCTACCTGGGTCTGGGCGTGAGCGTGGACCAGGTGTCCTGGGGCACGATGCTGTCCGAGGCGCAGGGTGAGCTGATCCTGGGTTATTGGTGGCAACTGGTCGCGGTGACCGGCTTCATGGCGGTGTTCGTGACCGCCTTCGCCCTGTTCACCGATGCATTGCGCGATGCGCTCGATCCCAAGCTGCGTGGCCTGGAATGACGGCCGCCTTCACGGGCTCGCCAAGGACGATTGATATGTTGCTGAGTATTCAAGACCTGAAGGTCGCCTTCCGCATGGGCAAGGTCGACGGCCAGACCCAGCGCACGCTCGCGGTCAAGGGCGTCAGCTTCGACATCCCGGAGAACAGCACGGTGGCGCTGGTGGGCGAGTCGGGCTCGGGCAAGAGCGTGACCGCGATGTCCATCCTGAATCTGCTGCCCGACAACGCCGAGCGCAGCGGTCAGATCCTGTTCCAGGGCCGCGATCTGCTGAAGACCTCGCTGCGGGAGCTGCAGTCGATCCGCGGCCGCGACATCGCCTGCGTGTTCCAGGACCCGATGAGCTCGCTCAATCCGGTGTTCCCGGTGGCCGACCAGATCATGGAGCCGCTGATCAAGCACCTCGGCCTGAGCCGCCGCCAGGCGCTGGTGCGCGCCGAGGAGCTGCTCAATGAGGTCGGCATCCCCGATCCCAAGCGTCGGCTCAAGAGCTATCCGCACGAGATGTCCGGCGGCCAGCAGCAGCGGGTGATGATCGCGGTGGCGCTGGCCTGCAGCCCCAAGCTGCTGATCGCCGACGAGCCGACCACCGCGCTGGATGTGACCATCCAGCGTCAGGTGATGGAGCTGCTCGCCCGCCTCAAGGAAACGCACAAGATGAGCATGCTGTTCATCTCGCACGATCTGGGCGTGGTGGGCGAGATCGCCGACCAGGTCGTGGTCATGCGCCATGGCGAGATCCGCGAGAAGGCGCCGGTCGCCGAGATCTTCCACCAGCCGCGCGATGCCTACACCAAGGCGCTGCTGGCCTGCCGTCCGTCGCTGACGGAGAACCCGGCCCGGCTGATGGTCATCGACGACCACATCGCCGGCCGCGGCGCGCAAGGCGGCGGCAAGGCCAAGGATCCGAATGCGCCGGTCATCCTGGAAGCGAAGGGCCTGCGCAAGAGCTTCTTCTTCAAATCCGGCCTGTTCGGCAAGACCGAATTCAAGGCGGTCAAGGGCGTGGATTTCCAGCTGCGCAAGGGTCACACCCTGGGCGTGGTCGGCGAATCCGGCTCGGGCAAGACGACCATGGGCCTGACCCTGCTGCGTCTGCATGAACCCACCGGCGGCGAGGTGCTGTTCGAAGGCCAGGACCTGCTCAAGATGTCGGGCCCCGACTGGCAGAAGATGCGCCGCCGCATCCAGGTCGTCTTCCAGAACCCGTATGCGTCGCTGAATCCGCGCTTCACCATCGCCCAGACCCTGCTGGAGCCGATGGAGATCCATGGCATCGGCGCCAGCCATGACGAGCGCCTGGCCACCGCCAGCGCGCTGCTGCGCAAGGTGGGTCTGGACGAGACCGCGCTGCCCAAGTATCCGCACGAGTTCTCCGGCGGTCAGCGTCAGCGCATCGCGATCGCGCGCTGCCTCACGCTTCAACCGGAAGTGCTGGTGCTGGACGAGGCGGTGTCGGCCCTGGATGTGTCGGTCCAGGCCCAGGTGCTCAACCTGCTGAAGGATCTGCAGGACGAGTTCGGCCTCAGCTACATCTTCATCTCGCACGATCTGGCGGTGGTGAAGTTCATCTCCGACGAGGTGCTGGTGATGCAGCACGGCGATGTGGTCGAACAGGCCGACGCCCGTGACCTGCTGGCCGCGCCCAAGGAAGAGTACACACGCCGCCTGCTCGGCGCGGTGCCGCGCGGCTATCAAGGCACGGCCACGGCCTCGGCGGTGGCCTGACGGCCTGACGGCGTGAAGGCCTGAAGGCTTGACACGCCGATCCTCAGGGCGCCGGGAGGCGTCCTGGGATCGCGAGACCGCGCGATGGCGGCACCAGCCGTGTGCGGAACGACCGCTTATGCGCGCCTGGCGCTACCCGTCGGTGAACGGCTGCGTGGCGTCGCCACCGCTGGACCGGGATACGCCTCTGTTGGCGGGGCGCGCGCGCTCACTACACTCGGAGCCTCCCAGAAGTGAGGTGAGTCCATGGCGTGGTTGATGCGCTGGCGGCAGGTGGCCGTCAGCCCGGAGCGGGCGGTTGCCCCGGATGAGCGGCTGTCCTGGCCGCAAACGGCGGTCTTGGGACTGCAGCATGTGATTGCGATGTTCGGCGCGACGGTGCTGGCACCGCTGCTGATGGGCTTCGACCCGAACGTCGCGGTGCTGATGAGCGGCGTCGGCACGCTGCTGTTCTTCGTGCTGGTGGGCGGACGGGTGCCGAGCTACCTCGGCTCCAGCTTCGCCTTCATCGGCGTGGTCATTGCGGCCACCGGCTACGGCGGCAGCGGCCCGAATCCCAACCTGGCGGTGGCGCTGGGCGGCATCGTGGCCTGCGGCGTGGTCTACACCCTGATCGGCCTGGTGGTGAGCGCCACCGGCGGCGCCTGGGTGGAGCGCTGGATGCCGCCGGTCGTCACCGGTGCGGTCGTGGCGGTGATCGGGCTGAACCTCGCGTCGGTGCCGATCAAGAACATGGCGCCCACGCCCTTCGATGCCTGGATGCAGGCCATCACCTTCCTGAGCGTGGCGGTGGTGGCGGTGGTCGCGCGCGGCATGCTGCAGCGTCTGCTGATCCTGGCCGGCCTGGTGCAGGCCAGCCTGATCTATGCGCTGCTGACCAACGGGCTCGGGCTGGGCAAGCCGATCGATCTGTCCGCCGTGATCGCCGCGCCGTGGTTCGGCTGGCCGCACTTCATGGCGCCGCGCTTCGAATTCCAGGC
Organism: Burkholderiaceae bacterium; assembly: GCA_913776825.1. GTDB lineage: Bacteria > Pseudomonadota > Gammaproteobacteria > Burkholderiales > Burkholderiaceae_C > Roseateles. Next base: position 269,586 of record CAJYPV010000032.1, read on the forward strand.
GATGGCGATGATCGTGCCGGTGGCGCTGATCCTGGTCGCGGAAAACCTCGGCCATCTGAAGGCTGTGGGCGCGATGACCGGCCGTGACCTGTCGCCCGACTACGGCCGTGCCTTCATCGGCGACGGTCTGGCGACCATTGTCAGCGGCGCTTCCGGCGGCACTGGTGTCACCACCTATGCCGAGAACATCGGCGTGATGGCGGCGACCCGCATCTATTCCACCGCCGTGTTCGTGATCGCTGCGCTGATGGCGCTGCTGCTCGGTCTCTCGCCCAAGTTCGGCGCGCTGATCCAGGCGATTCCGCTGGCGGTGATGGGCGGTGTCAGCATCGTGGTGTTCGGTCTGATCGCGATCGCGGGGGCCCGCATCTGGGTCGATCATCAAGTCGACTTCCGCGACCCGCGCAACCTGATGGTGGCGGCGATCACCCTGGTGCTGGGCACCGGCGATTTCACGCTGAAGATGGGCAGCTTCTCGCTGGGCGGCATCGGCACCGCGACCTTCGGTGCCATCCTGCTGCATGCGCTGCTGGGTCGGGGACGCGCTCCCAGATCGCTCTGACGCCCGGCACGCGTTCAACGCTGGGCTTCAAGGACACCGCACCGACAACTCGGCATCTGCACACGATGAGCATGGTGGTGAGCCCGCAACCCGCCCGACGATGGATGTCCCGCCCCGCGCTGGGACGGGCGCCATCGCGCGACACCGCCCCCGCAGCGGGACGCCGCGCCGTCGAGCGGTCGGGCGCCCGATCGCTCATGGCGTCGTGGATGCGGCCCTGGGCAGCGCCTGCGCTGGCCTTGCTGCTGCTCATCGCGCTGGGCGGCTGCAAGGACCGTCCGCCGGATTCCCCCGGCCAGGCCGTCCAGGACCGCGCGCTGCGCGGCGAGCTGGAACAGCAGGAGCGCATCGGCATCGCTCATCCGCAGACCCATGCGCAGGAACTGGCGCGCCTGGCCACCCGCAGTCCGGCCGGCAGCGCGGAGCAACTGGAAGCGATCAGCCAGCAAGCAGCATTGCTGGCTCAGTTGCGCGATCGCGCCGGCCATGAAGCGCTGCTGAACGATCTGAAGGACTGGCCCGCGCTGTCGCCGGTGCGGCGGCAGATTCCGCTCGCCACGGCGATCGCCCGTGCGCAATGGCTGAAGGCGAATGGCGAGTTGGGCGCGGGCATCCGGCTGCTCGGCACGAGTCTGGCGGAGCTCGCCCCGCGCGAGGCCGATCCGCTGCTGTTGTGGCGCGCGACGCTGCTGCTCGCCTATCTGCAAAGCGACTACGGCGAAGTGGATGCGGCGGTCGAGAACGGCACCAAGGCGCTCGACCAGGCCCGCGCGTTGGGATCGAGCTGGCGCATCGCCAACACCGAGACGACGCTCGCCTTCGCCTATTTCCGCAGCCAGCAGTTCGACCAGGCGAAACGGCTGGCGCAGGATGCGCTGGTGGCGGCGCGGCAAGACCCGGATCCGGTGCTGATGTACCAGGTCCACACGATGCGCGGCATCGTCCATTCGATCGACGACGACCCGCGCGTCACCCAGCAGGCCCGCGAACAGGCGCTGCAGTACGCGCGGGAAGCGCAGGCGCCCGGCCTGCAGGCGCTGGCGCTGGGCAATCTCGCGGACTTCGAACTGCGGCGCGACAACTACGCCCGCGCGCTCAAGATGGCCGAGCAAAGCCTGGCCCTGGCGCGGGATGCGCATGATGTCTCCACCGAGATCCTGGCCCGTCACAACATCGGCATCGCCAAGATCGGAATGCGGCGGGTGGAGGAGGGCAAGCGCGATGTGCTGCAGTCCATCACCATGACGGCTCAGCGGGAGGCCGGCAGCGACACCGCCGATGCCTGGCTGGAACTGGGCACCTACCTGGAGAAAGTCGACGACGTCGCCGGCGCGGTCGATGCGTACCACCGAGGCCGGCGCTTCCAGGACACGGTGCTGCGCGACGAGACCCGCAAGACCGTGCTGGAAGCGCAGGCGCGTTTCGAGGACCAGCAGCGGCAGCGCGAGATCCGTTTGCTGAATCAGGACAACCACCTCAAGGCCGAGCAGATCCGCAACCGCGATCTGCAACTCAAGCTGTGGGCGGAGGTCGGCGGCTGCGTGCTGGTGTCGGGCGCGCTGCTGGCCCTGGTGTATCGGCGCATCCGCCGCACCAATGCGGCGCTGGCGCAGACCAACGAATCGCTGCGCATGCAGAGCGAGCGCGATCCGCTGACCGGCCTCGCCAATCGTCGCCATTTCCAGCAGATCGTCGCCAGCCGAGCGCAAGCCGGTGAAGGGCTTCGCGGCAGTCTCTTCCTGATCGACATCGACCACTTCAAGCGCATCAATGACCAATGGGGTCATGCGGCCGGCGACTCCGTGTTGATCGATGTCGCGCAGCGGCTGCGCGGCGTGCTGCGGGAGCAGGACCTGGTGGTGCGCTGGGGCGGGGAGGAATTCCTCATCCTGGTCAAGTCCGAAGACACCGAGGACGCCCGCCAACTGGCCCAGCGATTGCTGGACCAGATCGGCGATCTGCCGGTCGACCACGGACCGTTGCGCTTGCCGATCAGCGCCTCGATCGGCTTCGCCAGCTTCCCGATCGCGCCGAACGGCCTGACGCCGTCGTGGGAGCGCGCGATCGATCTGGTCGACACCGCGATGTACATGGCCAAGGCGCACGGCCGCAACAAGGCCTACGGCGTGGCGGCGATGGGCGCCGACGATCTGGACGCGCTGCAGGTCCTCGCCGGACGGCTCGAATCGGCCTGGCATCAAGGCCAGGTGCAGCTCGTCAGCCTGCTGGGGCCGACGCCGGGAGAGCGGTCGTGAGCGCGCGGATCGGGCAACAGGCGTTGATGGTGTTGATGGCGCAGGCCGGGTCGGCGTGGCGGTCGGTCCGGCGCACGCTGACGACGGGAGGGCGTGGCGGGTCCGAAGAGACGCGCACGTCGAGCGCCACAACGCCCGCGCCGAGGCGAGCCGCGAGCCGGTCGCTCCTGCTGCGCGTTGGGTCGGTCCTCGCGCTCGCCGTCGGTGGTCTATCGGACGTCGCGCTGGCCACGCCGACGGCAGCGCATGGGCCGGACCGGGCGCTGGACCAGCAGCTCGGCCAATGGGACCGCCAGAGCTACAACGATCCGGTCGGCGCGTTGCGGGGACTGGCGGCGCTGCGCGCGGAGCCGCAGCATGCCGACCAGCGCCTGAGCATCGATTACCTGATCGGTCGGGTGCAGGCGGTGTCGGGCGATGTCGATCAGGCCCGGCGCATGATCGAGGCGCTGGACCTGCAGCCCGGCGGTCGACCGTTGGCGCAGGTGCTGCGGGCCGAAGTGCAGGATCGGGTCGGCTCGCCGATGAAGGCCGGCGAGTTGGCCCAGCAGGCCTTGACCGACCTGGAGCCCGCCTGCGCGCCGTCGGGTGGCGCCATCCACAAACTCGGGCCGACGTGCCATTGGCGGCCCACCTATCACGCGATGCGTTTGCTGGCCCGGGCCGAGGGCGGTCGCGGGGAGCTGGCCTTCGCGGACGCCCGCTTGCGTCAGGCGCTGGTGCTGGCCCAGTCGGTGCCCGACACCTACACCAGCGCGCAGACGATGGGCGTGCTGGCACTGTCGGCGCAATCGCTGGACCAGCCCGCCATCGCGCAGCAATGGCTGTCGCAGGCCTGGCAACTCGCGCAAGGCGACACGGTGGCGATGGTGCGGCTGCGCATGATCGAGGCCACGCTGGCGTCGCGTCGCAACGACCAGTCGGCCCAGCGAGCGGCGCTTGAAGATGGCCTGCGTCTGGCGGCGCATGTGGACGTGCGGCGCGAGGTGGCGTCCATGCGCACCCATCTGGCCGATGCCTACATCCATTCCAACGAACCGGCCAAGGCCGCGGAACAGGCGCGCGCCGCCTTGCCGGTGGTGCTGGCCTTCGGCGATCAGCGGCTGGAGCGCACCTTGCGCCACAACCTGTCAGTGGCCCTGATCCAGTTGCGTCAACTGGAGCCGGCGCGGCGCGAGATCGAGCGGGTCAACGAGATCGCCCGAGGCGACAGCGACCAGGTGCGCCGCAGCCTGCAATTGCGTGAGCTGGGTGAGGCCTATGCGCAAGTCGGCCAATGGCGCGAGGCGTTGCGGCTCTATCACGAGGAACGCGCGTTGACGGCCGAGACGACCCAGCGCAATCGCGAGTCCTCGCTCCAGCAACTGCGATTGAAGTACGACAGCGAAGCCAAGCAGCGCGATCTGGAGCTGCTGCGCCGCGACCAGGTCCTGAAGGGGCAGGAACTGGCCAACCGACGGTTGGCGCAGTTCGTCGGCATCGGGCTGGCGGTGCTGCTGGGCCTGTCGGTGATTCTGTTGGGCGTGATGCTGGTGCGGGTGCGTGATGCCAATCGTCAGCTCAAGCTGAATCAACGGCTGTTGCGGGCCCAGAGCGAGCGCGACCCGCTGACCGATCTGGCCAATCGCCGTCATTTCCTCGCGGTGATGGATCGCCAGACCCGCCAGGACTTCCATGGCGCGCTGCTGATGATCGACATCGACCACTTCAAGATGGTCAACGATCGCCAGGGCCATGCGGTGGGCGACGCGGTGTTGTGCGAGGTGGCACGTCGCATCAGCGCCGCGGTGCGGGCCGAGGACCTGGTGGTGCGCTGGGGCGGCGAGGAATTCCTGGTCTTCGCGCCGGCGGTGGCGCAGGACCAACTGCAGCGCATGGCGGAGCGCATCCTGATGACGGTGGCGGGCGAGCCGGTCGCGACCGAGGACGGTCCGCTGCGCATCACCTGTTCGATCGGCTTCGCCCACTTCCCGCTGGCGCCCTCGCAACTGCCGCTGCATTGGGAGCAGGCGGTGAACTGGGCCGACATGGCGCTCTACACCGCCAAATCCCAAGGTCGCAATCGGGCCCGCGGCATCCTTGCGGTGCAGGCCGGCGATGCGCAGGCGTTGCTGCAGATCGAAGCCAACTTCGAGGCCGCCTGCAGCAACGGCCAGGTGAGCATGCAGACGTTGCTGGGGCCGGACGGCGACCGGCCGTCCGTCTGAGCGCCGCGGTCAGCGCTGCGGTCAGCGCTTCGGTCAGATCGTCAGGTCGTAATCGATCGTCAGCGGCGCGTGGTCGCTGAAGCGCTGGTCCAGGTAGATGGCCTCGCGGGTGGCCAGATGCGCCAGGCCAGGCGTGGCCAGGTGGTAGTCCAGACGCCAGCCCACATTCTTCGCCCAGGCCTGACCGCGATTGCTCCACCAGGTGTATTGATCCGGCTTGTCGTTGAGCAGGCGGAACACATCCACCAGGCCGGTGTCCTTCTCCAGCAGCCGGGTCATCCAGGCCCGCTCTTCGGGCAGGAAACCGCTGTTCTTCTGATTGCCTTTCCAGTTGCGCAGGTCGATCTCCTTGTGGGCGATGTTGATGTCCGCCACCAGGATGAATTCCCGCTCGGCGCGCAGTTGCATCAGGTAGGGATGCATCGCCTCCAGGAAGCGGAACTTGGCCGCCTGACGCTCCTCGCCGCTGGAGCCGCTCGGGAAGTAGCAGCTGATCAGGCTGAGCTTGCGGCCGGGCTTGTCGAAGCGCTTCTCCACCCAGCGGCCTTCGTTGTCGAATTCCTCGCTGCCGAAGCCGACGATCACATCGCTCGGCGTTTCCCGGGTGTAGAGCCCGACGCCCGAGTAGCCCTTCTTCTGCGCATAGTGGAAGTGCCCGCTGAGCTTGTCGTAGCCGCTGAATTGCGACTCCACGACATCGGCCTGGGCCTTCAGTTCCTGCACGCCGACCACATCCGCGGCCTGTTGCGGCAGCCAGTCGAAGACGCCCTTGTTCGCGGCCGAGCGGATGCCGTTGAGGTTGAGGGTGATGAAACGCATGGTGCTGAACAGTGAGAACGAACGGAAGCGCACGGCGCCGTGGGCAGAGCCCGCCGCCGGGCGCCGGTCTGGAGAACGCCGCGCAAGCGGGCGTGCCGAGAGCCGGGCGGGCGGCAGTATCGCAAAGGCCGTCCACCGAAGTTGGCAGCAGCGCAAGACCGCGCCCGGCGCTCGCACCCGGCGCGCTCATCGGGGCGCTCGCCCGGGCGTCACGGCGCCGCTCATCCATCTGCCGATCGACCCGCCGCGCGCAGCGCCTGCCCGTCGTCGCGACGCCCAACCCTGCGGCCGAGACCGTGGGCGCTTCCTGATCGCGGCGGGCGGCGAACGCCCCAATCCCGTACGTGTCCGTCACAAATGGGCCAAGGCCTGGTGCGGTGCAGTATTTCGGCAACAGTTCCTGCACCAACAGTGTGCGCAAGGTGACGGAGTGATGACGAACTTGCCAGAATCGCCCCCATTCGCGTCATCGGACGCCCCAGTTTTTGCCATTCGCGGCCATTGTTTGGCGTGGCTGGACCGTTCGGTCCGGCGCCATCGGCCCGCGGATGCGTGCCCCGGTTTCCCCTGTCTTTCTGACCTTTCCGCGACTTTCCGCCTTCCCCCGGAGTTCTCTGATGAATCGAATCGCCACCCAGCGCGCCCTTGCCCGTCCGGCTCTGCGCGAGGCCGCCCTGGCCGTGTCTTTGGCTGTCCTGGCCTGGCCTGCGCTCGCGCAGGACGCGCCCAAGGAAAAGAGCCAGCTGGACACGGTCACCATCACGGCCGAACGCCGCGCGGAAAACATCAAGGATGTGCCGAACGCGGTGTCGAAGATCTCGGGCGAGAAGCTGGACGTGCTGAACTCCAGCGGCCAGGACGTGCGGTTTCTGTCGGGCCGCGTGCCGAGCCTGAACATCGAATCCTCGTTCGGCCGGGCCTTCCCGCGCTTCTACATCCGCGGCTATGGCAACACCGACTTCCGTCTGAATGCCTCGCAGCCGGTTTCGCTGGTCTATGACGACGTGGTGCAGGAGAACCCGATCCTGAAGGGCTTCCCCGCGTTCGACCTGGCCGCCATCGAAGTGGTCGCCGGTCCGCAGGGCACGCTGTATGGCCGCAACACGCCGGCCGGCGTGGTGAAGTTCGATTCGGTGAAGCCGTCCAAGCGCCAGGAGGGCTATCTCAGCATGTCCTACGGCACCTACGGCACGATGAACCTGGAAGGCGCCGCCAATGTGCCGCTGAGCGGCGACTGGGCCGCGCGCATCTCCGCGCAGGTGCAGCACCGTGACGACTGGGTCAAGAACCAGGACGTGACCGGCAAGCCGGGCAAGACGGAAGGTTATGACGACCGCGCCATCCGCCTGCAGGCGCTGTATGAGCCGCACAAGGATTTCAGCGCGCTGTTCAACTTCCACGGGCGCGACCTGAAGGGCAGCGCGCGTCTGTTCCGTTCGTCGATCATCAAGACCGGCACCAACGACCTGGTGGACAACTTCGACCCGGAGAAGTCCTACACCGACGGCGTGAACGAGCAGACCCTGCACGCCACCGGCGGCAGCGCTCGTCTGCGTTGGGGCATGGGCGAGTTCAACCTGTACTCGATCACCGGCTATGAATCGGTGCGCCCGTTCAGCCGCGGTGACGTGGACGGCGGCTACATCTACGGCGGCACCAAGCCCTACACCCAGGAAGGTCAGGCGACCTTCCCGGGCGAGTCCTCGAGCTCGATGAGCGGCCATCGCCAGATCACCCAGGAATTCCGCCTGGAATCCGCCGCGGCAGGTCCGCTGCGCTGGCAAGCCGGCGTGTACCTCTTCGATGAGCGCTACACCGCCCGCAGCACCGACTACACGACCGCCACCGGCCTGGCCGCGGGCTATGTCGACACGCATCAGAAGAACACCGCCTGGGCCACCTTCGGCTCGGTGAACTACGCCGTCACCCAGGACTTCCAGCTGCGTGGCGGCCTGCGCTTCACCCACGACAAGAAGGATGTGGACGTCACCAGCAGCTACGCCGGTCTGAACACCAGCACCGGCGTGTCGGCCAACACCTCGGATTCGAAGTGGAACTGGGACCTGTCCGGCACCTATGCGCTGACCAAGGACACCAACCTATATGCCCGCGTGGCGACCGGTTTCCGGGCCTCGTCGGTGCAGGGCGCGTCGCTGTTCGCCGGCCAGTCGCAGGCCTCGCCCGAGAACGTCACCTCGTATGAGATCGGCGTGAAGTCGGACCTGTGGGATCGCCGCGCCCGCCTGTCGGCCAGCGTCTTCGACTACACCGTCAAGGACCTGCAGCTGACCGCCGTCGGTGGCCAGAACAATGCCAACCGTCTGCTGAATGCCAAGAAGGCCAGCGGCAATGGCGTCGAGCTGAACCTGGAACTGCTGCCGGTCGATCAGCTGCTGATCACCGTCGGTGGCAGCCTGAACAAGACCAAGATCCGCGACGCCAGCCTGTCGCTGCCGCAGTGCGGCGGCGGCTGCACGATGCTGGATCCGCTGGTGGCGGGCTCCACGACCAACTACAGCATCGACGGCAATCCGCTGCCGAATGCGCCGAAGTGGGTCGGCAACCTGACCGCGCGCTATTCGATCCCGACTGCGGCCGGCAACGAGTTCTACATCTACACCGACTGGGCCTATCGCTCGAAGGTCAACTTCTTCCTGTATGAGGCCAAGGAGTTCACCGGCAAGTCCCTCACCGAAGGCGGCCTGCGCGTCGGTTATGTGTGGAACAACGGCAAGTACGAAGTGGCCAGCTTCGTGCGCAACATCACCAACCAGATCCGCGTGACCGGTGCGATCGACTTCAACAACAACACCGGCTTCATCAACGATCCGCGCACGTACGGTGTGCAGTTCAAGGCGATCTTCTAACCGAAGCGCTCGACACGCCGCCTGAGCGGACCGAGGGCCTGCGCCGTTGCCACGGCCAGGCCCTTTTTTCCGCACCACCCCCGCGCGTTCGAGGGGCCGAAGGGCTCCGCCTGTCGGTCTGCACCGCCCGCGCGGCGGACCGCGACCTACAATCGCGCCCCAGTTTCACTCTCGCCGAAGCCGCCCTGATGAGCACCGCCAACCAAGACGATCTGGCCCAGGAATTCGTCGCTTTCGCTGTCGAAACCGGCGTGCTGCGCTTCGGTGAATTCAAGACCAAGGCGGGCCGCCTGAGCCCGTATTTCTTCAACGCCGGTCTGTTCGACGACGGCTTGAAGGTGGGCCGTCTGGCCCAGTTCTATGCGCAGCGGCTGCTGGCGTCGGGCATCGAATTCGACATGATCTTCGGCCCCGCCTACAAGGGCATCACCCTGGCCGCCGCCGTCGCGATCGAGCTCGCCCGCCTGGGCCACAACAAGCCCTTCGCCTACAACCGCAAGGAAGCCAAGGACCACGGCGAAGGCGGCACGCTGGTCGGCGCCAAGGTGCAGGGCCGCGTGCTGATCATCGACGACGTGATTTCCGCCGGCACCTCGGTGCGCGAATCCATCGCGATGATCCAGGCCGCCGGCGCCACGCCGTGCGGCGTGACGATCGCCCTGGACCGCCAGGAGAAGGCCGCCGAGAACGGGCAGGATCTGCCGTGGTCGGCGGTACAGTATGTGAAGGAGCAGTTGAAGTTGCCGGTGGTGGCCATCGCCGGGCTGTCCGACTTGCTCCACTATCTGCAAACGACCAGCAGTACGGCGGTATCGGCCCATGCCGCCGCGGTTAACGCCTACCGTGATCGTTACGGAGTCTGATGCCTGCCTTCACCTCCTCCCGTCGACGGCTGCCTGACCTGATGCGGTCGGCAGGTTCGATCGGTGCCGACCTCGACCGCGCGTGCGCGGCGCCGTGGACGCGCCAGCTTCGGACCCCGTTCGTGGCCGTGCTGCGCGTCGTGGCGCTGTCGCTGGCCTCGGTCGCGTCGACCGGCGTGCTCGTCAGCGCGGCCGCCGCGCAAGGGCAGCCCAGCGGCCCGTCCTCGATCTACAGCTGCACCACGCCCGATGGGCGCAAGCTGACCTCGGATCGGCCGATCCTCGAATGCGCGTCGCGTGAGCAGCGCGTGCTGAACTCCGATGGGTCGGTGCGCAAGATGCTGCCGCCGATGCTGTCGCCGGAAGAGCAGTCGGCCGCCGAAGCCCGCCAGCGTGCGGCTGAAGTGCAGCGCCTGGCTCAACAGGATGCGGTTCGCCGTGACCGCAATCTGCTGCAGCGCTATCGCGATGAAGCCGCGCATCAGCGCGCGCGCGAATCGGCGCTGGACGACATCCGCCAGGCGATGCAGCTGTCGGAGAAGCGCCTCAGCGATCTCGCCGCCGAACGCAAGCCGATGCTGGAAGAAGCCGAGTTCTACAAGGGCAAGCGTCTGCCCATGAAGCTGCAGCATCAGATGGACACCAACGACGCGGCCGCCGAAGCGCAACGTCAATCCATCGAGAACCAGCGTGCGGAGCTGGTGCGGGTGAATCGTCTGTTCGACGAAGAGCTGTCGCGCCTGAAACGCATGTGGGCCGGCGGAGCGCCGGGCTCGCTCGAAAAGGCGGCCGTGCCGGTTCCGGCGAGCCGCTGATCCGTTCGATCTGGAAAGAGCGCGCAGCCGCGCGCGGGGCGCGGTCACGCACTTGGCGTGACGGGCTGGCGTGACGGGCTGGCGTGACATCAGCGCCCGCGAGCGGACCGCCCGGTGCGCCGATCACGCCAGCGACCGGCGCGTGGCCGGTCGCTCACGGCGGGCGGCGTGTCAGCCGGCCAGCTTCTTCTTCAGCAGCTCATTCACCGCCGCCGGATTGGCCTTGCCCTTGGTCGCCTTCATGGCCTGACCGACCAGCGCATTGAAGGCTTTCTCCTTGCCGGCGCGGAATTCCTCGACCGACTTGGCATTGGCCGCCAGCACCTCGTCCAGCAGACGCTCGAGCTCGCCGGTGTCGTTGGACTGGCGCAGATCCTTGGCGTCGATCAGCGCGTCCACATCGCTGCCTTCGCCGGTCCACAAGGCCTCGAACACCTGCTTGGCCGAGTTGTTGGAGATGGTGCCGTCCTGGATGCGCTTGATCAGCGTGGCCAGCAGCGCCGGAGTGACCGGCGCGGACGTGATGTCGCGTTCCTCGCTGTTGAGGCGGCGCGAGACCTCGCCCATCAGCCAGTTGGCCACCAGCTTGGGCGCGCCGCAGGCGTCGCGGGCGGCTTCATAGAAGCGCGCCATCGCCAGGCTCTGGGTCATCATCAACGCGTCGTAGGCGGGCAGGCCGTCAGTCTCCTGGAAGCGGCTGGCCATGATGGCGGGCAGTTCCGGCATGTCGGCGCGCACCCGCTCGATCCAGTCGGCGCCGATCATCAGCGGCGGCAGGTCCGGGTCGGGGAAGTAGCGGTAATCGGCCGCGTCTTCCTTGGTGCGCATGGCGCGGGTCTCGCCGGTGTCCGGGTTGTAGAGCACCGTGGCCTGCTGGATGGGCAGGCCGTCTTCCAGCCGGTCGATCTGCCAGTTCACCTCGAAGTTCACGGCGTCCACCAGGTAGCGGAAGCTGTTGAGGTTCTTGATCTCGCGCCGCGTGCCGAAGACCGGATCGCCGGGCTTGCGCACCGAGACGTTCACGTCGCAGCGGAACGACCCTTCCTGCATGTTGCCGTCGCAGATGCCCAGCCACATCACCAGCGCATGCAGCGTCTTGGCGTATTCGGCGGCTTCGGCGCCGGAGCGCATCTCCGGTTCGGAGACGATTTCCAGCAGCGGCGTGCCGGCGCGGTTCAGGTCGATGCCGGACTGGCCGTGATAGTCCTCATGCAGGCTCTTGCCGGCGTCCTCTTCCAGATGGGCGCGGGTGAGCTTGACGACCTTTTTCTCGTCGCCGACGAAGAACTCGATCTGGCCGCCCTGCACGACGGGGATCTCGTACTGGCTGATCTGATAGCCCTTGGGCAGGTCGGGATAGAAGTAGTTCTTGCGGGCGAAGATCGACAGCGGCGCCACCTTCGCGCCGACGGCCAGACCGAAACGGATCGCCCGTTCCACCGCGCCGCGGTTGAGCACCGGCAGCGTGCCGGGCAGCGCCAGGTCCACCGCGCAGGCCTGGGTGTTGGGCGCGGCGCCGAAGGCGGTCGAGGCACCGCTGAAGATCTTCGATTCGGTCGAGAGTTGGACGTGGTTCTCCAGGCCGATCACGACCTCATAACCCCGCACCAGTTTGCTGTTCTTGCTCATCACGTTCACACCCCCGCCGGACGTTGGCGGTGCCAGTCGGTGGCCTGTTGCAGCGCATGCGCGGCATGCAGCAGCAGCCCTTCGTTGAAGTAGTTGCCCAGCAGTTGCAGGCCCACCGGCATGCCGCCCTCGCCGAAGCCCACCGGCACGCTCATGCCGGGCAGGCCGGCCAGCGAGCCGGGCAGGGTGAAGATGTCGGCCAGGTAGGCCTTGACTGGATCGTCCGATCCCTCGCCCTGCTTCCAGGCGACGGTGGGCGCCACCGGACCGGCGATCAGGTCGCAGTGCTGCAGCGCCTGCTGGAAGTCGTCCGCGATCATGCGGCGCAGCTTTTGGGCCTGCAGGTAGTAGGCGTCGTAGTAGCCGTGCGAGAGCACATAGCTGCCGATCATGATCCGGCGCTTGACCTCGGCACCGAAGCCTTCGGCGCGGGTCTTGCGGTACATGTCCAGCAGGTCGTCGTACTGCGCGGCGCGGTGGCCGAACTTCACGCCGTCGAAGCGCGAGAGGTTGGAGCTGGCCTCGGCCGGGGCAATGATGTAGTAGACCGGGATGGCCAGCTCGGTGCGCGGCAGCGAGACCTCGACCAGCGTCGCGCCCAGCTTTTCGAGCTCGGCCAGACCGGCGCGCACCGCGGTGTTCACATCCGCCGACAGCGCGGCCGGGAAGAACTCCTTCGGCAGGCCGATGCGCAGGCCCTTGAGCGGCTGCGCGGCGGTGGCGCCTTCACGCGCCGCCCGCATGGCGACGGTGAAATCCTGCGGCGGACGCTGCACGCTGGTGGCGTCGCGTTCGTCGAAGCCGCTCATCGCCGACAACAGCAGGGCGCAGTCCTCGGCGGAACGGGCCATCACGCCGGCCTGATCCAGGCTCGAGGCGAAGGCGATCATGCCGTACCGCGAGCACACGCCGTAGGTCGGCTTGATGCCGGTGATGCCGCTGAAGCTGGCCGGCTGACGGATGGAGCCGCCGGTGTCGGTGCCGGTGGTGGCGGGCACCAGCCGGGCCGCGACTGCGGTGGCCGATCCGCCCGACGAGCCGCCCGGCACGCGGGTGCGGTCCCACGGATTGAGCGACGGACCATAGGCGCTGTTCTCGTTCGCCGAGCCCATCGCGAACTCGTCGCAGTTCAGCTTGCCCAGCGAGACGGTGCCGGCGGCATTGAGCCGGTCGACCACGGTCGCATCGAAGGGGCTGAGGTAGCCCTTGAGCATCAGCGAGCCCGCGGTGGTGGGCATGTCCTGGGTGACGAAAATGTCCTTGTGCGCCAGCGGCACGCCGATCAGCGCACCGCCGGGCTGGTCGCCCTCGCCACGGGCCAGTCGGGCATCGGCGGCGCGGGCGCGCGCCAGGGCGGCTTCTTCGCCGACGTGCAGGAAGGCGCCAAGGTCCGGCGCAGCGGCAACACGCGCAAGCAGATGTTGCGTCAGTTCCAGGCTGGAGACTTGTTTTTCGCGGAGCGCGCGGCCCAGTTCGGCCACGCCCAGGTGATGAAGCGGCGTCGTCATTCGATGACCTTGGGAACGAGGAACAGGCCGTCCTCGACGGCGGGAGCGCTGCGCTGGTTCAGTTCGCGCTGATTGGATTCGGTGACGCGGTCATCGCGCAGGCGCAGGGCGACTTCCTGCACGGCCGAGAGCGGCGTGTACAGCGGCTCGATGCCGCTGGTGTCCACCGCGCTCATCTGCTCGACGATCGAGAAGAAGCCATTGAGCTGCGGCAGCAGCGCGGCCTGCTCGTCGCTGGAGAGTTGCAACCGGGCCAGCAAGGCAATCCGGGTGACGTCATCGTGGGTCAGGGCCATGGGAATAGTGGGCTGGAGGTCGATCTTCCAGGACCCTTTGAAACATTCACCAAACAATCGCGAATCGTTTCTTTGGTGCTTGCCAGCGGGCCAAACTAGGGGGTGATCAGTTATTATCCCCGCTTATCTCCATAAGTCGGGGCTGCTATTGCAGCCTCGTCTCTTATGGTCAGGAATTCCGCTCGCGCGGCACTTTGTTCTGCCGCGCGGTTACCGCCCGAACCCCTCGAATTGCAGCCGCCCGGACCGAACGCAGACGAAGCCGCTTGAAGCAGCCGAATCCCGCCGAATGACGTCCGTTCGGCGATTTGAAATGGCTGCGAGGCAGTGAAGCGAATCGGTCCGGCAATTGCTACGAATTGCCCACCAACATGCTCGCCTCCCTGCGCCGCTATTTCTCGACCGATCTCGCCATCGACCTGGGTACCGCCAACACGCTGATTTATGTCCGCGGCAAAGGCGTGGTTCTGGATGAACCCTCGGTGGTCGCCATCCGCCATGAAGGCGGTCCCAACGGCAAGAAAACCATCCAGGCCGTCGGCCACGAAGCCAAGGCCATGCTGGGCAAGGTCCCCGGCAACATCGAAGCCATCCGGCCGATGAAGGACGGCGTGATCGCCGACTTCGTCGTGACCGAGCAAATGATCAAGCAGTTCATCAAGATGGTGCACGACACCAAGCTGCTGCGTCCCTCGCCCCGCATCATCATCTGCGTGCCCTGCGGCTCGACCCAGGTCGAAAAGCGCGCGATCCGCGACGCCGCCCTGGGCGCCGGCGCCTCCGAGGTCTACCTGATCGAAGAGCCGATGGCCGCTGCGATCGGCGCCGGCCTGCCGGTGTCCGAAGCGTCCGGCTCGATGGTCATCGACATCGGCGGCGGCACCACCGAAGTCGGCGTGATCTCGCTGGGCGGCATGGTCTACAAGGGCAGCGTCCGGGTGGGTGGCGACAAGTTCGACGAAGCCATCATCAACTACATCCGCCGCAACTACGGCATGCTGATCGGCGAGCCGACGGCCGAAGCCATCAAGAAGAACATCGGTTCGGCCTTCCCCGGCTCCGAAGTCAAGGAGATGGAAGTCAAGGGCCGCAACCTGAGCGAAGGCGTGCCGCGCAGCTTCACCATCTCGTCCAACGAGATCCTGGAAGCGCTGACCGATCCGCTCAACCAGATCGTCTCCGCCGTGAAGAACGCGCTGGAACAGACCCCGCCCGAACTGGGCGCCGACATCGCCGAGCGCGGCATGATGCTGACCGGCGGCGGCGCGCTGCTGCGTGACCTGGACCGTCTGCTGGCCGAAGAAACCGGCCTGCCCGTGCTGGTGGCCGAGGACCCGCTGACCTGCGTGGTGCGCGGTTGCGGCATGGCGCTCGAGCGCATGGAGCGCCTGGGTTCCATCTTCACCTCGGAATGAGCGTGATCCCCACGCGCGTGGCATGAGCCCTCGACCGGTGCGCGGCAACGGCGTGGCGGCCCATCGGGCGCGTCCGTCGGCGCACCGGCAGGTGAGACCGTCCATGCACCGGTCCGAACGGCCGGCCGGACCGCTCCCCACGATGGCTGATCGGGACCTCGCGTCCATTCTGAAAGTCTGAGATCCCCATGCCACTGGGCACTTTGGATCGAAATCCACCGCCGCTGTTCCGGGAAGGCCCGTCCGCGCTGACGAAGCTGGCCTTCTGCGCCGCACTGGCGGTGTTCCTCATGGTGGCGGATGCACGTTTCGGCGTCACCGCGCCGGCCCGCGCGGGACTCGCGCTGGTGCTGCATCCGCTGCAGCGCATGCTGCTGGCGCCGGTCGACGCCTGGGAACAGGCCGGTGATTACGCCCGCGGCATGGAGCGCGCCACCGAAGCCGAAAACCAGGCCCGGCGCCAACTCGCCGAGCAGGCAGTGGTGCTCAGCCGCGCCGCGCAGTTGCAGGCCGAGAACCAACGCCTGCGCGCCTTGCTGGACCTGCGCGAGGCGGTGCCCGTGAAGGGCCTGGCCGCCGAGGTGCTTTATGAAGCGCCGGATCCGTTCTCCCGTCGCATCGTGATCGATCGCGGCAGCCATCGCGGCGTGCGCCTGGGCGCACCGGTGGTCAACGACACCGGCGTGCTGGGTCAGGTCACGCGGGTCTATCCGCTGTCGGCCGAAGTGACGCTGCTCACCGACCGTGAAGCCACGATCCCGGTGCTGAACACCCGCACCCAGCAGCGCGGCGTCGCCTATGGCGGCGAGCGCGGCGTGATGGAGCTGCGCTTCATCGCCGCCAATGCCGACATCAAACCCGGCGATGCGCTGGCCACCTCGGGCCTGGATGGCGTCTATCCACCCGGACTGCCGGTGGCGAAGGTGGCGGAGGTCGAGCGTCGCGGCGATACCAGCTTCGCGCGCGTCGGCCTGGCGCCCGTGGCGCAACCGGACAGCGCCCGCCATGTGCTGGTGCTGGAAGCGCTGATGGGGCAGGAAGCCGCCCGCCAGGAGGCCGCGGCGGAAGCGGCCAGCGCCGCGGCGAATTCCGAATCCGCGCGCAAGAGCGGCAAGGGCGGCCGTGCCCGCGCTTCCGCCGCGACTGCCGACGACGCCAGTTCCGCGCCCACGGCCGCACCCGCCGCCGCGTCGGCGGCCTCCGCGAAAGGAGCCTCGCGATGATCATGCCGCGTGGCGCCAGTCAGCTTCTGCTGCCGGCCAATCCCCTCTTCATCGCCTTCAGCCTGGTGGTCGGTCTGCTGATCGACATGGTGCCGGTCGGACGCCAGCCCTGGATGCCGGACCTGCTGGCGCTCACGCTGGTGTTCTGGAACGTGCATCAGCCGCGACGCGTCGGTGTGGGCTGGGCCTTCGTGTTCGGTCTGATGATCGACGTCCATCACGGCGCGCTGCTGGGTCAGCATGCGCTGGCTTACAGCCTGCTGGCCTTCGGCGCGGTGGCGCTGCACCGCCGTCTGCTGTGGTTCAGCGTCGGCGCGCAGGCCATTCATGTGCTGCCGCTGTTCCTGCTGGCGCAAGCCATTGCGCTGGTGGTGCGCTTGATGGTCGGCGGCATGTGGCCGGGCTGGAGCGTGATGCTCGCGCCGCTGCTGCAGGCGCTGCTGTGGCCGGTGGTGGCGGTGCTGCTGCTGGCGCCGCAGCGTCGGGCGCCGGATCCCGACGCCCACCGTCCGTTGTGAGCCGAGTTCCGAGAATCTGCCGGCCATGACGGTCCTGAAGAACCTGCACCAGGAGCTTTCGCGGTTCCGCCTGCGGCTGATCGCCGCGGCGGCGTTCGTGCTGTTCTGCTTCGGGCTGCTGGTAGCGCGCCTGTTGTTCCTGCAAGTGGTGCAGCACGACGCGCTGCTCGAGCGCGCGGAATCCAACCGCGTGTCGGTCGTGCCGATCGTGCCCAACCGCGGCCTGATCGTCGATCGCAACGGCGTTGTGCTGGCCAGCAACTACTCGGCCTACACGCTGGAGATCACGCCATCCAAAGTCGCGGATCTGGACCAGACCATCGATCAGCTGGCCGCCGTGATCGACATCCAGCCGCGCGATCGGCGGCGATTCCGTCGGCTGATGGATGAGAGCAAGAACTTCGAGTCGCTGCCGATCCGCACCAAGCTGACCGATACCGAGGTCGCCCGCTTCGCCGCCCAGCGCTTCCGCTTTCCGGGCGTGGACATCAAGGCGCGCCTGTTCCGCAACTATCCGCTGGGCGACGTCGGCAGCCATCTGCTGGGCTACATCGGCCGCATCAACCAGGCAGAGAAGAAGGCCATGGACGACTGGTCCGAAGAGGACCTCGCCAACTACCGCGGCACCGAATACATCGGCAAGCTGGGCCTGGAGCAGGCCTACGAGCGGGAACTCCACGGCCAGACCGGCTTCGAGGAAATGGAAACCAGCGCCGGTGGCCGCGCGGTGCGCCGGCTGCGCAACCGGCCGCCGACGCCGGGCAACACGCTGCATCTGTCGGTCGACATCAAGCTGCAGGCGATGGTGGAGCGCCTGTTCGGCGATCGCCGCGGCGCGCTGGTGGCGATGGATCCTCGCAATGGCGAGGTGCTGGCCTTCGTCTCCAAGCCGACCTTCGATCCGAACCTGTTCGTCGATGGCATCGATGCGGACAGCTGGCGCGAGCTCAACGAATCGCCCGACAAGCCGCTGCTGAACCGCGCGCTGCGGGGCACCTATCCGCCGGGCTCGACCTTCAAGCCGTTCATGTCGATCGCCGCGCTGAACTCCGGCAAGCGGGCCGCGAGCACGGTGGTCATGGACAACCTGACCTACAGCTTCGGCGGCCGCACCTTCGGCAGTCCGGAAACCGATCGGCCCGGCCCCAAGGACATGCGCCTGGCGATCGTGACCTCGTCGAACGTCTACTTCTACAGCCTGGCCAATGAGATGGGCGTGGACCTGATCCACGACCAGCTCGAGCCGTTCGGCTTCGGCCGCAAGACCGAGATCGATCTGCTGGGCGAGGTCTCCGGCGACCTGCCGTCGACCGAATGGAAGCGCCGCAAGTTCAAACGACCCGAGCAGCAGAAGTGGTTCGCGGGCGAGACGATTTCGCTGGGCATCGGTCAGGGCTACAACAACTTCACCGTGCTGCAGATGGCGACGGCGGTGTCCACGCTGTCGACCGGCGGCCTGCGCTATCGACCGCGCCTGGTGCAGGACATCGTCGATGTGGTCCGACATGAAAGCCGCCGCACCGCCAGCGATGCGCTGACACCGCTGAACCTGCGACCGGCCGACACCAAGGTGGTGCTGAATGCGATGAATGGCGTGACGCTGGAGGGCACGTCCCGCCAGGTCTTCGCGGGCGCGACCTACACCAGCGGCGGCAAGACCGGCACCGCGCAGGCCGTCGGGCTGCGGCCCGGTGAGCGCTACGCCGCCATCAAGGCCGATGAGCGCAAGCGGGACCACTCCTGGTACATCGCCTTCGCTCCGGTCGAGAACCCCACCATTGCGCTGGCGGTCATCGTGGAAAACGGCAGCTGGGGGTCCAGCGGTGCCGCGCCGATCGCTCGCCGCGTGCTGGACTACGTGCTGGCGGGAACCTATCCGAGCGAAGAAGACATCGCGCTGACCCAGCAGGCCAGGACGATGGCGCCGATCGGCACGCCGCGTCGCGTCGTCGATGTGCCGCTGCCCGGTCAGGCGGCGAGCGCGCCGGCGGAGGCGGCGTCGGCCGCCGCCGGCACCGCGAGCGGCGTCGCGAGTGGGGCGTCGGTCAGCGGGGGCACGGCGCGCGCGGCAGCGGCCTCGCCGGGCGCGTCGGCGGCGAGCGGGACCGCTCGACCGACCCGGCCCGCCAGCCCGCCGGCACCCGCCGGATCGGGAGCCGCTTCGGCGACGACCGCCCTTCATGATCCTCGCGCGGCCGCCCAGGCCTCGCGACCCAGCCCGGGAGCGTCGCGATGAGCGCTGTCTTCAGCAAGCCCAGTTGGTTCCAGCGGCTCAAGCCGCTGTTCCAGGGATTCGACGTGCCTTTGCTCCTGGCCCTGTTCTGGCTGATGGGCCTGGGTCTGATGTGCATGTATTCGGCCGGCTATGACCACGGCACGCGATTCATCGACCATCTGCGCAATGGCGCGCTGGCGCTGATCGTGCTGTTCATCACCGCGCAGGTGCCGCCTCAGCGCTTGATGCAGGCCGCTGTGCCGCTCTACGCCTTGGGCGTCACGCTGCTGATCGCGGTGGCGATCTTCGGCATCACCAAGAAGGGCTCGACCCGCTGGATCCGCCTGGGCATCGAGTTTCAGCCATCCGAGATGCTCAAGATCGCCATGCCGCTGATGCTGGCCTGGTGGTTCCAGAAGCGGGAAGGGCAGTTGCGGCTGCCGGATTTCGTCGCGGCCTTCGTGCTGCTGGTGGTGCCGGTCGGGCTGATCGCCAAGCAGCCGGATCTGGGCACCTCGCTGCTGGTGCTGGCCGCAGGCCTGTATGTGATCTTCTTCGCCGGGCTGTCCTGGAAACTGATCATCCCGGCGCTGGTGCTCGCGGGCGCAGGCATCACCGCGCTGGTGATGAGCGAAGACCAGATCTGCCAGCCGGATGTGAAGTGGGTGGTGCTGAAGGAGTACCAGAAGGACCGGGTCTGCACCCTGCTCGATCCGACCAAAGACCCCTTGGGCAAAGGCTTCCACATCATCCAGGGCGAGATCGCCATCGGCTCGGGCGGCCTGACCGGCAAGGGCTTCATGAAGGGCACCCAGACCCACCTGGAATTCATTCCTGAGCGCACCACCGACTTCATCTTCGCCGCCTACGGCGAGGAATTCGGCCTGGTCGGCGCGCTGGCCCTGCTGTTGGGATTCACCGCGCTGATCCTGCGCGGCCTGGCGATCGCGCATGAGGCGCCGACCCTGTTCGCGCGCCTGCTGGCCGGGGCAATCACGCTGAGCTTCTTCACCTACGTGTTCGTGAACATGGGCATGGTGACCGGCATCCTGCCGGTGGTGGGCGTGCCGCTGCCGTTCATCTCCTACGGCGGCACCGCGATGGTCACGCTGGGGCTGGCGCTGGGCATGCTGATGTCGATCGCCAAGAGTCGCGGCGCGACGCAGCGCTGAGCGGGATCGGCGCGTCCGACGCCGTTCTCGGGCGCACGCCGAGGCCGCTCAATGCGGCTGAGGATGCGCGGCAAAGCGGACGGTGAAACGGGCGCCTGGGCCGTGGCCGTCGTGATCGGCGACGCGCCGCGGGCGGGTGTCGTCGACGGTGATTTCGGCATCGTGCTGCTGGACGATTTCCTTCACGATCGCGAGCCCCAGGCCCGATCCATCCACATTGGTTCCCAGCGCGCGGTAGAAGGGCTGGAACACTTTTTCCCGCTCCGCCTCCGCGATGCCGGGGCCGGAGTCCTCGACCTGCAGCACGCAGACTTGGCCGAACGGATCCTCGACCACCCGCACCGTGATCGTTCCGCCCGGCGGTGTGTAGAGCAGCGCGTTGTCGACCAGATTGCGGATCAGCTCCCGGATCAGCAGCGGATGGCCGAGCACCGACAGACCCGCCTGATCGCTCTCCGGGCCTTCATAGCCGAGATCCAGCCGCTTCTCCATCGCCCGCGGCACGAAGTCCCGCACCGTCTCGATCGCGAGCGCCGGCAGGCTGACCTCCGCGCGACGAGCCGCATGTTCCTGGTCTTCGGCGCGGGCCATCGCCAGCAACTGGTTCACCATGTGCGCGGCCCGCTGGCTGGAGAGCGCGATCTGCTGCAGCGACCGGCGCAGATCGGCCGGTGAGCTGCGGCCCTCGTCGATCTCGCGCTGCGCCAGCTCGGCCTGCGTGCGCAGGCCCGCGAGCGGCGTCTTGAGCTGATGGGCGGCGTCGGCCAGGAAATGCTTCTGGGCACGGATCGATTGGTCCAGTCGCTCCAGCAAATCATTGATGGCCTCGACCAGCGGCGCGACCTCATCCGGAATGCGATGCTCATCGATCGGGCTGAGGTCGGAACTGTCGCGCGAGCGGATGCGCCGCTGCAGCTCATTGAGCGGCGCAATGCCGCGCGCGAGCGCCAGCCACACCAGCAGCACCGCCAGCGGCAGGATCACGAACTGCGGCAGGATCACGCCCTTGATGATCTCGTTGGTCAACCGGGAGCGCTTGCCGAGCGTCTCGGCGACCTGCACCAGCATCATCCGGTCGCTGCCCGCCGTGCCCTCGGGCGCGACCCACAGATAGGCGACCCGCACGGCTTCGTTGTTGATCTCGTCATCCCGGAAGTGCAGTTCCCACGGCACCACCGGCGGCTCCGGCTCGGGGACCGCCAACTGACGGTCGCCGCTCAGAAACTCACCGCGCAGCCCGAGCACCTGGTAGTAGACCGTGTCGGATTCATCAGCACGCAGCAAGGCGGCCGCTTCCGGCGCCAGCGCATAACGGGATCGACCGGCGCGCTCACCGGGAGCGGGCTCGATCGCCACCTGAAGGCCGAGCGTGCGGGCCATCTCGCCCAGCTCGCGGTCGTAAGGCTTGTTGGCGATGCCCTGAGCGACCAGCCAGGTCAGCGCCACGCTGATCGGCCAGATGACCAGCAGCGGCGCGAGCATCCAGTCCAGGATCTCGCCGAACAGCGAGCGGTGACCGGATTCAGCAGCCATGCGCAGCGATGGGGTGGGGCGGCGTGGCGGTCATCCCCGACGCGGGGACGGCCGCGGGCTCAACCAGGAATCTTTTCAAGGCAATAACCCAGGCCGCGCACGGTCGCGATGCGGATCGGGCCCTGCTCGATCTTCTTGCGCAGACGATGGATGTAGACCTCGATGGCGTTGTTGCTGACCTCTTCGCCCCACTCGCACAGCCGCTCGACGAGCTGATCCTTGCTCACCAACCGACCGGCGCGCTGCAGCAGCACTTCCAGCAGCGACAGCTCGCGGGCGGAGAGCTCGATCATCTGCTCATTGATGTAGGCCACCCGGCCCGTCGCATCGAAGGTCAACGGCCCATGCTTGATCAAGCTGGAAGCGGTGCCGAGCCCCCGTCGGGTCAACGCCCGCACACGCGCTTCCAGCTCCTGGAGCGAGAACGGCTTGGCCATGTAGTCGTCCGCGCCGAGATCCAATCCCTTGACCCGCTCTTCGATGCTGTCCGCCGCAGTCAGGATCAGCACCGGCAGCGCCGATCCCCGCGCACGCAGCCGACGCAGCACCTCCAGCCCGTGCAGGCGGGGCAGGCCCAGATCCAAAATCAACAAATCAAACTCATGCGAGGCGAGGGCCGCATCCGCTTCGCTGCCACTGCTGACCTGGTCGACTGCGCAGCCCGAAGCCCGCAGGCTGCGCAGCAATCCGTCGGCCAGGACTTGGTCGTCTTCCGCGATCAGGATGCGCATGGTGTGTGTCCCCTCTTGTTGTCAATCCATTCTAGAGACGCGAGGGGGAGGGTGGTTCGGGCGTTTGCCCTTCTCGCGGTGGCTGACTTGTGGGGTGGTGGGGGGGAGGTTGTGGGACTTCGGTGACCGCCCACCTGCGCCGTTTCGCGCGCTGGCCGCGAGGGCATGGGGCCCGTGCTCATCGCACAAACCCCAAGCCCTCCCGTCCTCGATCGATCGGCGTCCTGACTCGGTTTGGGACCGAGTAGGGCGGGGGCTGTTTTGTTTGGGGTCGGGATCTTGTTGGGGGCGGAGTCAGGTTGCCGTACTTCGGCGACCGCCCACCTGCCGCGTTTCGCGCGCTGGCCGCGAGGGCATGGGGCCCGTGCTCAGCGCACAAACCCCAAGCCCTCCCGTCCTCGGTCGATTGGCGTCCTGACTAGGTTTGGGACCGAGTGGGGAGAGGGGCTGTTTTGTTTGGGGTCGGGATCTTGTTGGGGGCGCGTCAGGTCGCCGTACTTCGGCGACCGCCCACCTGCGCCGTTTCGCGCGCTGGCCGCGAGGGCATGGGGCCCGTGCTCACCGCACAAACCCCAAGCCCTCCCGTCCTCGGTCGACCGATGTCCTGCCTGGGTTTGGGATCGAGTGGCGCGATGGACGGGTGGTCGGTCGGCTCGTGGGTTTGTTGGTCGGCTTGTTGGTCCGCTTGTTGGTGCGTTGGTTTTGGTGGCTCATCCTGTGAGCTACCTGGCCCCTAAGATTCATTTCAACGGTCGCGCTGGGAATGGCGTGGTCGCAGAACCACTGTACAGATATACAGATTGCGCCATAATCCGGCGCAGCCCAACCGGAGAATCTTCATGGACGCCCCCGTCAAATCCGTCAACACCGAAAAAGCCAAGGCCCTGCAAGCCGCTCTTGCCCAGATCGAAAAGCAATTCGGCAAGGGTTCGATCATGCGCCTGGGTGAAGGCGAGAAGATCGAGGACATCCAGGTCGTCTCCACCGGTTCGCTGGGCCTGGACATCGCACTGGGCGTCGGCGGCCTGCCTCGCGGCCGGGTCGTGGAAATCTACGGCCCCGAATCCTCGGGCAAGACCACGCTGACGCTGCAGGTCATCGCCCAGATGCAGAAGCTGCAAGGCGTCTGCGCCTTCATCGACGCCGAACACGCGCTGGACGTCCAGTACGCCCAAAAGCTGGGCGTGAACCTGCAAGAACTGCTGATCAGCCAGCCCGACACCGGCGAACAAGCGCTGGAAATCGTGGACGCGCTGGTGCGCTCCGGCTCGGTGGACCTGATCGTCGTCGACTCGGTCGCCGCGCTCACCCCCAAGGCGGAACTTGAAGGCGAAATGGGCGATGCCCTGCCCGGCCTCCAGGCCCGCCTGATGAGCCAGGCACTGCGCAAGCTGACGGCCACCATCAAGAAGACCAACTGCATGGTGGTCTTCATCAACCAGATCCGCATGAAGATCGGTGTGATGTTCGGCTCGCCGGAAACCACCACCGGCGGTAACGCGCTGAAGTTCTACGCCTCGGTCCGTCTGGACATCCGCCGCATTGGCTCGATCAAGAAGGGCGAAGAAGTCATCGGCTCCGAAACCAAGGTCAAGGTCGTCAAGAACAAGGTCGCGCCTCCGTTCAAGACGGCGGAGTTCGACATCCTCTACGGCGAAGGCATCAGCCGCGAGGGCGAAATCATCGACATGGGCGTGGTCAACAAGATCGTCGACAAGGCCGGTGCCTGGTACGCCTACAGCGGTGAAAAGATCGGTCAAGGCAAGGACAACGCGCGCGAGTTCCTGCGCGAGAACCCGGACATCGCCGTCGAGATCGAGAACAAGATCCGCGAATCCCTCGGCATTCCGCTGCTGGGCAACGTGGAAGCGGCCAAGGACTGATCGCCCCAGGGCGCAGCGTCCACCAGCCATCCGGCCCGCACGCGGTCCGACCACTATGCCGCCCCTGTGGGCGGCATTTTTTCTGGCGGACGCTGACCTCGATGAGCCATCCTCCCTCCCATGCCCATGAAATCGGCGAAATCCCCCTTGTCCCTCAAGGCCCGCGCGGTCGCGCTGCTGGCCCAGCGCGAGCACAGCGTCGTGGAGTTGCGACGAAAGCTGACTCGCATCGCCGCCATCAATGCTCGCGCGGCGACGGATGCCCGTGCGGCAACGGATGCTCGCGCGGCGACGGGCGCAGCGGTGGAGGAAGCGTTGGACGCGCCGGAGGTCGAGGTCGATACCGCAGCGATGGCGGACGAGGTGGAGTCGGTGCTGGCGTGGCTGCAGCAGCAGGGCTATCTGGACGAATCGCGCTTCGTGGATTCGCGCATCCATGTCCGATCACAGCGGTGGGGCCAGCGGCGGATCGAGCAGGAACTGAGCCAGCACGGCCTCAGCCTGGATGCCCACCAGCGCGCGCAGTTGGCAGAGGGCGAACTGGATCGCGCTGTGGCGCTTCTCCATCGCAAATTCGGCAGCTCTACGTTGCCGGACGGAGCCACCGATCCGGCCCAGCATGCGCGGCAGATGCGCTTCCTGCTGGGGCGCGGTTTCAGCGGTGACTTGATCCGGCGGGCGATGCGGGCATGGGCGCAATCTCTGGATTCTTCCTCCGACGCGCCTTGAAGCCGGCTGTTGACAGCCGTTCCGTGACGTCGGCGACATCTTCGCGTGGTCAGCGGCTGGATCGCGCGGCGGGCCCGACGGCGTCATCGCTCCTGCCAGCCGCACCAACTGGGCGCGTGTCAACCGCAAGGATGGGTTGATGCAACGCAGCATGCTACATTGGCGGCTTCGCACGCGTGCCCGCTGACCTCTGGTCGCGGGCGTGTTTTTGCGTGTTTGCATCGGTCTTATGTCTTCCACCGCCTCCTCCGAGCGCCAGCAGCCGCCTCGTCGATTGATCGACGCGTCCTGCTATTGGCGTGACGCCGGGCTGGCCGAGGCCTCGGTCGACCGCGCTGGACGCCGGTCGCATCGATCCCGCCTCGCGGTCGGGTCGCGCGCCACCCCGCCGGCCTCAGGGCTGGTTTCGCCAGCGATCGTGCAAACTCAATACCTTGGCTGGCTCCGCGCTCCCGTGGCGCCGGCCTTCTCTTCCTGATTCATCCATCAAGCGAGACCTCCCTATGAAGATTCACGAGTACCAGGGCAAGGAAATCCTGCGCCAGTTCGGCGTGCCGGTGCCGCGCGGTATTCCCGCGTTCACGGTGCAAGAGGCGGTTGAAGCCGCGCAGAAGCTGGGCGGCCCGGTCTGGGTGGTCAAGGCGCAGATCCACGCCGGTGGCCGCGGCAAGGGCGGCGGCGTGAAGCTGGGCAAGAGCCTGGATGAGGTGAAGAGCCTGTCCGAACAGATCCTCGGCATGCAGCTGATCACGCACCAGACCGGCCCGGAAGGCCAGAAGGTGCGTCGCCTCTACATCGAAGAAGGCGCGGACATCAAGAACGAACTCTACGTCTCGCTGGTCACCGACCGCGGCACGCAGAAGGTCGCCTTCATCGCGTCCAGCGAAGGCGGCATGGACATTGAAGAAGTGGCCCACAGCACCCCGGAAAAGATCATCACCGAGATGATCGATCCGCTGACCGGCCTGACCACCGAGCAATCGAAGAAGATCGCCGCCGCGATCGGCCTGACCGGCGCTTCGGTGGACCAGGCGGTCGACCTGTTCGCCAAGCTGTACAAGTGCTACATGGACACCGACGCGTCGCTGGTTGAAATCAACCCGCTGAACTGCGATTCCAAGGGCAACCTGATCGCGCTGGACGCCAAGTTCAACTTCGACGCCAACGCGCTGTTCCGTCACCCGGAAATCGTCGCCTACCGCGATCTGGACGAAGAAGACGCGGCCGAAATCGAAGCCTCGAAGTTCGACCTGGCCTACATCTCGCTGGACGGCAACATCGGCTGCCTGGTCAACGGCGCCGGTCTGGCCATGGCCACCATGGACACCATCAAGCTGTTCGGCGGCGAGCCGGCCAACTTCTTGGACGTCGGCGGTGGCGCCACGGCCGAGAAGGTCACCGAAGCCTTCAAGATCATGCTGAAGAACCCCGAGGTGAAGGGCATCCTCGTGAACATCTTCGGCGGCATCATGAAGTGCGACACCATCGCTGAAGGCGTGATCACGGCCTGCAAGGCGGTCAATCTGTCTGTGCCGCTGGTGGTCCGCATGAAGGGCACCAACGAAGAACTGGGCAAGAAGATGCTGGCCGACTCCGGCCTGCCCATCATCGCTGCCGACACCATGGCCGAAGCCGCGACGAAGATCGTCGCCGCAGTCAAGTAAGCCGCCCGACCCAGTCAAGGAATTCGACATGAGCATCTACATCAACAAGGACACCAAGGTCATCACCCAGGGCATCACGGGCAAGACCGGTCAGTTCCACACCCTCGGTTGCCAGGCTTATGCCAACGGCAAGAACGCGTTCGTCGCCGGCGTGAACCCCAAGAAGGCGGGCGAGAAGTTCTCGGACATCCCCATCTACGCCACGGTCAAGGAAGCCGCGTCGCAAACCGGCGCCACCGTGTCGGTGATCTACGTGCCGCCCGCCGGCGCCGCTGCCGCGATCTGGGAAGCTGTCGAAGCGGACCTGGACCTGGCGATCTGCATCACCGAAGGCATCCCCGTCCGGGACATGCTGGAAGTGCGCAACAAGATGAAGGCCAAGGAAGCCGCCGGCGGCAAGAAGACGCTGCTGCTGGGCCCGAACTGCCCCGGCCTGATCACGCCCGAAGAGATCAAGATCGGCATCATGCCCGGCCACATCCATCGCAAGGGCCGCATCGGTGTCGTGTCGCGCTCCGGCACGCTGACCTATGAAGCGGTGGCTCAGCTGACCGAAATCGGTCTGGGTCAATCCTCGGCGGTCGGTATCGGCGGCGACCCGATCAACGGTCTGAAGCACATCGACGTGATGAAGGCCTTCAACGACGATCCGGACACCGACGCGGTGATCATGATCGGCGAGATCGGCGGGCCGGACGAGGCGGAAGCCGCGCGCTGGTGCAAGGCCAACATGAAGAAGCCGGTCGTCGGCTTCATCGCCGGCGTGACCGCCCCTCCCGGAAAGCGCATGGGCCACGCCGGTGCGCTGATCTCCGGTGGCGCCGACACGGCCGATGCCAAGCTCGCCATCATGGAAGAGTGCGGCTTCACCGTGACGCGTAACCCGTCCGAAATGGGCAAGCTGCTCAAAGGCCTGCTGTAAGTCGCAGGAAAAACGAGCGAAGGGCCTCTCATGCGTAATTCCACGCATCGAGGCCCCCCGGGGGGCGCGCTGACAATCCGCCAGCCTTCGCCGAACGAATCTGGAGGGGCCTCGCGCCCCTCCAGTCGTTTCCTCTCCCCAACGCTATAGACTGGTCTCGACATTTCGCCGCGACCAGCGGGTCATCCTCATGGACATGTTCACCAGCCCCGAGTTCTGGCTTGCCGTCGGCCAGATCATCCTGATCGACATCCTGCTGGGTGGCGACAACGCCGTCGTCATCGCCCTGGCCTGCCGCAAGCTGCCGCCGGCGCTGCGCACCCGCGGCATCATGTGGGGCACCGCCGGCGCGATCGTGCTGCGTGTCGTGCTGATCTTTTTCGCGCTGACGCTGCTCAAGCTGCCCTTCCTCAAACTGGTCGGTGGCCTGCTGCTGTTCTGGATCGGCATCAAGCTGCTGATGCCTGAGGATGAGGACGAGCACGCCAACATCCAGGCCAGCGACAAGCTGTGGGCCGCCGTGAAGACCGTCATCGTGGCGGACTTCGTGATGAGCCTGGACAACGTGATCGCGATTGCCGGCGCCGCGGAAGGCGCGGGCGGCTCGCATCAGATGCCGCTGGTGATCTTCGGCCTGCTGGTGTCGATCCCGATCATCGTGTGGGGCAGCCAGCTCGTCATCAAGCTGATGGACAAGTTCCCGCTCGTCATCACCCTGGGCGCCATGCTGCTGGGCTGGATTGCTGGCACGATGATCGTCGGCGACCCCGCGCTGAGCAGCTGGGTGCCGATGCAGCCGGGCGAGAAGCCGGGCTCGACGGAAGTCCTGCCGCAGCTCTACTACGCCATGGGCGTGGCGGGCGCGCTGTTCGTGTTGATCGTGGGCAAGGTGCTGGCCGCACGTCGTCCCGCGCAAGCCTGAGGAAGGCCCGCCATGCCATGAGCGCCTCCGGCTTCCTCAAGCGACTGCTGGGTCGGGGCGCCAGTACGCCGGACGAGGCGGCGGTGCCGCCCTCCGGTCCTTCCCAGCCGACGACCTTGCCGCTGCCCAAGCTGGCAGGGGCCAGGCTCGACAACTACGAGTTGGGTGAGGAAATCGGCCGCGGCGCCATGGCGGTGGTCAACCGGGCGGTGGAGCGCCGCACCGGTCGACAGGTCGCGATCAAGCGCCTGTCCTTGCAGCGCGAGTTCGCGCCGGAAGATCTGCTCGATGTGCGCGACCGCTTCATGCGCGAAGCCAGCGCGGCGCAACATCTGGAGCATCCCGACATCCTCCGCGTGCTGGATGCCGGTGAGAGCGGTGGCGACACCTGGATCGCCATGGAATTCGTCGAAGGCCACGATCTCAGCCATCACACCCGTGGCGGCCAGTTGCTGCCGGTGCCAGAGGTGCTGCAGCTGGTGGCCCGCCTGGCTCGAGCGCTTCACTATGCGCATGGTCATGCGGTGGTGCATCGCGACATCAAGCCCGCCAACGTGATGGTGGAACGCCCCACCGGCCGGGTGAAGATCATGGACTTCGGCATCGCCCGCGTGGCCGATGGGAGCCGCACACGGACCGGTCTGGTGCTGGGCACGCCGTCCTACATGTCGCCCGAGCAACTGGCCGGGCTTAAGGTGGATGGGCGGAGCGATCTCTACTCCTTGGGCGCCATGCTGTTCCAGCTGCTCACCGGACATTTGCCACACCAATCCGACTCCATGGCGACGCTGATGCATCAGATCGCCAATCAGGTGCCGCCGGATGTCCGACAATTCCGCCCGGAGTTGCCCGAATCCCTGGCCATGGTCCTGGCGCTGTGCCTGGAGAAGCGTCCTGAGCTACGCTATCAGTCTGGCGAAGCCCTGGCGCAGGACCTGGAAGCGGTTCTCGCGGACTTGCCAGCGTCGTTATCCAATAGCATTGGTCGCGCGAGCCCCCTGTCAGTGGGGCAGGCGTACGAGCAAACTTTACGCATCCACACTGGAGACGCGGTGCACAATCAGCCTCCCCCAGCCGATCCCGCCAGCAAGACATGACCCTGGAGTTCTTCAGCGCCACCGACACCGGGCGTGTGCGCGACAACAATGAAGACTCGGTGGCACTGGAACCGGGTGTCGGATTGGCGGTGCTCGCGGACGGCATGGGCGGCTACAACGCGGGTGAAGTGGCCAGCCAGATGCTGACCTCGTTCATCAAGTCGGAATTGGGCCGCTGGCTGGCCGAATCCGGTCAGCATGCGTCCGATGCCGACGTGCGTCGCGCGATGGACATCTGCGTCGACAACGCCAACCGGGCGATCTTCAACGCCGCCAACACGAATCCGCGCTACGCCGGCATGGGCACGACCCTGGTGCTGGCGGTGTTCCGGGAGCAGAGTGTGCTGATGGGCCACGTGGGCGATTCGCGGGGCTATCGGCTTCGCGAGGGCCAGTTGACCCAGCTCACGCGAGACCATTCGTTACTGCAGGAGCAGATCGATGCTGGTCTGCTTACGCCTGAAGAAGCGGCGTTCTCCAGCAACAAGAATCTGGTCACGCGCGCGGTGGGCGTTGAGGACACGGTGATGCTGGAAGTCCATCAACATCCGCTGCAGCCCGGCGATCAGATCCTGCTGTGCAGCGATGGCCTGTCGGACATGGTGGACGATGCCGCCATGGCTCAGGTGCTGCAAAGTCACGCCGATCTGCCGGAAGCGGCACAGGCGCTGGTGGACGCCGCCAATGAGATGGGTGGCAAGGATAATATTGCGATCGTTCTGGTTCGCGCGGAAAGTCGCACCAAGCCGTGGGCCTGGTGGCCCTTCAGTCGTAATACCGGGCGTCGCTGAGTCGGCCCCCTACAACTAAAGACAGGACTAGAGGTCAAGCATGGGCAAGCTGGTGGTTTCGCTCGACGGCGTGGTGATCAAGGAAGTGCAGGTCACCAAGGACAAGACCACACTGGGTCGGCGTCCCTATAACGACATCGTGATCGACAACCTGGCCGTCAGCGGCGAGCACGCGGTCATGCAGATGGTCGGCGCAGACGTCTTCATCGAAGACCTGAATTCCACCAACGGCACCTACATCAACGGCAAGGCGATCAAGAAGCAGTTGCTGTCGCATGGTGACGTGATCGAGGTCGGCAAGTACAAGATCAAGTATCTGGTCGAGGACAACGCCGATTACGAAAAGACCATGATCCTGCGCCCCGGCGCCACCGCAGGCGGTGCGCCGACCAGCGGCTTCGGTCTCCCGTCGTCCTTCGGCGGCCTGGGCCCGGCGCCGGCCAGCGCCAATCCGGCGGCGATCAAGGTCCTCAACGGACCGGCCGCCGGTCGGGAAGTCATGCTGAGCAAGGTGGTGACCACTGTCGGCAAGCCCGGCGTGCAGGTGGCGTCCATCACCAAGCGCCCCAGCGGCTATGTGTTCGCGCACGTGGAAGGCAGCGTGCGCCCGGTGGTGAATGGCGCCCCGTTGGCGGCCGAATCGGTGCCGCTGAAGAACGGCGACGTCATCGAACTGGCCGGCACCCAGATGCAATTCGTCCAGGTCTGAGCGTCATCGCTCTGATGGGAAGTGACTGACATCGACGCGGTACCGGTGTCAGTCAATCACCTACAGCCGTCGGCAGATGCCTGACCTCGTGCAGGTTTTCACGGCATTGCGTCGGGGCTGGTTTCGAGATGGAAAAAAGCGGCCGATTGTTCAAATCAGCGCTTAGCAAGCCGGCGCCCTGGCCCTAAAGTGGCTGCATGAAGATTCGCGTGCTGGGGTGCGCAGGCGCCATGGCGTCTGGCCACCGAACCACCTCTTTCCTGCTGGACGACGATGTGCTCATCGACGCCGGCAGCGGTGTGGGCGAACTGCCCCTGGACGCGATGGCCCGGGTCGACCGCATCCTGATCACCCATTCCCACCTCGACCATGTGCTGTCGATCGGCCTGCTGGCCGACGCGGTGCAGCGTCGCCGCGCCCAGGCCGGCCGCCCGCCGATCCAGGTGCATGCGCTGCCGGAGACGCTGGAGGCGCTGCGCGCCCACATCTTCAATGGCGTCATCTGGCCTGATTTCACGCGCCTGCCCAGCGTGGAGCGCCCGGCGCTGACCTTCCACGCATTCGCCGTGGGCGACCGGCTGGACCTCGGCCGAGGCCGCTGCATCGAAGTCCTGAGCGCCGCGCACACGGTGCCGGCAGTCGGATTCGCGCTGGACGGCGGCGAGTCCGGCTACTGGGTCTTCACTGGCGATACCGGTCCGAACCCGGCGCTCTGGCGGCGTTTGTCCGAGCTGAAGCTCGCGCATCTGGTCATTGAATGCGCTTTTGGGGACGAGGAATGCGGCCTGGCCGGGCTGAGCAAGCATCATTGCCCGCGCACGCTGGGCGCGGAGCTGGCGCGCCTGGCGGGCAGCGTTCAAGTGCACATTACCCATATCAAGCCGGGTGAGCGCGCCGCGGTGATGGCGGCGGTCGATGCGCTGCGCACCGTTCATCGTGTGTCCGCGCTCGAGAACTTCCAGGAATTCGAGCTGAGCGAGGCCGTGGCGCCGGTTTGAGGGCGCCGAAAGTGGGCTCCCGATCGGCCGGGCCCAATGTCGGATCGATCGCGTCGGGCGGCATGCGGGGAAGGCTGACGTTTTTTGTCGTCACTGCTGCAAATGACAAAGTTCGGCAGGTGCGACCGACGCAAAACGTCAGATCGAGGCGTCAGCGCAACAAGAATGTGAGCAAATGCACCAGAGCGCTGGCGTCAGTGACGTTGGCACGGGCAGTGCAAACAGGAGCGGTACTCCTCCTCACAGCCTGCTCCTGCCATGAAATCTGTCCAACGTGGATTCACGCTACTTGAATTGATCGTCGTCGTGGCGGTCATTGGCATCCTGGCCGCGATCGCGCTCCCCGCGTACAGCGATTACGCCAAGAAGACGAAGGTGTCGGAGCTGATGATGGCGCTGTCGCAGCCCAAGGCGGCGGTGCTGGAGTATCTGGACACGATGAACGCGCTGCCGACCGCCGAGCAGCTGGATCTGGCGCCCGTGTCGAGCGCCTACATCGACAGCCGCAGCTACTCGAAGAAGAGCGCCACCGAAGCGGAGATCGCTGTGGTGGTGAAGGTGGGGAGCATCGCGGAGGACCTGGATGGTCGGTCGTTGAAGCTCACGGCCAACGCGACCGCAGCGCCGGATGGGGTCCGTCCTCCTGTGACGTGGAAGTGCAGCGGCGACATCCCCGAGAAGTATCTGACTGTGTCGTGCCGCACGCCGTCGACCTGAAGCCGCGCTGTTGCTCACGCAAAACGCCTCGCAGACGCGAGGCGTTTTGCATTTCCGGATTGATCGATCGCTGCTGAGCAGCGTGCCAGCGGGCCATGCCAACGTGAGCCGCTGACAAAACTTGTCTGGGCACGGCAGGCTGACAAACTTTGGCAGGTCGACTGACAAAAAGCGTCAGTCAGACCGTCCAAAAACGGCCTGAACCGTGATCTAGGTCACAAATCAATCCCTAAAACGCTGTCTGCGGGCCTGGCACGACCCCTGCGTTCAAGGAGGGTGTCTCTACCCTGAACCCCTTCTTCTTCTCTCTAGGAGTTTTCTCATGAAGCGTTCCATCCAAAAAGGTTTCACCCTGATCGAACTGATGATCGTCGTGGCGATCATTGGCATTCTGGCTGCTGTGGCTCTGCCGGCTTACTCCGACTACATGAAGAAGTCGAAGGTCACCGAGCTGGTGCTGGCTCTGTCGTCGTTCAAGAACCCGATTCAAGAGGCCCTGACGACCAATGCCAAGCTGCCCACGACCGCCGAACTGAATGCTGCTGCTACCAGCCAGTACGTCGCTTCGGTGGCCTACACCCCGAGCTCGACCGCTGCCGCTGCTGACGGCCAAACCGCGACGCTGCTGGCTACTGCCTCTGACAAGATCGGTACCGATGTGACCGGCAAGAAGCTGGCTCTGGTCGGCACCGTGAATGCCACCAACCTGACCCTGACGTGGCAGTGCGGCGGCACCGGCACGGATATGGACAACAAGTATCTGAGCGCTGCTTGCAAGAAGAGCTAATCCAGAATTTTGGATTAAGTCGAAAGGGAGCCTTCGGGCTCCTTTTTTCTTTTCTGCCACGCACAGCGTGCAGCGATTTGCCAATGGCACTCACGACGTGCCATCGTTCCACATGCTTCTTCCGCCGGCAGATACAGCGGGCCGAATAAGTCCTTGGGCGTCATTGCAGGCTGCTCATCTGACAGCCGCCGCCCTGTGGCTCATTCCGCTCCTGCATGCACTAGCCCCCAGCTCGTTCTCGGCCCACGATCTATCGAGGTTGCTTCAACTCGTATTGCTCGCATGCACCGCATTGAGCGCGCTAAGGCATAAGGCTAGGCCCTTGTTGCGACTGCGCGAGAAGTTGCTTTGCCATGGTCTACTGATCTCTATCGCGATATCGACGCTTCTTGCGGACGATCGATTGTCGGCATCCCGAGAGATTTCATTGCTATGCGCTCTTTGCCTCGCCGCACTTGTGTGGGCGCGGGAGATGGAACAGCATGGCTGGACGTCCGTCTTGCGATTGGCCGCGTTAGGTACAGCGTCTTACGGTTTGCTTGTCGTTGGGATCGCAGTTGTGGCGCTGTTGAGTGGAGCGCCCGTGGCTGGTTGGGAAATGCTTATAGGGTTTGATAATCCCCGATTCCTGAACCACGTCCAAACAGTCTCCATTCCACTTGCTGCGTTGGTTGCAATTCAATCTGATTCCACCCGTTTCTGGCGAGCGGTCGCTGGCTTCGCCACTTTCTCCAACGGTGCACTGCTGTTCATTTGCCAAGGGCGGTCCATCGCTGTTGCTTTGGTGTTGGGGCTGGCTGCAGCGATGCTGCTGATGCGCGGCTCGGAGCGATGGCGATATGCGCTCTCTTTATCCGTACCACTGATGCTGGGTGCAATCTTCATGGCGGCGATGTGGAAACTTGCACCCGCCTCTGTCGGAGGTGTTGGCAGTGATGGCTTTGCCACTGTCCATTCGCGCGACTTTCTCCTCCTGCGGGCATGGGAGATGTTCAAGCAGTCGCCATGGTTCGGTGTGGGGCCGATGCACTTTGCGCATGTTTACAACGGAAAAGCCGCCCATCCGCATAACGTTTATATTCAATTTCTCGCCGAGTTCGGTGTGATCGCAACCGGATTCGCTGCACTGCTTGCATGGAAGGGGCTCGGGCGCTGCGCGACATGTTTCCGAAGCATTGCTGCTGATCAACGCCCACTGGCAGTCGCGCTTTGTACGTCAACCGTAGCGGTGCTGGTTGACGCACTGTTCTCGGGAAACTTTGTGATGCCCGTGTCGCAGTTATGGATTGCCATCCTCATCGCGTTGCTGATCGCGGTATATCGCCGGTCCCAGCCGCCACGCGAAATCGTTGCTACGAGCTCACCTTGGAAGGTTCGTTTGAATATCTTTATTCAACTGGTATTCATAGTTGCCACTCTTGCACTGACCGGTATTTCGGCCTTCGAAGCCTTCACATGCGATCCTCTCGTTCTTCCCGGAGCGGACCCCGCCGTCTGGCGTTACGTCGCTCCTCGCTTTTGGTCCCACGGATGGTTCTAACCCCATGAACTGGTCAATCCGCCTGCGTGCCGCCGGCATTCATCTGATTTCCTGCCTCATCGTGGCCGCATTGGCCGCGTGCGTGGTGCTGTTCGTCTGGTACCCCTGGCCTTACCGCATCGTTTCGGGCGGCGAGAGCCTGCTGTTCCTATTGATGGCGGTGGACATCGTCATGGGGCCGCTCATCACCCTCGCAATCTTCAACATCAAGAAGCCGCGAACGGAGCTTCGACGCGATCTGGCCATCATCGTGGTCCTCCAGCTGGCCGCGCTGACCTATGGGCTCCACACCGTGTACCTGGCCCGCCCGGCGGTGCTCGCCTTGGAGGTGGACCGCTTCCGTGTGGTCTCCGCAGTCGACGTGGCCGAAGAGGAGCTGACCAAGGCCCCCGCCGGCATGCAGGATCTATCGCTTACAGGACCGCGCTTGATCGGCACTCGAGATGCCAAGGCGGAGGAGAAGTTCGACGCCATCATGCTCGGCGCCGCAGGCCACGACCTGGGCACTCGCCCCAGCTTCTGGATTCATTGGGACGACTTCTCACGCCAGCGCACGCTGAAGTACGGCAAGCCGCTCGCCGATTGGCTTGCCCAGCATCCCGGCGATGTCGAACGCGTCCAGCCCGCCATCGAGCGCACCGGCAAACCAGCCACCGAGCTGCTCTTCCTGCCGATGTTGTCCCGCCGCACCGACTGGTCCGTCCTCGTCGACAAATCCACCGGCGACCCCGTCGGCTTCGCACCGATCGACGCGCCTTGAGCCCCACTCGCGAGGCTCCAGCGCGCATCCACAACGCCTCAGCGCCGGGTGAACGCACCTGGCGCGGCGTTGCTCTCGCCAGCGATTAGAGTTCCGCCCTGTCCGCCCGGTCCCCGTGACCGGCCCTCAGGCACCCAGGACCGTTCATGACGATCGCCGCGACGACGCCTTTTTCCGCTCCCTACCGCCAGCCGATGACCCTCTTGGGCCTGCTGGTGGGTGTGACCCTCGCGCCCTTGCTGGCGTTCAATCAGACGCCTTCGGCCACGCTCTACAACCAGCTCCTGGCCTTCGCGGGCTTCGGACTGCTGACGGTCGGCCTGGCATGGGGCGCCTCGCTGCGGCCGGGATGGCGATTGGAAGGCGTGACGATCGGCCTGTTGATCATGCTGGCGGCCGCACTGTTCGCGCCCGCCTTGAACGGCTTGCCCTGGTCGATGGCCTGGACCAGCGCCGCGATGCTGCTCGGCGCCGCGGTGGTTGTTCAGATCGGCCGCTCGGTGCGCGGGGATCAACGCGACGACGTGCTCACGCTCTTCTGCCTGGCCTTGGTCGGCGCGGGCCTGCTCAGCGTGGTGGTGTGCTTCGTTCAGTTCTTTGTGCCGAGCTGGGCGGACGGCACGGTCATCGCGCGCACGGGGCTCGCGGGTCGCGCGGTCGGCAACATGCGGCAGCCGAATCACCTCGCCAGCCTGTTGATGTGGGCCTGCGTCGCGGCGGTATGGCTCGCTCAAAGCGGTTGGCTGACGCGCCGCCTGGGCACCGATGGCCGCAGCAATCTGGCGCTGGGCCTGCTGCTCTTCCTCTTCGTGTTGTGTGTTCTGTTCAGTGCGTCCCGCACTGGCACGCTCGGCGTGGTCTTGCTCGCCGTCTGGGGTTTGATCGATGGGCCGATCCGGCTGTCGACGACCCGTGTGCTCAATCGATCGACCGGTCGCTTGCGCCTGGGCGTCCGTGTCGCGCTGATGCTGACGCCGGTGATGTGGGGTCTGTGCTGGCTGCTCGTGGCGTGGTGGACGCATGCCAGCGGTCACGCCTTTGGCGCCGAGGCGCGCCTGAACGAGGGCGCCGGCTCGCCCACCCGATTGGCCATCCTGGCCAACGCCTGGTCGCTGCTGCAACGCTATCCGTGGACCGGCAGCGGATGGGGCGACTTCAACCTCGCCTGGACGATGACGCCGTTTCCGCAGCGCCCCGTCGCGTTCTTCGACCACACCCACAACCTGCTGATGCAGGTGTTGGTGGAGCTGGGATTCGTCGTCGGCGGCGCGGTGTTGCTCGCGCTGTTCGTGGGGCTGCTGTCGGCCGCGATGCGCGCCTGGCGCGCGCCCGGCGCTGCGGGCCATTGCGCCTTCATGATCGTGGCGATGATCGGGCTGCACAGCATGTTCGAGTACCCCCTGTGGTACGCCTACTTCCTGCTGCCCGCCGCATTGGCGCTGGGGTTGTGCCTCGCGGGCGACGCGCGTGACGCTCAGTCATCGCCGTCCGGCATTGTGCCGACCCGCCGATGGACCCCACTGGTCCTCGGCGCCGTGATGGCGGCGCTCGCGCCGCTCACCGTGCTGGACTATCTGCGCATCGTGCACATCTACGCGCCGCCTGCGGATGCCGCGTCGCTGGAAGATCGGATCGCCGTCGGACAGCGTTCCCCGCTGTTTGATCTGCAGGCCGACTACGCGGCAGCGACGGTGTTGTCCCCCGGTGCCGACGCGCTCAGCGCGGCGCAACGCACGGGTCATCATCTGATCGACGTTCGATTGATGATGGCGTGGGCCAAGTCGCTCAACGCTGTGGGCGAGACCGACAAGGCGCGCTATCTCGTCGAGCGACTCAAGGAGTTCCGCAACTCGGCGGCCGATGACTGGCTCGGCGAATGCGCCGAGCTGGCGGAGGTGGCCGAGACCCTGCGGCCGTTCCAATGCGATCCGCCCACGCGCGAGTACGACTTCCGCGAGATGCGGGATGTCGTCGCGCCGAAATAGGCATCGAGAAAACTTCCGCCGCGCGTTGATGGTTCGCGCAGCGGTGCCTGCGCGCGGCGCTCATCGACGCCGATGAGCAGGGACAACGCGCTGGCGCCGAGTGACGCTGGCGCGCCGGCGCGTCAGACGTCGGCCACCCAGGCCCCGGATTTGCCGCCTTGCTTCTCCAGCACGCGGATCTGTTCCATCACCATCCCGCGGTCGGCGGCCTTGCACATGTCGTAGATCGTGAGCAGGCCGATCTGGACGGCGGTCAACGCTTCCATCTCCACGCCGGTGCGGCCCAGCGTTTCGACTTGCGCGGTGCACACCACCGCGTGAGCCGCCTCATCGATGTCGAACTCGACGGCCACACGGGTGATCGGGAGCGGATGGCACAAGGGGATGAGATCGGCGGTGCGCTTGGCGCCTTGAATGGCGGCGATGCGCGCCACACCGAGCACGTCGCCCTTTTTGGCGGACCCGCTGCGGATCAGGGCCAGCGTCTCGGGCCGCATGCGGATGCGGCCGGCGGCGCGGGCCACGCGATGCGTGACATCCTTGCCGGCAACGTCCACCATGTGGGCTTGGCCCTCGGCGTCAAAATGGGTCAATGGCGAACTCATGAGCGCGGCAACAATCGCGAAACCGGAATGGCGCCATGATAGATCGTGGTCTTGGAGATCCCTTGAAGCGACTGAATTCCACCTCACCCACCAAGCGGGCGCTCGCGCTGCTGCTGAGCGCCACCCTGTTCGGCCAGAGCGCCTTCGCACAGGTCAATCTGCCCGCGCTGGGCGATTCGGTCTCGGCCGATGTCAGCATCGGCGCCGAAAAGAAGCTGGGCGACCAGGTCATGCGGCAAATCCGCCTGGATCCGGATTACATCGATGATCCGCTGCTGCTCGAATACCTGCAGAACACCTTCCAGCCGCTGGTCACGGCGGCCCGCCGGCTTGGCAACATCAGCGACGACACCGCCGACCGATTCGCCTGGGAACCGTTCCTGGTCCGCGACAAATCGGTCAATGCGTTCGCGCTGCCGGGCGGCTATGTGGGCGTTCACCTGGGCCTGATCGCCATGACCGGCGCGCGGGATGAACTGGCCTCGGTGCTCGGTCACGAGCTTTCGCACGTCACCCAACGGCACATCGCGCGCAGCATCGTGGGCGACTCCCGCAACACCCTGCTGGCCACCGCCGGGTTGCTGCTGGGCATCCTGGCCGCGGCACGCAGCCGCAGCGTGGACATGGCGCAAGCCGCCGTCGTCGGTAGCCAGGCCGCTGCGGCGCAGGCCTCGCTGAATTTCTCCCGGGACATGGAGCGCGAGGCCGACCGGGTCGGCTTCCAGGTCATGACACAGGCCGGATATGCCGGCGCGGGCATGGCCAGCATGTTCGAGCGCATGGAGCAGGCCTATCACCTGATGGACTCCGGCGCGTATCCCTATCTGCGCAGCCACCCGCTGACCAGCGAACGGATCGGCGAAGCTCGCGCCCGGCTGGGCACGCAGGGCGAATCCAAGCTGGTCGGCACGTCGGAGCACGCCTTGATGGCGGCCCGCGCCCGCGTGCTGATGGACCCGCGCGCCGAAGCCTGGCGTCAACTGCAGGGCCTGGATGCGGGATCGCGTCAGACCCAGGGCATCGACCAACTGGCCGCGCGCTACACCAGCGCGCTGGCGTCCATCAAGCTGCGCGATTTCAACCGGGCCGAAGCGACGCTGAAGACTGCGGATGCGCTGGCCGGCATGTTGGGCGCCGATCCGGGTGCGCGCCGCTTGCTGACCTATCTGCATGCGGAGCTGCAACTGGCGCGTGGTCAGGCGCCGGCGGGCTTCGCCGCGCTGGAGGCGCTTGGCAATGAGCGTTCACGCCCGCTGCTGATGATCAAGGCGGATCTCGCGCAGGCGGATAGCCGCGTGGAGATGAAGCGCGAGGTCGCGGATGCGCTGCAGACGCATCTCAGCTTGAATGGCCACGATGCACTGGCCTGGCAGGAGGTGTCCACGCTGTGGCAGCAGCTCAACCAGCCGCTGCGCTCGGTGCGCGCGCAGGGTGAGGCGCGCGCGGCGCTGGGCGACATCAATGGCGCGATCGACCGCTTCCGTTCGGCGATGCGCCAGGCGCGTGGACGCGATTCCGACCAGATCGAAGCGTCCGTCATCGACGCACGCCTGCGCAGTCTCCTGTATGAGCAGCGCCAGATGCTGGCCGAGATGTATCCCCGCGGCGTGCCGCCGGGCGCGGAGCCTTGAGGAGCGCGCGGCGATCGGGGTGATCGCGGTGGTGGGTTACTCGCTTTCGGGGAACAGCCGCTCGATCACCACATCGATCGCCATGCCGCACAGGCTGTAGATCAGCGAGCCGATCAGCGCGGCGCCGAAGCCGGTGACCGTCAGCCCATTCAGCAGCGAGGCGGTTGCCCAGAACAGCAGCGCGTTGATGACGAACAGGAACAAGCCCAGCGTCAGCAGCGTCACCGGCAGGGTGAGCAGCACCAGGATCGGCCGCAGCAGGGTGTTGAACAAGCCCAGCACCAGCGCGGCCAGCAGGGCCGAGGTGAAGCTCGTCACCTGAACGCCGGGATAGAGATGCGCCACGAGCAGCAGCGCGGCGGCCAGCAGTAACCATCGGATCAGCGTCTTCATGCCTGCAGCATAGCGGGAGTGGATGACAGAAAAAACCGATGTGGGTGATTCATATCAATCAGGATAATCCGAAGCTTCCGACAGGGGAGTAGCCGCGCGGCCGATGCCGCGGCAGTGGTCCGTCAATACGTCGTCGAGAGACGGCCGGGCCCTGCACCTGGGAATGCGCGTCCGGCGTGACGTCTCCCAGCCTTGCAAGACCTGTGGGACGTGACCGTGCGGTCGGCCGACTCCATACTGGACCGTCCTCCTCACGGCGTCGTGGACAACAGGCGCAAGCAATCGCCTGACCTTGCAAGGAGCTGATATGAGCACCGTGGTGCCAACCTGGTTGTGGGCGGTATTTGTCGGGGTGGTGATCATCTCGCTGATCCTGGACTTCGTCGTGCTGCGCAAGCAGGGCGCGCATGAGGTCTCGGTCAAGGAGGCGATCAACTGGTCGCTGGTCTGGGTCGGCCTGAGCGTCGCCTTCATGGGATTGCTGTGGTGGGCCGTTCGAGATGGCAGCGGCAGCACCGAGCTCGCCAACACCAAAGCGCTGGAATTCATCACCGGCTACCTGATCGAGAAGTCCCTGGCGGTCGACAACATCTTTGTCTTCCTGATGATCTTCACCTACTTCGCGGTGCCTGCGGCCTACCAGAAGCGGGTGCTGATGATGGGCATCATCGGCGCCATCGTGCTGCGCACGGTGATGATCCTGGTTGGCGGCTGGCTGATCGCGCAGTTCCACTGGATCCTGTATCTCTTCGGTGCCTTCCTGCTGATCACCGGCGTGAAGATGTGGTGGGCCGCCGGTCAGGAGCCGGACCTGGAAAGCAATCCCGCGCTGAAGCTGCTGCGCAAGGTGATGCCGGTCAGCCAGAACTTCGACGGGGAGCGCTTCTTCACCATCGAAAACGGCAAGCGCCTGGCGACACCGATGCTGCTGGTGATCGCGCTGGTCGGCATGACCGATGTGATCTTTGCGGTCGACTCCATCCCCGCGATCTTCGCCATCACCTCCGATCCGTTCATCGTGCTGAGCTCCAACATCTTCGCGATCCTGGGTCTGCGTGCGATGTACTTCCTGCTCGCGGCCATGGCGTCGAAGTTCCACCTGCTCAGCTATGGCCTGGCCGTGGTGCTGGTGTTCATCGGCGGCAAGATGATGTTGATCGACGTGATCAAGATCCCGGTGCTGCTCTCGCTGGGCGTGGTGGTCGGCATCCTGGCGCTGACGATGTGGCTGAGCGTGCGCACCGCGCCGCGCCTGCCCGAAGGCGGACAGGAGCCGCCCGCCCTGCGCTGACCGCCCCACGGCTGATCCTGCGATCGATCGGGTCTGAATGACCCGACGACGCACGGCTCGCTGACCTGCCCCATCGCCCGGCCGCTCGCCGGTCCCGAAACCCGCGTGGACTCTGGTCCTCGCGGGTTTTTTCATGGCGCGTCGACCTGACCCGTGCGCGGGTGAGATGTTCGCCCTGCGTCGCATCGCCACCACGCGGATCGCGCTGGTACGCGCCAAATCTTTGACATGAGCAAATGAGAATGATTAGCATTCGGCGCTTTGGCGGATTTCACCCGATGTGGATCCGCCGGTCCGGATTGCCACCGCCAGCCAGTCGTGAACGGGGAGGGGCATCGCCAGGGCGCGCCAGGCGCGACTCGGGCGAGGTCTCACGCACGCAGCCAGCCGAGCCACCTGCCAGATGCCGCGCCCCGCCGCGCGGCGTTGGATCACCACAAGAGACCCTCGGAGCTTCCATGTCCCGTTACATCACCAGCCGCAAGCATGCGGTGGCGCCTTTGGCGGCCCTCGCGGCCACGTTGTCCCTGCCCCTCGCCGCTCAGGCGCAAGCGCAGGCACCGGCGGACACCACCGTGGCCCAGGCCGGCGTCGGCACGGCCGGCAGCACGTTCCTGCCCACCGTCAAGGTTGATGGCGCCGCCACCTCGGACTACAAGGTCGAGAAGAGCGCCTCGTCCAAGCTGACCCAGCCGCTGCTGGAAACGCCCAAGACCATCTCCGTCATCAAGAAGGAAGTGCTGCGCGAACAGGGCGCCGTCTCGCTGATCGAGGCCCTGCAGAACACCCCCGGCATCACGATGCAGCTCGGCG
The DNA here is from genome assembly GCA_913776825.1 of Burkholderiaceae bacterium. GTDB lineage: Bacteria > Pseudomonadota > Gammaproteobacteria > Burkholderiales > Burkholderiaceae_C > Roseateles. The sequence goes on from CAJYPV010000032.1 coordinate 312,451, forward strand.
AGAACGGCAACACCTCCGCCGGTGATGCGTTCCAGATGCGCGGCTTCTCGGCCAGCAGCTCGACCTTCGTCGACGGCATCCGCGATCTGGGCGCGGTGACCCGCGATGTCTTCAACCTCGAGCAGATCGAAGTGGTGAAGGGCCCCGCCGGCGCCGACACCGGCCGCGGCGCGTCCGCCGGCTACATCAACCTGATCAGCAAGCTGCCGCAGCTCGAAGCCTTCACCGAGGGCAGCCTCACGGTCGGCGACGCCAGCCGCAAGCGGGTCTCGATCGACACCAACCAGAAGGTGATGGACCACACCGCCGTGCGACTGAACGCGGTCTGGCAGGACAACGGCGTCCCGGGTCGTGACACGGTCAACAAGAAGACCTATGCGGTCGCGCCGTCGGTCGCTTTCGGCCTGGGCACGGGCACCCGCTTCTTCCTGTATTCGCAGCATGTGCGCCAGGACAACGTGCCCGATGGCGGCATCCCGGCGCTGGGCTGGGGCGGCTACACCGTCGCCTCGACCGTGGCACCCGCCACCGCCGCCGCGCTGCTGGCCGCCCCCAAGGTGAACACCAGCAACTTCTACGGCAGCGGCAGCGACCGGGAGAAGGTCAAGGCCGACATGGTCACCGCCAAGCTGGAGATGGACCTGGGCGCCAACACCACCGTGCGCAACATCTCGCGCTACGGCCGCACCCACATGGACCGCACGCTGACCGGCATCATCAGCATCTTCGCGGCGCCGGTCGCCACCGATGCGCAGACCGCCGGCATCGTCACCAGCGATCCGAACACCTGGAAGATCTCGCGCTCCCGTCAGCGCGTCGACCAGACCAACGACATCCTTGCCAACCAGACCAGCTTGAACACCAGCTTCACCACCGGCGGCATCAAGCACGACCTGGCCACCGGCATCGAGCTGATGTATGAGACCCAGAATTCGCTGGGCTTCGGTCTGGCGACCGGCGTCGTGGCCCCGTATGCGAACCTGTACCGTCCCAGCGCGTCCGACGTGCTGCCGACGCCGGTCCGCACCGGCAACGACACCGACGGCAGCACCAGCACCCAGGCGATCTACCTGCTGGACACGCTCAGCGTGACCGACGCCCTCAAGCTCAATGGCGGCCTGCGCACCGAGCACTACACCATCAAGACCACCAGCGGCCTGCCGACGGCCACCACGCGCCTGAGCGCCGGCAAGTGGATCACCAGCTGGAACCTGGGCGCGGTCTACAAGCTGGCCGAGAACGGCACCGTCTACGCGGCCGCCGCCAACTCGCTCACGCCGCCCGGCAGCGCCAACTTCACCCTGAGCACCAGCGGCCAGGCCTCGGGCACGGCCGATGCGCAGGAGACCACCAGCTATGAGCTGGGCACCAAGTGGGACCTGCTGAACAAGCGCCTCAACCTGACCGCCTCGCTGTACCGCAGTGAGAACGATGGCCAGGTCAGCGTGGATCCGGTGACCAACCTCGCCACCCAGGGCGGCAAGACCCGGGTGGAGGGCATCGAGCTGGCGGCGGTGGGTCAGATCACCAACTTCTGGCAGATCACCGCCGGCGTCCAGACCATGGACACCAAGCAGATCAATCAGCGCGCCGCGTCCACCGCGACCAATCCGAACCAGACGGTGACGGATGGCGTGCGCTGGTCGCCGAAGTGGTCGGCGACCGTCTGGACCTCCTATCAGCTGGGTGACTTCACGCTGGGGGCGGGCGCTCGCCACACCGCTGAGCAAAAGCGCGTGATCACCGTCGCCGCGGCGCCGTCCACCGGTCTGCCTCAACTGCCGGCTTACACCGTGGTCGACCTGATGGGCGCCTATCGCGTGAACAAGAACGTCAATCTGCAGTTGAACGTCACCAACCTGTTCGACAAGGAATACATGTCCTCGCTGAACAACGGCGGCGGTCGTCTGGTCCTGGGCGCGCCGCGTGCGGTGACGCTGACGGCCAACATCGGCTTCTGATTGACGTGCCAGTGCGCGACACCGAGGCGGCGATCTGCGGATCGGCGCGTCGGGGTCGCCTCGCGACTCGCGCCCGCTCCGTCCCGTCCTGGCGAGACGGGGCGGGCGTTGTCACTCCACAAGCCCATGACGATCTCGGCGCACGGCGGCTCCAGTCGCGCCGTGAATGAGCGGTCTCATTCAGGTTTCACTGCACCACGCCGACGTCCAGACACGATTCAGACAACCTTCCAAGCGACGCTACGGCAACGCTCCCGATCTCAAGCGGTCTCACCATGTTGCTCCATATTCCCCAAGTGCTCAGCAAGCAGGATGTGCGTGAAATGCGCCGTCTGCTGGACGCGGCCGACTGGACCGACGGTCGCGCCACCGTGGGTGAGCAAGGCGCGAAGGTGAAGCAGAACCGGCAGCTGCCGGTCGACCATCCGGCCGCCCTCGAGATCGGCGCCCACATCCAGCAGGTGCTGGCGCGCCATCCGCAATTCATCTCCGCCGCGCTGCCGCTGCGCACGCTGGCGCCCTTGTTCAATCGCTACGAGGGCGGCGAGCAGTACGGCTTCCATGTCGACGGCGCGATCATGCGCCAGCAGGGCACGCCGCAGCCGCTGCGCAGCGATGTCTCCTCCACCCTGTTCCTGTGCGAGCCCGACGAATACGACGGCGGCGAGCTGGAAGTCATCGACACCTATGGCTCGCATGAGGTCAAGCTGCCGGCCGGCGATCTGATCGTCTATGCCAGCACCAGCCTGCACCGGGTGCTGCCGGTCACCCGGGGTGCCCGCATCTGTTCCTTTTTCTGGACCCAAAGCATGATCCGGCAGGACTGGCAGCGCTCGATGCTCTTTGAACTGGACCAAACCATCCAGAGACTGCGGGCCCGTCTGGGCGATGACGCGGAAACGACCACGCTCACCGCTCACTATCACAACCTGCTTCGCCTCTGGGCCGAGACCTGATGACTGCTCCGGTGGAATCCACAGCGCCGACTTCCTCGAACGACCGCAGCACCGCAGCGGCGGTGTCGCGTCCTGCCTCGCGGGCCGCCTGGCTCAAGCAACTGCATCAGTGGCACTGGATCAGTTCCGCCCTCTGCCTGATCGGCATGATCCTGTTCGCCTTCACCGGCATCACCCTCAACCACGCGGCCGACATCGAATCCAAGCCGACGCTGGTCAGCCGCACCGCGCAGCTGCCGCCCGAGCTGCTGAAGTCGCTGCAGCCCGCGCCGGCCGCCAGCGCTGCCCAGGGCGGCAGCACCGCCAGTGACCCGGACGGCGACAGCGCCGCCCCGTTGCCGGCGCCGGTGCGCCAATGGCTGTCGACCTCGCTGAGCCATCCGATCGATGACCGCGCCGCCGAGTGGTCGCGCGACGAGATCTATCTGGCCATGCCTCGTCCCGGCGGTGATGCCTGGGTGCGCATCGCCCGCGACAGCGGCGAGGTCGAATTCGAGAACACCGACCGCGGCTGGATCTCCTATCTGAATGACCTGCACAAGGGGCGCCATGCCGGCGTGGCCTGGAGCTGGTTCATCGACGTGTTCGCAGCTGCCTGCCTGGTCTTTTCGATCACCGGCCTGCTGATCCTGAAATTCCATGCGCTGAATCGACCCAGCACCTGGCCGCTCGTCGGCATGGGCCTGGTCATTCCCGCGCTGCTGGCCCTGCTGCTGATCCATTGAGATGCCGCCCCGTCTCTTCATCGATCCGAGCCGTCGCCAGGACCTTGTTGCTCTTCGAGCTTTCCCTTGCTGATCCACAACCGAGACCACGACATGAATCGTTCCGCAAGTCGCCATCCCAGTCGCGCCGTTCTGGCGCTCGGTGCCCTGAGCACGCTGGGCGTCGGCTCGTCCGCCTGGGCCGCCACCGTGCAGCTCAAGCTGGAGGTGCCGCGTCTGAATGTGGCCGAATACCACCGTCCCTACATCGCGGTGTGGGTCGAAAAGGCCGGTGAGACCGGCCCCGCCGTGGCCCAGCTGGCGGTCTGGTACGACATCAAGAAACAGAACAACGCCGGCACCAAGTGGCTGCGCGACATGCGCCAGTGGTGGCGCCAGGGCGGTCGCGATCTGACCGTCCCGGCCGACGGCATCACCGCCGCCACCCGCGCGCCGGGCGAGCACACCCTGTCCCTGGAGAACCATCCGAGCCTGGCCAAGCTGCCGGCCGGCAAGTACGAGATCGTGGTGGAGTCCAGCCGCGAAGCCGGCGGCCGTGAAGTGCAGCGCCTGCCGCTGACCTGGCCGATCAAGGCGGAACAGAAGGCGAGCGTCCAGGGCGAGCATGAGCTCGGCGCCCTCGAGCTCACCGCCAAGCCTTGAACGCACGCGTCCCGACCCCACGCCACGGAGCACTGCTGATGACCACCTCATCCCGTTTCATGTCCCGCCTGAGCCGTTTGTCCCCGCTGAATCGCGTCAAGGGCCTGGCCCCGCTGGCACTGGCGATGGCCGCCGCGCTGCCGCTGTCGGCCCACGCCCACATGACCTGGCTGCTGCCCAACAAGGCTGCGTTCGACGGCAAGGAACCGGTCGCGTCCTTTGACGCCGCCGTGTCCGAAGACCTGTTCAATTTCGAGCGGGCGCTCAAGCTCGACACCCTGCGCATCACCGCGCCGGATGGCAAGTCGCTCGACGCTGAAAACCGCAGCAGCGGCCGCCACCGCGAAAGCTTCGATGTGAAGCTCACCCAGGACGGCACCTACCGCATCAGCAACGTCAGCCAGGCGCTGATGGGCAGCTACAAGCTGGGCGGCGAGACCAAGCGCTTCCGCAGCACCCCGGCCAACCTGGCCAAGGATGTGCCGGCCGAGGCCGAGATCACCGCCCTGACGCTGATGACCAATCGTCAGCAGACCTTCGTCAGCAAGGAAGAGCCGGGCAAGCTGGCCTTCGCGCCGGAAGGCAACGGCCTGGAGCTGCTGCCGCTCGGCCCGGTGACCGACCTCAGCCATGGCGACAAGACCACCTTCCGCCTGCTGCTGGACGGCAAGCCGGCGACGGATGTGGCGGTCAAGCTGCTGCGCGAAGGCAACCGCTATCGCTACAAGCTGGGTGAGCTGGAGCTCCGCACCGATGCCAAGGGCGAGTTCACCGTCACCTGGACCGAGCCCGGTCGCTACTTCCTCGGCGCCAACGCGGGCGCCGCACGCGGTCCCAACAACCCGAACGCGCCCGCCGGCACCCGTGAAGCGCCGGTGCAACGCGCCAGCGTGAGCGCCACCTTCGAGGTGCTGCCGAAGTGAGTGCGACATGAGCGCGGCCAGCGCCTCGCTGGCGCCGCGGGTGCTGGTGCCGCTGCGCATCGCCGGCGAGCCGCCGGCGCTCGGGCAGCGGCTGCATGCGCTGTCGGGCGAGACCATGGGCACCACCTGGTCGGTGCGCTTCATCGGTCCGTCGTCCTTGCGACTGGCGCCGGTGGAAGCCGCGATCGTGCAGGTCTGCGATCAGGTCATCGCCGAGATGAGCCAGTGGGCGCCTGATTCCGCGCTCAGTCGATTCAATCGCGCGCCGGCCGGATCGGCGCATGCGCTGCCCGAAGGCTTCGCATCGGTGATGGAGGCCGCGCTGCACATCGCCGCCGCCAGCCAGGGCGCCTACGACCCGACGGCGGGCGCGCTGGTGGCCCTGTGGGGCTTCGGCGCGGCCGGCGCGGCGGCGCTGTCGCCCCGGCACGATGCGCCCGACTTCCGGCCTCCCACCGAGGCCGCCTGCGCTCGCGCGCATTGCGGCTGGGAATCGCTGCCGTGGTCGGCTGCGGATCGTCGGCTGACCCAGCCCGGCGGCGCCACGCTGGACCTGTCGGCAATTGCCAAGGGCCATGCGGTCGATCAGGTCTCGCGGCTGCTGCAGTCGTTGGGATTGCGTGATCACCTGGTCGAGATCGGCGGCGAACTGCGCGGCGCGGGATTGAAGCCGGACGGCCAACCCTGGTGGGTGGACCTGGAGCCGCCCAGTGCCCACAGCGGTCTGGCGCCGGTGCGCATCGCGCTGCATGGTCTGGCGGTCGCCACCTCCGGCGACTACCGCAAGTTCTTCGACGATGGCGGCCAGCGGCGCTCCCACACCATCGATCCGCGCACCCGTCAGCCCATCGCGCATGGGCTGGCCTCGGTCACCGTGGTGCATGAGCGGGCGATGTGGGCGGACGGCTGGTCCACCGCGCTGATGGTGCTCGGGCCGCAGGCGGGTCTGGCGCTGGCCAACCAATTCGGTCTCGCGGCGCTGCTGGTGCGCCGGCGGGACGCGTCGGAAGGCGGCGGATTCGACGAGCAGGGGTCCTCCGCGTGGCACGAGCTGCTGTTGTGAAGCGGCTGGCCGGCCGCTGCGGTCGCCGACACTGAGATCCTGAGATCCCGAAAGGTGCCAAGCGATGTGTTTGGCGCGCGCGATGTGAGAGAGAACCGCCCGTGATGCTGTCCCGTCCTTTGACCGCTGTGCTGCTGGTCGCGCTCTATGCCGTGATGTGTGCGGCGGTCTGGTGGCGACACCGCCGTCGCCAGCGTCAGGCCGCCCAGGCCGCCGCCGCGCTGCTGCCCGCCGCCGATGCCGGCACGCCGGTGCTGGTGCTGCATGCCAGTCAGACCGGTCAGGCCGAGGAGATCGCCTGGAACACCGCGCGCTCGCTGCATGTGGCCGGGATGCCGGTCCGGGTCGCAGCGCTGGGCCAGGTGGGGCGCGACGATCTGATGGCGGCACGCCATGCCTTGATCATTGCCAGCACCCACGGCGAAGGCGATGCGCCCGACAGCGCCGTCCCGTTCGCGCGCGACCTGATGAGCGCGACCGAGCCGCTCGCGCTCGGGCATCTGCAGGTCGGCGTGATGGCGCTGGGCGATCGCACCTACACCCACTTCTGCGGCTTCGGTCGTGCGCTCGATGCCTGGCTGACGGCCAGCGGCGCGACGCCGCTGTTCGAGCGCATCGATGTGGATCGCGGCGATGCGCGCGCGCTCGCGCAGTGGCGTCAGCACCTCAGCCATCTGGTGGGCACCGCCGATCTGGCGGACTGGGACGAGCCGGTCTTCGATGCGTGGCAATTGCGCGCTCGCCATCATTTGAATCCGGGCAGCCAGGGCGGGCCGGTCTATCACCTCGAACTCATGCCGTCGGGCGATCGTCCGCTGCCGAGCTGGGAAGCCGGCGATCTGGTCCAGGTCTGCGTGTCTCCCACCGCGGACGACACGGCATCGACCGGATCGAATGACGGCGAACCCGCCACGACGCCCACCACCCCCGACGATGCGCAGCGCCCGCGGGAATACACCATCGCCTCCTTGCCCGCAGACGGTGCGGTGGCGCTGATGGTGCGCCGCACGACGCGGGAGGACGGCACGCCGGGATGGGCGTCGGGCTGGCTGACCGAGCGCCTGCCCGTCGGCGCGACCGTCGCGCTGCGGCTGCGCTCGCATCCGAGTTTCCGCATCGGCGGCAATGCCTCGCGTCCGTTGATCCTGATCGGCAATGGCACCGGCCTCGCCGGATTGCGCGCGCATTTGAAGGCGAGGGCGGCGCAGCGACGTGACGGGTCGGACGAGGCGCCGCTGTTCGCTGAGCTTGCGGTCGCAGAGGCCGACTGGTCATCCAGTGACGACGTGGCCACCGTGACCACCGCCGCCACGCGCGTCGGCGCATCGGCGGCGCACACATTCCGTCACCAGACCTCACCGTCGAGCCTGGCATCGACGAATTTGCCGACGAACTTGCCGATCACGGCGGTCGAGCGGACGAGCGTCGCGCCGGTCTGGCTGCTCTTCGGCGAACGGCAGTCGGCGCACGATGCGCATTACCGCGACGAGATCGATGGCTGGCAGCGCGAGGGGCTGATCGCGCAGGCGGACTGGGCCTTCTCCCGCGATCAGGGGGAGCGCATCCATGTGCAGCACCTGCTCGCGCGACACGCGCAGCGACTGCGTGAATGGGTCGCGAACGATGCCGCGATCTATGTCTGTGGCAGCCTGCAAGGCATGGCCGGCGCGGTCGATGCGGTGCTGCGCGAGACCCTCGGTGATGCGCAGGTCGACGCATTGATCCAGCAGGGTCGCTACCGCAGGGACGTGTATTGAGCCTCGAGTGATGCGCCCCTGCGACAAACCAAGGGTCTGGCGTTGACTTCCGAGACGTTTCCCCCCTCGCAGAGCCTTCTCAATGAGAGAGGTGCGCAGTACCATTGCCCGCGCAGGGTGCCAACGAGTACCGAAGGCGTCAGACCTTCACCAGGGCCCGGCACATCAACAACCCTTGATGGAGAGAATCGACATGGCAACTGCGAAGAAGGCCGCGCCCGCCAAGAAGGCGGCTCCGGCCAAGAAGGCGGCGGCGCCGGCCAAGAAGGCCGCCGCTCCGGCGAAGAAGGCGGCCCCGGCGAAGAAGGCCGCCGCTCCAGCGAAGAAGGCGGCTCCGGCCAAGGCGCCCGCAGCGAAGAAGGCGGCAGCTCCTGCGAAGAAGCGCACGCCCAACGCCGCCTTCATGAAGGCCCTGACCCCCAGCCCCGCGCTGGCCGCGATCGTCGGCGACAAGCCGCTGGCACGGACCGATGTGGTGAAGAAGGTCTGGGAATACATCAAGAAGCACAACCTGCAGGACGCTGCCCAGAAGCGCGTCATCAATGCCGATGCCAAGCTGAAGGAAATCTTCGGCAAGGCCAAGGCCGACATGTTCGAGATGACCAAGCTGATCAACAGCCACCTGAAGGACTGAACCTGAACGCGGCCCGGCTTCGGCCGCCGCCGCTCAGGTTCGTACAAGGCCCGCCCTGCGCGGGCTTTTTTGCGTCTGCAGCGCGTGCGTGATTCGCGTCCGCGAGTCAACGACTCTGCGACTCAGCGACTCACCGAATGAGGGGTTGGTCGGAGTTGGCCGCGTGGTGCCGGCTGAACTCAGAAGCGCTCAAGCTGCTCACGCAGCCGGCGCACATCGATGGGCTTGAGCCAGTAGTCCTGAAAGCCGGCCGCGCGAGCGCGCTGGCGCTGGTCATCCATCACATCCGCCGACAGCGCCACGCAGGGCAGCGCGGCCAGGCGTGCGTCGGCACGCACCAGGCCGATCAGTTGCAGGCCATTCATGTCCGGCAGATTCATGTCCATCAGCACCAGCGAGGGCATCACCTGCGGCAGCATTTCCATCGCCTGCGCGCCGGTCTCGGCCACATGCAGGGTCCAGCCGGGCATCAGGCGGAACACCTCTTCCATCAACACGATGTTGATGCGGTCATCCTCGACATAGAGGACATGGCGTTGACGCTCGGTGTCTGGCGTGGCGTTGGCGGACATGCAATCCACGATACCAGCGAAATCGCAGCGCTGTCAGCGGTGTCCCTGGCTGCAGTGGCGGCGTTGCGTCGATCTCGCGTGCCGGGTCTGGTGATCCGTGTGGCGGTGGCGAGCGCCCGACGATTCGTGGCCGCCGCACCTGGGCCGACGCCGAGGCGCCAGGCCGTCCAGCAGCATCGCCATGGAGACGCCCGGAATGACCTCGATGTGGCCGGCGCTGCCCGTGCGATGTGTGAGCCGGCTGTGACGGAAATGCCACCGTGGCGCCCCGCACCGGCGCGTGCGCAGGGGTGTCGTTCAGCGCATCGACGTCCGGCGATCGATGCGGCCGGTCGGCCTCAGCCGCGCGCGAGCAGCGGCTTCAGGTACCGGCCGGTGTGGCTCTCGGCGCACTCGGCCACGGTTTCCGGCGTGCCGGCGACCAGCAGTCGGCCGCCGCCGGAGCCGCCTTCCGGGCCCATGTCGATCAGCCAGTCGGCGGTTTTGATCACATCCAGGTTGTGCTCGATGATGACGATCGTGTTGCCGGCATCGCGCAGCTGGTGGAGCACCTTCAGCAACAGCGCGATGTCGGCGAAGTGCAGGCCGGTGGTCGGCTCGTCCAGGATGTACAGCGTGCGGCCGGTGTCGCGCTTGGACAGCTCCAGCGCCAGCTTCACCCGTTGCGCCTCGCCGCCGGACAGCGTGGTCGCGCTCTGGCCCAGCTTCACATAGCCCAGGCCCACATCCATCAGCGTCTGCAGCTTGCGCGCCAGCGTCGGTACCGCGTTGAAGAAGCTCAGCGCATCCTCCACCGTCAGGCCCAGCACTTCGGAAATGTTCTTGCCCTTGTAGAGGACTTCCAGCGTCTCGCGGTTGTAGCGCTTGCCGCCGCAGGTGTCGCACGGCACGTAGACATCGGGCAGGAAATGCATCTCCACCTTCAGCACGCCGTCGCCCTGGCAGGACTCGCAGCGCCCGCCCGCGACGTTGAAGCTGAAGCGGCCCGCGCCGTAACCCCGCTCGCGGGCGGTCGGCATTTCGGCGAACAGCTCGCGGATCGGCGTGAACAGCCCGGTGTAGGTCGCCGGATTGGAGCGTGGTGTGCGGCCGATCGGCGATTGGTCGACGTTGATCACCTTGTCGAAGGCGTCCATGCCTTCGATCTCATCATGCTCGGCCGGTTCCGCATGGCTCTGATAGAGCTTGCGGGAAACGGCGGCGTACAGCGTGTCATTCACCAGCGTGCTCTTGCCGGAGCCCGACACGCCGGTGACGCAGGTCAGCAGGCCGACCGGGAATTCAGCCGTCACACCCTTCAGGTTGTTGCCGCGGGCATTGACGATCTTGAGCGTGCGCGCCTCCTCGTCGCCAGCCGGCAGCGTGTGGCGCTGCTTGGGCACCTCGATGCGCTCGATGCCGCTCAGATAGCGGCCCGTGGACGACGCATGGTTGGCCGCGACTTCCTCCGGCGTGCCCTGCGCCATGATGCGGCCGCCATGCACGCCCGCGCCGGGGCCCAGGTCCAGCACATGATCGGCGGCGCGGATGGCGTCCTCGTCATGCTCGACCACCAACACCGAATTGCCCAGGTCGCGCAGGCGGCGCAGCGTGGCGATCAGGCGGTCGTTGTCGCGCTGATGCAGGCCGATGCTGGGCTCATCCAGCACATACATCACGCCCGTCAGGCCGGAGCCGATCTGCGAGGCCAGACGGATCCGCTGCGCTTCACCGCCGGACAGCGTGTCGGCGCTGCGGTCCAGGCTCAGGTAATTGAGACCGACGTCATTGAGGAAGTGCAGGCGGGAGGCGATTTCGCGGATCACCTTGTCGGCGATCTCGGCCTTCGCGCCCTTGAGCTTCAGGCCTTCGAAGTACACCAGCGCTTCGCGCAGCGTGGCGTGTTCGACCTCATAGATCGGCTTGCCGCGCTCGCCCTCGGCGGCATCGGCCGGCTGGAGCAGCACATTCCGCGCTTCGCGCCGCAGACGCGAGCCTTCGCAGTGCGGGCAGGGCTTGGCGCTTTGATAACGGGCCAGTTCTTCGCGCACTGCCGCGGAATCGGTCTCCCGGAAACGGCGCTGCAGATTGGGCAGGATGCCTTCGAACGGATGGGCCCGCTTGACGCTGCGCTTGCGCCCATTGCTGCCCTCGGCCTGATAGACGAAGGTGATCTCGTCCTCGCCGGACCCTTGCAGCAGCACGGTGCGGGCCTGTTCGGGCAGTTCCTCGAAGGGCAGCTCGATGTCGAAGTCGTAGTGTTTGGCCACGGCCTCCAGCATCGAGAAGGTGTAGGCATTGCGGCGGTCCCAGCCCTTCACCGCGCCGCTGGCCAGGCTCAGCGACGGGAAGGCCACGACCCGCTCCGGATCGAACACGGTGACCTGCCCCAGACCCTCGCAGGACGGGCACGCTCCCACCGGCGAATTGAACGAGAACAGACGCGGCTCCAGTTCCGGCAGCGAATAGCTGCAGATCGGGCAGGCGAACTTGCTGGAATAGATCGACTCGGCGCCGCTGTCCATGTTGAGCACCAGCGCGCGGCCCTCGGCCAGGCGCAGGGCGGCTTCGAAGCTCTCGGCCAGGCGTTGACGCAGCGTGTCGACGCTGTCGTGGCGCAGCTTGATGCGGTCGACCACGACATCGATGTCGTGCTTCTCGGCTTTCTTCAGCGCGGGCAGGTCCGGCACTTCGACGGTCTGTCCATCGATGCGGAAACGCACATAGCCCTGCGCCTGCAGGTCCTGGAACAGCTCGACGAACTCGCCCTTGCGGTCCCGCACCACCGGCGCGAGCAGCAGCAGCCGCGATTCATCGGGCATGGCCAGCACCGCATCCACCATCTGGCCGATGCTCTGCGCTTCCAGCGGCAGGTGGTGGTCCGGGCAGAAGGGCGTGCCGGCGCGGGCGTAGAGCAGCCGCAGGTAATCGTGGATCTCGGTGACCGTGCCGACGGTGGAGCGCGGGTTGTGGCTGGTCGCCTTCTGCTCGATCGAGATCGCGGGCGACAGGCCCTCGATCACATCGACTTCCGGCTTGTCCATCAGCTGCAGGAACTGCCGCGCATAGGCCGACAGGCTCTCCACATAACGGCGCTGCCCTTCGGCATACAGCGTGTCGAAGGCCAGACTGGACTTGCCCGATCCCGACAGCCCGGTGATCACCACCAGCTGGTTGCGCGGCAGGTCGACGTCGATGTTCTTCAGGTTGTGGGTGCGCGCACCGCGCACGCGGATCATCGGCGTCTCGCCCGTGACGGGCGCGGCCCGGGTCAAACCGATGGCCGGGGACGGTCCCGGGCGCCCGTCGAGGTCGTCGGACGGGACGGAAGCGGCGGGCGGGACGTTCGTGGACATGGGCCGAAAGACTGCAAAAAGAGAGCGGGGGAGGCGACGAGCCGAACTCGCCATGATAGGGCCAGGGCCCATCCCGCGCTGGACGGCACCTTGGGATGCTGACACGGGCAGGCAGCACCGCACGCGCCCTGCGCCCGTGGCTCGCTTCTCTCTCGCTGCGCTCCCGCGCCTCGGCCAATTCCAGTCGCGTCAAGTCAGGGTAAGAAAGTACCGAAGCCGAGGGACAGCGTCCCGACAATCCGCCGCTTCAACCCAACGATCCAACGCGAGGCAGGGAGTGATGTCAATGAGTCGAATCGGGAAACGCCTGTGGGCGGAACGCGCCGGTGTGCGCCGTCTGCTGTCCGGTCTGGTCTGCGTGGCGGGCTTGGCGGCGGGCGCGTCGGAGGTGGCCGCGCAGACGACGTCCACGCCGGCGGCCATGCCGGGTCAGCCGGCGCTGATCGACTTCTTCCGCCATCCGCAGATGCGCAGCGCCGAGCTGTCGCCCAACGGCAAATACCTGGCCGCGGTGGTGCGCAGCGGCGATGGCAGCAGCATGCTCGCCGTGATCGAGGTGGACCAACCCAAGAACGTCAAGGTCGTGGCCGGTTTCGGCGACGCCTCGATCGGCCGCTTCGACTGGGTCAATAACGATTACTTGGTCTACAGCGCCGGCATGACGGAAGAGGGTAATGTCCGTGAACTGCAAGCCAGCGGACTCTGGTCGGTGCACCGTGATGGCAGCGGCGAACGCCTCCTGATCGTGCCGAAAGTCGGCGTGCGCGACAGCACGTCCAGCCGTGTCGTCGACCGCACCCTGACGCCCGATTGGGCACTGGCCGCCGTGCCGCAGGACGGCTCCAGCGAGGTCGTGGTCCTGAACGTCCGTGGCGACACCAAGGGCGACCTGCGGGCGGTGCGTCTGGCCCGCCTGAATGTGGAAACCGGCATCCGCCGCTTCATCGACGAAGGCGCCCCGCAGGGCACGCAAGCCTGGTGGGTGGATGCCACCGGCCAGCCCTGGGCGCTGCAGACGCGCCAGAACGATCAGGTTGCGGTCTATCTGAAAGGACGCGCGGGGGACTGGATCCGCTGGAAGACGGGCGATCTGTATGTGGACCCGCCGCCCACACCGGTCAGCTCCGACGGCCAGTCGCTGCGCCTGATCGCCCAACGCAATGCGCAAGGCACGACCGCGCTGTTCCGGGTCGATCCCGAGACGCTGAAGATCGAAGACCAGCCGCTGATTTCCGCCAAGGGCTTCGATGTCACGGGGGGTCTGGCCTATGACCGCAACAGCAAGCGGGCGCTGGGCCTGTACTACAACACCGATGCGCCGGGCAGCCTCTGGTTCGATGCCAAGCTCAAGGGCTGGCAGGCCGCCGTCGACAAGCTGCTGCCGGGCCGCGCCAATCTGCTGCAGTGTGGCGAGTGCATGACCTCCTCGCGGATGCTGGTGGTCTCCCAATCGGATGTGCAGCCGGCGGAGTTCTATCTGTTCGATGGCGCCAGCGGGAAGATGCAGATGATCGGCAGCAGCCGGCCCTGGATCAAGGCGTCGGAGATGGGGCAGCGCGACCTGGTGCGCATCCGCGCGCGCGACGGGCTGGAAATTCCGGTCATGGTGACCCTGCCCCGCGGCAAGGCCGCCGGACCTCGGCCCGCCGTGGTGCTGGTGCACGGTGGCCCGTATGTGCAGGGCACCCAGTGGACCTGGAACCCGGTCTCCCAGTTCCTGGCCACGCGCGGTTATGTGGTGATCGAGCCCGAATTCCGCGGCAGCACCGGCTACGGGGATCCGCTATTCCGCGCCGGCTGGAAGCAGTGGGGACTGGCGATGCAGGACGACGTCAGCGATGCGCTGCAATGGGCGATCAAGAAGGGCTGGGTCGATGCAAAACGCGTGTGCATCGCCGGTGCCAGCTATGGCGGCTATGCGACGCTGATGGGCCTGATCAAGGATCCGGCGCAATACCAGTGCGGCGTGAGCTGGGTCGGCGTCACCGACATCGACCTGCTCTACAGCGTGCACTGGAGCGATGCCTCCGACGTCTGGAAGGACTTCGGCATGACCGCGATGGTGGGTGACCGGGTCAAGGATGCCGAGCAGTTCCGGCGCACCTCGCCGCTCAAGCGCGCGGCGGAGCTGAAGCAGCCGCTGCTGCTGGCGTACGGCGCCAGCGACCTGCGCGTGCCGCTGACCCACGGCACCGAGTTCAAGGGCGCCGTCGAAGCGGCCGGCAACAAGGACGTCGAATGGGTGGTGTACGCCGGCGAGGGCCACGGCTGGGCCAAGCTGGAGAACAACCTCGACTTCTTCGGCCGCGTCGAGCGCTTCCTCGCCAAGCACATCGGCACCGCGCCCTCACCGGCGCCAGCGGCCCAGCCCGCCGCCGCGCCCTGAGCGCGTCCGGCCGCAGACGCGGCCGCCTCACCCCGCCGGACGGACCCGCCAGCGCCGCGAGACGCTGAGCTTGCGGAAGTCCTGCACGGCGACCCAGACAAGGGGGGCCAGCCCGTGGTCCGGACCGTTGCACAATGGTTTCGGTCCGGACTCCTCGAGCGCACACCTTGTTCAAAGTCCAAGTCCCCTCGCTGTCGCTGCGCAGTGTCATCTTGCTGGCGGTGGTCGTGGGGATCGTGGCCCCGGCCACCTTGCTGCTGTACTTCAGCGACGCCATGGTGCGGCGGGGCCTGGAACCGCTGCTCGAGGGCCAGCGCGCGGCGGTGCTCACCCTGGCCGCCACCAGCCTGACCGATCCGCTCTGGACCGTCGACACCCCCGCCGTGCAGCGGACGGTGGACCATCTGCTGTCGGATGTCAGCGTCTGCGGCGTCGAACTCAGCGAGGAACGGCCGGACACCACCGACATCGTGCGCACCAAATGCAGCGCCGGCTGGCCGACGGTCACCCTGGCCGCCATGATCCGGCGCGAGGACAAGCTGCTCGGCAGCCTGCGGGTGCATTTCGACGACGCCGCCCAGGAGCGGCTGCTGGCCGAGGGCCGTCGCCAGACGGCGATGATCGTCGGCATCCAGGTGCTGGTGGGCGTGACCATCGTGTTGCTGGTCTTCTATCTGCGCTTCGTGCGGCCGATCGACCGCCTCAAGCGTCTGGCCAGCGCGGTCGCCGAGCGCCGCTCGGTGCCGCGGCTGGACTGGAACCGCAAGGATGAGCTGGGGCAACTGGGCGCCCATCTGGATGAGATGGGCCAGCAGATCACCGGCCTGATCGCGGATCTGGAATCCAAGAATGCCCAGCTGCATCAGCTGGCCATGTACGACCACCTCACCGGCCTGCCCAACCGCACGCTGTTCCGCGAGATCTTCCTGCACGAAGCGGCGGTGGCTCAGCGGGAGCAGACGTCGCTGGCGCTGATGTTCGTGGACCTGGACCGGTTCAAGGCCATCAATGATTCGCTCGGCCATGCCGCCGGCGACCGCATGCTGCTGCAAGCCAGCGAACGGCTGCGGCAGGCGGTGCGGGCGTCCGACCTGGCGTGTCGGGTCAGCGGGGATGAATTCCTGCTGCTGATCCGGGACTCGAGCGATCTCGTCTCCCATGCCGCCCAGCGCCTGATCGAAGCGCTCAATGCGCCGCTTCAACTGGAAGTGGGCGTGGCGAGCGTCTCGGCCAGCATCGGCATCGCCGTGTATCCGCGGGATGGCGAGGACTTCGACACCCTGGTCCGCCACGCCGACCTGGCGATGTACCGCGCCAAGCAACTGGGCCGCGCCCGTTACAGCTTCTTCCAGCAGGACATGGATGCCAGCGCGGTGCAGCGCATGGCCCTGGAGCGCGAACTGAAACTGGCGCTGGAGCGCGATGAACTGCTGCTGCATTACCAGGCGCTGGTGGATGCCCGCACCGGCACCTGGCGCGGGCTGGAGGCGCTGATCCGCTGGCAGCATCCGGAGCGCGGCCTGCTGCCGCCGGGTCACTTCATCGAGCTGGCCGAAGAGACCGGGCTGATCCTGGAGCTGGGCTGGCACACCATTGAAAAGGCCTGCGCGCAACTGGCGCAATGGAAGGCGGCCGGCCGGCATCCGGGCCAGATCGCCATCAACCTGTCCGCGCTGCAATTTCGCGAGCAGCGCTTGCCCGACCGCGTCGCCGAGGCGATGCGCCGCCATGGCGTGCAGCCCGGCGAGCTGGCGATCGAGCTGACCGAAAGCACCCTGCTGCGTGACACCGACACCGCGCTGCAGACGCTCGCGCGCTTGCGTGAGCTGGGGCTGAGCCTCTCGGTGGACGACTTCGGCACCGGGTATTCATCGCTCGCCTATCTGAAGCTGCTGCGGCCGGCGCGGCTGAAGATCGATCGCGCCTTCGTGCGGGAACTCGACACCCGGGCGGACGATCGGGCGCTGGTGCAGGCCATCCTGGGCATGGCGGCCGCGCTGTCGATCGATGTGATCGCCGAGGGCGTCGAGACCGCCTCCCAGCGCGATGCCCTGCTGGCGCTGGGCTGCTGGCAGCAACAGGGCTATCTGTTCTGCCGTCCGCAGCCGGTGGAGGTGCTGACCGAGCAGCTCGCCGTGTGGACGCCCCGCTGATCGGTCGCGCCAGGCCTGCCGCGACCGGCGCGCGCCGCCGGATGCGTGCCTGCGCGCCGGTGCAGAGGCGCTGCCCGGACGCTGCCATCGGCTGACGCCGCCTTCCGTTCAACCGTCTTGCCGGCAGTTCGGCGCGTGAGCGCTGCAGTTCGTCGCCTGGCCGTGGCGGCGCGATGGCTCGGCGCGCACAGTTCATCCTGCGCCGTCGCCCCCGATGTCCTGGAGGTCTGCGGCGACCGGGCCGAAGCGCCCGCTCGAGACCGCAGGGAGCACCGACATGAACGCCACCACCAAGACCTTCTTCACTGCCCTGGCCGCCGTGGCCAGCGCCGCCGTCATCGCCGTCTGGCTGGCGGATCAAACCGAAGCGGTGCCCCGCGCACCGACGTCCAGCCACTGGGCCGCGCAGACCCTGCCGGGTCAACAAGCGGAGCAGGCGAGCAAACCCCGCGGCTGATCCGATCGGCTTGGCGCTCGCCCGGCGGGCGCCAGGACGGTCGATGAGGCCGTGGGCCAGGAGCTCCCCGGAGCACCTTCCCGCCACCTGCCGCGCTCGTCGTCCTCCCCGGCAGTTCCCGACCCGCCCTGACCGGCGGGTCATTTTTTTCCAGCGGCGTCCGCTTCGTCTGTTTCGTCCGCTTCGTCGGCCTGGCCCACCCGTCAGCCATCCGGCGGGTCGGCCATTCATCTCGGCGAGCAGGACATTCATCCCGACCCCCTGGTGGGTCCGGTCGACAGTGCCCACAGTGAGATCACTGTGGGCACCCGACCGATCGCTCATGCGATCGACCCGTCACTCCGCAGGGCGGTCGCCGCGCTCATTTTCTGGAGATCCTCATGACCCTTCGTCCTTTCCGATCGCTGGCATTCGCCACCGGGGCGGCGGCCGCCGTCCTCCTCACCTTGACGCTCGCGCCGTCGCCACGCGTGGCGCGCACCGTCACCATCATCGAGACCGTGTCGGTCGTACCGGCCACGGATCGGGACGGCGTCGAGCGCGAAGTCCGCCAGTTGCCGACCGTCCATGTCAGCGGTCGACGTTCGCTGGTCCCGGTCGATGACCCGGTGGCCTCGGCGCAGATCAGCTGTTTCCGCGGACGCTGCTGAGGCGCAGGCGCGGAGCGGCCTCGGTCTGCGGATCCCCGATACGCCCGGCTTCGGCGAGGGAAGCTCTGCATCTCGGCTCGCGGGAGTGATGCAGACCTTCCCTAGGCGTTGTCGTTTCCGGGCCCTGGCCACGCGGTGGGCGGCGCGATCCGCCATGACGTTCGTCACTGCCGGATGCAGTTCAAGCCGTCGCGCCGCCAGTTGGTCGCGAGCGCCTGGCGCAGATGAGCGGTCTTGCAGACACTGACTTCACTGACACAGCCAAGCCCTCAAGGAGATCGACATGACCACCACCTTCCGCACCACCTCCGCCACCACCAGCATCAAGGCCCTGGCCTTCGGCCTCGGCGCCACCCTGGCACTGGCCCTGGGCATCAGCCACGCCCAAGCGCAACGCGAACTGCGCGCCCAGATCATCACGCTGGAGCCGGTGGTCATCACCGCCAAGCGCGCGGACCTGATCCAGCAACTGCCCACCGTCTACATCTCCGGTCGCCGCGCCAACCTCGACGGCCAGCAACTGGCTTCCGCCGAATGAGCGGCCCCGCGATCCTCCGCTGAGCACCGGCGCTTGCGCTGTCTCAGTCGTTCGAGCAGACGCCGATCCTTTTCCCGCTCATCGCTTCTTGTCTTATCCCAACGCCTGGCCTTCGCCAGGCGTTTTGCTTGGTGCCGGTCATGCGGGGCGATTCGATTGATATCGCGAGTCGCGTCGCATCGAGCGCGCCGGCCGTGGTCGGCGTGGTGACCGTCGATATCGATATCGATGTCACGTCACGGTCATCGGGGCTTTGATCGTGCTCGCGCGCGTGTCCGTGTTGCCGTCGCTATCGGTGCTGTCGGTGCCGATGTCGATGTCGATGTCGCGCGGCGATGGTCGCGAAGGCGTTCAGCCCGTCGCCATCGATGACGACGGCGCCCATTGAGCGCTCCGCCCAATGCGTTCATCACCGTTGCCTGCAGTTCACGCCGTCGCCGCGGCAATTGGTCGCGAGCGCCTCGTCAAGCCGATGGCCATTGACGACACTGATCTCACTGACCCAAGACCTTCACGCCAACACCGCCCTCAAGGAGATCGACATGAGCACCACCTACAGCCCCATCCGCACCAGCACCACCACCAGCTTCAAGGCCCTGGCCTTCGGCCTCGGCGCCACGCTGGCCCTGGCCCTGAGCGTCAGCCATGTGCAGGCCCAGCGTGAACTGCGCGCCTCCATCATCACGCTGGAGCCGGTGGTCATCACCGCCAAGCGTGCCGACCTGATTCAGCAGCTGCCCACCGTCTATGTGACCGGCCGCCGCGCCGCCCAGTCGGGCGACCTGCAAGTGGCATCGGCGCAGATCGCCTGCGCGACCCAGCTCTGCTGAGACCTGACGGCGGTACGGCGTCGGTCATCGCGTCTTCGCGACGCACAAGAAAACGCCTGGCGCTGGCCAGGCGTTTTGCTTTTCAGGATTCGCGCCCGGCGTGATGCTCAGCGTGGTGCTCAGCGGTCAGCGCTCATCGAGCGTCGTTCATCGATCACAGCTCATCCAGCACGCGCAGGATGTCTTGTCCGTAGGCTTCGAGCTTCTTGGCGCCGACGCCGCTGACGCCGGCCAGTTCCTCCAGCGAGCGCGGATGCTGACGAGCCATTTCGGCCAGCGTGATGTTCTGGAAAATCACATAGGCGGGCAGGCTGTGTTCACGGGCCACCTCGCTGCGCCAGGCCTTGAGCGCATCGAAGCGCGCCTGCGCCGGCGCATCCAGATCGGCCTCCGCCTCGGACCGTCGCGAGGCGGTCGCACTGCTGCCGCGACTGGTCTTGGTCCGGCGCGTCGGGGCGACCTGTTGGCGCAACAGCAGGCGGACCTCGCCCTTGAGCACCGCGCGGGCGATTTCGGTCAGCGACAGCGTGTTGTATTCGCCTTCCGACAGCACATAACCGAGCGCGATCAATTGCCGCAGCACCGCGCGCCATTCCTGCTCGCTCAGCTTGGCGCCGATCGACCAGGTCGACAGCTGCTGATGGTTGTATTGCCGGACCTTGTCGGTCTCCTTGCCTCGCAGCACATCGATCAGATGCCCCGCGCCAAAGCCGTAGCCATTGGACTGATGAAAGCGATAGATGCAGGACAGCGCCATGCGCGCCGCTTCGGTCGCGTCCCAGGTCGCGGGCGGGTTCAGGCAGTTGTCGCAATTGCCGCAGGGCTGGCTGGACTCACCGAAGTAAGCCAGCAGCCGCTGCCGACGGCAATCGATCGCCTCGGCCAGCGCCAGCAGCGCATCGAGCTTGCCGCGCTGGCCTTGCTTGAAGGCTTCGTCGGACGGGCTCTCATCGATCATCCGCCGCTGGTTCACCACATCCGCCAGACCGTAGGCCATCCAGGCCTGCGCGGGGGCGCCATCGCGGCCGGCGCGGCCGGTCTCCTGGTAGTAGCCCTCGATGTTCTTCGGCAGGTCCAGGTGGGCGACGAAGCGCACGTCGGGTTTGTCGATGCCCATGCCGAAGGCGATGGTGGCGACCATCACCAGACCGTCCTCGCGCAAGAAGCGGTCCTGATGGCGGCGGCGCACATCGGCATCCAGGCCCGCGTGATAGGGCAGGGCGTTGACGCCGGCCGCGCGCAGCGCTTCTGCAGTCTCCTCGACCTTCTTGCGGCTCTGGCAATACACGACACCCGCGTCCTTGTCATGCTCTTCCTGGATGAAGCGCAGCAGCTGTTCGCGCGGCTTGTCCTTCTCGACGATCAGATAGCGGATGTTGGGCCGGTCGAACGACGCGATGAAGACGCGCGCCTCTTCCAGCTGCAGCCGCTGGATGATGTCGGCTCGTGTGATGTCGTCGGCGGTGGCCGTCAGCGCGATGCGCGGGACCTGCGGAAAGCGCTCATGCAGCACGCTGAGCTGCAGGTAGTCATTGCGGAAGTCGTGGCCCCACTGGCTGACGCAATGCGCCTCGTCGATCGCGAACAGGCTGAGCAGGCCGCGCTCATACAGCGAGCCCAGTTGCGCCTGGAAGCGCGCGTTGTTGACCCGCTCCGGCGCGGCGTAGAGCAGCGTCAGCCGGCCCGACATCATTTCGCGCTCGATGTGCTGCGCTTCCTCGGCGGTCTGGGTGGAGTTCAGAAACGCGGCATGCACGCCGGCTTCTTCCAGCGCGCCGACCTGGTCATGCATCAGCGCGATCAGCGGGCTGACCACCACCGTGACGCCGTGGCCAGCGCGCTGGCGGGCGATCGCCGGAATCTGGTAGCAGAGGCTTTTGCCGCCACCGGTGGGCATCAGCACCAGGGCGTCGCCGCCTTGGGTGACGTGGTCCACGATCTCCGCTTGCTGGCCGCGGAATGCGCTGTAGCCGAACACCTCTTGCAGGATGTCGGCGGGGACGGGATGATGGCTGGGCGGACTCATGGAGCCCGCGATTGTCCAGGAGATCGCCCGTGACCGCGTTTGTTGCTCATCGGCCTGGCATGCGCGAGGTCAAACCTGCGCCCCTCACCCCTCTCAGGTGGGCCTCATGATCCCCCCGCTCCTCCCCCCTGACGAGGGTGCGCGACTCGCCACGCTGCGGGTCTTGCAGCTGCTGGACACCGAGCCGGACGACCGCTTCGATCGCATCACCCGCATGGCCCGGCGGCTGTTCCAGGTGCCGATCGCGCTGATCAGCCTGGTGGATGAGGACCGGCAGTGGTTCAAATCCGCCCAGGGCCTGGATGTGCGCGAGACGCCGCGAGACCTCTCCTTCTGCGGCCACGCGATCCTGTCGGACCATCTGCTGCTGGTGCCGGATGCGCATCTGGATCCGCGCTTCGTCGACAACCCGCTGGTCACCGGCCCGCCGCATGTGCGCTTCTATGCGGGTCAGCCGGTGCGCGCGCCGAGCGGACACCGGCTGGGCACGCTGTGTCTGATCGACCACGTGGCGCGTGGCTTCGACGAGGACGATCAGGCCACCCTGCGTGATCTGGCGCAGTTGGTCGAACACCAATTTGCCGCGCTCTACATGGCGATGGTGGATGCGCTGACGCGTTTGGCCAATCGACGCGGCTTTGAATCGCAAGGGGGCCAGGTTCTGGCCTTGTGCCAGCGCCAGCAATGGCCGGCGACCTTGCTCTATTTCGACCTGGACCGGTTCAAGCAGATCAACGACCACTTCGGCCATGCGGAGGGTGATTGGGCGCTGAAGGCCTTCGCCGATCTGCTGCGGGTGTGTCTGCGGGCGTCGGATGTCGTGGCGCGGATTGGCGGCGACGAGTTCGGCGTGCTGCTCAGCGGAACGGCGGTGGAGGGCCTGGACCATGCGCTGGCGCGCCTGCGACAGCAATTGCAGGCGCACAACCAGCGCTCCCAGCGCGGTTATGGGCTGGATTTCAGCGTGGGCAGTGCGTCGATGGCGGCGGGACAGGATCTGACGCTGGCCGAGCTGATGGCCCTGGCCGATGCGGCGATGTATGTGAACAAGCAAGCGCGGCGTGAGGCGGCGTGAGCCTGCGGGCGCCCGGCCGGGTTGCTTGGCGCTCGCGCCCATTCACGTCCGGTGCGCACGGTCACACCTTTGGGGTAACTGGTGGGGGAGGGCAGGCCTGGTTTGGACGGCTGGCGGCATAATCCGCCCCTTGCGCCGCCTGTCTTCTGTGAGGCTGGGTGGCGGCTTCAGAAGCAATTCCCGATCTTTTTCCACCTACACGCAAGCGGACGGCAAGCAACCATGGCCTCGGTCAACAAAGTCATCATTCTCGGCAACCTGGGTCGTGATCCCGAACTGCGCTATACGCCCAGCGGCAGTGCGGTGTGCAATGTGAGCATCGCCACCACCCGCAACTGGAAGAGCCGCGAGGGTGGCGAGCGCCAGGAAGAGACCGAATGGCACCGTGTGGTGTTCTACGACCGGCTGGCCGAGATCGCCGGTGAATACCTGAAGAAGGGTCGCCCGGTGTATGTGGAAGGTCGTCTGAAGACCCGCAAGTGGCAGGACAAGGAAGGCAAGGACAACTACACCACCGAAATCATCGCGGAGCAGATGCAACTGCTCGGCGGCCGTGATGGCGGCGATGAGATGGGCGGTGGCGGCGGCGGTGGCGGTTACAGCCGTGAGCGCAACACCGAGCGCAGCAGCGGTGGCGGCAGTGGCCGCGACAGCGGCGATTTCGATGCTCCGCGCGCTCCGGCGCCGCGCTCGGCGCCGGCCCCTCGCCAGGCACCCGCGCCGAAGCCGGCGACTGGGTTTGATGATATGGATGACGATATTCCGTTCTGAATCTCAATAGGCCCCCCTTTCTGTGGGTGGTGGCCCGTCTCTCACAGGGAGCGGGCAGTCTTTTCCCTATCCACACGCAAATCTAGCTGTGAAGCTTCAAGACGTTATGTCCTGAAGCATTGAGCCTGGTCATTGGTGCGACACCGCCGATGCCGCTGTGTGGACGATGCCAGTTGTAGTGGTGCATCCAGCTGGCCAAGGCGGCGGTGCGGTGCCTGGAGTTCTGGTAGGTCCAGCCATAGGCCCACTCCCTCAGCGCCGATTGGATGAAGCGTTCGGCCTTGCCATTGGTCTGCGGTCGATAGGCCCGCGTGAAGCGATGCTGGATGCCCAGATCCTTGCACGCGGTCGCGAAGTCGCGAGATCTGAAGGCTGCGCCGTTGTCGGTGAGAAGCCGCTTGAGCCGCACGCCCAACGACGCGTAGTACGCCGCGGCATCGCGCATGAACTGCACGGCCTGCGGTGTCTTCTCACCGGGCAGCATTTGCGTGAAGGCGATGCGCGCGTGGTCGTCGATGGCAACGAACAAGGTCTCCCATCCGGCACCGCTGACGCGGTCGCGTCAATCACCCGTGACCCGCTGGCTGGGCCTGACGATGCGGCCGAGCTTCTTCGTGTCGATGTGCAGCAGATCTACCGGCGCCTCGTGCTCGTAGCGCTGCACCGGTTCGACCGGCTTGAGGTCGCTGAGCTTGGAGAGTCCGGCGCGTGCCAGCACACGGCTGACGGTCGACTCGGAGACACCTACCGAGCGCGCGATGCGCGCCTGCAGCAGGTGCCGACGCCGCAGCTCGACCATCAGCAAGGCCTTGGCCGGCGAGATCGAGCGCCGTGATTTCGCGGGCCTTGAGGACGCGTCTTCCAGCGCGGATTCGCCGCCCGCGCGAAAGCGGGCCAGCCCTTGCGGGCGGTCGTCGGAGTCACGACATGTTCGGCCGCGGCCTGGGCGAACGAGAACCCTTCGAAGGTGAGCTGATGGACCATCTGGAGTCGACGCGCGAAGGTGAGTTGGGCATGCTTATAGGTGTTCAACAGTCCGGCGCGACAACGACAAGGACCAGCGCAAACGTCAATCACCCGACGTCAACGACAACCACCTCGAGGACCGTAACCATGACCCCATAGCCAGCGACATTCATCCCCGTCCAACCGGCCAAGATGAATGTCGTTTTGCCGGCCATCCTGATTGACGCCGTCGACAGTATGAACGGGGAGCATTTAGCGCTCGTCAAACAGCGGCCACATTTGCGGTGCGGGCAGCACGTGGCCGAGGTCGTCGTAGGGGGCCGCGTGGTACGCGAACGGCATGCCGGCTTGCTGGCATGCCAGCAAGGCGCCGAGGCCCATCGCGCGCGTGCCGCCGGAGATGTCTACGCGCAACCGGGACCTGTCGCCCGGCGCGTCCTGTAGCAGCCGGGACACCGCCTGGCGCGTGTCGGCGATTGCCTGCGCCTCGTCGACCAGCGCGATGATGCCCTCCTGCGGGGCGAGCACTTCGCAGCCCAGGCCCTGTCCGGACAGGTGGGCGCGCAGGATCGGCAACCAGGCTGCGGCTGGCCGGCCGGCACGCGGGTGGGTGGTGACGAGCACCAAGCGTTGCGCGCCACTTTGCGCGACCAGGCGTGCGATCTTTTCGAGGTCTTCGCGTGCCGACGGCACGAGGTTCAGCAATTCCAGGTCGGCAGAGGCCAGGGCTCGCTCGACATCCACTAGCGGCTCCATCGGCGGCAGGTGCGTGGGCTGGAATAGCGCGATCAAGGTCGCGCCGGGATCATGGGGCTGGGCTTGGCCGGATGGCATGGTCGGTCCTTGTCTGGTTCCTCAGTGGTCGGCGTCGTCCTCGCCAATCTCTTTTCGTTCGCTCTGAGCCCGCTCCGTTCGGCTGTCAAAAGGCACGAATTTGGGGCGTAGCACGCCCTTCGACAAGCCCTCAAGAAACAGCTGCTTTATCCTTCAACCACAAGGACTTGCAACAGCACGAAACTTGAAGAACAGCGAAATCACCCTCGTGCCCACTCTGTTTCTTTGGAACGTAAGCTCCCCTGTCAAGTAGACAGCCCAGAACTAGAGACATACAGGTTAAAAACCCTGATCTTGAAGACCGCTGGCGGCACGCTGCCCAGGGAATCGCGGGGCCGGTATTCGTTGTAGTCGATCAGCCAGTCGTCCGCTGCGCTTTGGACCTCGCGGACCGCATTGGACAGCCATGCGTCGAGCACCTCCTGACGGAAGCTCCGGTTAAAGCACTCGATGAATGCGTTCTGGTTGGGCTTGCCGGGCTGGATAAACAGCAGCTTGACGCCCTGACGCTCGGCCCAATCGACAAAGACCTCAGCCGTCAGTTCCGGCCCGTTGTCCAAGCGGATCGCCTCGGGCCGACCGTAGACCTCGATCAACTGGTCCATCACTCGCACCACGCGCGACGCTGGAATCGAAGTGCCGCCCTCGATGCGAAGCGCCTCGCGATCGCCTTAATCGATCACGTTGAGCGTGCGAAATGGTCGTCCGTCGTAGAGCGTGTCGCGCATGAAGTCCAAGGCCCACACCCGGTTGCGCTCGGTGCTTGCCAGCAGTGGTTGACGCTAGCGCGTGAGCAAGCGCCGCCGCGCCTTGCGTTTGAGGTTCAGCCGCATCGCGCAATACACCCGATAGACCCGCTGATCGTTCCAGCCTCGTCCATCGTTGCTCAGTCGGTCGAAGCACTTCCAGAAGCCCCAACGCGGACGCTTGGCCCGCACATCATTGATCGCGTGGACCACGGGGCTGTCCTTGGCCGCCTGATCCGTTGTGGAGTTGTAGAGCGAAGACTGCGGTAAGCCCACGACTCGGCAGGCGCGCACTTGGGACAGATGATGCTCGTCGACCATGATCTGCACCGCGCTGCGCCTGGCAGTCGCCGTCACAATTTTCGCAACAGAACATCCTTGATCGCGACGTTCTCCAGAGCCAGTTCGGCGGACATCCGCTTGAGCCTGGCGTTCTCGGCTTCCAGCTCCTTGACCCGCTTGAGCTCGTTAACCGACATGCCGGCGTATTTGCTCTGCCACTGGCAATAGGTGGCCGGACTGATGCCGTGATGGCGGCACACCTCTGCCACCGGCAAGCCCGCCTCTCCTTCGCCCAGGATCGCCATGATCTGGGCCTCCGTGAAGCTCGATTTCCTCATCGCTCTCTTCCTCGAAGATGAGGAAGTCTCTATCTTCAGACTGTCTACTCAGCGGGGGAGCTTACGGGAACGACTTGCGGTGCACCGCTTACCTTGCTCAGGGCGAACCGAGGGACTCATGCGAATCGGAGAGCTCTTCATCCGAACGCCCACAGCACCTACACATACCCCTCATCCGTCAAGCGCGGCGCCGTCGCCACCACTGCCTCGTTCTCCGCCTTCCGGATTTCGCGGATCTTGGCGTGTAATCTCTCATATGCCGTGAACAGGGTCTGCGCCGATGCCTTCCCTTCGCCCTTGGAAAGATCGGTCGCTGCCGGCTGCAGCGCAAGGCGGATCTTGGCCACTTCGGTGTCGATCTGGATCAGAAAACGCGTGGCATCGACACCATACAGGGACGCGCAGACGGTGGCGCGCTTGCGCAGCTTGGCTTCGAAATCCCCCAGCTTTTGCAGCGGCGTGACCGCCTCCTCGCCGATACGTGCCGCCTCGAATGCTTCGGCCAGCGCGCGCTGCGTTTCGACGTCTTCGCCGGCCGAGGCGTGGCGCCGCACGAAGACCTTGTCGAAGTCTTTCATGAGCGTGGCCGAGATCTGCGCCGGGTCGCGCGCTGCGGCGCTCTTGTACGACGCAAAGCGGTCTTCGAGCGGAATGGCCTGCTCGCCATCGATCTTCAATTTGGGCTTGAGGGCTTCCTGTCCGGCATCCAGCCGCAGCGGATGCCCGGTGCTCGTCTCGCCCGCAGACCTGCCCTGCAGGATGCTATTGAGAAACGCTGCCGGGTCTCCGGCCGCCAGGAATTTTTTGGGACTGACGCGCGCCGCCAACCCGGCAGACCAGGTCATCACGTCGATTGCGTTGCTTTTGCTCAGCAGCGCGAGGAAGATCTTGATCCAGACCTCGTCCTTATCGGTGAGGGCGCTCGCGTCGGCAACGTAGGGCCGCGAGTCTGCCGGCAAGGCCTGGACGGAGTCGGTAATTGACATCTTGCTGAGGTAGGGCACGAGATTCTTGGGAGTCGACCCGTCGGGAAGAAAGGTCGTGGCCTCCAGCTTGTTGGACAGCAGATACTGCGCCACCAGCGTCAACCAACCTTTGAGCGGCGCGGTGTTCGCCACGTCGAAAAGCAGGCAGAGCTCGCACTCGGCGAGGGCTTCCGCCGCGACGCGCACCGATTCGTCTAGCAGGTGGGCGACCACCTCCTTGTGCGTGTCGGGCAACGTGCCGCTGGTGATATCTTTTTTGGCCTCGGCGAACAGCGCCGGCACTTCGGAGGGCAGTGTGCCGCTGGTCTGCTGGTGGTATACGAAGCCGACGTAGGCCTTGACGGCGGCTAGCGCCGCGCGCGACTTGGCATCCGTCGCGAGGATCCAGGTGTCGAGATCGCTCTTGGGGACGCCGGTGAGCAGGTCGATGGCCGGATCGGGAACCGGCAATGCGCCGTCCTTCTTGGCTTCGACCTCGGTGGCCGTCACGTGGTCCTGCACCGCATCGGCGATCTGCTTGGTGCGCGTGATGGCGGCCGGATCGCGCTCTTCGATCGGCGGGGTGATGTATTCCATGTCGCTCATGGCCACATACGTCCAGTCGGGATGGATGTAGCCGTCTTCCTTGAGCGCCTCGATGAGGTCGGAATGCAGCTTGGAAAAACTGCCGTGGTCGGCGGTGAGCTCGAAGTAGTCGCAAGGATCGGTGCCGTACTTCCTGCCGTACTGCAGGCCGCCGCCCAGGAAGGCATTGATGGCGGGCGTGACCTGCGCCGGACGCTTGAGTACCCTGGGCAGTCGCGCGCCGGCCGGCGTGGTGTATATCGGCTCTTGAAGCTCGACCTCGTAGCCCGTCATCGCCTGGATTACGCCGCCCGTGCCGCTGCCTTGCGTAGCACGCGGCGCGTCGGGCGCGGTTCCCTTGAACTGGGCGGCGCACGCGCCCATGGCATCGGCATCCTGCTCCAGGCCGGCGTCGTCGCTGACGGGCCGGCCGCCGACGTGAAGCGTGGGCGAAACGCGCCCTTGCTGCTGCTGGACCACGTGACACGCTTCGTGCGCCAGGTGATGCTCCTGCCCCGACGCGAGGTGGATGTCGTGCCCTTGCCCATAGGCCAGAGCATTGAGTTGGACCGGCTGCGCGGAGTTGTAGTGCACGCGCACCGAGTCCATCGAGAAGCCAGAGAGAGACTCGATGCCGTGCTTCAGCGGGTCGGGCATGCCAGTTCGATTGGGCGACGGCGCGGGAGCATCGCCCTCGCTCGCTTTGTCGAGCCCGGCGCCCACACGGAGTTGCGCGGCAGGGCCGAACAGGGAGTCCAAGAGCATGCGCTGCGCGATCATCCGCGGGCTGTCGGCGACGAAGCTCGGCTTTGCCGGGCCTGCGTGCCATTCGCCACCGCGCGGCTCGGCGGCCAGGCGCTGCGGCGCGCGATCGGGCACGGTGTTGTCTGGACGGCTAAACGGGTGCACTTCTACGCCGGTTCGATTGGGCGGTGGCGCGGGCGCATCGCCCTCGCTCGCTTCGTCGAGCCCGGCGTCCGGACGGCGTTGCGCGGCGGGGCCGAACAGGGAGTCCACGAGCTTGCGCTGCGCGATCATCCTCGGGCTGTCCGCGGCGAAGCTCGGCTCTACCGAGCCTGCGCGCCATTCGCCGCCACACGCCTCGGCGGCCCGGCGCTGTGGAGCGCGATCGGGTGCGGTCTTGTCTGCTCGGCTCAACGGGGGCACTCCTTTCTTCTCAGGCGAGAGGCGCTGCAACTAGGCTCCTGTTGTACGCGCGAGAGGCCTCCCGGCCTATCGGTCAAATGCTGATTTGTGACTTCGGCTAGTGTTAGCGCTGGCATAGATCCGCGCTTTTTCGCTGGCCAGGACGCGGTTTTCTTAGAAGCACCGCGAGTCCTCCGATCTTCAGGGCGAATGGCGGCTCTGAAGGCGTAGCAGTCGTGCCGATCTGCCGCTGCTGCGATTGGCGTTCATTTCCACGAGGATCGACCCAGCTCGAGTCGAAGTGACGGGACGATGTCCGCTGTCGGGGCAAATCCGCCATCCGGTCAAAACCAGCGGGGTGCCTTGGACTGGCACGTGTGTTTGCTACGTAGGTCAGCATCTGCAACCCAACCCACACGTTATCGGCGCTGATACGAATTCCACAACCCGAAGAGGCCGTCTCCTCGGCGCACGACCCCACGCTCGCTTGCGTCAGATCAACACCAGCGCGGGCCATCGAGAACAGCATGGCGGGTTGCTACAACCCTTTCGCATCGCCATGAGCACCACTTCCCTTCTCGACCGCATGGCCGCCGCCGGTCTTCAACCGCTGCGCATGGGCGCCAGGCAGTTGCTCCCCATCGTCCAGGGCGGCATGGGGGTCGGCATTTCGGCGCATCGGCTCGCGGGCAGCGTGGCGGCGCAAGACGCCTGGGGCACCATCGCTTCGGTGGACCTCCGGCGTCACCATCCCGATCTGATGGCGCGCAGTGAAGGCATGAGCGACGGCGACGAGCGCAAGAAAGCTGTCATCCAGCAAGCCAATCAGGAGGCGCTGACGCGGGAGATCCGCCAGGCACGCGCGCTGTCCGGCGGCCGGGGGCTGCTGGCCGTCAATGTGATGCGCGCGGTCAGCGACTACGCCGCCAGCGTGCGCACCGCCTTGCAGGAGGGCATCGATGCGCTGGTGGTGGGTGCCGGCCTGCCGCTGGACCTGCCCGAACTGGCGCAGGATCATCCCGACACCGCGCTGGTGCCCATCCTGAGCGACGCCCGCGGCGTGGCGCTCCTGTGGAAGAAATGGGAACGTCGGCAGCGGCTGCCGAGCGCCATCGTCATCGAGCATCCTGCCCACGCGGCCGGCCATCTGGGCGCGGCGAAGGTGGCCGACCTGGGCGACGCGCGCTTCTCCTTTGAGACGGTCCTGCCCGCCGTGCGCCAGCTTCTGCGCGATGCGGGCATGGAAGGCCGCGTCCCGCTGATCGCCGCCGGCGGCGTGCGGACCTGCGAGGACATCCAGCACCTGCAATCGCTCGGCGCGGATGCGGCGCAGCTCGGCACCGTGTTCGCGGTCACCGAGGAATGCGATGCCCATCCGCACTTCAAGCAAGTGCTCGCCGAGGCGCGCGACGAGGACCTCGCGGAGTTCACCAGCGTCGCCGGCCTGCCCGCCCGCGCGGTGTTGACGCCCTGGCTGAGGAAATACTTCAAGGCCGAAGATCGGCTGCAGGCGGTGGTGCAACTGAAACAGCGCTGCACCATGGCCTTCGATTGCCTGAGCCAATGTGGCCTGCGCGACGGGCTCAAGGGCTGGGGCCAGTTCTGCATCGATCAGCGACTGGCCGCCGCCCTGCGTGGCGACATCCACAAGGGCCTGTTCTTCCGCGGACGCGGCGCCTTGCCCTTCGGCCCGCAGATCGCCAGCGTGCGTCAGGTGCTGGACAGACTGCTGACGCCGGGCATCCCGGTCGGCACGCCCGCCTGAGCCTGCGACCGGCTCCGCAGCCTCCGACGGTTGGCGGAGCTCGGCACAGCTCGCGGGGAGGGCGCGCGGTCAGCGGCTCAGCCGCACGCACGCGCGGCTCCGGGTGATCACACCATGCCGCCGTTGGCGCGCAAGACCTGACCGTTGATCCAGCCACCGTCAGCGCCGACCAGGAAGGCGACGGCGCTGGCGATGTCGTCCGGGGTTCCCAGGCGCTCCATCGGGTTCATCTTGGCCAGGCGCTGAACGAGTTCTTCGGATTTGCCGTCGAGGAACAGGTCGGTCGCAGTAGGGCCGGGTGCGACCGCGTTGACGGTGATGGACCGACCGCGCAGTTCCTTCGAGCGGATGGCCGTCAAGGTCTCGACGGCCGCTTTCGTCGCGGCATAGACGCCGTAGTTCTCCAGCTTCAATCCGACCACCGAGGTCGACAAGTTGACGATCCGTCCGCCCGTCCGCAGTCGGCGCGCCGCTTCGCGCAGAGCGTTGAAGCTGCCTTTGAGATTCACCGCGACCTGGCTGTCGAACAGCGCGTCGTCGCTGTCGGCGATCGCAGCCAGCTTCAAGATGCCGGCGTTGTTGATGAGCACATCCACGCCGCCGAAGGTTGATTCGACGGTGTCGAACAGACGGGCGACAGCGGCGGCATCGCTGACATCGGCCTGCAGCGCGATGGCGCGACCGCCGGCCTGCTCAATCTGTTGGACCACGGCGTCCGCATCGGCGGAGCGTCCGGCGAAATTGATGGCGACGGAGAAGCCGTCGCGCGCCAGCCGCTCGGCGATGGCCGCGCCAATCCCACGAGAGCCACCGGTGACGATGGCGACTTTCTGTTGGTTGCTCATGCGATGTTCCTTGCATTGGCCGCGGGGATCGCAGCGTTCAAGGAACTATGGCAACTTTGGTGCGGAAGATAATCCGGCTGGAGGTGGTTGGACTGTTCAGGTTGGAAAAACAATCAAGCGCTGGCCGGTCGGCCGAGGTCCGCTGACATTGCCTCGCCTGCCCAACGGCATCGTGGCGGCCCTACCGCCTCTCAAATCCACCCCAAATCAATCGCTCTCAACACCGCCTGCGTCCGATCCCTCACCCCCATCTTGGCGAAGATCGCCGAGCAATGGTTCTTGATCACGCCCTCGCTGTTGCCCAGCAGCGCCGCGATCTCGGTGTTGCTGCGGCCGCTGGCCACCAGACGCAAGACCTGCAGTTCCTTCGGACTGAGCGTCTCCGGCTCCGGGGTTGCGGAGAACGCCCGCTCGCCCGGCCCGCGTTCCATGCGGTCGGTGAGCAAGGGACGCAGCGCCGTGCCTCCGCCCACCACATCGCGCAGCGCCTGCACCAGCGTGTCCGGGCTGATGGCCTTCAGCAGGAAGCCGCGCGCGCCGGCGCGGACGGCTTCATCGAAGGCGGCGGCATCGTCGAAGGTGGTCAGCAACACGACCGGAATCTTCAAGGCCCGCGAGGCCAGCGCGCGGATCAGGCCGATGCCGTCCAGACGCGGCATGCGCATGTCCGACAGGATCACGTCCGGCTGCTCCCGCGCCAGCAGCTCCAGCGCCTCCGCGCCATCGGACGCCTCGCCCACCAGGCGGATGTCGTCATGCAGCGCCAGCAGGCCCTTCAGGCCCTCGCGCACCAGTTGCTGATCCTCCACCAGCAGCAGCTTGATCGTCTCACTCATTGGCTTCTCCCATCTGTCGCGGTCACGCATGCCGCGGACAGTTCAGTTCGATCAGAAAGCCGGGATGGTGACGCAGCACCTGCATCGTCCCGCCCAGCTCGGCCATGCGCTCCTGCATGCCCTTCAAACCGTTGCCTTCGCGCAGCTTGCGCGCGCCACGGCCATTGTCGTCAACCCGCACCCGCACCTGCGTCGCCCCCTCGCCGCCGACCAGATCCAGGCTGACCTGCACCCGATTCGCGCCCGCGTGGCGCACCGCATTCGTCACCGCCTCCTGCACGCAGCGCAGCAGCGCATGCGCGCAACGCGGCGACAGATCCTGCGCCACCGGATCCAGCGTGAGCTCGATCTGCGTGCTGGCGATGCCCTCGGCCAGCGTCCGCAAGGCGGCCTCCAGATTGATGCGCTGGCTCTCCCGCTCCCGCGAGACCGCCGCGCGCACTTCCGCCAGCAAGCCGGCCGCACCGAGCCGCGCCTTCTCGACGGCTTGCGCCGCGCCCTGCTCGTCATGCCGCTTGAGCAGCGCGTCGCTGAGCTGCAGATGCAGGTTGAGCGCCGTCAGGTGATGGCCCATCACGTCATGCAGCTCGCGCGCCATGCTCATGCGCTCGGCATACCGCAGCTGCTCGACCTGCAGCCGCTCGCCGCTGTCTTTCTCTGCGAGCATCGCCTGGAACCAGCGCCGCCGCTCCGCCTCCGCCGCCGCCAGCCGACCCAGCCCGAAGGCCATGCCATGCAGCGCGACCATCGAGGTCGCCAGCCCCAGGCTGTTGAGCCACCACGGCAGGTCGTTCTGGAGTTGCTCGGCCCGTTGCGCCTCGCTCGGCAGCAACCAGTACAGCGCGACGTTGATCACCACCTGCGCCAGCGCAAAGCCAAAGGCCTTGCGGACATTGAGCAGCAAGGCCGCGAGCACGGTGACCAGGAAGGGCAGACCCGGCGTGACCGACAAGGCCAGCAGGTCCAGCCACACCACCCGCGCCATCGCGTTGCGCGGCGGCAGATCCAGGTGCTGTTGCCGCGCCAGTCGCCAGAAATGCCAGGCAAACAGCGTCACCAGCGCCAGGCAGGCCAGCACGAACGGGGCATCGTGGGTGTCGCCGCCCAGGCGCCGGTAGACGCTGGCCAGCAGGCCGTCGTACGGCTCGGTGGCGTTGCCCATCAGGCCCCAGACCGCCGAGGCCAGCTCCAGCAGACAGATCGCCAGCGCCGCAATGCGCAGCACGAAGGCAGGTTGAGCAATCCGGGCGAGCAGTCGGTCCAAGGGGCGCAGTCCAGAACGGGTCACGGCCCGGCCACCGCTTCGCGGTCACCCGGCCAACAACACGCATTCTCGCGGGACCGGCGCCCCCGTGGACCGCCCCATGCGACGAGCGCCCCGATCGGGGGGATGAATCGACAGCGGATCACATCGGACGGGAGGCGGCCACCGCCGTCGGGCGGACCGGAACCTCGATCGCTATGCGATCGCCTCGGCGATCACGCCGCCGCCCAGGCAGACCTCGCCGTCATAGACCACCGCGCTCTGGCCGGGCGTGACCGCCCATTGCGGTTGCGGGAAGTCCAACCGGATCTGCCCGTCGCCCGGCGTCAGCGCGCAGGCGGCGTCGGCCTGTCGATAGCGCGTCTTGGCGCCGAAGCCGCCGAAGGCGGGCGGCGCGTCGGTCCAGCTCAGGTCCTGAGCCACCAGGCTGCGGCTTTGCAGCAGCGGATGCTCATGGCCCTGCACCACGATCAAGGTGTTGGTGTCCAGGTCCTTGCGCGCGACGAACCAGGGTTCATGCGCACCGGCACCGCGCGGCGCGCCCTTTTCCTTCACACCGCCGATGCCCAGGCCCTGCCGCTGTCCCAGCGTGTAGAACGACAGACCGACATGCTCACCCAGCTTGCGGCCGCGCTCATCCTTGATCGGGCCCGGCTGGTGCGACAGATAGCGGTTCAGGAATTCCCGGAACGGGCGCTCGCCGATGAAGCAGATGCCGGTCGAGTCCTTCTTCTTCGCATTCGGCAGGCCGATCTCTTCGGCAATGCGGCGGACCTCGGTCTTGGGCAGGTCGCCGACCGGGAACATCGTCTTCTGCAATTGCGCCTGGTTCAGACGGTGCAGGAAGTAGCTCTGGTCCTTGAGCGGGTCCAGGCCCTTGAGCAACTGCACCCGACCGTCGCGCTCACGCACCCGGGCGTAATGGCCGGTGGCGATCTTCTCGGCGCCCAGGCGCATCGCGTGATCGAGGAAGGCCTTGAACTTGATCTCGGCATTGCACAGCACGTCCGGATTAGGCGTGCGGCCGGCCTGGTACTCGCGCAGGAATTCGGCGAAGACCCGGTCCTTGTATTCCGCGGCGAAATTCACATGCTCGATCTCGATGCCGATCACATCCGCCACCGCGGCGGCGTCGACGAAATCGATGTTGGAGGAGCAGTACTCGCTGTCGTCGTCGTCTTCCCAGTTTTTCATGAAGATGCCGACGACCTCATGCCCGGCCTGCTTCAGCAGCCACGCGGACACGGCGGAATCAACACCGCCGGACAGTCCGACGACGATGCGTTGCTTCTTGGGATTCATGGGCGCGGATTGTCCGCCAAGCGGCGTTCGCCCGTCCGCATTGGGGGGACTGGCGCTCGACCCGCGCGCGCCCCGCGCACCGGATCGGGCCGTCCCACCGCCCCGCGGCAGGCCGTCGAGCCCGGTCTCCGATGCCGTGTAGGCAATCCACCGACAGGCGGATCCGGCATGACGCACAGCAGGCGTCGCCAACCGCCGCTGTCCCTGGGCGCGACGCCGTCGGACACTCGGTCCAAACGGAGTTACCCCATGAACGTCGTCATTGTTGAAGCCTCGGTCACCATCCGCAATCAGCTGCAAGCGCTGCTGGCGCGGGAAAAGCGCATCCATGTCGTCGGCGAGGCCGCCGACGAGGCGTCCGCCATCCGCGTGATCGCCCAGACGCAGCCCGACGTCATCATGATGGACCTCGCCCTGCAGCCCGGCAGCGGCCTGCGGGTGCTGCGCGCGGTGCGGCAGCTGGGTGTCGGCGCCCGCGTCGTCGTGCTGAGCAACAGCTACTACGAAGAGATGCGCCGCGCCTGCGCGGAACACGGCATCTCCGGATTCTTCGAGAAAAGCCATCAGACCGAGGACGCCCTTCAGCTGATGCGCAGCTGGCTGCCGCCGGTCTATGCGGACGAAAACCAGCGCCTGCGCGCGCTCGGTCAACTGGCGGTGACGCCGGCGCAGCACGGCGCCTTCCATGAACTGGCGGATCTGGCCTGCGACATCAGCGGCAGCGGCATGGCGGCCATCAGCCTGATCGATGCGGAGCAGCAGCGCTTCATCGGCACGTCGGGACTGACCTTGTCGACGCTGCCCCGCTCGCGCGGCTTCTGCGCCCAGGTCATGCATCAGGGACCGGTGGTCGAGGTGCCGGACACCTGGCAGGACGCGCGTTTCGCCGATCACCCGCTGGTTCAGGGTGCGCCCTATGTGCGCTTTTATGCGGCCGTGCCGCTGGCGCTGTCCAGCGGCGATGTGGTGGGCACGCTGTGCGTGCTGGACCGCCTGCCGCGCCGCCTGCGCGAGCGCCAGCGCGAAGCGCTGATGACGCTGTCGCGCTGCGCGATCAATGAGCTGGAAGCCACGCGGCAACCGGGCCTGGTGACGCAGACGGCGGGCGCCACGCTGAGCGCCTGAACGCCAGACCGCGACCGGCGACCCCGGTCGGGCGACGCGGGCCTCAGGTGGGACGCGGTGTCGGCGCGGTGGGGACTTCGAACAGTGACGGGTCGTTGACCAGCGCCTCCAGCGGCAGACGCCGGCCGGCGGCATGGTCTTCGATGCAGCGCATCACCAGCGGACTGCGATGCCGGTCGCGACTGGCCCGCACCTCGTCCAGCGTCATCCACAGGGTGCGTTGCACGGGCGTGTCGAAGGCGCGACCCGGAATCTGGTCGCCGACCTGGCCGACGAAGGCGATCCGCACATAGGTCACGTCCTCATTGCGCGCCGGGCGCAGGAATCGCGACATGTAGACGCCCAGCCAGGCGGTCGGCGTGAAGTGGCGAGCGGATTCCTCCAGCGTCTCCCGGATCACGCCCTGGATCGGCGATTCGCCTTGCTCGAGATGGCCGGCAGGATTGTTCAGCAGCAGGCCGCCGGAGGTGAGTTCCTCCACCAGCAGATAACGACCGTCCTGTTCGATGACGGCCGCCACGGTGACATTGGGCTTGAAGCGTTCGGTCATGGATTCCCTCAAGACGCGCGACGGACCGCCGGCGCGGTGCCCGGCAGGCGGTGCGACCGCCGGGCGTGTGAAGTCGCGCAGGGGCGCGCGGCTTCAAGCAGGCGGAACACGGCATCGGCCCACGTCGGGCCGCGCGGCGACACAGGTCCGCATGCGGCGCGGACCGGGCGCGCCTCGGACGGTTCGTTCTGAATCATGGGCCGACATTGTGCTTGCTCTTCATGACGGCTCTGGCGCCGGACCGGCGCGGCGGTCCAAATCGGGGACAGCCGAGGGCGTCTGACATCGAGCGAGCACGCACACACGCCCCAGCCGGCCGCTCACCGGCCGCTGTCCACCGCGCACCAACGACAAAGCCGCCCGCCGGCTGGAGATCCAGCAAGCAGGCGGCTTGGGTGGGTCGGCAGCGGCGGCAAGCGCCGCCAGCGTCGGGCGATCAGTTCACGGGACGATCAGCCTCGGCGCTCGGCTGAAGCGATCGTCGGAGTTCCGTCAACGGCCGCGGCCGTGTCCGCCGCGATCGTCACGGTCGTCGCGATCTCGATCGGGACCGCGGCCGTGGCCGTGGCCGTGACCGCGTCCCGGGCCGCGATCGTCATCCCATCCGTGGCCGTGAGGGCCATGCGGATGCTCGTGGCGGTATTGCGGGGCGTAGACCTCGCGATACCAGGTATCCCGCACGAAATAGACCGGGCGGCCGCAGGCGCCGTACTGGGCGCAGTAGCGGCGCCACTGCTTTTCATGGCCGGGCGGCACGCGCAGATAGACCGGCGGCGGCGGCGCCTGCACCCGCTGAATGATCACCGGCTGGGCGTAGACCACGTCGGGGCGGGTGTTGCCGATGTCGATGCGGCCATAAAAGCCCGGTTCGCCGATGCTGACGGACACGCCGACGTCGGCCGCCTGAGCAGCCACCGGTGCGGCCATCGCCGCCAGAACCACGGCGGAAGAGAGGAGGAGTTTGTGAATGAGCATGGAGGCTCCTTTCTAAGCCGTTGATAACGTCCGGTGGGCGCGGTGGGTGGACGCCCACCTACAACTCCGAACAACTTGTCGATTTGTTGCCATCTGGTCAGCCCGTGTGAGCCGTTGGCGGTGTCGCCTGAATCTGGTGGGCGCTGCGCCCGGCGGCCCGTCCTAGTGAAACCCCTGTCGACCTGAACCCGCGAGTCGCAGGGAAGCACAGTAAGCTCCATTGACCTCAAGCGAGGATGGAGGACCATCGGATGCTGATTGGTGTGCCGCAGGAAACCACCGCGGGCGAAGCGCGCGTGGCCGCAACGCCGGAAACGGTGAAGAAGCTGGTGGCCCAGGGCCATGCCCTGCGGGTGCAGCAGGGCGCGGGCCTGTCGGCCAGCGTCACCGATGAGGCTTACGCCGCCGCCGGCGCGGAGATCGCCTCCCGCGAGGCCGCGCTGGGCAGCGATCTGGTCCTCAAGGTCCGCGCGCCGGATGCGCAGGAGCTGGCGCTGTTCAAGCCCGGCGCGCTGCTCGCTGGCATGCTCAATCCCTTCGACCGCGATGGCCTGCAGCGCCTGGCGCAGGCCCGTCTCACCGCGTTCGCGCTGGAAGCCGCGCCGCGCACCACCCGTGCCCAGAGCATGGATGTGCTCTCCAGCCAGGCCAACCTGGCCGGCTACAAGGCGGTGATGCTGGCCGCCTTCCACTACCAGCGCCTGTTCCCGATGCTGATGACCGCCGCCGGCACCATCAAGGCCGCGCGGGTGGTGGTGCTGGGCGTCGGGGTCGCCGGGCTGCAGGCGATCGCCACGGCCAAGCGCCTCGGCGCCGTGATCGAGGCCTCGGACGTGCGGCCATCGGTGAAGGAACAGGTCGAATCGTTGGGCGCCAAGTTCATCGACGTGCCGTTCGAGACCCAGGAAGAGCGCGAAGCCGCCGAGGGCGTCGGCGGCTACGCCCGGCCGATGCCGGCGAGCTGGCTGGCGCGTCAGCAACAGGAAGTGGCCAAGCGGGTCGCGCAGGCGGATGTGGTGATCACCACCGCGCTGATCCCGGGGCGGCCGGCGCCGGTGCTGGTCACCGAAGAGATGGTCCGCGCAATGAAGCCCGGCTCGGTGATCGTCGACATCGCTGCGCCGGCCGGCGGCAACTGCCCGCTCACCGAGCCCGGCCAGACCGTGCGCAAGCACGGCATCACGCTGGTGGGCGAGACCAATCTGCCGTCGCTGGTGGCGGCGGATGCCTCGGCGCTCTATGCGCGCAATCTGCTCGACTTCCTCAAGCTGATCCTCACCAAGGAAGGCGGCTTCGCGCTGCCGCCCGACGACGACATCGTCACCGCCTGCCTGGTCACGCACGAGGGCCAGGTCTTGCGCCAGCCGTGAGCCTGGCGCTCGGCGACCGGCGCGGTCGTCCCACCGTCACAGGAGTCTTTCGAATGGATGCGGTTTCTCCCACCCTGATCAACCTGACGATCTTCGTGCTGGCGATCTATGTCGGCTATCACGTCGTCTGGACCGTCACGCCCGCGCTGCACACCCCGTTGATGGCGGTGACCAATGCGATCTCGGCGATCGTCATCGTCGGCGCGATGCTCGCGGCGGCGCTCACGGAAACGCCGCTCGGCAAATTCATGGGCACCTTCGCCGTCGCGCTGGCGGCGGTGAATGTGTTCGGCGGCTTCCTGGTGACGCGGCGAATGCTCGAGATGTTCAAGAAGAAAGAGCGTCGCCCATGACGCACCAGCCCTGACCGCGCGCCTCGGCCCGCCGTGAAGGCGTGGCCGATGCCGCGAGCGCGTCAGCGCGAAGCGCCACAGCCCGTGCCCTTGCCCATGCCCGCACGCCGCACCTCTGAATGCCCGTCCCAGGGCCCGATCCCGGAGAAGACCGCATGTCCATGAACCTCGTCGCCTTGCTGTACCTGGTGGCCAGCGTCTGTTTCATCCAGGCGCTCAAGGGACTGTCGCACCCCACCACCTCGATCCGCGGCAATGTCTTCGGCATGGTGGGCATGACCATCGCGGTGCTGACCACCGCCGCGCTGATCATCAAGCTGGCCGATGGCCGGGTGTTGGGGCTCGGCTATGTGCTGGGCGGCCTGGTGGTGGGCGGCGGCATCGGCGCAGTGATGGCGCAGCGGGTCGAGATGACCAAGATGCCGGAGCTGGTCGCCTTCATGCACAGCATGATCGGCCTGGCGGCGGTCTGCATCGCGGTGGCGGCGGTGGCGGAGCCCCATGCCTTCGGCATCGCCGCGCCCGGACAGCCGATCCCCGGCGGCAACCGCATCGAGCTGGCGCTGGGCTGCTTCATCGGCGCGGTGACCTTCTCGGGCTCGGTGATCGCTTTCGGCAAGCTCAGCGGCAAGTACAAGTTCCGGCTGTTCCAGGGCGCGCCGGTGAGCTTTCCCGGTCAGCATGCGCTGAACCTGGTGCTGGGCCTGGCGGCGCTGTTCTTCATCGTCGGCTTCTGGCATTCGCAGAGCTGGCTGGATTTCATCCTGGTCGTCGCGCTCGGCTTCGCGCTGGGCGTGCTGCTGATCATCCCGATCGGCGGCGCGGACATGCCGGTGGTGGTGTCCATGCTCAACAGCTATTCCGGCTGGGCGGCGGCCGGCATCGGGTTCTCGCTCAACAACAGCATGCTGATCATCGCGGGATCGCTGGTGGGCAGCTCGGGTGCGATCCTCAGCTACATCATGTGCAAGGCGATGAACCGGTCGTTCTTCAACGTGATCCTGGGCGGCTTCGGCGGGGAGGCCGGCGCCGCTGCCGCCGCCACCCAACAGCGACCGGTGAAGAGCGGCAGCGCGGACGATGCGGCCTTCATCCTCGGCAATGCGGAGAGCGTCATCATCGTCCCGGGCTACGGACTGGCCGTGGCCCGCGCCCAGCATGCGGTGAAGGAGCTGGCGCAGAAGCTGATCGCCAAGGGCGTGACGGTGCGCTATGCCATCCATCCGGTCGCCGGTCGCATGCCGGGCCACATGAACGTGCTGCTGGCCGAGGCCGAAGTGCCCTATGACCAGGTGCATGAGATGGAAGACATCAATCCAGAGTTCGGCCAGACCGACGTGGCCATCATCCTCGGCGCCAACGACGTGGTGAATCCCGCCGCGCTGACCAAGGGCAGCCCCATCTACGGCATGCCCATCCTGGAGGCCTACAAGGCGCGCACGGTGATCGTGAACAAGCGGTCGATGGCGGCCGGTTATGCGGGCCTGGACAACGAGCTGTTCTACATGGAGAAGACCATGATGGTCTTCGGCGACGCGAAGAAGGTGGTCGAGGACATGCTCAAGGCCGTGGAGTAGCGAGCCCGTACCGGTACCAAACCGCGCCGTTCTGATTCCATTTGCGGCCTTCTGGGTTTCTTTTGGCCGTCTTGTGCGGTGTATCGAATCCCCTGATGGGGCGTTCCCAGGGATCGGCGAGAATCCGCGCCGTACCTTGGAGACAGAACAATGGAGAAAACCTGGCTGAAGCACTATCCGGCAGGTGTGCCCGCCGAGATCGATGCGGATGTCTATCCCTCGCTGGTGGAACTGATGGAGGCCGCGTTCTCGCAGTTCCCGGACCGGCCGGCTTACAAGATGCTCGGACGCTCGATCAGCTATGCGCAGATCGATGAAGCCTCCCGCGCGCTGGCCGCGTACCTGCAGAGCCTCGGGCTGGAAAAGGGGGATCGGGTCGCGATCATGATGCCCAACGTGCCGCAATATCCGGTGGCCGTGGCCGCGGTGCTGCGCGCCGGTTTCGTGGTGGTCAATGTGAACCCGCTCTACACGCCGCGCGAACTGGAGCATCAGCTCAAGGATGCGGGCGCGAAGGCGATCGTGATCGTCGAGAACTTCGCCGCCACGCTGCAGCAGGTGTTGGCCCATGTGCCGACCAAGCATGTGGTGCTGGCCGCCATGGGCGACATGCTGGGCCTGATCAAGGGCACGGTGGTCAATTACGTGGTGCGCAAGGTCAAGAAGCTGGTCCCGGCCTTCGAGCTGCCCAGCGCGGTGCGTTTCAATGCCGCCGTGGCCAAGGGCCGCAGCCTGGCCTACCGCCGCCCGAACGTCGGTCCCAACGACATCGCCGTGTTGCAGTACACCGGCGGCACCACCGGCGTGTCCAAGGGCGCGGTGCTGCTGCACCGCAATCTGGTCGCCAACACGCTGCAAAGCGAAGCCTGGTATCAGCCCGCGCTGCGCAAGATTCCCAAGAACGAGCAACTGGTCAGCATCTGTGCGCTGCCGCTCTATCACATCTTCGGTTTCACCACGAACCTGATGCTGTCGATGCGGGTCGGCGGCTGCAATGTGCTGGTCCCCAATCCGCGCGACCTGCCGGCGGTGTTCAAGGAACTCAGCCAGCATCGCTTCCACAGCCTGCCGGCGGTCAACACGCTGTTCATGGCGATGGCCCATCACCCGTCGTTCAACACCGTGGACTGGAGCCATCTGGTCATCTCGGTCGGCGGCGGCATGGCGGTCCAGCAGGCCACGGCCAAGCTGTGGCTCGACAAGACCGGCTGCCCGATCGTCGAAGGCTATGGGCTGTCCGAAACCTCGCCCGTGGCGAGCTGCAACCCGACCGACAGCACCGCGTACACCGGCTCCATCGGCCTGCCGCTGCCCGGTACCGAGCTGCGGCTGCTGGACGACGATGGTCGCGAGGTCCCCGCCGGCAGCCCCGGCGAGATCGCCATCAAGGGTCCGCAGGTGATGGCCGGCTACTGGCAGCGCCCGGATGAAACCGCCAAGGTCATGACCGCGGATGGCTTCTTCCGCACCGGCGACATCGGCACGGTGGATGAGCGCGGCTACTTCCGCATCGTCGATCGGAAGAAGGACATGATCCTGGTCAGCGGGTTCAACGTCTATCCGAACGAGGTCGAGGATGTCCTCACGCAGATGCCGGGCATTCTGGAATGCGCGGCGGTCGGCGTGCCGGACGAGAAGGCCGGCGAAACCGTGAAGGTGGTGATCGTCAAGCGCGACGCCAGCCTGACCGAGGCGGATGTGAAGGCCTACTGCGAGGCCAACCTCACCGGCTACAAGCGTCCGCGCATCATTGAGTTCCGCACCGAGCTGCCGAAAACCCCGGTCGGCAAGGTGCTGCGCCGAGAACTGCGCGACAAAAAGTAGCAGTTTCCCTGGGCGCTCTGCGGCCCACACCGCCTAAGCTTCGCCCTCCGGAGGAGGAAGGTAGGCCGTGCTCGAAGAACGCTATGAAAAGTCAGAGGCCGGGCGAGCGGAGATCAAGTCCCGCTCACTGGTCCAGGCGCGTGTGGCGCGCAATCTGCTGCTGGTCATCGATGCCAGCAAAACCGGCGCCGACTGGCTGGGCGTGGTGCAAGGCGCCACTCCGGCCGATCTGCAATTGCTGGTGCAACACGGGCTGGTGACGCCCACCGCCGCGCTCGCCTCGCTGAGCCGGCCCGCGCCGCTGACCGGACCCGCCTCCACCATCGGCGCGCCACGCACGCAGACGGGGTCGCGCTCGGCGGCCTCGCGGCTGGCGGGGGTGCCGCAGTCCTCGCTGGATTTCGGTCAGCTCTACACCGCGCTGAGCACCTTCGCCAAGCAACAGGGCCTGCTCAAGGGCTACCGGCTGGCGCTGGAGGTGGAACAGTGCCAGGACTTGCCCCAGCTGCAGGTGCTGGCGCTGGATGTGGTGGACCGGGTGCGCGCCACCAAGGGCGACGCGGCCGCGCACGAACTGCGTGCGACACTGGGCTTTCATTGAGTCCAGCGGTGGGTTGACCCTGGGCCGCCACTTTCCCGGGAGACCGCATGTCCACCTCGACCTCCAGCGCTTCGTCCACGTCGTCCTCATCGTCCAGCGCCGTTCAGCCCTTCCAGGTCGCGGTGCTGGTGGGCAGCCTGCGCCAGGCCTCGTTCAACCGCAAGCTGGCGCTGGCGCTGCAACAACTGGCCCCGCCGGAACTGTCGCTGCGCATCGTCGAGATCGGCCAGTTGCCCTTCTACAACGAGGACGACGCCGCCTCCCCGCCGGCCTCCTACGCGGACTTCCGCGCCACCATCCAGGCGTCGGATGCGGTGCTGTTCGTCAGCCCGGAATACAACCGTTCGATTCCCGCCGCGCTGAAGAATGCGCTGGATGTGGGCTCGCGCCCCTATGGCCACAATGCCTTCGACGGCAAGCCCGGCGCAGTGGTCACGCTCACGCCCGGCGCGCTCGGCGGCTTCGGCGCGCATCACCATCTGCGTCAGGTGCTGGTCTGTCTGAATGTGCCCACGCTGCCCACGCCCGAGATGTACCTGGGCGGCGCGGCCGACATGTTCACGGCCGAAGGCGGCATCGCCAAGCCTGACACCGAAGCCTTCCTGCGCAAGTTCATGGCGAGCTTCGCCAGCTGGGTGGCCAAACACCAGGCCTGATCGCTCCGACCGGGCGGGTCGCCCCGGCGCGACGGCTGGCATCGCTGCCAGCTCGCCGCATCGCCGCAGCGCCGAGCCGCCCGCCTTTCTCTTCCGTTCTTCTTGCTGTCTGCCGTGCCCGCACGTCTCTTTGTCGAGCCTC
This sequence comes from Burkholderiaceae bacterium, assembly GCA_913776825.1. Lineage (GTDB taxonomy): Bacteria > Pseudomonadota > Gammaproteobacteria > Burkholderiales > Burkholderiaceae_C > Roseateles. The sequence continues at coordinate 356,952 of CAJYPV010000032.1, forward strand.
CGCTCCGCCTAGCCGATCTGGCCGATCTGGCTGATCCCGCCGCTGCGGCGACGTCGCCCTCGTCCGCTGATTTCAGCCTGCCGCCCGGTGCGGCCCGGCATGTGCAGGTGCTGCGACTGCAGCCCGGCGATGCAGTGACGCTGTTCGACGGCAGCGGCGATGAATGGACGGCAGAAGTCACCGCGATGGGTCGGTCCGACGTGCGCGTGGTGCTGCGGGAGCGGCATGTCGTCGATCGGGAGCTGCGCAGCGCCGTGACCCTGGCCGTCGTGATGCCGGCCAACGACCGGATGGATGGCATCGTCGAGAAAGCCTGCGAGCTGGGCGCGGTGGCGATCCAGCCGCTGATGAGCGAGCGCTCCGTGTTGCGCCTGACCGGCGATCGCGCCGAGAAGAAGCGTGCGCATTGGCAAGGCGTGGCGATCGCCGCGGCGGAGCAGTGTGGCCGCACCCGGCCCTTGCAGGTGGCGCCAGTGAAGACCTTGGCGGCCTGGCTGGCTGAGCTGAACGCGGCGGACGGCGCGCGCTGGTTGCTGAGCCCGGTGGCGGCGCAGCCCCTGTCTGCACGGATGAGGTCGCCGACGGATCCGAGCACGGCGCCAAGCGCGATCCTGGTCCTGAGCGGTCCGGAGGGCGGCCTCAGCGAAGCGGAAGAAAACGCCGCCCGCGCCCGTGGGTTCGAAGCGGTGAAGCTGGGCCCGCGCATCCTGCGCGCCGACACCGCGCCGCTGGCCGTGCTGGGTTGGGTGGCGCTGAACGAGACGGGCGCCTAACCGCGCGTCGGCCCGATTCGGTCCGGCCGCCGCGTGCCGGACGACGCCGGTGCGCGACGCGTGGCAGCGCTGCCGTCAGCGCGTCACTCAGCGCCTGAAGCGGGTGATCGCCAGGATCAATCGTCCGACGGATCCTGTTCCGCCGTCCGCGCGGGCTTGCGCGCCGAGCCGGCGACCAGGTCGAACTTGAACATCCGGCATTCGATCGGGCCGTTCCACATCGGGATGCGGCGCGATTCCTTCAGCCGCATCTTGCTGGGCAGCTTCATTTCCGGGCAGAGCAACCAGGCGGTCCAGCCGGCCGGATGCTGGGTGTACGCCCGCTTCCAGTGAGCCGACAGGCGCGGGAAGAAGTCATCGCCCGCATCCCGCTCTTCCGACAGCGGTCCGCCTTCCATCGACCGGGATCCGGTGCCGGCCTTGCCGCGCACCTCGATCCGCTCGCCATAGGGCGGGTTCAGCATCAGCGTGCCGGGCAGGTCGTCCGGCAGCTTGGGCGCGGGACGCTCGAGCGCATCGCCGCCATTGAACTGGATGTAGGCCGCCACGCCGGCGCGCTCGGCATTGCGTCGGGCGAAGTCGACCATCCGGAAGGCGACGTCGCTCGCGAACAGCGGCACCTCGGGCTCGTGCTGCGCGGCGCGGGCCTCGTCCTTCATGCGGCGCCACGCGGGCAGCATGGCCTGGAAGGGGCGCAGCTTTTCGAACGCGAAGCGGCGCTGAATGCCGGGCGCGATGCCACAGGCGATCGTCGCGGCCTCCACCACGATGGTGCCGGAGCCGCAGCAGGGATCGTGCAGCGCGCCGCCTTCTTCGGGCGTGCCCTTCCAGCCGGCGGCGGCCAGCATCGCGGCGGCCAGGGTTTCCTTCAGCGGCGCATCGCCCTTGTCTTCGCGCCAGCCGCGCTTGAACAGCGGCTCGCCGGAGCTGTCGACATAGAGCGTCGCATCGAATTCGGTCAGGTGAAGTTGCAGCGGCAGATCGGGCCAGCGGGTGTCGACGCTGGGGCGCTCGCCGGTCTGCTCACGCAGCACATCGCAGACCGCATCCTTCACTCGCAGCGTCGCAAAGTTCAGGCTGTGCAGCGGTGAGCGCTGCGCGGTGGTGTCGACCCGGATCGTCTGCTGGGGCGTGATCCACTGGCCCCAGTCGACCCGGCGGGCCATGGCGTAGAGGTCGTCCTCATGCCGGTACTCTTCCTGCACCAGCTCGATCAGCACCCGCTGCGCCAGTCGGCTGTGCAGGTTGAGCCGCATCACCGCTTCCAGCGTGCCCAGCAGGCCGACGCCGCCTCGGAAGGCCTTCGGACCTTGCAGGCATTCGGCGGGCGTGAGGATGTCGCGCACTTCTTCCTCCAGCCAGGCTTCGACGCCGGCCGGGCAGGGCAGGAACAGGTGGTAGGAGTCGGCGGACAGGGACATGGGGCGGTGCCAGGGAGAGTCGACAGAGAACCGATCGCGGTCGCGGCGCGTGCCGGCGGGGATCGGGTCGGGCGGTGCATTGTCCCACCGGCCTGTGAGGCGCTGGGCGGGTGGGGGCGCCAAGGGCGCGCATCGCGGCACGTCTTGGCGGCGGATGGCGCGAATTCAGCTGGGAGTCGGCGCGTGAATTCCCCGACTTCAGCGCGACTTCAGCGCGTCATCAGCGCTATCTCCGCGCGATTTCAGCGTGATTTGCGCAGATTGGCCGGCGCCAGCTTGAGCGCTTCGCGGTACTTGGCCACGGTGCGTCGGGCGACGGTGATGCCTTGCTCGCCCAGCATCGTAGACAGCTGGCTGTCCGACAACGGGCTGGTCGTGTCCTCGGCCGCGATGAACTGCTTGATCAGCGCGCGCACCGCGGTGCTGGACGCATTGCCGCCGGCTTCGGTCGACAGGCTGGAGCCGAAGAAATACTTCAGCTCGAAGGTGCCCCACGGCGTGGCCATGTACTTGGCGGTGGTGACGCGGGAGATGGTCGACTCATGCAGCCCGAGTTCATCGGCGATCTCGCGCAGCACCAGCGGCTTCATCGCCAGCTCGCCATGGGTGAAGAAGCCGCGCTGGCGTTCGACGATGGCCTCGCTGACGCGCAGGATGGTGTCGAAGCGCTGCTGGATGTTCTTGATGAACCAGCGCGCTTCCTGCAACTGGCCGCCCAGCGGCGAGTTGCTCACGCCACCGCGCGTGGCGCGCAGCGCCTGGGCATACAGGTCATTGATGCGCAGCTTGGGCAGCACATCCGGATTGATCATCACCCGGAAGTTCCGACCCGCCTTCTGCACGATCACATCCGGCACGACCGGACGGTTGTCGCTGCGCGCAAACCGGCGGCCCGGCTTGGGCTCCAGCCCGGAGATCAGCGCCTGAGCACCGCGCAACAGCTCGTCGTCCGCGCCGGTCAGCGACATCAGACGGCGCCAGTCGCGCTTGGCCAGCAGGTCGAGATGACGTCGGCAGATCACCACCGCCAGCGCCTGCTCGGGCGAGCGCGGCAGGGTGCGCAACTGCAGCTCCAGGCATTCCGACAGCTCGCGCGCGCCGACGCCGGCCGGCTCCATCGATTGCAGCCACTTCAGCGCGCATTTGAAGTGAGCCAGCAGTTGCTCGCGCTGTTCCTGGCTGCTCTCGCCGTCGGGGCCGGCGCCATCGTCCGCGCTGTCCTCGCCGCCGAGCAGCGCGGTGACCAGCTCCTCCAGCGAATCTTCCAGATAGCCGTCGTCGTTGAGGGATTCGATCAGCGCCAGCAGCGCGGCCCGCTCGATCTCATTGAGCTTCATGCCGGCCATCTGGGCCCGCAGCACATCCTGCAGCGTGGCGTCGGGCGCCTCGGTTTCGGGCCGCTCGTCGTCCTCGCCGCCGCTGCCGGACGAGGCGCTGCCCGGCTGTTCACGAATGCCGTCGAAGTCGTCGCCTTCGGTGCCGTTTTCCCAATCGTCACGCTCGGTCGTGCCGAAATCTTCCGCGCGGATTTCGTCGGCCGCGGGCGCGTCAGCGCTGCCATCGGCAGTGGCGCTGTCGGTGCTGCCGGTGAGGCGCTCTTCGCGCTCCTCGCGTTCGGTGAGGCGCTCCTGGGTGGAGGCGGGCAGCGGTGCGTCGTGCTCGTCCTCGGTCTCCAGCAAGGGATTGCTGGCGAGCATCTGCTCGACTTCCTGATGAAGTTCCAGCGTGGACAACTGCAGCAGACGGATCGACTGCTGGAGCTGAGGCGTCAGCGCCAGATGCTGGGACAGGCGTACCTGTAGCGTCGGCCTCATCACGCGCCCCGCCGCTTACATCCGGAAGTGCTCGCCGAGGTAGACCCGGCGCACGTCCTGGTGTTCCACGATGTGTTGCGGGGTGCCTTCCGCCAGCACCGTGCCCTCGCTGATGATGTAGGCACGGTCGCAAATGCCCAGGGTCTCCCGGACATTGTGGTCGGTGATCAGCACGCCGATGCCGCGCTGCTTCAGGAATCGGATGATCCGCTGGATCTCCAGCACCGCGATCGGGTCCACGCCGGCGAAGGGCTCGTCCAGCAGGATGAAGCGCGGCTGCGTGGCCAGCGCCCGGGCGATTTCCACCCGACGCCGCTCGCCACCGGACAGCGCCGGAGCGGGCGTGTCGCGCAGCTTCTCGATCGACAGCTCCTGCAACAGCTTGTCGAGCTCCGCATTGATGCGGGCGGTCGGCCAGGCCTTGCCCTGATCGTCCAGCTGCAGCTCGAGCACGGCGCGGATGTTCTCCTCGACGTTGAGCTTGCGGAAGATCGATGCTTCCTGCGGCAGATAGCTCAAACCCAAGCGTGAACGCTGATGGATCGGCAGACGCTGCACCGGTTGGCCGTCGATCTGGATCTCACCGGCGTCCGCACGGACCAGGCCGACGATCATGTAGAAGCTGGTGGTCTTGCCGGCGCCATTCGGGCCGAGCAAACCCACCACTTCGCCGCTGTGCAGGTCCAGGTGGACATCCTTGACCACCTTGCGCACGCCGTACGTCTTTTGCAGCCCCCAGGCCTGCAGTCGGCTGCGGGGGGTGTCGGGGCGGACGTCACTCATGGCTGAGGCTGGCGCGGGTTCAGATTCATGCTGGGACGCAGACCCAGCGGCTCGCTCGACGCCGGTGCCGCCTCGGCCGGCGCATTGCGCGGCATCAGGGTCACTCGACCGCGCCCGCCCAGATGCGCTGAATTCGGGCCGGTCTCGACGACCAGACGCTCGGTGCGGTTGTCGTAGTTCAGCGAAGCGCCGGACATGGTCTGCATCAGCTGATCGCCGCGCATCACCTTGGCCTCGGCGTTGCCGACCAGGCGCATGGTCTCGCTGCGGGTGTCATATTCGATCTGGTCGGCGCGGCCTTCGATGCGCTCGCCCGGCGCGTCGCGGTCCTGGCGGAACTGCACCTGACGGTTGGCGGCGCCGGTGGCGTTGGCCTGGTAGTAGCCGTCGCTGGTCTCCTGCACATCCATGCGCTCGGCCCGCAGCATGAGCGAGCCCTTGGTCATGATGACGTTGCCGGTGAATTCGGCCCGTTGCTTGACCTTGTCCACCGCGCCCTGCTTGTCAAACACCAGGTTCAGCGGCTTCTGACGATCATTCTTGGCGGCCTGCACCAAAGGCGCAGCCAGGCCCAGCGCGAGAGCGCCGGTCAACAGCAGGGAGCGACGGAACGGCATGAGGGATCCTGACGGCACAAAACTTGCAGGTCATTCTAGCCCTGTCGCCCACGGATGACGGGGGGTGAGAACGCGGTGTGTGGTGTTCTTGGGGAGATGCCACGCAGCAGTTGCGGAGCGGCCTTCGGTGTGGCTGGGTGGGTGGTTTCGACCTGGGCCAGTTCGGGCGCCGTGGGCGGGTTAGGTGGGTTCCGGCATGGGCGCATTTACTTCCACCGCCCAGCACGATCGAAGAGACTGGGGGCCACTTTTCTCCGTGTCCCTTCTTCGTCGGACTAACCGTCCGCCGAATTCATTCCTTGACCTGCGAAAAGCGGCCCCCAGTCACTTCGATCCGAGAGACCGCGCTGCTCGGCCGCTACTCGGGTACTGCTCTGCCTCTGACCTGTGCGGCGGGGCGGCGCTGGAGTCTTCGGCACGGCCATCGCTGAGGACGATTGAAGCGATGAGCCCTGCGCGGCCGCTCTGCTTGCCAGCACCCAGCGCGATCGAAGCGACTGGGGGCCACTTTTCTCCGTGTCCCTTCTTCGTCGGACTAACCGTCCGCCGAATTCATTCCTTGACCTACGAAAAGTGGCCCCCAGTCACTTCGATCCGAGAGACCGCGCAAGGCCACGACATCGTGGGAGGGGTGGGGCGGTCTCGGATCGTCCGGTCAGCGCGGCGGCACGGGGCGATGGGCCGCATTGGGCTGCTCCAGCCACGCGCGGATCTCGGCGGCGCGGGCATGCTTGGGCGAGAGCTCGATGAAGCTGCGGTACGCCGCCTGAGCCTGCGCATCCTCATTGGCCAGGAGCAGCGCGTCGCCCAGATTCAGGTGGGCGAGCGCGCGACTGCCGTCCATCTCGATGGCCTTGCGGAACCAGCGTGCGGCTTCAACCGGCTTGTCGCGCTTGAAGTAGATGAAACCCAGGTTGTTGGCAGCGAGCGCAAAACGCGGCTGCAGCTTGAGCGCTTCGGTGAAGGCCGCTTCCGCTTCGTCGTAACGGCGCTCCTTGTAGAGCTGCAAGCCACGATCATTGGCGCGCTGCGCGGCCACCCGCGGGCTGATCGGTGCCGCCGTCGCGCTGGTGGCAATCGCGGTGTCCTTGCCGTCCAGACCCTTCAACACGACCTGCACCGAGGCCGCACTCGCCGCCGGCGCCTGACCGGCCGCCACGGTGGTGGCACCCGGAGAAGCGCCCGTGCCAGTGGGGGCAGACGCAGACGCCGTCGTCACGACGGGCTGAAGCTGGGCATTGCGAGCCTCATCCGCACGCTTGGCGAGCGCGCTGGCCTTCGCGTCCAACTGGTTGCTGTCGCCGCTCAGGGCCTGCTCAGGCGTGGACGCCAGCTCGAAGATGAACTCGCCGCCCTCCGAGCCCGGCAAGCTGCCGAAGGCCGGCGTCTGATGGGCGATCGCCGAGACCGCCGGAGCGACATAGGCGGCCAGCTCGGTGGCGGTGATCAGCCCATCGCCGTTCAGGTCCGCCTTGCCGGAGAGCGCCTGCAGCAGCGTCCAGGTGAACACCGAATGCCCGCCCGGGCCGTCGTCGGCCACCTGCTGGTCCGCGCCGCCTGCCGTCATCATCTGACGACCCATGCGTCGGGCGTTGTCTCGCACGAAGTTGGCGCTGCCGCCCGACGAGCCCGCGCGCGTCAGACCCAGACCCGAATAGCAGGCATCGATGACGAAGAAGGCATGCTTGGCCGGCAGCGCTTCGCCCAGCTCCTGCAACTGCGGCATGGCGATGGCGTCGGTCTGCAGGTCATCGGTGCCGGCGTCCACCGGAATGATGTAGCCGACGTCGCGCCCGCTCGGCAGACGACGCGTGCTGCCATGACCCGCAAAGAAAACGAAGACCCGGTCATCACGCTTGAGCTTGGACGCACCGGCCTTGTCTCGCGCCAGACCATTGAGTGCGCGCAGGATGTTGGCGCGGGTCGCGTCTGCGTCGGTCAGGGTGACGACGTTCTCGGGCCGGAAGCCGAATTGGGTTTGCAGCGTCTCCTGCACCGCGCGCGCGTCGCGCACCGCATGCTGCAGGCGCGGCCAACCCTTGTACTGGTCGATGCCGATCACCAGCGCATAACTGTCGCGATAGAGATTCGCACCCGCCAGCTCCGGCGTGGCGGATTGGGCGGAAGCGGGCGCGTCCAGCGGCTGGATCTTGCCGTCCTTCCAGGCCGCGAAGCGATAGCCCTCCGCCTTCAGCTGGTCCAGCACGAGCGGCAACGCCTCGACGGTGCGGGCATGGATGTCGTGGAACAGCACGATGCCGCGCTGCTGCTTCGACAGCTCATTCAGCACACGGGCCGCAATCGATTTCGGGATCGGATCGGACCAGTCGAGCGAGTCCACGTTCCACATCATCGAGCGCAGCTTCAGCGACTCGATCACGCCCAGCGCGCCGTCGTTGCGTGCGCCATAGGGGAAGCGAAACAAGGCCTGACCGCTGCGTCCGGCGTTGTCCAGCAGCGCTTCGGTCTGGCTGGCTTCACTGCGCACCTGGTCGAGCTGGAACTTCGACATCAGCCCATGGGTGAAGCTGTGATTGGCGATCGGATGACCCGCCGCCAGCACCCGCTGCGCCACCTGGCTGCCCGGACCGGGTTTGATCTTGCCGTCCTTGTCGACCGAGCCCAGATTGCGCCCCAGCTGAAAGAACACCGCCGGCGCCTGATAGCGCTTCAGGATCTCCAGCACCTCATCGGTGTAGCGGGGATGCGGACCGTCATCGAAGGTCAGCAGCACCGTCTTGGGCGGCAACTGCAGGCCGAAGAATTCGCGCTCCGGCTTGACCGGCGCCGCGCCGCGCGTGGCACCGGAGGCCGGCTCGGCTTCCGCCGCGGCTTCGGCCGTGGTGACGCTGTTGTCGCCGCTGGGCCGGGCGCGCAGATCGGGCAGCACGGTGGCGTAGTCCTTGAGGATGCCGTCGCGGGTGTAGATGCCCTTCAGCTTGGCGACATAGTCGGACCACTTCTCGCGCTTGAGCGTGATGCCGCGCTGGGCGAAGCGGCCGAAGGTGTCGCGCAGCTCCTGCGCATACGCCTGCTCCACCTCGGCCAGCACGGCCAGGTCCTCGGTCGCCCGCTTGGCCAGCTTCAGGCCCGCGATGCTCTGCGAGGTCGACATCTGCTGCGCCAACTGCGTCAGGAATTCCTTGAACGCCAGACGGTCCGCATCGAACCAGCTGGGTTCCTGCTCGATCCGGTCCAGCAACTCGGCCAGCGCCTGCAGTCCCGCAGGATCCTGGCTCTTCGCCGCCGTGGCGCCCAAGGCCTCCACGCTGGCATGCATGTCATGGAACAGCATCAGCCCCACCGCATGCACCGCTTCGCGCTCGGCCGGCTTGAGCGTGGCCTCACCGTCCATCAGCACGATCATCTGGCGATAACGCGCCAGCACCTCGTCGGCCTGGGTGCGCAAGGTGGCGCTGACCGTCGGGCTCGCCGAGGCCGCCACCGCGGGCGCGATCGCCTGCGGGTCGGCCGACTTCTGGCAGCCGGACAGGCCAGCGATCAGCGCCAGCGCCAGCACGGCCGCGCGGCCGGCTCCGGCGCCAGCGCCGCGCGTCGACGGACGACCACGGCGACCCGTCGAGGCCGCACGGCCGTCGACCGCATCGATGCTCATCGGCGTCATGGCCTGGCCGACTGTTGTGCTGCGCTTGCCCATCCCTCGTTCCTCGTCCATCTGGTGTTGCTCTGCGGCGGCATTGTCGCGTCAGACGGCCTGGGTTCGGCCGCGGCGGCAGGGGCGAGGTGTGACGAATCGGAAGCCCGTCACGCCGGGGGCGACTGCTCATCACGCCGCGACCGAGGGGCGAGGGCGCTCTGTAGAATCTGCGGGTTTGCCCCAGCCCTGGCCGATGCGCCGCCCCGCCATGAATCTCTCCGCCCTCACCGCCTTGTCGCCCCTGGATGGACGTTATGCCTCGCGCATGACCTCGCTGCGTCCGTTGCTGTCGGAATTCGGCCTGATGCACCGCCGCGTGCAGGTGGAGATCGAATGGTTCATCGCGCTGTCCGACGCCGGTCTGGCCGAATTCAAGCCGCTGCCCGCCGCCGCCCGCGAACGGCTGCGCGCGCTGGTGAGCGGTTTCTCGGAAGCCGACGCGCAAGCCATCAAGGACATCGAAAAGACCACCAACCATGATGTGAAGGCGGTCGAGTACTGGATCAAGCAGCAGTTCGCCGGTCATCCGGAACTGGAAGCGGCGGGCGAATTCGTGCACTTCGCCTGCACCAGCGAAGACATCAACAACACCAGCCACGGCCTGATGCTGAAGGCCGCGCGTGAGCAGGTCATCCTGCCGGCGCTGGACCGCGTCATCACCAAGCTGACGGACATGGCCCAGGCCATGGCCGCCGCGCCGATGCTCAGCCGCACCCACGGCCAGACCGCCAGCCCCACCACCGTGGGCAAGGAAATCGCCAACGTGGTGGCCCGACTGCGCCGCGCACGCACCGTGATCGCCGAGGTCAAGCTGCTGGCCAAGATGAATGGCGCGGTGGGCAACTACAACGCCCATCTGTCGGCCTATCCGGAGCAGGACTGGGAAGCCTTCAGCCAGGCCGTCATCGAGCAGCGGCTCGGCCTGACCTTCAATCCCTACACCATCCAGATCGAGCCGCACGACTACATGGCCGAGCTGTTCGATGCCGTCACCCGCGCCAACACCATCCTGGTGGACTGGTCGCGCGACGTCTGGGGCTATGTGTCGCTGGGCTACTTCAAGCAGCGCACCAAGGCCGGCGAGATCGGTTCCTCGACCATGCCGCACAAGGTCAACCCGATCGACTTCGAGAACGCGGAAGGCAACTTCGGCCTGGCCAATGCGCTGCTGACCCACCTCAGCCAGAAACTGCCGATCAGCCGCTGGCAACGTGACCTGACCGACTCCACCGTCCTGCGCAACATGGGCGTGGCGCTGGGCTATGCGCTGCTGGGTTATGACTCGCTGAGCAAGGGCCTGGACAAGCTGGAGCTGAACACCGCGGCGCTGGATGCGGACCTGGATGCGTCCTGGGAAGTGCTGGCAGAGCCGATCCAGACCGTGATGCGCCGCTACGCCTTGCCCAATCCGTATGAGCGGCTCAAGGAACTGACCCGCGGCAAGACCATCACCCGCGAATCCATCCAGCAATTCATCCAGGGCCTGGAACTGCCGGAAGCCGAAAAGCAGCGCCTGCTGGCGATGACGCCGGGCAACTACATCGGCAAGGCGGAAGCGCTGGCGCGCCGGATCTGATCGTCACGCGACGCCAGGAAGGCGCTGCAGAACGCCTCGCGGCGTGAGGCAGCGATTCCCTGGATCCGACCCACAACGAAAAAAGGGCAGTGCCGGGAGGCACTGCCCTTTCGCTTTCCGGCGTTGGGAGGGAGGAGGAGGCTTTGGGAGCGTTGCCGGAAAGCGCCGATGCCCTCAGGACATCAGAACTGGTAGGCCACGCCGACGCCGAGTCGGTCGACCTTCTTGTTGAAGCCGTTGGCGTCCGGCATGTTGTTGAAGCGGGTGGCTTCAGCACGCAGCGAGACGTTCTTGGTCAGCGCGTAGTCGACACCCACACCCAGCTTCAGGCCGGTCTTGTCTTCGTCGCCCAGACCGTTGTTGAAGTCACGCTGGGCGTAAGCCACGCCGACCTTGCCGTAGACGCCGAAGTTGTTGCCCAGCGGTGCGCGGGCGATACCGTCCAGCGAGTACACCTTGTTCTTGGCGCTCACGCCGTTGAAGTCGATGCGGCCCAGGTCGGTGTAGTTGGCTTCCACGGCGAAGTTCTCGTTGAACTTGTAGCCACCGAAGATGCTGTAGCTGTCAGCCGTGCGCTTCTGGGCATTGCCGTCCACGCGGCTGGTCGACTTGGCGACGTCGCCACCCAGGTAGTAGGGCGTGTCCGCCGCCATCGCCAGTCCGGAGCCCAGGGTCAGGGCCAGTGCGGTCGCGGCGAGCAGGCCGGCCTTCTTGCCATTGACGATCGTGCGGGTGTTGTTGTTCTTGCGGTTCATGTGAGGACTCCTTCAGAGCATTCGCCACCGGCGCGGAGGTCGCGGGGTGTGCGTGGGTTTCACGATGTCGTCGGGCGGGTTCCGGTGGGACCGGTGAGATTCGCTCTCGACATGGAATGCATTGTGGGAATCCAGCCGCCTCGCGTCTGTAGACCGAGTTGGGCCCTTGTGTGACGGTTGATGACAGCGCACGCTTGGCCGCTTGACGAAGCCTTTACCTGGCGTGTGCCGGACTGAGGGGTCAGGTCTCCACGCTCAAGCAATCGACGCTCAAGCAATCAGCGCTCAAGCGATTAACGCTCAGCGAACGGGCTTGGGCAGCCTTCAGGTCACCGGCCAGTGCAGCAGCAGACGCGCGCCACCGAGCCGGGGCGCTTCGCCCAGGCGCGCCTGACCGCCATGCGCCTGCGCCACATGCCGCACGATGGCCAGGCCGAGCCCGAACCCGTGCGTCGTGATGCGGCCCTTGCGCTCCAGCCGCTTGAACGGCGCGAAGGCTGCTTCACGCTGAGCGGGCGGTACGCCGTCACCGTCATCATCGATGGCCAGCCACAACTGGCCGGCTTCGACCCAGGCCGACAACAGGATGCGCGAACGCGCATAGCGCGCCGCATTGCGCAAGCCGTTGCGCAGCGCATAAGGCACCAGACGTTCATCGAACGGCAGCGCGGCGGGCAGGCGCAGATCGGTCTCGAGCGCCTTGCCATCCAGCAGCGGCTCCAGCGAGCGCGCTTCCTGCGTCAGCAGCGCCGCCAGATCGCCGCGCGACAGCTCCGGCTGCATCGCGCCCATGTCCAGGCGTGTCAGCGTGAGGCTGGCGTCGATCAATGCGTCCAGCTCGTCGATGTCGCGCTCGCACGCCTGCACGGCGCGCTCGCGCGCTTCTCGGTCGTCTTCATCGACCAGCGCATCGACCGCGAACCGCAGCCGCGCCAGCGGCGTGCGCAGCTCATGCGAGATCGCGCCGGTCATCTCGCGTTGCGTGGCGAGCGCATTCGCCAGGCGTTCCAGCATCGCGCGGCTGGCCACGACGACCGGCGCGAACAGCCGGCTTTGCAGCGCCGGCATCTCGGTGTCGAAGCGACCGGCGCTGAGCCGCTCTGCGGCGCGCTGCAGACCGCGCAGGTCGCGCCACAGCGGCCGCAATTGCCACCACGCGAGCACCGCCACCGCCAGCGCGAGCACCATCGCCACCACCAGTTGCGAGGCCAGCTCCTTCGGCAGCTCGCCGGCGCGTTTGGAATCCAGCGGGCCGAGCAGCAGCAGTTGATCCGGCTCGCCAGGCAGCGCCGCATAGATGCGCCGATTGAAGCCGGTGACGATCACCTCGCCGCGGCCCAGCCGATCGCGCTGGGCGGGCGTGAGCCGCTCGCGCGCCGCGGGGATGAGGCGCACCGGATAGTCGAACTGCGCATCCAGTTCCCGCAGTCGATCCCGACGGGCCGACGGGTCCAGCGGGGCCAGGTCGCGCACCAGCAGGTCCACCGTGCCGCGCATGAAGTTGCGCACATAGTCGTCGGTGACTTCGGACGCGCCGATCAGCACCAGCGCTTCCACCAGCAAGGCCAGCGCCAGCACCGCGAGGCCCAGGCCCAGCGCCATCCGCAACAGCGAGGCGCGCAACGACAAGGCCCGCATCAATCCACCGCGAAGAGATAACCCTGGCCGCGCACCGTCTTGATCCGGCTGGGCGATTGCGCGTCATCCCCGATCTTCTTGCGCAGCCGCGAGATGCGCGCATCAATGGCCCGGTCCAGGCCATCGAATTCCAGGCCGCGCAGACCCTGCATGATGTCGTCGCGGCTCACCACCTGACCGGCGCGCTGGGCGAGGAAATTCAACAGTTCATATTCGGCGGTCGTGAGCGGCACCGGCTCGCCATGGACGCGCAACTCGCGCGATTGCGGCAGCACGGTCAGATGGCCGAACTGCATCGCCTCGCCGATCGGATGGCTCACCGGCAGCGCATCGCGCCGCAACAGCGCCTTGATGCGCGCCATCAGCACCCGCGGCGCCACCGGCTTGGTGATGTAGTCGTCGGCGCCGCCTTCCAGTCCGAGCACCTGATCGATGTCGTCGTCGCGGGCGGTCAGCATCACGATGCGGCCGGTGAAATCACGGCGGGTGTCCCGCAACACATCGAAGCCGTCCTTGCCCGGCAGATGGCCATCGAGCAGCACCAGATCGAAGTGTTCCTGCTTCATCAGCGCCTCGCCGCTGAGGCCGTCGGTGCACAGGGTGACGTGATAGTGCGATTTACGCAGCGCATCGGCGACCAGCTGCGCCAGGCGCTCGTCGTCTTCAATCAGCAGGATGCGGGGCAGGTCCGGGACGTTCATGGGACGCAAGCATAGGCGAGCGATCGCGAAAGCGCAGGCGGCCGGGCATGTGCGGCCCGCAGCGCCGGCGATCCGACCGTCTCACGCCCCTGTCACGCTCTTTCAAGCCCTCTCACGCTGAGCGCGCGTCATCCGTCCTCGGCCCGCCCGTGCGCTCAGGGCGCTGGCACCTGCAGCCGCCAGCCTGCATGGGTGCGCACGACCGGCACGGTCGCGTCGTCGGCCAGCGGCAGCCATCGGTGGGCGAGCTCGTCATAGGCGGTCGCAGACAGATCGGTGCGGTCCCGCATCACCGCTTCGAGCGTCGTGGGTGAGACGCAGGCGGTCAGCGCCGCGCGCGCCGGGCCCTGCAGCGCGGCGCGCCAGCGGAAGCGCAAGGCGTCGATCTGGGCGGCGTCGTCTGCGGGATGCTCGTCACGCCAGCGGTACACCCGCGACAGGCCTTCATGCGCGGCGGTCTGCTGCAGGCCTTCGTCCGACAGGCCGATGGCCAGCAGCACACGCCCCGATGCATGGTTCTCCGGGCCGGTCGTGCCCATCACTTCCGACAGGCCCAGCACCTGGCGGCAGTAGTCCAGCGTGGCCGATGCCGCCTCGCGTGCATAGCCGTGGCCCCACCAGCGCGCGGGAAAGCCGTAGCCGATGTCGGGATGGTCCAGGCCGTCGCGCTTGATCACGCCGCACAGGCCGACCACCTGGCCGTCTTCCAGTCGCTCCACGGCCCAGAAGCCGAAGCCCAGCAGCCAGTAGCGCATGATCAGCCGCTCACGCACCCATTGGGCGGCCTGCGCGTCGGTGCGGACCTCGGCGTCGTAGATGTGCTGGATCCAGGCCGGCTCGTTGAGCAGCTCCCGGACAAACGGCGCATCCGACTCGGTGAACCAGCGCAGGCGCAGACGCGCCGTCCTCAAGACATCCATCCACGCCTCCCAGCGTCGTGCGGCCCGCCGCGGTGCTCGGCGTGCGCGGGGCAAAAGCGGGACAATACCGCACCCCGGCGGTCCACCGGATGAGGCTCGCGCTCCCCGGACTCGCCCGATCCCCACACCAACGCCCGCACCATCTATGAAATTCATGCAGCAACTGCAGGCCGCCGAACGGTTGAACGACTCCCTGCTGTGTGTCGGCCTGGATCCCGATCCGGCCAAGTTCCCCACCCACTGGAAGGGCGACGCCAGTCGGATCTATGACTTCTGCGCCGCCATCGTCGACGCGACCAAGGACCTGGTCAGCGCCTTCAAGCCGCAGATCGCCTATTTCGCGGCGCATCGCGCCGAAGACCAGCTCGAACAGCTGATGGCCCACATCAAGCGCACCGCGCCGCATGTGCCGGTGATCCTGGATGCCAAGCGCGGCGACATCGGCGCCACCGCCGAGCAGTACGCCCGCGAAGCCTTCGAGCGCTATCAGGCGGATGCGGTCACCCTCTCGCCCTTCATGGGCCACGACAGCATCGAGCCCTACCTGCGTTATCCCGACAAGGGCGCCTTCCTGCTGTGCCGCACTTCCAATCCCGGTGGCGACGACTGGCAGATGCAGCGCCTGGCCGATGTGCCGGGCCAGCCGCGGCTGTTCGAGCACCTGGCCGCGCTGGCCGGGCGCGACTGGAATCTGAACGGACAGCTCGGCCTGGTGGTGGGCGCCACCTATCCGAAGGAGATCGAGCGGGTGCGCACCCTGGCGCCCAACCTGCCGCTGCTGATTCCGGGCGTCGGCGCGCAGGGCGGTGATGCGCAGGCGACGGTCGCCGCGGGCTGGCGCGTGGCCAAGGGCGGCGGCACGGTGATCGTCAACTCGTCGCGCGCGGTGCTGTATGCCTCCTCAGGCGAGGACTTCGCCGAGGCCGCTCGCCGCGTGGCGCACGACACGCGTGAAGCGCTGCGTCCGCGCTTGCGGGCTTGATCGGCTTCGCGACAGGCTTGCTTGACGCTTCGCTCGCCGCGCTGCTTGCCGCTGCGCGTGCGGCGATGGATGCCGCGCCTGTGAGCACACACGGCTGAGTCGTACGCGTCCGCGCCCGTCCTTTCGCGACGGGGCGCGTGGCGCGCCAGCCAACGGCGACGGGAGTCGCCGAGACGACCGCCACGGCGGCCCGCCAACAAAGTCGCACAAATCCCGAACGCGCGCGCCGAAGCCCCGATTTGGGGGTAAGGCCGCTCCTCCGTTCGCGGCCTGCTCGCCGAGACTTCGTGTCCGGATCCCACGAGGGTCCGATAACAACAAGTTGGGCACGACAGAGTGAGCACGGATTCCCAGGATGACCTCAGCAGCCTGGTCGGGCAGGAGCTGACGCAACACGATCGGCTGCCGCCCGGCCTGCAATGGCGCGCGGCGCGGCCGTTCATTGCCGTCTGCGTGATGCTGGCCGCGATGGCCGGCATCCTGCTGGCCTTCAGCATTCAACCGGATGAGCCCTGGTTGGGCTTGCTGCCGCCGGTGATGGCGTTGCTCACCGCGATGACCGGTGTGGTGCTGCTGTGGCGCCTGCCCGCGCATCAGGGGCCGCTCGCGGTGCTGGCGATGCTGTCGCTGGCGCTGCTGATGGCGCTGTCGGTCGCGGTGTCGCGGCATGAAGGGCTGGGCGCGACCAGCCTCGGCATCATGGGGCTGATGGTGGCGCTGGCCACCGCGCTGGTCAGCCAGCGCGCCGGGATCTCGGTGTTCGGTCTGGGCGTGGTGGTCCTCAGCGGTCTGGCGTTGGCGGAACTGCAAGGCTGGCAGCTGTCGACACCGGCGTCGGACAGCGTCGCCGCGCGATGGGTCACCCAGTTCATGCTGCTGGTCACCGGCCTGGTGGTCGGCTTGGGCACCGCCAAGCTGATCCGTCGAACGGTGCAGGAAATCGGCGACCGCCACACCCGTTTCCGCCATCTGCTGCACATGGCCGCGGACTGGTATTGGGAGATGGACCGCCAGTTCCGCTTCACCCATCTGGCGGAACACCATCCGGGCAGCTCCGGCCTGTCGCAGGCCTCGCGCCTCGGCCGCACGCCGTGGGAGGTCGAGAACCTGGGGCTTTCCGACGAGGACATGGATGCGCACCGCGCCGATCTGGAATCGCACCGCCCCTTCCGCGGGCTGGTGATGCGCCGACATGACGAGGCCGACGGCGCGCTGCGGTATGTCTCCATCAGCGGCGAGCCGCGCTTCGACGCCAAGGGCAACTTCCGTGGTTATTGGGGCGTGGGCCGCGACGTCACCGACGAGGTCCAGACCGAGCAGGCCATGCTGGCCACCGAGACCCGCTACCGCGAGCTGTTCCGTCGCTCGCCGTCGCCGCTGGTGCTGCACCGCTGGGGTCGGGTGATGGATGCCAACCCGGCCGCGATGGCGATGTTCGGCTACACCCAGCGCTCCTCCATGGTGGGGCAGGACCTGTTCGCGCATTACGAGGGCGCCGATGAAGCGCGGGGTCGTCAACGCGCGGCCAAGATCGAGGACATGCCGGTCGGCGCCATGCTGCCGATGACCGAATTCAAGCTGCGCACCCTGTCGCGCCGGCGCCGCCTGGTGCAGGCGACCAGCGTGCGGGTGGATGCGGCCAGCGGGCCGGCCACCTTGTCCTTCTTCATCGACCAGACCGATGCCTCGCGCGCGCAGGACGCCTTGCGCCGCTCGGAGGCCTTGCTCTCGCATCTCTTCGCCACCAGTCCGGATTCGGTCACCCTGACCGAGGCCGCCACCGGTCGGTATGTGATGGTCAACCGGACCTTCGAACTGCTGACCGGCTACAGCAGCGCCGAGGTGCTGGGACGCACCACGCAGGAAGTCGGCATCTGGAAGGACCTGCGCGATCGTGACCTGCTGATCGAAGGCATCGAGCAACATGGCCGCGTCAGCGACCTGCCGACGTCCTTCCTCACCCGCGACGGTCGTGTGGTGCCGATGCTGATTTCCGCCGCGCCCTTCGTGATGGACGGCATGTCCTACCTCGTCGTGAATTCGCGCGATGTGACCGAGACCGAGCGCACCCGACTGGTCCATGCGGCGATTCTGGAGAATGCCTCGATCGGCATTGCGCTGACCCGCGAGCAGCGCTTCGTGCAGGCCAACCGCCTGGTCGAGGAGATGTTCGGCTGGCCGCCGGGCGGCTTGGTCGGACAACCGGGCGAAGTCGTGTGGCCGACGCCGCAGGACCATGACGCCATCGGTCGCGAACTGGGACCGCGCCTGGCGGCGGGCGAGCAGGTCGAGGTGGAGCGCTTGATGCGTCGCCGGGATGGCAGCCACTTCCTGTGCCGGATGCTGGCGCGGGCGGTGGACCCGACCCATCCGAGCCGCGGCGGCACCATCTGGATTCTGGAAGACGTCACCGAGCGGCGCCGGGTCGAGGCGGCGCTGGCGCAGGCCAAGGACGAAGCGCAGGCGGCGAGCCGGGCCAAGAGTGCGTTCCTGGCCAACATCAGCCATGAGATCCGCACGCCGCTGAACGGCCTGGTCGGACTGGCGCGGCTGCTGCAGCAATCGGACCTGGCCGCCGATACGCGCAGCCACTACCTGGACCAGATGCTGGACAGCGCGGAGAGCCTGTCGGGATTGATGTCGGACATCCTCGATCTGTCCAAGATCGAAGCGGGCCGGCTGACGCTGGAGACTGCGTCGTTTGCGCTGCGGGACATGCTGGGCACCATGCGCATGGGTTACCTGACCTTGGCGCAGGCGCGCGGGCTGTCTTTCGGCATCGTGGTGGAGGACGAAGTGCCGGCGTGGGTCGTGGGTGACCCGGTGCGGGTGCGGCAGATCCTCAGCAACTACTTGAACAATGCGCTGAAGTTCACTGAGCGCGGGGCGGTCAGTGTGCGGGTGAGCCGACTGGATGACCGCCGTCTGAGGATTGAGGTGAGCGACACCGGCCCGGGCATCGAGGCCTCGATGCAGGAGCGCTTGTTCCAGCCGTTCACCCAGGCGGACGAGAGCACCACGCGGCGGTATGGCGGCACGGGGCTGGGGCTGTCGATCTGCCGGGAACTGGCCACCTTGATGGGTGGCGACGTGGGCGTGGACAGCCAACCGGGCGAGGGGGCGACCTTCTGGGCCGAACTGCCCTTGCCGGCTGCTGCGGCGCCGGCGAGTCCGCGGGGTCGCGCGTCGGCGTTGGACGCGCAGGCGGGGCCGGCGTTGAAGGGGCGTCGCATCCTGATGGTGGAGGACAACCCGGTCAACATGATGATTGCGGTGGCGATGCTGGAGCAGTGGGGCGCCGAGGTCTCTCAGGCGTCGGACGGTCGCCAAGCCGTGGAGGCTGTGGATGCGGCGGCGGGCACGGGTCGTGCGTTCGACGCTGTCCTCATGGACGTCCAGATGCCGATCATGAGCGGCCACGAGGCCACCCGCGAACTGCGCCAGCGCTACGACGCAGAGCAGCTTCCGATCATCGCCCTCACCGCCGCCGCCCTCGTCCAGGAGCGCGACGAAGCGCTGGCCTCCGGCATGAACGAGTTCCTCACCAAGCCCATCGACGCGCAACGCCTGCGGGATGTGTTGATGGCGCTCACCTGACCCCGAACAGTCTCGGTCAGCCAAGGCAGAGGCCCGGCAGGGCCGACAAGACCAGCGGAGCGCGGAGATCCGGCTTTGCCGGGCTCCCGCTCGCCCCCTAGGGGGCCGGCGCCAGCCGGTAGGGGGGTACCCAGAAGGCCCCCGCAGGGTGGCCGACCCGTCCAGCGGAGCGCGGAGATCGGGCTCCGCCTGGCTCCCGCTCGCCCCCTCGGGGGGGCCGGCGTCAGCCGGTAGGGGGGGGACCCTACAGTCCCGCCAAGACTGTATTGGCGCGCGCGTCGCCCAGGTCCGGCGGCTCCCAGGCGCGAAGCCAGTCGGCGAACTGCTCGCCGGGCATCGGCCGGGCCAGCAGATAACCCTGGCCCTGATCGCAACCCAGCGTCTGCAGCAGCGTCCACGCCTTGGCGGTCTCCAGGCCTTCAGCGACCACGCTCAAGCCCAGGTTGTGGGCCAGCTCGATGGTCGAGCGCACGATCTTGGCATCGTCCAGATCCCGCTCCATGCCCATCACGAAGCTGCGATCGATCTTCAGCTCATCCACCGACAGCTGCTTCAGATACGCCAGCGAGGAATATCCCGTGCCGAAATCGTCGATCGACAGCTTGAAGCCCAGCGCATGCAATTGCTCCAGCGTCAGCAGCGCGCGCTGGGGATCGTCCATGATCGCGCTCTCGGTGATCTCCAGGCACAGCGCCTGCGGCGGCACACCGGCGGCCAGGTCGGCGATCTTGATCGGCAGGTCCTGATCCATCAGGTCGCGCGTCGACAGATTCACGCTGATGGGCAGGGCCAGACCCTGACGCCGCAGGTCCATCCAGGTCTGCGCGGCGGCATGCAGCATCCAGGCGGTCAGCTGACGGATGAAGCCGGTCTGCTCGGCGAAGGGGATGAACTCCATCGGCGGCACCAGCCCGCGCTGCGGATGCTGCCAGCGCACCAGCGCCTCGGCACCGGCGATGCGCTGCGAATGCAGATCCACCTTGGGTTGCAGATACAGCCGCAACTCGCCGGCATCGATGGCATGGCGCAGCTCGCTCAGCAGGGACAACGATTCCTGGCTCGCCGCATCCATGCTCGGCGCGTAGACCTGGCAGCCGCTCTGGCTGCGCTTGGCCGCATGCATCGCCAGTTCGGCCCGCGCCAGCAGCAGCGTCACATCGCGGCCATGATGCGGATACAGCGCAATGCCCATGCCGGCGGACAAATCCACCGTCTGGTCATCGATCGTCAAGGCCCGTTCGAAGTTGCGCTGGATGCGCTGGCAGACCGCCTCGGCGCGGGTGGCGCCGGCGCCCTCGACCAGCATCACGAACTCATCGCCGCTCAAGCGCGCGATCAGGCGGACATCCTCCTTCAGCAACTGCTGCAGGCGCTCGGCCACGGCCCGCAGCAGGCGATCGCCGAAGGGCCGGCCCAGCACATCGTTCACATGCTTGAAGCGGTCCAGATTGAGCATCAGCAGCGCGAAGCGGACGTTGCTGTCGGCGATGCGGCGCGTCACGGCCTGGCTGAACTGCTCTCGATTGGGCAGGTCGGTCAGCGGGTCCCAGAAGGCCAGGCGGTTCACCAGTTCCTCGCGCTCGCGGATGCTTTGGCGCATGGCCTCGAAGGCCTCGGCCAGATCGCCGACTTCATCCCGTGAGGTGCGCGGCACCGGGCTGCCGTAATCGCCGCCGCCCAGGCGACGGGCCACGCCCGCCAGCGCCTTCACCGGTTCGGTGATGCGGCGCGCCGTGATCACCGCGCCGAGCGCGAACACCGCCACGCCGCCCAGGCTGAGCGCCAGCAGCGTGTACTGCAACTCGCGATAAGGGGCCAGCGCATCGTCGACCGAGCGCAGCAGCAGCACCGCCATCGCGTGTTCCGCATCGCCGCCGTGCGGCAGCGGCTGCAGACGGGCCTGGAACTGCTCACCGTTCAAGCTCATCGCGAAGGAGACGGGCTCGGTCGGCATCGGCCGGCCGACGTCCGGCATCGCACGCAGCAGCTCGGAGTTGGCGGACTCATCCATCACGCTCGCCAGCACCTGCCAGCCCGCCTGCGGCGGCCGGCTCAGCAGCACCCCTTCGATGCGAACGATGCGGTTCAGCTCGGCGAGTTGCTCGCGACGCAGCTCGAAGCCCATGAACACCCATCCGCCGAGGCCCGCCGCCCGCATCTTGGCCACCACGACCT
This sequence comes from Burkholderiaceae bacterium, assembly GCA_913776825.1. Lineage (GTDB taxonomy): Bacteria > Pseudomonadota > Gammaproteobacteria > Burkholderiales > Burkholderiaceae_C > Roseateles. Next base: position 378,362 of record CAJYPV010000032.1, read on the forward strand.
GGAAGGCCTTGCCCTCGACCAGCACCAGCTGGCTCTGGGTGCGGCTCTGGGTCTGCCGCGTGACGCCACGCAGCAGCGGGGCGACCTTCGTGGCCAGCGGATTGGTCGCGGCCATCAGCTGGAAGCCGTCGTTGGCATAACCGATGAAGCTGGCGTCGCCCCGTTCGCTGAGGTTGGTGAAGACGTCCTCCATCATGGTGCGGAGCTCATCACCCTGGATGCCCGCCGCGACCAGCTGCCGCAGGCCGTAATCGGACTGCAGCAGATCGGCCACCAGGCCGCGCTGCTCGGCGTCCTGCGACAGCAACTGGCTGAAGATGCGATCGCCCGCTGCGAGCTCCTCATCCACCGATCCCCGGGCATTGCGCACGATGCCCTGGTTCAGCAGCACCAGGCTCATCAACTGCACCACCAGCAGCAGCGCCAGGAACAGCGCCACGATGCGCCCTTCCAGGCGCCGCAGGTTGAGGAAGTCAGGCCAGCGCATCAGTCCCGCATCTCAAGCTTCAGCAGGCCGGGCGCACCGGCGCTCACTTTCAGCGGTTGAGACAAGGGCGCGGCATTGCCCAAGGCGGCGCGCCACAGGCGCACCCGGTGATCGCCCGCAGGCAGATCCAGCTTCACCTGGCCTTGCGCATCGGTGATGGCGAAGAGCGGGGTGTCGACCACGATGATCCCGGCCGTCATCCGGTCATGGATGTTGCAGCCCAGCTGGGCCACGCCGGGCTGATCGAACAGCACTGGCTCGGCCGGCGTGCCGGCATAGAGCTTCAGCTCGAAGCGTTTGATCGGGGAGAAGGAATAGACATGGTGCCGGACCGTGTCGAAATTCGGAAAGCTGACCAACGTGCCGGTCTGCACCACCAGCAACTGCGGCTGGAACTGCCGATCACGCTGCGACATCTGCGCCGAGGTGCCGGCGGCGGCGCGCGGCGACTGGCCTTTGACCTCGACCGCCACGACGGTGTCGGGCAATGGCTGGCCGCTGCCGTCGCGCACCTGCAGCGTCCAGGACGCGGCATGTGCGCGGTCCACCACGGCGGCCGACAGCCCGCTGGCCAAGGCGATCACAAACAGCAAACGCGCCTGAAACGGCGCGCGATGGAGGCGGGAGCGCATGACGGGATGTCAGGTGGATGACCAGACATCAACCATAGCGGGTTTTAGGTCCGGATGGACGCAGGGCTTGCTCCAGCATGAGCGCTAAACGGCCCAGGGCTTCCCAAGGATCCACAGGCCATTCCGGATGGCGCAATCCCTTGACGATTCCGTCACAGATTTGCGCTGCGACCAGCAAACGCGACAGCGCCGCGCCGCCGAGCTGCGGCACGATGCGTTCGAACAGCCGCTCCTTCGGACCCCAGACGCGGGCCTCGCGCAGGGCCATCGGCAGCGGCTTGCCGGCGGCCACCGCGTCATGCACCCGCTTCAGGCCGCGGATGTCCTCGGCCATGGTCCAGTGCACCAGGACCGCTGCTTCGCCTTCGGCCTTCAGCCCGTCCAGCATGCGCAGCACGCGGGCCACCTTGCCGCTGAGCAGCGCCTCGCTGAGCTTGAAGACGTCGAAGCGGGCCACGTCCAGCACGGCGGCCTCGATCTGCGCCAGGCTCAGTTCTCCGGGCGGATGCAGCAGCGCCAGCTTCTGCAGCTCCTGATGGGCGGCGAGCAGGTTGCCTTCCACCCGATCGGCGAAGAACTCCAGCGCCTGCTGGCCTTCCGGACCCGCCGCCACCGACTGGCCTTGCTGCTGCAGCCGACGCGCGATCCAGGTCGGCAGCTCGCGCCGCTCGACGGGATCGACCTTGACCGTCACGCCCACGCCGTCCAGCGCGGTGAACCAGGCGCTGGAGAGCTGGGTCTTGTCCAGACGTGGCAGGGTGACCAGCGTCAGCACATCGGCCGGCACGGCCTCGCAATAGCGCTGCAAGGCGTCCGAGCCGTCCTTGCCGGGCTTGCCGCTGGGAATGCGGATCTCGATCAGCTGTCGATCCGCAAACAGGCTCATCGCCTGCGCGGCGGCGAGCACCGGCGCCCAATCGAAATACGCGCCGGAGACGGTGAACACCTGCCGCTCGCCAAAGCCCTGCCGGCGGGCTTCCGCCCGCAGCAGATCCGCGGCCTCCTGCGCCAGCAGCGGCTCATCGCCGTGCACGGTGTAGACCGGCTTGAGTCCTTTGGCCAGATGGCCCGCGAGTGCCTCGCCCTTGATCTGCATGACCGGATGCCGGGCGCGTCAGCTGGACAGCCGCACGGCCGCCAGGCGGCGGAGCAGCAGCCCGACCGCTTCCACCTGCATGGCCTTTTGCAGCGAGGCTTCTTCCTGCTCCTTGGCCAGCGCGGCGCTTTCGCTGTAGTTCATGTCGCGGGTCAGGCGCAGCTCGGTGCGCGGCAGCAGGATGTCGCCGCCGGCCGAGCGCAGGGAATAGTCGAGCTGCAGGCGCAACTGCCATTCGGTGATCTGCCCGGCGGTGGTGGTGGCCACCGAGGTCTTGTCGCGGATCTCGCGCTCGACGTCGATGATGACGTCGGCGCGGTTGGGATCCTCCACCAGCGTGAGCGGGCTGCGCAGCACCTGGCGGCGCAGTTCCTGGGCGAGCGGAGAGTGCGGCACGAAGCCGGTCAGCGCCAGCGTCTTGAAGTGGTACTGCGGCTCGCGCCGCAATTCGAAACCGCAGCCCGACAGCACGGCCACGGCACCCAGCGTCAGCAGATCACGGCGCTGCATGGCGTCAGACCACCAGGTTGACCAGACGACCCGGCACGATCACCACCTTCTTCGGGGCTTTGCCTTCGGCAAACTTCTCGAAGTCGGGGCTGGCCAGCGCGATCGCTTCGATCGCGGCCTTGTCCGCCGAGGCGGCCACCTTGATCGATCCGCGCAGCTTGCCGTTGACCTGCACCATCAGCTCGATCTGGTCCTGCACCAGCGCGGCGTCATCGACGCTCGGCCAGGCGGCGTCCAGCAGCTCGCCCAGTTCTGCGGCGAAGCCCAGCTCGACCCACAGCGCATGCGCGATGTGCGGGCAGGCGGGATAGATGACGCGCAGCAGCACCGAGAAGCCTTCGCGCAGCGCGGCGGCGTCCTGACCCGATGCCGCCGGCTTGAAGCCTTCCAGCGCATTCAGCAGCTTCATCGCGCCGGAGACGACGGTGTTGTACTGCATGCGCTCGTAGTCGTAGCTGACCTGCTTGAGCACCAGGTGCACCTCGCGACGCAGCGCCTTGCCGTCGTCGCTCAGGCCGGAGAAGTCCGAGCGGGCGGCCTGGATCGCCTCGGCGTGGCGGCTGCCGAAGCCCCAGACCCGCTTCAGGAAGCGGTGCGCGCCTTCGACGCCGGCATCGTTCCATTCCAGCGTCTGTTCCGGCGGCGAGGCGAACATGACGAACAGACGTGCCGTGTCGGCGCCGTACTGGTCGATCAGGGCCTGCGGGTCGACGCCGTTGTTCTTCGACTTCGACATCGTCGTCATCTCGTACTCGAGCGGCAGGCCGTCGGCCTTGAGCGTGCCGCCCACCGGCTGGCCGTGCTCGTTGCGCAGCACGTCGACCTCATGCTCCCAGTAGTAGTTCTTGCCGGCGTCTTCCGGCTTGCGGAAGAAGGCGCCCTTGAGCACCATGCCCTGGGTCAGCAGGTTCTTGAACGGCTCGTCGAACTTGATCAGCTTGAGGTCGCGCATGACCTTGGTCCAGAAGCGCGCATACAGCAGGTGCAGGATGGCGTGCTCGATGCCGCCGATGTACTGGTCCATCGGCATCCAGTACTCGCTGCCGGCGCCGACCATCGCGCCCTGGTTTGACGCGTCGCAATAGCGCATGAAGTACCAGGAGCTGTCGACGAAGGTGTCCATCGTGTCGGTCTCCCGCTTCGCCGCGGCACCGCAACGCGGGCAGCTGCAATTCAGGAAATCGGCGCGCTTGTTGAGCGGATTGCCGCTGCCGTCGGGGATGCAGTCTTCCGGCAGCACCACCGGCAGATCCTTCTCCGGCACCGGCACGGCGCCGCAGGTGTCGCAGTGGATGATCGGGATCGGCGTGCCCCAATAGCGCTGGCGGCTCACGCCCCAGTCGCGCAGGCGCCAGGTGGTTTTCTTCTCGCCCAGCCCTTGAGCGCCGAGCAGCTCGGCCACCTTGTCGACCGCCTGCTTGTGGGTCAGGCCGTTCAGCACGCCGGAGTCCACGCACACGCCCTGGTGCTTGTCGCTGTACCACTCGGCCCAGGCGTCCAGCGAGAAGGTCTGGCCCTCGACCGCGACGACCTGCTTGATCGGGAGCTTGTATTTCTTGGCGAAGGCGAAATCGCGCTCGTCATGGGCGGGCACGCCCATGACCGCGCCGTCGCCGTAGCTCATCAGCACATAGTTGCCGACCCAGACTTCCACCTGCGCGCCCGTCAGCGGATGGGTGACGAACAGGCCGGTGGGCATGCCCTTCTTGTCCTGCGTCGCCAGCTCGGCTTCGGTGGTGCCGCCTTGCTTGCATTCCTCGATGAAGGCGGCCAACGACGGATTCGAGGCCGCCGCATGCGTGGCCAGCGGATGTTCCGGCGCCACGGCGCAGAAGGTCACGCCCATGATGGTGTCGGAGCGGGTCGTGAACACGTACAGGCGGCCACCCTGGATGAGCTGACGGCTCGCATCCTGGATCTGGTGCGGGAAGGCGAAGCGCACGCCTTCGCTCTTGCCGATCCAGTTTTCCTGCATCAGGCGCACCCGCTCGGGCCAGCCCGACAGGTAGTTGCGATCAGACGGATCGGCCACCGCGGCGAGCAGCTCTTCGGCGTAGTCGGTGATCTTCAGGTAGTAGCCGGGGATCTCGCGCTTCTCGACCACCGCGCCGGAGCGCCAGCCCTTGCCGTCGATGACCTGCTCATTGGCCAGCACGGTCTGGTCGATCGGGTCCCAGTTGACCACCTGGGTGCGGCGCTCGGCGATGCCGGCTTCCAGCATCTTCAGGAACAGCCACTGGTTCCAGCGGTAGTAGTCCGGCTTGCAGGTGGCGATCTCGCGCGACCAGTCGATCGCCAGACCCATCGCCTGCATCTGGCTCTTCATGTAGGCGATGTTGTCGTAGGTCCAGGCGGCGGGCGGCACCCTGTTCTTCATCGCCGCGTTTTCCGCGGGCAGGCCGAACGCATCCCAGCCCATCGGCATCAGCACGTTGTAGCCCTTCATGCGCAGCTGACGGGTCAACATGTCGTTGATCGTGTAGTTGCGGACATGGCCCATGTGCAGCTTGCCGCTGGGGTAGGGCAGCATGGAGCACGCATAGAACTTGGGCTTGCTGGCGTCCTCGACGACGCGATAGGCGTCGCGGGCGTTCCAATGGTCGCGGGCGGCCTGTTCGACCTCGGAGGGGGCGTATTTCTCGTTCATGTTGGCTCTGCGGACGGATCGGGCGATTGTAGGAGCCCGGCGCGGACGGCCGGGCGCGGGATGGAGCGGGAACGAGGTGGATCGGCGACGCCGTCTTCAGGCCACGGCTCAACGGCCGGCCAGGGCGCTGACATGCGTCGAAGGCGCCTGCGCGCCTTGACACCTCGAGCGCAAGCGTTGCCGACGAGCGGCGGCCGCCCGCGCGCCGCGCTCAGCGGGCTTTGGCGTCCCCGCCTGGCGCGGGCGCCTGGCGCGGCGTGGCCGGTGCAGCGGCCTTGGCGCCAGCGGGAAGGGTCGCGGTGGGAGCGGCAGGAGCGGCGTCAGCGGCGCCGGTTTCACCGGTCTCGGCGACAAATGCGATCCGGTTCAGCCCCGCCGCCTGCGCCCAGCCGATCAATTGCGCCACACGGCCATACGGCACGTTGCGATCGGCGGTGAGGCGGATTTCGGTGTCGGGCTGGCGCACGGCCAGCGCTGCCAGGCGGCTGCGCAGCGCGGTCGCTTCCAGCGCTTCCTCGCCGAGGAAATACTCGCCCTGCGGCGTGAGCGAGATGGCCACGAAGCGTGCGGCCGGGCCGGGCGCGGCGGCATCGCTCTTGGGCAGATCCAGCTTGAGCGCGCTGCTCATGAGCGGCGCGGCGATGATGAAGATCACCAGCAGCACCAGCATGACGTCGATGAGCGGCGTCATGTTGATGTCGCCCATCGGCTTGGGCGTGTCGCGACGCTCGAGCCGGCCGAAGCTCATGGCGCGGTGAGCAATTCGCGCAGGTCGTGGGCGAAGCCTTCGAGCTCCGCTTCACAGGCGCCGACCCACTTGCCGAACAAGTTGTAGGCCAGCACCGCCGGGATCGCGACGGCCAGGCCGGCCGCCGTCATGATGAGCGCCTCGCCGACCGGGCCGGCGACCTTGTCCAGGCTGAAGTTGCCGGTGGCCGAGATGCTCAGCAGCGCGTGATAGATGCCCCACACGGTGCCGAACAGCCCGACGAACGGCGCGGTGCTCCCGATTGTGGCCAGCACCACCTGACCCCGATTGAGGCCGCTCAACACCTGATGCAGCGCGTCGCGCAGGCGGCGCGTGAGCTGGGCATGCGGCCGGCTGGAGGCGGCCAGCGTGCCGGCCGGGCTGTCGAGCAGCGCGGCGTCGACCATCGGCAGCATCAGCGCCTCACGGTCCAGGGCGCGCAATTGATCGCGGCCGGTGGGCAGGTCGCCTGCGGCCCAGAAGACCGGCAATGCCCGCTGCAGATCGCGCCGGGCCCGCTGCAAGGTCCAGCCGCGCCAGAAGATCAGCACCCAGCTGCAGACGGACATCGCCAGCAACACCAGGGCCACCAGGCGGCCGACGCTGTCGCCCGCCTGCCAGAGATCGAACAGCTCACGCATCGTGGACCAGCGCGTCCTGGCTCAGCCGAGGCCGAGCACGTCGTTCATGTCGAACAGGCCGGTCGGACGCGAGGCCAGGAAACGCGCGGCGCGCAGGCTGCCCTGGGCGAACGTGGCGCGGCTGGAGGCCTTGTGGCTGATCTCGATGCGCTCGCCGATGCCGGCGAACAGCACGGTGTGGTCGCCGATGATGTCGCCGCCGCGCACGGTCGCGAAACCGATGGTGGACGGATCGCGCTCGCCGGTGACGCCTTCGCGGCCGTAGACGGCGCAGGTCTTCAGGTCGCGGCCGATGGCGTCGGCCACCACTTCGCCCATCTTCAAGGCGGTGCCGCTCGGCGCATCGACCTTGTGGCGGTGATGGGCCTCGATGATCTCGATGTCATAGCCCTGGGCCAGCGCCTTGGCGGCGTTCTCCAGCAGCTTGAGCACCACATTCACGCCCACGCTCATGTTGGGCGCCATCATCACGGCAGCGCGCGTCGACAGGCGCTGGATCTCGGCCTTCTGCTCGTCGCTGAAGCCGGTGGTGCCGATGACGGTGCGCACGCCCAGCTCCGCGCACAGCGCCAGATGCGCCATCGTGCCTTCGGGCCGGGTGAAATCGATCAGCACATCGGCCTGGCGCAGGCCGGCGCGCACATCGTTGGTGATCGCCACGCCAGTGGTCTGGCCGAGGAAAGCGCCGGCATCCTGCCCGAGGGTGGGACTGCCTTCGCGATCCAGGGCGGCGGTCAGGCGCAGATCGGGCGCCTGCAGCACGGCTTCGATCAACATGCGGCCCATGCGGCCGGACGCGCCGGTGATGGCGATGCGCACGGGGCTGGCGCTCATCGACGCGGCTCCAGCGGCGGATAGTCGCGCACCGGGCCGGTCGGCTCGGGCGTGGCGGAGGCCTGGCGCACCGGCGGCGGCAGGGCCTTGCGTTCTTCCTCGGTCATCTCGAGCTTGGGCGCCCGGCCGGACACCTTGGCGGTGTTGATCGCCGCGATGAATTCGTTTTCGGTCGGCAGGTCGCTCGGCGCGTCGATCTTGGCGAGCGCGTCGCCGTCGAAGGTCAGCTGGATGTGGCGGTTCTGAGGCGCCGCGCCCTGGCGACGGATGGTGAAGATGTAGTCCCAGCGGGTGTCGTGGAAGACATCGGTCAGCAGCGGCGAGCCGAGCTGGTCACGCACTTGCGCGCGGGTCATGCCGGGCTTGATGCGTTCGATCTGCTCCTTGGTGACCACGTTGCCTTGCACGATCTCGACCCGATACGGGCGGACCAGTCCGAGGACCTTGTCGCCGCTGACGGAGAAGGCGTCGAAGGCGGGCATCTGCGAGCACGCGCCCAGCGACGCCAGGCCGCCGAGGGCGACGCTGAGTCGCGCGATCACGGCGATATGGGATTTCAATGACATGGCGGGGCTTCGCAAGGGGTCAAGGGCTATGATGAGCGGAATTCTAGCGGGAGGCTCCCGCCCTCTCGCGGTCGCAAACCCCATGAATCGCTCCGACGAAATCAAGAACAGCGGCCTCAAGGCCACGCTGCCCCGCATCAAGATCCTGGAGATCTTCCAGACGGCCAAGAGCCGCCACATGACGGCGGAAGATGTTTACAAAGCTTTGCTCGATGAGCGGGCAGACATCGGCCTGGCCACGGTCTATCGCGTGCTGACCCAGTTCGAACAGGCGGGTCTGCTGTCGCGCAACCATTTCGAGTCAGGCAAGGCGGTCTTCGAACTCAACGAAGGTCATCACCATGACCACCTGGTCTGCCTGAATTGCGGCCGCGTCGAAGAGTTCTACGACCCGCAAATCGAAGAGCGCCAGCACGCCATCGCGGCTGATCGCGGCTTCGCGCTGCAGGAGCATTCGCTCGCGCTGTACGCGAACTGCATGAAGAAAGACTGCCCGCACAAGTTGGAACGCTGAGCGCTGAGCGGAACGCCTGAAGCCCGGCTCAACCGGCTTCGCAGGCGATGAATGAAGGGGTGAGCGATGCGCGCGGGATGCGCGCAGGCCGCGTCAGATTCGGATGACGGCCACTCACGTGGCGTCAGTCAGGCCTTGTTCGATCGCGCGCTGATGGCGCTCCACGAATTCGCGGTAGGTGTCGATGCCGCGCAGTTGCAGGATGGTGTTGCGCACGGCGGCCTCGACCAGCACGGCCAGGTTGCGGCCGGCGTCCACCGCGATCACCACCTTGCGCACCGGCATGCCGAGCACATCCTCATAGAGCGGCTCGTACGGAAGGCGCTCGAAATCGCGCTCCATGGTTTCCTTGCGGACCAGGTGCACGATCAGCTTGAGCCGCATCTTCCGACGCACCGCGGTCTCGCCGAAGATGGCCTTGATGTCCAGCAGGCCGATGCCGCGGACTTCCAGCAGGTTCATCAGCAGGTCCGGACACCGGCCTTCGATCGCTGTCTGGGCAATGCGGAAGAAGTCCACCGCATCGTCGGCGACCAGACCGTGGCCGCGCGAAATCAGTTCCAGCCCGAGTTCGCTCTTGCCCAGCCCGGATTCACCGGTCAGCAGCACGCCCAGGCCGAGGATGTCCATGAACACGCCGTGCCGCGTCGTGCGGTTGGCGCAGACATGGGCCAGGTAGGCGCGGACCAGGTCGATCACATGACCGGCGGATTCGGCGGTGGTGAACAGCGGAATCTCGGCGCGGTCGCACATGGCGACCAGGCGATCCGGCGCGGGCTGGTCGTCCGCCACGATGATGACCGGCGGCTCCAGCGTGACGATGCGGGCAATGCGGCGATCCAGCACATCGCCCGACGCCTGGCTCAGATAGCTCACTTCGCGCGTGCCGACGATCTGCACACGGTAAGGGTGGATGTAATTGAGATAGCCCACCAGGTCCGCGGCGGACTGGGCATCGCGCAGCGCGGCTTCGTCGAAGCGGCGCTCCGGATGGGCGTGGCCCGCGATCCATTCCCAGCGCAGGGCCTCCCGGTGCTCTTCAAACAACCGGTCAGCGCTGATGGAGGTGGGTTTCACGAAGTGAGGTCGGCGCGGGTGGAGACAGCGTGGAGGTGGCGGGCCGCGAGGGTCAGGCCACCGACTTGAGCGGCTCCCAATCGGCGATCAGCCGATGGACGACGCTGGCTTCGGATTCCGTCTTCAGGCGCTCACGGAGTTCGCGGTCGGAGAGCATTTCGGCGATCTCGGACAGGATTTCCAGGTGGCGCTGGGTGGCGGCTTCCGGGACCAGCAGGAAGATGAGCAGGGTGACGGGCTCGTCATCCGGCGCATCGAAGCCGATCGGTTGCTGGACGCGCAGCACGGCGGCCAGCGGATTTTTCAGACCCTTGATGCGGCCGTGCGGAATGGCCACGCCGTGGCCCAGACCGGTGGAGCCGAGGCGCTCACGGGCGAACAGGTTGTCGGTGACGGACGCACGCGAGATCGAGTGGTTGTTCTCGAACAGCAGCCCGGCCTGCTCGAACACGCGCTTCTTGCTGGATGCGTCCACATCGACCAGCACATTGCTGGCGGGAAGGATGGCGGCGAGACGGTTCATCGGGCAATGCGCCAATCGATCGGTTGGCAGGGCTAGAGCGAGCTGCCTGCCGGCCGCGAGGGCGCGCAGGTCCATGGTGAAGGCGACGATTATAGGAACGCGCCTGCCATCGGGCATAGGCCTCGCATGGACGACCCTCGTGAAAACCTCGGCATTGGTGTTGCATCGCAACATAGCCCCTGGCAAACCCCCATGAATCCCGACCAATTGCGACGATTCGCGATGAATCGCGACAAGGGCGACATGCAAAAGCGGCCACGAGGGCCGCTGGGGGAGGGGTTTGGGGGTTAACCCGAGGTGGCCGGATCGCCAGTGCTCAGGTCGGCTCCCATCGGGTGCGGAGCGCGCGCGTCGGGATTCGGTCTCAGCGTGAGGTTCAGGCCTCTGGGAACGCCCCGCGAAGGGCAGCGTTCAGCGATGCGTGACCGAGCCCGAGGCGCGCGGTCGTCATCAGGGACTGATGTCCAGGCGCTTCGCAGCGGTGTGATGATGGTTCTGCACCCGATCCTTGTGGCGGCAGACCTGCCGATCCAGCTTGTCCATCAGCTCGTCGATGGCGGCATAGAGGTCTCCGTGCGAATGTTCCACGAAGATCTCCCGTCCCTTCACATGCAGGGTCACTTCGGCCCGTTGGCGTCGATCCTTTTCCTTTTGCTTCTCCACGGTGAGCAGGACGTTGACGTCCACGACCTGGTCAAAGTGTCGGATCACCCGGCTGAGCTTGTTCAGCACGTACTCGCGCAGTGCTTGAGTCACTTCGAGATGATGGCCGCTGATGGTCAGGTTCATAAAGCCTCCTTTCACAAGGGCTTGATCGGGAAAACAGCTGGCGCACGAGGCGCTGCTGGGAACTACGAGGACTGAGGGGAGGGGATGGCTATGTGTGTTGGAACGGTGCGGGCCTTGGAGGCCAGGGAGTGGAGAAACAGGAATGTGGGGGTGTCGACCGTCTCGGGCCCGCTGCGCCGGATCCATGACGGGTGTCGCGGCGGGCATCGGGTCGGTGAACCATGAAGAAGACTGTGGCTGTCGGGGTTCCGCGGGGATGCGGTGTAGCGGATGGACGAATCCAGTCTGCGCGTGTTCGGCATCGAACACAAGCCAACAAAAGCAAGGTTTGGGGGTGAAATTCACTGTCTTGCCGATCACCGCGGACCGTGCTGGAATGCGGGATGTTGCGGGCCGGTGCCCGCGCTTGCTGGCGACGATGGCGCGATGTGATAATTCCGCGTCCCGATTACTGGAGTCCCACTTGGACAGCGACCACTCTCTGTGGCCGTCCACTCCAGCGTCAATCCGCCGCAGCTGAACCGTCCGTTGACCCTGGCACCCACTCGCCGTGGTGCTGCCCGTCGACCGCCGCCGCCGCGCCGCTTGTCCGGAGTGAGACGGGCCACTTCTCCGCCCCACCGCCTCTCCGGACGCCTTGCCTGCACAGGCCGTCCTTGCTCTCGAAACTTGCGTCGACGCGCCTCCCGCTTCCACGCGCTGTCATGCCCGAGCGCTCGCCCCTGCGCGAGCGGGTCGCGGCTGATGAAGGACCTGCATGCTGAATGTTTTCACCCTGGACAACGGCCGCCTCAAGGGCGGCATGGTGCAAGAAGAAATCTCCACCGCGGCCGACCTGGCGCAACTGGTGGGAGCAGAACGGCAACCAATCTGGGTGGACCTCGAATCGCCAAGCGCCGAGGAAAAAGACTGGATCCGACAGCGCTTCGGCCTGGTGATCCCTGAAAACATCGTCGACGAAGACCTGGAAGAGTCCGCGCGCTTCTATGAAGAAGACAACGGCGAGCTGCACATCCGCTCCGACTTTTTGATTGACGACATGGACGCCCCGCGCAACGTGCGGGTGGCGTTCATCCTGTTCAACAACGTGCTGTTCTCGATCCACAACGAGGATCTGCCGGTCTTCCGCCTGCTGCGCCTGCGCGCTCGCCGCATTCCCGCCTTGATCGAGGATGCCAAGGATGTTCTGCTGAAGCTCTATGACGCGGATGCGGAATATTCCGCCGACGTGCTGGAGGGCATCTACGACAACCTGGAAAAGGTCAGCGCTCGCGTGCTGAAGAAGGACGTCAATGACACCGAAGCCGGTGAGGTGCTGGCGGCCATCGCGCGTGAGGAAGACTTGAACGGACGCATCCGGCGCAATGTGATGGACACGCGCCGGGCGGTCAGCTTCATGATGCGCAGCCGCATGCTCAATGCGGAGCAGTTCGAGGAATCGCGCCAGATCCTGCGGGACATCGATTCGCTCGACTCCCACACCGCGTTCCTGTTCGACAAGATCAACTTTTTGATGGACGCCACCGTCGGCTTCATCAACATCAACCAGAACAAGATCATCAAGATCTTCTCGGTGGCCAGCGTGGCCCTGCTGCCGCCCACGCTGATCGCCAGCGTCTACGGCATGAACTTCCAGTTCATGCCGGAGCTGCAGTGGGACTACGGCTACGCCTACGGCATCGCGCTGATGGTGGCGAGCGCCATCGGGCCGATGTGGTACTTCCGCAAGCGGGGCTGGTTGAAGTAATCACCCCCTGAGCCGCTTCGCGGCTTCCCCCTCAAGGGGGACGACGCCTACGGACCGGCAGAGCCGGATCCGTGGCGTCTGCTGGTGAAGACACGCCCTGTGCCAGAGGTCGTCTTCAAGGCTATGCCAAAGGCCGCTGCCTTATTGCAGAATCCGGTTGCAGCGCTTGCTTATCAAGCACCTTCAGCTATTTATTTCATAGCAATCGCATGAACTCGCCGATGATTTCGTCGGCGTAGCGGCTGGCGACTTCGGTGACGAAGCGGGAGAAATCGACGTGGGCGGTGTCGTCGGCGCGGTCGGAGATGGTGCGCATGGCGGCGAAGGGCACGCCGTAGTCGGCGCAGACCTGGGCCACGGCGGCGCCCTCCATTTCCACCGCCAGCACATCGTGGCCGGCGTCGGACAGCGAGCGGCGCAGGCCCAGCGCACCGGCGGCGGAGCCCACGAAGACGTCGCCGCTGGCGATCAGGCCGGTGTGGCGGCGGCCGGCGGCCATGCGCTGGAGGCAGGCATCGGCCGCGGCTTCCAGCCTGGCGGTGAGCGCCGCATCGCAGGGCCAGCGGGCGCGGCCGTAGCCGGGCACCTCCCAGCGCGGGAAGAGCGGCGAGGCGTCCATGTCGTGCTGGATGAAGTCGCGCGCCACCACCACGTCGCCCACCGCCACGCCGTCGCCCAGCCCGCCGGCCACGCCGGTGAAGACGATGCGGGTGGCGCCGAAACGCTCGATGAGGGCCGTGGCCGTGGTGGCTGCCGCCACCTTGCCGATGCCCGAGAGCGCCAGCACCACGGAGCGGCCGTGCATCTCGCCGCGCCAGAACGCGCGGCCCGCATGGGTGATGCTCGGCGGGTGCGGTTGGGCGAGCGCATGGACCAGGCCGGCCTGTTCTTCGGGGAGGGCGCTGAGGATGGCGGTGGTCATGGGTGATGCAGCCTGCGAGACAGGCGCGCGCCATGCCGGCGGGAGCCGCGCAAGGGCCGCCCCGCCGCGCTGGCGCCGTCCGGGGGGATGGTCATTTCTTGTCGCGCAGCTCGCGCCGCAGGATCTTGCCCACCGGCGTCTTGGGCAGCTCGGTGCGGAACTCGATCACGCGCGGCTGCTTGTAGCCGGTGAGGTTGGCCTTGCAGAACTCGCGCACCTGGGCCTCGGTCAGCTCCTCGGCGCCGGCCGCGGGTGGGCGCCTGACGATGACCAGCTTCACGGCCTCGCCCGTCTTCTCGTCGGGCACGCCCACCACGGCGCATTCCAGCACGCCGGGCATGGCGGCCACCACGTCTTCCACCTCGTTGGGATAGACGTTGAAGCCGCTGACCAGCACCATGTCCTTCTTGCGGTCCACGATCTTGAAGAAGCCGCGTTCGTCCATCACGCCGATGTCGCCCGAGCGGAAATAGCCGTCGGCCGTCATCACCTTGGCGGTCTCGTCGGGGCGCTGCCAGTAGCCGGCCATGACCTGCGGGCCCTTGATGGCGATCTCGCCCGTGCGGCCGGCGCCGGTCACCTCCTGGCCCTCGTCGTCGATCAGCTTCATGTAGGTGCTGGGCAGCGGCACGCCGATGGTGCCGGTGAACTCCTTGGCCGTGATCGGGTTGCAGCTGGCCGAGGGGCTGGTCTCCGACAGGCCGTAGCCCTCGCAGATCGGGCAGCCGGTCTTCTCCAGCCAGAGCTTGGCGACCGCGCCCTGCACCGCCATGCCGCCGCCCAGCGACACGCGCAGGTTCTTCCAGTTGACGGTGTTGAAGTCGGGATGATGGGCCAGGCCGTTGAACAGCGTGTTGACCGCCGGGAAGCTGTGGAATGTGTGCTTGGACAATTCCTTCAGCACCGCCGGCAGGTCGCGCGGATTGGGAATGAGGATGGTCTTTCCGCCGGTGCGCAGCGACAGCATCATGTTCACCGTGAAGGCGAAGATGTGATAGAGCGGCAGCGCGCAGACGGTGGTGGGCTGCTCGCCGGCCGGCACCTGGGCCATGGCCGGCAGGTTCCAGGCCTCGGACTGCAGCACGTTGGCGATCACGTTGCGGTGCAGCAGCACCGCGCCCTTGGAGACGCCCGTGGTGCCGCCCGTGTACTGCAGCAGGGCCACGTCGTCGGGCTGCAGGCTGGGCGCGGCCAGCTTCGCTCCGGCGCCCTTGGAAAGCGCATCGTTGTACCGCACCGCGCCGGGCAGCTGGAATTCGGGCACCAGCTTCTTGACGTGGCGCACCACGTAGTTGACCACCGCGCCCTTGAGGAAGCCCAGCCGGTCGCCCATGGAGGCAAGCACCACGTGCTTGACCGGCGTCTGCGCGATGCAGGCCTGCAGGGTGTGGGCGAAGTTCTCGATGATGACGATGGCCTTGGCGCCCGAGTCCTTGAGCTGGTGCTCCAGCTCGCGCGGCGTGTAGAGCGGATTGACGTTGACCACCACCAGCCCTGCGCGCAGCACGGCGGCCACGGCCACCGGGTACTGGGGCACGTTGGGCATCATGATGGCCACGCGGTCGCCCTTGACCAGGCCCAGGCCCTGCAGGTAGGCGGCCAGATCGCGACTCTGGGCATCGGTCTCGGCATAGGTCACGTCGCGGCCCATGAAGCTGTAGGCCACGCGGTCGCCGTACTGGCGGAAGGCCTCCTCCATCAACGCCACCAGCGAGGTGTATTGCGCGGGGTCGATATCGGCAGGCACGCCCGGGGGATAGCTGCCGAGCCAGATGCGGTCATTCATGTCCATTGTCTCCAGGTAGATCCCGGCGCCGTCGCCCCGGGGGTGGTCGCCAGACCGGTGCCTGCGGTTGATTTCAGCACGGTCGTTCTTTTTTTCCGAAGGGATTATGCCCCGTCAGGTTTTGAGCGTGGCTAGCACCTCGTCCAGCATCTTCCGGGCATCGCCGAAGAGCATGCGGTTGTTGTCCTTGTAGAAGAGCGGGTTGTCCACCCCGGCGTAGCCCGAGGCCATGGAGCGCTTCATCACGATGGAGTGCCGGGCCTTCCAGACCTCCAGCACCGGCATGCCGGCGATCGGGCTGGACGGGTCGTCCTGCGCCGCCGGGTTCACGATGTCGTTGGCGCCGATGACCATGGCCACGTCGGTCTCGGGGAAGTCGCCGTTGATCTCGTCCATCTCCATCACGATGTCGTAGGGTAGCTTGGCCTCGGCCAGCAGCACGTTCATGTGGCCCGGCATGCGGCCCGCCACCGGGTGGATGGCGAAGCGCACCTGCACGCCCCGCTCGCGCAGCGTGCGGACGATCTCGTTGACCGTGTGCTGGGCCTGGGCCACGGCCATGCCGTAGCCGGGCACGATGATGACGCTCCTGGCCTCGCGCAGCATCTCGGCCGTCTCGGCCGCCGTCACGGGCACTGCCTCGCCCTGCGGCGCCGCGCCCTGGGCCGCGGGCGCGCCGCCCCCGCCCGTGCCGAACCCGCCCGCGATCACGCTGAGGAAGTTGCGGTTCATGGCGCTGCACATGATGTAGCTGAGGATGGCGCCCGAGGAGCCCACCAGCGCGCCGGTCACGATCAGCAGGTCGTTGCCCAGCATGAAGCCGGTGGCCGCCGCGGCCCAGCCGGAATAGCTGTTGAGCATGGACACCACCACCGGCATGTCGGCCCCGCCGATGGCCATCACCATGTGGATGCCGAAGAGCAGCGCGATGGCCGTCATCACCGCCAGCGGCAGCATGCCGTCCGCCACAGTCTCGGCCTGCAGGAAGGCACGGCCGAACCACGCCACCACCAGCAGCGCGGCCAGGTTGAGCCAGTGGCGGCCCGGCAGCAGCAGCGGCTTGCCGCCGATGCGGCCGTTGAGCTTGCCGAAGGCGATGAGCGAGCCCGAGAAGGTGACTGCGCCGATGAGGATGCCGACGTAGATCTCCACCTCGTGGATGGCCTTCTCGGCGCCGGCCAGGGGCATGGAGGTGTCCACGTAGCTGGCGAAGCCCACCAGGCAGGCCGCCAGGCCGACCAGGCTGTGCATGAGCGCCACCAGCTCGGGCATCTGCGTCATCTTCACGGCCCGGGCGGCATAGAGGCCGATGCCGCCGCCGATCGCCAGCGCGCCGACGATCCAGGCGATGCCCGTGGCCCCGACCCTGGGGCCGAACACCGTGGCCAGCACGGCCAACCCCATGCCCAGCATGCCGAACAGGTTGCCGCGGCGCGCGGTCTCGGGGTGGGACAGTCCGCCCAGGCTCAGGACGAACAGGATGGCGGCGCCCAGATAGGCCGCCGTGGCGAGGTTGTGGGACATGGTGCGTTGCTCCTCGTCGTGGCTGCCGTTATTTCTGGAACATGGCCAGCATGCGCCGCGTGACCGCGAAGCCGCCGAACATGTTGACGGCCGTGAGCACCAGGGCGGCGAAGGCCAGCCAGAGGATCAGCCCGTCCGGGCGCCCGTTCGCCGCGGCCTGCGGCGGCGCGATCTGCACCAGGGCGCCGATGGCGATGATGCTGGAGATGGCGTTGGTCACGCTCATCAGCGGCGTGTGCAGGGCTGGCGTGACGTTCCACACCACCATGTAGCCGATGAAGCAGGCCAGCACGAACACCGTGAAGTGCCCCAGGAAGGCCGCCGGCGCATGGGCGCCGATGAACCAGAAGGCCACGGCCGCCACGGCGAACAGGATGGCCAGCGTGCGGGCCGGCAGCGGGCCGCCGCGGCCATGTCCGTGACCGTGGCCGCCCTTCTTTTCGGCAGCGGGCGCTGCCGCGGCCTTGGGGGCCGGCGCGGGCGCGGCCTTCAGGGGCGGCGCCGGCCAGGTGATCTCGCCGTCCTTCACGACGGTGAGGCCGCGGAGCGCGTCGTCCTCCATATCGACCACGGCCACGCCGTCCTTGGCCTTGCACAGCTCTTCGGCCAGCCGCAGCAGGTTGGTCGCATACAGCGTGGACGACTGCTTGGCCAGGCGCGATGGCAGATCCGTGAAGCCGAGGATCGTCACGCCGTGGCGCACCACCGCCTCGCCGGGCACGGTGAGCTCGCAGTTGCCGCCCTGCTCGGCCGCCATGTCCACGATGACGCTGCCGGGCTTCATGCTCTGCACCATCTCGGCGGTGATGAGCTTGGGCGCCGGTTTGCCGGGGATGAGGGCGGTGGTGATGATGATGTCCACGTCCCGCGCCTGCTCGGCGTACATGCGGCGCTGCGCGGCCTGGAAGCCCTCGCTCATGACCTTAGCGTAGCCGCCCCCGCCCGCGCCGTCTTCCTCGTAGTCCACCTTGACGAACTCGCCGCCCAGCGACTTGACCTGGTCGGCCACCTCGGCGCGCGTGTCGTTGGCCCGCACGATGGCGCCCAGGTTCGCCGCCGTGCCGATGGCGGCCAGGCCCGCCACGCCGGCCCCGGCGATGAAGACCTTGGCCGGCGGCACCTTGCCGGCGGCGGTGATCTGGCCGTTGAAGTAGCGACCGAAGGCATTGGCGGCCTCGATGACGGCGCGGTATCCGGACACGCCCGCCGTGGAGGTGAGCGCATCCATCTTCTGCGCCCGGCTCAGCGTGCGCGGCAGGCAGTCGATGGCGAGCACCGTGGCGTTCTTTTCGGCCAGCTGGGCCATCAGCTCGGGGTGCTGCGCCGGCCAGACGAAGCCCACCAGCAGGGTGCCCGGGCGCATCAGCGCGACCTCGGCGGCGCTGGGCGGGCGCACCTTGAAGACGATGTCGGACGCGGCCCAGAGCGCTGCGGCATCGGGCAGCACTTCGGCGCCGGCCGCGCGGTAGGCGTCATCGCTGCAGTGCGCGGCCTCGCCCGCTCCGGATTCGACCGCGACCGAAAAGCCCAGCGCCACGAGCTTGCCGGCCACCTCGGGCACCGTGGCCACGCGCTTTTCGCCGGCAAAGGTCTCGCGCGGCACGCCGATGCGCTGCGCTGTCGGAATAGGGCTCGCCTGCATGGGAAGTCTCCTCGAATGTCGCCATGGGATCTCTGGGCGGCACGCGAGACGTGCCCCCCAACGCGTCAACCGGCGACGAGCTTACATGAAGACACACCGCCGCCCGCCATGCCCGCAGGCCCAGAAAACAAAACCGGCAGCGCGAGGCTGCCGGTTCTGCGGTGAAGGGGTGCGCTGAACGCCGTGCGGTCAGTTCACGATCTGGGCCAGTTCGCCGCGGGCATAGCGCGCGGCCATGTCCTGCAGGCCGTGGCCCTTGATCTTGGCGCCCTGGCCTTCGCAGCCGAACTCGATGTAGCGCTGCTTGCAGATCTGCTTGGCGGCTTCGCGGGCGGGCTTGAGCCATTCGCGGGCGTCGAACTTGTCGGGGTTCTCGGCCATGAACTTGCGCACCGCGCCGGTCATGGCCAGGCGGATGTCGGTGTCGATGTTGATCTTGCGCACGCCGTACTTGATGGCTTCCTGGATCTCCTCGACCGGCACGCCGTAGGTCTCCTTCATCTTGCCGCCGTACTGGTTGATGATGGCCAGCAGGTCGGCCGGCACCGAGGAGGAGCCGTGCATCACCAGGTGGGTGTTGGGGATGCGGGCGTGGATTTCCTTCACGCGGCTGATGGCCAGGATGTCGCCGGTGGGCTTGCGGCTGAACTTGTAGGCGCCGTGGCTGGTGCCGATGGCGATGGCCAG
>CAJYPV010000033.1 GCA_913776825.1 Burkholderiaceae bacterium
CGATGTCGGCGCCGATCGGCGCACCGGCGGCGACCCGGCCCAGCACCGGCAACTGCAGCAGTTCGCTGCGGCTGCCGGCCTGCGCCGGGCGCAGGCTGCGCGCCTGCTGCGGCACCTGCGCCAGCAAGCCGGTCTCGACCAGCGCCTGCACGTGCTTGCGCGCAGCATTGCGCGAGGCGAAGCCGAAGCGTTCGGCGATCTCGGCCAGGCTCGGCGGCCGCCCGTCCTGCTCGATGCAGGCATGGACGTAGGCGAGGATGGCGGCGCGCTGCGGGGACAGGGTGGTCATGGTGTACATTTGTACACCTTCGGCGGTGCCTTGGCGAATCGACGTGCTGAATGCTTTTGGAGGAGGCACTGTCGGTTTTTCCAGAGCAGTCGTCCTTGGCGGTATCGCTGGTCTGGAGGACGCCAATTCGTCGCCGCCTCCTTTCTGGTCGGGACTGCTTGCGGTGGAGTCCGCGATGAGCATGATGGTCATCTGGGGCAGACTTACGGCGCCTGGCCGCTGCGGCCTGGCGCCATTGTTGCGTTCACCGAGTGGAGTTGCAGGTTGCCTGCGACTTCCGCCGGTGCTGCCGCTTGCCGGGCGGCGTGTCGCGTCCGAAGCTGTCGATACGAGCGTCTTGACAAGCACACGGGGTGACGTCGCGATGGGCAGATTGGTCAGGGGTTGGAGTTGTATGTTGCTCGGCGTCTTGGCGGTGTCCGGGCACGCTGCAGGCATCACTCAGCAGGATCTGCGGGACACACTCCTGGCCTTTCGCGCCAAGGCGAGCGTCGGGCCTTTCGGGCCAGAAGAATTGCGCGAAGTGGCGAAGGTGCTGGATGGCGGTATTCCGTCCGAAGGCCAGGTCGGCTGCGAAGGGATCAATGCCTTGGGAGCGATCGTGCTCGCGTCGCGCGGTGATGGGAAACTCCAGAGTAGGCTCATGGACGCGCTCTACGAGCGTGTGGGAGATGATGTCGACGCCGAGGGCTATGCCGAACTGGCTGACCGCTTGGCGCTCTCCAGCGGAAAGAAGCCGTCCTACGGGGCAGTCCCCGAACTGAAGGACGGCGTGCTCCGGCTGCAAGAGGGCTTGAGCGAGATGGCGGTGAATGAGGAGCGTGATGACCTGGGGCTTGCGCCCATCGCTGTGGGCCTTCGGGCTGCGAGTGACCTGATCTCTGTCGGCGTGCCCTATGACCAAGTGATCGGTGGGGCCGCGTTGTGCCAGCGGCCGCCACCCATCACGCATCCCGATCTGAGGCGCTCTCTAAATGAGCGATACGCGCGGGACCAGAAGCTGAGGGAAGCGTGGGACGAGGCAGGGACGGGGGCGGATTCCGCCGAAGCAAGGGCGGCAGACGCCGACGATGCCAAGAACGCGGTGTTCGTTGCGGATGTGCTCAAGAAGTACGGCTTTCCCGACGCGCAAATGGTGGGGCGCAAGGGCGTCATGGCGTTCTACATCCTGGTGCAGCACTCCCACAGTCCTGAGCTGATACGGGAGGCGCTCGGAATGGCGCGGCCGCTGATGCTCCGGGGCGAGATGGCTCGCCATGATTACGCACTCATGGTCGATCGACTGCGCATGTACCAGGGGAAAGAGCAGATTTACGGCTCTCAGGTCAGCGAGGATGGCGGAAAGGTCGAGCCGTATCCGATCCAGGACAGGGCATCGCTGGATCGCCGGCGGGAGGTCATGGGGATGGAACCGTTCGATGTATACCTGAGCTCGATGCAAGGCAATTGATCAAGACCATGTCATTGGCGGATGCCAATGTCCGAGGCCATGCGTTGAGTCGCAGGGTGGAGATTGCGTCAGCGAAGGATGCCGGCCGAAGTCTTGGCCTTCGCCGTTGGCGGTTTGCCGACTGACCTGCCCGACTGCGCGGCGACCAGGTCGATCTGGATCCGGTAGCCCAGCGCCGTGGCGGCGCGGCTCAGCGTGTCCAGGGTGAGGCTGGTGTCGGTGGCGTCCAGCACGCGGTCCAGTTGCGAGCGACTGGTGTTCATGCGCCGGGCCAGTGCGCTCTTGGTGAGCTTGGCGGACTTCATCGCTTCGGCGACCTGCCAGGCGATCACGCGCTTGGCGGCGAGTGCGGCGGTGTCTTCGAGGATGCCTTCCTCGGCCAGGAAGCTGTCGAAGCTGGACCCGATATGGGCATTGCGGCTCATCGCATCACCTTGTCTCTGCGGCGTTTGGCGGTGGCGAGATCGGCGCTCGGGGTCTTGCCCGACTTCTTGACGATGCCGTGCAGCAGCACCATGTCCGATCCAACGGTGGTGAAAAAAATCCGCGCAATGCCTTCGGGAATCGCGCTGCGCACTTCCTACAGGCGCTGGTCCAGCTTGCGCACCAGGGGCATGCCCAGCGGCCATCCCAACTGCACCGTCTTGATGTCGCCGCCGATCGCTTTCCTGGCATCGGCCGACACCGCTTCCCTGAGCCAGACCCGCACCGGCTCGACGCCCGATACGGCACGGTAGAAGCGCACGTCCAGTGTGGTCTCCATGACGGTATGGTGTACCAATATTGGTGCATGCGCAAGGTGCGCTCGCCGTCCCCTCAGCTCGGCGCGCCGCCATCCTCCGGCATCGCCCCGGTGTAGCGGGCGCGTGGCCGGATCAGCTTGCCCAGGGCCTGCTGCTCCAGGGCGTGGGCCAGCCAGCCGGCCTGGCGGGCGGCGGCGAACAGCACCAGGGCGTGCGCCGCCGGCAGGTCGTGGACGAAGCAGAGCGCGGCCAGCA
>CAJYPV010000034.1 GCA_913776825.1 Burkholderiaceae bacterium
TGGCCAGATCGAGGCCGATCGTCGTAATCTGCATGGCGGACGCTCCTTCCGATCGAGTGGTTGCTGACACATCCACTGTGGCACTTCGATGCCGTCTACGGGTGGAGGCGTCCATCCCATTGCTTACGTATGTCCGCTCTGGGTCGAGAGCTGTCCTTGTCTCAAGGCGCCGCGAACGACCGCATTCAGCCTATTGCAGACGGCAGCATCGCAGTGAATGCGGGCATTGCAAAACCGACAGCAACTTGAGTTAGCCTCAGACCATGTGGATTCTTCGTCAGCTCTTTGCGCCCGAATGGGAGGAGTTTCAAGCGGCTTTGGAGATTGCGGGATACGGGTATGGGTGCTGGTTTATCAACTGGGACATGAGCGATGGCGTGGCGGTGCAGGTCGCGCACAACTATCGAAGCCACTCACTGCTCTTCATACTGGGCACCCACCCCAAGGAGTCATCTTCCGCGTACTACCACTTTGGACCCAGCGGACTCGCCGTTTTCTCAGAGGTTGATCCTCGTTCCTCGACCATCGGCTCTTGGCGTGTGCCGCAGGATGGGCATTTGACCTCGGTCGGCCTCGAAATCTGCGATGCAATTCGTACGTTGGGGCCTCGTCTGAACGGCCAGCCCGAAGTAGGCCTTCGGGTGGACCTCCGCAACCGCGATCGGATCAAGCGATTTGCGCCCATCAACGTTTCACCGCCTCCGGGCTAGTCCGGTCTCCTCTGACAACTTTGGGGGCGTCTAGGCCGGAGTCCGATCCCGGCGCCCAGGCTCATCCCTCGGAGCCGACACCAGAGCCATGACAACAATGGCTCCAAACCCTCAGCACGCCCGAGGGTCGTCCTGCTCACGTGCCCGCTCGCGCTACACCTCATACCTGACTTCGTGCGCCTCCCAAGGTAGAGGCACCTCCCACCGGTGCAGCATCCGCTCGAGATCCTTTTGGGTCAGCGTGGTGTCCCTGCGAGCATTACGCTTGAAGAGGGTGTCGGCCGGGACTTCGAGGTAGACCAGCCGCACGTTGGCGTTGTAGGCGTAGAGCAGATCCAAGGTCTTGCCGCGCATCTGCTCACTCAAGTGGGTCGCGTTCCACACGAAAGGCTCGTGGCGACGTAATAGCGCCTTGGCCTTGTCGACCGCCCGATGAGCCGCGAGGCCATCGTTCTCGCCGTGCTTCAGCCCCAGTTCCGCCTTCGCGTCGTCGAAGGAGACGATCTCCAGATCGCGGCCATGACGCGCCACCCAGGTGTCCTTGCCCGACGCGGGCAGCCCGCAGAGCACGGTGACCTGCGATCCCGGCTCCTGGAACAACGGTGTGTCCAAGTGGACCTTCGAGCCGCGCGCGTACATCAGACGCGTGTGAGCAGAGGCCGCCTCTCGCGGAACTGCCCAGCAGCCGTCTTCGCGCGCGAGTTCCTCGAACAGGGCAATGTCGTCCAACCGCGCCTGCTGGTCGGCGCAAATGCGGCCGCGCATGTCGGCGCGCGCCACGCACACGAGATCGGGGAGGTGCACACCCCAAGACAGCCGCCGAGTGATGAACTCAGGCGATTCGCCACGACGGGAGTCGTAGACGAAGAAAGGCACCTGGTGCACGGCGATGATGCGGCAGACCGCCTCACGCAACTCGAACGGCACGCCGGCGCGCCACAGCAGTGAGCGGACGTCCACGGCGCCGCGGCGCGAGTGGCCGGGCTGGCCGATCTCGCCGCTGACCGGATCGACGACGGTGGTCTCCGGCTTGCACAGGTCGTGAAGCAGCGCGGCGAGGAACAGGGTCTCGCGCTGGACCCCTATGGCCGCTGCGAAATGGTCGCACTCCAGCAGCGCGTCCAGGACCATGCGGGTGTGCACACCCACGTTGCCCTCGGCGTGATACCGCGGGCTCTGCGGTGTGGTCTCCAGTGCCAGCAGGCGAGGGAAGACCTCGCAGCAGGCCGCCCAGTCATAGTCGGCGCCGTCCTGCTTGGGGCACAGCGCGCGGATGGTGTCGTAGTTCATGTTCTTCTCCATGCAAGGGATCAGACGCCAGCTACCCGCACGCGCCAGCCGGCGGTGGCCACAGGCGCGTAGAGGTCAGCGTCAGGCGCCAGCCCATTGGGGATCACCGGGCGAGTGCTGTGATGTGAACCGGAATCCAGAATGGTCTGGACGAAGTCCGGTCGCACCCACTTGTAGCGGCCCAGCACCTGGTGCTCGTCTTCGACCTTGACATACAGCCCCTCCGACAGATCCGACTTGTCGGTCTGCCGCCAGGCGAGTGCCAGGTCCAGGTCCTGGCGCTGCACGCTTTGCTCGAAGGCTTCGCGCCAGTGCTCGCCTTTCGCGAGCGACGGCCGCACCAAGGCGCGCAGCGACTTGACGTCGCGCGGCATGGCGCCGGCCTGCAGCACAGGCACGCTGACGATGGGCGAGCCAGCGAGCATCGCGTGTCGCCTCGGTGTGCTGAGGAAGACGCTTTCGGCCCGGTCGTAGATGTCGAACTCGCAGAACCAGTGCGGCAGGTGGTCGTAGCTGACCGAGTGCTTGGCATAGAGCCACTCGCCATACAGGACATAGCGGTCCTCGAGCAACTCGAGCAGGCGCGACTCGTGAGCGCGGGCCCAGAGCTTGAAAGGCCCGAACTGGCGCTCACGCCCGCCGCCGATGAGGTAGTGGCCGCGAGACTGCAGCAGCATCTCGCCGCCGCTGGTGAACGAGATGCCGACGTTGGCCCCGTCGAGCTTCTCTTCGATGACCGCGTGGCAGCCTGCCAGGGTCGAGAGGTTGACGTGCTCGTGGCCTTCGTCGCCGGGCTGCAGGCGAGAGCCTTCGAGATGAGGAGTCCTGGGGTACTTCAGGATCTCCAGGGAATGGATCTGAGGGTCGACGAGCGTCGACCCCATGTGCGCAGACATGGTCGTCTCCTGGTTCGATGAAACGAACCGACGACTCTGCGTGCGCGGTGCTTGGCGGGACTAGGCGTCCGCCGCCTGCATGGCGTGGGCGGGGGAGACGCGGAGAACGGCTGCAGCGGCCGAGGTCATGGTGAGCATGACTCGGAAGGCGGTCGACGGCTTAGAGGGCGGCGATGCTGCAGGACACGATGGGCTCCGCGAGGTGTGAGGTGAATGAGCGGGCGGAGTCTATTGGGGGCGCCATGAATCGGCAAGCCGGGGCGTGTCGGGATGGCAACGCCCGCGTGAATGCGGGCCCTGCAATCGCGGGGAAAGCCATTTGCCCAAAGCGGGGGGCACTCGCCCAACCTCAGCAATAGGCTGGCTGCAGTCGTCCGCATTGCCATTGCCGGTTGAGACAGCCATCGACAACGGCTTGGCATCGGTCGCAGTCATCACACGAGGAAAACCCCAAAGACTCTGCCAATGCCCGCGTGCGTTCCTGATTCCAGCAGCCTCCAATCAAATCGACCGCCAAGCCCCCGCTCGATCCCTGTGGCAAGCTGCCCCCATGCACCCCGCCCCGTCCTTCCCCCTCACCCCCACCGATCACCACGCCCTGGTCCGCGCCGCCACCCGTCTCCTCGGGCCCGCCGAAGCGGAGGACGCCGTCCAGGACGCCTACCTGCGTTGGCTGGAGGCCGCACCGTCCCAGGTCAATGCCGCGCAAGCGTGGCTGCTGACCGTGGTCCGGCATCTGGCGATTGATCGATTGCGGCGTCGACAGTGGCTGCAGAGCTGGCTGCAATCGACAGAAGTTGCCGAGGCCGCCAACAGCGCGCCATCAGCAGAGGACGAGGCCGCCGTGTCTCAGGCTGCGACGCAGGCCTTGCGCGCCATGGCAGCCGCGCTGGCGCCAGAGGACGGCGCAGCGTTGCTGCTGCGAGAGGTTTTCGAGATCGAGCATGCCGACATCGCAAAAGCGATCGGGCGCTCGGAGGTGGCCAGCCGACAGCATCTGCGTCGCGCTTTGCTGCGGTGGCGCCGTCTGGCCGGCGCGCCAGCCGCTCGCGAGCGCGCGCCGGATGCCGGCGAAGACGCCGTGTTCCGGCTGTTCGCCCAAGCCATCATTCAGCGCGATCCGCGCGTGCTGTGGGCGATGCTGACGCAGCCTCCCGTGCAGTTGCGCTCGATGAGCCCGCGCGATGAGGCTCGCGCACCGATCAGCTTGTCGGCATTGACGGCGCGCGGAGGGGCATCGTGCGGCGTGATGCAGGTTGGCGGAGCGCTCGGGCTGGTGCTGACGCTCGACGGCGTGACGCTGTGCGTGCTGCCGCTCGGCGTCAGTGCGGATGAGCGCGCAGGCGAGCCCGACGCCGTGTCCTGCTGACCAACGGCGATCGGGCGGTGCGCCGTCGACGAACTCAGCCGTGCGCGAGCGCGAAGTCCAGCGCGGCGCGCACCGCAGTGACCTGCGCCGCCACGCATTCCTCGGGCGAGGTGCGGGGGCTGTCGGGGTAGACCTCGGTGGTGGTGGAGAAGGTGGCGCCGCTGAAGCCTTCGCACAGACCGGATTGACGGACCGGGAAGGAGATCACGCCCTTGGCCACGACTGGGCAGCCGATGATCTGCCCCTTCGCATCGGGCGGGGCAATGTGGGTGACCTGCTCGACGGCGGCAATGATCGATTCATGGAAGTCGCGCCGGAAGCCTTCGCTGTTGCCGACCAGGTAGAAGCCATCCGGAATCGAATCACGCTCGGGTCGGCCGCCGTCGCGCGCGGCCTTGGCGGGATCGAACTCGGTGGCGTCGGTGTCGGTGGTTTCGTGCAGATCGATGTGCAGCAGGAACTGGCCGAGATAGGGCGTGCCCAGCGCGATCAGCGCGCGCGCTTCTTCCGAATCCCGGCTGGCGCCGAATTGCCGATTCGGATCGATCGCGTGGTAGTTCCAGCGGCAGATGCGCTCATAGGCCCAGGGGCTGACGCACGGCGCCACGATCAGGTTGACGCGGTCTTCATAGCGGGCAGCATGCGATTCAGCGAAGGTCAGCGCGCCCAGCACGCCGCTGGTCTCATAGCCATGCACGCCGCCAGTCACCAGCGCCACAGGGCGGCCGGCCTGCCAGTCGCGGGTCTTCAGCGCCAGCAGCGGGAAGACATCGGCGCCATAGCGCAGCTCGCCATAACGAACGACGTCGAATCGATCCGCCATGGCCGTCACACGGCTCACGACATCTTGCTCATAGCTGCGGGAACGCACCTGGCGCTCGCGCCATTGAACGCGTTCGGCGTCGCCCCAGGGCACGCCTGGGGTACCAATCGGATAGAAGCGGGGAAGGCTCATGCGGCGACTCGCGGAATGGACGGTGGAACAGAGGCCCAGCCCGCCCGCATGGGCGCAGGCTGGCTGGGCTCGACATCACACGCCATTAGAGCGCAGGTCCGCGCCTTCCATGCCTCAGATGGGAGAGGCCGCGACCAGGTGCTCGGACAGGAACCACACCTGCAGTTCATTGGTGCGGACCACATCGCTGACCAACAGGTCTTCGGTGCCGGAATCGCCGGCATCGCTGGCCTTTTCCGCGTGCTCGCGGGCGTAGGTCAGGATCATGGTGTGCGCTTCGATCAGGCGGCTGAGCTGCACCGTGGCCGGCTCACGACCGCGCGGCGGGCGAGGAATGCGGGTCTCTTCCGCGATGTCGGCCGCCATCGCCAGCGCCACGCCGCCGAGGATCTGAATGCGCTCGGCCAGCAGGTCGACCAGCTCGACCTGAGCTTCGAAATGCTTGTCGAACAGCAGATGCAGCTGGTTGAAGGTCGGGCCGACCACCTGCCAGTGATGCTTCTTGTACATGTCGCGCAGGGTGATGGTGTCGGCCAGCACCTGATTGAGCGACGCGACACTCTTCTTCACCACCGCTTCGGACAGGCCGTGCGGCATCTTGACCACTTCACCATAGCGCTGGGTCTCTTGCGATTGACCTTGCGGCGACTTCGTCAGCGTGGGCGTGGTGGCGGCATGCGCGGCGTCGACGCGGCCAGCCTTCTGAGGAGAGGACTGAGAGGACTTTTTCTTCGTTGCCATGCGGGAGCTCCAAGGAGGTGTTGGGGACGGCTGCGCATGGCAAGCGTCGCTCCCGCTCCGTCACCCGACCGCATGACGCGGATTTGAAGCGCCGCCGGCGGGACCGTCTCGATCCCTCCGGCGACGGCGCCTCCACTCACTCCAGCGCCTTCGCCAGAATCGGCAAGCTGACGTCCATCCGGTAATCGATGGCGCTGTGATCGTCATCGAATTCCTCGTAGACATGGCGCACGCCGAGCGCGTCCAGCCGCTTGTGCATGCGGCGCGCACCATAGACGAGGTTGTACTGATCGACGTCCCCGCAGTCGATGTAGAGCGCCTTCAGCGCGCTCAATCCAGGGCCGTGCGACTCCACCAGCGTGAGCGGATCCCAGGCCATCCAGCGCGCCCAGCGTTCTTCGATCAACTCGCAGGTGTCCAGGGTGACGGGCCAGCGGACTCCGTAGGGCGCCGTGGGATCGGGGTCGAAGCTGGCCGCCTGGGCCATCATCATGAGGATGTAGATGTCGCTGTCCTTGGGCTTGCGGGCGGCCCAGAACTGGTCGACCCATTGACCGACGTCGGGCTGCTTGGCCAGGGCGCGCAGCACCTGCGCGAACTCGTGGCGATACATCAGCTCGAAACCCATGTCGCCGGAATGCACCGCGGCAGCGGACCAGAAGTCCGGATGCAGCAAGGCATGCACCATCGCGCCATAGCCGCCGCTGGACTTGCCGAACAGACCGCGTCGACCGGCGCCGCCGCAGTGGAATTGCTGTTCCACGAAGGGCACGACCTCGTCGCGCAGGAAATCATCCCATCGGCCCATGGCGACGGAATTCACATACTGATTGCCGCCCAATCGGGTGAAGCAATCCGGAAAGGCCACCACCACCGGCGGCATCTGGCCGGTGGCGATCAGGCGGTCCAGCCGCTCGGGCAGGTTCTCACCAAAGCCCTTCCAATTGGTGTGAACCGGGCCGCCCGCCGTGAAGCCAACGACGTCGACCAGCAGCGGCAAGCCGCGGCCGTCGTGGCCAAAGGGAATGTAGACGTCCACCTGGCGGCGCGTCGGCGCGCCCACCAGGTTGCCGGCCAGGGCCTGGCTGTCGAGAAAGCGACGTTGGACCGTGCCGACCGGCGTGTTCGGGTCTTTGTGCATCTGGGGTCAAGCTCCAAGGATCGAGGCGGTGGCGATCATCGCTCAATCCCACCCGTGGACGCACCGCGTGATTGAAGCCGCCAGACCTCGCGTCGGTCGCGCCCAGTGACGAGCGCCAACGGCCGCGCGAATCGAGTGCGCCAGCCAACGCTGCGGAGGCCGGGCTCGCGAAATGCCCGTGCATCGCGTTGCCTTCCTCCCGGCCCCCCATGAGCTTTCCGGACATTGAATCCCATGGCGTGATCGGCAATCTCTGCACCACCGCGCTGGTGTGCAGCGACGGCACGGTCGACTTCTTCTGCTTCCCGCGCGCCGACTCGCCCAGCGTGTTCCTCTCCCTGCTGGATGATCAGCGGGGCGGCCATTTCTCGATCCGTCCCGTGGACGGGGCGGGCCTGCGCAGTCGGCAGATGTACCTGCCCGACACCAACGTCCTGGTCACGCGCCACATGGGCGAGTCCGGCATGGTCGAGGTCATCGACTACATGCCGGTGACGGCCGACGGACCGCACAGCGCGCTGGTGCGCCGGGTGCGCTGCGTGCGGGGGCAGGCGAAGGTCCAGGTCCGATGCGAGCCGCGCTTCGACTATGCGCGCGCCGAGTGCGCCGCCGCGCTGACGTCGAATGATGAGACGGTCACGTTCACGATGAATGGCGGAGAGGCGCCGATGCGGCTTCGCAGCACCGTGCCGCTGCAGATCGATGGCGGCGCTGTGGTGGCGACGCTGGCGCTGAATGCGGGCGACGAGGTCGGCTTTGTGCTGGAGTGCGTCAAGGAGCAGCCGAGTGGCGACGACCTGAAAGGCTTCATTGCCTCGTCATTCGAGCGCACCGTGCATTTCTGGGAATCGTGGAGTCAGCGATCGGTCTATCGCGGACGCTGGCGGGAAATGGTCCAGCGCTCGGCCCTGGCGCTCAAGTTGCTGACCTCGGCCGAGCATGGCGCGATTCTGGGAGCGGCCACCTTCGGCCTGCCCGAGCAGATCGGCGGCCAGCGCAATTGGGACTACCGGTACTGCTGGATCCGCGATGCGGCCTTCACCGTCTATGCGCTGATGCGGCTCGGCTATACCGATGAGGCCGAGCATTTCATCGCCTGGACCAAGGAGCGCGCCGATGAGCAGGCGCCCAGCGCGCCGCCGCAGGTGCTGTATGCGGTCGACGGTGCCTCGGCGGCGCACGAGGTCGAGCTGACGCATCTCTCGGGCTATCGCGATTCGCGGCCGGTCCGCATTGGCAATGCGGCCGCGCACCAGCTTCAGCTGGACGTGGTGGGTGAATTGGTCGACGCCATGTACCTGGCGGACAAGCATGGCCCGGCCCCGTCCATCGACATCTGGACCCGACTGACCGAGCGCATCGATTGGTTGTGCGAGCACTGGGATCAGCCGGATGACGGCATCTGGGAAATGCGCGGCGAACGACGCGACTTCCTCTCCGGCCGCTTGCTGAGCTGGGTCGCGGTGGATCGTGCACTGCGCATGTCGCGGCGCTATGCGCGACCCGCGCCGGTGGTGCGCTGGGTAGAGACGCGCGACGCGATCGCGTCCCAGATCATTGAGGAATTCTGGAGCGACGAGAAGCAGGCCTTCGTGCAATACCGCGGCGGCGACACGCTGGATGCCGTGGTGCTGCTGATGCCGATGGTCAAGTTCATTGGATCCAGCGATCCGCGTTGGCTGTCGACGCTGGACGCGGTCGGACGGGAATTGGCCGTCGATGGCTTGGTCGCGCGCTATCTCACGGTGGATGACCGCGATCAGGTCAATCTGGATGGATTGAAAGGGCAAGAGGGCGCATTCACCGCATGTTCATTCTGGTATGTCGAATGCCTGGCGCGCGCCGGTCGTGTGGCTGAAGCGCGGCTGCAATTCGACAAGCTGCTGAGCTATGCGAACCATGTCGGTTTGTATGCCGAGGAGATTGGACTCGGCGGCGAGCACCTGGGCAACTTCCCGCAGGCGCTGACGCATCTGGCGCTCATCAGCGCAGCCTATGCGCTGGACCGCGCCATCGACGGTCGCCCATCGAGCTGGTGAGTCTGGCGGTTCACATGCCGGTGCAGACGTGGATGGCAGCGTCCATCGGGATTTGAAGACGTCGGCGCAATCGATCGTTTCTCAATTCATCGCCCAAGGCGAAGGTCTGGAGGTTTTCATGAATGCAGAGCATGTGTTGAAACAACAGGTGGCGCTCGTCACCGGCGCGAGTTCCGGCATTGGCCAAGCCACGGCCGAAGCGATGGCCCAGGCGGGCGCTGCGGTGGTGGTGAATTACCACTCGCAGGCCGAGCCGGCGCAGGCGCTGGTCGCGAAGATCCAGGACGCGGGCGGCCGCGCCCTGGCGGTTCGTGCGGACGTGGGCGATGAGGACGCCGTCGGTCGTCTCTTCGACGAGGCGGTGAAGGCCTTCGGGCGAGTCGACATCCTCGTCGCCAATTCCGGTGTGCAACGCGACGCGCCGATTGGCGAGATGACCTTGTCGCAATGGAATGAGGTGATCAACACCAACCTCACCGGGCAGTTCCTGTGCGCGCGTGCGGCGGTGCGTCAGTTCCGCGCGCAGGGGCGGGCGCCGGGCAGCGGTCGTGCGCTGGGCAAGATCATTCACATGAGCTCGGTGCACCAGGTCATCCCGTGGGCGGGACACGCCAACTATGCGGCGTCCAAGGGCGGGGTCGACCTGTTCATGCGCACGCTGGCGCAAGAGGTCGCGGCCGAGGGCATTCGCGTCAATGCGATTGCGCCTGGCGCGATTGCGACGGCCATCAATCAGGACGCCACGGAGGACGAGGCATCGCGGCAGAAGCTGCTGAAGATGATTCCTTACGGCCGAGTCGGTGATGTGAAGGACGTGGCGCACGCGGCGGTGTGGCTGGCGAGTGATGCGGCCGACTATGTCGTGGGGACGACGCTGTTTGTGGATGGCGGGATGAGTCTGTATCCGGAGTTCAGGTTCGGGGGGTGACGTCATGCGGGCCATCCAGGGCGACCTATCATGGGCAAACCCTGGAGTTCCGCCTTGCCTCATTTCATCCTGCACCACAGCGCCAACCTGAACGAGCTCGACGTGAGCCGCTGCCTCACGGCGGTGAACGCCGCGCTGGCGGCGTCGGGTCACTTCGAGGAGATCGACATCAAGAGCCGCGCGTTCCCGGCGGCGCAATTTCTCGTCGGCGTGGAGACCCGCGGCCGTGCCTTCGTCGCCGGCACGCTCTCCGTGCTCACCGGGCGCAGTGATGAGACGCGGCGCGAGATGGGCGAGATCACCTTGAAGGCGCTGATGTCGACCATTGCGCCCACGTCCGGACTCCACATCCAGGTGTCCGTTGAGGTCGTGGAGATTCAGCGCGAGACGTATGCGAAGTCGGTCATTGCTCCGCTCACGGTGAACCTTTGAATTCCAGATATCAACACGCCATCCTGGCCGTCCTGGCCTGCGCAGGCGTTTGGCTCGCGTTGACGCTGACGCACGAGCGCAAAGACGACCTCACGCGGTCGAGCAAGGCGGAACTCCCGCGCGAGAGCAGGGTGGAAGCCCCAGCAACGACCTCGCTGCCGATGTCTTCCTCAGCGCCGTGGGGAAGAGACACGCGTTATCAGGGCACCACGACGTTTGAGGACGGGGGGGCGACGGTTCAAACCAAGGGGCCTCCGATGGTCCACCGGCTGAATGACCTCCCTTACGAGCAAGCTCTCGCGTCTTTGGAAAAAGGAGACTTCAAGCAAGCGGAAAAGACGCTGCGCGCCATCGTGGAGAAGACCCCCGACGAACTCCCGGCTCAGCATGCCTTGGCCACGACGCTGTTCTTGCAGAAGCGATACGAGGAGTCCAAGGCCACCTTCGAAAAGATTCTGGATTTCGACCCGAAGTTCTTTGCCGCTCGAGGTGGCCTTGGGGCGGTCGCCCGCGCACTTGGGGATCTCCCGGAAGCCGTGGCGCAATATTCGATGGCCATTCAAGGAGAGCCTGACAGTGCGTTGTTCTTCGCTGGACGAGGCAAGGCTCACTACAGGATGAACAAGGTCGTGGAGGCGCGCGCCGACTTCAATCGAGTGCTCGAATTGCTGCCGCCCGGCGCGGTGCTCGCCATCGACGCGAAGCAGTATTTGGACAAGCTCACTGGCCCGCCTCCGCCTTGAACGGCTGATGCCGCTCCAGCTCGTCGATGTACTCCTCCATCGCCTCACCCTCGCGCGCCAGGAAGTCGGCGACGGCCTCGCGGAACTGCGGATGCGCCAGCCAATGCGAGGAATGCGTCGCCACCGGCAGCAGCCCCCGCGCCATCTTGTGCTCACCCTGAGCGCCGCCTTCGAATCGCAACCAACCGTGTTGCAGGCACCAGGCCAGCGGCTGGTAATAGCAGGCGTCGAAATGCAGATTCGGGATGTAGCGGGTCGCGCCCCAATAGCGTCCATACGCCGCCTTCTGCTGCGCATCGATCGCAATCAATGAGGACGCCACGCGCTCGCCCTGCGCATCCCGCGCGATGAACATCACCCATTGCTGCGGCAGATCCCTCGCCATGCTGGCGAAGAACTCACGCTTCAAATAAGGCTTGTTGCGATGGGCGAGGTAGGTGAGCGTGTAGCACTCGTGGAAGAAGTCCCAGTCCGATTCGGTGATCTCGTCGCCCCGCTTCGTGTCGAAGCGAATGCCCGCGTCGGCGACACGGCGCTGCTCCTGCTGGATCTTCTTGCGCTTCTCGCGCTGCAAGGTCTGCAGGTAGTCGGCGAAGCTGCGCGGCTGGCCATCGCCGGTCCAATGGAATTGCACCTGCTGGCGCGCGAGCCAGCCATCCTCCGCCAAGGCTCGCTGGTCGTGCTCATCGCCGAACAGCACATGCACCGACGACGCCTCCAGCCGTTGCGACAAGGCCCGCAAGCCCTTCACCAACCAGGCACGCGCCGCGTCATCCCGTGCGAGCAGGCGACTGCCCGGCACCGGCGTGAAGGGCACCGCCACCAGCAGCTTGGGGTAATAGTCCAGACCATGGCGTTGATAAGCGTCGGCCCAGGCCCAATCGAAGACGTACTCGCCATACGAATGCGCCTTGACATAGGCCGGGCAGGCGGCGATCAAGGTCTCGCCCTCCCAGACGCTGAGGAATTGCGCCTGCCAGCCGGTCTTCGCGACGGCGGAGCCGGACGACTGCATCGCCTGCAGATACTCCAGCCGCATGAAGGGCGACGGCAGCGGCGAACCGTCGAGCAAGGCATTCCAGGCGTCGCGCGGCAAGGCGGCGGGATCGTCATCGACACGGATCAAGGGCTGCATCGGCGAGGGCGCTGACGAAGGCGCGGCGGAGGGGGAGGTGGGCGAGCTCATGCGTGCCGAAATCTTAGAGGCAAGCGCAAAACCTGGGTCGCCGCCGCGCTTTCCTTTCTCGATGGACGGATCGGCCTCGCTTTGGTGGCAGGATTCGGTTCATGCAAGTCCAGTCCGCTTCCCCTGCGACCGCGTCGACCCGGTCCTTCGACAATCTCTACAACCACGACTTCGCCCGCATCGCCGTCGGCGTGCCGGTGTGTCGGGTGGCCGATCCCGCCTTCAATGGCGCCCAGACCGCTGACCTGCTGCGTCAGGCCGCGGCCCAAGGCGCGGCGGTGGCGGCGTTTCCTGAGCTCGGCCTGGCGGCCTACACCAGCGACGATCTCTTCCACCAGCGTGCGCTGCTCGATGGCTGCGAAGCCGCGCTCGCGGACCTGCTCGCCGTGACGCGCGAGTTGCCGACGGTGGCGATCGTCGGCACGCCGTTGCGCATCGAGCATCGTCTCTTCAATTGCGCGGTGGTGATGCAGCGCGGCCGGCTGTTGGCGGTGATGCCGAAGAGCTATCTGCCCAATTACGGCGAGTTCTATGAGGCGCGTCAGTTCAATGCCGCCGATGAAGCGTTGAGCGACGAGATCACCTTGCTCGGCCAGCGCGTGGCCTTCGGAACCCACTGCGTCATCGCGGCGGTCGACCAGCCGCTGCTGCGTCTGCATGTGGAGATCTGCGAAGACGTGTGGACGCCGATTCCGCCGTCCTGCTATGGCGCGATGGCCGGCGCGACGGTGCTGGTGAATCTGTCGGCCTCGAATGTGACGATCGGGAAGTCGGGCTATCGGCATCAGCTGGTGGCGCAGCAATCGGCGCGCTGTCTGGCGGCGTATGTCTACACCTCGGCAGGGGCCGGCGAATCCAGCACCGATCTCGCCTGGGATGGCCAGGCGCTTATCTATGAAAACGGCACGCTGCTGTCCGAGGCGCAGCGCTTCCAGCGCCGCTCCCAGCTGATCCTGGCGGATGTGGACCTGGAGCGCCTCTCCCGCGAGCGCATGCGGCAGACCAGCTTCGGCGACTCGGTGCGCCATCACGCCGAGCGGCTGCGCCAGTTCCGCACGATCGAATTCGAGCTGGGCGTGGATCGCGGCCAGCCGCTGGCCCTGCAGCGACGTGTGGAGCGCTTTCCCTATGTGCCGGCGGATCGCGGCCGTCGCGATGAGCGCTGCCTCGAAGTCTTCAACATCCAGGTGCAGGCGCTGGTGCAGCGGCTGGCGTCCAGCGGCATCCAGAAGCTGGTGATCGGCATTTCCGGCGGTCTGGATTCCACCCACGCGCTGCTGGTCGCCGCCCGCGCGATGGACCAGATGGGCCTGCCGCGCAGCCAGATCCTGGGCGTGACGATGCCCGGTTTCGCGACCAGCACCCGCACCCGCGACCAGGCGTTGCGGCTGATGCGCGCCATCGGCTGTGAGGCGCGCGAGATCGACATCCGGCCCAGCTGCGAGCAGATGCTCAAGGACCTCGGCCATCCCTATGCCGACGGCCAGTCGGTGTATGACGTGACCTTCGAGAACGTCCAGGCGGGCGAGCGCACCAGCCATCTCTTCCGGCTCGCCAACCACACCGGCGCATTGGTGCTCGGCACCGGTGATCTGAGCGAGCTGGCGCTGGGCTGGTGCACCTACGGCGTCGGCGACCACATGTCGCACTACAACGTGAATGCGTCGGTGCCGAAGACGCTGATCCAGTACCTCGTGCGTTGGGTCGCAGAGACCGAGCAGCTCGGTCCCGAAGGACGCGGCGTGTTGCTGGACATCCTCGCCACCGAGATCAGTCCCGAACTGGTCCCGCCCAGCGCGCAGACCGACGGTCAGGCGCCGGCGCTGCAGAGCACCGAGTCCCACATCGGACCGTATGAGCTGCAGGATTTCCATCTCTACTACACGCTGCGGCACGGCTATGCGCCCGACAAGATCGCCTTCCTGGCGCGGCATGCCTGGGGCGATCGCACTTGTGGCGACTGGCCGGAAGGCGAGCACCAGCCGCGCAACGAGTACGCGCTGGCCGAGATCAAGCGGGTGCTGCGCATCTTCGTGCAGCGGTTTTTCCGCGGCAGCCAGTTCAAGCGCAGCTGCGTGCCCAATGGACCGAAGGTCGGCAGCGGTGGGTCGCTCTCGCCGCGCGGCGACTGGCGCGCGCCGAGCGATTCGGAAGCCACGGTCTGGCTGGCCGCGCTGGATCGGATTCCGGATTGATTCGTGTGGCGACCGAATGGCGCGACGCCGTCCGCAGCCCGTCACGCATCCGTGCTTAAATCACGTCAATCCTTGTCACATTTCGCCGGAGTCCGCGATGAAACAGATCACCGCCATCATCAAACCGTTCAAGCTCGACGAAGTCCGTGAAGCCCTGGCCGAAGTCGGCGCCTCCGGCCTCACCGTGACCGAGGTCAAGGGCTTTGGCCGTCAGAAGGGCCACACCGAGCTCTACCGCGGCGCCGAGTATGTGGTCGACTTCCTGCCGAAGGTGAAGGTCGAGGTGGTGGTGAAGGACGATGAGGTCGATCGCAGCATCGACGCCATCCTCAAGGCCGCCAAGACCGGCAAGATCGGCGACGGCAAGATCTTCGTCACTGCCGTGGAGCAAGTCATCCGCATCCGTACCGGCGAGCAGGACGAAGCGGCCGTTTAAGGCAGATGGGCGCCGCGCCGACGTCAGGTCGGCGCCGGACCGCCATCATGGAAAAAGGGCGGGACGCTGGAAGGCGTCCCGCCCTTGCTGTTTGGGTGATCGGTGATCGGTGATCCGCGACCGGCGATCGAGCGATTACAGCGGCAGATGCTGCCAGAGCGCCGCGCCCCAGATGCCGGCGCACAGCAGCAGCGCCAGCAGCACGGCGGCGCTGGCGATGTCCTTGGCGCGCTTGGACAGGTCGTGCAGTTCGAAGGAGACGCGGTCGATGGCCGCTTCAACCGCCGAGTTCAGCAGCTCCACGATCAGCAGCAGGATCAGCGAGCCGAGCAACAGCGCGACCTGCACCCAGTCCCGACCCAGCCAGAAGGCCAGCGGCGTGGCGACGATGGTCAGCCAGACTTCCTGGCGGAAGGCGCTTTCGCCGCTGTAGGCGGCGCGCAGGCCCGCCCAGGAATAACCGGCGGCATGCAGGATGCGGTCCAGTCCGGTGCGGCCCTTGTGAGGATTGCTGGTCATGACGGCGTGAGGCAAAGGTCTGAAAAAGCGGAGCGGGGCGTGAAGCGCGGGGAAGGCGCCGAATGCTGGTCAAGTCGCCGCGTGGCGGGCTTGGCGCGCGCATCGGACCATCGCTGGATCGGTCGCCTCAGGCCTTGCTGGGGCGAGGCAGCGGTCGCTGCGTGATCAGCCGGGTGCCGCAGAGGAGGTCGTGCAGAAACTGTCGTTGGGGATTCAGCCGGGCCATCAGCACATAGCCGAAAACGCCGGCGAG
Organism: Burkholderiaceae bacterium; assembly: GCA_913776825.1. Taxonomy (GTDB): domain Bacteria; phylum Pseudomonadota; class Gammaproteobacteria; order Burkholderiales; family Burkholderiaceae_C; genus Roseateles. The sequence goes on from CAJYPV010000034.1 coordinate 15,834, forward strand.
CAGGGCGCCGACGATCGCGCCGCCGCTGTGTTGCAGATCCAGCAGATAGACGCTCAACAGCGCCGGCAGGAACCACAGCCACGACAGCAGATAGCGCATCAGCGCACGCCCCTGGGTCAGCGGCTGGCCTTGTTGATCGACGACCCGGAGATGCCAGGCCTTCATCGCCACCGTCTGGCCGCCGCGCGACCAGAACCAGCTGAAGTACACGCCCAGCACGAGGAAGAGGAAGGCCTGCAGCCCGTGCTGGCCGTCCAGCGCATTGCGCTGCTGGGTGAGGGTGGAATAGAGCCATCCGGCGATGAACACCACGCCGAACAACAGCACGCCTTCATAGAGGAAGGCCGCCATCCGCCGCATGAGACCGGGCGGGGCATCGTCACGAACCAGAGTCATCGACGGAGTTTAGCGGCTGGCGCCTTCGCGGCGGGGCAGCAGGGTGCGCGGATTCAAGCCCGCTTCACGCGGCGAGGGCAAGGGGCCGGCGGCGCCGTCCGCCGCACTGGCGCGGGCCATCGGCGCTTCGACGCGTTGGGTCAGCAACACCGTGGTGGCACCGGGGCGCGCCTGAACGACCGTGGGGCCTGCGCTGTTGACGGCCAAGGGCGCCCGCTGGATCGGCGCCAGCGCCGGACGATGTCGCGCGCGTGATGTCGATGCGTCGGCCGACGAGCGCTCGGCGGCTTTCTCGGCTTCCTTCTCAGCCGCGCGCTCGGCGCGATCGGCCAGTTCCTGGCGCTTCTCGGGCGGCAGCGACCGGTAGGCCTCCCACTTGGCCTGCAGCTTGGATTGCTGATCCTCGGCGCGCAGGTCACTGGCGCGTTGGTAGCCGATGCGGGCCTTTTGGCGTTCGGTCGGGGACATGCGGGTCCACTCGACCATGCGCTCCCGCAGTCGCTGCTGATGTTCAGCCGACAGCTTCGGGTAGCGCGCCGCAATCTCCAGCCATTTGCCCTTCAGCGCGCTGTCCAGCTGATCCCATTCCCGCGACAGCGGCGCCAGGGCGTCCTTCTGGGCGGGCGTCAGCGATGCCCAGCTCGGGCTGAGCGCCAGCGCCGCCGTGCCGGAGGGCGTGGCGATGGAGAGGGCCGACGGGGAGGACGCGGCGCCCGACTGCGCCCAGACCGACGTGGCCAGGGCAACGCCGGCACTCCACAGCGCCGTGTGACGGAGCAGGGAGGTCAGGGGCGAGCGCCAGGTCATCGACGGGCGTTCGCTCACTCTTTGGACTCTTCCGCGTTGGCGTCGACCGGATTGTTCGGGTCGTTCGGGTTTTCGCTGAGGTATTCGCGGAAGCCCGGATCGCTGTAAGCGGCCGGCGGCAGCGGTTTGGACAGCATCTCGGTGTCCAGCTCGGCCGCGCTGCGGATCTGTTCGTACCACTGGCTGTGCTGGATCAGCAGCAAGCCGCCCAGCAGCAGCGCCAGCGGCAACAGTGCGGCGGCCTTCAGCCAGCGCGGTGTCTTCTCGCCGCCGCCCAGGGCCAGGGTGCCGCCGCCGGTGGCATGCACCGTGGTCTGCGTGGCCGGTTGCGCGGCGCGGGCCAATTGCGCCTTCGCGAGCGCTTGCTCACGCGCGAAGCGCAGTCGTTCCTGAATGTCGCCCCCCAGGGAATCACTGTGTTCGGTCAGCCCGGCGGCGACGCGCAAGCCGAAACGGGCCACGCGCGCGTCCAGCTCCTGGTGGAGCGACGTCGGAGGCGAGTTCTTGTTCATAGCGTGATTCCCTTGGCTTTGAGCGTTTTGGCCAGTGCATGCACAGCCCGCGAGCAGTGTGTCTTGACACTTCCCTCCGAGCAACCCATGACAGCGGCCGTCTCCGCGACGTCGAGTTCTTCCCAATAACGCAGCAAAAAGGCTTCTCGTTGACGCGCCGGCAACGCGGCGACCTCGATTTCGATCTGCGCGAGCACTTGAGTGCGCGACACCTCGTCCGCGGCAGACAGCGCACCCATCGCGCCCTCCTGGGTTTCGAGGGTTTCCAGCAGGTCGAAATCCTCGCCCGGGTCGCCGCCTTCGAAATCCGACAGGTTGCTGAAGACCGCGTTGCGTGTCTTCTGCCGCCGGAACCAGTCCATGGTCGCGTTCGACAGAATCCGCTGGAACAGCAGCGGCAGCTCCGCCGCCGGGCGGTCGAAATATTTCTCGGCCAGGCGGATCATGGCGTCCTGGACGATGTCCAGTGCGGCGTCCTCATCTCGCACCAGGTAGACGGTGCGCTTGAAGGCGCGCTTGTCCACCGTTCTGAGAAAGTCGTTGAGTTCTTTGTCTGTGGCCAAGGGCTGTCGCCGGGAGGCGGTCGGGCAGGCGAAATCGGGCCGGATTATGTCATCGCGCCCGGCCAACGGGCGCCTCGCCGCGCTGATTTCACGGCCCCTGGGGTTTGCATGGAGGGATTGCATGCATAATCCCAGACTCGCACAACGCAGTATGGTCTCAAGCTGGCCGCCCGACCCGGGCCGCCCTGTTTTTGACGCGACGTTCCAAGTCCGCTTCACAAGAGTGAGAGGAGGAGCACCGATGGTTTTTCGTCAGAGAAATTCTCAGAGGTTCGACATATGGACATGTCTGCCGCGGACATCAAACGTGCAGCGATCACGGAAGCTCGCTCACAACCGCACCCCCATTCCGGCTCCGCTCAGGAGCTCAACGGTTCCGAAATCCTGGTCCAGAGCCTTCAAGCCGAAGGTGTGAAATATCTCTGGGGCTATCCAGGCGGCGCCGTTCTCTACATCTACGACGCGCTCTACAAGCAGGACGCCATCCACCACGTACTGGTTCGACATGAACAGGCGGCGGTGCATGCAGCGGACGGCTATGCCCGTGCCACCGGCGAGGTCGGCGTGGCGCTGGTCACCTCCGGTCCGGGTGTGACGAATGCCATCACCGGCATCGCGACGGCGTACATGGACTCCATTCCGATGGTGATCATCACCGGACAGGTGCCCACGCCGGCGATCGGCCTGGATGCCTTCCAGGAATGCGACACCGTCGGCATCACCCGTCCCATCGTCAAGCACAACTTCCTGGTCAAGGATGTGCGCGACCTGGCGATGACGCTCAAGAAGGCGTTCCACATCGCCCGCACCGGCCGTCCCGGCCCGGTGGTGGTGGACATTCCCAAGGATGTGTCGCTCAACCGCACCACGTTCCAATATCCGGAACGGGTCGAGATGCGCTCCTACAACCCGGTGAAGAAGGGCCACAGCGGCCAGATCCGCAAGGCGGTCCAGCTGCTGATGGGCGCCAAGCGGCCCTATATCTATACCGGCGGCGGCGTGATCCTCGGCGAGGCGACCGCCGAGCTGCGCCAACTGATCGACCTGATCGGCTATCCCTGCACCAACACGCTGATGGGCCTGGGCGCGATGCCGGGCTCCGATCCGCGTTTCCTGGGCATGCTGGGCATGCACGGCACCTATGAAGCCAACATGACCATGCAGCACTGCGATGTGCTGCTGGCCGTGGGCGCGCGCTTCGATGACCGTGTCATCGGCAATCCCAAGCACTTTGCGTCGGTCGATCGCAAGATCATCCATGTGGACATCGACCCCTCGTCGATCTCCAAGCGGGTGCGGGTGGACATCCCGATCGTCGGCGATGTGAAGGACGTGCTGCAGGAGCTGATCTCCCAGATCAAGGAATCGCAGGCCCGTCCGGACGCCGACGCTCTCAATGCCTGGTGGTCGCAGATCAACGACTGGCGCAAGCGCGACTGCCTGGCCTACAAGCCGTCGACCGAGGTGATCAAGCCGCAGTCGGTCATCGAGACCCTGTGGCAGCTCACCCGTGATCGCGACACCTACGTCACCTCCGACGTCGGTCAGCACCAGATGTGGGCCGCGCAGTTCTACCGCTTCCAGGAACCGCGCCGCTGGATCAACTCCGGTGGCCTGGGCACCATGGGCGTGGGCCTGCCGTATGCGATGGGCATCAAGCTGGCCAAGCCGGAATCCGATGTGTTTTGCATCACCGGCGAGGGCTCCATCCAGATGAACATCCAGGAGCTCTCCACCTGCCAGCAGTACAAGACGCCGGTGAAGGTGGTCTCGCTGAACAACCGCTACCTCGGCATGGTGCGGCAGTGGCAGGAGCTGGACTATGGCAAGCGCTACTCCCATAGCTACATGGATGCGCTGCCGGATTTCGTCAAGCTGGCCGAGGCCTACGGGCATGTCGGTCTGCTGGTCGAAAAGCCCTCGGACGTCGAACCCGCGCTGCGGGAAGCCATCCGGCTGAAGGACCGCACCGTCTTCCTGGACGTGCGGACCGATCCGACCGAGAACGTCTGGCCGATGGTCCAGGCGGGCAAGGGCATTTCCGAGATGCTGCTCGGCTCCGAAGACCTCTGAGTTCCATGACGGCCTGAAGCTGCCCCGCGTCTGGCGCGTTACCGCGCGCAGGACGGCGGGCTGGCGACGGGTCGGCATCCTCAGCGCGACGCGGCATTCCCCGAACGCATCAGTTCTCTCGAAGAGCGTCGCCAAGGGCCGTCCGGTTACCGCCGGCGGTCTGAAGAGCGCGAAGGACGACACCCATGAAACACATCATTGCTTTGCTCATCGAGAACGAGCCAGGCGCGCTGTCGCGCGTCGTGGCGCTGTTCTCCGCCCGGGGCTACAACATCGAAAGCCTGACGGTGGCGCCGACCGAGGATGCCTCGCTGTCGCGCATGACCATCGTCACCAGCGGCAGCGACGACATCATTGAGCAGATCACCAAGCACCTGAACCGCCTCATCGAGGTGGTGAAGGTGGTGGACCTGACCGAAGGCCGCTACATCGAGCGCGAGCTCATGCTGATCAAGGTCAGGGCGGTCGGCAAGGAGCGCGAGGAAATGAAGCGCACCGCCGACATCTTCCGCGGCCGTGTGATCGACGTCACCGAGAAGACCTACACCATCGAGCTGACCGGCGACACCGGCAAGCTGGATGCGTTCATCGATGCGATCGATCGCGCGTCCATTCTCGAAACGGTGCGCACCGGCGCCAGCGGCATCGGCCGCGGCGAGCGCATTCTGCGGATCTGACGCCGCATCGGCGCCGCGCCCTCAGGCTTTCGACATTCCCGATTCATCCCCGACGGCAGGCCGATGGCTTCCTCACTCGCCTGTCCGCCGATCCTCATTCACTGACCCGATTTTCCCCGGAGAGACCACCATGAACGTGTACTACGACAAGGACGCCGACCTCAGCCTCATCAAGGGCAAGAACGTCACCATCATCGGTTATGGCTCGCAAGGCCATGCCCATGCCCAGAACCTGAACGAGAGCGGTGTGAAGGTCACCGTGGGTCTGCGTCGCGGCGGCGCGTCCTGGGCCAAGGCCGAAGGCGCCGGCCTGAAAGTGGCCGAGATCGCCGACGCGGTCAAGGCCGCCGACGTGGTCATGATCCTGCTGCCCGATGAGCAGATCGCCGAGGTCTACAAGAAGGACATCGAACCCCACCTGAAGCAGGGCGCATCGCTGGCCTTCGCTCATGGCTTCAATGTCCATTACGGCCAGGTGCAGCCGCGCGAAGACCTGGATGTGTGGATGGTCGCCCCCAAGGCGCCGGGCCACACCGTGCGCAACACCTACAAGCAAGGTGGCGGCGTGCCGCACCTGATCGCCGTCTATGCCGACAAGACCGGCAAGGCGCGTGATCTGGCGCTGAGCTATGCGGCCGCCAACGGCGGCGGCAAGGCCGGCATCATCCAGACCAGCTTCCGCGAAGAAACCGAGACCGACCTGTTCGGCGAGCAGGCCGTGCTGTGCGGCGGCGCGGTCGAGCTGATCAAGGCGGGCTTCGAAACGCTGACCGAAGCCGGTTATGCGCCGGAGATGGCCTACTTCGAATGCCTGCACGAGCTCAAGCTGATCGTCGACCTGATCTATGAAGGCGGCATCGCCAACATGAACTACTCGATCTCCAACAATGCGGAGTACGGCGAGTATGTGACCGGCCCGCGCGTGGTGACCGCCGCGACCAAGGACGCGATGCGCCAGTGCCTGAAGGACATCCAGACCGGCGAATACGCCAAGAGCTTCATCCTGGAAAACAAGGCCGGCGCACCGACCCTGATCAGCCGCCGTCGCCTGACCGCCGAGCACCCGATCGAGCAGGTCGGCGAGCAGCTGCGCGCGATGATGCCCTGGATCAAGGCCAACAAGCTGGTCGACAAGTCCAAGAACTGAGTCCCGGTCGACCCATGCGGCGACCGACGTCGGCGCCGACCGCGCGGGGCGACCCGCCATCGCGCGGTCGCCACGCCGACGCAACTCGGCACCGATTGGTGCAGCTTGAAACGGGTCGCCGCAGCGATCCGACCACCGCCCCGCCGCGCGCTTGCGCGACGGGGCGGTCTCACATTGGCGGGCACGGTCATGGCTCGCGGGATCCGCGTGGCCGTCGAGAGGACGGCCGGGAAGGGCGGGTCGAGATCGCCCCTCGCGACGGCGAACGACGCGGCTGGAGCCGGTCTGCTGACCGCCCGACAACAGCCCGTCGACCGCCCGGCACACGGGCTCTCCAGGGGGCGCCGAGTGGCAGCGCTGAGGTATTCTCCTGCCCCATGAATTCACCCGAGAACAAGAATGCGGACCTGCTCGACGAGGACGAGTCCGATCTGATCGAACCGCAGCGCCCGCGTCGCAAGGGCATTTATCTGCTGCCCAACCTGTTCACGCTGGCGGCGCTGTTCAGCGGTTTCTACGCGATCGTGATGGCGATCAGCGGCCGCTTCGAGCAATCGGCCTACGGCATCTTTGCCGCGATGGTGCTGGACAGTCTGGACGGGCGCGTCGCCCGCATGACCAATACCCAAAGCACCTTCGGCGAGCAGATGGACAGCCTCTCCGACATGGTGAGCTTCGGCGCCGCGCCGGCGCTGATCATGTATTCCTGGGCGCTGCAGGGGCTGGGCCGATGGGGCTGGTTCGCTGCCTTCGTCTACATCGCCGGTGCCGCCTTGCGACTGGCGCGCTTCAACACCAACCTGGGCGTGGTGGACCGTCGCTTCTTTCAGGGCGTGCCCAGCCCGGCGGCGGCGGCGCTGGTCGTCGGTCTGATCTGGGTGATGGATGACGCCGGCTTCAAGGATGTCTACAAGGATCCGCAACTGGCGTGGGTGGCCTTCGGCTTCACCCTCTACGCCGGGCTGACCATGGTCACCAATGCGCCGTTCTACAGCTTCAAGGACATCAGCTTCAAGCGCTCGGTGCCGTTCATCGTCATCGTGGCGATCGCGCTCGGGATCGCGGTGATCAACATCCATCCGCCCTCGGTGCTGTTCGCGGTGTTCTGCCTCTACGGCATTTCCGGCTATGTGGTGTATGCCATCAAGCGGGCCAAGGGCAAACCGGTGAGCGTGATCGCGACGTCCACCGATGAGCCCGATGAAGCCGGCCTTCACCGATAGCGAACGCTGAGCGCGTCTCCCACCGCCAAGGTGCGTTGACGCGCGGCCCGCCGGGCGCCTATATTCAACCGCTATGACGTCCCTGGCCCGAATTGCGCTGCTACTACCCGCCGACCTCCGGGTCCGCTAGATCGCGCGCGTCTGTCCACTCGACGTCCTCCCCAGATCCAACGGCCCGAATGCAACCCGCAGCGGGCCGTTTGTCTTTTCAGAGCTGCGAGTTGCGAACCTGAATCACAGGAACGCCCATGTTGAAGCAACCGCATCTCAAGTACCGAGCTTTCGCCCCGATCTCCCTGCCGGACCGCCGCTGGCCCGACGCGCAGATCATTCAGGCGCCGCTATGGCTCAGTACCGATCTGCGGGACGGCAACCAGGCCTTGATCGAGCCGATGGACCCGGAGCGCAAGCTGCGGATGTTCCAGATGCTGGTCAAGATCGGCTTCAAGGAGATCGAGGTCGGTTTCCCGTCGGCCTCGCAGACGGATTTCGACTTCGTCCGCATGCTGATCGAGGACGGTCAGATCCCCGACGACGTCACCATCCAGGTCCTGACCCAGGCGCGGCAGCCGCTGATCGAGCGGACCTTCGAATCGCTGGTCGGCGCCAAGCGGGCGGTGGTCCATCTCTACAACGCGGTCGCGCCGGTGATGCGCCGCGTGGTTTTGGGCATGACCGAAGACCAGATCGTCGACCTGGCCGTCACCCATACCGCGATGATCCGCGACATGGCGGCGCGGCAGCCGGAAACGGACTTCCGTTTCGAGTATTCGCCCGAGATGTTCTCCGGCACCGAGCTGGCGTTCTCCAAGCGGGTCGTGGATGCGGTCACCGCAGCCTGGGGTCCGACGCCCGAGCGCAAGATCATCATCAACCTGCCGACCACCGTCGAGCATTCCACGCCGAATGTGTTCGCCGACATGGTCGAGTGGATGCACCGGAACATCGAACGCCGCGAGTCGGTGATCCTGTCGGTCCATCCGCACAATGACCGGGGCACCGGCACCGCTGCGGCCGAGCTCGCGATGATGGCCGGCGCCGATCGCATCGAGGGCTGCCTGTTCGGCAACGGCGAGCGCACCGGCAATCTGGATCTGGTGAACATCGCGCTCAATCTCTACACGCAGGGCGTGCCGCCCGGCCTGGATTTCTCGGACATCGACGAGATCCGCCGCTGCGTCGAGCATTGCAATCAATTGCCGGTGCATCCGCGCCATCCGTATGTGGGCGAGCTGGTCTACACCTCGTTCTCCGGCTCCCACCAGGATGCGATCAAGAAGGCCTTCGCGGCCCGCCAGGAGGGCGACATCTGGGAGATCCCCTATCTGCCGATCGACCCCAAGGACCTCGGCCGCAGCTATGAGGCGGTGATCCGGGTGAACAGCCAATCCGGCAAGGGCGGCATCTCCTATCTGCTGGAAGCGGAATACGGCATTGAAATGCCGCGCCGTCTGCAGATCGAGTTCAGCCAGATCGTGCAGGGCGTGATGGACACGAACGGCAAGGAACTCGGCGCGGCCGACCTCTGGCAGATCTTCGACCGCGAATACGGCGTCAAGCAGGCGCCGGCGCTGCATCCGCAGATCGGCACCGCCGAGGACGGCCAGACCACGGTGCAGGCCCAGGCCGACCTGTGCGTGCGCATGGTCAAGGTGGACGGCCAGGGACGCGGACCGATCGATGCCTTCGTCGAAGGCCTGAACAAGCAGCTGCAGACCCAGGTGCGGGTGCTCGACTATCACGAGCACGCCATGGGCAGCGGCGCGGATGCGCAGGCCGTGGCCTATCTGGAATTGCGCGTCGGCGAGGCCACCCTGTTCGGCGTCGGCATGGACAGCAACATCGCGTCGGCCTCGCTCAAGGCGATCGTGTCCGGTTTGCGGCGAGCCGCGCAGCGCGGCGTGCTGAAACTGGTGCGGCGTCAGGCGGCCTGATCCGTCGGGCGGCGTGGATCGGCGGCAGAATCAGTCCATCGTGCCCCTGCCCAGGCGCGCGGGGACGTCGCGCGATGCGCTGGGCATCGGCGACGTCACGACCGACCGCACCGCCTGACCGACACACGGCCCCGAACGGGGCCTGACCGGCTCGATGCCCGACGGGTAATCGGGCCGACTCCCGCCGGCGAGCGAGCCTCGAGCCTCGCCGCTGATGGCGCCACCGTTGAAGGAAGCCCGCTCATGTCCGACGCACTCATCATCTTCGACACCACCCTGCGCGACGGTGAACAATCGCCCGGAGCGTCCATGACCAAGGACGAAAAGCTGCGTATCGCGCGGCAACTCGAGCGATTGAAGGTGGACGTGATCGAGGCCGGCTTCGCCGCGGCCAGCCAGGGCGACTTCGACGCGGTGCGCGCCATCGCCGAGACCATCCGCGAGAGCACGGTCTGTTCACTGGCGCGGGCCAATGACCGCGACATCGCCCGCGCGGCGGAGGCGCTGAAGGGCGCGGCGCGATCCCGCATCCACACCTTCATTGCGACCAGCGAGCTCCACATGGAGAAGAAGCTGCGCATGACCCGGGAGCAGGTGCTGGAGCAGGCCATCCAGTCGGTGCGCTTCGCGCGGCAACTGACCGACGACATCGAGTTCTCGCCGGAAGACGGCTACCGCTCCGATCCGGCGTTTCTCGCGCGGGTGGTGGAAGCGGTGATTCGCGAGGGCGCCCGCACCATCAACATTCCGGACACCGTCGGTTATGCGATCCCGGAGCTCTACGGTGATTTCATCCGTCAGCTGCGGGAACGGGTGCCGAATTCGGATCAGGCGATCTGGTCGGTGCATTGCCACAACGACCTGGGCATGGCGGTGGCGAATTCATTGGCGGGCGTGAAGATCGGCGGCGCGCGGCAGATCGAATGCACCATCAATGGCCTGGGTGAGCGGGCGGGCAATTGCTCGCTGGAAGAAGTGGTGATGGCGGTGAAGACGCGCCGCGACTATTTCGGGCTGGACGTGCGCATCGATCCCAGCCAGATCGTGCCGGCTTCCCGGCTGGTGTCCCAGACCACCGGTTTCGTGGTGCAGCCCAACAAGGCGGTGGTGGGCGCGAATGCCTTCGCCCATGCCTCCGGCATCCATCAGGACGGCGTGCTGAAGGCCCGCGACACCTACGAAATCATGCGCGCCGAAGACGTCGGCTGGAGCGCCAACAAGATCGTGCTGGGCAAGCTGTCCGGCCGGAATGCCTTCAAGCAGCGCCTGCAGGAGCTCGGCGTGCAACTGGAGTCGGAAGCCGAGATCAACGCGGCCTTCCAGCGCTTCAAGGACCTGGCCGATCGCAAGGCCGACATCTTTGACGAGGACATCATCGCCTTGGTGATGGATGACTCGGTCAGCCAGGATCAGGAGCATTTCCGGCTGGTGGCGCTGGCGCAGCGCTCGGAAATGGGCGAGCGTCCGCGGGCGGAGGTGGTGTTCTCGGCCGGCGACGCCGAACACCGTACGGAAAGCGACGGCAACGGCCCGGTCGACGCGGTGCTCAAGGCAATTGAGACCAAAGTGCAAAGTGGTGCCGAATTGCTGCTGTATTCGGTGAACGCGATCACCAGCGGCAGCACAGAATCGCAGGGCGAAGTCACGGTGCGTTTGCAGCATGCCGGGCGAGTGGTGAACGGGGTCGGGGCAGATCCCGATATCGTCGTCGCCTCAGCCAAAGCATATTTGAGTGCGCTGAACAAGCTGCAAAGCAAGACGGAACGGGTCGCGGCCCAGGGATGAAGTCAATCGGACGGTGTTTACTTTAAAAAGATGAACTAAGTCCTTGATCTTCTTGCCGGTCTTGCGGCGATCTTCTAAACTCGCGCCCATATTTGGGGACCGGATTGAAGACCATTGCGACATTGCTGTCAGGTGCCGCTCTGAGCGGTGCCATGCTCCTGGCCGGGCTGTCCGTCAGCCTGCTTCCGATCCAATCGGCGCAGGCGGCGTCCGCGTCGGCGGGTAAAGCCAAGGCCACCTCGGTGCGCAAGGCCAAACCGGCCCCGCGCTCACCGCGGAAGGTGGCGGCTCGGGCCGCGGTGCGGGAGATCATCCCGGCCAAGCCGTCCTTCGGCCAGATGTACGGCCTGCACGACACCGAAGACCCGTTGGACCTGAAGTCCAGCGTGGCGCTGGTGCTCGACCAGGACACCAACGAGGTCCTGTTCTCGAAGAACCCGCAGGCCGTGCTGCCGATCGCCTCCATCACCAAGCTGATGACGGCGCTGCTGGTGGTCGAGGCCAACCAGTCGCTCGACGAAAAAATCACCATCACCGACGACGACAAGGACACCGAGAAGTTCACCGGTTCCCGTCTGGCCATTGGCACCACCCTGACTCGGGGCGAGCTGCTGCATCTGGCGCTGATGTCGTCCGAAAACCGCGCGGCCCATGCGCTGGGCCGCAACTATCCGGGCGGCCTGGAAGCCTTCGTCGGCGCGATGAACCTCAAGGCCCACTCGCTGGGCATGGTGGACACCCACTATGTCGAGCCCACCGGGCTGTCGAGCCGCAACCAGTCCAGCGCCAAGGATCTGGCGATGCTGGTCAAGACCGCGCACCAGTTCCCGCTGATTCGCGAGCTGTCGACCTCCACCGAATACACCGTGGCCCTGGGCCGCCGGCTGGTGCGCTTCGGCACCACCAACGGTCTGGTGAAGAAGGCGGATTGGGACATCGGACTGCAAAAGACCGGCTTCATCAACGAAGCGGGTCAATGTCTGGTGATGCAGGCGCAGATGGCCGGTCGCAAGTTGATCATGGTGTTCCTGGATTCGGCCGGCAAGTATTCGCGCATCGGCGATGCCGAGCGGGTCCGCAAATGGCTGATGAGCAACAGCTCGCCGATCGTGCCCCCGGCGGCGACCGCCACGGCCACGGCCGCCGCAGCGACGGCGACGGCAGCCACCGCGCTGATCAAGTGATCGATTGATCGAGGCGCTGGCCGGGATCTTCCGGCGGCATGCAAAAAGCGGGCTTTGGCCCGCTTTTGCTTTTTGCGCTCGATCTTGCTGTGGCCGCTGCCCTTGGCCTCCGAATTCCGGGCGGACTTCAGGCGCTTCGGTTTGGCGTGGCGCGCGTGATCCGGCCGCCGACGGTGCGAGAGGCCATCCACCTCAGCGATGCTCAGCCTCGGAAACCGAGCGAGGTGGAAATCCGCGTCGCCGTTTCCTTCAGGCGCGGCAGCCAACCTTCTTCCAGTCGATCGGCCGGCGCGGAGATCGACAGACCCGCGACCAGCTTGCCTTGGTCGTCATAGATGCCGGCGGCCATGCAGCGCACGCCGAGCTCCAGCTCCTCATCATCCCGCGCGACACCGCGTTGGCGAACCAGCGCCATCTCGCGCTCGAGCTGGCCGATGTCGGTGAGGCTGTTGCGAGTATGGCCGGACAGGCCGGTGCGGGTGGCGTAGGCGCGTACCCGCTGGGCGTCGTCGCTGGCGAGGAACAGCTTGCCGACCGAAGTCAGATGCAGCGGCGCCCGCCCGCCGACCGCGCGAACCACCTGCATGCCGGAGCGCTCGCTGTAGGTGCGCTCGATGTAGACGATTTCATCGCCCTGGCGGACCGACAGATTGACCGGTTGATGCGTCAGCTTGTGCAGCTCGCGCATCGGGCCGATGGCGGCTTCGCGCACATCCAGACGCGCCTTCACCAGGTTGCCCAGCTCCAGCAGCCGCATGCCGAGGCGATAACTGCCCGCTTCCGGCCGGTCGACAAAGCGCCCGAGCGCCAGATCATTGAGGATGCGGTGCGCGGTCGATGGATGCAGGCCCGTGGTTTCGCTGATGACCTTCAGCGACACCGGATCCTGGTGCTGTGCCAGCACATCCAGCAGCGCGAAGGTGCGCTCCAGCACCTGGATGGCGGGGGACTGCATCTCCTTGGATTTCATGCGAACGATTGTGAAGGATTTCCCGGCGTTTTTGCATGGCGAAACCCCCAGCGACGATCAGACGTCGCTTTTGGCCCTCACCTGGCTCAGACGGGCGCGGGCTCCCGCATGACGGAACGCGCCGCGTGCAGGCCGCTGCGCACCGCACCTTCGAGCGTGGCGGGGTAGGGGCCATCCAGATAATCGCCGGCCGCCCAAAGGCATGGCGCGATCTCGGCGGTGGGCCGCCGCAAGCCAGGGGTGCAGGCGAAGGTCGCCCGCTTTTCGCTCAGCACGCGCACCAGTTGCGGCGCCTGCGGCCAGTGGAAGTGCCGCGTCATTTGCGCGAGCGCGGCGGCGCCGGCCACATCCAGACCTTGCGCCACCCAATCCGCCGCGCCGCTGATGACCACGCAGAACAGGCCATCCTGCTGATCCAGCTTCCCCAGGTCGAAGGCAAACTGGCCGGGCTCGGTGGACGATTCCCGCAGCGCCACCATCGGCGCTGGCAGCCGACCGCCCGGCGCGCTGAAGTAGACGGTGATGATGGGTTGGAACTCGAATGCCGCGGTGGTGGCGCTCCAGTCCGGCGCCAGCGTCCGCGTCAGTCGGGCCGCTTCGACCGAGGTGCAGGCGAGGATGGCAGCGTCGAACGGCTCATCGTCGATGAGGACGGTGTGGCCCGCGTTGACGGCCTCGCCCGCGGCTGAATTTGTTGTCGGCGGGCTGAGGCTGATCTGCTGTACGCGCTGGGTCCGCAGCGTCGCGCCGTGGGCCGAGAGCCACGCACTGGCCGGATCCGGCAGCAGCGCGCTCAAGCCGCGACGGGGCAGCAGCAGATCGGCGCTGCCCGGACCGCTGAACAGCGCATCCTTCAGCACCCGCAGGAATACCTGCCCGCTGGCGTCGCGGGCAGGCGTGTTGAGCGCGGCGACGCAGAGCGGATCGATCAGGTCATCGCGCACCGCTTGGGGCATGTCGGCGCACAGGGCGGCGACGGTGAGGCCCGGATCGCATCGGAAGCCGCTCAGCATCCATCGGGTGCTGACGGCCAGAAAACCCAGACGGTCGCGCCACGACCAGGCCGAACAGCCGAGCACGCCACGCGCGAACGCCACCAGCGGCGCGCCGGGTGGCAGGCGCAGCGTCTCCCGATCGGGATAGCGCAGTCGCAGCGGCATGCGCAGCAGCAGGGCGTCCGGGTCCAGACCGATGCGCCTCATCAGACCGAGGGACTCGGAATAGGCGCCGATGAGGATGTGCTGGCCGTTGTCGAGTGCGGGGACGTGATCCGCCAGGCTGCGCGCGCGGCCACCGCGTTGCGGGGCCATCTCGAACAGGGTGACGGCGGCACCCCGCGTGGTGGCTTCGATTGCCGCCGCCAGGCCGGACCAGCCGCCGCCGACGATCGCCACCCGCCGCGCGCCACCCGGGGCGCGGGCGCTCATCGGCCGCGCCAGTTGGTCTTCATCGCGATCCACAGCTTGCGCAGCGGCGTCAGCGAAATCCGCTGCTGCAGCACCTGGAAGCGCTCGGCTTCGATTTCACGCAGCAGGGTGCGGTAGATGTTGGCCATCATGATCCCGGGCTTCTGGGCCTTGCGGTCCACCTCCGGCAGCAGCGCGAAGGCCTCGTCATACAGCCGATGGGCGCGCTCCGCCTGGAAGGTCATCAGCGCGGTGAAGCGGTCGCTGTATCCCCAGGGCGATTCGCGCTTGAGGATTTCATGCGCCTTGACGTCGAACTGCTGCAGCTCGCTCACCGGCAGGTAGATGCGGCCGCGGCGGGCGTCGTCGCCGACGTCGCGAATGATGTTGGTCAGCTGCATCGCCAGGCCCAGCTTGTGGGCATAGGCGATGGTGGCAGGATCCTGGCGGCCGAAGATGCCGGAGGCGACTTCGCCCACGACGCCGGCCACCAGATGGCAATAACGCTGCAGGCCGGCGAAGTCCAGATAACGCGTCTGGTCCAGGTCCATCTGGCAGCCGTCGATGACGGCCAGCAGGTGCTCGGCACGGATGTCGTAGGCCTGCACATGCGGCATCAGCGCTTTCATCGCGGGATGCTGCGGCTGGCCGTTGAAGGCGCCCATCACTTCCTTGCGCCACCAGGCCAGCTTGGTCGCGGCGACGCCGGGGTCGGAGACCTCGTCGACCACATCGTCCACCTCGCGGCAGAACGCGTAGAAGGCGGTGATCGCCTCGCGGCGGGGGGTCGGCAGGAACAGGAAGGCGTAATAGAAGCTCGAACCGCTCTGCGCCGCCTTCTGCTGCACATATTGTTCGGGCGTGGAGGGGCTGGCGGCGCCCTGCGGCTGGGAGGCGGGCGCGGTCATGGGGTGGTCTTCCGTGGGCGCATCGTCAGGGCGCGCCACAGCAGCGCGGGCGCGTCCAGGGCGCCGAGCGTGGGGCGTTGCCGGAGAGAGGCGAAGTGCATGGCTTCGAGTTTGTCGAGAATTCGCAGGCCGCCTTGTACCACCAAGCGCAGCTCCCAACCCGCACGGCCGGGGATCTGATGGACCAGCGGCGCACCGTCGTGCATCAGCTGGCGGGCCCATTCGCACAAATCCTGAATCAGGGCGCGTGCGGCCGGGCTGTCTTGCAGCGCCAACAGCTGCTGTCCCTCGACGCCGTGACGGCGTCGGTCCTCGGCCGGGGCGTAGATCCGTCCTCGGGGACCATCGACGGTGAAGTCCTGCCAGAAGTTGATCAGTTGCAGCGCGCTGCAGATCGCATCCGAGCGGCGCAGGGCGACCGGATCATGGAGGCCATACAGATGCAGCAGCAATCGGCCGACCGGATTGGCGGAGCGGCGGCAGTAATCCAGCAGTTCGTCGCGGCTGGCGTAATCGGTCTTGACCAGGTCCTGCTCGAAAGCGTCCAGCAGGTCTTCCAGCAAGGTCAGAGGCAGGCGGTCCCGTTCGATCACCCGACCGAGCGGCGCGAAGACGCGACGCTCCCAGCGCGGCGAGGGCGCCTCACTCCGCGCGACCGCGCGAAGATCGGCCCGGTAGGCGGCGAGGTCGGCCAGCCGCTGCGCGGTCGGCGCGTCGCCTTCGTCGGCCAGATCGTCGGCGGTACGGGCGAAGTGATAGATGGCCACGATGGCCGGCCGCAAGGCGGGCGGGCTCAGCCAGGAGGCGACGGGAAAGTTTTCGTAGTGCTCTATGCTCACGGGCGCCATTGTCGACGGATCAACCGGGGTGGCGCGCGACGAGCGTGCCGCACTGCGGCGACGCTCGCGCCGATCATCGGAGCAGGTTTCAGTTGAACCTGGGCGCATGCGGTGGCTTGCCGAAGTGATCTGTCGTCGCTGGGTTTGACAGGGTTCTACCCTTCTGAATACATTACTGACCGGTCAGTCAGTTACTGCAGCGCCCAGGTGGCGCGCTGCGACTTTGTCGAGGTGGTTCATGCCCCAACGGTCTCTTGTGTCCCCGCGCGTGAAGGTGTGGAGCCGGGTCTTGATGTGCTTGCCTGCGCTGTGGCTGGTTGCCTGCGGCAAGCAGGAACAGGCGCCTGAGCCGGATCGCTATGTGCGCACGCTGGTGCTGACCTCGCAGGCGGCCGGCATGAAGCGCGAATACGCGGCGGAAGTGCGGGCGCGCACCGAATCCCGGCTGTCGTTCCGCGTCGGCGGCAAGCTGCTGGAACGCAAGGTGGATCTGGGGGCGGTCGTGAAGCCGGGCCAGTTGCTGGCGCGGCTGGACAGCCAGGATCTGGTGCTGGCGCAAGACTCCGCACGCGCTGCCCTGCTGGCGGCGAAGGTCAATCGTGACCAGTCCGGTGCGGATTTCAAGCGCTACATCGAGCTGCGCGACCAAGGCTTCATCAGCGCCGCCGAACTCGAGCGCCGCGATGCCGCATTCAAGGCCGCCCAGGCCCAGTTCGACCAGGCGCGGGCGCAGGCGGATGTCCAGCGCAACCAGGCGCAGTACGCCACGCTGGTGGCCGATGTGGCGGGCGTGGTGACCAGCGTCGATGCCGAGCCCGGCATGGTCGTGGCCGCCGGCACGCCGATCGTGCGGGTGGCCCATGACGGCCCGCGCGACATCGTGTTCTCGGTGCCCGAAGATCAGATCGCGATGGTGCGCACCGCTGCAGCGACGCCGGGCGGCCTGGCCGTCAAGCTCTGGAGCGATGCCCGCGCCGAGCCGATGCCGATTCAATTGCGCGAACTGGCCGCGTCGGCCGATCCGGCCACCCGGACCTTCCTGGCGAAGGCGGAACTCAAAGGCGGCGAGGTCCGCCTCGGCCAGACTGCGACCGTCGTCATGAGCGGCACGCAGGCCGATGACGCCATCAAGCTGCCGTTGAGCGCGGTCGTGGAAAGCCAGGGCAAGGCCTCGGTGCTGCTGCTCGATCCGAAGACGATGACGGTGCAGCCGCGCTCGGTGCAGGTCACCGGCGCGGAGGGCAATGAATTGATCGTGCACGGGCTGACGCCTGGCATGGAGGTCGTCAGTGCGGGCGCCCATGTGCTGACACCGGGCCAGAAGGTGAAGCGCTACAAGCCGGCCGGCGCGCCGCCCGAGGATGCGCGACCCGTCGTGGCCGCGCCGCCCGCTGCGCCCGTGGCTTCGGCCGCATCGGCACGCTGAGCCCGGGAGCCGTTGATGAGCAACCCGAGCCGCGCCGGATTCAACCTCTCGCGCTGGGCGCTGGAGCATGCCCCGCTGACGCGCTACCTGATGGTGGTGCTGATGATCCTGGGCTTTGCCGCCTACTTCCAGTTGGGTCAGGACGAAGACCCTCCCTTCACCTTCCGCGCGATGGTGGTGCAGGCCTACTGGCCCGGCGCCACGCCGCAGCAGATGGCCGAACAGGTCACCGACAAGATCGAGCGCACGCTGCAGGAAGTGCCGCATGCCGACAAGATCCGCAGCTACACCAAGCCCGGTGAATCGCTGACCATCTTCCAGGTCAAGGACAACACCTCGGCCGCCGATGTGCCGCAGCTCTGGTACACGGTGCGCAAGAAGATCGGCGACATGCGCGCCACGCTGCCGCAGGGTGTGCTGGGTCCGTTCTTCAATGATGAATTCGGCGACGTCTACGGCTCGATCTTCGCGCTGTCGACCGACGGCGGTTTCTCTTATGAAGAGTTGCGCCAGCAGGCCGAAGCGGTCCGCTCGCAACTGCTGCATTTGCCCGACGTGGCCAAGGTCGACCTGTTCGGCGTGCAGGCGGAGAAGCTGTTCGTCGAGGTGTCGCAAAAGCGGCTCGCCGAACTGGGCCTGGACTTCAACCAGGTCGTCGCGCAACTGAATGCCCAGAACGCGGTCGAGAGCGCCGGCGTCATGGATGCGGGCAGCGCCAATGTGCAGATCCGTGTGGAAGGGCAGCTGAATTCGGTGCAGTCGCTCAACGACTTCCCGATCCGCGCCATCAACACGACCACCGGCGCGGCCAGCAGCCTGCGCCTGGGCGACATCGCGACCATCCGGCGCGGTTTCGTCGATCCGCCGAGCACGATGGTCCGCTATCAGGGCAAGCAGGTGGTGGCGCTGGGCGTGTCGATGGCCAAGGGCGGCGACATCGTCGCACTGGGCAAATCGCTCAAAACGGCCACCCAGCAGCTGCAGAAGACCCTGCCCGCCGGCGTGACGCTGGCGCAGGTGCAGGACCAGCCGGAAGCGGTCAAGCGCTCGGTCGGCGAATTCGTGCATGTGCTGATCGAGGCGGTGGTGGTGGTGCTCGGCGTGAGCTTCATCAGCCTGGGCCTGCACACCAAGCCGCTGCGCATCGATGTGTGGCCGGGTCTGGTGGTGGGCATCACGATCCCGCTGGTGCTGGCGATCACCTTCGTGGTGATGCTGTATGCGGGCGTGGGGCTGCACAAGATCTCGCTCGGGTCGCTGATCATCGCGCTCGGCCTGCTGGTGGACGACGCCATCATTGCGGTCGAGATGATGGTGCGCAAGCTCGAAGAGGGCTACGACAAGATGCATGCGGCGACCTACGCCTACGAGGTCACCGCGATGCCGATGCTCACCGGCACGCTGATCACGGCAGTGGGATTTCTGCCGATCGGTCTGGCCAAGTCGGCGGTGGGTGAATACACCTTCGCCATCTTCGCGGTGACCGCCGCGGCGCTGGTGATTTCCTGGCTGGTGTCGGTCTACTTCGTGCCGTATCTCGGCGCGTTGCTGCTCAAGACGCGGGCCGGCCACGAGGGCGAATCGCACGAGGTGTTCGACACCCCGTTCTACAACCGCTTCCGCCGCGCGGTGGCCTGGTGCGTGCATCACCGCTGGAAAACGATCGCGGTCACGGTGGTGGTCTTCGCGCTGGGTCTGGTGGGCATGGGCAAGGTCCAGCAGCAGTTCTTCCCGGACTCCAGCCGACCGGAAATCATGGTCGACCTGTGGCTGCCGGAAGGCTCCACCATCCAGCAGAGCAATGAGGTCGCCAAACGCTTCGAAGCCCGCATGCTCAAGGAGCCGCTGGTGGGCAGCGTGACGACCTGGGTCGGCTCGGGCGTGCCGCGTTTCTATCTGCCGCTGGACCAGATCCTGCCCAACACCAACGTGAGCCAGGCGATCGTGCTGCCCAAGACGCCGGAGGATCGGGAAGCGCTGCGCCGCAAGCTGCCGGCCATCCTGGCGGCGGAGTTCTCCGATGTGCGCGGACGGGTCAAGCTGCTGCAGAACGGGCCGCCGGTCCAGTACCCGGTGCAGTTCCGCATCGCGGGGGACGATCCGGTGTTGCTGCGTCAGGCCGCCGACAAGGCCAAGCTGCTGATGCGCGCCAATCCCAACATGGTCGGCGTGAACGACAACTGGAACGAGTCGGTCAAGGTGCTGCGCCTGGATGTGGATCAGGACAAGGCCCGAGCGCTCGGCGTGACCAGTCAGGGCATCTCGCAGGCGGTCCGCATCATGCTGACCGGCAATACCGTCGGCCAGTATCGGGAAGCGGATCGACTGATCGACATCGTGCTGCGCCAGCCGGTCGACGAGCGCGACACGCTGACCAAACTCGCCAATGCCTACGTGCCGACCGCCAGCGGTCGGGCGGTGCCGCTGGCGCAGGTCGCCAAGCCGCGGCTGACCTGGGAGCCGGGCGTGATGCACCGCGAAGGTCGTGCGTTCGCGATCACGGTGCAGGGCGACGTCATCGAAGGCCTGCAGGGCGCCACCGTCACCTATCAGGTGTGGCCGAAGCTCAGCGAGCTGCAAAAAGACCTGCCGCCGGGCTATTCGATCTCGATCGCCGGTGAGGTGGAGGAAAGCAGCAAGGGGCAGGGCTCGATCGCGGCGGGCGTGCCCATCATGCTGTTCATCACCTTCACGCTGCTGATGCTGCAGCTGCACAGCTTCTCGCGCGCCATGCTGGCCTTCCTGACCGGCTTCCTGGGCATCGCGGGCGTGTCGGCGGCCTTGCTGATCCTGAATCGGCCGTTCGGCTTCGTCGCGATGCTGGGCGTGATCGCGCTGATGGGCATGATCCAGCGGAATTCGGTGATCCTGATCGACCAGATCGAGCAGGACCGGGGTCGCGGCGTGCCGGCCGCGCAGGCGATCGTGGAATCGGCCGTTCGGCGGCTGCGCCCGATCGCGCTCACCGCGGCGGCGGCGGTGCTGGCCATGGTGCCGCTCTCGCGCAGCGTGTTCTGGGGGCCGATGGCCGTGGCCATCATGGGCGGCCTGATCGTGGCCACCGTGCTCACCCTGCTGGCGCTGCCCGCGATGTACGCGGCCTGGTTCCGCGTGGAGCGCGACCCGAACGCGGGCATCGCGCCGGCGACGCATTGATCCGGACCGCCCGGCGGGTGCGTGGGTTTATCCCTGCGCCCGGCGGCGCGAAAATGCGCCGTTCATTGGCTACAATCGCCGGTTTTCCGGATCGTGGCAGCACGGCAGTGACCTGCTGACATCGGTCCGGTGAGCGCCTGGCGTGCCCGGCGGCCCTTGCGCAGGACACCTGAGCGCGGCCGTCAACCGGCACCGGCAGGGCAGCTGAAGGGCAGGTCCGGCGTTGTCGCAGGGCGGGTCCATTAGCCGTCCAAGGGCCAGTCGTTCGTTTCATCCGTTTTTTCGTTCCTTCCGATCCATTACCAAGGGGTTGCCCGCCAGTCCCCCGCACCGCCGAGGCCGAGGCCGCGACCGTGCGAGAGAGCAGCAGGCAGCCCTTGTTCACCCAGCGCGGGTGGCGAAATTGGTAGACGCACCAGGTTTAGGTCCTGACGCCTTCACGGGCGTGCCGGTTCGAGTCCGGCCCCGCGCACCACTTCCAACTGATTCCGAGTCCACTATGGCTGTCACCGTCGAAACTCTCGAAAAGCTCGAACGCCGCATCACGCTCACGCTGGCGGCCGCTGACATCAACAGCGAGGTCGAGACCCGCCTGAAGAAGCTGGCACGCACCGTCAAGGCCGACGGCTTCCGTCCCGGCAAGGTGCCGATGTCCTTCGTGGCCCAGCGCTACGGCGCTTCCGTGCAATACGAAGTGGTGAACGACAAGCTGGGCGAAGCCTTCAGCCAGTCCGCCAACGAAGCCAAGCTGCGCGTCGCCGGCATGCCCCGCATCGAGCAGAAGGACGGCGCTCCGGAAGGCCAACTGGCTTTCGACGCCACCTTCGAGGTCTATCCGGAAGTCAAGCTGGGCGATCTGGCCGAAGCCGAAGTCGAGCGCATCTCCGCTGAAGTGACCGAAGAAGCCATCGACAAGACCGTCGAGATCCTGCGCAAGCAGCGCCGCTCGTTCGCTCAGCGCGCTGCCGCCGATGTGGCCGCTGACGGCGACCGCGTCACCATCGACTTCGAAGGCAAGATCGACGGCGAACCCTTCGCCGGCGGCAAGGCCGATGGCTTCCAGTTCCTGCTGGGCGAAGGCCAGATGCTCGAAGCCTTCGAAAAGGCCGTGCGCGGCATGAAGGCCGGTGAGTCGAAGACCTTCCCGCTGGCCTTCCCCGAGGACTACCACGGCAAGGATGTGGCCGGCAAGGAAGCCGACTTCCTGGTCACGGTCAAGAAGATCGAGGCGCAGCACCTGCCCGAAGTGAACGAAGCCTTCGCCAAGGCGCTCGGCATCAAGGACGGCACGGTCGAAGCGCTGCGCGCCGACATCAAGAAGAACCTCGAGCGCGAAGTGAAGTTCCGCGTGCTGGCCCGCAACAAGGGTGCCGCGATGGACGCGCTGGTCTCCAAGGCCGAGCTGGACGTTCCCCAGGCGCTGGTCGAAGGCGAAGCCGAGCGCATGGTCGCGAACGCCCGCGAAGACCTGAAGAAGCGTGGCGTGAAGGATGCCGACAAGGCGCCGATCCCCGCCGAGCTGTTCAAGGACCAGGCCGAGAAGCGTGTCCGTCTGGGTCTGGTGGTGGCCGAGCTGGTGCGTGCCAACAACCTGCAAGCCAAGCCGGAGCAACTGCAAGCGCACATCGAAGACATCTCGCAGAGCTACGAGAAGCCGGCTGAAGTCGTGCGCTGGTACCTGTCGGACCGCGAGCGCATGGCTGAAGTCGAAGCCGTCGTGATCGAGAACAACGTCACCGACTTCGTGCTGGGCAAGGCCAAGATCAACGACAAGCAAGTGCCGTTCGACGAACTGATGGCCCAGGCCTGATTCGTGTCGCGGCGACTCGCCGGCTGAGCGGATCGATTCGATCCCCGGTTCGTCGGGTCACCCACACCGAGGGCGCCGCGCCGCGAGGCCGGCGCCCTTCTCATTTCCGGGCCCTGACAAGGGGCGACCGCTGAGTCCGTTCGTCGATGCTCCTGGCGGCGCTGCCGCCGCCCTGCGGGGCCGGAATGTCACGCTCGAGGGTGTTGGCCTCGGCCGAGATCGCGCCACGCTTGTGCGCGCCGATGATGCCCCCATCTGAGGGTGACGGCCTGCCACCTTCGGGTGGTTCCGGACCACTGTCCACGGACGGTCGTCCGGTGGGTGAGGGCAGGGGCCCGGGGTCCTGGAACATCACCGGCAAGGGCTTGGGCTGCGGGACATAATCGTCGACGTGACGCGAACCACAACAGAGGATTTCATGAGCGCGCTGGAAACTAGCAATCTGGGCATGGTGCCCATCGTGATCGAACAGTCGGGCCGCGGCGAGCGCGCCTATGACATCTACAGCCGCCTGCTGCGCGAGCGGATCGTGTTCCTGGTCGGCCCGGTGAACGACGCCGTCGCCAACCTGGTGGTGGCACAGCTGCTGTTCCTGGAGAGCGAGAACCCGGACAAGGAAATCTCGCTCTACATCAACTCGCCGGGCGGCAGCGTGTCGGCCGGCATGTCGATCTACGACACGATGCAGTTCATCAAGCCGCAGGTGTCCACGCTGTGCATGGGCATGGCGGCGTCGATGGGCGCCTTCCTGCTGGCCGCCGGCGAGAAGGGCAAGCGCTTCTCGCTGCCGAACGCCAAGATCATGATCCACCAGCCGCTGGGCGGCGCGCAGGGCCAGGCCACCGACATCGAGATCCACGCCCGCGAGATCCTCAAGACGCGCGAGCAGCTCAACCGCATCCTGGCGGAGCGCACCGGCCAAAGCCTGGAGAAGATCCAGGCCGACACCGAGCGGGATTACTTCATGTCCGCCAAGGAAGCCGAAGGCTACGGCCTGGTCGACGCCGTCATCGAGAAGCGCGGCTGATTCACCCGATGCCGGCGCGTCGGAGCCGGATCCACGCGCCGGCGGTGTCGGATTTCATGGCACCGCAATAAACCACTCTTCGGGGGCTTTTATCCCCCCAAGGGTGGTCCCGGCAATTGAACTATCATCAATGCAGGCACAACGCCTGTATCTAGCAGCACCACAAGCACTCCCATGGCCGAGAAAAAAGGCAACTCCAGCGAAAAGGTCTTGTATTGCTCCTTCTGCGGCAAGAGCCAGCACGAGGTCAAGAAGCTGATCGCGGGTCCGTCGGTGTTCATCTGCGACGAGTGCATCGAGCTCTGCAACGACATCATCCGTGACGAAGTGCCCGCCGAGGCCACGTCCGGACGCGCCAGCAAATCCGACCTGCCCGTCCCGAGCGAGATCAAGACCACGCTCGATCAATATGTGATCGGGCAGGATGTGGCCAAGCGCACCCTGGCGGTGGCGGTCTACAACCACTACAAGCGGCTGCGCCACGCGGCGGACACCAAGGATGGCGTCGAGCTGTCCAAGAGCAACATCCTGCTGATCGGCCCCACCGGCTCCGGCAAGACGCTGCTGGCCCAGACCCTGGCCCGCGTGCTGAATGTGCCGTTCGTCATCGCCGATGCGACCACGCTGACCGAAGCCGGTTATGTGGGCGAGGATGTCGAGAACATCATCCAGAAGCTGCTGCAGAACTGCAATTACGACGTCGAGCGCGCGCAGCGCGGCATCGTCTACATCGATGAAATCGACAAGATCAGCCGCAAGGCGGACAACCCGTCGATCACCCGCGATGTGTCGGGCGAGGGCGTCCAGCAGGCGCTGCTGAAGCTGGTCGAAGGCACGATGGCTTCGGTGCCCCCGCAAGGCGGCCGCAAGCATCCGAACCAGGACTTCCTGCAGATCGACACGACCAACATCCTGTTCATCTGCGGCGGCGCCTTCGACGGTCTCGAAAAGGTCATCCAGAACCGCTCCGAGCGGTCGGGCATCGGTTTCGGCGCATCGGTCAAGAGCAAGAGCGACAAGAAGGTCGGCGAACTGTTCCGCGAAGTGGAGCCGGGCGACCTGATCAAGTTCGGCCTGATCCCGGAACTCGTGGGCCGCCTGCCCGTCATCGCCACCCTGGGTGAGCTGACGGAAGACGCGCTGGTGCAGATCCTCACCGAACCTCGCAATGCGCTGGTCAAGCAGTATCAGCAGCTGTTCTCGATGGATGGCGTGGAGCTGGAGGTGCGTTCGTCGGCGCTGATGGCCGTGGCCCGCAAGGCCCTGGCGCGCAAGACGGGTGCCCGCGGCCTGCGCTCCATCGTGGAGCATGCGCTGATCGACACCATGTTCGAGCTGCCCTCGCTGGACGGCGTGGCCAAGGTGGTCCTGGACGAGCACAACATCGACGAAGACACCAAGCCGCTGCTGGTCTACCGCGAAGCCAAGGCCAGCGCCTGACGCGTGAGATCCGCGGCCGTTCTGTCCCCTGTTCCGCACCGCCGCCAACGGCTTTGGCGGCCACGGCCCCTCGCAGCACCTTGTAATCGATAGCTCGGGCCCTAAATGGGTCAGAGAAAGAGAGGTTTTCATGTCCGGTCATCCGATCCTCCCCGCGGAACCCATCACCCTCCCGCTGCTCCCGCTGCGTGACGTGGTCGTGTTCCCGCACATGGTGATCCCGCTGTTCGTCGGGCGACCCAAGTCCATCAAGGCGCTGGAAGCGGCGATGGAAGCCGGTCGTCAGATCATGCTGGTGGCGCAGAAAGCCGCCGGCAAGGACGAGCCCAAACCCGACGACATGTTCGAAATGGGCTGCGTGTCCAGCATCCTGCAGATGCTGAAGCTGCCCGACGGCACGGTGAAGGTGCTGGTCGAAGGCCTGCAACGCGCCACCACCAACAAGATCGAAGACGGCGAAGAGCACTTCATCGCCGAAGTCATGCCGATCCCGCCTGAAGCGGACGATCAGCCTGAAGTCGAAGCCCTGCGCCGCGCCGTGACGCAGCAGTTCGACCAATACGTCAAGCTCAACAAGAAGATCCCGCCCGAGATCCTCACCTCGATCGCCGGCATCGACGATGCGGGCCGCCTGGCCGACACCATCGCCGCGCATCTGCCGCTCAAGCTCGATGCCAAGCAATCGGTGCTGGACCTGTCGGAAGTCGGCAAGCGTCTGGAAAAGCTGCTGGATCTGCTGGAGCATGAAGTCGACATCCTGCAGGTCGAAAAGCGCATCCGTGGCCGCGTCAAGCGCCAGATGGAGAAGAGCCAGCGCGAGTACTACCTGAACGAGCAGGTCAAGGCCATCCAGA
Organism: Burkholderiaceae bacterium; assembly: GCA_913776825.1. Taxonomy (GTDB): domain Bacteria; phylum Pseudomonadota; class Gammaproteobacteria; order Burkholderiales; family Burkholderiaceae_C; genus Roseateles. The sequence goes on from CAJYPV010000034.1 coordinate 41,971, forward strand.
AGGAACTGGGCGACGGCGAAGACGGCGCGGACATGGAGGAGCTGGAGAAGAAGATCCAGGCTGCTCGCATGCCGAAGGAAGCGCGCAAGAAGGCCGAGGCGGAGCTGAAGAAGCTCAAGCTGATGTCGCCGATGTCCGCTGAAGCCACCGTGGTGCGCAACTACATCGACACGCTGGTCAATCTGCCCTGGTCCAAGAAGACCAAGATCAAGCACGACCTGGCCCATGCCGAGGAAGTCCTCAACGAGGATCACTACGGCCTGGACAAGGTCAAGGAACGCATCCTGGAATACCTCGCGGTCCAGCAACGCGTGGACAAGGTGAAGGCGCCGATCCTCTGCCTGGTCGGCCCTCCGGGTGTGGGCAAGACCTCGCTGGGTCAGTCTGTGGCTCGTGCCACCGGCCGCAAGTTTGTCCGCATGGCGCTGGGCGGCGTGCGCGACGAGGCCGAGATCCGCGGTCACCGCCGCACCTACATCGGCTCCATGCCGGGCAAGGTGCTGCAGAGCCTGTCCAAGGTCGGCACGCGCAATCCGCTGTTCCTGCTCGATGAAATCGACAAGCTCGGCATGGATTTCCGTGGCGACCCGTCGTCGGCGCTGCTCGAAGTGCTGGATCCGGAGCAGAACCACACCTTCGCGGACCATTACATCGAAGTCGATTACGACCTCAGCGATGTGATGTTCGTGGCGACCTCGAACTCGCTCAACATTCCGCCCGCGCTGCTGGATCGGATGGAAGTGATTCGTCTGTCGGGCTACACCGAGGACGAGAAGGTCAACATCGCCCAGCGTTACCTGCTGCCCAAGCAGCGCGGCAACAACGGCGTGAAGGAAGAAGAGCTTCAGGTCACCGAAGGCGCGATCCGCGGCGTGATCCGCTACTACACCCGCGAAGCTGGCGTGCGGTCGCTGGAGCGCGAGATCTCCAAGATCTGCCGCAAGGTGGTGAAGGGTCTGCAGCTCAAGACCTATGACGGCCAGGTGGTCGTCAATGAGGACAACCTGAACGACTTCCTCGGCGTTCGCAAGTACGACTTCGGTCGCGCCGAGAAGAAAAACCAGGTGGGCCAGGTCGTGGGTCTG
>CAJYPV010000035.1 GCA_913776825.1 Burkholderiaceae bacterium
CCTGGATCGCTTCCAGATCGGCAAGGTCACCAATGCCGGTCAGTCGCTCGGCATCGGGCAACACATCCTCGTCCAGCGCCATTACTGCGACCGCGCGAAACTCCAGGCCCTTGGCGTCGTGCATCGCAATAACGGGTGCGGCCACGCCCGCTGCCTTCGCCGCAGCCCGGCCCCGCGCCAGTTGCGCTTCACCGCGGACTAGGATCGCCAGTTCGTCTTCTGCCATCCCCTCGGCCACGAGCCCCGACAGCCAAGCCGCCACCGCACCTGTTTCCGCATCAGAGTCGTCGAACAGCTGTACGATTGGCTCCGGCCCATCGAACACCGAGACGGTGCCGCGCCGGCTTTCCTCGATACCATCCTGATCCGCGATGTCCGGGGCGAGCAGACGATCGGCCGCGCGGCGGATCTGGTGCGAGGTGCGGTAGCAGACTTTGAGCACCTGCGCCCGGCCGCGTACGTCGAGGCCCAGCTTTGCCCAGGAGAAGGGCAGATGGAAGATGCGCTGGCCCAGATCGCCGGTGAAGAACAGCGCATCGGCGCTGCCCGCCTGCCCTACAGCCGCCAGAAAGCGCGCCTGCGCAACCGACAAATCTTGCGCCTCGTCCACCACTACATGGGTGAAAGGCAGCGCGCCGCCCTCGGCGACCCAGCGGGTCAGCCGGACATAGACATCGGCGGTCGTCACGACGCCGCGCGCTGCCAGCCGATCGCGAACGTAGGCGAACACCGCCCAGGCGCTTTCGCGCTGCTTCGGGCCCAGCCGGGTCCGGCGGCCGATCCGGGGAACCGCGGCATAGGCTTCGGCGTCGTGCAGCCCCCAGGCGTCGACCAGCTCGTCCCATTCCTCGTACAGGAACGCCGGGCCGTGCCCGCTGCCATGCCCGGCATCGACCGCCGCCTTAATCGCGGCGCGGACCTGGCTCGCGGTCGCCAGGTTCGGCTGCTGGCCGAAGGCGTTGGTGTACAGCTCGTACGCCGCCTGATCGATCGCGCACACAGACAGCCGCTGGCGCAGCGCCGGGCGCGCCTCTGTCATCAGCGCGGCCTTGTCGGCGAGGCTGGCGGCTAGCGGCTTCGAGAAGGTGGTGAGCAGCACCCGTGCCTCGGCCGGCTCGGCCAGATGCACCGCGCGGTGCAGGGCGACGATCGTCTTGCCGGTACCCGCCGAGCCGGAGACCCGTGCCGGCCCCTTCCAGTCGCGCGTCACCGGCGCCCGCTGCGCCGGATGAAGGAACACCGCCCATTGCGCGAAAGGCGCATCGAGCGCGGCCTTGAGCTCCTCAAGCCCGTCCACCGCGCGGAAGCGCCGCTGCGCGTCCGGATGCGCGAAGGGATCGGCGCCCGGCAGCGCCCGCATCGCGACATGGTCCTGCAGCCGCCCGCCGGTGGCATGGTCGAGCAGCGCCTCTGCCGCTTCGTCCGGCAGCGCGGCGAACAGGCCGTCGACGCTCGCCTCGTCCGCTGCGCGCACCGCCTCCAGCCAGTCGCGCGGCACGCCGACGTTGAGTAGATCGTCGTCGGAGAGCATGGCGAAGGGGCGATGCGCCGCGGCGGGCGCAGGAGCGGCATCGTCAGCCCTCTCGGTGTAAACGAGACGCTCTTCGGCGCGCTCGACAATTTCGACCAGCTGCATCGCCCCGGTGCGTTCATGCGGCACCAGCCGCCGCCGCTCGGCCCAGCGATAGGCATCGTCATGATGCCCCACCCAGGCGAGCAGCGTCCGCTCGCCTTCCTTGTGCAGGACGACGCGGATGTCCTGGCTGACGCGGGCGGTCCAAAAGCCGGGGGCGGCCTCCACACGGTGCAATTGCAGCCCGTTGCCGCCTTCGTCCTGCGCAAGGTCGAAGGCGGTGATCTTCACCTGCTTCTGCTCGGCAGCGGTCAGGCGATCGAGTGCTTTTGTGAAGGTGGATGCATAGAGAAGCATTTACAACCGCGCCACAATGCAGTCGATGCGCCTCTTTCCAAAATTCATTCTGCGCTGCAAATCGCGCTCATACTTCCTGGAGAGCTTCTTTCCATAAGTAATACGCCGCTTCAAAGATTTCATACTTGGTGAAACAAGTTGATATAGCTCTGCAGCTTTACACGAAAAATACTTGTTTATAACGGCGGGGTGACCCGCTAGGCAGTCCGAACTCTTGAGGTGACCGTCTTTTGCGTTACAGTCAGAGCAAATTGCACAAGTGCGAAACCTCATGTATCGAATAGCCGATTTCACAAAATATTCAATGACTATTTGAGTGTCTCGGTGCGACAAATTTAGAGAATTGATGTAGTCTCGAAAGTAATCCAATACGTGATCGTGATGGTAGCCGTGACCTTCATCAAGCGCAGCGTTGCAGCTGAAGCATCTTTTTCCTTCTAAATACGGGATTTTTCTGCCGAAAGGAATGGCGCTCATTCTTTAAACCCCCACCACCTTCATCACCTCGTCCCCGAGGTGGTTGATCACCTTCACCGCGACACGCCCGCCCTTCGGCCGTGGGAAGGGCCGCGAGCGGGTGCGCTTCAGGCTTTCCCAGGAGTCGCTATCGATCTCCGCCTTCAGCGTGGTCTTCAGCGCCTTGTAGGGATCGTTGGCGCCCGGGAAATAAGCGTGGCGGACGAAGAAGCTCTCGTAGTTATAGTCCGTGTCGATGAACCAAACGGCGATGTCGTCCGGGTCGCTCGCGACGATCTCGCCGCCCTTGTACATGTCGACGCCGGCCAGCTCGATGCTGATGCAGCCATCGCCCTCGTCGTGCACCTGGATGTCCGGCTCGCCAAACACGGTGAACAGGTTGCCGGCGCCGGTATTGGCGAGGTCCGGCATGTGCAGGTCCGGGTTGATCCGCGCCTGCAGCACGGTGAGCGCGCCCATCCGGTCGAACTCGCTGGCATGGGCGTCGAAGTTGAACGAGGCGGCGATCAGCAGGTCAAAGCCCGCCTCCATCGCCTCGCGCGCGGCGGCGGTGAGGTCGGCGCGGGAGACGGTGCCATATTCGGGGCCGACCAGGATGGCGGCACGGCGCGTGGGGCTGTCGGCCAGCGTATCGCCTTCGCCCTCGCTCGCCTGGCGCACCGCGCCCTCGGCGCAGACGAACTTGCCCGGCCAGGGCTTGAGCGAGGAGAAGACCAGCCGATCGGCCTTGTGCGCCTGTTGCACGCCGGAGCGCTTGAGGTTCTCCAGAACCATTTCGGCGAAGTCAGCGCTTTCCGGCGCGGCGGCGTTCTTCTGGCGGCGGCCCTCGGCGGCTTCCAGCTCGTCGAACAGGCTGTCGTCGACATCGACGGCGGGGACGCGGTGCGGCGACAGGCTCTCGACCGTGAACGGCCCGGCGACACGCACGCGCGCCTTGTCCTCATAGGGCTGGTCGTAGAGATATTCCGTGTCCGCCTTGGCGGCGATCGAGGCGTCGATCTCCTTCTGGCGAGCGATGCGCAGCGCCCACCAGGTAGCGTGGAGCCCTGTGGGGGTATTCGGCGGTGTGCGTGGTTGCAGCCGCGTCGAGGTGTTAGCGTGAGCGTGCTCCCATGCTTCGACAAGCGTGAACGGCAAACTGCCTATTGTCGCAGTGGATGCGTCCTGCTGCTCGTTCAAGTTACGCGGGATTTCCCATTCCTGCCAATTGGTACCCAGCGCAGCATTGATTTCTTCTCGCAACGGCTCCAGCTTTTCCTGATAGGCGGCCCAGATCGTGTCGATCTCGGCATTATTGGCGATCGACTTCAGGGTGATGTGCGGCACGCGCTTGTAGACGAAGCCCTGACGGATGCGGCCATAGGTGGGCGTGTCGCGCGGAACCTGCCGCGTGACCTCAGCCTCCTTCAGCTGCCCCTCGCGGCTGTCGGCGAGCAGATACCAAGGATAGCGCGCGCCCATGATCCGCGCGCGGGCCAGCGCCAGCGCGACCCGGCTGGTATCCATGGTGATCCAGCGGCGACCCCATTGTTCGGCAACATAGGCGGTGGTGCCGGAGCCGCAGGTGGGATCGAGGACGAGATCGCCGGGGTCAGTGGTCATCAGGATGCAGCGTTCGACTACTGTTGGCGCGGTTTGAACAACGTAGGTTTTCTCGCCAGACCTTGAGCCTGCAATTACGGTGTCCATCCAGACGTTCGACGCGGGGACCACACTAAAATCCGCTAGGTGACGAACATATCGAAACGACGTACCTCGGCGGCCAAGACGATCAGCTTTTCCAAGCCGGATCATCCCCGCAAGGTCAGTTTTGAAGGTGCCTTTCCCTGGACCGAGCTTCGCTCCTCCCCACTCGAAGAGGCGAAGGTCTCCATCACCCGCAGGACGTTGACTTGTTATATTGTCTAATGTGAAAATTGAAGATCCCTCAGCTAGACCTTCGGGATCTTCAATTTCCTCACTGGTCAAAGGACGGCTACTCCCATCGGCCGAACGGAGCATGTTGTAATCCGAAGCGCCCGGACCACCGAGAACTTTTGAACGATATCTTTGCCGGTATTTCACTCTGGCTGCATCTTTTGCAAACCAAATTAAGTAATCAGCGGTGGCCGCAAGTCGGTCTGTTGAAGTGCTGGTGGTCTTAGCGAATATGATCTCTGCGACGAAGTTCTCGTCTCCAAACACCTCATCCATCAGCGCCCGCACGCGATGGACATTCTCGTCGCCGATCTGAACGAACACGCTGCCGCTTTCGGTCAGCAGATCGCGCGCCACGGTCAGCCGGTCGCGCAGATAGGTCAGGTAGCTGTGGATGCCGTCCGCCCAGGTGTCGCGGAACGCCTTCACCTGTTCGGGCTCGCGGCTGAAATGATCGGCCTTGCCGTCCTTCACGTCGCGGCTGGTGGTGCTCCACTGGAAGTTCGAGT